>NZ_JBEPLV010000001.1:0-1748395 GCF_040545415.1 Paenibacillus favisporus | reverse complement strand
TCGATCCGCTCCTTAACTATTATCTTGATTAAAACACAAATGACCCACAAGAGGGTCACTTTTTTCAAAGTGTCCTTCTTATGGGTCACAGTTCACTCGAACAGGATGGGGAGCTCTTTTTTATTGGCTATTTTAGCTGGCCGATGGACAAATTGACCTTATAATTGCCGAACTGAACCATCTCGCCCAGAAGGTCATTGAGGTCCATCGGGGTTGGCACCTGCACCCGAAGGAGGTAGCAGCCTTCACCGCTGATCCGGTGTGCCTCCACGATGGGCTGGGTACGCTGGATGTAATGCTGGAACGAAGCATGCGTATCCGCGGATTTCATAAAGACTGTAATAAAAGCACTGACCTGGAGTCCGAGCTTGCCCGGATTGCACCGCAGCGTATAACCCTCGATCACTTCCAAATCCTGGAGCTTCCGGATGCGGGCACCCACCGCCTGACCGGTGAGATGTACCTTTTCTCCGATCTCCTTGTTGGACTGGAGTGAATTTTCCACCAGCAGCTGCAATATTTTAAGGTCGATCTCATCGATATCTTGTTTGCTCATCTTGCCCTTCACTCCTTTCACCGTGAAAATATAGCTACCAATATCGTTTCGCCAGGCTATGTAAAGAACATGTTTTCCTGTTTTATACTGGTATCGTGAATAACAGAATCATAAACCAAACCGGGAGTGAATGGAAATGAAAATTCAATTGATCCGCAATGCCACATTGTTTATTGAATATGCCGGTGTAACTCTGCTCGTTGATCCGATGTTCAGCGAGAAGGAGGCCAACCCGCCGGTAATCAATACCGCCAATGAACTGCGCAACCCGCGGGTCCCCCTGCCAGTGGAGGTGGAAAAGCTCGTGCAGCCGGATGCGCTGCTGGTCACCCACCGGCATCCGGATCACTGGGATGAGCCTGCCCAGAAGCAAATCAGCAAGGAGACGGCAGTATTCTGCCAGCCGGAGGACGAAGGCGAGATCCGGGCAGCCGGGTTTACCCGCACAACATCGGTAAAAAGCAGCGTTACGTTTCAGGGAATCACCGTGACCCGTACCGGAGGTCAGCACGGAACGGGAGAAATCGGGAAACAGATGGGGCCTGTATGCGGCTTTGTTCTTCAAGCCGAAGGCGAGCCGACGGTCTACATTGCAGGCGATACAATATGGTGCCGTGATGTTGAAGAGGCGCTTGATGCTTACCAGCCGGATCTGACGATCGTTAATGCCGGCGGCGCCCGCTTCGTGACGGGGGATCCGATCATTATGGATGTGAATGACGTGCTTGCGGTTCTGCGCCATCATCCGGATACCCAGGTGGCTGCCGTTCACATGGAAGCGATCAATCACTGCTTTGTAACAAGGGATGACCTGAGAGATGCGATAGAGAAGGCGGGATACAGCAGCCGGGTAATCATTCCGGAAGATGGGGAAGTGTTTGCAGATTAAAAAAATATTTATTTTTGGATTTTTTAAAGAGGATGCCGGGGACGGACAGCGAAGGATACAGCATACCGTTTGAAAGCGAGGGATCATTGGCTCAATGAATCAGAATCATGTATTTCAGACCAGACTTCTCAGCTCGTTATCCAAAGTATTTCCGGATGGACAGGGAACCGAACATCCCGTGACCGGCGGGTCGATGCTCAGTAACGAAACGTATGCTTTTCAAGCTGCTTACCGGACGGACAGCCCGGTAAATGATCTTAGGGTCATCGTAGATGCGCCGGCTGCACTGCAGGTTACGGTACGCCGCGTTGGCCTCGTGCCGTCCGGTTTTCCCGTATATCCGGATCACGATGAACATGTCCTGAGTGCAGAGCCGGGACTATTTCCGGATCCGCTGTATCCGTTGGATGAAGAACAAACCATTCCGGCCGTACCAGGAGAGTGGCAAAGTGTGTGGATCACACTTCAGCTGAATGGGCAGATGCCGGCGGGAAGCTACCCGATCACCGTCCGTTTTACATCCGGGGATGGGGAAGTTGCCGGAGAGGAGACTTTCCAGCTTGAGCTGATTCCGGAAGAGCTGCCTCCCCAGAAGCTGATACATACCGAATGGTTCCATGCAGACTGCCTGGCGACTTATTACAAGCTGGACGTATTCAGTGAAGAACACTGGCAGGTGATCGGTCAATTCATTGATACGGCCGTAAAGCATGGCATGAATATGATTCTGACGCCCGTCTTTACGCCGCCGCTGGACACCGAGGTCGGCGGAGAGCGGCCAACGGTTCAGCTTGTGGATGTGACCGTCACAGGGGAAAATCAATACGCGTTCGGATTTGATCGGCTCGCAAGATGGGTTGAGCTGTGCGATGAGAAGGGCATCCGCTATTTTGAATTTTCCCATTTGTTCACGCAGTGGGGGGCGAAGCATGCGCCGAAGATTATGGCATCCGTAGACGGAAATCCACAGAAGATTTTCGGCTGGGAGACCGATGCCACCGGTGAATCGTATCGTCTGTTCCTGGAGCAGTTTGTTCCGGCGCTAACAGAATGGATTCATGCCAATAACCTGACGGAACGAAGCTATTTCCACATCTCCGATGAGCCCGGGGCGGATCACCTGGAGTCTTATGGCTATGCGAGCAAGCTGCTGGGCGGTCTGCTGCAAGGATTCCCGATCATCGACGCCCTGTCGGACTATGATTTCTTTGAGAATGGCTTGGTGAAAACGCCTATTCCGGCCAGCAACCATATCGAGCCGTTTCTGGAGAATAACGTCCAACCGCTCTGGACGTACTATTGTTGTTCCCAATACAAAGAGGTGGCTAACCGCTTCATGTGCTTCCCTTCGGCCCGCAATCGGATTCTGGGCTACCAGCTGTACAAGTTTGACGCCGCCGGATTTTTGCATTGGGGGTATAACTTCTATTATTCGCAATACTCCAAAGGCGAAATCGATCCGTACGAAACGACCGATGCCGGCAAAGCTTTTCCGTCAGGCGATCCGTTTATCGTGTATCCGGGACCTGGCGGCGTGCCGGTCGAATCGATCCGGCTTGAGGTCATGAACGAAGCGCTGCAGGATTTGCGTGCACTCCAGCTGCTCGAATCGAAGATCGGCAGGGAGAATGTGCTGAAGGCGTTGGAGGAAGATTTGCCCGAGCCGATCACGTTCAGCCGCTACCCGCGCGAAGAAGAATGGCTGATCGCCAAGCGCGAATGGGTGAACCGGAAGATTAAAGAAGCTTTAGCTTCGGCAAACGTCTGAGCTGCGGCGTTGTCCCTTTGAACACCGCATCGAACACGACAAGACAAGGAAAAAGCATTCGTCAGGCCGGTGGTGGACCGACTGACGGATGCTTTTGTTTTTAGATATAGAAACGATGTGGCTTCATCACGTCAAACGAGCCGTTAAACCAACACCTTGCGGAACTCGCGGGTGAGGAGCGGCACGACCTCGAACAGGTCCCCGACGATGCCGTAATCCGCCACTTTGAAAATCGGTGCTTCGGGATCCTTATTGATCGCGATGATGACCCGCGACTGGCTCATCCCGGCCAAATGCTGGATCGCGCCGCTGATGCCGCAGGCGATATAGATCTCCGGCGTCACGACCTTGCCGGTCTGGCCAATCTGCATCGAATAATCGCAGTAGCCTGCATCGCAGGCCGCCCGGGAAGCGCCCACCGCGCCGTGCAGCACATCCGCCAGCTCTTCGAGCGGCTTGAACCCTTCGGCACTCTTGACGCCGCGGCCCCCCGAAACGATAATTTTCGCTTCGGTCAGGTCAACCTTGCCGGACGTCTTGCGCACGATGTCCTTTACGATCGAGCGGAGGGAGCCGGAAGGGGCGTAATCGATCTCGATGATCTCCCCAGGCGAAGATACGCTTGGTGCGGGAGCCAGATTGTTCGGGCGGATCGTCACGACCTGCGGGCCGCCGGTGAACGACTTTTGCTCGAACGCTTTGCCTGCGTAGATCGGGCGGGTGTAGACCGCTTCGCCGCCGTTCTGCTCGATCGCCGTCACGTCTGAAATTTGTCCGGCACCCAAATGGGCAGCGATTTTCGGCGCAAGATCCCGGCCCAGTGCCGTATGGCCAAGGAAGACCACGTCAGGCGTCACCTGCTCAAACACACCTTGCACGACATCAAAATAAGCTTCAGCGTTGTAGATTTCCAGCTCGGGGTGGTCCACAGCGTAGACCCTTCCTTCCACATAGCCTGCTAAATCTGCAGCAAGGGTCGTAATTTGCGACCCGATCAGCACGGCAGCGACGGCGTCTCCTTCATTTTTGGCAATGGAGGCTGCCTGAAGCGCTTCCAACGAAACCTGACGCAAGCTGCCACCGCGGACCTCGGCTACGACCACAAACGTTTTACTCATTCGGGATTCCTCCTTTTATCGGTTTCATCAAATCAGCTTGGCTTCGGTACGCAGCAGCTGGACCAGATCCGCGGCCTGCTGGGCAAGGTCTCCCTTCAGGATTTGCCCGGCCTTGCGCTCAGGCGGCAAGGAGAGGGAGAGGCGGTTCGTCTTGGCGGCTACATTCGCTTCGGTTAGGCCGAGGTCGCCAAGCCCGAGACGCTGGAACGGCTTCTTCTTCGCCTTCATAATGCCGGGCAGCGACGGATACCGCGGCTCGTTAAGCCCTTGCTGCGCGGTGAATACCGCAGGAAGGGCGACCTCCAGCGATTCGGTATCGCCTTCGGCGTCCCGCTGCACGGATGCTTTTCCGCCGGCAATGTCCAGCTTCGTGATCGAGGAAGCGTGAGGCAGGCCCAGCAGGTGGGCTACCCTTACAGCGACCTGACCCCCGCCGGAATCTACAGAGAAGTTGCCGCCGAGAATGAGGTCTACGGACTGCTGGCCGAAATAGGCCGCCAGCGCTGTGGCGATGCTGAACTCGTCGCCGGGAATGCTGTCGCCGTCAATAAGCACGGCTTCATCGGCGCCCATGGCCAGTGCCGTTCTCAGCGCTTCGGCCGTGCGCTCAGGTCCCACCGAGACGACGGTTACGGTACCGCCGTGCGCATCCCGCTGCAACAACGCTTCTTCTACCGCATATTCGTCGTACGGATTGATGACGTACTTGACCCCGTCGTCGGAAATCTGTCCATTCGAAATGACGATTCGTTCCTCCGTGTCGAAGGTTTGCTTCAGCATAACGTAGATATTCATGCGGACAAGCTCCTCTCTCAAACGCGTTATTTTAAACCTTTTAAGAAAAACTCAACTGTCTTATCCACCTGAGCGGAAAGGGAATACTTTCGGCCGGAGATAAGCCAGGAGGTGACCACTTCATCCATCGCCCCAAAAATCAGCAGGCGTGTCAGCTTGACATCGAGGTCTGCACGGAACGATTTCTCGGCAATCCCCTGTTCAATGATATGCTCGATCAGCTGAATGTAGGGCTTGACGACAAGCCCGATGGCTTTGCGCAGCTCCAACGAACTCTGACGCAGCTCGATTTGTGTCACATAGGCCAGATTGATGTTGTTTTCGAGCTCGGTAAAATGAATTTCGCAAACTTTGCGAAGGGCTTCATCGGCGGTATTCGTTTCCTTCACGCTGCTGTTGAACATGGAGACCAGATTTCCGAGACGGGCTTGAAACAGAGAAATAAGGATATCTTCCTTGTTTTTAAAATATAAATAAATCGTACCGTCCGCGACGCCTGCCTCCTTGGCAATCCTCGAAATCTGGGAGCCGTGATAGCCGTTCTCCGCGATTACTTTTAAGGCTGCATCCAAAATCAACTCATATTTTTCCAATTTTCTACTTGTCATCAGGCCACCCCGGTGTTAGAATTCAAATAACTGAATGAATCCTCATTCATTTTTCTTAATCTTATGGGAAACAGTGCCAGTTGTCAATGTTTTCAAGGTAAGATTTTATTTTTAAACAAGCTTTGTAACCGCTTACGAAATGTAACCCGTCGCCAAACTTAGGTGAATACGAAGAAAGGACGGATGACAAATGGTGTGGCCAATCGTCAATTTACTCCTGTTTCTCGCAGTGACCGGGTACGGTATTTATTTGTTCTGCCAAGCGGTGTATCACAGAATGCTGTACGTGAAGCTCGGCAAGCCGGTTGATTTCCGGAAGCAGCGTGAAGGCAGATGGGGCGAGTTCCTGCGACAGGTGTTCGGCCAGAAAAAGCTGCTGAAGGATCGGAAGAGCGGCATTATGCACGTGGTGATCTTTTACGGCTTCATCATCCTTCAGTTCGGCGCGCTGGATCTCATTATCAAAGGACTGACAGACGGCGGCCACCTTCCGCTTCCCGCGTACGACGTATTCGGTCTGCTTCAGGAGATCACGGTGTTTCTGGTCCTTACAGCGATGGGATATGCCGCTTACCGCCGGTATGGCGAGAAGCTTGCGCGCCTCAAGAAAGGGTGGAAGCCGAGCATTGTCGTGTTCTTTATCTTCTCCCTGATGCTGTCTGTGCTGCTGTCGCTTACCTTCGAAAGAATCCGGCTCGACCTCGAGCCATCCGCTTACGCACCTATATCCTCAGCGATTGCGGCCATCTTCTCCGGCATGTCCGGGACGGCGGCATCCGTATTGTTCTACATCTTTTGGTGGGCCCATCTGCTTATTCTGCTATCTTTTCTGGTCTATGTTCCTCAATCGAAGCATTTTCACCTCATTACCGCACCGGTCAATATTTGGCTGGGCCGCTCCGAGCCAGTCGGCAAGCTGAGCAAGCTTGACCTCGAAGATGAAGAAGCCGAATCGTTCGGCGTCGGCAGGATCGAAGATTTTACGCAAAAGCAGATGATCGACTTCTACGCTTGCGTGGAATGCGGCCGCTGCACAAACGTCTGCCCGGCTTCCAATACCGGCAAGGTACTGTCGCCGATGCATCTTATTACTAAACTACGCGATCATTTGACGGAAAAGGGTACAGCCGTTACCGGTAAGTCGCCGTATGTTCCCGAATATGCTTTTGCCGGGAGTGGAGCGCATGCATTGGATGCAGCCGTGTCCGAAACCCATCCCGATTGGTCATCAGCGGACGGCGTGACGGATATTCGCCCGACGCTGGCATGGCAGAAGGCCACCTGGTCCCATCAGAACACAAGTCCGCAGGACATGAACTTGATCGGCGACGTCATGACCGAGGAGGAGATCTGGTCCTGCACCACCTGCCGCAACTGCGAGGATCAGTGCCCGGTCGGCAACGAGCATGTCGATAAAATCATCGATTTGCGCCGCCATCTCGTGCTGATGGAGGGAAGCATGCCGGCAGAGGGGCAGCGAGCCCTGCAAAATATCGAACGGCAAAGCAATCCCTGGGGATTGAACCGCAACGACCGGGCCAACTGGACCGGCGAGGTGGAAGGCATTCGGGTGCCGACCGTCAAGGACAATCCGCAGTTTGAATATTTGTTCTTCGTCGGATCGATGGGCTCATACGATCTGCGCAGCCGCAAAATTTCCAAGGCGTTTGCCCGCCTCTTGAACGAATCCGGCGTCAATTTCGCCATTCTCGGCAACGAGGAGAAAAATTCGGGGGATACCCCCCGCCGGATGGGCAATGAGATGCTGTTTCAGCAGCTGTGCATGGAGAACATCGAGATTTTCGAAAAATACGGCGTTCAGAAAATCGTGACCGCCTGCCCGCACACCTTCAACACGTTCAAAAACGAATACCCCGAATTCGGGCTCGAAGGGGTGGAGGTCCTTCATCACTCCGAGCTGCTGGATCAGCTCATCCGCGAAGGGAAGCTGAAACCCCAGTATGAAGTGAAGGAGCGGATCACTTATCACGACTCGTGTTATCTGGGACGCTATAACAACGTGTACGACCAACCGCGCAGCGTCCTCCGGGCCATTCCCGGCGTAGAGCTCGTTGAAATGAAACGCTCGCGGGAAAATGCGATGTGCTGCGGCGCCGGGGGCGGCATGATGTGGATGGAGGAGAAGTCCGGCAAACGGGTGAACCTTGCCCGCACAGAGCAGGCGCTGGAAGTGAATCCAAGCATCATCAGCAGCGCTTGTCCTTACTGCCTGACCATGATGGAGGACGGGACGAAGATGAAGGAAGTGGAAGAGCGTGTGAAAGCAAAGGATATCGCCGAAATTTTGGAGCTGTCCGTGTTCGGGGATTCCGCTGCTCACAATAAAGGATTTGAAATGGAGGCAAGCACACAATGAACCAATCCATTCGCAAGGCAGCCGTCATCGGCTCAGGTATTATGGGATCCGGCATTGCTGCACATCTGGCCAATGTCGGGATCCCGTGCTTACTGCTGGACGTCGTTCCGACTCAGCTGACAGAGGAAGAGACGAAAAAGGGGTTGACGCCGGAAAATCCGGCGGTACGCAGTCGTCTTGCAACTTCAGCCATTGAGAAGCTCAGCAAGATCAAGCCGGCTCCGCTGTATGATCCTGCGTTTGCTTCCCGGATTACGCCGGGCAACCTCGAAGACCATCTGCCGCAAATTGCAGACGTCGACTGGGTCATCGAAGTGGTGGTCGAGAATCTGGAAGTGAAGCAGCAGCTTCTGAAGCGCGTAGAGCAGCATTGGAAACCGGGTACGGTGGTCAGCTCGAACACGTCGGGCATTTCAATCAACGAGATGGCGGCCGAATGCGGCGAATCGTTCAGAAAACACTTCCTTGGCACACATTTCTTTAATCCGCCCCGTTATATGAAGCTGCTTGAAATTATTCCCGGACGGGACACGGAGCCGGAGCTCGTGGCGCGTATGAAGGATTTTTGCGAAAGGGTGCTCGGCAAGGGCGTCGTCATCGCCAAGGATACGCCTAACTTTATTGCGAATCGGATCGGTACTTACGGCCTGCTGGTGACTCTTCAGGAAATGTTGGAGAAGGGATTCACGGTGGAAGAGGTCGACGCGGTGACCGGACCGGCGATGGGGCGTCCGAAGAGCGCTACCTTCCGCACGCTGGATCTGGTGGGGCTCGACACGTTCGTTCATGTCGCGGATAACGTCCGGATGAACGTCGAGAATGAGCACGAACAGGCGGTTTTCACTTCGCCGGACGTGCTGACGGGCATGGTGGCACGCGGCTGGCTCGGGGAGAAGAGCGGGCAGGGCTTCTATTTGAAAAAGAAAACGCCGGCCGGGAGCGAGATTTTATCCCTTGACCTGAAGACGCTGGAATATGTGCCGCAGATGAAGCCCAAATCGGCATCGTTGGAGGCCGCGAAAATGGCCAAGGGAGCTGGAGCGAAAACAAAGGCGCTCCTCGGGGCGAAGGACCGCTACTCGGATCTGGCCTGGGACATTCTGAAGCAGGTGCTTGTCTATTCGGCCGAAAAGGTGGGCGAGATCGCCGATTCGGTCAAGGAAATCGACGATGCCATGAAATGGGGCTTCTCCTGGGAACTCGGACCGTTTGAGACCTGGGACGCCATCGGCCTGGCCCGGTCCGTGGAGCGGATGGAAGCCGAAGGCTTGACCGTTCCCGCCTGGGTTAAAGAGTGGGTCGCTGCGGGACACAAGTCCTTTTACAAGCAGGAGGAGGGCCGGCTGTATTCGATTCATGTGGCGTCGGGCGCATACCGTGAGGTAGAACAGCCGGAAGAAGTCATCAATCTGCGCAGCCTGAAAGAGCAAAACAAGGTGGTGAAAGGAAACAGCGGAGCCAGCCTGATCGACATTGGAGACGGCGTCGCCTGCCTGGAATTTCATTCGCCCAACAATGCGATCGGCGAGGACATTCTCTCCATGATTACGCAGAGCATTGACGAGGTGCGCAGCAATTTCAGAGGACTCGTGATTGCGAACCAGGCACGCAATTACTGTGTGGGAGCCAACATTATGCTGCTCCTCATGGAAGCTCAGGACGAAGAATGGGACGAAATCAACGAAATCATCCGGAAATTCCAGTACACGATGTACGCGCTGAAGCGGTTTGAGAAGCCGGTCGTGGCCGCGCCGCACCGCATGTGCCTCGGCGGCGGGGTCGAATCCTGCTTGCCGGCCGACCTGGTTATCGCAGCTCCGGAAACGTATTACGGTCTTGTCGAAGTCGGCGTCGGCCTGATTCCCGCCGGTGGAGGGTGCAAGGAACTGGCACTGCGGGCAAGCCAAACGGCCGGTCTTCCGGATGCGGATCTGCAGCCGTACATCAATCACATTTTCCAAACCGTGGGGACGGCGACGGTATCGACGAGCGGCCACGATGCCAAGCGTCTCGGGTACTTGCGGCCAAGCGACCGTGTCGCGGTGAGTCAGGATGTTCAGATTTATCAGGCGAAGCAGGCTGTTCTCGGTCTGGATCGCAGCGGCTATGAACCGATCCCGCAGGAGAAGGTCCGAGTCGTCGGGGCGGAAGGTAAGGCCGTGCTTCAGCTTGGTGCGCTTGGCATGAAGCAAAGCGGTTATATCAGCGACCATGATTACCTGATCGCCCGAAAACTGGCCCATGTTCTCGCCGGCGGTGATGTCCCGGCAGGAACCCTTGTCAGTGAGGAGTATATGCTGGACCTCGAGCGCGAGGCTTTCTTGAGCCTGTGCGGGGAACCGAAGACGCAGCAGCGCATGCACCACATGTTAACCAAAGGCAAAGCGCTCCGCAACTAACATCCACGGGAGGGGATATTCCATGAAAGAAGCAGTCATTGTATCGATGGCGCGTACCGCAGTCGGCCGTGCCAAGAAAGGCAGCCTGGCACAGACACGGGCCGACGATCTCGGGAAAACGGTGCTGGAAGCCGTCGTGGAACGCGCGCCGGGCCTTAAAAAGGAAGACGTGGAGGACATCATCATCGGCTGCGCCATGCCGGAAGGCGAGCAGGGGCTTAATTTCGCCCGGATCATGTCGCTGTACGCCGGATTCCCGGTGACGGTGCCGGCGCTGACGATCAACCGGTTTTGCTCCTCTGGCCTTCAGTCAATCGCCTTCGCGGCGGAACGAGTCATGCTGGGGCATGCCGACATCCTGATCGCCGGGGGCGTGGAGAGCATGAGCCATGTGCCGATGACCGGTTTCAAGATGTCGCCGAATCCGAAGATCGTTGAGCAGATGCCGGAGGTCTACATCGCCATGGGACATACGGCGGAAGAAGTGGCCGACCGCTTCGGCATCAGCCGGGAAGATCAGGACCGGTTCGCTGCGAGATCGCACGCCAGGGCGGCACAGGCGATTGCGGAAGGTAAGTTCCAGGACGAAATCGTGCCGGTTCAGGCCGAACTAAAAAGCGTGGATGAGAAAGGCAAAGTGCAGACGAAAACCTTCGAATTCCGGGTGGACGAAGGCGTGCGGAGCGACACGACAGTGGAGGTGCTGGGCAAGCTGAAACCGGCGTTCAAGCTGAACGGATCGGTCACGGCGGGGAATGCGTCCCAGGTCAGCGACGGGGCTGCGGCGGTCGTTGTCATGAGCCGGGAAAAAGCCGAGGCGCTTGGCCTGCAGCCGCTTGCCACGTTCCGTTCCTTCGCGCTCAGCGGCGTCGAGCCGGAAATTATGGGCGTCGGTCCGGTCAAGGCGATTCCGAAGGCGCTGCAGATGGCCGGAATTACGTTGGAGGACGTGGATTTATTCGAAATCAACGAGGCGTTCGCCTCCCAGTGCGTCCACATTATCCGGGAGCTTGGCATCGATGAAGAGAAAGTGAACGTCAACGGCGGCGCGATTGCGCTTGGGCATCCGCTGGGCTGCACGGGCACGAAGCTGACGACGACCCTGATCAGCGAGCTGAAGCGGCGCGGCGGCGGTTACGGCGTGGTGTCCATGTGCATCGGCGGCGGCATGGGCGCCGCGGGCGTGTTTGAAGTTCATCCGTAAGACGACAACTGCTGGCAGAAAGCGTTCTACAGTGATTTGGTTTTTATATTTAAAATTCATATCGCAAAGGAGACGGGAACGATGAGCACAACGATGAATAAGGTGATCGGCGGCAGTTATATCATTGAAGACACGGACTTTCACAATGTGGTGACCCCGGAAGATTTTACAGAAGAACACCGAATGATCGCCGAGACAACGGAGGATTTTGTGGCCGGTGAAGTGGTGCCCCATGACGAAGCGATCGAAAAACTGAATTATGAGCTTACGGTGGAGAAGATGCGCAAAGCCGGGGAACTCGGACTGCTCGGCGCTGACGTACCGGAGGCCTATGGAGGGCTTGGCCTGGATAAGGTCAGTTCGACGCTGATCAGCGAGCGGCTGACCAAGGCATCCGCATTCGCGTTATCGATCGGGGCCCATGTCGGCATCGGCACGCTGCCGATCGTCTATTTCGGCACTGAGGAGCAAAAGCAGAAATACCTGCCTGCTCTGGCAACCGGCGAGAAGATCGCCGCCTACTGTTTAACGGAGCCTTCCTCCGGTTCGGATGCGCTGGGGGCGAAAACGACAGCCACCTTATCCGAGGACGGTGAATATTATGTATTGAACGGCAGCAAGCAGTTCATCACGAATGCCGGTTTCGCCGACCTCTTCATCGTGTATGCTAAAGTGGACGGCAAAGACTTCAGCACTTTTATCGTGGAGCGCACGATGGAAGGCGTCAGCATCGGACCGGAAGAGAAAAAAATGGGAATAAAAGGATCGTCCACCTGTCCGCTCATCCTGGAGGATGTGAAAGTGCCTGTAGAGAATCTGTTATGGGAAGTAGGCAAGGGGCACTTGATCGCCTTCAACATTCTGAACATCGGACGCTTCAAGCTGGCCGCCGGTTGCGTAGGCGCCTCCAAGGATACGATTGAGCTGGCTGCCAAGTACGCGAACGAGCGCACGCAGTTCGGCCGTAAAATTTCCACCTTCCCGCTGATCGGCAAAAAGCTGGCGGATATGAATACGAAAACGTACGCGCTCGAGAGCATGGTTTACCGCACGGCAGGTCTGTTCGATGTTGGCCTTGCCGAAGTGGATCACGGCAGTCCAGAAGTGGGCTATCAATCGGCCAAAGCCATTGCCGAATATCAGCTCGAATGCTCGATCAACAAGGTGTTCGGTTCCGAAACGCTGGATTTCGTCGTCGACGAAGGCGTGCAAATCCATGGCGGATACGGCTTTATTCAAGAGTACCGGGTGGAGCGGAATTATCGGGATTCGCGGATCAACCGCATATTCGAAGGCACAAACGAAATTAACCGTCTGCTCATTCCGGGCACTTTGGTGAAACGGGCCATGAAGGGCCAGCTGCCGCTGATGCAAAAGGCCGTGGCGCTGCAGGCCGAGCTTCTGGAGCCGATTCCTCCGCAAACCTTCGAAGGAACGCTTGATCAGGAAGCCCATCTGATCAAGATGGCAAAGAAAATTTTCCTGATGGCCGGCGCCCAGGCCGTACAGAAATATCAATTGAAGCTCGAGGACGAACAGGAGATTCTAAGCCATCTGTCCGATATGATGATTTCCGTCTATGCGATGGAAAGTGCGCTGCTGCGTACGCAAAAAATCATCGACCGCTCCGGCGAAGACAAGGCTCGCCTGCCGATCCTGATGACGACCGTATTCGTTCATGACGAATTCAATAAAATCGAAACATGGGCGAAGGAAGTGCTCGCCGCGATGGAATCGGGCGATACGCTCCGGACACAGCTGTCTGTTCTGAAAAAGCTGACGAGAAAGTCGCCTGTCAATACGCTTGGATTGAAGCGTGAAATCGCTGAAAAGGTCATTGCCGCGGAAAAATACGTGCTGTAACAATTCGTGAGATGGGGTGGCCTGGATGTCGAGTAAACCTTGGTTAAATCAGTATCCTAGTGAGGTCCCGCACAGTTACGAGTATCCCAAGCAGAATGTTGCGCAATTTCTAGTGGATTCCGCTTCCCGATATCCAGAGCATATTGCTCTGGATTTCATGGGGAAGAAAATGACATTCCGATCCCTGCTGATTTCGGTAAACCGGTTTGCGAACGCCCTGCTCCGGCTGGGTGTCCGCAAAGGGGACCGGATCGCCATCATGCTGCCTAACTGCCCGCAGGAGGTCATTGCGTATTACGGTGCGCTCCTTGCGGGCGGCGTGGTAGTCATGACTAACCCGCTGTACGTGCCGCGGGAAATTCAGCATCAGTTATCCGACGCTGACGTCCGCATCATCGTGACGTTGGATGCGCTGGTGCAGCGCGTGGAACAGGCGATGACCCACAGGCCGCTCAGTAAGCTGATCGTCACGTCGGTCAAAGACTATTTGCCTTTTCCGAAAAACATCCTATACCCTCTTGCCGCCAAGAAAGACGGAACTCATGTCTCCGTCACCTATGACGATCGGATCGTATCCTTTACCCGCCTCATGAAACAATCAAGCAGCGACCCGGTCAAGGTAGACATCGATGCGGAACAGGACCTGGCGCTCATTCAGTATACCGGAGGAACGACCGGGTTCGCCAAAGGCGTCATGCTGACGCATATGAACCTGGTATCCAATACGATTCAATCGCAGCTGTGGTTTTACCGGGCACGGATCGGCCAGGAAAAATACTTGGCTGCGCTGCCTTTTTTTCATGTATTCGGTCTTACGGTGCTGCTTAATCAGGCAGTTTATAATGCCGGAACTCTCATCTTGGTTCCGCGTTTTGAAATCAATCAGGTGCTGAAGATCATTGACCGGCGGAAGCCGACGGTGTTTCCCGGGGCGCCGACCATGTATATTGCGGTGATTCACCATCCTGAAGTGCACAAGTACGACCTTTCTTCCATAAATATATGTATCAGCGGAGCGGCTCCGCTGCCCCTGGAGGTACAGGAGCGGTTCGAGGAGGTCACGCGCGGCAAGCTGATCGAAGGTTACGGATTAACCGAAGCGTCACCGGTTACGCATGCCAACAACATATGGGAGAAACGCAAAAACGGCTCGATCGGTATTCCTTTACCGGATACCGAAGCCCGTGTTGTGCATCCCGAAACGGGTGAAGAGCTGCCGCTTGGCGAAATCGGCGAGCTGGTCGTCCGCGGCCCACAGGTCATGAAGGGGTATTGGAACCGGCCGGAAGATACAGAGCGCACGCTCCGGGACGGCTGGCTGTACACCGGGGATCTGGCGAGGATGGATGAAGAGGGCTTTTTTTACATTTTGGACCGGCGCAAAGACCTGATTATCGCCGGCGGTTACAACATCTACCCGAGGGAAATCGAGGAGGTGCTGTTCGAGCATCCGGATGTGGAGGAAGCCGTCGTGGCTGGCGTGAACGACCCTTACCGCGGCGAAAATGTAAAGGCTTACATCGTGCTCCGGAAAGGCTCGTCTGTTACCGAGCAGGAGTTGAAGCAATGGTGCAAGGAACGGCTGGCTGTGTATAAAGTGCCCAAGATCTACGAGTTTCGCGAGTCGCTGCCCAAGACGCTGGTGGGCAAGGTACTTCGCCGCAAACTGATCGAAGAAGAGAATGAGAAGCTGGTCAATCAGTCGAAGGTCGACCTATAGGGGATGACACACGGCGACGCCAAATGAGAAGGAGGGCAAGGATATGAATCCGGAAACGACGGACAGCCTGAATATGAACTTGAAGCTGAAGCAGCTGGAGAACGCCGCGAAGCATACCTTTTGGGACTTTATCGGATGCGAACTGATTGAACTTAAAGGTGATCAGGTCGTGGTAGCCTTTGATATTTTGCCCCATCATCTCAATCTCATCGGGATCGTGCACGGCGGCATGCATGCTTCAGCCATCGACTCCGCCATGGGCATACTGATTATGCTGGCCAGGCCGGAAGCCAATGTGGTTACTGTGAATTTGAACATGAACTACGTGGCTTCCACGGGTGAAGGGCGTGTCATCGTGACGGCCGAGATCATCCACAGCTCGCGCAAGCTGATAACAGCCCAGGCCTATGCCCGCAAAGAGAACGGGGATCTGCTCGCCTTCGGCACCGGCACCTTCCGGGTGCTGGAAAGGCATGTCCCTGAAGCGCAAACAGAGAGTGATAAGAGGGGGACGATGGATGAGCGTGGTACAAGAACTTGAAGCGATGGCCGGAAAAATGAACGAACAGCCGGGGGCGATGGATGGGCTGCACGCCTCCTACCATTTTCATATCAAAGATACAGGGAAACATTTGCAGGTATATTTCCATGACGGAACCGTGCGGGTTGTGGAGGACGCTTCGGACGACGCCGACTGCACGCTGACCATGTCTGAGAGCCATCTTCGGAAACTGCTCCGGAACGACTTGAACACGACGATGGCGTACATGACCGGATCGCTCCGGATCGACGGCCGTCTTGGCCTGGCTCTGAAGCTTCAGGAAATCCTGAAGCAGTATCAGGTTTGAATACCTGGTTTACGGCATCGATGAGCGCAATAATATAGGCTGCCTTATGCAGAGCAGCCTATTTGTGCTGTTATTTTAGATATAAGAAAGGATAAGCTTCGGAGTTTGGGCTTATTTATATCGCAAGAAAAACTTCCGCTAAATGCGGTCTGGCTTCTTAGAAGGTGCGCCGATAGACGTTTTTTCTTTTAGATATAAGAAAGGATAAGCTTCGGAGATTGGGCTTCCTTATATCGCAAGAAAAACTTCCGCTAAATGCGGTCTGGCTTCTTAGAAGGTGCGCCGATAGACGTTTTTTCTTATTTCCCTTTACGGGTTAATTTAGCAAGAGCATCCCATTGTTCCTCGGTGACCGTGCGAAAGTCATTGAATTCGCCCGCCCCCTGCAGCCATTCTCCACCGTCAATGGTGACCACTTCCCCATTAATATATCCCGCATAATCAGAAACCAGGTAGGCAGCCAAGTTCGCCAGCTCCTCTTTGTTCCCGACCCGGCGCAAAGGGACGCGATCGATCATCTGCTGCTCCAGCTCCGGCGTGGGAGAGAGGCGGGACCATGCGCCTTCAGTTGGAAAGGGGCCGGGGGCGATCGCCACCTGGCGGATCCCGTAACGTGCCCATTCCACTGCAAGGGAACGGGTCAGTGCCAGCACGCCGGCTTTGGCCGCAGCGGATGGAACGACAAAAGCCGATCCGGTGGCAGCATAGGTCGTCACGATATTGAGCATGGTGCCTCCCTGGCCGCGGTCGATCCAGCGTTTGCCGATCTCCAGAGTCGCATAGAACGTGCCGTGCAGAACGATGTTCAGCACCGCGTCTACAGCTCGAGGGGACAACCTTTCGGTGGGACTGATGAAATTGCCGGCGGCATTGTTGACAAGAATGTCAATCCGGCCGAAATGCCGTTCAACGGCATCCGCCAACTCCGCAATCTGTGCCGGTTCCCGAACGTCGCAAGGAGCATAGAATATTTTGTAACCGCTATCATTAAATTCTTCGGCTGTCTGCTTCAGCACTTCTTCCCGGCGCCCTGCGATCGCCAGTTTGGCACCGAGCCGCACGAACTTTTCACCCATGGCCCGGCCCAGGCCCGTTGCTCCCCCGGTAATCAACACCACTTTGTCCTGTAACAAGTTCTGCGCAAAAGGTTCCATTTCCGATTCCTCCCAAAATATATGCTGGAAAAGAATTCATACTGCTTAACCTCAACTATATCGGAACGGGAAAGCGGTGTATAGAGCAGCCTTTACTATGTGGGGAAAGGGTACTGATTCGATGCCTCTACCATCGGCGTACGTGCGGCTGTTCACTGAAGGTTTTTCCAGGTACAGGGGACATCGCGGTACCCGGCGGGAAGATGAAATTCGGGTAGAAAAACCGCGGAAAATTGCTGAAACCCTTTTTATTGTTCACATTTTTGTCACATGTGGTTCTAAGCGCACGTTCGGCATAATAAGAAGAAGTAAACGCTTCAAACTAACATTCCTCAGCTTGTACCCTTCCTCCTAGCCCTTTTTTTCGTTGAGATGTCAAGGTCATTCACACATTATGTAAAGGAAGTGAAGAGACTTATGGCAATTAAGCAGGGGCATGCCCAAAGACGTGCCCGAAATCCGCGAGTTGTTCGTCACGTCGGAATTTGTCTGATTCTCACGGTCGTTCTTTCGGTGTTTGGAATTCCTCCATTGCCTGTCTTTGCTGCGCCTCTCATCGCGATAGACCAGCCTTCTGGCCCCTTGGGACCGGGTATGTCCCGGATTTCCGGAACGTTTTCAGGAGTGTATGACGTGGAGCTCGCTGTAGGCGGCAATTCCCTCGTCAGTGCCCACATGGATGATCCGGAAGCGGACGGCAGCGGAAGCTGGTATGCCGACGTCGATTTCTCCAAGTACGACGGTCCGGTAGAACTGGCGGCTAGGGGAAAAGACAGTGTGACCCGCTATGTGGCCTGGTCTCCCTATATGTCGGTGGAGGTAAATAATCCGGGGGCCGCGCTCCCACAAGTGCAGATTACAAGCCCAGGCGAAACGAGTCCCGTGAAGGGGAGTGTCAATGTCTTCATTCAAGCAGGGGGTAAAAACCCGGTCAGCAACGTGCAAATACGGATTAACGGCGGAGAGTGGAAGGATGCGCCACCCAAAGGATCAGGATACCAATACAAGTGGAAGACGGAGGCTTATGCCGGACGGGTTAATAGTCTAGAAGCGAAAGCCGTGGATTCAAACGGAAATACAGGATACAGCAGCGCAAAATATGTGAAAGTCGCGAACGTATACAGCCAAGCAATGCTGCAGGAGGACCAGCAGGAGCAAGAGGGCTGGACAGAGCAGGATGCCCAGAATGATCAAGATGTTCAAACCGATCAAAATATCCAGCAGAATGCCGAAGCGGAACTGAATGTCCAGAAAGACCAGAGTGCTCAAATCGATCAAGATGTCAAAGCGCTGCAAAATAACGAAACGGCGCAGGATGACTCAACCGCAAAGGAAGTCTCAACAGTACAGGATGCTTCAGCAGTACAAGATAACTTAACAGAGCAAGAGGTACCTCAAGCACAAGATGCCTCAACAGCTCAAGATGTCACCACGGCACAAGATGAGCTGACGGCCCCTCCCTCGGAAGATACAGTTAATGAAGGGAAACCGGATGAGGGGATACAAATGAAAGCAGATTCTGGTTCCGCGGAGGCTGAAGCAGCATCCAACCCGACAACTGTTACCCAGCAGGTGTACGGTCAAGATCGGGCCATGTGGATATGGGAGAATGAATCGTACCTCCTGATCATGAACCCAGGTTCCCGTAATGTGCTGGATGCTATGGCCTCCGACACGTCGACGTTCGGGCAGAGACCGATCCGGACGCTGTACCTGGCGGTCGGACCCTATTTCGGCATGCGGATGCTGGAGGAAAAACGGCCGGAGGTCAGGGATTTCGTCGGCTGGGCTCACGATAAGGGCTATCAGGTGCAGGCTTTGATCGCCGGCGGTACGACACCGCCCTATTTCGGGGCCTATGCCCGTTACCGGACCCAGGCAGTGGCCGAGTTCGAAGGTATCCTGAATTACAATTTATCCTCGGATCCAAGGGAGAGATTCGACGGTGTAAACATTGATACGGAGCCTTACAGCCTCGGTGATTTTAAAAGTGCCAAACCTTCGGTTCAGGTACAGTACCTTGACATGCTCAAGGCATTGATGGACCGCAAGCAGGCTTCCGGCCTGAACCTGCTGGTCGGAGCCGCCATCCCGCGCTGGTTCGACACATCGGTGGACGCCAGCAGCATTTCGTGGAACGGCTCGGTCAAATGGATGTCCCAGCACGTTCAGGATACGCTCGATTACATTTCGATCATGGACTACCGGGATCAGGCGGACGGCAGCGCAGGGATCATTGAACAAGCACGCGGAGAAATCGACTATGCCAATCAGATCGGCAAGCCGAATTCGGTCGTCATTGGCGTGGAAACGATCGATGTCGCCGACGGCGGCGATCCGGAGGCCATCAGCTTCTATGAGGAAGGCCGCATGTACATGGAGTCGGAGCTGAACAAAGTGTACGCCGCTTTTGAAGGAGATCCTGCCTTCGGAGGGATCGCGCTCCATCATTACGGCAACCTGAGAATTTTTCCGTCTGCATGGGGACCGGGAAGCGTGTTCTGGCAGCCGCCGCAGGACAGCGAACCCCCTTCAGCTGTTACGGGCACTCCGCAGGCAGCCGCCTTTGATTATCAGCGGGTCGATATCACCTACGGGCCGGCGTCCGACAACGCCACCGTGAAAGAGTACCGTATTTACCGCGGCACGGATGCGCAGTTTGAACCGGATCCAGCCCACCTGGCCGGTATATCTAACAAACTGAATTACCGCGATGTCGGGCTGCTGCCGGATACGACATATGTCTATAAGGTAACGGCCGTCGATTCCTCCGGTAATGAAGGGCCTGCAAGCCAGCCGTTTTCCGCAATGACGGGGCATACCGATCTGAAGCCGATGATCGTGGGGCAAATGCAGGTCACTTACGACGGGACCAAGGCGACCGTGTCCCTGCAGGTCGTCGACAAAGAGACGGGAACCGGGCTTCAGGCAACGGTTTACGGCCGGTTTACCTCTATGGGCGGAAAATATGTCGGTGGCGCCACGACAGCGACAGGTACGTACACCGCTTCATCCGAAGCGATCAATGCGGCCGCGGGTAAAGCCGGCTTTGCCGCCCGCAGAATCCTGGCGCCTGGTTACTACTGGGCACAAGCTTTTGATTCTCCCGACGGCCGATTCACGGAGTGGGGAGGATGACGCCAAGCTCGCAATGATAACGAGACAATATGATCCAGATGGTTGGTTAAACGGAAGGGCGCAGTGTTTGTTCTGCGTCCTTTTTTTCGCTTCATACGAAGCCCCTTTTCTATAAAGGAAATAGAAATTCACTGATTTTGCTACAAATATAGAGCGTACAAGAAATCACCTGAAAAACTAAAAAATCACGCTTAGGCAAGGAATCTAACATTCTGTGGCGAAGGAGTAAGATGGAAGAATGCATCCTAAAACTACATAAAAGGTGTGACTCAACTTTGACGAGACCGAATGTGATTGTGATTTATTGTGACGATTTGGGATACGGTGACTTGAGCTGCTACGGCTCCGATGCGATTCGTACGCCGCACTTGGATGCGCTAGCACAAGATGGAGCACGTTTTACCAACTGGTACTCGAACTCACCGGTTTGTTCACCGTCCCGGGCGGCCTTGCTGACAGGAAAGTATCCCGCAAAAACAGGTGTCAGCCATATTTTAGGCGGTAAGAGGGGAACGGGCGGATTAAAGGCCGACGCCAAAACCCTTGCACAGCGTCTCAAAGAACATGGCTACCGAACGGCTTTATTCGGGAAATGGCATCTTGGATCGGCACAGGACACCAAGCCCAATGCCAAAGGATTTGATGAATATTTCGGCTTCCAGGCCGGTTGCGTGGACTATTATTCCCACATTTTTTACTGGGGAATGCCGAGTGTGAATCCCGTGCACGATTTATGGAGCAACGACAAAGAGGTATGGCGGGACGGCGAGTATCTGACGCATCTGATCACCGACAAATCCGTCGAGTTTATCGAGGCAAGCCGGGCTGCCGATAAGCCGTTTTTCCTGTATGCCGCTTATAATGCGCCTCATTACCCGATGCATGCGCCGGAAAAATATATGAAACGCTACAGTCACCTCCCAAGGGACCGTCAGCTGATGGCGGCCATGATCTCGGCTGTTGATGACGGAGTCGGCGATATTGTGGCAGCGCTTAAACGGGTGGGGGCGTACGAAAACACCATTATTTTCTTCTCGAGCGACAATGGACCCTCTTCGGAGTCGCGCAATTACCTGGACGGAACAGAGGATGTGTACTATGGCGGAAGCGCCGGAATCTTCCGCGGGCATAAGGGCAGCCTGTTCGAAGGCGGGATTCGGGAACCGGCCATCCTCGTCTATCCATCTATTATCGCTGCCGGACAGACGAAGGATGACGTCGGCATGATGGCCGATATCGTGCCGACCGTGATGGATCTCGCCGGTCTCCCTGTCCCCACGGCGGAAGAGATCGACGGAAGCAGCATCGTGCCGATGCTGACGCAAGGGGCAGGCACTCCACATCAGCAAATATGCTGGGAGTATGGCAGCCAGCTTGCGATTCGGGAGGGCAAATGGAAGCTTGTGCTTGGCGGCAAGCTCGACTTTGACCGCACCCAGCCGGACGACGTTCATTTGTCGAATTTGGAGGTGGACCCGGGCGAGCGGGTCAATTTGAAGGACGAGTTCCCGGAGATTGCGCAGCGATTGGAAAAAGATGTCCGGCAATGGTATGCCACGCTTCTGTAGTTCTTCCTTGGGGTAATGAAACGTTGAAGGATGCACCCAGGACAAAGTTCTCATTGTATTCAGACTTGAGATAAGAAATAATAGAAGGCTGGAGCTGTCATCTAGCAATAGCAGTTCATTCGATCCAAATCATAAAAGGAGTTGATCGTATGCCAACGATTCAAGTGGAAGGCAGAGAAGCGATTAGAGCAGAGGAAGGGCAGAAGCTCGTCTTGGCCCTGGAGGACAACGGGGTGGATATTTTGCATCGCTGTGGTGGGAATGCCAGATGCACGACCTGCCGGGTGGAAGTGTTGGAAGGCGATGCTGGCCCTGTCGGGGAAGCCGAAGCAGCCATTCTTACTACCAAAGGAATTCACGAGCCGAATGTCCGTCTGTCCTGCCAAATTCGGGTACATAACGACCTGACGGTCAAACCTGTGATGACGGTATCGGATTCTGGGATGGATCCTGGTAAAAGACCAGTAGACTAAGGTTATCCGGTCGAAACAGCCACAAAATAAAACGGCTTTCTTTCCGCCAAATTCCGGGGAGAAAGCCGTTTTTCCGTTATTTTAACAGCCAGAGCGCCGGAACGTTCGGTGGTTCCCAGCCTGTCAGCGAGGTATGGGCCTGCCGGCATTCATAGGTCGCTCCGTTATAGGTAACGAGCGTGCCTGGTGTGTAGGCAACATTGGGGGCCCATGCTGCTGCGGATGAGGACGAAGCCGTCTTGGCGGTTACCGCGTTGCTGGCGGACGATTCATTTCCCGCCGCATCCACGGCGCGAACGGTAAACGTATAAGACGTGTCGGCTGCAAGTCCGCTGACGGTGTAGGTCAGCGTCGTGCCGGATACGGTGCCTGCCAGCGCGCTTCCATTGTAGACCCGGTAGCCGGTTACGCCAACGTTATCCGTCGAAGCCACCCATTTCAATTTAACCGTTCCCGAAGTTGGTGTACCGTCAACCTGCAGACCGGTTGGAGCGGAAGGTGCCTGGGTGTCCGGTGGATTTGTGCCAGATGTGGTGAATGTTACGGCACTGCTGGCATCCGAAGTGTTACCCGCAGCGTCTACAGCCCGAACCGTAAACGAATAGGATGTATTGGGTAAAAGTCCGGTGACCTGATAACTGAGGACGGAACCTCCCGTTGTTGCGACAAGCGTGCCTCCGTTGTAGACCTTGTAGCTTGTCACGCCGACATTATCGCTCGAAGCCCCCCAGGTCAGCGTTGCGCCTGTTGACGTTATGGCAGATGCCTTCAAGCTGGAAGGCGCCGAGGGTGCCGTGGTATCGGGAGTGCCGCTGCCGCCGCCGAAGTCCACATCGATGACATTGTAGAAGGCGTTGGCGGTGTCCGCAATTTCCCAAACGGCGAGGATCACCTGATATCCGGTGCGGCTCGGGACATTACAGGTGCTGGTATAGGTTGCTCCAGGCTGCACACCGTTATAATTTTCCGAACAGAATGGCGTCAGATCAAAAGAATCTCTTGTGAGCGGCGCATTGGGATTCCAGTTCTGCTTCGTGATGTAATATTTCCAGCTGGTCGTCGCGTGTCTCGCCGTCAGGGTCCAGCTGAAGGTATTTGTGCCTGGAGAGAGGTTAACCTTGCTCCAGCGAGCCTGAGATTGTTCATCCAGCGTTGGAAAAGCTCCGTTGGCACTGGCGATTTTACCATCTGCCGGGCCTGCGGCAGGAAATCCCTTCGGAGCTTCTAAGCTTTGAGGCTCATAGACAATCGGGCCGCAATTGGTGTTGGCACCCGTTTTGCATAAGTAAGCGCGGCTGCCGGGGGCCTGGACATAACCATGCGCGGAAGCACGCTCCACGATCATCAACGTGCACAGCAGCGTGATCAAAGCTAAACTGCCTGCGAACAGCCATTTAAGCACTCCATGCTGTCGTAACCGAATCGTAGTCATCCAAATTTCCTCCTCTAATCCGAATATGAAAACAACATGTGTCATTCTGGCTGCAGATACCGCTTTGGCCGTCCCACCCCCTTATAAGAAAATTGATTCAACTTGCTTGGCCAGGGCCGACCTTGTGATCGGTCAGCTTTCGGAATGTTGGTTATATAAACTCGGCAGGCGAGCTTATATCGGAACATGGATGTTGATTTTTTAATTAATAAACTACATAAAAAATCAATATTTAGTAATAATTAGTATCGTTTAACACAACGATAAACCAATTAAGCATCCCCCTCAATAATAAAAAACAACGATTTAGGTAGTGTTTGAGTGAATCGTTTCCGTTCATTCATAAAAAATTGCGAAATGCGGAAACCTAATCAAGTCTGCAATGTATTCATTTTCGAACTCATGCGCTTAATTATTGTGAAACCTATATTGTTAATGGGAGGCCGCACAACAACATGTCCAATGTGTTAATGATCAAAGCGAATGACCGTCCGTTAGAGCAATCGGTTACGGTTCAAATGTATGAAACGTTCGTCAAAACGTACCGGGACACCCATCCGGATGACGTGGTTACCGAGCTGGATTTGTTCGCCTTGAACCTGCCGAAATATGGGAACACGGCACTTACCGCTCTCTTCAAGCGCAGCCAGGGACAGGAGTTGACGCCAGAGGAGACGAATATCGCCGATTTGGTTCGCGTTCATATCGATCAGTTTCTCGCCTCCGACAAGGTGGTCATCGCGTTCCCGCTCTGGAACTACGCTGCGCCTGCACCGCTGATTACGTATCTGTCCTATTTGGCTCAAGCCGGAACCATGTTCCGATACACACCCGAAGGCCCCGTCGGTCTAGCCGGGGGGCGTAAAGTGGTTCTGCTGAATGCCCGGGGCGGCATTTACTCCACGGAGGACATGGCTCCTTTTGAAGGGGCGATCCGTTTCGTTAAATCCAACTTGATGCTGTGGGGAATTACGCCGGAAGAAATCATTATTGAGGGACATAACCAGATGCCTGCCGAAGCAAAGAACATTATTCAAAAGGGACTGGATCAAACAGCAAAATACGCTGTGACGTTTTAAACGAGTATTAAGAAAGCATTTCGGCTGTACGGCAGTCGGAATGCTTTTTTGTATTTTCTTCGGTAAAGTTCAAGCTAACCACATTTTTCATAAAAAAATGAGTTGACAGAAAGCGCATTTCATCGACTATAATATGTAGACCGTTCGTTATAATTTTGAAAGGAGGTCATAAGCGCGATGACGGAAAAGCCCAATTCCCGTGAATCCATCGTGGAAACAGCAACACGTCTTTTTGCCAAACAGGGCTATCACGGAACGGGATTAAACCAAATTATCAAGGAAAGCCATTGCCCTAAAGGCTCACTGTATTATTATTTCCCAGAGGGTAAGGAGGAGCTTGCCCAAGAATGCATTTTACGGATTAAAAGTGCGGTATCCGACAAGTGGGAAGAGGCTTTTAACCGGTTTGACGATCCGTCTCAGGCCATTCAGCATTGTATCGATGTGATTGCGGCCGATGCCAAAGCCACCAATTTCGAAGGGTTTATCCCGCTCAGCTTCTGGAATGCGGTAGAAACCTCCTGCATCAGCAATACCCTGAGAGAGGCTTGTCAAGGCGTGCTTCAGGAGTGGGAGAGAGTCCTGACCACACGGCTGCAGGATGCCGGGGTAGAGCTGTCCCGTTCACAGGAAGCCGCGACAGTCATCCTTTCATTGCTCGAAGGATCGCTGCTGATCGCCCAGACGAACAAGGATACGGGACCTATATTCCTTGCATCCAAATATGTTGGCATATTGCTGGACCGCCTTTTGGCCAAAAATACATCGGATGAAGCACATAAAGAAAAATAAGGCCGAATGAATAGAGAGATTACAGATATTAGAGAAAATAGATAGAGACATATAAAGAGAGATAAGCGAGACATTGGACATATGACAGGAGGATGGGATTGTGGAAGCAGCCGTACAGCATACGCAAGCTCAAATGCAAACGGAGAAAAAATTTAAAGTTTTACCGATCATGATTTCACTTCTCATTGCCGGATTTATCGGCATGTTCAGTGAAACGGCGCTGAATATCGCGCTCAGTGATTTGATGCAGGTCATGCATATCACGCCTTCGACAGCGCAATGGCTGACGACCGGATACCTGCTGACCTTGGGCATTCTGGTCCCGGTGTCGGGATTGCTGCTGCAGTGGTTTACCACAAGGCAGCTATTTATTACAGCGCTCAGCTTTTCGATTGTCGGGACCCTGATAGCAGCGCTTGCGCCATCGTTTGAATTTTTGATGGTGGCCCGCGTTGTGCAGGCGATCGGAACAGGCATTATGCTGCCGCTGATGTTTAATACGATTTTGGTCATTTTTCCGCCGGAGAAGCGGGGAGGCGCGATGGGAATCATCGGGCTGGTCATCATGTTTGCGCCGGCGGTCGGACCGACGATCGCGGGTCTGTTAATCGAGAACCTCAGCTGGCACTGGATTTTCTGGCTGTCGCTGCCGTTTTTGATTCTGGCTCTGGTATTCGGCATTGCGTTTATGCAAAATGTGTCCAGCATCACCAAGCCGAAGATCGACCTGCTGTCCATCGCGCTGTCCACCATCGGATTCGGCGGCATCGTGTTTGGCTTCAGCAGCGCCGGTGAAGGGAGCGGTGGCTGGACGAGCACCAAAGTAATCTTGTCGCTAGTTATTGGTGTGGTCGGCCTCTTGCTGTTCGGATGGCGTCAGCTGTCGATGAAGCAGCCGATGATTAATCTGCGCGCTTTTAGATATCCGATGTTTTCCGTTGGCGTAGTGATGATCTTCATCAGCATGATGATCATTCTGTCGTCAATGCTGGTACTGCCGCTGTTCCTTCAAGGTGGTTTTGGCAAATCGGCGTTTTATGCCGGCCTGCTCATGCTGCCGGGGGGAATCATCAACGGGATCATGTCGCCGATCATGGGGCGCCTCTTTGACAAATACGGACCCAAATGGCTCGTGTTCCCCGGATTTCTGGTGGCTGCCGCATCCCTGTGGTTCTTCTCGGGCGTAACGGCCGCTTCAGCGGCGTTCCTCGTGATCGTGCTTCATACCTGCCTGATGATCGGCATTTCGATGGTTATGATGCCGGCACAGACGAACGGGCTGAATCAGCTGCCGCGTGAATACTACCCGGACGGCACAGCCATCATGAACACGCTGCAGCAGGTAGCCGGTGCCATCGGCACTGCACTTGCCGTCAGCGTGATGTCGGCAGGCCAGGAGCATTACACTGAGGCGCACCCCGGCGGCAATCCGCTTGACGCGTTGACTTCAGGCGTTTCAAATGCGTTTATGTTCGGGATGATTATCGCAGTCATCGGATTTGTGATTGCCCTGTTCATCAAGCGTGTACCCGTAAATCATCAGAAATGACAATAGAAAACGAAGCCTGGTATCGGTTGATACCGGGCTTTGTTTATATTTGAGGAATTGCTAAGCTTTAGCGGGCTGTCGTCAGAAAAATTGTCGCCCGAAGCTTCCTGGTATATAATGGGGTTCCAGTGGATGTCCAATCGACGTTCATTGACGGATCTGCCTGAATCGATAGTCCATTCATGAGGTGATACACTTGAAGCAAACACCGCCCAAACTCCCGCTGACCCCGGAGGAACGTGCCCATTTAAGAGCCTTTAAAGTGAAACTGAACGATATTGCCAACCTCGATACCGCACAGTTATCACAAATGCTGGAAATCACCCGCGAACGCGCCAACATGCTAAAGGGGCTGGCCATGTTTCAATCCGTGCCCTCGATTGGTCCGAAAGTGGCCGCAAGGGTGGTTGACATGGGATACTACTCGCTGGATGAGATTAAAGACCTGGACGGTGCGGACTTCATAGATAAAATGGAGGTGCATCTCGGATACTGGGAGGATCCTTGCCTGGAGGATGCTCTTCGCTGTCTTGTGCATCATGCCAACCATCCGGGCAGCGAGCGGGAATGGCCTGATTTTACCGAAGAAAGGAAAAAATACCGGGAGCAATTCGGATATCCGGCAACAAGGCCTGCAGCAGCCTGGTACGAGCACCGGGGGAATGAGGCAACCCGGAACAAGTAAGGGGGAATAGGTTTGATTCAGCAAAAGGTTCATCAGAAAGTAAACGATATCGAGGAAATAGAGCTGGAACTGACCCGATTTAACGCAAGGCGGGCGCTTTCCTCGCAAGACAAGCGTCTGGAAGAAATTCGAATCGGCAGTGCCCGTTTGCTAGTCGAAGCTACCGGTCCGGATTCGCTCTACTACAATCGGGTGAAAGGATTCGGAATCGCGGATCTGGAGCATTTGGGCCAAATTGTCAGTGAATACGAGCAAAGAAATACCCGTCCTTGTTTTGATATGGCACCAACCCGGCTGAACGAGCAGGTTGCGCTGGCATTGCACCGCAAGGGATTTCTGCCCACAGATCAGCTGGCATTTTTAGAGGCCGAGCCGGCTGAGGCTGCAGCAGTGCATCCGGATATTACCATTGAACCGGTGGACGAAGGCAATGTCGACGTTTTGCTGGAGGCCGTCAGTGATCTGATGGGAGGCGTCCCAGCTGATATTTTGGCGAGAAAAAAACGGTACTTTACCCTCCCAGAATTTCGGAATTACCTCGCCTATTCGGATGGCCAGCTGGCCGGGATCGGATCAATGTTCATCCATGCGGGAAAAGGCTATTTGGCCAACGATTATACCTTGCCCGCGTTTAGGGGCAGGGGATGCCAGACGACGCTGATCCGCCATCGGTTGTCGGAGGCGAAGCGGACTGGCCTGTCGACGGTGTACACGGATGTGGTGTTCGGCTCTTCAAGTCATAACCATATGCTGGTCCAAGGGTTTAGGCATGTGTATACCAATTCCTTTTGGGTCAGAGACCAGTAAAAAACACTCCCTGCGGGGAGTGTTTTTTTGCCTACTCCTTGTACTGGCTTATGCTGTCTTGCAGCAGCTGAAGCACCAAATCCCTCAGCCGGGGCGGTGATACAACCTGAACATCCGGGCCAAAGCGGAGCAGCCTCCGGGCTGTAAACGGGAACTCTTCAAGCGGAACCGGGCCGCTCCACTGTCCGTCCGCAGCCGTATGCAAAATCGGATCGTCTTTGGCAAGCCGCATACCAAAAGGGGTAAACCGCAGCACCACCTCGGCTTTGTCCCGATCATCGGTTGACTGCATCCACTCAGCCAAAGATGGCACTTCCGGATCGTTCGCACAGGTTTTCTCCACATGCTGGATCCGGTCCACGCGAAAAAGCAGCGTCTTCTCCGGATTTCGCGCAGGCATATACCAATAGCCATTCTCAAAATAAATGCCATAGGGGTACACGTTGTGCTCCTTAGACCCTTTGGCGGACCTATACACGATACGGATTTCCTGTTTGGCGATCGAAGCTTCTAAAATCTCAGTCGTCCAAGGTGCAGGTTCATGCAGCTGCATCATTCGGAAAGAAATATGGCTGCGCATCTGATCGATATTAGTCTGTACGTCGGAAGGCAGGGACCCGTAATATTGCACGGCCAAGTGGGAGCGGATCGCGTCAAAAGGGAAATCGGGCACCTTCTCCAGCATTTCGAGCATCAGAAACAAACCGAGCGCCTCGGTTCGGGTCAGCTGCAGCGGCGGCAGAATTCGGTTCTCCAGCGCGCGGTATCCGCCATGAGCCCCTTGTTCGCTGTACAGCGGAAAACCGATTTGCTGCAGGTAATCCAGGTCGCGCTGGATGGTCCGGACCGAGACGTTAAAACGTTCAGCTAATTCGCGGGCCGTAAACTTCTTCCGTGAGTCGATGATCCGCATCATGGCTAATCTCCGCTCATTCATGATATCCTCCTAATCACGTCAAGTTATGTCGTAGTTACATTGTAACATATGACAGAAGGGAGCGATAAAAACATGAAAAGCTCGAAAGTAGTGCTGTATCCCGCGGTTAGTCTGGACGGATATATTGCACCTTCCGACGGATCGGTGGACTGGCTGTTTGACGTTGAAGGCGCTAGGTTATACGCCAGCGATCTTGAATTACGATTTGAATTCGGCATTCACCGGATCCGTTATTAGCTTCTTTGCGGAAGACGCAGCAAACCAAGTTTTCTTCCATTGGCCTTTTGCCGCCAACACCACCAGCACACTGGCTACGGCCACACCGCTCAGAATCAGAAACCCGGGCGTATACGACCCGGTAGACTCGTACAATCCGCCGAGCACAAGCGGCAGCAGATAACCGCCGAACCCGCCGGCAGCGCCGACGATGCCTGTAACAATGCCGATCTCATCACGAAAACGCTGGGGCACAAGCTGGAAGACCGAGCCGTTGCCGGCACCCAGGCACATCATTCCGGCAAAAAGAAGGATGGAGATCACGTACAGCGGCGGCAGCGAGGAGACGCAGGCGAGCATGATGGCTGCCCCGGTATACAAGATGAGCAGCATGCGGACGCCTCCGATCCGATCGGACAAATACCCGCCCACCGGACGGAAGAGGCTCCCCGCGATGACGCATACGGTCGTAAAATCAGCGGCATGCACAGCCGAAAGATTATATTGCGTATGAAAAAAGATCGTCAGGTAATTGGTCAGACCGACAAAGCCGCCGAACGTAACACAGTACAGCCAGCAAAATAGCCAGGTATCCTTTTGCTTTAACACCGAGCCGTACTCGGACAATTTTTTGGGGGCAGGCTGGTTGGGGCTGTCTTTGGCAAAAATGCTGAAGAATATAAACACGATGACGATCGGGATCAAGGCGATGCCGAATACGGCTTCCCATCCGCCAAAATGCTGTGCCAGCCGGTTCGCGAACAGCGTGCTCAGCACCGTACCGCTGTTCCCGGCTCCGGCGATGCCCATCGCCAGGCCTTGATACTGCGGCGGATACCAGCGGCTGGCGAGCGGAAGCGCAGCCGAGAACGAAGCCCCGGCAATGCCGAGCAGCAGGGCGATGACGTGCAGCTCGCCGAGCGAGTCTACGAACCGCCAGCCCCAGATCAGCGGCACCATCGTCAGCAGCATTCCGAGCTGTCCGGTGCGCTTCGGCCCGATATAATCGGTCAGGAAACCGAGGACCAGCCTCAGTACCGAACCGCCCAGCACCGGCAGCGCGACCAGGTTCGCTTTTTGAGACGCGGTCATCGGATAATCTTCCATCATAATGACGCTCAGCGGCCCGAGGAGCACCCAAATCATAAAGCTGATGTCAAAATAGAAAAATGCGCTGAATAAAGACGGTTTATGCCCACTTTTCCAAAACGTCGTTCCTTCTTTCATCTCCATCTCCTCCATATCTTTTATCGCATACAATACAAAAAGCCGCAGATTGCCCATAAGCGGACAACCAGCGGCCTCATTGCCATGGGAAGTATTCTTCCCGGATGAAAGATCACGTCTTTGTGATTTCGAAATGAATTATAGTGGAATGTAAAATGCGTGTCAATAAACTATACATAAATTTTGTTATCGGGACATGAATCATCGTGATTTTGGTGAATATTAGAATGTCGTGTAATATATGTTGACATTAATTTCATTTTCGATTATGCTCAATTCAAATCCATTTTCCGGTACAACGGTGTACCTGTTGGCTAACTGGCAATGACGCCCGTTCTCTTGATCTCCAAGGGACGGGTTTTTTTATTTTTAGGCCTGGCCTACACAGTTTTTTAGCGGAGGTGACTGCAATGGGGAAGCCCAGGCTTGTCGTAGTCGGCAACGGGATGGCAGGGATGAGATGCGTGGAGCATATATGCGATTTTGCGCCCGACCGGTATGAAATCACTGTGTTCGGAAATGAGCCCCATCCCAATTACAACCGGATTATGCTGTCAAAAGTGCTCCAAGGCGGAACAAATGTAGATGATATTACGATCCATGATTGGGCTTGGTATACAGAACGGGGGATTTCCCTGTATACAGGAGAAACTGTACTTCGCGTCGATCCCGACCAGCAGCGGATCTACACGGCATCCGGGCGTGTGGAGCCTTATGACCGGCTCATTATTGCGACCGGCTCCTCGGCCTTTATGCCCAAAATCCCAGGCATTCATAAGCCGGGAGTGACGGCTTTCCGGAATATCGCAGATTGTGAGCGGATGATGGAAGCTTCTCGAACGTATAAGCATGCAGCCGTAATCGGTGGAGGACTGCTCGGATTGGAAGCGGCAAGGGGACTGCTAAACCTCGGCATGGAGGTCGATGTCATCCATAACGCTTTGTATCTGATGAACCGGCAGCTGGATGCCTCCGCAGCGGAGATGCTGAAGCGGGAGCTGACCCAGCAGGGGATGCGTTTTCTGGTTGAAAAACGAACGGAGCGTATTCTCGGCAGGAAACGTGCGGAAGGCCTGCAGTTCTCTGACGGCAGCCGGCTTGGGGCTGACTTGATCGTTCTGGCTGTGGGCATTCGTCCGAACATTTCCGTAGCGGAAGCCAGCGGCATTCGCACAAACCGGGCGATTGTCGTGGATGATTATATGCAGACGAGTGCTGACCATGTATATGCCGTTGGGGAATGCGCGGAGCACCGCGGCATTGTCTACGGCCTGGTAGCCCCGTTATATGAGCAGGCACGCGTACTCGCCATGCATTTATGCGGGCGGCACACGGAGCCCTATCCGGGCTCAGTCCCTTATGCACAGCTTAAGGTGTCAGGCGTCGAGGTATTTTCCGCCGGGCTGATCCAGGGTGGAGATTGCGAAACGGCGCTGCAGCACTTCGACGGCGTGAAAGGGACCTATAAGAAGGTGACGATGAAAAACGGCAGGATAGCCGGAGCTGTGCTCTTTGGTGACACTTCGGAAGGGACGGAGCTGTTGGGCTATTTAAAGCGGCGGGCGCCGGTGTCCGCCTTGAAGGCTCAGCCTGCCGGGGGGAATTCTTCACTGGCCAAAACGGCCGAAGCTATGGGGGATCAGGACACGGTTTGCAATTGCAACAGTGTCACAAAAGCTGCCATTATGGAAGCCGCCGGTCTGGACGAGGCACAAACCGTGGACCAGATCCGGGAGCGGACCAAGGCGTCCGGTTCTTGCGGAGGCTGCAAGCCGATGGTGGCCGCGATTCTGGAGCTGGCGAAGTCCTCAGGAGGGAAGAAGGCGGCTCCGGCCGCTGCTCCGGTGCCGATCTGCGGCTGCACGGACATGGACCGTGCAGCGATCAGGGCCGCACTGTACCCGGGCAGCGATGCGAGCGTCCAAGCGGCCCTGCTGCGTCTGGGCTGGAAGCGCCCGGACGGCTGCCCGGTATGCCGATCGGCCGCCGCTTATTATCTCGGCATCCATCGCTCCGCCGACGGCGGAGAGCCCATGATCCGCGTGTCGGCAAGCTCGGTCGTCTCACCAGGAATTCCGCATTCGGACGCCGGGCGGATCGCGCTCGAACTGGAGCGAAGAAGTACAGGATGGTTCATGCCGGCACGGGTAGGCATCGCGGTGTCTGCGGGTCCGCGCGACCCGGCGGGCATCCTTGTACATGATCTCGGGATCGGTGCATCCCCGGCCGGATGGGAATTGTACGCCGGCGGACATATGGAGCATCCGGTCAAGCCGGCTCAACTGGTCGGTGTCCTGCCCAATGCCGGGGACATCATCGACATGGCTCTCGGCTGCCTTGCGCTGTACCGAGATTCCGCCTATTATCGGGAACCGGTGTGGGAGTGGCTGGAACGATACGGGCTTCATCGTTTACGGGAGAAGCTGCTCGATCCCGATGAGCGCGAATCGCTGCTCGAAACGATAAGCATCACTCAATCCACAGGAATCGACGCACAATCCGACATACACTCTGAAGAAAGGACGGTGGGCATATGACCTTGACGATGAATACGCAATGCCCTTTTTGCAGCGTGCAGTGCAAAATGACCGTAGAGATTGCACCCGGGGAGGCCAGGCAGCGATCGGGTTTTCAGGCGACGGGAGTCCCCAATGCCGCGTCCGAGGGGCGGCTGTGCGTGAAAGGGATGAACGCACACCAGCATGCTTCAAGCCGGGACCGCCTCCTGTATCCGCTGGTACGGAAGAACGGAGAATTGGTCCGCGCCTCTTGGGAAGAAGCATTGGACACCGTCGCAGCGCGGTTCTCGGCCATTCAGGAGGCGTACGGCCGCGATGCCGTCGGTGTATATGGCGGCGGTTCTTTGACGAATGAAACGGCGTATGCACTTGGCAAATTTGCGAGAGTGGCCCTCCGAAGCCGGTACATCGACTATAACGGGAGATTTTGCATGTCGGCTGCGGCATCGGCCGGGGTGAAGACGTTCGGGATCGACCGGGGGCTGACCAATCAGCTGTCGGAAATCCCGCTAGCCGAATGCATTATCCTCGCCGGCACAAACATCGCGGAGTGCCAGCCAACCCTCATGCCTTATTTTATCCGGGCGAAAGAGAATGGAGCATTCATCATCGTCATTGATCCCCGGGCAACCGCGACTGCAGAGCTGGCGGATCTTCATCTCCAGGTGAAGCCGGGAACCGACAGCGCTTTGGTGAGCGGTATGCTGAAGGTCATCTTGGACGAAAATTTGATCGACTCGGCATTTATTCAGAGCCGCACAACGAATTTTGACCAGCTCAAGGCTGATTTGCTCCGAATAGATTTGGAAGGGATTGCCGAGTTAACAGGCGTAAGCGTTGAGCAGATAAGAGCCGCTGCCGTAACTTACGCCAAAGCGGGCACCGGCATGGTGTTTACTGCGCGCGGCGTAGAGCAGCATGCCGATGGGCATATGGCGGTCCGGAATTTTCTGAATATGGTTCTGGCCACTGGGAAAATCGGCAGGGAAGGCTGCGGCTACGGTGCCGTTACGGGCCAGGGGAACGGCCAGGGAGGCCGAGAGCATGGACAGAAGGCGGATCAGCTGCCCGGCTACCGTTCGATCGAAAATGAAAACGACCGCGCGTTCGTGGCAAAGGTTTGGGGAATTCCGCCCGAAGAGCTCCCAGGGAAAGGGGTATCCGCCTATGAAATGATGGAGCTCGTATACAAGGAACAGATCAAAGCGTTATTCGTCATGGGCTCGAATCCGGTTGTTTCTAATCCCCATGCTTCGATGGTGGAGGAGGGCATCCGGAAGCTTGATTTTCTGGTCGTCGCCGATATGTTTCTGTCCGAAACGGCAAAATACGCGGACATTGTCCTGCCGGTCACTTCCTATATGGAAAACGAAGGGACACTGACGAATCTGGAAGGCCGCGTGCTGCTGAGGGAAGCAGCCAGACCGGCGCCGGGCGAGACGCTCCATGATTGGCAGATCTTGTGCTCGGTTGCGGAAAGGCTCGGCAGAGGGACTTATTTTCCGTTTAAGGATGCAGAAGAAATTTTTAATGAGCTAAGAAAAGCCAGTCAGGGCGGGATTGCCGACTACTTCGGGATCACTTACGAACGCCTGCGGCGGGAAGAAGGCATTTACTGGCCGTGCCCGTCAACCGACCACCCGGGGACAGGGCGGTTATTTGAACGTTCTTTCGCTCACTCCGACGGACTTGCCCGGTTTCAGACGGTACCTGTTGCTTCACAGGGCGAGGAAACGGACGGCGAATATCCGCTCATCATGACCAACGGCAGGGTGCTTCCGCATTATTTGACGGGCGTTCAAACCCGGCGCAGCCCGGTGCTCGCCGCAAAGTTCGTGGAGAGCTTCATGGAGATTCACCCGCTGACCGCGCGTAAGCACCGGATTGAAGACGGAGCGCTCGTGCGCGTCAGTTCCAAACGGGGGACGGTTACCGTACGCAGCCGGTATTCTGACAAAATTCGTGAGGATACCGTATTTATACCGATGCATTGGGGAGACGCTCAGAATGTGAATTTGGCCACCAATCCGGAGCTGGATCCATACTGCAAAATGCCTGATTTTAAAGTCAGTGCTGTCCGGGTTCGGCCGCTTGCCGAAGAATGGCCAGAGGATGAAGGGGAGATCATCTAGAAAAAATACACGGCATCTCTGACTTCAGCTTTAGGTTTATTTTCAAATTGGTCTGCTCCAAACCGCTGTGGATTGGCCCTTATTCCCGTCAATGACTCATGCTACAATAGCCGTGTCATGGAATTTACGATGCATGAAAGGGGAGAGGGCGCATGAATATTTTGATCGCAGGCGCTTCCGGAGCTGTCGGCCGTATGCTGGTGCCACGGCTGGTCCAGGCCGGCCATACGGTGACAGGTACGACTCATCGGCCGGAAAACATACAAGTCATTGAATCATTGGGAGCTAAAGCCCTCGTCGCGGATGCATTTGACCGGGATGCTACTTTTGCAGCAGTCCGCGAAACAAGCCCGGAAGTCGTCATCCACCAGCTGACATCCCTCGGCAGCCGGGTTTTCGCGGAAAACTCCCGCATTCGGGTGGAAGGAACCCGTCATTTGGTCGATGCCGCCCGCGAAGCCGGCGTGAAACGAATCATTGTCCAGAGCATTGCGTGGGCTTATCAGCCGGGGAATGGTCCGGCGACCGAAAATGTACCTCTGGATGTCGAATCTGCGGATCCTTCCCGTAAACGTACCGTGGATGCCGTTGCTGCACTTGAGGAGACCGCAGCGGAAATTCCGGAGCATGTCATTCTTCGCTACGGGTTGTTTTATGGTCCCGGAACATGGTATACGAGCGGCGGGTATATGGCCGAAGAGGTGCGTGAAGGACGAATGTCTGCCAATAAAGGAGTTTCCTCATTCGTACATGTGGAGGACGCCGCCCATGCCGCATGCCAAGCGCTGGATTGGCCGTCCGGTGCTTATAATATTGTGGATGACGAGCCGGCACGGGGTACCGATTGGCTCCCGATTTTTGCAGAGTCGGTCGGTGTTTCCCTGCTGCACACCGCTGCAGGTGAGGGGCAGCCTTGGGAACGTGGTGCGGCAAATGCCAAAGCCCGCGGACTGGGATGGAAACCGCTGTACCCCTCTTGGCGAACCGGTTTTCGAGGGAGTCATTAAAGCTTACGAAGTACACGAATGCACCGCTTATCAGACATTGGACAGCCAGGGCTGTTCCGATGCTCTATAAGGGGTGCTTTTTTTGTCGGGAAACCAGCGGTATTTGTGCTTGACTCTCACCTATACGTGAGGGTTTAGTATGGATATGGGAGGTGCTTAAGTTGATGTATAAAATTGGACAATTGGCCAAGGAGGCCGGTATCTCCATCCGCACGCTGCGCTATTACGATGAAATGGGTATCCTGACTCCCTCTTTCGTATCTGATGCCGGATATCGGTACTACAACGAAGACGACATCATGAAGCTGCATCACATTACGACTTTGAAGCAGCTTGGGTTTACACTGGGACAAATCCGAAACGTCTTAGAGGCAGAAGCCGGAGGGTCTCACGCCGAAAAATGGACACACGCAATTCGGATGCAGCTTGATTTGCTCCAGGATGAAAAGCATCGCCTCGAGCTGCTCGAGCGCCGGCTGCTGACGACGCTGCGCACGATCGAGCTCCGGGGTGACGTGCCGGTGGAAGAACTGGTCCTGTTCATCCAGATGCTCCATTCAAGAGAAGCCGACTCGGCAGCAAAATCCGTCCAGCGGAACAACAGGGTTCGGCAGTTTGCTCCCGATGAGCTCCCGATTATCGAGAAGCTGCCGAAGATTGATGAGGATGATCCGCGGTCGGATGAATGGATCGGCCTGCTGCGGGACATTCATCGCCACATCGAAGAGCCGCCGGATTCACCGGCATCCAGACAGTTGGCACAGCGGCTGCTGACCATTGGCGAAGGGTGGTTTGATGGCCGGGAAGACGTGCTGGAGAAGTATTGGGAGTGGATTCGCCCCGAAGCCGGGGCAAGCGAAAAGGTCCTCGGACTGGATGAAGATACGATAAACTACATCGACCGCATCGTCGACGAGTATTTGCGGCACGAGCAAGAGCAGCAAACGGATAAGGCGAAAGGAAGGGATCGAAATGAATGAGCAAGCAAAAACCGCGACGCCAGCGAAACCCGTGAAACCGCGCAAACCGTTAAGCAAAAACCAGGCGTGGGCTTATGTGGCGATCGGGGGAATCCTCGAAATCGTCTGGGCTTCAGGCTTCAAATATGTGGAGATTCCCTCCATCATCGTACTGATTGCCCTGCTGACGAGCTTTGAGCTGGTCATCCGTGCAGCGAAGGTTCTGCCGGTCGGGACAACCTACGCCGTTTTTGCCGGGATCGGCACGATCGGAACCGTGGTTGTGGAAGCTGTTTATTCCGGTGGTATTGGCCTCCTGAAAGTCGGCATTATTTTGCTCTTATTGCTGTTTATCATCGGTTTAAAACTTACCAGCGGGGAGGAACACAGCTAATGGCTTGGGTGCTGCTTATTGCTGCCGGATTGCTTGAAATCGTCGGCGTGATCGGAATCAAAAGGGTATCGGAACATAATAACTGGACCAACAACCTCATTCTTATCGGCGGTTTCATCGCAAGCTTTTCATTGCTGGTCAGAGCGATCGAGTCGATCCCTCTGTCGACGGCTTATGCGGTCTGGACCGGGATCGGTTCGGTTGGAGCGGCCGTTGTGGGCATGATGTTTTTCAAGGAATCGAAAACGCCGGTTCGACTGTTTTGCATCATGGGCGTCATCGGCTGTGTCATCGGGCTTCGGCTTGTTGAGTAAACCGCAGCATATCTGAATAAGACATCAATGCAAAACCCCGCTTTGCGGGTTTTTTTTGTGCTGAAATCCAGCGTGCGGAGCGGGATGTGCCAAACCGCTGGACAAGAAAAAACGGTTTAATGCCGGAATTGATCATCGAATGTTCAGGTTTTACATACATATTTCATGAACATGGAACGTTTTTAACAAAACCGGTTTAATGTAGGACTTGTACTTGAGACAAATTCCAAGCCAAGACATGAAGGAGAGGATTAGGCGAACGTGGTTACGATTGCTGATGTAGCAAAAGCTGCGGGGGTTTCGAAAGGTACGGTATCCAGCGTGTTCAGCAAGAAACGTCCCATCAGCAAAGAAGTCACGCAGCGTGTGCTTAAGGCGGCGGAGGAATTGAATTACAGGCCGAATTACTGGGCAAGGAGCCTCGTAAACCGGAAAACCAACATTATCGGGCTGAACATGCGCAGCGAGAAAATGCCGCTGGACGCGTTCCAGCACGAATTGCTCGACGGCATGATGGAGGTTTGTTATGAACATGGCTACCGGATATTGATCAACATTTTGCAGCCTTCCCTGCTGAAGCAGGTGGAGCTTATCGCTTCAGATCCGGTGGACGGAGAAATTTTGCTCGACCCGATTCATGACGATCCCCGAATTGAAGACCGGCTGAAGAGACACGTCCCCATCGTTGTGGTAGGACGCCCATCAGGTGAACGGGCCGGACAGGTATGCTCCGTCGATAACGACAATATCGCGGCGGCCGCCAAAGCGGTCAGGCTTCTTCTATCGCAAGGGCACCGGCGTATTTTGTTTCTCAACTCGGCGAAGGACCGGACCGTGGCGGAGGATCGGGAGCTGGGTTATTATTTGGCCCACCGCGAATCCGGTGTGGATTCGCTGGCAGGACTGATCCTGAACAAGCCGGATGACGATGGAACCTCGATCCGCTTCGGATACGAGATGACCCTGCAGATGCTTCGCGAACATTCTGGAATTTCCGCCATCCTGGCGGACAACGAATCGATGGCTATGGGCATTTATCAAGCGGCGGAAGAGCTTGGACTTGTCATTCCCGCTGATCTTTCCGTTATCGCTTTCAGCGGAGGCGACCATTTCCCGCCCGCGATGCATCCACCGTTAACCGGGATGAGGCTGGATGCAAGAACAATCGGCATGGAAGCGGCCCGCCTGCTGATCGAGCAGGTGACTGCCGGCGCAGTTGGGGTTAAGCGGATACTCCTTCCGTCCGAACTGGTGGAGCGCGGTTCCTGCGCGTGCACCCATTAAACCGTTTACACATTGCTATCTATAAGAAAAACGTCTATCGACGTACCTTCAAAGAAGACAGACCGCGTCCAGTGGAAGTTTTTCTTGCGATTATAGAATCGTTCAGCTCCGCTGAAAATTTATCATTCTATAATCTAAAAAAAATCATGGTTGGAGGTGTTTTGAATGAAAAGAAAGTCAGGTATTTTGATGGCAACCCTGCTGGCAGGTTCACTCCTGGTCTCGGCATGCAGTAGCGGCGGAGGCGACACGGGTAAGGCGGCGGAAGGGGGAGCGGATACCGGCAAACAGCCGGAAATGAAGCTTCGCATTCTCTCCGCTAACGTCGGCGGGAAAACTCCGGATGAGATGAAACAGTTCGAGGCTGAGATTAAGCGGTTAACCGGCATTGACGTGACGATCGAAAAGCCGGCGAGCGACTACGACCAGAAAGTGCTGACCGTGCTGGGTTCGGGCGAGAAATACGATCTGATCGAGCTCAGCGATCTTGGCAAGCTGGATCAATTTGTCGGGCAGGGTGCGGTGACGGATCTAAGCGATTTTGTTAAGGGGTCGAGCACGCTCTCTGATCCGAAGGTGATTCCCACCGCTGAATGGGATCAGCTGAAAGACAAGGATGGCAAAATCCATGCCGTCTTCACGAAATTCCAGGGCGGCACGATGCCGATCGTCCGTAAGGACTGGCTGGATAAGCTGCATCTGCAGGAGCCGAAAACGCTGGACGAATATTATCAGGTGCTAAAAGCTTTTAAAGAGCAGGATCCGGATGGCAACGGCAAAAACGACACCTACGGCTTGAGCACGTCCGGCTTATATGACATTCAGGGGTTCATGAGTGCGGCCGGTTTGAAGTACCGCTATGTGATGAAGGACGGCAAGCGGACGATCCCGTATGCTTCCGACGAAGCGATTCCGATGTATGAATGGTTTGCCAAGCTGGTCAAGGAAGGCATCATGGATCCAAACTTCGTAACGAACGATACAGGCAAAATGCGCAACCTGTTCCTGACCGACCGGGTCGGCATGGTGACGTACTGGGATGCCTGGGTTGGCATGTTCAACAACCTGCGTAAAGAGCAGGATCCGAATACAACGTTCCAGGCGGAAGCGATCGCCAGCGCCGCCGGTCCGGACGGCAACATCCTGATGCGCCGGGGCGACCCCGACTTCTGGATCGTGCCGCAAAATGCGCCGCATGTAGAAGCGGCAGAGAAATTCCTGGAGTTCTGGAACTCCAAGGACGGCATCACCCTCGGCAGCCTTGGTATTAAAGACGTCGATTATACCGAGAGCGGCGGCCAATATACGCTGACGGCAGAGGGCAAGGAGCACAACATGGACCATGGCGTGCCGTTCTGGTACAACGAAAACGTCAAGTCCCCGTTTGACAAACTGCCGGGCGTCGAGGCCGCCCAAGAACTGGTCAAACAGCATGCGACGCTTGAACTAGCCCTTCCAGGCTGGCCGGACGCGGAAAAAATCGTACAAAATTACGCGCTGAAAGCCATGTCCGGGGAAATGCCCGCCGCCGATGCCGTCAAGAAAATGCGGGAGGAACTGAAGAGCGCGAATTTGATCGACGAATAGCTCCCGCGGTTTGATTTTACCCGATAGGATGTGAAGTTAGACAAGATGAGAGCGATTCGTAAATACGGCGTACTCTATGCCATGATGCTTCCCGTCGTCATTTACTTTATCATTTACGGTTATTATCCGCTCGCGCGGGGACTGCAGATCAGTTTTCAGGACTACAAGCTGATGGGCGAACGTCCCTATATCGGATTTGCGAATTATGCGGCAGTGTGGCATGATCCGTTTTTCTGGAAAGCACTGGGCAATACGGTGGTGATCGGGGGAGGCATTCTGGTCTTCGGATTTGTCGCCCCCCTGGTCATCGCTTTATCCCTGAATGAAGTCATGACGGCATGGTTTAAAAAAACGGCGCAGATGCTGCTCTACATCCCGCATTTGCTGTCCTGGGTCGTGATCGGGGGAATGTGGATCTTCCTCCTTTCGCCCGACACCGGTATCGTCAATTTGGTGCTTCACAAGGTGGCCGGCATCGAACCTATCCATTTTCTGGCCGAGTCCACCTGGGCGAGATGGGTCATGATCCTGGTCTCCACATGGAAGGACATGGGCTACAGCTGTATCCTGTTTCTTGCCGCGATCGTTTCGATTAATCCGTCCTTGTACGAAGCAGCCCGCATGGACGGGGCTACCAGGTGGCAGCTTGTGCGATTCGTGACACTTCCCCAGCTGAAAGGAACGATGAAAGTCATTATCCTGCTGAATACGCTCGGGGTGCTGAGGATCTTCGACCAGGTCTTTGTCCTCCGCAATCCGTCGACTTCTTCCCATGTCGATGTGCTGATGATGTACACGTTTCAGAAGGGCATTATGGAGATGCAGGTTGGCGTGGGTGCGGCCGCGAGCTTTTTCGTTCTGGTCTTTACGCTGATTTTGACGCTTGCCGTGCGGACACTAACCCGATTTGACGAGGTGGAATAGATGATGAGACACGCGAATTACGGTTTGAACGCGAAGCGGATGACGGTGTTCGATTGGCTCAACGCCTTGTTCATTATCTGCCTGATGCTGACGATGATCATTCCCTTCCTGAACGTCATATCGCTCTCGCTGTCCTCCGGGGTTGCGTCCATGCGGCCGGATATCATCCTGTTTCCCAAAGAATTCAGCTTGGATGGATACCGCACGATCTGGAACAGTCTGGATCTGTGGAGACCTTTCCTGAACAGTACGATCGTGACGGTCTTCGGAACGCTGCTGCATGTGCTGCTGTCGTCGCTGGCGGGCTATGTGCTGATCCATCCACGGGTACCGGGAAAACGGCTGATGATCACCTTCATCCTGATTACGATGATGATTCCGCAAGAGGCGGTGCTGATCCCGCTGTATGTGGTCAACAAGGATTTCCACCTGATCAACACGCTGACGGTGCTGGTGCTGTCCGGACTCGTATCGGGGTTTTCGATCCTGCTGATGCGGAACTTCTTCATGAGCATCCCCTACGAAATTTCGGAATCCGCCAAAATCGACGGTGCGGGCGACTTCTGGATCTTCGCGGCCATTTATATGAGGCTGGCGACCGCCGGATTGGCTACGGTGACGCTGTTTGAGTTCGTGGGACGATGGAACATGTTCACGGCACCGCTGATTTTCATCAATGACAGCTCGAAATATACGCTGCAGGTAGCTCTGAAAGCCATGATTATCGATTCAAGCACGTCTTCCAGCAACTACCTCATCACCACGAATGTAAAAATGGCCGGAATCATGATCGCCATTCTGCCGCTGATCGTCATCTATCCGTTTGTGCAGCGGTTCTTTATGAAAGGGATCATGCTGGGTGCCACGAAAGAATAATAGGATGAAAGAGGGGGAACACGACATGCAGGCACATATGAATAAGACGGAACCTTTGCCGGTCGTAACGATCGGGCGGCAAGTGAACATATCTCCCGAAGAGGAGAAAACGTACCTGGAAGTGCGCTTTCACGTTCCAGCTGATGCTGAACGGATCCATGTCGCTTACCAATACGACCGCGCTGACGGGAAGACGGTGATTGACCTCGGCCTGCGTTCCCCGGAGCGGATCGTCGGCTGGAGCGGCGGTGCCAGAACCGAAATGTTCGTCGGACTGGAAACCGCGACCCCCGGATATGCCTCGGGCGATATCGCCTCAGGAGAGTGGGCCGTGCTGCTGGGAGCCTACAAAGTGCCGGATGAAGGAACGGAGGTTTCGGTCTCCATCGAGATCCAGCTCAAGCATAAACGGTGGATTCCAGGCGATTTGCATGCCCACACCTATTACAGCGACGGCAAACACAGCGTCGGCGAGGTTTCCCGCTCGTGTCTGGATAAAGGGCTTGCCTTTCTCGCCATGACCGACCATAATACGTTCTCCCAAAACCGGAACACCCTGGTGAAGACGGAAGAGCTGCTGCTCATCCCAGGCGTCGAGATGACCAATTATAAGGGTCATGCGAATTTGCTCGGACGGCTGGATGCGCTGGAGGACTTCAGGGTGTATACGGTGGAACAAGCTTCGGAACAGCTGGCCAAAGGAAGGGAAAAGGGAGCGCTTGCGGTGCTGAATCATCCTTTCTGCCCGGATTGCCCGTGGGAATTCGGCTTTGACGTTCCGTTCGATGCGATCGAGGTGTGGAACGGCCCGTGGCGCGAGCTGAACGAAACGGCGGTAAGCTGGTGGCAGGAGCGCCTGGCCGAAGGCCGGCGGATCGTGGCTGTGGGAGGGAGCGATTTCCACGGTCCCCATCCATGGGTTCAGCATGGACGGCCGACCGCGCACGTGCGGTCGGAGTCACTGACCGCAGCCGGAATTCTGGAAGGGATTCGCCGGGGAAATGTGGTGCTGACCCTTGATCCGGACTCCACGTTTATCGATTTTCAGATCAATGGCACTTACGCCGGGGATCAGGTACAGCGGAACTCTGAGCGTGGGACTGTTGTGATGGAAGCCGTGATCCGCCGTGCCCAGGGAGATCAAATCAGCCTGTGGTCCGACCGGGGATTGGAGCGGCAGTGGACGGCAGCGAATGACGAGCTAACCTTGACCTGCGAGCTGCCCCAAGACCGGCTCTTTTACCGGATGGAGGCCAGACGCGATATAGGGGAACTGGGGGCACAGGTGATGACCTGCCTGACCAATCCCGTCTATTTAAGATAATTTGATCATAGAACATTTCAAGAGGGTATATTGCTTTTCACAAGAATGTCTAGCGTTTATAATCGATCATAGAAGTGGGTACAGTCTATTGACCGTATTCACTTTTTTCTTTGTAAAGCGTTAAAATGATGATTAACAGCATGTAGCGGCATCATCATCAACAAGGGGGTAATCCCATGAATGTTATCATTAGACAAGAAAAACTTGAAGACATTAACGAAGTCTACGATGTCGTTCAAAAAGCATTTGAAGATGCTTACTATTCAGACCACGATGAGCATCATTTGGTAAAAAGGCTTAGAAATTCGGCGAGCTATGTTCCGGAATTGTCCCTTGTAGCCGAATGCAGGAACAGAATCGTGGGTCATATTCTTTTTACGGAAATAAAAGTGGGGAATCATACGCTGATTGCCCTAGCACCTGTTGCTGTATTACCAGAAATGCAAAGCAAGGGCATTGGGAAGTTGCTGATTATGGAAGGCCACAAAATCGCTGCACAGCGTGGTTATAAGGGTTCTGTCGTTATGGGTCATGACAAATATTATCCGAAATTTGGCTATAAGAAAGCCAATTCATATGGCGTTAAAGCGCCATTCGACGTTTCTGACGATCATTTCATGGCTGTTGAGCTTATTGAGGGTGGTCTTACCGATGTCCATGGCGTTGTAGAATATGCAAAGGAATTTTTCGAAAATTAGAAATATGATGTAAGATATTTTGGCAGGAACTTTAGCCAATCTGCGTTGGTCTTAGAGTAAAAAAACAAAACCGTTAAGCCGATCATCTGCGATGGCTTAGCGGTTTTTATAGCGTTAATTTGTTGGCGCACCCTAATACAAGACTCTCCACAGGTAAAAGGTGGCGTATGACTCCCAGCCCGACCAGCCTGCGGACAACTGCCGGATTTCCGCCTTGGACGGCTTACTGTCTCTTCCCAAAATATGCTTCATGGCGTTGTGCAGCCCGACATCGTCGATTGGAAACGCCGACGGAAACCGCAGGCACCGCATGGATACGTAGTTCGCCGTCCAAGGCCCGATCCCCCGGATACTCGTCAGCATCTTTTCAGCTGCCTGATGGCTTCCGGTTTGAAGCAGTCCCAGCTTGCTGAGCTCACCGGTGGCAATTCGCTTTGCGGTATCGATCAGGTATTCGCATTTTTTGACGGTCATCCGCAGCACGGCAAGATCTTCAACAGAACATGCCGCGATTTTGTCCGGTGTCGGATAAATCCAGTACGTTTCTCCCTCGCAATCCACACTTCTTCCGAAGTTCTCCACCAGGCGTCTTTTGAGCGTATAGGCATAGGTCAGGTTGATTTGCTGCCCAAGGATTCCCCAGGTGACGGCCTCGAACAAGTCGGGGATGCCCACGGTCCGCAAGCCTCGGAAGGACTGCACAGGACCTTTCAAGAGGGGATCGGATTCGGCCAAACGATAGAAGGGGACGATATCCCGGTCCAGATCGAACCACTCCCGCACATAACGGGCCACCTCGGCGCGTACCCATTTGCGGGAAGGGGCCGTATCACCAAGAAAACGGACTACCAGCTCCCGGCAGTCTCCGGTACGGATTTCGATCACTGGTGTCTCGTCTGCGACGGACAGCGCTTTGTAAATCCGGTTGTTGTCGATCCGGTGCAGACATTCATTGGAGGAGCGCAGCAAATATTTAACGTTTTCCTCGAAATTGAATTCAGCAGGGACGAAGAGCTTGATCTCGTGCTTATGGTCTTCCCAGGAGCCGCGGGGAAGGGTGGAGCAGCAATTTCTGCATGGCCGGTACCCCGCAAGCTCGGCTTCTTCCCGGGTATGGAAGCGAATTGTATTTTCAGGTTTAGGATGACCGCCGCACCACGGGGTGCAATAAATGTTCATTGTGGTGACGCCCGTAAAATAAGGAGCATCCCAGACCGAATGCATCGTCTCTTGTCGGCATGTTGTAGACATAAGAGGTCCTCCTTTGCATCTTGCTTACCTTACCAGTGTATACCGAAACCTGGACGCTTTCATTTCGTTATCTTGCTTTTACATTCCCAACTTCATCCCAAACGGCTCAAAGAAGGGTATACTGGGGGTGGAGGTGAGGCAGATGAAGGATCACAGGAATGACCGGGATATGGACCAAACCGAGATAAAGCGCCGGATAAAAGAGGATATTCCGGAGGAAAAGTGGCAGGCGATTGTTTCCAACGATGCGGCGTATGATTTCCGTTTCTTTTACGGGGTCAGCACGACGGGGATTTTTTGCCGGCCTTCCTGCAAATCCAGACCGCCTAATAAGGAGAATGTACGGATCTTTCAACATGCGGAAGAGGCGCTGGCGGCCCGCTTCCGTCCGTGCAAGCGGTGCAAGCCGACCGGCGAGAAGCTGCCCGATCAGGAATGGGTGAACCAAATCACCGATTATATCGACCGTCATTTTCGGGATAAGCTGTCTTTGGAACATTTGGCTGATGTCTGTCACGGAAGCCCCTTTCATCTGCAGCGGACCTTTAAGCGGGTGCAGGGTATCAGCCCGGTTGAATATATCCAGCGCAAAAGGATAAAGGAAGCGAAACACCTGCTGGCCCACACGGACCAATCCATCACGGAGATTGCCGCGGGGGTCGGGAATTCGAATGTCCCGTATTTTATTACGTTGTTCAAAAAAATGACGGGCCAAACGCCGCTGGAATTCCGGCAAATAAGGCAGCACGGTGCTGCCCTGGAGGTGCAAACATATGAATATGAACATGATCACGGCAAGCAAAACTGACTTGGTAACCCTGTATTGGGACAGGCTCGACGGAGACGGCTGGAGCCTTTATGCAGCCGCTACGGCCCAAGGGCTCGGTTATGTCGGTTCCCACGACGGTTCGTTTGATGAACTTGAAGCCTGGGCGGCGCAGCGTTATCCGAACCATGAATGGGTTCGTGATGAAGTGACAATGCTTCCTTACCTTACGGAGATCGCTGAATATCTCCAGGGAACAAGAGAAGAATTTACGATTCCGATGGACGACCGGGGAACCCCGTTCCAGCGGGAGGTATGGCAGGCACTCTGCTCCATTCCTTATGGGCAGACCACAACCTATTCCGAGATCGCACACCAGATCGGACGCCCGGCTGCGGTGCGGGCCGTTGGCGCGGCGATTGGAGCCAATCCGGTGCTGATCATGGTGCCCTGCCACCGTGTCATCGGAAAGAATGGAGCGCTTACGGGATACCGCGGCGGCCTCGATATGAAGCAGAGGCTGCTTGCTCTCGAAGCGGGTCAGTCCATCCCGGTTAGGGGACCGCATCATGCCAGCTAGATTCCTGGAGCGGATTCAGGGGGTGGACTGGGGCGCGCTTCGGAAGACGTTAGACGATCAAGGGTATGCCAAGCTGCCTGCCATTCTAACTCCGGAAGAATGCGAAGAACTGATTGGAACTTACGCAAGCGAAGAACTGTTCCGCAGCACGATTTCGATGGCCCGGTATCGCTTCGGCAGCGGAGAATATAAATACTATGACCGCCCGCTGCCTGCGGCGGTCCAGCAGCTCAGGGAATACCTGTACCCGGAGCTATCCCGGACCGCCAACCGTTGGCATGAGCAGCTCGGCATGGATGCGGGGTATCCGGCGTCCCTTGACGAATTTTTGGAAGAGTGCCATCGGCAAGGCCAGCTGCGGCCTACTCCGCTGATCCTGAAGTACGAAGCCGGGGGCTATAATTGCCTGCATCAGGATTTGTACGGCGAAGCGTATTTTCCTTTTCAAGTCGTGTTCGCCCTGAATCAAAGGCAGCAGGATTACACCGGCGGAGAGTTTCTGCTGGTAGAGCAGCGTCCGCGGGCGCAGAGCCGGGGGCATGTGGTCACGCTCGAGCAGGGTGAAGGGCTGATTTTCCCGACGAACTACCGGCCGGTTCAAGGGACTAAAGGCTATTACCGAACCACGCTCCGTCACGGGGTGAGCACGGTACAGACTGGTATTCGGTATACGCTCGGTGTTATTTTTCATGACGCCACCTGAGCGTATCCCCTCCTTTTTTTGAAATGTCGCGAGCCTGTATTGACAATGCTAATCGGAAGTTACAGTATTAGGGGAGATGCAATCGCTTTCAGGTTGAGGTGGGTTTTGGGGCGGCAGGGCATCGTCCACAAACGTGTCTTATCGTCAGACCCTATGCTAACACCGCATTAGGAACGCGATCGAACTGCCCGATTCCTTATGGATTAAGGGGTTAATATGGGTTTTACCATATTTCACAATACGGGCAGCAACTACAGGAAAGTGTGGGGATTGGATGCCAAATTTATCGCTGACGACGTGGAGTCTGCACCGTAATCTGGGACCGCTGCGCTGGACGCAGTGGGATGATGAGCGGAAGGAACATGTCACCCGGGTAGAGGAGCAGCCGGAGAAGCTCTCACTGCTTGAACTGCCGGCTGTGCTGAGAGACAAGGGCTTCACCACGATGGAAATTTGCCACTTTCATTTCAAGGACACGAGCAGCAGCTATCTTCAAGAGCTTCGTGAGGCGATTCAGCAGGCGGGGATGCGTTTTTATACGCTGCTTGCCGATTACGGCGACATCACGAATCCGGATGAAACGCGCCGTGAGGCAGATATGGAGTGGCTGCAGCGCTGGATCGATATTGCGTCTGCTGCGGGTGCTGAACGGATCCGGATTATCGGCGGCGATGCCGATCCCGGCGATGCCGAAGCGCTCAAGCTCGCCGCCAGCCAGCTCCAGCGGCTGATCGATTACGCGGCGGATAAACAGGTCCGCATCGTCACCGAGAATTTTCATGCAATGACCTCCACGGCGGACAACTGCCTGGCTTTGCTGGATGCCTGCGGCAACCAGCTAGGATTGACGTCGGATTTCGGCAATTTTAAGGGGCCGACCAAGCTGCAGGAATTGTCCAGAACGATTGCCAGAAGCGAATCCATCCACGCCAAAGCGCAGCAGGACGAACAGGGTAACCTCGACGATGCGGAATTTATTTCGTGCATGGAGCTGGTGAAGGAGCATCGGTATGAAGGACCGATTACGATCGTCTATGATGGTCCCGGCGACATGTGGGACGGCATTGATCGGGTAAGGAAGTTAGTTACTCCGTACTTAGGCTGACAATGACGTCTCCTATGGCTGGAGGTTGAACATGAACATAATATGAAAGTTCAAAAGGCGATTTGCTTCGGGGGAAATTCCCTGCGGCAGGTCGCTTTTTTATGGATGCTTGTTTATTATAACGCAACATTGTTATGTTCCATTATGTGGACAATTACGGGCTAATAGGTATTTTCAGCACGGTTTGTCGTTTTGTCGATAAAAAGCGCCATCATCGCGCAACATGTCGAAGGGAAGGAGGAGGGGGAATTTATCGATAAACTATCATTTTTATAATAAACCATTTGTTTAGCCCATCGGTACATCTTTTCGAAACATTGTTACGTCTGATGAGCGGACAAATCCGGATGATTCAGCCTGCCTGGCGATGTCATGCTGGCACATATGATGAAAATGAAAGGCGGAAGAGCTTCCATGGTCAGAATCTCGAAAATGGCTCCATTCGGAAACAATTCGAGCATGCTGTTAAAGTGGGAGACTTCAGCATATAAAAAAGCTGTGCATTTCAGAGGAAGGGAACGGTTCCCTTTCTGTAATGCGCAGCTTTTATTGATTATGCCGTTATCTAGCCAACCATCCTCCGTCGACGCAGAGGACGTGGCCGTTGACATAATCGGATGCCTGGGAAGCGAGGAAGACAACCGGACCCTTCAAATCTTCCGGCGTGCCCCAGCGGCCTGCCGGAATCCGGTCCGTAATCGATTGGAGACGTTGCTCGTCCGAGCGGATCGGCGCCGTATTGTTCGTCTCCATGTACCCGGGGGCAATGGCATTGATCTGGACGCCTTTACCAGCCCACTCGTTGGCAAGCGCTTTGGTGATTCCGGCAACCGCGTGCTTCGCCGCCGTATATCCCGGCACATTAATGCCTCCTTGAAAAGTAAGCATGGACGCAATATTGATGATTTTGCCGCTGCCGCGCTCGAGCATGTGGCGTCCGGCGAGCTGGCTTAGGAAGAACACGGTGTTCAGATTCAAATTGATCACGTCGTTCCAATCCTGGCGCGCATGATCCGCTGCCGGCGTACGGCGGATGATACCGGCATTGTTCACCAAAATATCGATGCCGCCATAGAAGGAAAGCGCCTGCGCAAACACTTGATCCAAGGCGTCCGTGTCGCTTAAGTCGGCGGAAATTTGCTCCGCCTTCCCGCCAAGCTTGCGGATCTCCTCGACCGTCCGGTCACTGTTCGTCGAGGAGATGCATACGACCGAGGCGCCGGCTTCCGCCAGGCCAACGGCCATGCCTTGTCCCAGGCCGCCGGAGGTGCCGGTGACCAGGGCGATTTTACCCGTCAAATCAAACATCGTATATCAGTCCTTTGCATGGGATAGGTTGGATGCTTCACTGCGCATTCGCCACTTCGAGACGGGCGCCCGCTTGGCGAACGGCATCAGCGAATTCAGGGCTGCACCCTGAGTCGGTAAGGATCGCTTCGACTTCGTTCAGCTTCGCAAACGTCAGCAGGGCGCTTTGTCCGAATTTGTGATGGTCCACCACAGCGTAACAGGTACGCGCGGTCTCGAGGAGCGCCCGTTTGATGTCCAGAAGTTCTCCGGTGTAGATCGTCAGTCCGTCTTCGGGATGCAGGCCCGTTGCCGACAAAAACGCCTTGTGGATATTCAGCCGCCGAACATAGGTCACCGCTTCCGGCCCCGCCAGCATGTTCCGCACGCGGTAGCCTCCGGGGACGACAAGCCGGATGGCGTCCTTGCGGGCAAGTTCCGAAATGATGTGGACATCGTTGGTGACGACGGTCAGGGGCTGGTTGTCCAGCGCCTTGGCGATTTCAAGCGTCGTGCTGCCGCCGTCCAGCGCGATGACGTCATTCGGTTCGATGCGCGATAGGGCCAGGCGGGCAATATCCGCCTTCTCCGAAGCGTGGCGCGCCAGCGGTTCCTTGGTGGACAAAATGCCGAGCTGGTCGCTTTGCGCCAGAATCGCTCCGCCATGCACCCGCTGAAGCAGACCTTTGTCCTCCAGCTTGGCCAGATCCTCGCGGATCGTCTTGCCGGTGACGTTCAGCCGTTCGCTCAATTCGGCAACCGTCACCTCCTGTTTGGCCAGGAGCAGTTCCATGATGTTTTCGTAGCGGCGTAAAGGGTTCATTGGTTATTCATCCATTCGTTCGAGTTTTATCTTATTTTAATTCATCCATGCCGACAGGGTCCATATCTTCAAAGATTTGGTTCTCGCCGGCCATGCCCCAAATGAAGGTATAGCTGTTTGTTCCAACGCCGCTGTGGATGGACCAGCTTGGGGAAATAACACCCTGTTCGTTGCGGACGACGAGGTGGCGGGTTTCCTGCGGCTCACCCATGAAGTGGAAGACGTTGCCGTCTTCCGGCATGTCGAAATAGAAGTAAACTTCCGAACGGCGGTTATGCGTATGGCACGGCATCGTGTTCCACATGCTGCCCGGCTTCAAGAGCGTCATGCCCATGACGAGCTGGCAGCTTTGGATTCCGCCGGTATGGATATAACGGTAGATGGTGCGCTCATTGGAATTGCTCAAGCTGCCCAGGTTGTTCGGAGAAGCTTCGCTGATGGCCGCCTTCACCGTCGGATAAGCTTTGTGGGCAGGCGTGGAATTCAGGTAGTATTTAGCCGGATTGGCTTTGTCGCTGCTGCTGAACACCACTTCCTTGGCACCGAGTCCCACGTATAGGCAGTCCTTCGAATCGATGGAATAGTCCGTGCCGTCGACGCTGATTGTACCCGGTCCTCCGACATTGATGATACCGATCTCGCGGCGCTCCAGGAACGTATCGGCACCCATCGTTTTCGGGTCGGCTTCGAGCTTGACGCTCTGATTTACCGGAACCGCGCCGCCGACGATGAAACGATCGACATGCGTGTAATAGAGCGTGAGCTGATCCGCTACAAACATCGACTCGATTAAAAATTCCTGACGCAGGCGAGCCGTATCAAACGCTTTCACTTCTTGGGGATGGGATGCGTATCTAATTTCCATGTTCGTACCTCCATAGGTTCATAATGGTTTATATCAGTTCTATAATGTTCATTATAGTTCATCCAGTTAGGATTTCAAGCATAATTTAAAGCGGATACATTTCCACAATTGACCAGCGATTCAGCGATCTGTTATGTTGAACTTGGAATGCAGATCTCTTAAATCGAGCGTTATATAAGTTGAACTAAAGAATACGGAGTGTACCAATAAACCATTTCGATGTTTCAACTTATTTAACTCCTACAATGATGGAGGTGAAGATATGCCTGAAACGATTAACATCCGGCCGGCGGAGGCTTCGGATCTCCCGTTTCTGTGGGAAATGCTGTTCGCTTCCATGTACACGCCGGAAGGGGAGCCACCATTATCCCGCGATATCCTTGCACGCCCTGAAATATCGAAGTACCTGGACGATTGGGGAAAGGAAGGCGACATGGCCTTCATTGCCGTCTCCAGCGAAGGAGAGCGGCTGGGATCGATCACGCTCCGGTTGTTTGATCCGGAACATCCCGGATACGGGTATGTGGACGAGAATACGCCGGAGCTGGGCATGGCCATCCTGCCGGAACACCGCGGCAAGGGGATTGGAACCCTGCTTATGCAGCGGGCGTTCGAGGAGCTGCTCGCTGCAGGGATACCGTCCGTATCCTTAAGCGTGGACCCCAGAAACCGTGCGATGAAGCTGTATGAACGATTTGGGTTCACGGAGGTCGGCATGTCCGGAACTTCGATCACGATGAAAGCGCAGGTTCACCGTTCGGGCATTTCAGGGAGCCGAGGAACCAATACATAAATCGAAAGCGGGGAACAAGAGTATGAGTCAAAGTGCCAAGAGGCTGGATATAGAAATTACGAAGCGGGTCAAACTGGACTATTTGCTGCACCTGCCTGAAGCCTATGAAAGCGAGCCTGAGACAAAATGGCCGCTCATCCTCTTCCTTCACGGTTCGGGGGAGCGCGGGAGCGATGTGGAGCTGGTCAAGGTGCATGGCATTCCGAAGATCGCGGATCAGGATCCGCAGTTTCCGTTCATCGCCATCTCACCTCAATGCCCGGAAGACTCGTTCTGGGCGATGGAGGAAGACGCCTTGATGGCTCTCCTTGAGGAGGTGGAGGATCACTACCGCGTGGATCCAAAGCGTATTTATTTAACGGGATTAAGTATGGGCGGTTACGGTGCATGGCAGCTGGCTGCGATGTATCCAGATAAATGGGCGGCTGTCGTCCCGATTTGCGGAGGAATGGAACCGAAATATGCCGAGCAGATCAAGGATATCCCGATTTGGGCCTTCCATGGGGCTAAGGATGATGTCGTTCCGCTATCGGAATCCGAACAAATTGTGAAGGCGCTGGAAGGGATCGGCGGGAACGTGAAATTTACGGTGTATCCGGACGCGAATCACAACTCATGGACCGAGACCTACGCCAACAAGGAATTGTATACCTGGCTGCTCAGCCACTCATTATCTTAAAATAACAAAGGATGGATATGCCCGGTGCAGTGCCGGACATACCCATCCTTTTTAAGTGTGCAAACATCATGATTCATTCGATATAACGTTCTGCGACCCCTTGAAATATCGTTTAACCACATCGTACGCAAGCTTCGGCCTGCGATACCGGTCGACGATGCCCTTGCTGTTTTGGGCCCCTGCCCGGGACAACAGCCAGCCGGTCGCATCGGTGACACGGCAGTCGCAAAACTGCCAAATATACATGCCGGACAGGAAGGGGCTTGATGTGTATGCAGCCAGGTTCGCTTCAATGATATCCGCCTGCCGCTCCTCCGTGCCGCGCACCCTCGCTTTGTCGCGCAAACCATAATATCCATCCCCGCCGAACTCGCTCATGATCATCGGCTTGCCGGCGCCGCCGGCCCGGTCGGCCCATGCCCGCGCCTGTTCACAGAGAGCCTTTGGATCCTCGTCCGTATACCAGCCGGGATAAAGATTAAAGGAAACGATATCCGCCAAATCAAAGCAGAGCTCCCGCTCCCTGTGATGCGAAGCGAACGTCAGCGGACGGCTGGCGTCCAGCGCTCTCAGCTGCCCTAGCTGCCGGCTGTAGTGCTCACGTCCTTCCTCGGTATCGCTGGCACATTCGTTCAGGATCGCCCACAGGATAATCGAAGGATGGTTGTAATGCTGTTCCACCATTTCGCGGTTGACTTGTTCGCACTGCCAGACGAAATTGGGATTGCGCATTTGCTCCAAGGACAAGCCTCTCGCATGATTTTCCTCCCACACCAGGAAACCTAGCTCGTCGCATAAATCCAGAAAACGTTCGTCGTTCGGATAATGGCTCGTCCGGACAGAGTTGGCACCCATATCACGCATCAGGTCGAGATCATGCAGCATCAAAGATACGGGAAGAGCCGCTCCGGCCATCGGATGATCTTCATGCCGGTTGAAGCCTTGGAGTACCACATCTTTGCCGTTCACCTGAAGTTTGCCGTCTCGGGTGGTCACCGTCCGGAATCCGACCCGTTCGATCAGATCATCAAGAGGCGAGCTACCCGCATCCTTGTCTTCGTACAGCCGGACATGAAGCTGATACAGCGATGGCTCTTCCGGCGACCAGGAAGAAACGTCCGGAAAGGCAAACGACTTCTGCAGCTTTTTTTCGGCCCCTGCCGCCAAGGTGACGGTTCCAAGCGAAAAATCGATTCCTGCGAGAGTACCGATTACCTTGACCGTTCGCTCCATGTCATTCGGATTGCTGACGACTGCGCAGACCTCGGCACTCCATACGCCGCTTTTATATTCAGGTGTGAAATAAAGCTGCCTCACGTAAGGGCTATACAGCTCCTCAAGGACCACTGGGCGGATGATCCCCCCGTAGGTGTAATAGTCGTTTGGAATATGCAAGGCGGATGCTTCGCTGAAACGGTTGTCGGCTGCGACGATCAGCGTATGCTCACCCGGCCGTACATCCGGAATGACCACATCAAACGCAGTGTAGGCGTTATAATGCTGCTCAACTTTTACCCCGTCCCAGTAGATGTGGGCCGTGTGGCTTACCCCTTTAAAAATAAGCCGGACAGATGCTTCCCTCCGGATATTTACGATCGTTCGATAGGCGCCAACGCCTTGGTATGTACTGAAATCGGGATGCGTCTCCCAGCAGGATGGCACCGCCATCCGGTAGGGGAAGGACTGACCGGCCTGGACGGACAAATCGGGTTCGTCGACGACGGTAAAATCCCAGGTGCCTTCTATAGTGCGGCTGACGCGGACTTCGTGGTTTTGAAACATCCTCTCCATTTCGGTTGCTCCTCCTTGATCAACTTACGTACCTATTTCTAATCCCTTTCGCATCACTTGATTTGTGTCGAGTGCGGGCGTGGGCTGTTCGAGACTCACGCTATTGGACGCGCTCAGAATCATGCTAAGCGATTTCAGTCGGGGGATCAATCGGAATAAATTGATGTAAAGTGGATTTTCTTGATGTCCGGACTTTCGTAGCGCGGAAGGCTCAAGGCATAAAAACGGAATCGGCTGGAAACGCTACTTCATATCTTTGCCATCTAAAATTAACCAGCCTTTGTGTATATAAAGACGAAAAGGAGAACAGCAGCATGGACCAACAACAAAAGCCTATGGAGCACGGCACTTCGGTGACCGGTTCCGGCGATGCCCTTGACCACCGCATGGCTCCGGGCGAAGACGAAATGTCTCTCACCACGCGCCAGGGCCATCCGGTGAAGAACAACCAGAACATGCGGACGGTGGGAAGCCGCGGACCGGCAACGCTGGAAAACTATCAATTTATCGAGAAAATCACGCATTTTGACCGCGAGCGCATCCCAGAGCGCGTCGTGCATGCAAGAGGAGCCGGAGCGCACGGATACTTCGAGGCCTACGGCAAGGTTGGAGATGAGCCGGTATCCAAGTATACGCGGGCGAAATTGTTCCAGGAAGCGGGCAAACGAACGCCCGTCTTCGTCCGTTTCTCCTCGGTTATTCACGGCGGCCATTCCCCGGAAACGCTGCGTGACCCGCGCGGCTTTGCCGTGAAATTTTACACCGAAGACGGAAACTGGGACCTGGTCGGGAACAACCTGAAAATTTTCTTTATCCGCGACGCCATCAAGTTTCCCGATATGATCCACGCTTTTAAGCCGGATCCGGTCACAAACATCCAGGACAACGAGCGGTTCTTCGATTTTTGCTGCAACTCGCCGGAAACGATGCATATGGTAACGTTCGTTCAATCCCCATGGGGCATTCCTGCGAACTACCGGCAGATGCAGGGGTCCGGGGTGAATACCTACAAATGGGTAAATGCCGAGGGAGAAGCGGTATTGATCAAGTACCACTGGGAGCCGAAACAGGGCATCAAAAATTTGACCCAAGCCGAGGCGGAAGCCATTCAGGGTAAAAACTTCAACCATGCGACCCAGGACCTGTACGAAGCGATCGAGCGCGGCGATTACCCGGAGTGGGAGCTGTTCGTGCAAATTTTGAGCGACGACGACCATCCCGAGCTGGACTTCGACCCGCTGGACGATACCAAGCTGTGGCCGAAGGAGCAGATTCCTTGGCGTCCGGTCGGCCGGATGGTGCTGAACAAAAATCCGGAGAACTATTTTGCCGAGGTGGAGCAGGCAGCGTTCGGGACCGGCGTGCTCGTCGACGGGATGGATTTTTCCGATGATAAAATGCTTCAGGGACGTACACTTTCGTATTCGGATACCCAGCGCTACCGCGTCGGACCGAATTACCTGCAGCTGCCGATCAACGCGCCGAAGAAGCGGGTGGCCACCAATCAGCGTGACGGCCAGATGACGTATTATGTAGATAAAGCGCCTGGACAGAATCCTCACATCAATTACGAACCGTCCTCGCTGAACGGTTTGAAGGAAGCCCCACGGAAGGAAATCGACTACATGCCGCATGTCGAAGGCAAACTGATGCGGGCCAGCATTGAACGAACCAACGATTACAAGCAAGCCGGGGAGACGTACCGTGCATTTGACGATGTTGAAAAGAACGAGCTGATCAGCAATCTGGTTAATGCGCTGTCTTCCTGCAGCCCGGTCATACAGGAGAAGATGATCCACCATCTGACCCAGTGCGATGAGGAATACGGCCGGCGCGTCGCCGAGGGGATCAAGCAGCATGGCTCGAGCAGTCATCATGGCCCACTGGGCGCCACTCATACTCATGAAGCGGTGGAGGATGCCGAACGGAAGGGCCACAGCACCGACTCGTATTGACACCATCCATGCATCTAAAAAAGCACGCATACCTAAACGGTCTGCGTGCTTTTGTCTGCCTTAAACTTTTCTCTCGCATCGTAATCTTTCCGGGCTTGTTCGATCTGAGGATAATACTCGTTCAGCCAATGATTTAGCTGGCGCAGGTAGGGGATCAGGCTCTCTCCCATCGGAGTCAAGGTATATTCCACCACAGGCGGAACCTCGGGAAGGACGCTGCGCTCAATTAATCCGTCCCGCTCCAGTTGGCGGAGCGTCTGGGTCAGCATTTTTTGGGAAATGTCGGCGATGCTTCGCTGAAGCTGACCGTACCGTTTGGTGCCTTTTTCCAATACGAAAATGATGAGGACCGCCCATTTATTCGAAACGATTTCCAGTACACGCCGAGCCGTGCAGGACGTTACCGAAAATGCGGGTTCCGCTGCTCTTATGTTTTCCATCATCCACCTCCTAACGCACCTGCGGGTTCGTAACGAACCGAAAAGTGCCTTCTTTTCACATTGTACTCACTGTATTAATCTATGTCTACCAACCCGAAAACCCATCCACAATTTGCCAGTAGTCGGGTGGATCCCTTATCCACTTTTTAGGAGGCTTAATTATGAATATAAATCATCAACCTCTTCGTGTCGGAATCATCGGTGCCGGTTTGAACGGTGCGTGGGGAGGCCGGGCACACATTCCGGCGCTGAAGGCGCTGCCCGAGTTTATGGTGACCGCCGTCGGTACGTCGCGGCAGGAAAGCGCAGAAGCGAGCGCAAATCACTTTGGCATTCAGCATGCCTTTTCCGATCCGCTTGAGCTGGCCCTGCATCCAGAGGTCGATTTGGTGACCGTGTCCGTCCGGGTTCCGGAGCATGACCGGCTGATTCGCGCGGCACTTGAGGCCGGCAAGCATGTGTACAGCGAGTTCCCGCTCGGACGGACGACCGCGGAATCGTCAGCATTGCTGCAGGCGGCCCGCGACCGAGGAGTTCGCCATTTCGCCGGGCTGCAGTCGCGCGCCAATCCTGTCATCCGCTACGTCCGGAAGCTTTTGGCAGAAGGTTACGTCGGGGATGTGCTTGCCGTTCACGTTAATTACGCCATACCGACGTATCCGATCCGTTCCAAGCAGATCGACCAGAGCCATGTTTATTTGCTGGACGATGCGAACGGAGCCAATCAGCTGACGATCGCCGGCGGCCATCTTCTGGATGGGATCATGTATCTCTTTGGTCCATTTTCCGAAATATCGGCCATATTGAAGACGCAAGCGCGGCAGGTCCCTGTGGAAGAGACGGGTGAAATCATCCGTGCGTCGGCACCGGATCATGTCGTGGTTAGCGGGATTCTGCCGGGCCAGGCCGTTTTCAGCTCCCACATCCGCAACGCGCACGCGGGAAGCTTCGCGATCGAGATCAACGGCACGAAAGGGGATTTACACATCCGCTCACGTCAAAACTTTATGTTCCAAATCGATGATCTGATCGTGCTTGGCACGCAGGGGCGGGGAGAGCTGAAGGAACTGACGCTGCCCGGGCATATCCATCTGCCTCCGGCAGAGCTGATGGGAACACCCGCTTTCAATGTGGCGGGCATTTACCAGCAGATCCACCGGGATCTGGCGAAAGACACACACGAGGCGCCGGATTTTCAAACCGCACTTGCGGTTCACGAGCTGCTGGACCAAGTGCGGAAGGCGGGGGAGACAGGGACAACCGTGCGGCTAGAACCCGGTTATGCGGTTTGATCAAGGGCCACCGCTTGTAAGGGAGATGGACGGAGGAAACATGAAATGGTAAGTTGGTAGAAGAATAACATCCTCAAGACTTTTTCTACCTTACGGAGGTCAATTCGATTATGTCAAAATCCGTCGTTTTCTTGTTTCCCGGTCAAGGCTCCCAATATTACCGGATGGGAATCGAACTCTACGAACGGCATTCCGGATTCCGGGAATGGATGAACCGCATGGATCGGCGGCTGTACCAGTCGACAGGCAGGTCTGTCGTCCTGGAATTGTACGGCAGCGGCCGAAAATCAGAGGAACCGCTGGATCATTTATCCTACAGCCATCCGGCCATCTTTATGGTGGAATATGCATTGGCGCAGGTGATGATGGAAAACGGAATCGATCCAGATCTCGTGCTTGGGACGAGCTTGGGCGAATTTGCGTCCTGCGCCGTTGCCGGCGTCATCGATTGGGAAACGGCTTTGGAGCTTGTTGCGAATCAAGCCGATGCGGTCCAGAATACTAGTGAGCCTGGTGGCATGATCGCCATCGCAAGTGATCCCGCGATGTTCACGCAAGCCGCAGAGCTTCATACGAATACCGAGCTGGCGGCCGTCAATTATCAGTCCCACTTCGTCGTTTCCGGTACAGCCGAAGGGATCCGGCAGGCGGAAACGTATTTACAGCAAAACCGGATCGCTCACCAGGTGCTGCCTGTACGCTACGGCTTTCACTCCGCAGCCATCGACGCTGCAGAGACGGCTTATAAACCTTACCTGAATGGAATCCATGTGAACCGGCCGCAGGTGAAGCTGGTTTCCGGCCTGTACGGAATGGGCATCACGTCATTATCTTCAGACTATGTCTGGGATGCAGTTCGGCATCCGATCCGGTTTCGGGAAGCGATGCAGCGCCTAAACCCATCGGAGCATATTTGCGTTGATCTAGGGCCGTCCGGAACGCTGGCCAACTTCACGAAGCATTTGTGGAAACAAGGATCCGGCGCTCACGTTTACAGCGTGCTCAGTCCTTTTCAAAAAGATCTGGACCGGCTCCAAACGACGATACGACGAATACAGAAAGCATAGCGTAGAACGATTTCAACCCATTCCCGTCTGCGGGGATGGGTTTTTTAAGAGATCAGAAAGTACAAGTTTCGGAGCTTCCGCTTCCTGATCTCGCAAGAAAAATTTTCGCTAAACGCGGTCTGTCATCTTTGAAAGGTACGTCGGTAGACGTTTTTTTTATGAAAAGAAGTGTGATTCAAGTATTCACGAATGACGCTGGGCAGCATCAAAGAGGTTGGGAATAGCATCTAATTAACGTAATATTTATTATGTAAACCTAATATCATTTTCTTTTTTAAACATTTATCATTTATGAGTATTGACTGGTTATTATGAACATTGGACCAAGCACGGAAAAAGAGAAACCCGGACAATAGCGGGCGATTACCTAATCATGATGTTGAACGTATTCAAAAATTTCGCCATCCGGATGCTGTACCGTAAAATTTGTGCCCGTTGGAACTTTTGTGAGATCCCGGATTATTTGGCAGCCTGAACTCTTTAGGTAGTCATAAAACTCATGAATGCTGTCCACCTTGAATGTTGCCTTGGTCTTACGGAATGGCTCCAATGATTGATTCGATCCAGCCAAAATCAAAATGTTGCCCACCGATGCTAATTCCAATCCCGCTGCTTCATACTTGAATCTAAAAGTTGAAACTTCACTCAACAAGTTCTCATAGAATTTAAGGGACGTCTCCATATCATTCACATACACTCGTGTGTACACTTGAAGTACCTTCATCCTGCATTTCTCCTCTCTTTCTGACACGATTCTGAAAGCAAAAGTATTTCATGTCATTAATATTAAATTGATTCTATCACCTCATTTCGATTGACGTTCCCCTTGACCTGGAGTCAGCTCCAGCGTTTACAATAAGGGGGAAAGGCGGTGATTTTCTATGTATAACATTCGGGAAGCTTCCACAATGACTGGATTTAGTCTGGACACACTACGTTATTATGAAAAAATGGGACTGATCCAACCAGCTTCGCGTGGAACGGGTGGTGTCAGGAGCTATAGCGATGCAAATGTCCACCAAATTTTATCGATCAAATGCTTAAAACAGAGCGGTTTGTCGTTGGAAGACATTAAGGATTTTATTGCCGACGGGCAGTGTTTCAGAAACAAGGAAGCTCTGGACGATGAAGAGATGAAGTTAACCCAAAGCCGGATGTCTATTCTAGCGGCCCAATTGGACCGGTTGGAGGAGCAGCGGCAGGCGCTGGACCAAACGATCGCGGAGGCACGGACCAAATTGGACTATTACGAAAAGCTTATGCAATCCTAACGAGGAAAAAATGATTATTGTAAGGTTAAACTCGTGGAGCCAGGACATTTTGAAAGTGCGCCTTGGTTATCCGCGAAATTAGCGGTTAACATAATATATATTACGTAACCACTTCCTTTATTGTGTCCCCGTAGAAATTCAATGTAATGCAAAAAAAGTTTGTTTGGTTCGTATTGGTGTTTGTGCTGGTGGTGGTGTTAGTGACTACATATCTTGATTGTGGTCTTTTTTGGCCTGGTTTCGCGCCACTTTGATCCGGTTTCCGCAAATCTTCATGGAGCACCATTTCCGTCGTCCCGAACGGTCAACATAGAGCAGGACGCATTCGGGATTGGAACACCGATGAAGAAACGCCAATTCACCGGCTTCCAGCAGCCGGAGCGCATCCAGGGCGACCAGGGACAGGATCGCATCGATATCAGAGCCTCGCGGAACGGGAACGAGTCTTCCGTCGATGAAGTGATAGGACAATGGAGCGTTGGCAATGCACGCTTCCATGAGGCGGATCCATGAGCGGGTAACCTCTTGGCCGTCAGCCAGCCGCTCGTACATGTCTCTGACGACAATCCGAAATTCTTTAACTTTATTCAGCGCTTCTTTCGTGATCTCCGATGATGCATGCTGAAGTGAAGGCAGACTTTCCTTCATATGTAATGCTTCAAGCCAAGCGGTTAGATCTTCCGGACGGATCAGTAAATCATGGCGGATGCCTCTGCGAACAAGCTCGGTGTTGACCAAATCCAGTGAAGGATGACCAGAGAGCAGTGGAAACGAACCTGTATTATTTAACGTCATGAAATTTCCTCCAACTGACATTCTGTTTAACTAACCTAATAATAATGGATTGACAGGTTAATGGAAAGTACATATCATACTAACCATAACAACTGCATTTTTGTGGTTAGTTCATATCGTGAGGTGGAGTCCATGTCTAATATCATTAAACCCCCGTTTAACCATGAGTCAGCGCTTGCCAAGGTAAAAGCTGCCGAGAACGCCTGGAATACAAGAAATCCGGATCAGGTGGCGATGGCTTATTCTCCCGACTCGGAGTGGAGGAATCGCACCGAGTTTTTTAAGGGAAGGGAGGCTATCCGGGATTTTTTGAAACGAAAGTGGGCGAAAGAACTGGATTACAAGCTCATGAAGGAGCTATGGTGTTACACGGACAATCGCATTTCGGTGCGTTTCGAGTATGAATGGCGGGACGCAGACACGGGACAGTGGATGAGAACGCATGGGAACGAGCATTGGGAGTTTGATGAAGAAGGGCTGATGCGAAGACGGGATATGAGCGGCAACGATTATCCGATTCAGGAATCGGACCGCAGGTACAGATGATTCTCGTTACAAGCAGCAAGGGCGCCAACCGAGTGGATGGACGCCCTTGCATAAGTATTCATGTCATTATAAATTAACGTTTCAGCTCAGTAATATGAAGTGAAATCGAGGTTTCGTCCGAGTTTTCCAGTGCTTTTCTGTTCAGCAGCAGGTCTTGCAGGTAGGAAGATATTTTGGAGTCCAGTTCTGTGATAATGAGCGATTTCATGGTTTCAATGTCCTCATGTGCACAAAAGGTGTGGCTTGAAATCAGCCCGTTCGCGTATGCCTTGGTGTCGTCATGGATCACACCGAGCTTTTCTTTATACACTCTCTTGACGCAGGCATCTTCTGATTTAATTTCGTAATAACGCCCGGTTTCCTTCAGGAGCTTCCATTCCTTGACGCAAACGACAAGTTGATCCTTATGCACAATGCCGGACACCTTAAATAAACGAATCGAGTTATTCATGTAATTAATTACTTCCTTCTTCCTGTATAATCATGATTTCATGCAGCCTCAGAATGGCCGCTATACATATTATCACTCCTTGATATTGGAAGCAAATGCTAATTATTGGCTTGCCATGTCAGGGGATGATTCAAAAAAAGCCGCCAGGCCTTTAGTGGAGGACCTTGCGGCAGGTTGGTATGCAGATGAAAAAAATTTTAGACGGATTACGGAATCAACGATCCATGGTGTAACGTCGGCGAGCTTAACAGCTCCATCCATTTTTTGATGGCTGTGATTAAAATAATGACGCCCAAGATCAGCATAATGATCGAAAGCACACCATTGAGAACGTTATACCCCGAAGCTTGCGGGTTCAAGTACACATGACGTACCATCCAATAACCTGCGTAGTTCACCGTAACGTATAGATACGCTAGCGGCACGATGCATGTCAGAGCGTAGATCGGCTTATCGGCGATTTTCAAAATAACGGTTGCTCCGATAATCAAGCCGATGGAAGCCATGAGCTGATTGGAGACGCCGAACAAGGCCCATACCGAACTGATATCACCGGAAAAGAGCAAGTATCCCCACATGAAGCAGGCGAGTGCACTCGCAAAAATATTGCCGGGCAGCCAATCGGTCCGCTTCAGCGGTTTATAGAGCTCGCCGAAAAAGTCCTGGATCAGATAACGGGAGACGCGGGTCCCCGAATCGATCGCGGTCAGAATGAACACCGCCTCAAACATGATGACGAATTGGAAGAAAAACGGTGCCAGATGGCTGAACCACGGAATTTTTGTGAAAATATACGACATGCCGACCGCAAGCGTGACCGCTCCGCCGGTGCGGCCTTCCAGATCCATTCCGATTTCCTTGCTCAGCTGCGGCAGGTTTTCCACATGCATCCCAAGCGTCTGGAACACGGCCGGGGCGGAATTGATGGCGAAATAGTCGGCCGGGTGCAGCGCTGTAGCGGCGATCAGTGCCATGATGCCGACCACGCATTCGACGAGCATCGCTCCGAAGCCGATAACCTTGATGTCGGTCCATTGATTGATCATTTTCGGCGTCGTCCCGGAGCCGACGAACGCATGAAAACCGGAAATGGCTCCGCAGGCGATCGTAATGGAAATAAAAGGCCAGACAGGACCTGCAATGACTGGACCCCCGCCTCCAGCAAATTCGGTAAAAGCCGGGAAGCGGATCACCGGGTTAATGACAAACACGCCGGCAATAAGGGCAACAAACACGCCGATTTTCATAAAGCTGCTCAGATAGTCCCGGGGAGCGAGCAGAAGCCATACCGGCAGCGCCGCTGCAAAGAAAGCGTAAATCGGCAGAATCACGGCCAGCGTCTTGGCATCCAGCGTCAGCCATTGGGCGAAGGACGTTTCCTGAATATAAGGACCGGCAAATACGCCGATCATAAGCAGAATAAATCCTGCGGTGGTCGCGGTCTTCAGCTTGCCGGTTTTTTTGTAGTACAGGCCGACGCCCATGGCGATCGGAATCGTAATGCCGACGGCGAAGGTACCCCAAGGGTTGTTTTCGAGCGCATGGAGCACGACCATGGACAAGCCCGCCATCGTAATAATGATGATGAACAGCATGGCCAGACCCGTGCAAAAGCCGGCGACCGGTCCAAGCTCATCCTTGGCAACTTCGGACAGCGACTTGCCTTGCTTGCGCATGGACGCGTACAGCACTACCGCGTCATGAACCGCACCGCCGATGACGGCTCCGATCAGCAGCCACAAGAGGCCGGGCAAGTAGCCGAACTGGGCGGCCAGGATCGGCCCGACCAGCGGCCCCGCGGCGGCGATCGCGGCGAAGTGATGGCCGAAGGTGACCCATTTGTTCGTCGGTACGTAGTCCTTGCCGTCCTCGAGGTCATGGGCCGGCGTAGGCGTGCTGTTGCTGAGCTTCAGCACCTTGGCGGCCATGAACGTCCCATACAGGCGGTAGGCGATCATGAGAATACAGATGGATGCTATGACGATTGTAACCGCATTCATTTTAGGAGTTCCTCCTTTATTCACACCCCGCTAGTACGGGTGAAGAGATTTTATCCGTACTATACCTGATGAAAACCGATTCAAGGTGTTTTCAGGCCGAAAAGTCGGGAGGAAAGGATGAACGGCCAAAAGAAGGCGGTGAATGGCAGGCAGATATATTTTCGGGTGAGCCCCCACAGGATAAGCCAGACAGGAAAGGGACTGCCGGCCATCTGCCGCCGTTAAAGGAATGATCTCAGAAAGAGGATTGATTGTTAATCCTCAGCTACAATCCGAGCAGCTGCTTCAGTTCCTTGGTGAAGGATCGGCTGACGGGAACCTTGGATTCGTCTTTCATGACGAGAATACAGGCAGAGTTGAACCACGGCTGAATTTCGGTGACCGCGTTCAAGTTCGCCAGGTACGACCGATGCACCCGGACGACGGAAGTTCCGGCCAGCCGGCGCTCCAGATTGACCAGCGGCTCGTTCAGCTTGTAACGGTCGCCTGTCGTGACCAGCTCGCTCTTGCCGTCCTCGGAACCCACATAGACGATGTTGTCGATATCAATAAGCAGAATCCGCTCTTCCGCGCTGACCGCCAGCTTGCCTGTACGATCGGGTCCCAGCGGGGGAGAAGGGGCTGCCCTTTTCTCGCGGGTGGAGCGGAGCTTCATGACTTTGTCGACGGTTTTCCGCACCCGCTCTTCCTCAAACGGCTTCAAAATATAGTCCAGAGCATTGACTTCAAATGCCTGCAGCGCATACTCATCGTAAGCCGTGGCAAAGACGATATCGGGGACTTGCTCCAGAACCGAGAGCTGCTTGGCAAGCTCCATGCCGTTATCCTCCGCCAGCTGGATGTCAAGAAACACGACGTCCGGCGCCATCTCCGCAATCGATTGCAGCGCCGTCTCCAGCGAAGCGGCCTCTCCGACAATATGAACCTGTCTGGTACGCCCGAGCAGATAAGCCAGTTCGTCCCGGGCGAGCGGCTCATCGTCGACAATGAATCCTTTAAGCATGCATTTCCCTCCTATGTGCAAGATGCAAAGGCAGCGTAATCACGACTCGGGTTCCGGGAGTATGGGCATCGCTTACGATCCGGAACGAGCCCTCACTGCCGTAGATTTCCGCGATCCGCTTACGGATATTATGCAGCGCCGTGCCGGTACCGTCTTCCGAATGAACAGCCTGCTCACCAAGCCGGTCCAGCAGCTCAGCCGGGATTCCTTTGCCGTTATCTGCCGTGACAATCATGACTTCATGGCCTTTCTGGCTCGCGGCAATACATACGCTCCCTTTATGGTGGGGACCGAGTCCATGGAAGGCATGGCGCACGGCATTTTCGACCAAGGGCTGCAGCGTAAACGGCGGTATCTCCAAATTCGCCAGTTCCGGCTCGATATCGAATGTCATCTCGAATTTATCAGGGAAGCGCGCCTTCTCCAGCGTCAAGTAGGCTTCCACATGCCTCAGCTCCTGGCTGAGCGGGATCAGGATCTGCCGTGCGCCATGAAGGTTGCTGCGGAAAAAGACTCCGAGCTGAATGAGCAGCTCCCGTGCTTTGTCCGGATCGGTCCGGCACAGCGCTGAAATGGTATTGATCGCGTTAAACAGAAAATGGGGATGTACCTGCGCTTGGAGCGCTTTGACTTCGGCATCCTTCAGCAGCCTGCTCTGCATCTCCGCCTCGGCCAGCTCAAGCTGCGTGGAGAACAAGCGGCCAAGGCCTTCCGCCATTTCCCGCTGAACACGGTCCAGCCGGGCCGGGTTCGTATAATAAAGCTTCAGCGTCCCGACCGTGCCGCTCCGCACTTGCAGCGGAAGCACGATCGCAGCCTGCAGGCTGCAGCCATCATGGAAGCATTGAATGTCTTCCTTCGATGTCGCAACAGACATTCGTCCCTGTTCCAGTACGGACCGGGTAAGCTGGGTCGCCAGGCTGTGGAGCGGGACATGATGGTCCGAGCCGGCACCTACATGCGTAAGCACCTGCTCCCGATCCGTGATCGAGATCGCATCCGCATCAGTGGCCTCCAGAATGACGCTTGCCGCTTCCCGGCACGATGCCGGGTTCAGGCCCTGACGGAAAAAGGGCAGCGTCCGGTCGGCAATATGAAGCACCTGGTTCGTCTGCAGGGCGCGAGTCCGCTCCTCTTCCTGTAGGATAGACTGAATGATCAGCATAAACATCAGGGTGCCGAATCCGTTCATGACGATCATCGGCAGGGCGATGACCGAAACCAATTGAACTGCGGCGTCGAAAGGGCGGGCTATCAGCAAAATAATCCCCATCTGTACGCATTCCATCAAGATTCCGATGGCAACCGCACGCCATGGCGCGCCGGGATCGGACCTCCGGAACCGCCTGCCGATCCAGCCGGTGACCGCACCTGCGAGTATGGTAGATATAGAGCAGGCGGCAGCCGTATATCCGCCAAGCGTCAGCCGATGGAGACCGGCGATCAGCCCGGCCCCAAGTCCGACCAGCGGTCCGCCAAGCAAGCCGCCAATGGCCACGCCCATAATCCGCGTATTGGCCAGTGCGCTGTCAACCTGCACGCCAGCCTGCCAGATTTCGGAGCCGATGGCACCTCCATGAATTTCTACACCGGTATAGTTACTGATCATGCCGAACACGCCGAAAATGACGATCAGCAGCAGCTTCGCGGGAAGCCGATCCTCATGATGCAGCGTCTGGCGGAACGACGTCATCCTGGACAGCAGAAAGGCGACGATAATCAGGATGCCGACTCTTTCCAGCATAAGAGGCAATAAATAGAACATGTCAGCATCATCCTCCGCAATCGTTCGTTGTTCGTTGTTCGTTGATTTACCCGCGGAGCTAGTATAATCGGAAATTGGAGCGTTTTCAATCGGTGCTGTTTCGACAGATTGCCTCAATCATTTAACGGCATGAACGACATAGAGGGACATCAGCGGATGTCGAACCTATGAACATTTTGCGATTACCCAAGAAATAATTTGATCGTTAGGAGCGCGGATTTCCCGTTTGGGTAGAGCTTCGTTGGGTAGGGCTTCATCATCTCATTTGCCACCGCTTAAGCGAAAAAGAACATGAAGCCTAGGCGGCATATGGCGCAGTCAGGGTAACCAGCAAGCGCAACATCTCACCGAACTTAACCGTCTGACCTAAATGGGGCTAGCTTAAGTTGAAGCTACCGGAATTTCCCCTAAAGTCGTCCAAGACATGTGTACACCAGATGCGTTATGTTATTGGGTGTGAACCAGCGGCGTCATGAATCCAGTCTGCTCCAGCTGCAGAGAGAACGAATCCCAATACAATAGCACGAGAACTCCGAGTGATCTTTGGCGTACAAAATGATGTTTGTAGCCATCATCCCGGAAGCACCATTGGCTGTGTAGATCACCAAGATGCTCAACGTTCACAGCAGCAGGCCCGCGGCCTAGCTCGGCCCAGCGTTCGAAGGTCATCAGCAAAAACCCGGCTGTATTGATCACCCACGGTGACCGGTTTCCAGGGAAATGAACGGTATGGGGGAGAACATCAATTCCGCGCACATAGACATGACGAGCGAAGATTATGTAAGATCATACATAGAAGCGCAGCGCCAGTTCATACATTTTCCTCCGGAGCCGTAATGGAGCCGGAGGCAAGAAGCATCAAGGGAGTGTGTTATTTCCTCCGGAACCGGGATGGTGACGGATGCAAGAAAGCATCAAGTAAGAAGTGTTCCGTAAGATAGTAGGCGCCCGGACCTTGCCGGGGCTCAGCCGCAAACATGTTTCAATACCTCCTCTTTACGTTTCATACAAGTCAAATTATAATTTTGAAAAAGGCGAAGGGAAAGGCGAAAGCTGCAAGCTTATTTTTCACCTTTTCATGGCAAAGGAGGGGAATTCATATGGACGTTGTCCATTACTACAATAAACTGAATCAACACTTTGCTTCCGAGCCCCGAGGCTCTTCGATCCAGGTGACGATGCAGGAGCTGGAGGACATATGGGAATGCACCCGGCGAAATGCACAGCTGCTCGTGCAGAAAATGAAGGAACTGGGGCTTATTGATTGGCAGAGCGGATTGGGCCGGGGCAATACGTCGCGGCTCGTCCTGGTTGCCGATGCACAGGAGCTGCTACTGGACAAAGCCAAAGAACTGGCTTTAAAAGGACATGTCGGCGAGGCGTTCGGGCTGCTGCATGCGCATACGGATCCCTTGGCCGAATCCCAATTTTCCGATTGGCTGGCCGGGCAGTTTGGTGCGCAGAAGGCTTCCGACCATAAGGACATTCTCCGTTTCCCGTTTTACCGGCCGGTGCCCGATCTCGAGCCGCTGTTCGTCATTCGCCGCACGGAGACCCACCTGATTCGACAGATTTTGAACACGCTGGTGGAGTTCGACACGGCAGGTCATGTGATCAAGCCGGGGCTCGCCCACTACTGGGAATCGGATCACGAGTACACCGAATGGACCTTTTATTTGCGTAAAGGCGTGCTGTTTCATCACGGGAAGGTGATGACGGCCGAAGACGTTCAATTTACGTTTCAGCGCTTTGGGCAGCTGAATCCGCCGGACTGGTTCATGGCGAACTTGGCAAGGGTTGAGGTCCTCAGCGATATCAGCGTACGTTTTCACCTAAGTGAACCTAACGCCCTGTTTCTGCATCTACTGGCTTCGGAACGCTTCTCCATCGTGCCTAAGGATCTGGACCGCATTGCGGCGACCCGGGATATACGGCGGATGCCGGTAGGTACAGGCCCATTTGTCATGAAGGAGAACAGCGATAACGGCATGATCCTCGAAGCGAACGAGCGGTATTTCCAGGGCCGGCCGATGATGGACCGAATCGAGATCTGGGTTTGGCCGAACTATTTGGAGCATCTGAAGCCCGACAGACTTCAGGAACGTGACACGCAGGTGCTCTATTTTGAACCGACAGGTAAGAAGAAAACGGGAACTTTGCTGACCCGGCTCGAAGAGGGTAGTACTTATCTGACTTTTAATCTGTCGAGGGACGGAATACTTCATGACATGAAGCTTCGGGAGGCAATTCATTTAGCTATTAACCGCGAACAGATGGTCAAGGAGCTGGGAGGAAAGAGAGAACAGCCCTCCTCGGGCTTTAATCCGTATGACCATGACGAGGCGTACGGGCGGGGCGGGGAATTGATGCTCGCGAGAGCCTGCCTGGCCGAATCCGCCTACCGCGGAGAAACGCTGACCCTGTACACTTACGAAATGACCAGTAACGAGCTGGATACCGAATGGATCCGTCGGGCCTGCGAAGACATCGGGGTGAAGGTGGAAGTCCATGTGATGCCGATCCGTGAGCTCACGGATCCATCCGTCTTGAAACAAGCCGATATGATTTATGCCGGAGAGGTACTCGGTAACGAACCTTCCGTGTCTTTGATCGAAATGTACCGTTCCCATTACGGATATATCCGCAACCACTTGGACGAAGCCGCGAGGGATGGGGTAGACCGGGCGCTGTCCGAGGTTCTGGCAGAACCGGATTACACCGTAAGAAGGATTTTGCTGAGGCGGATTGAAGATCAGTTAAAGAGAGACCATCATCTGTTATTTATGTACCACAGCATCCACATCATCGGACATGATCAATCCTTAGGCGGTATTACCTTGGATACCTGGGGTAAAATCAACTACAAAGATGTGTGGGTCAAGCGCTGAGGTTGCAGGTGCATGCAAGGCGTGACGGGCGTCAATGCATGTAGAGAACCCTTTTTCAAAGCTGGCAGGGGCCATTCGTCCCCATACTTCCGCCTGACATACAGTCTTAAGGGTATGTGTTATCGTAAGGCTACCGTTTTCAACCAATTTCATTCGAAAAGGATAGGGATCGCTGATGGATATCGGATTTATGGACAGCATCGTGTATTTTCATACGAATCCGAGCGACAAGGATCAGAAGGAGGGCTTATTTCTATCCCACTCCCACCCATCTGCGGAGATTACCCTCCTCGTAAGGGGAGAGGGTTATTATGCCGCTGGGGAACAGAACGTTGAAGCACATCCGGGGGATCTACTGTTCATTCCGCCGGATCTGAAGCACAGCTACGTCTGTGTCAAAGCCTGGGAAGGCTATTCACTTCACATCTATGATCAGAACCTTCCGCCATACTGCCAGTACTTGTTGTCGCATGCGTTTTCGCAGCGTCCGGGTCCGATCCTGAAAGCGTCTTTGACCCCTGGCGCCACGGAGCGCGCGTTAGCCGGCATGCGCCAGATTGAGGAAGAATGCAGGCGGGAAGAGAAGACCGAATATTCCTATGATCTGCTGCGCAATGCTCTGGAGACACTGCTGCTCGCTTATCATACGGGAACTTGCGACCAAGCGGCTGAAGCCCTCTCGGAGCATCCTGAAGAGCAAATGATTCAGGAAGCGCTGAAGGAAATTCACCAGAATTACCATACATCGCTGAAAGTGTCGGATCTGGCGGCGAACCACTATTTGTCGGAAAGCATTTTCCGCAAAAAATTTACCGACCGCATCGGCATGTCACCTAAACAGTACATTATTTCTTTGCGAATTGACGAAGCCAAGCGGCTGCTGCACACCTCGCGCAAGCCTGTTGAATTTATCGCCTCCGAAGTCGGCTTCAGCTCGTCCAGCCGTTTCCATGACTTGTTCGTCAAGCATGTGGGCATGACGCCGATGGAATGGAGGCGCAGCGGAGAAAGTTAATGCTGTGAATAACTCGGAAGGTCCTTGTCCAAAGGGCCTTTTTGCTGTTAACAGGGGCTGTGCCAGCCGTTTGCTGGCATCTGGTAAAGAATGAATATAAAAGTTTTCGACCGTCGAAAACGAAACGATTCTATACATTTTCGGGAGAGTATGTAAGCGTTTTTATGAACTTGATTTTGAAATCGTTCGCTATAATAGGGAATACTCCAGGAGCCAATCTTCTGGAGAAGATAACCTAGACGGGAGGAACTGCATGAACGTCTTGAGCGGACGCAAAAGATTATCAGGCCTTTGTTTAAGCATTGTGCTCGGAGCCGTAATGATCGTCTCAGGCTGCGGCACCTCAGCTCCCGGCCTGGTCGACCGGCTCAGCGCCGGCGAAGTGAAAGATATGCAGCAGCCGGTTCCGGATGCGCAGATCAAGTACAACAAGGACAAGATTTTCCACGTCTTGGGCGGATGGCCCAAGCCCCCGCTGTACCAAGGCAACCCGTTCGGCTCCGGAGGAACCGGGGATACGAACAACCGCTACATGTTTGAGGGCCTCTTCTTCTTTATCCGGTCAATGAACAATGTGTACAACCGGCTGGCGGAATCCTCCGAGGATACCGAGCAAACGACGACCGTACATCTGCATCAGAACGTAAAGTGGCATGACGGCGCCCCTTTTACCAGTAAAGATGTATGGGCGTACTACCGGCTGAACAACGGGGCCGAAGTGACGAAGTATTTGACTTCGATCGAAACCCCCGATGACTACACCGTTGTTTTTCACTGGATGAACCCTGCGCCGTATCCTGAACTTAGAAAGCTGCTCCTCGCCCAGGATCTCCAGGGCCAAATCCCTTACCACATCTACAAGAAATACGTGGATAAGGCCGATGCTTTGCTGAAAGTAGCGAAACCGCTTACAGACAAATCCAAGGACGGACCGTTCAACTTGGATATTACGGATGAGCTCAGCAAAAAAATCGCCCTGAACTGGAATGAATTCACCCGTGCGGGCCCGAAAATTCCGGTCGGCACCGGACCGTATAAGTTTGAAAAAGTGACGACGACCGATATGCTGTTGGATAAGTTTGAAGATTACTGGAGACCCGATGCGGTCCATTTTGACAAGATCTGGATCAAAAATGTGCCGGAGCTCTCGGCCCAATACGCTCTCGTCAAGGCCGGCAAGCTCGACTGGTACGACGGCACCCCGCCGAAGGACATCCTGGAATCGCTGCTGAAGCAGAACAAAGATCTGGTTCACTACCGGATGTATGATCCGGCGAGCGTGGGGCTGATGTACAACATCCGCAACAAGCCGTTCGACAACCTCAAATTCCGGCAGGCGCTGACCTATGTGCTGGATAAGAAAAAGCTGCGTGAAATCGGCAACTTTTACGGCCAGGAATACCCGAAAATATCGATGACGGGCATCATGCCTTCGTCACTCGAAAAAGAAGTCGACAAATCCGTCCTTGATCAGATGACCGATTATACGACGAACCTGGATAAGGCGGCCGAGCTGCTGAAGGAAATCGGCTGGACCAAAGGATCCGACGGTTTGTGGCGCGATCCTGACGGTAAGGTGCCTTCCTTCATCATCGGTGCGCCGAACAACTGGGCACCCGGCGTGAACTCGGCGCAGATCGCCGCGGAGCAGTTCACTAAATTCGGTATACCTACGAAGCTGAAGGCTGTGGACAGCACCATCTACTTCTCCAACGCCGACAAGGGACAGTACGATATGTCCATGGACTGGGTTGACGTGTCCTGGGGCTTCCAGAATCCGTGGAGCTCGATGCGGGTGCTGTTCTGGCAGGGAACGAAAACGAAGGTCGGCTTCCCGAACGTCAAGAAGAAGGACGCGGACGGCAACGAAGTCGATACCGGCAAACTCGATCTGAAGCTGAAGGGCATTGACGGGAAAGTATACGATATCGACAAGGAGATGAAACGGTTCCCTTATGTTCAGGACGAACAGGAGCGGCGCAAAATCATCGACAACCTGGCCTGGATCGCCAACGAAAACTGCTGGGGCGTGAACTTCTTCCAGAACGCCACAGGCGCCTGGCTGAATACCAAAACGATGTCCGGGAACTTCCCGATGATGGACCAAATCGTTCAATACAACCGGGATATGCCGCTCGCTACCGATCCGGATGAGCAGCTGGCCATCACCCACCTGAACCACGGCTTCAACTCAACGTACATGCCGGAAGAGTATTGGCCGAGATAACGGCCGCACAAGCCGGATAAACACTTGGAGGTGACAGGAATGAGCCTGAAAGGGGTCTTAAAAAGAATCGGTGTTTCCCTGATCACGGTCTTCCTCGCGATGCTGCTTACGTTTTTCCTGCTGCGGATGACGCCCGGCAGTGCGATCGATACGTGGGCGAGGGACTTTGCCACTCAGCGCGGGATGAGTCTCGAGGAAGCGTACCGCCAGATTACGGCCATGATCAATTATAATCCGAAAGAGCCGATATTCACCCAGTTGGGACGGTACCTGGGGGGACTGCTGCACGGCAATCTGGGCATGTCCATGATCTATCAGAACGTTTCGGTAAACGAAATTATCGCCAACGCGCTGCCATGGACGCTGTTTGTGCTCAGCGTGTCGCTCGTCATCAGCTTCTTGATCGGCATTAACCTGGGCGCCATGATGGCGTTCAAGCGCAAGACGGTCCTGGATCCGATCATTTCGATCTATGCGATCCTAACGTCTTCGGTGCCTAACTTTATCGTCGGCATCCTGCTGCTCGTTATTTTCGCCTTTCAATTCGGTTGGTTCCCGGTCAACGGGGCTTATGACCCGATCGTGGAGCCCGGCTTTAACCTTCCGTTCATCCTAAACGTGCTGTATCACGGCGCGCTGCCAATTCTGACTTACGTCATTACGACGATCGGCACCTGGGCGCTGACGATGAAGGGGAGCGCGGTCAACGTACTGGGTGAGGATTATATCGTCGCCGCCAGCATCCGCGGGGTCTCCGAACGGACGCTGATGAGCCGTTACGTCAAGCGCAACGCTATGCTGCCGCTGATTACGTCGCTGGCCGTCAATTTCGGCTTTATGCTCGGCGGATCGCCGCTGATCGAAAATGTGTTCAGTTATCCCGGTATGGGCTATTACATCGGGCAGGCAACACAACAGCGCGACTATACTTTGATGCAGGGCTTGCTGCTCGTGACCAGCATCGCGGTCATTCTGGCCAACCTGGCCTCGGACCTCATTTATGCCAAGCTGGATCCGCGCGTCAAGCTGGAGGAGGGCTGACGGATGAGTCAAGGATTTATCGATTTCTGGCAGACGATGTACCGCAACAAGAAAGCGTTCTCAGGCATGATCATCCTGGCGATCTTCATCTTTATGGCCATCTTCGGGCCCATGATGGCCTCGCTGGACATGACCGTCAACTTCGACGGCCGGTATAAGAGCCCGTCCTTCGCCCACTGGCTTGGCACCGATTACGGCGGCAGGGATACATTCCTGCAGCTGGTGTACGGTTCCCGGGACGTGCTGTCGATCGGGCTGTTCGCCGCCCTGTTTACGCTGGTGCTCGGATTCGTGATTGGGGCGGTATCCGGCTTTGTCGGAGGCAAAACCGACACGGTGCTGATGTTCATCACCAACCTGTTTCTGACCGTTCCAAGCTTTCCCGTGCTGATGATCGTCGCCGCGCTCGTGCAGATCAAGAATCCGGTCATGTTCTCCTTTATACTGGCGGCATGGTCATGGGCGCCGCTCGCCAGGGCGATCCGGTCCCAGCTGCTGTCGTTGAAAAATCGCGAATTTATTATCGCCTGCCGGATTATGGGCCTGAAAACGCCCTATATCTTGTTCCGGGAGATTCTTCCGAACCTGACGCCGTATCTGGCGATCAACTTTATTATGGCGGCCCAAGGGGCCATCGTTGCCAGCGTCGGTCTGATGATGCTCGGTCTTGCTCCATATTCCCCGACCAACTGGGGGATGATGATCCAGCTGGCCGTACAGAACACCGGCGGCATCTTCAACCCCAAAGGCTATATCTACCTGATCTCGCCGATCATGTGCCTGGGGCTGTTCCAAATGGCCTGCATCTTTTTCAGCAACGGGCTGGAAGAGGCGCTGAATCCGAGACTGAGATCGTAAGGGCCGGCGATGAAGGAGGAGAAAATGATGGAACCATTGGTCGAAGTGAGGGGGCTGACGATCGAATTCCCGATGCGCGCAGGTCTGCTGCGAGCCGTCAATGAAGCCGATTTTGTCATCCCCAAGGGACAGATCACGGCCCTGGTCGGGGAGAGCGGAAGCGGCAAATCCACGATGGCATCCGCCATCATGCGGGCGATTTCGGTTCCCGGACGCGTTGCCGGCGGATCGATTACGTTTGATGGCCGTGATGTGATGAGCTTGAGTAAGAAAGAACTGCAGGCTTATAAATGGGAGCAAGTGTCGATGGTGTTTCAGGCGGCGCAGAACGCGCTGAATCCCGTCGCCCGAATCAAGGATCAGATCATCGAGACGTTTCGGGCCCATTCCAAATCGTATACGGAGAAGCAGATAGTGGATAAAGCACGGAATTTGCTCGATTATGTCCGGCTTGATCCGGACCGGGTACTGAATTCGTTCCCCCATGAGCTCTCGGGCGGGATGAAGCAGCGGGTCATGATCGCCTTCAGCCTGCTGCTCGATCCGCAGCTCGTCATCCTCGATGAGCCGACGACTGCGCTGGACGTGATCACTCAAGCTTATATATTCGATATTTTGAAAAAGATCCACAAAGATATGAATATTACCATGCTGCTCCTGACCCACGATATCGGCGTCGTCGCCAAAGCCGCCGACCGGGTCGGTGTGATGTATGCAGGCAACGTCGTCGAAGCCGGCGATGTCTACGATATGTTCAAGCGGCCGAAACACCCCTATACCGCGAAGCTTATGAAAGCTGTCCCGAGCTTGTATGAAGACGTGTCGGAACGGAAGGGGATCCCCGGATCTCCTCCGGATCTGCTCAACATGCCGCCGGGATGCCCGTTTCACCCGCGGTGCGAATATGCGCACGCGAAATGCAAGGAACAGAATCCGATCAAAGTGTATACGCCCGCTGGGCATGAAGTCGCTTGTCATTTATATCCGAATCCCGAGTCGGTTGCGGAGGTGCGTACGTCATGAATGCCAGAAATATCGAATTTGAGGTAGAACCCAGACAGCGGCTGCGGGAAGCGGCCAGAACGGAGAGTTCCGAGGTGCTGATGCGGCTCGACAGCGTAAGCATGTATTTTGAACGGAGCCAGGGCATGTTTGGTCCCCCCCAGAAAGTGGGAGCTGTCGTCGATGTCAGCCTGGACATTCATCCCGGCGAAATCATCGCACTGGTTGGCGAGAGCGGATGCGGAAAAACGACGCTCGGGAGCATCATCACGGGCCTGCAGAAGCCGACTTCAGGCAAGGTGCTGTACAAGGGACAGGAGATAACGAAACTGAGCGGCGAGAAGGCGAACCAATTCCGCGGCGACGTTCAGCTGGTGCAGCAGGATTCCTACGCCGCGCTGAACCCGATGCGGACCATTTACCAATCGCTGTCGGCTCCCATACTGCAGCGTAAAATCGTCCGCGGCCGCAAGGCGGCCCGGGCGCGGGTCATCGAGCTGCTGCAGACCGTCGGCCTGACGCCGCCGGAACGCTTCCTCGATAAATACCCGCACCAGCTGTCAGGCGGCCAGCGCCAGCGGATTCTGATGGCCCGTGCCATTTCGCTGAATCCGAAGATTATCGTGGCCGACGAGCCCGTCTCCATGATCGACGTGTCGCTGCGCATCTCGATCCTGAACCTGATGTCAGAGCTGAACCGCAAGCTGGACATCGCCATCATCTATATTACGCACGACCTGGCAACGGCCCGCTACATCGCCGGAAGGGGCCGCATGGCCGTCATGTACCTCGGACGCGTAATGGAGCTTGGCGGGGTCAACGATGTCCTCAGCCATCCGAAGCACCCTTATTTGCAGGCGCTGCTGTCCGCCGTTCCGACGCCCGATCCCGAAATCGCCAAAGCGATGGCGGAGCTGCCACTGCGCAGCCTGGAGATGCCGAACGCGGCCAAACCGCCGACTGGCTGCCGCTTCCATCCGCGGTGCCCGATGGCCACGGACCGCTGCTCCTCGGAAGAGCCCCAGCTCCGCTTGGTGGGCTCGGAGCAGACGGCTTGTCATTACGCGGAGGAGGCGCATGAGCTGTGGCAGCGCAAGATGGCTGACATCGGCGCCATCAAAAGCGTGTGATGGGCGACTTCGGAGCACTGTCCAGAATCGTTCTTTCAATGTCACTAGTCCTGCTGCTGCTCTGTTTCGTCTCCCTGACGGCGGTAAAGCCAGGCACAGGGCCGTATGTAGTGGTTGTTCTGTCGGTCTGGATCAATATCATTCTCTCCGGCTGCATTATTCTCGTTTCCGTCTGGCGGAAAATGCGGGATGCCAAGCGCCGCAGGTTGGAAGAGGCTCAGGAGCCGGAAGGAAAATGAAATCCGGTTGAACAGGTGGATATGTAATGATTAATGGCATGAATTAATTACCGAATCACCCTTAAAAAGCACGATTCCCGTTGTGGGGAGCGTGCTTTTCGGTTTCATAGGCACGATGTTAAAGGAAAAAGAAGATGTTACCATTTTTATTTAATCACATTAATTATAAACATCATTAATAAATGTCCATCCCCGTCATGACCCGGCAGAGTCTTGCCCCGCATATACAGGTTAATATCAAGTTGAAATCCTATTTAACTGATCCTTCAGAAGTATCCGCGTCCAACAATGTAAAATTTCTATTTCGCATCGGGTCAAACCCCGTAACTCTTGCCCGTATACTCACGTCGTTAATATAAACACACGTATATTCAAGCCGTAGAGGGAAGGAGCAGGAAGTTGGAAAAGGAAAGCAGACGGCTTCTTTTTATACTGATCAGTGCAATGTCTGTTACAGCCTTGGTCGTACTGGTGATTTTGAGTGCAGGCCTTTTTTTGGACCGAAACCTGCGCTCAAGTACGTTGCAGGAGGCGAGGGTGCTTCTTCGAAGCGAGCTTCGTTTTCCTGATGAAGATCAGATTCGCTCGGTCCAGGTGTATGACGATAAATTTATGGAGCCAGAGATTCGAATCCGTTACCCGAATGGATTACGCTTGTCCGTCACCCGGCTGCGTAGTCCGTCCCCTTATCCGGTTCTGTCACACCAGAAAGCCGTTCCATCCACGAAGGAGCTTCGCGATGACCAAACGGAGAAAGTGGTGTATCGTTTCGTGAAGGATGATTTTCTGTATACGCTGCACGGGGACGTCCCGGAGCAGGTTATTTCGGACACGGTCCTGCAGATCTTCAGAAACGAGTGAACAGGGGCGGATTGATTATAGGAGCTATGCACCACTCGCGCCGGTTAGCGGCGGTCTTTCGGCTGGCCTTAGTCCCCTTGGAGGGGGAAAATGGTCCAGTTTTGGTTTGCATCCCCATATTCACTGCCCAACCCAAGACGAATATAAGGTATATTGGGAAGAAGCGGATCTTATATCTTCACAGCTCTTGTCACGACAGCCCCTCAGAATCAGGGTGATGCCATGAAGGAGGAGATTGAAACGGATACGATCTGGAACATCCGAAACGGAATCAGGGATATCGCCGAAGGGGTGTATCGGTGGGTGCAGGAAACGCTCCGGCGCCTCCCCTGGCTCAAAACCTTATATACGATATGGTGCTGGATATCCCTTTTGTTTTTTATCCTGGGCCTGTTCCTGTACCGGGATTCACGCACGATGCTCGTCCAGTATTTATGGTCTTTTTATGTCATGCTGCAGTTTTGGTTTCTTTGCCGGAGCAAAACATTTACCTGGAAGCAGGCGGCCATGTTTATGCTGCTGGGCATCTTTCTCGTCATCCCGGTCACGGCGCTGACGCTGCTCGCGGCTCACGGCTTGTTTGGCGGGGATACGCGGGACACCTGGTCCCAGGCCGTCTTGACCCCGATCTTCGAGGAAGTGTGGAAGCTGCTGCCGCTCGGTCTGTTTCTGCTTTTTTCACGGCGCGCCTCTTCCATGAGCCTTGCCGATTATACACTGGCCGGAGCCGGGGCGGGCGTGGGCTTTCAATTGATGGAAGAGCTGACGCGACGCTGGCTGAACTCTGGCATCATCGGACGGACGTACGGCTACAGTGTGACGATGCTTGGAGGGGAGACGATCCATTGGGATTTTTGGACGCTGTTCCCCGGCCGGTTTGAAGAAAGCATCTTTCCGACCATCATGTCGGTCAGTCATCCCGTGCACACCGGCATGATAACCTTAGGGCTCGGTTTAGCCGTGCGTTTGCGCAAGCGGCTGAGCGACGCCATCTTCGCCCTGCCGGCACTGCTGCTCGTCTGGTCAATCATCGATCACGCCGCTTATAACGGTCAGGGATCACTGCCGGACTGGTTTATGAAAATCAGCGACCTGACCGGCAGCGGATACCGGACGAAAGGCGTGTTCCTCCTGATGCTGGTGATTGGGCTCGTCCTGGATTACGTCTCGTTGAATCGGGTGAAAAGCCGGCTGCCGAGAATGGAAGGCGAAGGATGGATCAACCCGGTGTCAGAGCTGTGGTATATGCTGGAGTCTCTCTTGACCCGCAGGGAACGGCTGGCGAGCGTCATGTCCTGGACCCGGGAGCGCAGGGAGCTGGGCTTCTCGCTCCTATACGGCAACCAGGAAGCCGCCGCGCTGCAGGGTGACCTGCAGACGAGGATGCTGAAGCACTTCCGTGCCGCCGCCGGTGTAACCGCGCTCCTTCTGGTGGTCGCCGGGCTGGTGGGCTTCGCCGCTTATTTCCAGGCGCACGTCCATCCCGCCGACCCGGCTTGCTTCTCATGCATGTTCGATTCGCTGCAGAACTGGTGGGACCGCCTCGGTTTCTGGGAAAAAAGCGCCATCGTGCTCGGAGCGTTCGCTTTGTCGTTAATGTTCGTCAGCTTCTGGCCGGCACTCGGTATTGCCTTAACAGCAGCGAGCATACCGGCGAGCGGCCACGAAATCGCTAAGGATATCCGCGATCCGAAAAGGCTGCTCACCCCCGAAAATGCGATCTCTACGCTGCTTGCGCTGGCGCTGAGCCGTGTTCCGTTCGGCAGGCTGGCCGAACGCTTCGGTAAGAAAGGCGGCAGCAGGCTGAAGGATTGGTTGGAGAAGCTGCTTAAACGGCGAAAGGAGCCGAAGCCGGAACCCGACCTGCCCAAGAAGCCGCATAAGCCGGATGGGGAGGATCCTCCGCCAAAGAAAGAGAAAGATCCCGAGGAGCAGCCGCCGAAGAACGATGCAGACGATTATGTGCATTGGAGCAAAGCGAAGTACCGCGGGGTAGAGCTCCACGATGCCAAGAACGGAGCGCTTGGGGAGTTTGACGGCGTCGATCTGGAGAAGGGCATCTTCTATGAAGCCAAGTCGGCGCAAGGGCTCGACCGCATCCATCCAAAAACGGGCAAGCCGCAGCAGACGCCGCAGCAATTTACAGATAAGCAGTTGTACCAGAAAACGAAGGTGCGGATCAACAACCTGATGCAGAAGGCGGTTGGGACGCGAACAACGCCTGACGGAACGACGGAGATCCCGACGCTGGAGCAAATCAAAGGAATCCGGCATTTCGAGTTTCAGCTGGACGGGGACTCGCCGGCGTTACGGGCAGCCGCGGAGAACAGCTTGAACAAGCTGCGTCAAGAATTCCCGGATTATACATTCAACATTCGATTTGGGGTGAAATAACATGTCAATCAGCGCAATTATCGTGGACCCGGAAGACGAATTTGAACGGTCCTTTATGCTGCCGGTGGCGACGGAATCCTTTTTCCAGAAATACTGGGTGCCGGCGGTGGAAGAGTTGAACTTGCAGTGGGTCGCGCTTTTCCAGGACGGTACGGACGTTGAGTCCGAGGACATCCCAGCTGTCTTGGGCGAAGTGTCCCAGCTTAAAGAATGGGCGCGAAGCCACATGCATGGGGATGACCTCGACCACATGTTACGCAGACTCGAGCTGCTCGAGACGGAACTGCCGAAAGCGTACAGGCGCCGCGGTGCGGTTGTCTACATCGGTTAGCATTGGTGAATAATAGATGATTCTAATCTCATACGAGGTGATTGCGATCAAGTCCGGGTTACACAGACACCGGGCTTGATTGCTTTTATCCGCGCTACGTGATGAAAAGGGAAAGGGGAGAGCGAAGTGAGGCAGTCTTATCGAATGGACGAAGGGGCTTTTGTGCATCACTTGAACGAAGCTTACGGAATCGCTGCCCGGAGGCTTATTTTTATCCCTTATGGAGATTCAGCCTATTCTTACCGGGTGGAGGGAGAAAACGGAACGCGATACTATATGAAACTGTTTGACCATAGCAATGACAGCCACCGCCAAGGCATCCTTCGGTGCAGCCGTTATGTGCCGTTTATGTGGGAATTGCATCAGACCGGCCGCTTTGTGGAGCTGCCCTGTCCGTTTCGAACCTTAAGCGGTGCTTTCCTGCTTTCCCTCTCCGATTGCACAGCGGTGCTGTTTCAATTTATCGAAGGGGAGACCTGGGCTGAAGCTTACCCGTTTTCCAAGCATAACTTGGAGCGTATTGGACGACTGGCTGCGCGGATTCGGAAGTTGATTCCCTTTACTGCCACATCCGGCCTTTCGAGTGAAACGTATGATGTCTCCTTCTCCGAACATTTGATCCAATGCCTGGAGCAGCTTGAGCATCTTCAGCCCGGTGCAAGTCCCGCTAGCCAGCTGCTGCGTGAGCTTGTTATCCCTCAGCAAACGCGCATAACCGAGCTGCTGCACCAGATAACAGGGGTTCGTGAACGTCTCGTGCTTGACCCGCCCCCCAATGTGCTCTGCCACGGTGATCTGTGGGGAGGGAATCTGATGGAGACCGCGGACGGCCGGCTGGTCGTTCTGGATTGGGAAGCAGCCATGCTTGCGCCACCAGAGCTGGATATCGTGGGGTATATCGGGGACGGACTGGGTCATTTTCTCACAGGGTATGAGCAGGAACTAGGACAACAGATGGAGCTGAACCCGGATTTGCTGCGTTATTATGCATACCGCCATCATTTGAGAAACCTGACCCATTGGTGCATGAATATTTTGCATCGCGACCTGGAGCCGGACCAGCTGGATAACGACCTCGAAATGGTCCGGCATCACTGCTTGAACCGCTTGGAGAACGTAGAGGCTTCACTGAGGAATGCGGCGGATCGAAATATTTAGAAGCCTGATATGAATTTAATAGCGTAAACAAGCGATATGCACAGCTACAGCCAGAAATTAATAGATTACCGCCTTTGTAAGCGTTGACATGAAGTTCTTTTGAATTTTTTCATACGTATCTCAAACCGTTTGCTTCTTTACAGCAGGCATCCGGAAGGAGTAAGATTCAATTCGTAATCGTGAACTTGTGAACCTGAAACGTAATACTCCTTGATCGCTGAATTCTGAAATCAGGAGCGGGGGAACCAAAGGGAGGAAGTTAAGCCTTCGTCCCAGGGGTGAATCACTTGATGTTCATTTATTAAGTGTAGGGATACTTTCGGTCCCGAATCCGTCAGCTAACCTCGTAAGCGTTTTGAAAGAGGGATTTGTCGTGCGCGTAAAGCCACGGGAAGGTCCAGCTTTCCTGCGGCTTTTTTTGTTGTGCCCAAAAAGGGTTGAGCACGTGTCTAACGGGTACATCATGAGCATTTCAACTCTAACACTGGCGGTGACAAACATTTATGGCAGCATTGAAAAGACTTCTGATTGGACGGCCGCTGAAGTCTACCGAATTGGGAGAACAAAAACTGAACAAGAAAAAAGCTTTGGCCATTCTATCCTCCGATGCGCTGTCGTCCGTAGCGTATGGGCCGGAGCAAATTTTGCTGGTTCTTGTCACAATCAGCACGGCGGCGTTCTGGTATTCGATACCGATCGGAATCGGCGTATTGATTTTGCTGGCTGCACTCATTTTATCCTACCGGCAGATCATCTTCGCTTATCCGCATGGCGGCGGCGCTTACGTCGTCTCCAAACAGAATCTGGGAATCTATCCCGGGCTGGTGGCCGGCGGATCGCTGCTGGTAGATTACATTTTGACTGTTGCGGTCAGCGTTTCGGCTGGCACGGACGCGCTGACTTCGGCGTTTCCGGCGCTGCACGAGCATACGGTGGGGATTGCCGTCACCTTCGTCATCCTCATTACGCTGCTGAATTTGCGGGGCGTCACCGAGTCGGCCTCCATCCTGGCTTATCCGGTGTATCTGTTCGCCTTCGCGCTGTTCATCTTGATCGGCGTCGGTATGTACAACATCGTGACCGGTCACGTTTCACCGCATTTGCATACGCCGGTCGGGACGCCGGTGGCGGGGATCAGCCTGTTCCTGCTCTTAAAAGCTTTTGCTTCGGGCAGCTCCGCCCTGACCGGGGTCGAAGCGATCTCGAACGCCATTCCGAACTTCAAAGATCCGGCCCCGAACAATGCGGCGAAAACCTTGATGGCAATGGGGATTCTGCTGGCTGTACTCTTCTCGGGCATCGTATTTCTTGCTTATTATTTGGGCATATCCCCAAATTCCCAGGAGACGGTCGTATCTCAGATTGCCAATCAGACGTTCGGACGGAATTTTATGTACTTTTTCATCCAGGGCACGACGGCACTGATCTTGATCCTGGCGGCCAATACCGGATATTCGGCGTTTCCGCTGCTGGCGGTCAATTTAGCCAAAGACCGGTTTATTCCCCGGATGTTTACCGTCCGTGGCGACCGATTGGGATATTCGAACGGAATCATCATTCTTGGGCTACTGTCCATCGTGCTGATCGTCGCCTTCCACGGACAGACGGAACATTTGATCCCACTATACGCGGTAGGGGTATTTATCCCTTTCACGCTCTCGCAAACGGGAATGATCGTCAAGTGGATCCGGGAAAAACCGCAGGGTTGGGTGACGAAGCTCGTGATCAATACGATCGGCGCGCTGATCAGCTTCACGGTGTCGGTGATGTTCTTCGCAACCAAGTTTGCGCAGATCTGGCCGGTACTGATCTTTTTGCCGCTGATCGTGTATCTGATCCACCGGATCAAGAAGCATTATGAGGCGGTTGGCGAGCAGCTGCGGCTGTCGACGTGTGAGCCGGCGGTACCGATTGAAGGCAATGTGATCATTCTCCCCGTTTCGGGCATAACGCATGTCGTGGAGCATTCCCTGAATTATGCGAAGTCACTGGCGGCGGATCAGATCATTGCGGTATATATTCCGTTTGAACGTGAAGAGGAGAACCGGTTTGAGGAAAAATGGCAAAAATGGCGGCCCGACGTGCGCCTTGTGACGCTGCATTCTCCGTACCGGAGCATCATTCATCCGCTTAGCAAATTTATCGATACGGTGCACCGGAAAGCGAGCGAATCCAACTACCAGGTCACGGTGATCATTCCGCAGTTTATTCCAAAGAAAAGCTGGCACAATCTGCTGCACAACCAGACGAGCTTGATGATTCGGACTTATCTTTTATTCCGCAAAGATGTTGTTGTGACGACGGTACCGTATCATTTAAAAAAATAGCGATTCAGATGGTTCAAACCATTCGTAATCAGGCCCCGGCATCTGTGCCGGCGGTCTTTTTTTGCGTAAATGCAGCGGATATATATGAAGGGAAAGGGTAATCCCGTGGGAATAATGGCTTGAGCGTAATGGCTTATGAGTAAGGGCTTATGAGTAAGGGCTTATTTCCTGCAGAGTAGGGGATGCCTTTTTTCATGATGTGTCTGGAGTCGAGGCAATATCGCAACAAACGGTATGTCACTCGCGTCTAATCATCGTACCTAGAACAGCAACAGGAGTGGAGCAGATGAATGTAAAACTGATGACGATATTCGGTGCCGTACTCGGTTCTGTGCTCGTATGGGCAGGAAGCACAGCTGCGGAAGAACGATTTATTGATCTGCAGCACTCGAAGTGGGCGGAAGACGGCATCACCTATATGGCCGAACGGGGAACCGTCGCCGGATATGGCAATGGGAAATTTATGCCTGAAAGGCAAGTCACAAGAGCGCAGGCCGTTACTTTCATGGTGCGGGAACTTTATCCGCAGGAGCTGCAGCAAGAAGCGGACGGCGGCATGGCCTATACAGATGTGCCTAAGAACCATCCTTTTTATCTTGAAATTGCCATCGCCGCAAAACATGGGCTGGCCAGCGGATTTCCTGACAGCACATTCCATCCGGATGCACCGATGAGCCGTGCCGAAACGGCGGCGTTTCTTACACGGGCCTATTCACTCGTAAAAGGCCAGCACCCCGTAACATTGACGGATACAGCAAAGCATTGGGCGGCAGCGCCTATTCTCATGATGAGCTCCAACGGATTGATCGGCGGATATTCGGATGGCACCTTTCGTCCGGACCGATCTGTGACGCGAGCGGAGTTTGCCGTATTTATGTCACGGGTCATTCGCTTCGAACGTCAAGGAGCCATTCAGGCACAGGATTGGGATAAGCTGATGTCGTACATGACCGTAAGCGAGCAGGTCGGCCAAATGCTCATGCCTGACATCAGGCAATGGAACGGGCAAGTGACGACTACGGTCAATGAAGGGGTCAAACGCAGCGTTCATGATCAGGATTTGGGCGGACTTATTCTTTTCGATAAAAATATCGTAGACGTTCGGCAGGTCACCACTCTGACGCATGATCTGCAGATGGAGGCAGGCGACATTCCGCTGTTCCTTGGCATCGACCAGGAAGGCGGGGTCGTTAAACGAATCCCCGGAGGTACGAATCTGCCGGGTCAAATGGCGCTGGGTGCAACTGGAGATACAACGCTCGCCGAAGCGGCCGGACGGCTGACCGGGGAGGAGTTGAAGGCGCTCGGGCTGCAGGTCAATTTTGCGCCGGTGCTCGACATTAACAGCAATCCGGATAATCCGATTATCGGAATGCGGTCGTTTAGCTCGAATCCGGATTTGGTGACACGAATGGGTCTTGCCGAGATCCAAGGACTTCGGCAATCGGGAGTGATCGCGGCGGTCAAGCATTTTCCCGGCCATGGGGATACGGTTGTAGACTCCCATTTGGGAATGCCGGTGCTTTCGCATGATCGGGAGCGGCTCGATGCGGTGGAGCTCAAACCGTTCCGGTCTGCCATCGATAACGGAGTAGAGATGATCATGACCGCACATATAGCGTTTCCAGCTGTAGATAACGATCACGTCACATCGCTCAAGGACGGAAGCAGCGTGCCGATTCCTGCTACGTTATCCAAGAAGGTACTGACCGGATTGCTCCGGGGGGAGCTTGGATACAAAGGCGTCATCATTTCCGATGCCTTCACGATGAATGCGATCGCGGAGCATTTTGGCGAAAATCAAGCTGTGGTACGTGCCGTTTCCGCAGGTGTGGATATCATCCTCATGCCGCAAGATCCGGCAACCGCGCACCAAACGCTGGTGAACGCAGTGAAGAGCGGGGAGATACCGATCGAAACCATCCATTCATCAGTGAAACGGATTTTGGAGCTGAAAGCGAAATACGGTTTGTTTGACCGCAGCGAAAGCCTTACGCAGCAATTGGCCGCGCTTAATGGTGTCATTGGTTCCGAGAAGCATCGTACAGTGGAGCGGGAAATCGCAGAGCGAGCGGTCACCTTGTTAGCCGGCCGTGACGGTGCGCAGCCGGATCAAATTCGTCAAGGCGATCGGGTTGCGATTGTCGCAGCCGATGAGGAGCAGGTGAAGCAGCTCGAGAGACAGCTGAAGCAAACTGCAAATAACCTATCGCTGAAAACAGTAACAGCCCTAGTCGGGCAAGGAAAAACGAATGAGGCGCTTCAGGCGGTGGATCAAGCGGATTACGTCATCCTGGCTTCATATCAGTTCCGTAACGTGGCCAGTCAGTTTGGCTGGGCCGATGATCAAACGTTGATCGATGAGATGAACAAACGTAACAAGCGTTATACGCTGTTATCGCTGGGCAATCCGTATGAGAAGATTTACATTCAGAACATCCGTTCTGGTATCGCAGTTTACGGTAAGCAGGAGCCAAATACAGCCGCCGGGATCAAAGTGCTTCTAGGCCAACTGAAAGCCGGTGGGGTGCTGCCGGTGACAATTAAGTAATTATGATCAAGATGGTGGTTATTGACCTAACCGGGTTTAAGTGGTTGGGTCAATAAGAACAACTTAGCAATAATAGCCCGCGCATAAGCGCGGTTTTATTGTACTTTTTTAAATAATCGGAAATAAATGATCAGGTTCATTATTATAAGAACGATTTAACGATTTAGATGGAGTTGCTGTCCATGAATATCAGCGGTGCAAATCTATAACTAGGCGATTGTTCGATGACGTAATATATAAATTATAAGCTAAGCCAACTACACTAACACTAAAGCACAATGAAGATCATTCGTAATGATAATAAGTATCTTATCGCGGAGCTTTTTGGAACCTGGGTATAGAGGATGTGATAGGAAAAAGCGCCGCATACTGAATTCTATATGGCCATCTTTATAATTTATAATTACGTAAAATAATAATTTGACGAATAAATATATATAAGTTATTCTGTACATAAGGAGGTTTAGCAATAAATGGATAAAAACACGAAGCTGCATTACATGAAACGCGTTGATGATAAATGTGCGGAGCTTCCCTGGTACGTGACCGAATACATCGATAGCCGCAAACGCAAGCTGTTGCACACGACGCTGCTGAATTACTGCCACGATTACCTTATCTTTTTTGATTGGCTTGTGGCTGAGAAACTCGCTGCGGATGATCGTAAAGACATTGAATTGAATGTTCTGGAATCACTGACCGTGCGCGAAGTCGAAAATTTTCTGTCATTTCTGGAGTATCAGCTGGGCAACAACAAATACACGATCAACCGGAAATTGTCGGCGTTAAAGTCGTTGTTTGATTACCTGCAAAACAAGGCTGAAACGTCAGATCTCAAGCCGTATATTCAACGAAATGTGATGGCTAAGATCGACTTTAATTCCATTAAGGAAAGCCAAGAAACTGTCGCGAACCGCATTGAGGGCAAAATCTTACGTGAAGACGATTTTGAGAAGTTCCGGCAGTTTGTGGCATATGATTTCGGGGAACTGAACAAAAGCAACAAACGTATGGTCCGGTTCCACGAATTTAACCGTGAGCGGGATACGGCCATCGTATCGCTGATCCTCGGGTCAGGACTGCGTTTATCCGAGGTAGCGGGAATCAATATTGAGGATTTGGATATGAACAAAGGCCAAGTGCGCGTGCTGCGTAAAGGCAACAAAGAACAATATGTTTATTTTAGCCAGCAAGCCTTATTAGACCTGGAAAGCTACTTGAAAATCCGGGAAACGCGATATGTACCGGAAAAATCAGAAAATTACTTATTTATAGCAGCGCCAATCGGCCGCAAAGGCAAAAGCCGGCGGTTAACGCCGAGATCGATTGAAAAGCTGATCGAAAAATACGCTGCAGCGTTTGGTAAACCGGCACTGACGGTGCATTCCTTGAGACATTCCTTCGCAACCCGCTACCACCTGGAGAACAACGACGTACCGAGGCTAAAGAACCAGCTGGGGCATTCATCAATCCAGACGACGATGATCTATACGCATTTAACGGATGAAGAGATGAGAAAAGCCGTTAACAATATGGATAAGTGATTGAAGTAGTGTAAATTATATAAAAATAAAAAATTGGGCCGTCATCCGGCCGTTTTTTTGACACATTTTCACAAAACTCGTATTTTGTACATATGTCTTTACATACGAAATCAAACCCAAGGAACATCAGTCACACCATCATACCATTTAATAAAAATCCCTGTATTTGAATAGACACCAATTAAGTAGCTAACCGTAGTGTCAATTCCACTTTCCTCTTTGATTTCGCGAATCAAACCATCTATCAGATTTTCTCCAACTTCCACTTGTCCTCCAGGGTATACCCAACCACCGTCACGAGTTTTTACTAAAAGTATATTTCCTTGCCCATCTTCTACAAATCCACCTGTGGCAACGATATGCGTTGGGAATGGCATATTACGACCTCCTCATGTAGTAATGTTTGTATATTTATTCCACAGCCTTCTCACACTACCCTGCTCGTTAGCTTAATGAAATTGCATGGAAACTTAGTTAGATATTTATCTAATCGGTAATAGGCTCATGTTCTTGTCCTTTTCGGCAATCGGTACAAGTTCTTGTCCCGAGCCAAGGACAAGAACTTGTACCGATAAAACAAAAAAGCCGCTATTTTGGCGACTTTCAAAGGGACCATGTTTTTGTCCCCCGACAATATATAAGCTGCCGGTGCTGATCGGCAACTTCTTCCTTCTTCCTGTTCGTTTATTCTTCCTTCTATTTTGAACCGTCTTGGTCGGCACTAATAATTGTGAACTTTGACTTTATACGAATTCATACCTCATAAAAGGAAAAAGTGTAATCTTGGCCGCATCTTAGCCATTTAGCCCCCCAAGATTCCCATGTCTGACTATACCATAAGATCCTTCTTACACTATTATTATTTTGGTCAAAAACTTCAAGTCCTAAAGTACCAGCCTGCCCACCAGGAGTATTTCCGTTACGGAAGTAGCCCCCCCCAGTTCCGCGAGGATTGATTATACCCGATCTATATCCTCATCTTCTTCTCAACTCCTCAAGTTCCTCAATTTACTTTATAATTCCTGTTCAAGGTTCAATTACTGGATCCAGTTTGGTCTCCTCTAACCCTTTTTTACAAGCCGACACATACTCATCAAAGTGTTCTCCAGTATATGCAGGGAGATTTTTATAATATCCAATCGCAATACCGTTAATAGCATGAACAACTCCATCGATACTTACAACCATTGCCCCCACCCCACTATTCGGGCACCCTATAATGTCTCCGTAAATAGTTCTATAGGCGCTAGAGTCTGGATGATTTACAAGTGTATCCAATACTTTAATTTCATCACTTTGAACTCCTCCTAGCCGCTTTTCTATCTCATTTACGGAGTTCTGTGTTTCTAACATTGGCTTAACCATAGAATAAAAGGTATCTCCTTGATTATTCTTTATCGTTAAATCCGCATCCTCATCTATCATTCGATCCAATACTTCTAGAAATACATCAATAGGAATGCCTCCTCGAGCGGCAAATTTCATCAATGGAGTATCGCCTACTAAATTCACCTCGTTTGGATTAGCTCCCTTATCCAAAAAGTAATGTATCGCCTTTACATTGGCTAAATCTGCTGCAACAAAAAAAGGACTTTCTCCGGATTCATTTTTCAATGTAATATCGGCACCCGCTTCGACCAACGATTGAATGATCTCGATTTCACCGGAGAAAACCGCTGCATGAAGTGCAGATTCTCCTTGGTAAAGCTCATTTATTAATTCTGGATTACCTTTAGCTAACTCATAAACTTTAGCTGTATCTTTATCTCGAACAGCTTTAAATAATGGTGGGACATTTGATTCATCTGCTACCTTCGATTCGTTAGAGCAAGCAGTAAGTAATATAACCAAGGAAATTAACAACATAATTTTTTTAGACATAGAATCCTCCAAGTTTCCAATAATAGTAGTAATCTCAACTATATATCGGCCTGATTTTGGATGAAAATTAGATATTATCTATTGAGCCCATAGGATCTTCGATGCCGCAGCACAAAAATAACAGAAAAAGCAACTGTCGCGTGGTATCCTGCCCGTTAGCCTAATGACTTTTTGCATGGGTACCCAGTTGGGATACTTATCTAATCGGTAATCGGACTATGTTCTTGTCCATTACAGTAATCGGAACAAGTTATTGTCCTCGACTCGGGACAAGAACTTGTTCCGATAAAACAAAAAAGCCGCTATAATAGCGACTTTCAATGGGACTTTGTTCTTGTCCCCCGACACCAGTTGCAACGCTTAGCTCCTTGGTTTTTTTCGACCAACATCCTATACAGGATGAGTTTAGTCAGTTGAAGTTACCCATTCTTCAGTTTACTTCTTTACACGTTTCATACTATCGCGTCGCTTTTCACGGTAGAGAATGATCGGAACCGTGATCGCCGCAGCGATCGCCAACAACGGTGCTAATATACCAGCCAGGTGAAACGACGAGTTATGTGTAGAAAAAACGCTAAAGTCCCAAAGTCCGTGCAGGAACATGGAGGCCACGAGCGATCCGGTCGACCTCCTGGCAAGATAGAAAATCGAACCGAGGCCGAATGCCATCACTACCTGGAATAGCGCACCAGCTCCGAGGCCCAAAAACATACCCGGCAGGTGGAAGACTGCGAACATAGCTGTTGAGAGCAGCCAGACTCCAGTTTCACCCAATCTGCTGCGCAGAGCGACTATCAATTGACCGCGATGAATCATCTCCTCATTGAAGCCGACCAGGATGCTGCCGATGATGAGATACAGCCACATGAGGGGTGTAACACGGGTGAAATCTCCGGTCAGCATGTTCAAGATCGCGATGACCGCCATGATAATCGGGAACGTCATCGTCCATCGAGAAAGACTCTGCCTTTCTACCAGGGCGGGGAGCCACCATCCGTAGATCGAGACGACTGTGAGGGTTAGTATAGCACCGCCGGACAGCGTTGCTACGTACCCGAGAAGAAGGGTCCGCTCACTCTCGCCCACTTGCATATAGTCGATGCCGTTGAGCACAAAAATACCGTAGAAGACTGCAATGTAGAGGAAATATGCGAGAACACCCCATCGCATGCGGGGACGAACTCGAAGGGCGGGATCCAAAGATTCTTGCTGCAAGTCCCTTTTGGTTGACATCAAAAACAACTCCCATTATAAATTAATATTTTCTAGCGCGCGCTCCTGCACAATCCATGCCAACTATCATAGCAATGCTGCTAAGTGGGCTTATAAGATTACCGCAGTCCCGCTTACAGCGACCATTAACATGCCCTCGCGAATAACTTCATAGTCAATATCGACTCCAACAATCCCGTTAGCTCCCATCCTCGAAGCTTTCTGGGTCATCTCAGCAAATGCCGCATCCCTTGCTTCCTGAAGCTTACCTTCATAAGCGCGCGAGCGCCCCCCTACCAGATCGGTAATGGAAGCCTTGAAGTCTCTGAATACGTTAGCCCCCATGATCACTTCACCAGTGGCAATGCCCAAATACTGCCTGGCCGGTGAACCTTCAATAGTAGACGTAGTGGTCATGATCATACATTATCCCTCCTTAATTCATTATGGAATGTCGCCTCTGTTTTCCTTTTGGGATGTTGATTGCTTTGCTTATTCATTATCCTAGCAGCTCTATTGAAACAGAGCCTAAACGAACCGTTAAACATCAGCTAAATTAATCTCCCGTCGTTAAGGTTCTGTTAAAAGTGGAGCTTCTGGCCATTCCAAGTGAAGTGCCATAAGCTAGGAAATTTCTTGAAAGCTCTAATATCTAAAGTCTTATTTGATCTTTTTCTTGTCTGCTTTCAGCTGGTGATTTGTTCGAAGATTTGGTTAGTGATTTGGCTGTTTTGGTTTTTGATTTCTCTTCTTTTGTTTGGGTTGGTGCCGGCTTGGAAGCTTCGGCTCTCGTAGGCTCCTCTTTCGTCTATTGATAAGCTGGCCCCTTAGCGTCTCTTTATCCTTAGAGTTGCTGAGAACATCATTTTGGTAACTTTTGTGTACCAAATCGTATAAGGACTACTGTCTTTCCACTTTATAGCCTTCCATCTTCAGCAATGGAACGACCCCTTCGTCGCCTAACACGTGCAGCATTCCGACGACGACTAGATAGGTTTCTTTTTTATCACCATTCAGATAGTCTTTTATCTTGTCTGCCATTTCTCCATTGCGGTCAGTCAGCAAAGCTTTGTGATATTCAGCATCCCAATCTGAAGAGTTGATATACGCATTCAATGCGTTATCATCTCCCTCTCTCCACATTTTGGCGAAAGTATCGATCCCTCCATCCGGAGCAAGGGTGACCCCAGCAGATGGGTCCAGTGTTTGGAGCAGCAATTTTTCCTGCAGCGCGTCTGAGTAGTTATTGTTCGTTTGGAATTGGGAATCGATAGTTTCCAAAGCAACAACCGGTTTTTTCGCTTTGTTGGCATTATCGATCAGGTACTGGTCAATCCCAATGTCTGACTGATATCCTTCTTTGCCAGCGATAATGCCCAGAACGTTTTGTTGGACGAACCACGGTTTGAAATGGTCGAAGCTGTTCACTGACATTCCATTTTCTTTTAGAAGGGCGGTGACTTTTTTATACGTTTCAGCGGAGATATGATCTTTCAATGTTGTACCGTCTTTATAAACACCCAGTTCCAACACTAGTTTTTGTAATTCTTCGGGAGTGACCTTTGACAAGTCGACCTCAACACCCAAGTAATCAGCTGCTTTGAGGGCATTCTCAATCTCTGGACTTAGCGGGTACATTCCTTCAAGCACGTAGTGAAGTGAACCCAGCAGATACACCGTATTGCCTTTATGCTCTACCTTCCACAAATATCCACGACTGCCTTCCGTTTGCTGCTTGGAAGTAAGGCTTATCTGGCGAGAGGATTGATTCCAGGCCACTTGATAGCCTGCAGTCTCCGCGATAAAGCGAAGTGGCACATACGTTACATCCCGGACTTGCTTTGGAGATACACCCAGCTTGACCGTTTTGCCGTTTACAGTTGCATTGGCAATGCCAATCTTCAGGGACAAGGATAAGCCGTTTTTGGTACCATTAACGGTATGGGCCGCTCCATTCCAGTTCACTTTGACACCCAACTTCTCCAATAGTGGACGCATCGGAACGAGTGTCACCCCTTTTTCTACGATCGATGTCGAGTTGCTGAATTGGATTTGCTCACCGTTAAGCCATACAGTAGAGGCTTTCTCTGCTGCATGCACGGAAGAGAATCCAGAGGTAAGCAGGGCTAGGGACAACAATGATACGCTTATTTTTTTCATTTGCATAAAATCTCCTTTTCCTAATTTGATAAATGTAGCAAGAACGAATTCTGCGACTACAGGTCACGTTTCTCAAGCCTTTCCTGGGGCTGCGCGTTTGGTGGCAGCTTAGCAGCCTCATTTCTAATCTTATCAACGCTACTAAAACAGAACCTAAACGAAGAGATGAACAATACCTTAATATTGCCCCCAGCTGTTTAGGTTCTGTTAATGTGAGTATGCTACTATGGGAAAGGGTGAACATGATGACTAATCTATCAGATATTAAAATTGCAATCGTTGACGACGAGCCCTCGATTGTTACGATGCTCCAAATGGTGCTCCGCAGGGAAGGGTTTCATCGCTTGTACGCAGCGTCAACCTGTGCAGAAGCACTCGATGTAGCGACGCGCATTGCCCCCGATATCGTCCTGCTCGATATTATGCTCCCCGACGGCAGCGGACTAGAGCTCTGCTCGAAGCTCCGCGAATATGGGAATCCGCATATTTTGTTCCTGACGGCTAAGGCTTCCGATCTCGATGTCCTGCGAGGCTTCGCTATGGGCGGGGACGATTATATCACCAAGCCCTTCAATCCCTTGGAGGTGGCTGCGAGAATTCAGGCGCGCATCCGGCGACTGGAGCCGGATGCTCCTCCAGCCAACCCGGTGAAGCGGCCTGATCCGGGAGTATATCGGTTTGGCCATTTTACCGTTAACGAGGCGGAGGGCGAGCTGATCGTGGATGGACAGCCTGTTCCATGCCCCGCGCAGGAGTTCCAACTGCTGCTGCACTTCTGCAAGCATCCCGGAATCGTTTTTTCCAAAACACAGCTATACGACAAGGTTTGGGGGATCAACGGTCTGGGCGATGACTCGACGGTTATGGTACATATTCGGCGCATACGGGAGCGGATCGAGATCGATCCCGGTGATCCGAAGCTGCTCGTTACCGTCCGCGGGCTAGGATACAAGCTGGCGAAGGAGTCGCAGGAGCGATGAAAATACAACAACGCATGGCTTTCCACTTTACGTATCAATTGATCTTCTATTCCCTGCTGATTCTCGCCATTACGCTGGTAGCCTGCATCCTGTACTTTCAGAATGCGAAGAACAATGAAATGCGCCGAAACTTTCCGGCAGGCGCCCTGCAGCTGATCGCTCAAGAAGCTAACTCCAAGGATGGGACCATTCAGATTTCGTCCAAGTGGGTGAAGCTTATCGAAGAAAAAGGAATGTGGCTGCAAGTTGTTAATGCCGAAGGAAAAGTTGTTTACAATGTCAACTCTACTCCGCAGCATGTGCTGCCGACCTCCTACTCCGTCGCTCAATTGCTTGATATTCAAGAGACACGTACACTTGGAACGTATGCCGTAAACACAGAGCTAAATTTTGCCTTCAACGAGCCGCACCTATATATGCTGGGCTACCATAGTCCCAATCTCGACCAGCTTATGGCCTGGTTTGACGATTACGGTTTGCAGGGGATGGTGCGAAGTGAAGCGGTCCCCACCTTGGAACAGCGACTGCGCGACACCGGCAGCTATCTGCAGGTGATTGACCCCGCAGGCAATACCATACAAGGCATCGGCGATGAAGCAATCATAAAGAAGGCATATCGTCCGCTGGATGTTCTGGCCATCCAGCAATCACCCAGCAATTATGAGACAAATATTGTCTCCCAACGGGACAAGCTGAGCGGAAGGACCTGGATCCTCTATACGCCTAATCCAACCGGAAGTCCCATGAAGCATCCGGTGCTCGATACGGCAACACGTGGTCTCTTATGGTTTTCTGGTCTAATCCTTCTCTTGGCGGTTCCGGTCTCCATATGGCATGGATTCCGCTACGGTCAGCCGCTCATTCTGTTCGCAGGCTGGTTCGAGCGCATGCGTAAGGGGCAATACGACGAAGTGCTGACCACCAAGGACAAGCGCAAGGTATTCCGCCGCAACGGCACATTGCGAATCAGGTACAAACTGTATAAGGAAGTGATTGAATCCTTCTATCAGATGACTCATCAACTGGCACAAACCGAGAAGGAACGTGAAAGGCTGGAAAAGGCACAAGCGGAGTGGATGTCAGGAATTTCCCACGATCTGCGTACCCCCCTGTCCACCATTCAAGGCTACGGATATATGCTGGAGAGTCTGCCTGAGCAATGGAGTCAGGAAGAAATGCAGATCATGGGAACGACGATTCGGGAAAAAGGGGGTTATATGCTTGAGCTGATCTCCGACTTTTCCATGATTCATCAGCTTAAGCAGGGAGATTCTATCATGAGTCTTCGGGAGTTGGATTTGGATGAGTTAGTACGCCGCTCCGTTCTGGAGTACGTCAACGACGCCACAATGTCCGAGTATCAGTTTCACTATGTTGGGGATGAGCGTCCCTTAATGGTAAAAGCAGATGAGACCTGGCTGCAGCGGCTAATGGACAACTTGCTGTCCAACGCCGTTAAGCATAATCCCCCGGGCCTAGTTGTCACTGTCTCTGTCGGTAGGATCAACGACAAGGCTTGCATACGAGTGATCGATAACGGTAAAGGAATGGACGAGGATACCCTGCAACATTTGTTCAATCGCTACTACCGGGGAACGAATACAGAAGAATCGACGTTTGGCTCCGGTCTCGGAATGAGCATCGCCAAAGCCATCGTGGAAGCGCACGGTGGCGAAATCCAAGTGCAATCCAAAGTATGGCAGGGAACGAAAATTGAAATCTTATTGTCCTGCTGAACGCACAGTAAGATACTGTCTGCTCTGTAAGCAATCGGGAATCCGGGAAACCCACATTAACCAAAATAAAGATGGCAAACCACCTTTGCCGTTCACTTTCCCTAAGCTACTGCCCATAAAGAGCGATGTTAAAGCGAAGCCCGCTTGCGGTTAATGGTTGCATGGATGATTTTCCTTCCGTATGCGAAAGTTGAATTATTCATAATATCCTTCAGTAGATTTTCTCAAAGTTCTGAATTGATCCGCCGTAGCCCGTCACATATCCCGCACCCTCGAAGCCTGCCATGCAAGACGGGGGCTATTATGAGGACAGCGGAAGCAGCCGGTCTCCTATATTAAAGGATACGAATACTGCTCTATTCCTGGAATCGTATAAACTCTGCTATAACCTGCATCTATAAGGGCTTGTGCCGCTATAGAACTTTTATACCCCATTTGACAGTAAAGGATTACTGGAGTATCCTTTCGCACGCATACCGAGAACGGGTTATTGGAGATATCCTGTAACGGTATACAAATGCTTCCCCGGATATGCCCTGTTCGATAATCCTCATTCGTCCGCACATCTACTAGCATAGCCGTAGGGTCATTCACCATAAGCTCCCATGCTTCCTCGGGGGTCAGATGTTTACTTTGAAATACTCTGCCCCCTGTGTGAGGCATACGCTGCTCCCTATCAAGCATTCTCGCAACAACTTCTTCGGCTTCAACACGATTTAAGCTGCCCGCTGTATCGAACAGGTATGGGTCACGTCCGTGCATTATACCTTTTACATACATCTGCGCTATATGCATGACGCAGGTACGGCAGGAATACAAGTCCCTAAGATATTCTGCCGCCGACCAATCATGCTCGTCTCTTTCTCCGAATTCTGTCAGCAGGGTCTCGTGAACGATTCTTGCAGCGGAACGGCGCTCAATGGGTTTGCTTATGTTGGTTAGATCATAGTCCTCGATTATTCCCTTATACAACGCGTAATCCATATAGCCTGACGACCAACTGCCGCGCGTTGGTTCTATATGGCCTTTTATGCTTCTAATGACCATGATCACAAACTGTTCGGTAGTAACAAGATCCTCAATCATCAGCTTACTATACAGGAGTAACTCTTAGGGTAACATTGTCATAGGCGTCAATGCCTGTAACAGAAAAGGTCTCTGATATCCTCGTTGTAACCTCGCCTGTCCATAAATCCTTTAGGCAATAGCTTGCTGCATGTTTGAATTTTTCAGCATCAACCATTTTATGCCCAAGATAATCGATAATGCGGCTTACATCAACGGAGTGCATTTTCGTATCTTTCGAGTCGCTGAGATTGATAAAGGATATGGCCATATCTCCGTTCGCAAGAGGCTTTGCCAGAATATCAACCCGGTTGATATTCGCAATATAGGCCGTATCGGGATTGTCATGGTCGATAGAGCAATAAATTCTTTTGGCCTGGACACCGAGGGGATCCTGATTCAAGGCGATGACCTCTTTGTTCGCAATAATCCTCCATAGCTCGTCGCCCTTTGCAATCCGTCTTAAATCCATTCCAAGCATAATCGGAGAATTCATCATGCACCACATCGTCATATGCGTTTTGCTCATGGTCGTCGTGATCCCGTTCATACCGATGACAAGCATATCGGAATCGTTCCACCCCTTATCAAGCCCGGCAAACTCATCCATAATGACCGCCTTGCTATATTGCGAGGTTATGCTTGCGGTATGGTTTGAACTCCATTCGGCGGAGCCCGGATTGCCATCGGAGCCGACGCTGAAGGTTATATCGTTAAGAATGCGCCAGGAGTCTCCAACCTTATATCCCCAGTTTTGCGGCTGCGTTTTCCCCCATTCGCAGATGGAGAATACAATATCATGGTTAGGGTCAACCTTGTTCAAGCCTTCCAGCAAAACCGCATAGGAATTAAGGGTATTTTCCTGCCTTCTATGGTTCATAAGACGGATGATGTTTTCTCCCTCATTTAGGGAAACCGTTATTTCTTCCGAATCTGCAAAGGCAGCCGTACTTTCGGTAAGAGGAAGCAAATCATCAAAATATCGGGTTTCATTCTCTGCGTTTCCAACCGCCAGCTGAAGCCAGCGTCCCGTGCCATTCTCCTCGCCGCTTGCGTAATTGACGGTTATGGCGTAGTTTCCGCCAGCTGGCGCGTTCACGGTAAACGCCAGCTCTCCCCAGCGGTCGCCCACAGGTGTTGTCCCCACGTTTGTTCCGTCGAAGGTACCGATGTTTGTTACATAGTCGCCACTGTTTTTGTATACGCCCTGGCCTAGAAGCACACCGTCCTTCACCGCATTTAAAGTAATATTCAGTTTTTCGCCCATAACCGTTATGCTTCTGATATTCGGGGCATAGGAATATTTGGCATTTGCCGAGTCCGAGAACGTGGCGTTATCCCAAAGGTAGTAGCAATTGTCAACCTTGATAAAATCAACCCCCCATTCTATATAAGACCTCGTGTCGACATCCTCAAAGCCGCAAGTGCCTACCGCGGAGCCTGCGCAAAGATGTGTCCCTATATCGTTGTACATACCGAATTTAAGTCCCTTGCCGTGGATGTAATCGGATAGCGCCTTAAAGCCGCTTGGAAATTTAATCGATTCGTTAGAAAGCAATCCGTTGACGCGTTCGGACTTATAGCAGCCGTCATCGAGCACAACATACTTGTATCCCAACTCCGCAAGTCCCAAATCGACGATCGCGTCCGCCATCGTCTTTGTGAGAGCCTCGTTGTTCTTGCTGCCGAAGGCATTCCAGCTGTTCCAGCCCATGGCAGGGAGGCGTCCTTGCTTTTTATTCAGAAGCACCTTGCCGTTCGAGAAAGCCGGAAACATGTAGTCGGGATCCGTGATCTTGTCCGGCGCTGTCCTTGATGTAACCTTAGCTGATACTTTCTCCATAAGAAATCCTCCTCGCAAGTTGCATTTTTATTGTTATGATAGGATAAATAGTGGAGTAGATAAATGTGTTTTTATCGAGTGATTATGGGGAAATGTGATATAGTAGTTCCGGGAGCTGAATGCAATGAAACTCTATTATGCTAAAAGTCCTTTAATCTCATCCGATATTTATCCCATGCAATATGGGGAACAGCAGTGCGATAACGGATATTCCTTCGGGCCCGCGGCGCGTAACTTCTATCTCATCCATTACATTTACAGCGGGCATGGCGAGTTGCATATTAATAAAAAAGTTTATCAAGTACACGCGGGACAGTTTTTCCTGATCTATCCGAAACAAACGGCTTATTATAAGGCGGATGACCATGATCCGTGGCTGTATCGCTGGATAGAGTTTGACGGCACCTTCTCGGAGAAGATGATGTCCGTGACAGGCTTCTCGCACGAGAACCACGTCATAAATGATGATAACGGCGTCGGAAACGCGCTGAAGAATATAATCGATTTAGGCTGGACTGACTTTGAAACGATCATGAGCCATTTTTGGCCGTTTATCGCGGCGCTTACGAAGGGCAAATTATTGACGAAAGATGAGAATACGGCAGAAACCTATGTCTCTTATGCCAAAAACTATATAAGAAGCAATGTGCACAAACGGATAGCCGTTTCCGAAATTGCCCATTTTTTAAACATAGACCGCAGTCACCTGGCACGCATCTTCAAAAGCATTTGCGGCATAAGCACGCAGCAATTTATTATTTCTCTTAAAATGGAGATGGCTTCGCAATCTCTCAAGAAGAGCAGCATGACCATAAAAGAAGTTGCCAATAGTGTCGGATATGACAATCAGATGGAATTTTCAAAGCAGTTTAAAAAACACTTTAATATGACCCCCACGCAATGGAGAGAACGTGTTTTCTATCAACAATCCATAAATAACTATGAATGAAAACGTAAATGACGCACAATTGGTGCGTCATTTTTTTGTGACATTTTACGACGAAGTGTACATGGTCGAGAATGATTGGTCAGAGGATTTTTTCTTGGGGCAGTCCGCCGTTTTATTCTACCTCATAGCGGGCGCCTTTCCATGGCTTGCGCATAACATTAGCTCGTACAAAAAAGAGAGCATGGAAGGGTGAATTCCAGCTCTCTTCATTGGATCAACGATAATTGATCCGTTTATCTATTTAACGCCAGGATTGGATGAACGCGCGAATTACGCTTTGAACGTATATCCGGGTTCCTTCCTCGATGTCTCCTTCCCCCGAACGATCCAGATGCTTCAGTGCATTCTCCAACTGATGAACCGCTTGTTCGAGGCGGCCCTCTCTATAGTGAAACAGTGCTTGACGGATTGCATTAGAAAGCTGCTTCGACAGCGGGTATTGTATCTCACCTTGATCGATTCGAGATTCGATTAATTCCGGCAGCTGATCCGGCGTGACCGTCTCCATATAGGTTATGAATGCATCATCATAATACGCCTTCGTCATCCATAACTGGGAACAGAAAAAGACCAGCCTGACGTAAGCTGCATTCTCCGGAGCAACGGTGCTCATCTCAAGCTGCTGCCATTTTCCGTTTCCTGCGGTAATTTGAAGCGAAGTCCCGCCGACTTGCTTATGGTTGGTATCATAGTAATTCAATGAAGCGAGGGTACGTCCTTCCTGCAAGTAAACCTGGAATCTCGCCGAATACGCCGTACCCGGTTTCACGGGAACGGAATCGGATGCGACCGCAACCGTTTCCGTCGTGGAAGTATCCGTTATCTTCAGGCTACTCGGCCCGCTTACGGTCTGCTCATCACTCAGCCCAAAAGACACGTTTGGCGTTATATTAAACAAGGAGCTCCAGCCCGGGATCACGCCGGAATCAAGAGGCTGGTCAAAGCTTCCGTTCAATAGAGGGATCTCGATCGGGATGTGAACAGCTCCGCTTCCCTTCGTCACTTCGATTTTTTTAAGTAATGTATCATCTGAATAATAGATATGCCCGTCTTCGCCAAGTGTCATCAATTGCGTTGACGAGAGCGTGACCGCAGCTTCCGGATCTTCTGGATCGACTACGGTTATCCTGCCCGCAAGCGTCGTGAACATGTAGCCGTCTTCGCTCCACCGGATGTGAACCGGACGCCATCTTCCATAATTGGATACGGACGGATAAATATTGGCGCTTTTCACGATATCCATTGTCTCCGGATCCATGGCGAAGATCGTCCCATCCGCCGCTGCCCAGAGCAATCCGTCAGGACCGATACTTAGTCCGCCAATCATGTTAGGTTGAACGGATGCACCCGGGATGGCGGGAACGAATTCTTGAAGCTTCCTTCCACTGGCGATATCCCATACAAATATTTTGGCCGCTGTCTCCGTCGGATCGATTCCAAGGCCGCCAGCTATGGTAGTCGAACCGTAAAGCTTTCCGTTGTGGACGGCAAGGCCGACGATCGACTGGTTGTGTACAACGTCCTCATAGACAGTAAATCCTTGTTCAGGACCGCGTGACGGATCATACACGGTCAGCGAGCCGCCGAGTTCTCCGTAGTCCGGAATCGTGCCAATATACAGCTTACCTTCGCCAGACGTCATGGCGAACGGTCTGTCCTCGTGAGGAATTTTATATATCTCCTTCGGATTGACTCCATCCTGAATCGGCTGGTTCACGTCCAGCTCCCGGATGTAACCTCCCGGATAAAGACCGAAGTACATTTTGTCTCCGAGTGCAGCCATGCCTTCCGCCTGTCCTAAAGAGAATGTTTCAATTTCACCGGAAATCGGGGAATATGCAGCCCCTTTCCCACCCGGATAACCGCTCATGTACAGCTTACCGTCCGGCCCTTTCTCCAGCGTCTGAATCGGAATCGGATTACCGGAGAACGGGTAGGTAACCGACTTTACCTTCTTCGTCTCCATATTCATGTAAGCCACCGCTCCCGACCACATGACGGTAGCCAGCGATTTTCCCGGGAGCTCCGGATCGTTCGTCATCTCGACCCACGCGGTATTGCGAAGGTAGGTGGTATATTCGATTCCGGTGTCGACCGCGTCCATTGTGATGAGATCGAGCTCCATCAACCGGTTGTTCTGTACGAAATATACTTTGTTGCTGCCCGGCTCGCCAAACGATAATCGAATTCCCTTATTGTCCAAAAAATAGGTATCACTCCAATCCCCGGCCTCCGTGTCATAGAACAGCAGAGCGTTATTCCCTCCGCTCAAGCCAGCTACGATATACTTTCCTGCTGCATCAAGCTGATACACTTGCGCAGTCTCCACCGCACCACCATATGTCGGCAGCGGAATTTGTTCCTTTTCCCCCGTATCCACGTTCACCTTTACAAGGCTTCCCTGAATACCGATACCTGCATACAGATATCCATTATGATAGGCTGTGGCCCGGGTATAACTTTGACCAGGCATTACGTTGCCGTAATCCTTCATCTCGCCGGTGGAGGGATCGTAGCGTCCAACCTTGGCATTTGGATAAGAACCGAAATATACCCGGCCCTGTTCGTCATACGTCAGTCCGTATACGACACTTTCTCCAATCCCGCCCAGGTCGCGCAGCTCCTTCGTTACAGGCGAATACGTATACAGCTTACCATTACCACCAATATAGACCGTACCGTCCGGCAGAGTGATATGCGTCCAGGAGCTTTCGGTTCCTTCAAGCCTGAATTTGCGCAGCACCTCCCTGCTCACCAGATCTACCACCTGGAATATGGCCGGCTTACCAGTTACCGTCGTATACATGACATCTCGGCCATCTTCGTTTCCGAAAGCCGCGTCAAAAACAGCTACGTTCTCAATCGGGGAACCGATGGAGACCGGCTCTCCGAATGCTTTGTCCACTCGTGCATCTGCCGGAGCCGCTAGCCACCATTGCGATACCATAACCAACATGAGTGAAAGAATGGATATAGCGCTTCTTTTTGCGTAAACAATCCTTTTTGGCATTAATGTAATCACCCGTTTCTTATGATGATTGAAAGCGCTTTAAATTGATTCGTCAAAGGTTGGGACTATACATCTTTAAACCTGCTCATGCTCTAGTTCCTTTTCCTGGTACAGTAAAGATCATACGTAAAACTCGATCGATGTCAGGTTACTGCTCAATCCCCCCTCTTGATCACGGCCATCACGATTGCTATCACCATGATCCTCATTTTATTGCCATTACGGTCATTCGCTCTGTGGTTGGTTAGTTTATTGTGCAATTCACCAACTCCAAGCGAGCATCAGACTTCGTAGGCTCTTTAGTATAAAAACCGCTTTACTTTTTAGTAAAGTTACATATTTCCATAGGCTGTTGATTTTCTGCTGCTGCCACTTATCTAACCCTGCGCATGAATCTATAAAGAGGAAAATGTTGTGTGGAAATTGCTAAATAGGTAGAAAATAAATAAACGTATGAATGTACTGTCGTAGGTGATATAGTTAGATACTTATCAAATCGGTAATCGGCTCATGTTCTTGTCCATTACGGCAATCGGTACAAGTTCTTGTCCTTGAATCGGGACAAGAACTTGTACCGATAAACAAAAAAACCGCTAAAATAGCGGCTTTCATTGGGACCATGTTCTTGTCCCTCGACACTTGTCCTCCGACACGGCACGAACGATTCTGCAGATCACCGGGGATCCCTTCCCGCTGCCGGTCAAAATCGTGCTGCCGTATGAACCGATCTTCCGCCAGTCCAGCATCTGGCACGTGCAGCTGCAGCATAAAAGGCCCCTCTTTTACCAATTTAATTGCTTGAGGAAAGATAGGATGTCTTCATGAATTAATTTCTGGTCACTTCCTAGTGTCATCAAATGCTCAGAATTAGGATAACCGTGAATTGATTTATTATTTGTAGACACTCTATCATGTATATAATGTGCACTATCTTTATACAAAGATTCGTCTAACTCTCCGTACAAGATCCTTATTGGTTGATTAATTCTATCTAACTCTTTCATGGTCTTGTCAATATAACGTTTAAAATGGATTAAACATGGAGTTGAAGACTTTTCCAATTCGTCCACTTCTCTGGATATTTCTTTTTCATCTTTTCCTTCAAATTGCTTAAAAGCTCTTGCGTATTTGATTAGCCGATCTTTTAAGGAACTCATTTCTTTTTTATATGGTACAGACATGGTTACGATACCATTAACATTGAATGTTTTTCCTACGTCTAAAGCAAGTATTCCCCCTAAAGATATACCTATAACCGCAATTTGCGCATAACCCTCCTTGATCAAGAAGTGATACCCTTTTTCTACACTCCTCCACCATTCCGTCGGACTGGTGGAAATTAATTCTTCAGGAGTTAAACCATGACCTTCATAAACAGGGGCATAACATGAAAAATCATGAAGGTTTAAGAATTTTCCCAGTTCTTTTACATCACGAGTATTGCTTGTAAAAGAATGTAATAATAATACCGCTTGATCTCCTCCTTTTAGGAAGAAGGACTTGGGTTGAACTATCTTCATCACGGTCTTGTCACATCCAATATCTCATGGTTTACCTCTATCTTACCACTTACCATACCTCTTGGCGGCCACCTTCATTAATTTTTAGAAAAACAACTAGAATGATAACTACAACTGCTAATAACGAAGCTACCGATCAGTGCCGGCAGCTTCGTTTTAGTCGTTTATTCAACTATCGTTTCCCGTTAGCGCAGTGGATGGTGCTAATCATATCCGGGTGCACTGATGTATTGGGCTGTGTCCTTGAGCGCCCGTAAGTTACTGTCATTGGCGTTCATTTGCTTCGATTTGACGGAGAATTTCGTCAACGACGTGCGCGATCGGTGCGGTGGCGTCGATTATAATCCCGTTTTTAGGAACGCCTTCTTTCGTTTGATGCAAGCGCGCACTAATTTCCCGTTCCTCTGGTCTGCCACCCCAGTCAGTTGGGTCCAGCGCCACTCGCTCATCAATCCGCCGGAGAGAGGTTTCCAGGTCGACTTCAAGGACAAACACGCCGTCGAAGAGGTCGATGAATTTGGGGTAATTCCGCGAACCACCGCAGAAAAATGTTACCGCCTCTTCCTGATTGTCCACCAATGCTTTTACTTTATCAACACGCCAAATGTGGTGTTCGGGTTTAAAGCCATCCGTCGGGGTACCCGTTTCCGGATCGCCTTGATAAGCCAATTCACGGTCACCATGAATAGCATGGTAGCCGCGCTGCTGCAATTCGTTGCAGACCGTAGTTTTGCCAGCGCCGGAAACGCCACCAATCAGATAATTCCTAATGCCCATAGCAGACCCTCCATTCAACTGAATAAGCACAATATTTTAGATGTTTCTATCTGTACTAAACTGCCCGTTAGCTTAATAAACGATTTATGCCAAAAAACGCTATAAAACAAATTGCGAGGTCAAAGATTAATTGATGGGGAGGGCCTTCCAGTACTTCCACGCTTTTAGATAGCTTTCTAAATCATGCGGATGGAATTGAATACAGATACCAATACGGCAATAAAGTTGAAAGATAACTTCTTCAATAAGCCTTGATCTCTCCAAAGGTTCATGATTCAGCAAATTGAATGCAGGCAATATGGTCTCTAGGTTTAAATCTTCTGGAGAAGAACAAAAAGCATACGTAAAATCGTATAACAAAGGGCCAATCATTGGCGAAGGGTCGATAACTCCAACTAATGAGTGTTCATGAAATACAAAATTATGGACACCAGTATCTCCATGGAGGAAAAATCTTGCTTCATTCTCTGCACTTTTGGATATTCTTTCAACAATGGATTCCAATCTATAATAATCCTCAATTGGTAAAAGACTTCCCCAATTATTTCTCGTATCTTCTAAACTCCGAATGTTCCATTCACGCCAGGATTGAACCGGTGACCCCAGTCTTCCCCACTTGTCTGTATGTAGACGTTTTTCGTAGTGATTGAAGAGCTCTCTTACCAAAGTTGTCAACCAATTGATTTTTAAACCGCTGGCAGTATGAGTTGTACCCGCAATGTATGAATATACGATATACTCTTTTGCTGGATTAGTATAGAGAATTTTAGGTAAAAGATTAATGTGCCGATGTGTATTAAGAAATTGTTCCGCCAAGATAATTTGGTTCGAGTGATCTATTTTTAAAACGTATTTCGATTCGCTGTGCTCTGAAAGAATATAAACCCGCCCATCTGTAGAACCAGTCTTATTTTTAGTTGCAATAACAGTGTTATCAATTAAGCCTTTTTCATGAAGATCGTTGAGGATACTGTTTATATCTACTTGTTCAAACATTTAATTCCCCCTTAACAATCGATTAGGCGAATATGTGACTGAATAACTCTTGATAAAATTCCTTTTTTTATAACTTCATCTATAAAGATCGTATAGTTGACCTGGAGGAAGTTCAAGGTAAAGTTTTGTTTAAATCAACTAACCTGCCCGTTAGCTTAATGAATTTGTGTAGTGAAATGTAGTTTGATGCTTATCTAATCGGCAATCGGATTATGTTCTTGTCCTTTTCGGCAATCGGTACAAGTTCTTGTCTTTTCTTCGGGACAAGAACTTGTACCGATAAACAAAAACCGCTAAAATAGCGGCTTTCATTGGGACCATGTTCTTGTCCCTCGACATGGCTTGCGCATAACATTCTGTCCGCTATAAATTGCCGTTAGTTGAAATAAAGCCAGCCGGTCAAAGTGATCGGCTGGCTTCTTGTTTTTATTGAGCTTCTGTTTCCCGATGGTTAAGTCCAACCCCATGAACGTTCAGTATGTATTTGATAATTCCAATGGTGTGAATTAGAAACAGTAATTACATCAATTCACCAGATCTGGCGGACGACAGGAAAGTGTCGCTTGCTCGAAACTATAGGCGATTCCTATTAGCGTGGGCTCACTGTAAGCCCCCCCGGAAAAGACAACACCAAATGGACCCTTAGTCGAATCGCCATCCGCATCAATTGTTCCTTTGACTGAATAACCGGCAGGGACCGTGATAAGAGGATACCCTAACCTGGCAGCGATGTACATGCCATCAATGTCACCGGGTAACATTAATGCATCTAAGCCGTGTTGATCGAGTGCATAGTCAATCCCTTTTGTTACAGCTTGATGGTTATATTCTTGACGTTTAAGTTGATAAGTTATCTCGTTTAACGTATTTTCTTCCGAGCGAATCAGATTGTCTTGGCCAAACTTCAATGCAGATGCAGCGTGTTTCTGATTATAATCAATCAGTTCTTTAAGAGAATGTACGGGTATATCCGAGTTCAACTTTGATAAATAGCGATTTAGGCCTGTTTTGAATTCGTAGCAGATAACATCATTGTTCCATGGATGCTGTTCCAAATGAAGGTCCACAGGATCGATAACTGTTGCACCTTGCTCACGCAGAACTTCGATGGCAGATTCCATGATGGAAAGTCTTTCTTCATCCAACGACCGATAGTAATGTCTGGGAATCCCTATACGAGCTTTACGCAGAAAGTATCGGTCGAGATAAGATGTGTAGTCGTGAAAAGTACGATGGGGGCTAGACCATGTTGCCTTATCGTTTTCGTCAATCCCGACGATTGCCCCGAGTAGTGTCGCAGCATCAGTGACTGTCTTGGATATTGGCCCTGGTGTATCCTGACTTATGGAGATCGGAATAATGCCGTTGCGGCTCGCAAGCCCTACAGTTGGCTTTATTCCGACGAGAAAATGTTGGCTGGCTGGCCCAACAATAGAACCCGCGGTTTCTGTTCCAATAGCTGCCGCAGCCAGGTTTGCTGCTACTGCTGCAGCCGATCCTGAACTTGACCCACTGACGAAGAGCTTGCCAGGTCCATATGGATTCAATACATATCCACCCCTGGAACTGTATCCAGCTGGCATACTATTGGACATAAAATTCGACCACTCGGTCATATTTGCCTTACCCAGAAGAACTGCGCCTGCAGCGCGGAGCTTTGCAACTATGAACGAATCTCCAGGAGCAAATGACTCAGCCAACGCGATTGAACCAGCACTCGTGTGCATCCGGTCGTGCGTATTGATGTTATCCTTGAGCAGGATTGGGATTCCGTGCAGCGTCCCCCTACTACCTGTTGTATTTCGCTCATGGTCAAGGTTCCTTGCTATTTCAAGCGCATCTGGATTGATCTCTAATACGGCATTGATCAGAGGATTATACCTATGAATACGCTCGATATATGCAAGTACGAGAGCTTCGGATGTACACTCACCCGATGACATTGCCTTTTGCATCCTGACCAAATCTGCTTCCTGAATCCAATCTTGTAAGTTGGTGCTCATATATTAACACACCTCCAGAAATGGAAATTTTTTGGACAACAGTAATATGTTATCATGCTACCTTACCATGGGTATAGGTAAAGTTTTGATTAGTTAAGAAAGTATCAGTTGGACATCGCAATAGAGCTTGTTTTTTCCCGAACTTTATTCTTCAGGACAAGAACTTGTACCGATAAACAAAAAAACCGCTAAAATAGCGGCTTTCATGGGACCATGTTCTTGTCCCTCGACACTTCACGAGTAATTGCAACATCAAGTGATTCACCCCTTCTCGCCTATTCGATCGCTTGCCACGAGGCGCAGCGGCGGCCGCGGACCGGCGAAGAACGGCTTGCCGTGATCCAGCACGATTGGATGGAGATAGAGTCGATACTCATCAACGAGACCGAGCTCCGTTAGACTGTGGGCCAACTCCGTCCCGGCAACTTCAGGAAATTAACATTGATTGATCAAACAATATTGATTCTTGCGAAAAAAATTCCTATCTTATCAATGATGTCCATTTCTAGATTTTGCTACCCCTGATGGTGAACTGCTTCTCTGGGTTTTATGAAGGATAATTAATTTGTCTGTCTGGATATCGTCCCGAAATATTCCACAACTACCTCACGGAATTCGAGAGCAGCCCGCGAAATGTACCGACTTCTGTGCCATAACAAAGCTATTTCTCGTACCAATTCATGATTCTCCACTTTGAGATATTTGATGTGTTCCCCAGAATACCTTGCCGTACTTGGTATAAAGGCTATGCCAATTCCCGCTTCTACTAGAGAACTTAGCCTTGCAGGTTCGTCACCCTCATACACATATGTAGGTACAAATCCAACCGATTTGCATTTAGAATCCACCAGATCACGAGTACCGTAGCCTCTTTTTACACCAACAAAACATTCATCCCTTAGCTCAGTCAAAGATATGCTGTTTCGGTTAGCAAGCCGATGCCCTTTGGGAACAGCTACAAGAATCGGGTCGATGAACATGATTTGACATTCAATGTCTTCCCCTTTTATAGGAGGTGAGGACAAGCAAAAATCAACCTCTCCTCTATGAAGAAGCGTAACCATTTCCTGCGTGGTGAGCATTTGCACATGAAATTGGATATCGGGACGCTTGTTCCGAAACTCTCGAAGGATCTGAGGCAATGTGCTTGCGGTGGTCACTGCCAATTCGAGTGTGCCATGTTCTTGGCTGGACACATCGCTAATCTCCTGCTTCCCCTGTTCCAATTCAAACAACGCCCTTTCAGCACGGCGATAGAATCTGCTTCCAAACTCATTCAATCGCAGTTTCCTCCCTATTCGATCGAATAACAGGACCCCCAAATCCTCCTCCAAGCGCCCAATCGTTTTGCTTAGTGACGATTGAGTGACATGCAGACTTCGTGCTGCTTCAGTCATATGTTCCAAACGAGCTACCTCGAGAAAATATTTCAGTTGAAGAAGTTCCATTTCACACTCTCCTTTTATTCCCTTGAGTCAATGAAATCATAACACAAAATGCGTTGGAATAAATAAATGATTTCAAGTACGATGATGACACTAACATACAGATCGGAGGGATAAAAATGAGTATTCGCAATAGGTGGTTGATGATCTCCGTTGGATTAGGGATTCTATTGAACCCATTAAATTCTTCAATGATTTCAGTTGCTATTCCAAGGCTACAAAATGTGTTCCAACTCGACTTTACAGTGGTATCCTGGATCATTTTTTCTTTCTACATTGCGAGTGCTATCGCTCAACCTATCATGGGAAAAGCCAGCGATTTATTCGGTAGGAGGAGGATATTTCTTAGTGGGCTTGTTGTATCCTTCGTTGCATCATTATTAGCTCCACTATCCCCAAACTTTGGTTGGCTCATCGTGTTCCGCATTGTGCAATCCATAGGAACAAGCATGATGGTTGCGGTTGGAATGGCCATTGTGCGAATTCATATTAGGGAGAAACAAGCGACTGCACTGTCAGTCTTGTCCATATTCCTATCCGGAGCGGCAGCGATTGGCCCCTTTATTGGCGGGGTCATTATTCACTGGTGGGGCTGGCCTGCTATCTTTTTGGTTAATATCCCCTTCGCAGTGACAAGCTTTTTATTAGCTTGGAGGCATATTCCTAATGATGCTCCGTCTATGACATCCGTTGCTCGCAACATGTCCTTTCGCAGATGGTCTGATTTGATTGATGCGCCAGGAGTTCTGCTATTCACCGTGGGTCTGGTTGCTCTGCTCGTTGGATTATTGTCCGCAAAATCATCTGGTCAAATTTCATTTAGTAACGTTATTGTCGGGCTGATTGGCTTCGTTGGACTGGTAGCTTTCGTGCGACATGAGTTAAAAGCGAAGGCACCCTTTATTCCTTTACGCACTTTCGCTAAATATCCTGCAATGACTTGGGTCAATGTCGAATTCATGGTCGTTAACTTGCTTTTTTACTCTCTCTTTTTCGGGCTTCCGTCCTACTTGCAAATCGTACGTCATGTCAGCGAGTTCCATACCGGGATGCTCATGCTAAGCTTAGGCTTGTGCTCGCTCGTTGCTTCTCCAATGGCAGGACGATGGATCGATAAATCAGGACCTCGACCAGCATTGCTTCTGTCCGGAATCCTGATGACATTTGGGTCCGTATGGATCGTGATCATGACACTGGATCAGACTTCACCGGTTATCAGTGTGTGTCTGGCTTTAGCTGCATTCGGTATTAGCAACGGGTTAAACAGTGTCGCTATGCAAGCGGCCTTATTCAAAAGTTCACCAAAAGAATTTATAGGTGTAGCATCTGGTATATTTAATACCTCAAGATACCTGGGAACCATTCTCTCTTCATTACTCATTAGCAGCGTAATGGGAGATAACTTCAGCTTCGAGGGATTTCGAGTACTTGGGATTATCCTCACGTTAATTGCATTGTCCTTGGTATTCGTAAATTGGCGTCACAAGGAGTCCGGGCAGTTGCATGAGTCCTAGTTATCTGACAGATGTAGCTTACCCTTCGTTACCTCAACAGAAAGCGGTAGCTGATCGTGAGAATCGGCTAAGCAGAATACGAATTAGATATATACCTAATCGTAAATGAGAACATATTCTTGTCCATTTCGGCAATCGGTACAAGTTCTTGTCTTTAGCTCGGGACGAGAACTTGTACCGATAAAATAAAAAAGCCGCTAAAATTGCGACTTCTAATGGGACTATGTTCTTGTCCCCCGACAGGCGGCTCTTATTAGCTAAATTAGCTAAGTGAGAATAGACGCCTAGCTCCTTGGTTTTTTACGAGCAACATCCTATTTTGTTGCTGAGGGTGTTCCAAAGTTTACTTTTGGGACACCCTCTTATACTCAAGATGGTAATTCATTATGGCTTCAAAAGCTCGTGTTGGTGCCCACTCAGCTTGATTTTGTACTGTCCAAACGTTTTTTTCCTTTCATCTGAACTTAGATTTCCAGCGCGTTGATAACCGAATGTAGAGATCCCATCTTTGTCAATGGTCCAATCATAGACCTTACCTAAGGTATCAAACCCATAATAAAATCCAGGCTTACCTAAATAATCTGAAGACCATTGTCCATTATTGTATGTTGCATATTTCAAATTGGTTGTTTGATCGGCATCTAGCAAGCCACGTTGATACTGAGTTAGATAATAGACATTGCCTAAATATGTTTTTACCGACTTTATAGGCACATTTTCAGCAGCTACTCTTGAAATCGATTCTCCATTTACCTGATATAAAATAAATTTTTGCGTTGTATTGTAGTCATAAATCAGATAGAAGTCACTCTTCTCAGTTTTGAACCAAATATCTCCAAGATGAACTGTTTTCTTGTCGTCATTTGTTACATGATAACTAAAGTCGTTGAACGTATAGAAATCTTGGCTTACCCGTAATTTATTGTTCTCTTTTGTTACAGCTAAATATTTATCACTATAAATAACATTCTTACCTTCGTAGGTCAGCCCATAGACGCGAATTAGTTTGGACTCTTCAATCGTTGAAGTATTGACATCCCTTATAATAATAAGTCGATATGGCTGAGTTTCAGTGCTTTTTTGATATACTACTTTTTTGTTCAGAGCCTCCCCAATGTATCTTAGAGGAATATAGGTTGAGCCATTGTAGATGTTTGCAGGTACATCCATAGCAACGGTTTTACCGTCTATAGTGATGTTTTTATTTTTTATTTTCATTAAAATTGTTTTATTTGAATACTGAATGCGAATGGACTGACTTTTTGTATTGAAATCTACTACTGCACCAAATCCTTCAGATATCAAACGAAGTGGCACTAATGTTCTTCCATCTTTAACAATCGGTTTTACAGCCGATTCCTTTTGACCATTGATTAATGCCACGGAACTGTCCAGGGAAAGAACCATCGTGTTTTTAAGATCAGTACTCGTATCATTTTTAGTTTGAATACTCTTTGCTTCTATCGTACCCATTAAGGAAAAAAATAATGTGAAAGAAATAATAGTTAATAAAAGCTTTGACTTCATAAATACACCTCTCTTTTTGTATATTAGCTTTAAGTTAACGATATATGTATAAGCTGTATTATACATTCTTAAGGGATTCCGGCTTGTCCATAGCTTGTTTTTGGATCGGTGCCGGCGATGTATAAGGAAATAAACCTATCACGTAATAGGATTGCAGCTGAAAGAATTTATCAATGGTTTCATCATCCCATGCAGGAAAAACGATTTTAAGTACGTCATTTGCCTCTGGACATTCCTCCTTCCGCAATAATGTAGTTTCTCCTTGATTGTACATCGAAGTTGCATATCATACCGGCATCTTCGATCCAGATGACGATGCCATTGCTCATTTTGACTCAATATAAACACTCTTCTTAAAATAGAATTTTACAACAAAATTTCTTCAATTCATTTCCATTATCCTGCCCGTTAGTTGAGAAAAAGGCAACCTACCAAAAACCGGCTACCTTCAATGTCTTCATTGAGCACATATTTACACCCCCTACCTTTCCAGTACTAACATTTATCATCACACTTTCTATATTGAGTTTACCTGCCCGTTAGCTTAACAAAAACAGCAGCCAATTACTTGCCGGCTGCTGTTTGTTGTTTTGAACTATTGTTCCCTCAGTCGACGTCAGCGATTTTCCACTCGCCATTTTCCTGCATGAACACGATTCCTGTAGTGCCCGACTTATTGCCGTGCTGATCGAACAGGTAACTGAACGTCACATACGCCAGCAGTGCGCCGCCGGGACGGTCTTCGAACGTCACGGAGCGGACGCCCGTAATGAATCGCTGGCCGATGATCTCGAACGACTGCGCCGGCGTGCCGTTCTTCACGAACAGCCGGCCGAGCGCAGCGGCGTCGCGACCATTCATGGCTTTGACATAGCCGTTGAGCAGCTTCGCGGCGGCCAACTTCTTCGCTTCTCCCGCATACACGCCTTCATCGAGTAACTGCGGCATGAATACGAGCAGCGCGCCGCGAACGCTTGGCGTCCACGTCAGCTGGAAACCGAACGCTTCCGCCGTCGCGCGCAGCGGCAAATAAACACGTCCCTTCACAATCACCGGTTTGGCGTTCGCGCCGGTAAGCTTCTTGCCGTTCACCCATAGCGACAACGCTGCGCCTTTTCCTAGGTTGATTCCCTGCGTATCAGGCTGTGTAGAAACGAAGGCGGCTTTATACGCGGCGTCCCATCTTACATACCAGCCGAACGATTCCGCAAGCGCGCGCATCGGCAGCAGCATGACGCCGTTCGAGACGATCGGCGCAAGCGCCGGATCGTTCACCGTGACACCGTTGATGGCCAGCGTAGGAGCGGCTGCAGGAGCGACCATTACGCTGCGTATGGTTGTTCTCGAGCCGGTGTCGATGTAGAGGTCATAAGTGCCAGGTGCGATCGGCTTGAAGGTACCGTCAATCGCCTCGCCGTAGGCCGGCATCGTGAATTGAAAATCGTACCGTGCTTCAGAGTAAGGCGCGGTATGGACGAGCAGTGCTCTTTTGGATGGATAATCCACGCCCTTCGCTGTCATATAGCCTCCGGATGAGCCGGATGTCTCAATGAAGATCCGAACCGTTCCTTCATAGTTACTCGCGTCATTGCCCGTAATACGAACCGTCTGTCCAATGACCGGCTTGAGCGTGCTTATATCGGTCTGCGGAGATACCGCCAGCAATTCGTAAAAATCTTTGAGGGCTGTGGCATCCTGGGCGATATATTTATCTTCGCCGATATGGATGAGAACGTGCTTCGAATCCTTGAATTGCAAGTAGATATCGGTCCCGTCGGTTAGCATGACATCTACACTAGTGGCGAAAAAGGCATCCTCTCCGACCAACTGCTCCGTCGACGGCTTTGCGTTCTTAAGCAGCCGGTTAACGAAGCCAGCCGTCTTCGTAATAGCGCTTTGATCTGCTGCGCGCGAGGCGAACAGTGGCACCCACTCCAGATCGGCGTGACTCATTTGGACCCGCCGAACATTATCCGCTTGAATGGCCGCCGGCTGCGCCGATGATGCCGGCACGGTCACAATATCGTTTTCGGCGGCAGGTGGCTCATTGGCGGCTGTTGAAGCTACCGCCTCAGCCTCCCATGAGTTCCCGCCCGACCAGACGGGAACTCCAACGGTGAGTAGCACCACCAGAGTGAACATATAGAACTGTTTCATTTTCATCTCATCGTCCCTTCCGTCAGGAAGATCTATAGGCCATGAAGCCAGTTATTCTTATAGACGGCTGGGGGAGCGGGAATGTTTCATCCGTGGTTATGACTGAGCAAGGTTCTAAATACTTGATAATTAGCGATATGTTTACACTATCCTGCCCGTTAGCTTAATGAATTAGTGTAGTGAAATGTAGTTTGATGCTTATCTAATCGGTAATCGGATTATGTTCTTGTCCATTACGGCAATCATCTGCCATCGATGTAATCCCCTTACAGACATATTAGTGGATCTGCTCCGGATGTCTCAGTTCCTCCGCTTGCTTTCCCGCCCGAAACCACTTGCGTCGATCATAGGCGGCAAGCGTCATCACCCCGGCCAGAAGTGCACAAAACATATACATCCATGAATAGGAAGTCAGATCAGCGACCGGCCCCATCACCGCACCGCCTAATGAGACACCGAGATCGGCCGTGGCGATAAATAAACCGATCAACACATTGCGATCCGTCTGCGGCAGGACGAAGGATAAAAACGTTGTGAGCGTCGGATATATAATGGCCTGGGCAGCGCCCATCAGAACCGCACCGGCGTAAAAGAAAACAGCCCCTCCATGGATCGAATAGCTTATGCTTCCGGCCGCAAACGCGAGGATCAACATCATTCCCATCATCAAGGAAGAGCGCCATTGAGCATCTGACGGAATTCTTTTGCGCAATGTATATCGAGCAATCACGACGACACTTGCCTGGATGGCCAAATAGATGCCGGCATTCCCCTGCGGCAGCGAAAAAGCGTAGACAGGAATAAAGGCCGTCGTTGCTCCGAATACCATGGAGGCCGTCAGCATGAGAAGGCTGCACTGAAACAGGAACGGATTTCTGACCAATTGGGCATAAGATTTCAATAGACCTGCACCCTGCTCAGCCGGTAGTGTTTGCGAATCCCCGGTTCTTTCCACTTTTACACTGTAACCAAACATTCCCGTGATGATCGCTATGGCGATCATGGTTATGGTAAAGAAGTTCATTCCTCCGCTTTGCCACAATGCCAATGCCAGGAGCGGACCAAGAATACCGGGAATATAGGTAAACAAGGAATAAAAGGATATGCCTTGCGAACGTTCCTTCTCGGGGAGAGCATCGATGATGCCAATCTGCAGCGACATGGAAAAAAATGCAGTCGATACGCCCTGCAAAATCCGCGCGACCAAATAACCGCTAAATCCCGTGATGGTGTACAGGATCAAAGCAATGCCATTGATGACCAGGATGAGACGCAGCACTTTCACCGGTCCATGCTTTTGAATGATCCGGCCTGCCCACGGCCGAAAAAACATCGTCGTGAACATATAAGCTCCCATGATCAGTCCGATGGACGTGCTGCTCGCTCCCCACGCTTTCCCCTGCAGCGGAATCATGACATTCAGTATCGCGTTGGCGCTAAAGTAAAGCAGTGCCAGCAGGTACAACCGGATAAAGGGCCAAGACATTGCCTGATTCAACCGCTTTCCCTCCCTTCTTATACATCTGGACGATACATGTTCCCGTTTAAAACGAAATCAAGGATTTCAACAATCGCTGCGTATAGGCGGACTTCGCCTCTTTCAGGTTCTCCACTCTTATGGTTTCTTCAATCTGGCCATCCTTGACAACAAGAATACGGTCACAAATGTAGGACGCCGCCATAATGTCATGAGTAATAAAAATGTAGCTCATAGCGTACAGCTGCTTTAACTGTTTTAACAGCTTCAGGACCTGAATTTGAACCGATACATCCAGAGAGCTGACCGCTTCGTCCAATACGATGCATCGGGGCTCGGTCGATATCGCCCTTGCGATACATACTCTTTGAGCTTCTCCACCCGATAACTCATGCGCATACTTGCTCTTGTAGGCAGGGTCCAATCCAACTTGAGTCAATAGCAGGTCGACCTTGCTTCGTTTCTCGCTCCGAGATAATGATTGCTGTGCATTCAGCGGCTCCAGAATGGCTTGCTCCACAGTAAACATGGGGTGGATGGATGAGGTATAATCTTGAAATACGGCACTCAGCTTACCTTTTCTCACCGTTCGATGGATTACGTTCTTCCCTTCGAATAAAACGCTGCCGCGATCGGGCTTCTCCAATCCCAGCAGCAGGCGCCCAAGAGTTGATTTCCCGCTACCGCTTTCACCGAGGATTCCGAGACATTCGCCGCTGAAGCACTCGAAGCTCACATTCTTCAGAATCTTCCGGGGCTTCCCCGTGAACATCCCGTCAGCCTTGTACGACTTGTCGACATTCACGACGTTCAGCATGGGGCATCGTCCTCCTCCATAATCTGCTTGAAATGGGAGGCGAGCTCCATCCGCGTCGAGACCAAAAATTGTGTATGCGGATGGCTGGGATGTTCAAAAACGGCTTGAACAGCCCCCCGTTCTACAATCTTTCCTTGGTTCATGACCAACACGTCATCGGCGATTTTCTTTACGACTCCCAGATCATGTGAAATAAAGAGCATGGAACAATCCAATCGTTCCCGCAGCAGCCTCAACTGCTCGACAACCTCAAATTGCGTAATCGTATCCAGTGCCGTGGTAGGTTCGTCTGCGATGATCAAGTCCGGCTCCAGGACGAGAGTCAAGGCAATCATCATACGCTGCAGCATTCCCCCCGACAATTGAAAAGGATACCGGTTCATGAGGTCCAGCGGATTTCTCAGCGCTACCTTTTCCATGGCTCGGGACATGTTTCTTTCCGTTTCGCTCTTGCTCCAGCCATAATGGGTTTTCAGCGTTTCTTTGAAATGAACGCCAACGACACAGGAAGGATCAAACGCCCGCATGCCGTTTTGTACAATCATGCCAATCTGTTTCCCTCTCCGCTTCCGCATGTCTTGGTCGGACAGGTCTGTCAGGTTTTCCCCCTGAAAAAAGATATCTCCGGAACTTGCAAGGGACGGAGAGTTCAAGCGAATTACCGACCGGCACGTCACGGACTTACCGCTCCCGCTCTCCCCTATGATGGCAAGGCATTTTCCCGACTCCACTTGAAAAGAACTGCCATGAATAATCGGATGATGGGTCCTTGAATCCCAAACCTTGAGATGGTTAACTTCCAACATATTCATAAACTGATTTCTCCACCTTTTCCGCTTGACGGATGTCTTGCGAGCTCATTCGTTTGGGATCCAGCGCAATCTGGATTCCATCTGCCAGAAAGTTAAATGCTGCAACCGTAATCACCATGGCCGCGCCGGGCGCCAGCATCAGCTCCGGATGTGAGAACATCACGGACTTGGCCTCATTCAGCATCATGCCCCACTCGGCATTAGGCGCCTGGATGCCCATACCAAGAAAAGAAAGGCCTGATATTTGCAATATCATGGAACTTATGGAATTGCTCGCGATTACGCCAATATCGGAAAGAGTCACAGGAATAAGGTGCTTTCTTATAATGTTGACATGGCTGATTCCGCTTGCCCTTGAAAACTGTACATAACCCATCTCAGAATACTGCATGACGGATGTGCGGATGACTCTTGCGAACCATGCCCATTTCATAACGACAAAGGCAATCAGAATGTTCCCCAGGCCGGGACCCAGAATGCCAACGACAGCCAGCGTCATGACATATCCGGGAAACGAAAGCATGACATCACAAGTTCGCATGATCAGGTTATCCGTCTTCCCTTTGAAATAACCCGCGATAAATCCTACGACAGCCCCAATCCCTACCGAAATGGCCAGTGTGATCAATACCCACAGAACGCTTGGACGAATGCCAAAGATTAACCGGGATAATACGCATCTTCCCAAATGATCGTTCCCCAGCCAATAATCCCAGGATGGACCTGAATATCTTAGCTTCATGTTGACTTCATTCGGATCATGCGGGGCGAACATCGGAGCGCATATGCCTACAAGAAGGATCGCAAGCACAATCATCAGGGATGCCAGTGTCAGCTTATTTTGGCCTAGACTTCGTATGGTTCTCATCCGATCTCCTTTCTTAGTCTGGGATTAAGCGCAGCATTGACGATATCGGCCAGAGCATTGAAGAGAACGAAAGCCGCCGCTAATACCAGAACATACGCCTGTATGATCGGGAAATCTCTACTCAGAATGGCCTGAACACTGAGCCTGCCGATGCCCGGCCACGCAAACACATTCTCTACGACGACCGTGCTGCCCAGAATCGCAGGGACGGACAGGCAAAAGATGGAGACAGCCACTTGGAGCGAATTTCTCAAAATATGCAGAACAATTTTCTTTTCCGGTAATCCGCTTGCTCTTCCGTAGAGCACATAGTCTTCATTTAAATTGTTCAGCATGGAGCTCCTGATATTTCGAAAATAGATGCCGGCATAGCCAGCGGCTAGCACGGCAACAGGCAGAATATAGCTGCGTATCGTCTCCATCCCGCTTGTCGGCAGCAGATCCAGCTTCACCGAGAAAAACCAAATCATCACTGTGCCTAGCAGATAAGACGGCATGGAGATCAGGAAGAAAGAAACCGCGCGGACCGAATGATCCACCATGGTTCCTTCCTTGATGGCACAGAGAACGCCTAAAATGATCGACAGCGCGATAATGACGACAGACGAGACGAGAGTCAGCTGCAGCGTATGGAGAAACGCCGGACCGATCAATGACAGCACCGGTTGCCCGTTCACATAGGATTCTCCAAAATCCAGATGCAAGCATGCTACCAGCCAGTTCGCATATTGCACGATAAACGGTTGATTCAACCCCAAATCTTCTCGCGCATGGGCCATCAGCGTGTCAGTGATTTCCGGGACTTCCTGCGCCCGCAGCACCGCTTCAGCAGGGTCCATAGGTGACAAATTCACGAGGAAGAAGGTCAGAAATGAAATCAGGAGAAGAAGCGGGAGAGACATCAACAACCTTTTGACAATATAAATCCCCATAAGATCTCCTTTGGCTCAAACTGCATTACCATTTATGACGTGAAGTGCATTTGTTCAAAAGGAAGCTCAAATTGCGTTTGTTTGAATGAAATTCCTTGTAAACTGCTGGGAGCAACCACAGAAACCCGGCCATGGGTTAACGGAATAAACACCGCTTCGTCATGAACTATAGTTAAAATGTCGGCGTACAGCTTTTTCCGATCATTCTCATCTGTTGACGCCATGACCGCTTCGATATCGCCGTACAGCTCGTCGGCTTCTGTAATCCCTTTTGTCGCATGCAGGTACGACGATGAGGATGTGAAGGCTGCAATGGTGCTTTGCGGATCATAGGCGAGTCCCCAGGTTTGATTGAACAGCAGATCATAGTCCCCCGAGGCTCTCCGATTGGCGATGGAAGAGGATTCTTCACCGATGATTTCCAGTTCCATGCCTATGTTTTTAACGGCATGCTGTATGTATTCAGCCTCCGTTTTTTGGGATGAAGAGTTGCTGTCGTAGTACAAGCTCATGGCAAGCCGCTTTCCTTCTTTGACTCTGGCACTCCCCGCATTCCCGGATACCCAGCCGGCGTCCTGCAGAATTTGTTCCGCTTTCTCCGCATCATAACCGCGCTCTTTCAACTCCACATTGGCGTAATTGACATTGGAGGAGAACAGTGTGCTTGCTGGTGTTTCCATTCCGTCGAAAATATCCTGACTTATAGTTTCACGATCTATTGCGTACCAGAGAGCTTCCCGGACCGCCGTCTCATGGACAGGACGATCAGTTCTGCTGGTGTTGGCAACGATCATCTTGGTATTCATCGCTTCGCTTCGAATGACTTGAAACTGCCCGGAATCCGCCAGCTGTTTCATAGATTCAGGATCAATGCTGTCCGCGCCGCGGTCATCGGTGAACACAAAATTCACTTCTCCTTTTTGCAGCGCTAAAAAGGTAGTCTCCCCGGCGGGAAGGACTTTTGCGGTGATGCGTTTGATCGATGGCGGGCCGCCCCAATAGTTTTCGTTTGCAACAAAAACTGCATATTGATTCACTTTGTGCTCAGCCAGCTTGTAAGGACCCGTACCATGGTAGCCGTTCAATCCATCTTTCGTTCCTCCATTCTTGAAATCCTTGGGAGACACGAAAACATAGGGCCTGGTCATGGACAGTTCAACCAAAGTCGGATCATAAGGCCCGGTCAATGATAACTTCACGGTGTACTCATCGACCGCCTCGACACTCTTTATCTTGCTGGATAATTTGATCCATGAATGTTTGTCGGCGTTGGCTTGAACGGCATCCATATTTCGCTTCACGGCTTCCGCATTAAAGGGCTCACCATCGTGAAACGTTACCCCTTTTCTTAAGTGGAAGAGATAAGTTTTGCCGTCCTCCGAAATTTCCCACGATTCAGCCAGCAACGGCATGATCCCGTCCTTCGTGTTTTCGACCAGAGATTCATATACCATGCCTTGGGCTGGCATAGACCCCAAGTACAAGTGAGGATTCATGTCATTGATATCTTTAGATGAAGCATAAGTTATTTCCGTTTCCGGTTTACTTTCCGTTTGGCCGATTCCCGATGCCGCTTCTTCATGGGATTCACCGGTTGTACCGCATCCACCAAGGAATGCAAATGCAATCAGCAGACCCGCAGCAACTATTTTTTTCACAAGTTACCCTCCTGAACTTTACTATCACGATCGTATGGTCATTGATCTAAATTCGGATTTGATCGATTTCCCGGCAAATCATGCTGATATGTTCATGAAAATCCTGAACGGTGAATGCATCCGACAACAACTCGCCCTGATGTTCTTGTGCCACTTCTGTAATTTTGTGCTCATACGTTTTGACGAACTGGTCTATGGTGGGACATCGCAACTCCAGATAGCGGGCTATGCCCTGAATCACTTTGATGCGGTAGTAATCCTCCTTGGGCATCCTTGGGATATCCAGGCGGCCTTCTTTATTAAGAAACATCGATCGGATCGGCACCGCCGAAAAGTCAAAGTACTTCCCATCTGCGTCCGGTTCTGAAAATGGATCAATAAGTAACGACGAATACCGAATATACAGCAAGTACTCTTGATGGATGGCCCCCAACTCATTGAAGCGGTCGATGTCGTGGCGCGACAAACTCTCCGTTCTTACCGGGTAATTATCATCCGTCATGAATTGGAGCAGGTTTAACTTCCGAATATTTAATCGGTCTGTAATGTCCATAATTTCTTTCCACTGGGACAGCATGTCACGGATCAGGTATTGTGTAATCGGACCTTCGGGGTATAGTTTGTATACATACTTTTGGGTGTCCGATTTATCGAAGATGGCCCCTAAAGTGAACTCATTCATGAACAGCGGCGGATGAACGTACAACGAGATATTCCTGGTCTCTGCCTCAAACGGGGTGGCCATCACCTCCAAAGCAATGCCCAGTGTTTCAAACATGCTGCACAGCTTGTGGACAGCTGCCGAAGATTGCTGTGTTGAACCGATATACACCTTTTTCTTGACCCCAGTGGTAATGACCTGATTGGATGGACTGCCATGCAGCCAACGGGTATCCCCCAAATATGTAGAGAAGCTGATCACTTCTGCATCGACATTCATACGGCGCAAATAGTGGCTGACCAGGCAGTTTGACCCGAATGTCGGGGAGATGAGCACGATGCACCTCACGTTGTGCAGAAGCGCGGCACGGATTCGGTCCAAAACTTCGACATAGGCATCTGTAGTCACCGCAAAAATAATCGTGTCCCATTCGCCTTCTATTGTTTCATATCCTTGAAAAACCTGATCGATGATGCACTCACCTTTCATCCTTCGATGCTGCTCATTTTGAACATCCGCCTGGATCCGTCGTTCACTGCGCTCAAGCGATTCGAAAAAATCGGTGGAACGAACAGAATCTCTTCCTACGATCCCCACATGGCATTTCATATACTTTTTGAAGAGGATCGCCAGTTGAATGGTCGCTGGGCCTGTTCCCAGCAACAAAATACGCTGGAGATGATCCATGATGCGTCTCCTTTCCGGCTTGCCCTTTCATTTTTGATACAACGCAATGTCAAACACATCATCTGGTCGCAGCACGTACTCTGCAATCTTCCAGGTTCGCCCGTCCAATGGTTTCAAGGGATAATTGAATACCGATTTCAATCCGTCGCCATAGCGCATCGCGACAACTGCCTCATCACTGGTCAAGGGATAGAGCTGGTCCAGAATGTCATATTTTTGTTCAACCGTTGAGCTGAAAATGATATGGGTCAGCCCTTTCAAATGTTCGAGCTGCTCCACGTGTTTGTTCTCCAGACGGATGTTCAAGCCGTGTCCCAATTGCTTGACGACATTAGATCCAAGCGCAATCGCTTCTTCATCGATATCAATGCCCACAACCTCAGCTCCTGTGCGCTTGGCGATCAACAGTGGTGTCATCGGAAACGAGCCGGATCCCACCATTAACACTTTGGAAGCGGAAGTGATTTGAAAGCTGCCGAATTCTTTTTCGATGCAGGCTTCAATGTTTTTGAAGTACTCGGTGATTTCGGCATGCCCTTGCTGCAGACGGACGGCTCGGTATTTTTCCATGATGGCGACGCAGCGTGCGGATATGGCTCTCAATTGCCCGGCAGTGCAGGCCAGTACATCGGATTGATCCAGCTTTAGTTGATCCCACGCCTTACTGTTTTCTTTGTCCGTGACAAATCCAGAAAAATTATCGATGATCAGCTGCAATTCCTCGAAATGTGAGGCGGTCTGATCGTACCTGTTGACCAAGTCAACAAATCTGTCCAAGTATTCTTGCAGGCATTTATGGAAATCCACGGCTGTCAACATTACGATTTCCTCTCTTCTCCTAGTGAGATTGTTACATATCCACAAAGGCTTTCCCTCTGGCTACAATATTAACGTTCCCGGAAACTTTAAGGGTCGCCAGCCGTCCATTATTCCAATCAGCTGCCACATCAATTATTCCTCCTGGCTGCAGGATCGCGGACTCGATGGATGTTTTGTTCTTCCATGCCAAATAGGCTCCAAGAGAAGCCGTTCCTGAACCGCATCCACGTTCCCAAACTAAGCTGTCCAGTTTCGGAACATAGATCAAGGTCCGGAGTTCATGTGTAACGGGTTTATATAGCAATATTCCGGTCAGATTGGATCCTACAGCTACGCCGATCACTTGAGCAATCGTTTGAGCGGTGATTCGTGTTGGCTCATCATACTGCTCTACTTCCATGACGATATGTATGAAATCCTGATATCTGATAATCGCTAGATCCAGAGCCGAATCTGCATAGGGTATCGTTTTCCGTTCGATCTGCTTCGGTAAAGGCATGATGACCTGACAGACGTAGGCATCTCCATTGTTTTTAACCTCACACACTACCAGTTCATCCGTTCCTGAAACTTCTAGCAAAACTCTGAGCAGCTTGTGGGGCTGTACATCTTCTTCTGTTGCAATGTGGGCAGCCAAGGCCATGCAGGCATTACCGCAAAATTCACCTCCTGCCATTCTCAATGCGGCATGAGCCAAGTCATGATTAGGTGGCTCGATAAACCCCACTTGTTCAGCATGCACACTGTCATAAGACATGATCTTGGATCCTATAAGGGCATATTCTTTGACCGGATGACGGGTTTGCACCAAAATGGTCATGTTTTGGGTTGGACTGAATTTAACAAAATCGATCTCCCTTCTCACGCCGACGACCTCACTTTAGGATTTTTCGATGTTAATCGTAATGATTACGATTAACATCGAAAAAAATATATCATAGAACTCCGGAAATGGTCAACATATATTTCCATTAAAGTTTCTTGGAACCATTTATGGCCTGTTAGCTTAATAAATTTAATTAATAGTTCAATCGGTAATCGGCTTATATTCTTGTCCTTTTCGGAATCGGCACAAGTTCTTGTCCTTAGCTCTGGATAAGAACTTGTACCGATAAAACAAAAAAGCCGCTAAAATAGCGACTTCCAATGGGACTATGCTCTTGTCCTTCGACATTAGCGACGACTTAAGCGAATATTATTACCACAAGTCTTTTCCTGTATAGTTAACAAAATAAATAAAATTATTTAATTGGTGGTATCAAAAAAAGTACGATGCCTTTAACTCCTGATATCGGCGAAGCGAGTGCTCATAAGTTCATGTTTGCTACCAAAGGCATTATAAATACTGCTTCGACCTAGTTCGGTGCCTTTGACTAAATCTTGAATCGAGGTCGCAGAATAACCGCGTTGCCAAAAAACTTGCATGGCTGCATCCACTATATCGTCCGGATCAAACTCTTTTGGGGTCACAGAGCGGGAGTTCAGCGGATCATTTGCGACAACTTCTTCTCCCCTATAGTCGGTATCCTGATGGTAAAAATTATTCGCTTGAATCAGCACCCTCGAGGAACTTTTCAAGCAGATTTTTCACCTTGGTTACCGCATCGTCGGACAACATGAGGTTGAAGCTCTCATACGACATTTGGGCTGAACCAGAAGAATAAGCGAACATTTTGCGCTCATAAGTCTCAATTGCCTTGACTAGATCTCCTTTGTGTTGAACAATCGAAAGGGCTAACTCCATAGCATCTCGCATCGCAAGATTGACTCCGTCGCCAGCAGGTGGGGCCAGATGGGCAGCGTCGCCGATGAGCGTAACACCAGGCTGGGTATCCCAACGTAGTCCGATGGGCAACGTATAAATGCGTCTTGTCATAATAGCTCCATCGGCGCAGCGAATATAACTTTTCAGAGACTCCGCCCAATCGTCGAAGTAAGTCAGCAGCTGTTGTTTTGCCTCTCCGGGTTGATCGAACGCAACACCGCAATGATCCAGCCAATCCCGATCGGCTCTGAAAGATAATCCGACTCTGATGCGGCCGTCTCCATTGAGTTGACCACTAATGGATTTATTATCGCCAAGAGCAAACATGCTGCCCCGCGAGTTAAAGGCAGCCAATTCAGGATGCGCTGTGCTGTCGATACTGAGATCTACCCTACTGATTCCCGTATATTCTGCCACGGCATCCGTAAGCAATGGACGAACGCGCGAGAAGGCCCCGTCCGCTCCGACGACAAGATCAACGATGTCGGTATGTCCGTTGTCAAAGCGCAATTCATGTTTGCCTTCATCCAGAGGCAATGCTTCAACCAGTTTATAGCCGTAACGGATGCATCCGGGTTCTAAAGCGTTCAACAGCAGCTCACATAGTTTACCTCGATCAATCTCCGGACGATCTCCCGGTGCATTGTCGTCCGCCACATTATCGATATGGATTTTTCCATGCTTATCGAAAAGGCGAAGGTCCTGTCCTGAATATCTTGCTATCGCCTGAAATTGTTCAAGTAATCCTACTTCTCGAAGTGCTAGCTGTCCGGAATCTTCATGAATGTCCAGTGAACCCCCTCGTTTAGCGTTCTGGTCGCTAATTTCACGTTCATAAATTGTGGATCTAATACCCTTTTTCTGTAGAACAAGAGCCAGCATTAACCCGCCCGGACCTCCACCGATAATTGCAATATGTTGTTGTGCTTTCGTTGCCACACAAACCATCTCCTCAAAATAATGTTGCGAATCATGATCTATACGCTAGCATGCTATTATGAACTGAATATGAATTCATTGGCTGTAACAAAAAATGCGCAAGACCATTAGGTCTTGCGCGGCCAATCGCACAAATTGCGAACGAGGACCCCTGTTCAAGAAGGACAGTCTCAATAATGAAGGAGCGGATTATTAAAATTTTTCGCCGTCACTTATGGTATGATTTATCAACTTAACGGGTCTATCGACGAAACATGCGAATCGCGCAGCTACTCCGTGAGGGACAAAGAAATGACCGACCTTACTTTTTAGTCTATTAATAGAGTGATAATCTAGATGGTCATAATGGTCATGTGTAATAAAAACAGCGTCCAAAAATGGCATTTCATCAATAATATCCAGCATATCTTTACCGTATCGTTTGCTGCCGGCGAAGGAAACTGGTGAAGCAACAGGTCCTAACATAGGGTCTACAAGTAGCTTATTATTATCAATACTTATTAGGAACGCAGAGTGTCCGAACCACGTTAAACTATCTTCTTTACTGTTTATTTTTTTCAATCCAAGCTTGAAACCTGAGTAGGACCACTAGGTTTACGATCTTTTCTTCCAAAAATAGAATCCTTAATCATGGAGAGAAGGTCTGTAGCACTTATGCTCATCTTTGTTGGAGCCTGATTGACAAATTTCCCATTAGAAAAATTATCAAACTCATCGTACGCCGGTTTTTGTTTTCTAATGAGTTGCCGCCAAACGTTGGATGTATGCCTATAAACAATGGAACGATAAGGATGACTACGACTGAAACGAGGAAAAAATAAAACATTATTTTTTCATTCCTTCCTGATGTTTAAAAGCATTCAAATCATCGTCCAACTGCAAATTACCTATCAGTAGGAAGGAGCTTCGCATAAGACACACCGGTTAATTTTTCACTGATATCCCATAGCTGATTACATTGGGTTTTATTCACCGCCTTGGATGGCATTTTCACTTCCACCGGCGATCCGGTGTATTGCATATTTCAAATTGGTTGTTTGATCGGCATCTTGCAAGCCACGTTGATACTGAGTTAGATAATAGACATTGCTTAAATATGTTTTTACCGACTTTATAGGCACATTTTCAGTAGCTACTCTTGAAATCGATTCTCCATTTACCTGATATAAAATAAATAGACACAGTAAGCGTTGATTAACCGCCTAACGAGGAGTTCCCCTATGAATTTTAAAAAACAAGAAAGCTTTACTTCACTTCAATGCCTGCTCCAGCCGCTCCCGAGACCGATATTGCGATATGTTCTTTTGATCTTTAGCTTTCTGAATTTGAAGGCATGGTTCCAAAATTTTATTTGTTTATCTAAACGGCTTTCGGTACAAGTTCTTGTCCTTAGCTTTGGGCAACTTGTACCGATAACATAAAAAAGCCGCTAAATAGCGACTTCAATAGGAATATGTTCTTGTCCCTCGACACTTGTCGTCTTACAGTCGCACCTTTGACAAGTAATCGGTCTACTTTCAAAATGAATCATCTCTGCAAAGCTATGAAAACCAGTCTTCAGCCGTTATCCTCGGTGTGTCTCGGCACCCTTGCTGCTCGTAGCGATACTCATTCCTTATCATTTGGCTTCCCAAGAGGACACTGTGCCCTCTACTCTAATTCTGCTTAATTTCGCTCGGCAGAACCCCCCAGTACTTATGAAACACCTTCGAAAAAAAACCGCTGTTGATATACCCAACTTGTCTCGCAGCTTGCCCAACCTGTCCTCCCTCCTGAATGAACTGCTTGGCCAGCGTCATCTTTCGTTTAAGCACATATTGGGAGAACGACTCACCAACTTCATGCTTGAATAGTCGGCTTAAGTAGGACTTGTTTACATATAACCGATCCGCGATCAAATTCAGGCTGATATCCTGACTGATTTCCTCGTCGACAAGGACAAGTAGACGCTGAATCAATTTATGTCCGCTTGGCTGAAGGCGCTTTTGCGAATGGGTCGTAATCTTACGTACGATCCGGTGCAGGGTTTGCTGAATTTGTTCCCTTGAATGAAGGTTCAGGATACTGTAAAAATAAACGGCATCCTCCCCCATCATCTGGCGCAGGTTCCACTGTTGTTCGCGAATGATGCGAAGCAAACCATGCATGAGATAAAGCAGCTTCTCCTGTACCTCCTCTACCGCAGAAACATGCCCGAACACCTTTAACAACAATCGATCAAGCGCCGCTTCCGCTATTTGAATATCTCCAAGCTCGATTCCTGTTTCAAGTGCTCTTTCATCAGAGTCAATCGTTAAATTCGCCGAAACATCTTCCCCGAGTTCATCCGCATAAGGGATCGCAAGGTCATGTCCATATACGACTCTTTTCCGAAGTGCATTCTGCGCCTGGGCATATAACATGGGCAGATGCTGCAGTCCAGTCGCGATACTGCTGATTCCCGCACTAGCTGTCACTTTCAAACACTCTTTTAACGTGGACAACACTTTGGTTGTGGTAAAGCTGACACGAAGCTTGAATTCACCTGGGACCTCCTCCGGTCTGCTATGAAAAATAATAACCGTAGAGCCCTTCGCATCCTGAAACAGTTCAGAATCCATGCCTGATATCACGTCAAACGCAATGCTTCGCAGTGAAAATTGAAGCAGCGGTGTGTCCTCTGCCCGAAATCTCCCCCCGTCAATCAATGGATCCGGCTCCAAGACAACAACGGATAATCGTCGTTCCGCTTCAAACGGGATCAACAATTCCTTGCTTCGGCTTTCATATTCCCAATCGGATAAGGCACCGGAAATGCAACTATTATAAAATGTTTCCTGCAGTCTCGGCAGATGATTCCTCCATTTCGAGAACAGCATCTCATAGTTATGCCGCTTCTCCAACTCGATTTTTAGGATAGCTGCCGCTTCCAGAACGGCCTGCAGGATCTCCTCATTGCTTGCAGGCTTAATCAGATATTTGAGTACGCCGGACTCCATGGCAGAACGCGCATATTCAAAATGTTCATAACCGCTGAGGATGATCATTTTCACCAATTCGTTGCACTCGTGAATCCGCTTCGCCAATGTGAGTCCATCCATTTCCGGCATCCGAATGTCCAGCACAATGATATCCGGGTGGGTACGTTCCATCATTTGAAGTGCTTCACTCCCATTCTCCGCAAGAGCAACCACGTCGATGCCGTTCTCTTCCCAGGGGATGGTTCCCACCATTCTTGCCCGGATACCGATCTCATCTTCCACGATCATTAAATTCATGCCCAGTCCCCTCCATGTACCGGATACTTCCGCATTCAACCCGCGGTATATACAATCGAATACGCGTTCCAACCAGTTCATCACTATCAATCACTAGATCTGCCTTCTCCCCGTAATGCAGTTTCAGCCTGGACTTCACGTTTCTCAAACCGTATAATTCCGTGTCCATCCGGTCCCTTCCCGCCGAAAGATCCAAATTCATCATGGAAATCCCATCCAGTTGCCGTTGAATATACTGCAGACGATTCGGCGCCATTCCAACACCATTATCCTTTACTTCGGCAACGAACCATTCCCCGTCGTTCACTGCAGAAATATCGAGTGCCCGGCCGCCGTGTTTGCGCTCAAGCCCATGCAAAATCGCATTCTCCACTAACGGCTGGAGCAGCAATTTAAGGAGTAGGATATCTTCCGTACCTTCTCCCATCCGATAAGTGACTTCAAAATCAAATCGCCTCTGCTGCACTTTAATATAATAGTTCAGATGGTTAAAAGTCTCCGAGACCGTATAGTGTTCCTTTCCCTTACCCAGGCTATATCTCAAAAACTTGGACAAATTGATGACCATCTCTCCCACATCGTCAGCGTCGCTTAATACCGCTGCCGAATAGATCGAATCCAGCGTATTGTAAAGAAAATGAGGATTGATCTGCGATTGCAGCAGTTTGAACTCCGTCTTCGTCAGCAATATCTGCTTCTCATACACATCTTCGATCAGGTGCCGCTGCGCACTGGCCAGATGATTGAACGTATCCATGACATACCCGAATTCATCCTCCCTTCGATGGATGATTTGGGTATCGAGTTGCCCCCTCCTCATTTCCTTCATCGCGGTTACCATCTTCTTCATTGGTTTGGATATGCCGCTGTAAACGATCCACGATATCCATAACGATATCAACACGCTTACGGCGATGATCAAGTACGTCCACCTTTGCAAAGTGCGCGATTCCTGCAAAATATCCTTCTCGGGCTGTATCATGACGAGTTTCCAGCCCGAGTCCTGTGACGTTACCCGAACCATAAGCATCCGCTCAGGATAACCCGGTAGATGGCCTGCAATCAGATCCTTGCCTTCGTCCGGCCAGGAGGGAGGAGTTGCAGTGCTGCTTGCCGTCGTAGCAATTAATTTCCCGTCCTGGGTAAACAGAAAGGCCTCTGCACGGCTACTTGGGAGCAAACGCCTCAATTGGCTGACAAAATAATCCTTGCTCAGCGGCAGTATAACGATATTTTTGTTCCGTTCAGGATTGAGCAAACTCATCCGCCTCATTACCACCATGACGTTCTCGTTATAGATCGGGTCTATCATATGGTTCGCATTGTACCGGTTCTCCTCCGGGAAAAATAACGTGATTTTCCCATCGGCTTCGATGGCCTGCTTGACCCACTCCAGCTGCTCCGGATTCTGTTCTTTTTGATATCCGGTGGTTGACAATAATATGCCGGAATCATAATGAAATAGGGACGCCTTTGGAGCCATCCGGTTAACAGAGGAGATAGCAGCGATTTGCTGATCAATCCACTGGAAATCCAAAATAGACTGCGGTGTGAGCACTTTGCCGGCGTATTCGAATCTGCGGTTAATATCATAATTGTTCGCAAGGACCGTTGTCAGCTCATACACCCCCTGCATTGTAAGGTCCACATAATGGACGACGGATTGCATGGCGCTTTGCGTACGATCGCCAATCTGATTTTTTAGAATCGTGCGCGAGCGATGATTGGAAAAGGTCGATATCACAACGAGGGGGATAAGGATCAGAATAAAATAACCGGTAAGCCGCAGCTGAATCGATTGCCTGAAACGGTTTTTCCATATTCTGATCATTCAGCATCATCCTTGTCTACATAAATCAAAGTGAAGGTGCCTCTAGAGGAAGCCCCTTCACTTTGTTATTCAGCTTATTTGTTCATCTTTGCATAATTCTCGTTCACCTCAGCGGTGATGGATTCACCGCCCTGTCTCTGCCACTGCAACACGTATTGATCGAATGCTTCGACCGGCACAGTCCCCATGATGATCTTCGTAAATGTCTCCTGCATCAGCTTGGTCAATTGCACCCCGTTCTTGCCCATGCTTGGCGTTGGGGGTCCATTGTATTCGTTCAGGATCAGGTTGCTGCTGATCCGTGTCACGTTATCCTTTAGCTTGAATTCAGGACCGAGCGCATCAAGCCGCTGATAGTCAAGCTCCTGATCCCATGGAGCGGCATAGTCCAAAATATTGTTGCGGTAGACGTGCTTGTTGTGCTCCTCAAAGTCCATGACCAGCTTACCGTTTTCCCGCTTCGATATGTTGTGCTCAGGCAAGCCGAGTTTGATTGGCTCATGGCCTTCGCCATTGGCAAAGTTGAACATTTTGATGACTTCATTCGCCTTCTTGCTTTTTGCAGGCACGATGCTGTAGCCCATCACCATGCTGGAGGCAACGACGCCGCTCTTCCCGCCCTGGCCCACCGGATAGTCAAGCGGGATCCATTCCGCCTTCGGATCGTTTGTCTTATTCGTCAAGATCGGCCCCCGCGTATCAAACCAAGTTGCCGAGAACAGTCCGGCTTTGCCGCTGGCTACTTTCTCTTCGATATTGTTGTTTTTGTTCAGTGCCCATTCCGGATCAATCAGCTGCTCTTTATAGAGGTCCGCCAGGAACTGGAGAGCTTCCTTCGTTTCTGGCAGAATGGTGGCATTCACCAGCTTTCCGTCTCTCATCACCCATTGATTGACCGCAGATGTACCATTGAACGGTACGCCGAAAGAGCCGAAGAATGGTGCCGATCGGATGAGATTTTCCCCCATCAACAAGCCGACCGTGTCATCCTTGCCGTCACCATCCGGATCATTCTGGGCAAATTGACGCATCACATTCACATATTCATCCAGCGTTTTCGGCGGCTGCAGCCCCAGATTGTCAAGCCAATCTTTACGCACATACATCAAATCGTTACCTAGAATATAATTGACCGCTGGCACCGCGTAGATGTTACCGTCCACCGTAACGGAGTCCCATGCTTCCTGTGGAACCGACTTCTTCAGATCGGGACCTGACGCCTCAATAGCATCATTCAGCGGCTGCAGCGCCTTTTGGTTTACCATGTTTATGAACCAGGAAGCATCCTGCGTAAATACCATGTCTATATCGTCGCCGGATGACATCATCACATTCAGCTTGTCCTGATAGCCGTCGGAGGGCGGGTATACCACGTGCACGTCGATATTGACGCTATCATTGACGTATTTTTGGTAGGGGTTGTTGTTCTCGTTCATACCGTCCAAAAATTTACGACCAAAGTTAGGCTGCACAATATTGATGGTCGGCCTTTTGCCGACTTCTCCTGACTCGGGACTGCCCGAAGATTCCTTCCGGCCTCCGCATCCACTGAGTAAACCAGCCGCTATAGCGGAGATCACCAATACTGACAACATGTTTCGCAATTTCATACTTTCAGCCCCTTTATATAAAAATATTACGAAATGTAAACGGATACAAGGAAAATATGCCCTATTACCCCTTGACCGAGCCGATCATAATTCCCTTCACAAAATATTTCTGAAGGAACGGATACACGAGCAATATTGGCAATGTGCTCGCTATCAATGCTGCGGCTTTCAGCGACTCCACAGCCAGGAGCTGCCGTTCCAGGCTATCCGTCGTATTAATGTTCGATTGCCCCGACATCACAAGCTCCCGCAAATAGATTTGCAGCGGCTTTAAAGAAGAATCGGTAACGTACATGACCGCATCGAAGAAAGAATTCCATTGTCCGACCGCATTAAACAAGGCGATCGTGGCAATCACCGGCATGGACAGCGGTACTACGATGCGAAATAAAATCCCGAGATTGGACGAACCGTCGATTCTTGCGGATTCCTCCAGTTCATTCGGAATGGACTGAAAGAAATTTTTCATGATGACCACATGAAATGCGTTAACAGCACCCGGAATGACGTAGGCCCAGAAGGTGTTCATCAGATGCAGCTCTTTGATTACCAGGTATGTCGGGATCATCCCGCCGCTGAACATCATGGTAAAGACAATGAGGAACATGATAGGACCGCGGCCTTTAATGTAATATCTTGATAGAGGATACGCAAGCAGCATGGTCATGACTACGCTGATGAGGGTTCCCACAACCGTTCGCTGCACGCTGACGAGAAAAGATTGAACGAACCCCGGGTCATTGAACACCTTCACGTATGCTTCCGTCGTCCATTCTACCGGCAGGAAGGAGACTTCGCCGGATACAATTGCCCGGTAGCTGCTGAACGACTGGGCCAGAATGTGAATGAAGGGCGCCAAAGCCAGAAGCCCAAAACAGGCAAGCGCAAAGTGATTGATGTTGCTGAACCATTTTTCACCCTTTGACATTTTCATAATCAGTAGATCCCTTCTTGACCCGTTCTTTTAACGGCTTTGTTGACGATAACGACCAGCACCAGACTGATGACGGATTTAAGCAATCCAACCGCAGTCGAATAACTGAACTCGGACTGACCGATACCGATCCGGTACACATAGGTCTCAATGACGTCGGCAACATCATATACGAGCGAGTTATACAGAACGAATATTTGTTCAAACCCTACATCGAGGATGCTGCCAAGCCTAAGCAGGAACAGCACGATGATCGTCCCCTTAATGGAAGGAAGGGTTACATGCCACAGCTGCTTCCACTTCCCTGCACCGTCCATGACGGCTGCCTCATACTGCTGCTGGTCAATGCCCGCTAGAGCCGCAAGATAGATGATGGCCCCCCAACCGACCTCCTTCCAAATATCGCTGATGACCAGCACCGATCGAAACCAAGCCGGATCCGCTAAGAAAAACACGGGTTCGAATCCAAGCCATTTCATGATTTCATTGACTGCACCCGTTGCGGGAGACAGGACGTTTACCAATATACCGCCTAAAATGATCCAAGACAGAAAGTGCGGCAAGTAAGCAAGCGTTTGGATCGTCCGCTTATAAAACATGCTGCGGATCTCATTAAGCAGAAGTGCTAGGATGATGGGACCCGGGAACCCCCAGAACAGCTTATATAAACTGATAATGACCGTGTTCCAGAACACCTGATAGAATTGGGGATCATGAAACAGCCGTACAAAGTGGTCGAGTCCTACCCATTCGCTGGCATTAAATCCTGCAAATATGCTGTAATCCTTAAAGGCGATCACAATCCCCCACATCGGAAGGTACTTAAAAACGAGAAAATACACGATACCAGGAACCATGATCAAGTACAAATCCCAATATTGCCTGAGGTTTGCGAAACGTTTTTTGTTTAAGACCGTATCGGTGCTGGTGCCGGACGGTTTGGGCACGGTAACAGCCTTATGTTGTGCCACGGGATTCACCTCTCTTTAGTTGTCTTGTCGCTATGATAAAAGAATGGATTCGCTTCCGCCTAAACTTCTGCAAGCTCGCCCAGCCAGGCGCCTTGCTCGATGAGAAGACGCTGCAATTGTTTGATATCGACCTCCCGTGATGTACTGCCTGTCTTTGCACAGATGGCCGCGGCTGTTCCCGCTGCCTGCCCCATTGCAAAGCAGTTGGGCATTACCCGAAGCGAGCCCTGTACGACTCGGTCAGCGGAGGCGGCCCGTCCCGCAACCCACACATTTGCCAAACCTTGAGGAAGAAGGGAACGGTATGGAACCCCATGCGACCGACCGGGGGGAAGATGGCGAATTTCCATGTTTTCTTTGCTGGTTGCCATATGGATATCAATAAAATAAGCATTTCTTGCAATGTCGTCTTCAAAGCTTCGCATGGATATAAAGTCGTCCTGAACCAGCATGTAATCACCGACGATGCGGCGGGTTTCACGTATACCGATTTGTTCGCCTGTACTGACCAAATGGGCGTCTTCAAATCCGGGTACATACTTCCGCAGAAATTCGACCTGTATTTTGACCAGCTTTCTGCCTTCTACCGCAGCCTTCGTGAGATCTTCCGCCTTCGTTCCGTCCACGCCGAACACATGCCCGAAGTTGACCCCAACCAAGTAATCGGAGACCCAGGCAAAGCCGGAGACTTCTTTCCGGCCGGGAGGCAGATCGCCGTTGCTCTGTGCTAACTGAACCGCTTGCGGAATTTGTCCGGTGTCACCGCTATCCCTCATATATTGCCTGAAGCGCTCCCGGTTCACGTTGGTTAACAGGTAGCACATCGTCCCCGGCTGCAGCTCGCCGCCATCCCCACCTTTCTGGAACGGAGCGCCGGCCAGCGCCGCAATATCGGCGTCACCTGTGGCATCTATGACGTACTTGGCCTCGACGATCGATCTTCCGGACTTATTCAGAAGCACCAGACCGTTCACGCCGTGCCCCCCAGAATTCATGACCAGCTGTCCAACAAATGTATGGAACAAAACCTTGGCTCCGCTCTCAAGCAGCGCTTCATCGTACACCCGCTTCAATACCTCAACGTCAATCGGGACCCAATCCAGCTGTTCTTTATATTCCGTGATATAAGAAGGTTTACAATTCGCTTTCATTCGCTCCATCAACTCCAGCCCGATACCGCGAATGACGGGCTTCTCATGGTCGGTAAAAGGACAAAAGGCAGGTACCAGTGCGGTCGTGCCCATACCTCCTAGAAATCCCCTTTGCTCAATCAGCAAAGTATTTGCTCCATTATTGACGGCAGCGATGGCAGCGGCAATGCCGGTCGGCCCTCCTCCGACGACGACGACATCAACCTGGTTCATAATAGGCAGTTCTTCCGGCGGCAGCGTCCATGTTCTTTTCGATGTCATGTTTAGACCCTCCAGTTGGTAAACTCGAAATGTCCCGATCCATTCGGGTATACCTACATTTTAGATCCCAATGGCGGTCATGATTAGCACACGCTGATGACATTCACTGTTCGGATCATGACCTTTTCATTGGCTTAAAATAAAAAAGAGCTAATTCACAGGCAGGAACCTGTGAAAACAGCTCTTTAACGAACACACTCATCCAAATTCGTTTGAATCTTATTTTCCTTTTATGATTGAGCGCTCGCGGGTTTATTATTGCACGGTTTATCCCTAAGTTTGCTCCCGTGGTTAGTTTGTTGGTTACTCGGCTTGCCTCTATCAGACTTCTCGCAGCCTGGAAAGCTGTTACCCGGACGATCGACTCCGGGCGTACCGGAAACCGTGACGCCAGGAGACTTATTCCCCGCCTCATCCACCGTTCGGATTCGATACGCGTATTCCGTCCCATTCACGAGCCCGTTTATTGTAACGGTTTGTACGCCTTTGCCTACATGAACCGTTTCAGCTTCGGCTGCACCTTCTTCCAAAACGACGACTTGGGCGAAATCGTCATCCTCCAGATCCGTCCAATATAAGGTCAGCTGGCCGTCCCCTTCCACTACCGCCGCGCTATTCACTTCCTTCGGTACCGTGTCGTCGTTGTAGCCTGTCTCTATGTCCATAATCCTGGCAATTTTATCGTTCGGATTCACCGGTATCCCCTGCCATGAAGGCTTCGTAATATTTAAGCGCAAGGCTGTCGTTTGAAGTGTTTCGAAGTGCATATCATTATACTCGCCATAAAAGCCGTCCTTGTCATTATCGACAACGGATGTCACCGGCACCCATACGGTTCCGTCCCAATATTCAACGCTAAAATCACGGATATGCCATTGTTCGCCGCTCGCGGCTCCGCTCCAAATTTTTACGTAGTTGAGTTTCTGCGGAACCGTCCATTCCATTTCAATAAAATGGCTCTCTTCCTGCCCTTGAGACAACCAGCGGGTGGATAGATTTCCATCAACGGCATATTCCTTAACGTTCGATCCGTTGGTTGAATCCACAGTCAAAGCTGCGAGTTGGGCTATGTTGCGCACGGTTATCGGTCCGAATATTTCAGACGGCTCAGAGGCACCGCCCGTGTTTTTGGCCGTAATTCGGTAATAGTACGGTATGCCGCTGCTTGCCGAAGCATCCTTGAACGGTTGATCTGCTTCCGCAAGATCCGCCCCAACCACCGTCCAAGGTCCGTTTGGTGTTTCAGCCCGTTCGATATCATACGATTCAGCCCACTTTACCGGGTTCCAGGTCATGGAAGCAACTGAGGTAAATGGGATCCACATCGGCTGATCCGGTACCGGTGGAACGGAAGAGGCGGTAATTGGGCCAACGACATTCGAAGGCTCCGAGATTCCGGCTCCGTTCATCCCTTTTACCCGATAATAATAATTCATTCCTTCCGCAGCCGACGAATCTTGGAAAGGACGAAAAGGAATATCACTATCCAGTACCTGAGTGCCTATAACGGCCCATGGTCCATCCGGGTGTTCTGCTCTTTCGAATTGATAGGATTCCGCCCCGGCCGATCCTCTCCATGCGATGCCAAGCACCGATTCAATTGGCAGTAGCTGTGGTGCATCGGGTATTGGCATCGGCGGGACCGGCAATCCACGGATTTCATGAGCTTTTTCCCGAATCATAGACATAATCGCCTTTTCGTCATAGATATCACCCGATGGAAAGCCTGGCCAACGGAAATCTCCTTCCTTGTTGTAAAAGCCGCCGTCCTTGTTGTGAGACTTCAGCGTCCATAACAAGGCTCCGGATGTACCATTAGCGATCGCCTCATCAGCCGTTCGGGTCAGATTTGTCCTGTTCGAGTGTCCAAACTCCCCGATCACAAACGCTTTTTTACCCAAACTCAAGTTTCGGTCCGCAGCAGCACGCAGTGCATAATCAGCTCCTCCGCTCTCATAATAATGATTGGACACGATATCCACATTGGGATCCTCAAGGGAAGCCTGACTAATACCGTACCGTCCGTCCATGACCATGTGATTAGAGTCCATACTTTTTATATAAGCACTCATCTCCTGTGTCCAAGCGTCCGTTGGATATAACTCATTGCCGGTTTCCCAAGCAAGGATGGCTTTGTCGTCTTTATATTTGATGCCGGTATAAATATTCGTTCTGTTCATCACATAGCTAACCAGGTGTTTATAATCTTCCTTCAACTCGGTATCGGTGTAGAACTCCTCGGCGGTTTTCCCTCGAAAACCTGCAAACTGTTTAATCCCTCCGACATGCTCCCATGTATCGATAAAAGGAATAATGACGCGGATATGATACTCATTTGCCAGTTTCAGCACATGGTCCAGGTCCCGAAAATAGTCTTCATTAAACTGCCTTAAGCCCGTTACATGACTTGGCTGATCCCCATTGGCGGTTCCTCCCTTGATCGTGAACGTATAAAGCCTGACTACAGTGCCACCCATTTGCTGCAAGGATCTAAATACATCTTCCTGTTCCCATGGATCAGGGCGATGCCATACGGGAGCTGGCATATACGTGAGATTTGAGCCGTTCATGGATATGAACCGGAACTCCTTCTCGCCATCCATCAACCGATCCCCGCTGCGCGTGATAAAGTTCCATTCTTTTGGCGGTACGCCATCCGCTGCGGCGGTTAAACCTACACGACCCATTCCTCCCAACATAAGCAAACATACAAGCATGACAGAAATCCAATGTCCTCGCATTCTTCTTAACCGCCCCTGTCCCCACTTGGATTAATAACGAGAATAAACTCAGAATTGTAAGCGTTGTCATTCTCGTTGTTGATCTAGATTATAGGGACACTTGCGCAAAATTGTTAGGATGCGATCATGACATCTACTGTTCCGCTGATGACTTTTTATCACAATCTATCCGAGTGTTGTCTGTAAAATTCTGTTGCACCTAAGAAGAGCCCGTTGAGATCTCTCTCAGGCGGGCTCTTCAGAACATTGCTGATGAAATGGTCATTTCAGTGATTTCAACTTTAATAATCAGCCTACATCCGATGTCGGTTCAATTCAACCATATCGACTTGGGATTTGACAAGCAAGCGTAGTTATACATAAACTCCATGAAATTGGGTTCACTGCAAAACCATCTCCGAAAGTCGTCGCCCAGATGTCTGGCAGACCGTTCCGGGGTGATAGCCCGCGTATATATGGAAACTCAAGCTCTACGCATTCGAACTCTCAGAGCCCGTAATGTTCGGAAAAGGGCATAGCCGTGGGGGTGGATCGCCGTTATCTATCGCGAGCGTTCACTCGAGGTTCGCCTTCCGCTCACGGTATTGCCCGGGTGTAACGCCCACCAGCTTCTTGAACAGCCGGTTCAAATAAGAGGGTTGATATCCGATCTGCAAGGCAATCTCGCCGACCTTCATGTCGGTGTCGTCCAGCAGCTCCTTCGCCTTCTCGATCCGCAGCTGGATCAAGTAATCGATGAAATTGATGTCGGCGATATGTTTGAACGCCTTGCTCAGTGTGAACGGGCTTGTCCCCAAGTCCTCGGCGCAGCGCTCCAGCGAGATGTCAGAGTCGTAATTCCCTTTGACGTACTCCATCGCCCGTTCGACGAGCCGACGCTGATGCAAAGCCTTGTCGCAGGCCAGCGCTTTCCCGTATGGTCCGATTACACGGACACGAAACCATTCAGTCATCCTATCGGGATCCCGCATTCCGCGAAGCTCGTCGTACAGATCATCGTCCCCGTACAGCCCGCGCGGCTGGTAGCCGGCTTCCAGAATCGCGTGCTGGATGCTGCCGAGCAGCTGGAGCGCGCCGTCCTGAACGAACATTTCCTTGCCTCCCTCCTGCACGAGAATTTCCACGAAAGAGTGTACGGCGGCGGCGGCCTCCTCGGGGAGCCCCATCCGGATCGCCTGCTTCACCTCCTTCTCCGCCGCAAACGGATACGGCACCGTCTCCCTTCCCATGCCAGGAAGAAGGTCCTCCAGGGAAAGAATCTGCGTCTCCTCCTGAACATCGCGGTAGCGGGCGGCTTGCCGAAGTTGCCGCAACGATTCCGGCAAATCCGCAATTCTCGGCAGAGGCCGACCTATCAGGATTGTGCTTTGCACCTTCAGCACGGCGCAGATCGTCTCCGCGAGCGAAGCCCCCAGCTGGAAGGCGCTGCCGCGTGCCGCCTCCTCCGGCTCCTCCCGCCCGAAGGACAACAGAATGCCTACGGATAGATCCTGGAAATTGACGATATCCGCCTGTTCGCCGCGAGCGGCGGTCAATTCCTGCGCGATATTCGCTGCCGCGAAGGAGACGAGCTGAGCATCGCCGTCCGTGAAGCGCCCCTTCAGCCGGCTAAGCCCAGTAACCTGGAGGAGCACGAGCAGAAACCGCTTGCCGTCCATGCTCCAGCCGTAGGCGTTCATCCTCTCTCGCAGTTCCTCTTCCGTGAAGGAATAATAATGTCCCTGTATGAGATGAAGCAAAAAGCTTGACCGCATCCAGGGCTGCGCCTGCTCCAGCTTCTCCCGCAGCTCGCGGCTTTCTCGGTTCAGGTGGCGCCACTGCTTCTCGAGAAAGCCGATCTCGTCGCTGGGCGGATCGGGCGCTCGCTTCTCGTCATGGAACAAGCCGACAAGCCGGTGGATTGGATGATAGATCCTCTTGGAGGCAAGCCAGGACAGAAGAAGCGCGACGACAAAGCCCGACAGACTGACACCGACAATCATCCTAGACATCATTTTGACCGGAGCCGTCATTGAGGAAAGCGAAGCGGCAGTGACGTAGGTCCAGTGCAGTCCAAGCCGGGTAAAATCGCCGAACGTGACGGTATATGTTTCACCCTGAAAGTTGTACAGGAACGTGCCGGAACCCGTTTCACGCTGCTTGATCTCGGCAGCCAGCGCAGTCTCGAACGGCGTTCCTTCGGGAAGGCCCGCCCCTTTCTCGGTCACGACGAAGCGGCCCTTCTCGTCGATAATGAAGGAGCTGCCGGCCTTGCCGAGCGACAGCTCATGTACCAGGCTTACGAGCTTATCCCGGTCCAGATAGAAAATCAGGGTACCGTAAGGCTGGCCGATGCCCGGAACCTTATGTACGAGCGCCACCGTATGATCGTCCGACCGGTTGACCCGCGGGAAGCCGTTCAGCCAGAACGCGCCTTGCTTGCTGGACATGACCGCCCGGTAGCCGACGAGATCGCCTGGGCTTGAGACGGCTTCGATCCCGTCGAAGTCGGAGACAACGACGGGCGACTTGCCGTCAACGAACAGATGCACCTGATCGACCAGCGGATAGAAGCCTTTCATAACCGTCAAGGTGCGGTACAGGTTTTGAGTAACTTTATATTGGTCCTTCAGATCGACGTTCCGGAGACTTCCGTCGAACCGCGGGTCGAACGCCCACTGCGTCGCTGTCAGTTCGAGCTGGTTCAAATCGCCGTTAATGCGTTTTACCGCGTTCAGGAGTAGCGCCTCGTTCGAGCTCGTCACCTCCTTGCCGATATGCGAGCTGCCGAGTAGATAGAGTGTTATTCCGATAATTGCCGTCGGTAGGCATGTGATGCTCAGCACGATCAATAGGCTTTTTCGGTAGAAACGGCCTTTGATCGCCGGCGGCCGATCCGGCCAATCCCTTTGGGCGAAATGGTTCATGACGCTCCCTGCCTTTCTTTTTTTCAATAGCTGCCCGGACCGTGGTCCGATAACCTTCACTTGCCGACCGAAACGCCTTAACAGGCCTACCCCCGAGAGTAACCGATTCTCGCGAGATGAACGGGAAAAACCCTCTTTTTCCAAATTAGAAAAAAGAGGGTGGTGCTTTCCAAACCTTTACTCGGAGCTGGATATCCGCTGCTGATAGGACGCATTGATTTCCTCGGTGATTTTAAGCAGGTCGGGATCGTTCTTAAGTTCTCCAACGAATCTGTCCCACTCTTCGATCGGCGCTTTCCCCAAAATGACCTTCGTCTTCATGTCCTGAATTTTCTTGCCCAGCTCGGTGCCGACCTTGGTATTCGTATCGGAATTGAGACCGACCGCAACCTCCGGCACGCTCAGTTTGGCCCGCTCATCGATAATTTGCTTGTTCCGCTCCAGTACGTCGCTTGGCATACCCGAACGGTAGGCGCGTAAATACTTGTCGTATTTGATGAAAATTTGGCCGAGCGCCTGCTGTGCGACGATATCGGTCTTAGCCTGTTCGGTTGGCACCTTCACGCCGTTTTCTTCCTTGTAATGTACGTCCTTGATGCCAAAGCTTGCCAAATCACTGCCCTCGTCAGAAGCGCCGTAGTCCATCAGCTCGAGCAGCTTCTTCATCTTCGCTTCGGGCACAGTCTTCGGAATTGCGTACATTCCAAAGAAGCCGGAATCACGGTTGACGTAGCCGTTCAGAGAGACAAGCGGAAGGAAGTCCGCCTTCGGATCGGTCTTCCGCAGCTCCTCCGTCGGTTCCCAGGCAGCTTCGACCGTATCCTGGAAGCCTCCCGCCCGGCCCGCCTTGAGCATATCCTTCGCCTGCGAGTTTTTTAGCGTCGCGAGATCTTCGGGAAGGAGCTTCTCCCGGTACACCTTGTTCATCCAGACGAGAGCGTCTCGGACACCAGGTAGCAGATTGACGTTCACAAGCTTGCCGTCTACCAGCGACCAATCGCCGTTCGTCTTTGTGAAGACGTTCTGCAGCTGGCCAAGGGAAGCCATGCCGGACTGGTCGACGAAGCTGGCGTACCCGATCGTGTCGTCCTTGCCGTTGCCGTCCGGATCCTTTTCAACGAATGCTTTAAGGACGTCGTAAAATTCGTCGATTGTTTTTGGAACCTCGAGATTCAGCTTGTCCATCCAGTCCTTGCGTAGGTAAACGAAGCCGCCGCCTTCGACCGGACGGACCCGGGGAATTCCGTAGTTTTTGCCGTCAGCCTGCTTTGTGTTGGTCCAGGTTTCCTTCGGAAATTTCATCAAATTTGGGTAGTCCTTGATATATGGGGTGAGATCCCACAACGCCCCCTGCGCCACCATCGTCCGAACCTGGGCGGTGAAGGCGTTATCCAGCAGCATCAGATCGGGAATGTCCCCCGAAGCGAGCGTAACGTTCACCTTGTCGGCATAATTGTTCGGCGAGACCCATGTAATGTTCAGCTTGGTGTTGGTCCGCTTCTCGATTTCCTTGACGACGACGTTATCCTTGCCCGGCGGCTCTGGCGTGTAATACATCGTCATGATGCTGACGTTCAGCGGACCGTCGCCGGAAGCTCCTCCCCCGCCTCCTCCGCCGCTGCAGCCGACCAGCAGGGCGGCGATGAGAAGCACTGAAACGGCAATCTTCGTTTTGTCAAGCTTGAACCTTCTTTTTCGCATACGCGAACCTCCCCTTTTTATTTTGCTTCTAGTAGTCTGGCCTTCGTCTATTCCTTGACGGAACCGACCAAAGCTCCTTTCGCGAAATGCTTCTGCAAGAAAGGATAGACGAGTAGGATAGGTACCGTGGCAATGACGACGGCGGCCATCTTGAGCGTCTCTGGCGGAATGCGCTGCTCCGACATCATCTCAGCCGCGGCCGAGCCTCCCGCCGCGGTGGACGCGTCGATCAGCATGTTCTGCAGCAGCACCTGCAGCGGATGCTTCGCGAAATCGTTAATATACAGTAGCGCCGTGAAGAAGGTGTTCCAGTACGCGACGGCGTAGAACAGGCCGAACGCCGCCATGGAGGGAAGCGACAGTGGCAGGATGACCCGGTACCAGACGCTGAGATCGTTGCAGCCGTCGATCCGGGCTGCTTCCTCCAGGCTGGACGGGATGCTGTCGAAAAAGCCCTTCATCAGCAGCACGTACCAGCCGCTTGTCAGCACCGGCAAGATAAGCGACCAGATGCTATTGATCAGATGCAGGTCCCGCACAAGCAGATACGGTGGAATGATGCCCGGATTGAATAGCGTTGTCAGCAGGATGGCCAGCATGATGAACCGCCTTCCCTGCAGCCTTCTGCGGGATATCGCGTAGGATAGTCCTGAAGTAACGATGAGGCTCAGCGCAGTGCCGACGATCGCCAAAAACGCGCTGTTCCCGATAGCTCTCATGAAAGCGTCGGTGGAGAGCAAATATTTGTAGGATACGAGGCTCCAATGCTGCGGGAACAGCACCAGACCTCTCCGGATATATTCCGACGGTTCGGTGAACGACACGACAAATACATAATAGAACGGGAAGAAAGTAATCAGGCTGATCAAGCCGAGCGCGATGACGTTGATGACGCCGAACGCGCGGTCTCCCAAGCTTTCTCTCATTGGAACGTTCGCCTCCAGCAGGTGAAATGGGTTAGTAGACGCCTTCCTCGCCGAATTTCTTAGCCAATCGGTTGGCACCGATGACGAGGAGCAGGCCGACGACAGACTTGAACAAGCCGACGGCGGTGCTGAAGCTGAACTGGCCCTGCTTGACGCCGAGACGGTATACGTAGGTATCAAAGACGTCCGCGACTCCGGAGACGGCGCCGTTCATCATCAGAAACACCTGCTCGAAGCCAACGTCCATCATATGGCCGATCCGCAGAATGAGCAGAATGACGATAACGGGACGGATGGCCGGCAGCGTCACGTGCCAAATTTGCCTAAGTCGGCTCGCTCCGTCCATCTTGGCTGCTTCGTACAACTGCGGATCGACTCCCGCGATGGCGGCAAGGAAAATGATCGTGCCCCATCCTGCGTCCTTCCAGATGGACTGGAGCGTCAGCAGTCCCCAGAAATAGTTCTTGTTCGTTAGAAAATCGACCTTATCGAAGCCAAAGGCGACGAGCAGCTTGTTCACGACGCCGTCGCCGGTGGACAGAAGCAGAAACGTGATGCCGACGATGATGACCCAGGACAGGAAATGAGGTAAATAAATGATCGATTGCACTACTTTTTTGTAAGACGAAACGCGAATTTCGTTTAGTAGCACGGCGAGCAGAATCGGAAGCGGGAAGAAAAAGATCAGGCTTAGCAGATTGATCGCCATCGTATTGCGGAACAGCAGAAGGAAATCCGGATTCGAGAAAAACCGTGCGAAATGATCGAATCCGACCCACGGGCTGTTTAGGACGCCTTGATAGGGCGAATACTCCTGGAATGAAATGATCACCCCCCACATCGGCACGTACCGGAAAACGATGAAATAAATCAGTCCCGGCAGCGCCAGCAAATACAAATACTTGTCTCTCTTCAGGCCCCCCCAGACGAGGCTGGGCGGGGAGCCGACGGCTTTGCCCTCGGCGGCCGCGGTAACCTTATCCGCAGGCACGTCCATCATGGATTCCTCCTTCGAATCGGTAAAAATGATTGTCAACGCTTTCATGCGTCTTAAGGCAAGGGTACATGCCCTCCCCGTTTCTGGCAAATGCCCATTCTTGTCAGCCCGTTTCCTGGCGTTGACCATTCTTGCGGGGGCCCGAAAAGCCCTCTGCAAGCGGACTATTCGGCAAAAAAAACAGCCGGCGCGCAGCTGGCTGTTTTTTTGAAGGAAGCGGCGCATCGCTGCGCCACCCGGTCTAATCAATGACCATCAAATTTTAAAGAGGGTAGGTTTTAATAATACTTATGCTTTCTTCAATATATTCTTTAACCTTAGCTAATAGTAGACTAATGAACTTTTCATCGTCTTCTTTCAGTGAGGCTTGCCGAACACCTAATGCCGTGACGTCCCGACGGGCTTATGGGGCTGGATGCGATCACACGCTTCACAGAGTGACCCGAAGCGTCAATAGGGTGTTAGTCGAAGTAATTTCTGGAAGCAGCCATTGCATTTAACGTGTTCTCAAAATAGCTATATACTTCATCTGCAATTCCCAGAAACTCTTCAACAAGTACATTATTACTATCCAAGTAACAAGCATACAGATAATCAACTAAAGCGGAGTCAATCTCACAATAGTTTAATATGGCATTCTTCATCTTAATAATGTCATCTTGCCATACACCTGTATCTTCTAAAACCAAAGAGTATAATGCACGAATTAATCTCTTAGAGTAACCTTTAATATATCTATTCTTCATTGTGTTATCACTAGCATTAGAAAGTAAACTATGTATACGATCTACTTCGTCCTTGGTTTCTGTATTTAAGTCTAAAATGAACTCTGGAGAAATCATGATCGGTGGTACTTTTTCACCAACGTCATCACCATATATGCAAACACAAATGATCTTAACCCAAAAACCCCACTCATTTGGTTTACTTAATACATCGTCAATCGAGCAAATTGTCGTATCAATCTTAGTTAATAGTGGGTATTCTTCTAAAAACCTGTCTTTAATATTTGACAATCTTTCGTAATCAATATCTTTGGGATTTACACATACAATAGTAAAGTCTGCATCTGACTTAAAAGGTTTAGCCGTTCCTTTTGGAATCGAGCCACACATATAAATGCTATGAATCTTACCTTTAAATTCGTTAAGTATATGATCTATATACTTATCAACAAAATCCTTATATTCACTTTGTATTACAATTCTGTTTATAACTTTTTCTAATATCATATAGACTCCTCCTAAACTAAGAACTTCTAACGTCTACCGGACCGAGGGCGAAGGCCCAATGCATGAATATGGTGATATGTAATGCCGTCGACTTCTTGAATAACCACGATTATTCTCTCGCTGTCGTAAACAGAACTGTTGGATCGTTATTGGGTATAACAGAAGCACTTTAAATGACTTCATGACCCTTCGCTTGGAAAAACCGAATAAACGGTGTTCTAATTTCATCGGATGTATACAATTTCATCAATATTCCCCCGTTCCATTCCGAATATTTTTACAACAAAAAAACCGTCCCAAAAATTGGGACGATTTTAATCGCGGTACCACCCAAGTTATTGTCCTCGCGCATAGCGATACAATCAGCTCTTGTTGACTATAACGAGTCAAACCGGCGGGTATTAACCGCACTCCTGAACCGGCAATATACTAAGTTTCGTGGGATTTTACACCAAAACATCCCTCTCTGAACGAAATGTAGCATATCTTGTTCATTCATCGTTTTCATTCGTGTTTTTTCCTAATTATTTTCATTTTATCCAGTTAGAATTTAGATGTCAATCTTGTATATTAGAAAACTGCATAATACTCGAAAACCCACTCGTAATTAACGTAAACTGCCCGTTAGCTTAATGAAATTGCATTAGAAACATATTTATATGGTTATCTAATCGGTAATCGGCTCATGTTACATACAGATCCGCCTTCCAGGAAAGCCCGGCCAATGCCGGATGGCTTCGCATCAAGGTCGATCATCATAGGTCAAGGGACCATTACACCACGGACAGCAATGTCGGCAGTCAACATCCGCTCAGGCTCACCGTACCCGTTAGCGTAATGCTCCTTCGAAAGACTGAGATCCACCCACTACAAATAATGCAATCTTGTTGGCGACTTCCTCTTTATTCGTGGTGATGCTACCAGTGGCCCATTGCAAGGCACCTTCATGAATGATTTGTGCAAAAATAGGCACAAACATGTTCTTTTCGTTATCTGTAAAAATATGTTCCAAACTTTTCGACAAAAAAGCCTTCAATTCATTTAGTATTTTTTCTTTCATTTGCGGTAGGACCAAGCCACCATAGCTGCTGCGACATTCAATGTTCGGTTGTTGATAAAAATCACATACCGCAAAAATGAGTTGTCTTATGCTATCCAGATCGAATTTCACAACACCTGAAGTATGGTTTTCGATAGATGCTGAGGCGAAATCCCCCATAATAAAATCGATTAAATCGTATTTATCATTAAAGTGCGCATAAAATGTAGCCCGATTAACCTGCGCTCCCCTTGTTATATCCGCTATTGTAATTTTTTCAAAATCCTTTTTAGAAGCCAAATGGAAAAAAGCATTAATCAATGATTGTTTCGTTTGTGTCATTCGTATATTCCTTGCTTTTGTGGCCATTTCCTTCACCTCTAACCCAACAATTTATTACTCTTGTGGCTATAGCAACAATCGCACAGGGTTGTTGATTGTTGCATTAAACCTTTGGCTGTATAGTTTTCATTAAAGCAACACATGTTTCTTTTAATATATCATAAATAAGGAGCTAACGAAAAATGAAAACTATTGTCATAGTTGGTGCAGGTCTTGGATTAGGTTTGTCTCTAGCAAAAAAATTTGGAAAAAATGGATTTAGGGTAGCAGTGATTGCACGTAACCCTGAGAAATTAGCAATGATCGAACGTGAACTTAGAGGATTAAATATTGAAACGCAATCTTTTGTAGCGGATGTCACGGACTTAGCTGCTTTAAAACAAGCCATTCAAGCAGCTAAAAAAGAGTTTGGTTCGATTGATGTACTAGAATTTAGCCCCTATGCCAGGGAGGATAAGTTCACAAACGTGCTAGAAACTACGCCTCAAAGTGTATTAGATATAATGAAAAGCTATTTGCTGGCTGGTGTTCTTTCCGTTAATGAAGTTCTACCGGATATGATAAATAACGGTTCTGGTGCAATTTTATTTACAACAGGCGTATCTACTATATTCCCTTTGCCTTATGCCGGGAATGCCGGAATCGTTGGGGCTGGTATTCGTAATTACGCCGCAAACCTGTACAATGAGTTAAAAGAAAAAGGTGTATTTGTCGGACATCTTTCAATCGGAGCCATGATACAACCCGGAACAGCAGGGGATCCAGATGTTATTGCTGAAGCTTGGTATAATTTATATGAGAAAAAGGACCATTTTGAAGAAATATTCCCTCCAGGGCTTAATCCAACTAAAATTCTTGGTGAAAATTAATACGAAAGAGATAAGACAACTATTAAAATGATAGTTGTCTTATCTCTTTTAATGCCTAGTGCAATCTCTAGTCGACGATCGGAACATGGTCCCATTGAAACCCGCTAACATAGCGTTTTTTTGTTTTATCAGAAAATACCTGCCCCACTCCCGGGCAGGTATTAAAGGCGAATCGTATGAATGGCTTACCAACATCGATCACTAAATATTAGTCCAGAAGGCTGTAGATCTGAATGCTCTCCACCTTGGCATTCTTGATATGAAACGACATCACATCCACATAATTGGATGGCTCGTAACGGAATTCATCCTCCTCATTAGGGGCTCCATCACCAAGCAGTTTACCCTCAGGGTAGGCGTTTTTGAGTGTATCCAGGCTGTCTCCTGCTTTAATGTTTCGTACTGTTGCGTATTTAGGATCTGTAATTCCGATATGAAAGATGGAGTCTTGTTTCCCCTCCGGTATACTGATTGTTTTAATCTCCAGACCAGGATACGTATAAACCTTTTCTGTAAAACCGATTAACGTATCCATGTTTGTTCCATCGCCGGCACTGTACGTATGAGATTTCAGGTTATCCGGTTTGCCCAGCATCTGTTCCATCTGATCTTCATTTGCTGTATCCGAAATCGCAATGGTGTGCTCATTATAGACAAAAGCAAGCTCCTTCAGCACCACATTGCCTTCCTTCTCCATCGAACCTTCCTTAATCGCTTCAGCACTCTGTCCTTCTGAATCTTCTGAAGCAGGCGCAGTAGAATTTGATGCTTCTTCACCGACTTTGGCCTGTTCGTTCGACGTGTTATTTTCAGCCGAGCTCTGCGCCGCTTCTGGCGACTTGGCACCATTGGACTGACAGCCCGTCAGTGCCATCGTTAGTAAAATACTCAGCAGGATACCAGCTGCGGCTTTATTTATCAATTTCATCATGATCCCTCCATAAAAGTGTGATTTCTTCTTTATGAAGTGATTATAAAAAAAGCATTTATTAATCTCATAACAGAATTGTATTAATCTTGTAACGTAACTATTTACGCGCGTTTTTTATGCACGGGGTAACACAATCGTAACGGTCGTTCCTTCTCCGATTTGACTTTCCATGTCGATATATCCATTAAACCGCTCTACAATCTCTTTGCAAATCGAAAGTCCAAGACCTGAACCGTTCGCTGTGCTTGCATTTTTCGCCCGGTAAAAGCGTTCCTGCACTCTCTCAAGCTCATCACCCGCGATACCGATACCTTGATCACGTATCCGTATAACTACCTCGCTTGGCGTATGTTCCAACTTTAATTCGATTAGGGATGAACTGCCTGAATATTTGATGGCATTGTCCACAAGGTTGGCGATCGCATGGGACATCAGCATTGGATTCACGTTGGCGTGGACTCTCGTCAGAAGCTTATTCTCCGGTCCCGCTTCCGCCTCCCTGAACATAATCTCGATTCCTTTATCTTTGGCCTTGGCACCCATACTCATTGCGACTTGCTGAATCAGTTCGTTCATTTCCGTCTTCCGGGCTTCCAGTTCGTTAGAACCAGCCTTGTCGAATCGGGATAGCAACAACAGTTCATTAATCAAGCGCGTCAGCCGATCCGATTCCTGAAGCAGATGAGCATAGATTTTTTGCAGCTCCTTGTTCTCGTTCTCCCCATCATACAAGTATTGAGAGAAACCACGAATGGCTGCCAATGGTGTTTTTAACTCGTGAGATACGTTGGAGACAAATTGTTTCTGGTACTGAATGTAATCATGAAGCTGCCGCCCCATGGAATCCAGCCCATCTGCCAGCATGCCCAGCTCATCCTTCCGATTTAGATGAACCCTCCGAAACTCCTGTCTAGAGAAACTTTGCGCAGCGCCAAGCAACAGCTTAATCGGCTTGGTTGTGTTGCGGGCAATCCACAGACTGGATAACGTAATCAGTACAATAAATCCGCCTGCACCCGCAAACAGGATATAACGAATTTGATCCATAATCGCATAAAAGTAGGAAATGTCCTCCACGAACTCATACACATAAGCGTTTTGGTAGTATTGATCCTGAATGGGAGTGGCAAAATAAAGCAGATGATTTTCCGTTACGGTGTAGGCGTATCTGCCGCTCAGCGCTTTCTCAATATTCTTTTCAAAAATAAGAGGTTTGCCATCATGAATGATGATGCCATCCACAGCCAAGCCCAGCAATTGCTTGGAGCTATCATAGATACGTACTTCCTTGCCTGAAGCTTTTAGCTTCTCCAGAGCAAGTCTGACGATTTCTTTTGTCTGCGGCTCTCCTGTCGATGATCTATGCTGTGCCAACACCTCACGGAAGGACAATTCGGACAGATCCGCCTTCTCCATCATCTGTTTTTCAATGGTAATGAAGCTGTAGTAATCGATGGCTTTATTCACCGCAAAAATGATGATGCCAAAGGACAGCACGGAGAAAAATAAATAATTCAGCAGTAACCGGGTTGCATACTTCAGGCCTCGCCACCTCCAAGTTGATAGCCAAATCCATAGATCGTCCTGACATACTTCGGTTCGTCAGCGTTATCCTCCAGCTTCTTCCGTAATCGCATGATGGTCATATCCACACTGCGACTGTCTCCCATAAAGTCATATCCCCATCCGATCTGCAGCAGCTCATCCCGGGTAAAGATTTTGTCTGGCCTCTTGAGTAACGTTTCCAGAATTTTAAACTCTTTGGCCGTTAAAGACACGGGCACACCGTTTTTCAGCACCCTTCGGCTTTCCAGATCAAATGTCAGCTCTTCATGAATGATGCGTGTAGATTTCACTTCTGTTCCTTCACTTGATTCCTCCTTGCTCTCGTTTCTTCTCAGAATCACCTTGATCCGAGCGAGCAATTCACGATTGTCAAAGGGCTTGGTCATGTAATCTTCCGCCCCTAGCTCTAGTCCCAACACCTTGTCAATTACCTCATTTTTGGCAGAGAGCATGATCACTGGAACGGCACGTTTCCCGGTGATTTCCTTGCACAAGTCATATCCGGAGCAGTCAGGCAGCATCAAGTCAAGGACCACCAGGTCCGGCCCAAAAGCATCCAGCAGCTGCAGGGCTACTTTACCGTTTTCAGCCGTTTGAACGACGTAGTTTTCTCTTCTCAATACGAGCTCAATTAAATCTCTGATTGCGACTTCATCGTCAATGACAAGTATTTTCTTCAATGTGCACCCCTTCTAGCCTTGTTCCCCAGCTTTGATCATCATTTACCCTCATCTTAGCACAGACCACCAACTGGATGATGAGGTATACTCCACTGAGCCCAACATAACTAGTATTAAACCCGAAGAAAGGAGAACAATCCATGGATCTTCACTCAATTCCTAGTCAATGGACATACACGTCTCCTCACGGCCTTTCGAAACGTTTTGGGGATGAGAAAACTGTCCTGCATAATGCTACTTAACGAGGATTTAATTACATCGCTTTTCATTTAGACTCATCTAATCGGTAATCGGACTATGTTCTTGTCCATTACTTGAGACACGAACTTGTACCGATAAAACAAAAAAGCCGCTAAAAAAGCAGCTTCAATGGAATAAGTAGTTCTTGTCCCTCGACAATTAGCGGCTCTTATGTATTCTTGTCGTCTTACAGTCGTAGAGTTATAACAAGAACATATCTGATCGAACCACGCAGCCCTCTCACTTTCCGGCCAGAGTCAAAATCTCTTGTGCCACCAAGTCCGGTCGATAGTGATGCAGATAGTGCTCCGATTTCATTGACGATCCGATCGATATCGCGCGCCTTGCCCGTCGTGTCGCTGTAGCCATAACCGAACCTGTGGTAAATGGCGAACTTCATCTTTCCACCCAAGTGGTCATAGAGTGGGTAGAATCGACGTAAGGATTGGCTGTCCCCCAGCCGGAGGGGAAGATCGCTGTAACGTCGCCATGACCGCCCGCGTACAAATGCATGTGGGAGTACACTTCTCAATGAAAACTGGTTTCTCATCGCAAAATAAATCCCCCGTCAGGGAACAGCGTACTCCCGGTCGTGTATGTGTTCGTCATTAGGTAGATAACGGTATGGGCCGCTTCATCAGCCGTACCCACTCTACCGGCGAGATTAATCCTGGCGTATTCCTCGTAGGCCCGCTCTCGTACTTCCTGCTCCGTCCCTTCCCAGTTGAACGATGTCCGAATCGTTCCCGGAGAAATCACATTGACCCGAACCGGAGCAAGTTCAACCGCCAAGGCTTTACCGAGGCTTTCTATCGCTCCATTGCAGGCGGCGTAAGAAGCGCCGTCAGCCGGAGGACGTTGGCCGAAAGCTCCTGACATCAAGACAATGGAGCCATTTGGACGAATGTAAGGCATAGCATATTTCGCGGCGTTATACTGCGGCCAGAATTTGGCGTCAAAACTGCTGCGCGCCACCTCCGCTCTGGACGTTATCGGTCCCCTGACGTACGAGGCGCCCGGAGTAAACAAATGGTCAAAGCTCCCGACCTGCGCAAAAAAGGACTTCAGCTGCTCTTCATCCCGGTTATCTAGAGAAACAATTTCGGCGTGTGCCGGTCCGATTTGCCGCTTGGCCTGCTGCAGTTTTTCCTGCGAACGTCCGGCCAGAACGACAGAAGCCCCAAGCTCGACGGCCTGCCGGGCCGCTGCGAGCCCAATACCCGAACTGCCACCGATAATGACAACGCGTTGATGTTCCATTGAATACATAGACATATTCTCATCCCTTCCTTTTCGCGAGTAGACTATCTCCTCCTCTGTTCGACTATTATTGGCTAAAAAGCTGCCTCTGCCAAGACGTCACTTTGATCGGACCAAGTCCGAAAATTCGTACTATTGCTGCTGCCGGGGGGGATTGCCCCACCATGCTTGGCAAACAGTTCGGTGCACATGTATGATAGAATCGAGGTGACGACATGATTAGGGATTTGCAGGAACCGCGGCTTCAAGGGGTGCTTACAACCCTCGAGATGATCGGCGGAAAATGGAAAACGCTCATTTTATTCATTTTGTTAATTGACGGGACCCAGCGATTCGGAGAGCTCATGCGCCTTATTCCGGATGTATCCCGTGGCACCTTAGCCAAACAGCTGCGGGAACTGGAAGAGGCTCGGCTAATCGATCGTATCTTTTATCCAGAGGTGCCTCCTCGGGTCGAATATCGGCTGTCCGATCACGGTCATAGCATTGTTTCCGTGCTAGATGCAATGTGCGGATGGGGGCGACAGCATACCGCATATATGCGTTCCTTGAAGAAGGAGAGCAGCCCGAATGCATCATTCCAAGGGGGTCATACCGAAGACTCCGATAACACTAACGGAGCTCAGCCATGAATTAACGGATTTGACCCATAGAAGCAGGGCGACAGTCTTTTTTTCAGTCATATACAACGCATCATCCTTTTTTATTCTTAGAAAATACATAAACAATCACTCGGTCTTTTTTGGGGTAGCGTCAGTAAAATGCGGATTACAACGTTAATATTTCAACATAAAAAAACCTAATCTCTCAGCATTTAAAAGAGAAATTAGGTTTTTTTATTGATCCATTAGCGCTCCGATTGTCTCTGAAGAAGCATATATTTTACTTAGTAGTTCGAGTCATAAGATGAATTCTTGTTTCGATCCCAAACTTATTATTTAGAATTTCTGCGGGATTACGTGTCACAACTTGTGCATTAATCAGTTCAATGTTTCTACTACTAAACTCGTCAAGTGCCCATGTCAAAGCACTCTCAATCGCTAGACAAGCGGCTCGGTTAGTAAATTCTCAGCCCTTCGCACAAGGTCCACAGTTTGTTGCCTGCTCCATCATCAAACTTGGTGTGGATCGGTACGATCTGCTTCTTATCATCGAAAAACACGCCATTTGCGCGCTCTATTTCATTCTCAGAGGCCAGATAAACCCCGATCTCGCATTCCGCCTTGACAATTGCGTTGAAGAGAGGAGCAGCGGCCCTCAAATACCAAGGCGCATTCCTCGAAAGATTGGATTTCACAAACCCCGGATAAAAAGCGTTGGAGGTCACTCCCGTTCCTTCCAAACGCTTTGCCAATTCGAAAGCAAACAGCGTCTTGGCGAACAGCGACTGGTTGGCTGCACGCATCCCGCTATACTGGTGCTCCATTTGAATATCCTCGAAGTTAATGACGGGATTCTTAAAAAATCTAGGGTTACCCGACACTGTGATAACGCGTGCAGGTCCGCTTTCTTGGAGGATGTCGAGCAGCCGGTTAGTCAGCAGATAATGACTAAGCACATTGACCGCGAACATACGATCAATCCCCTCTGCCGTCAATTCCTTCTCAAAATGGATTGCACCACAAGCATTAACAAGCACATGCAAATGATCGTATTTCCGCTTGATCACGTCGCTGACTTCCCGGATCGATGACTGTAGGGAAAGGTCCGCCGCCACCCAATCTCCCCTGCTGTTGCCTGTAGCTTCCGAAATATCCTTTAATGCAGCTTTTCCACTCTCCGCACTTCTGCTGATGATCACGACCTTGGCGCCAAGTCTGGCTAGTCCCGTTGCGATTGCTTTACCTACTCCAGATGTTCCCCCCGAAACTAAAAATACTCTATTCTCAATATCCGTACGTATTGCGTTCATCGCCTCTCCCCCTTGTATGCAACAGCTGTTATTTTCATTGTGTATTCTCCTTTTTTTTGATAAGATAGTGTCACAAACTGACATTTAGGATCATTGTATGCCTCTGGGTTTTTATTGTCAATAAAAAATGTCAGAAACTGACCATATCATGTTTCCTCCATTAATCCCATAAATAGGAATGATAAAAATGAAAAGCAAAGAAAAATTACAGGCGGCAGCCGCCAAATTATTTATGGAAAAAGGCTATGAAAACACGACTGTGCAGGAGATTGCGAGTCTTGCCGGTGTTACGGAGCGAACCTTTTTCCGGCAGTTCAAGGACAAGTCGGATGTGCTTTTTGACACGAACAATGAGATGGGGCAGCAGCTCGCGGCTTTTATCACGGCCAATTTTGACGTCGAGAAAAAACCGCTGAAGCTTGCGGTTGAAGGCTTTGTGTCGACTTCCGAGTTTTTCGAGAGCTCGCGGGAGAGGGTACTAGCGCGGAATCAAATTATTCAAAGTAATCCTGATTTGCAAGAACGGGAGCTGTTGAAGGGGCAGGTGCTCATTGCGTCTATCACAAACTCGTTATCTGCCAATTATAATAGCGATCTGTCGGAGCTTGCTGCGCGATTTGCGGTTGAAATTTTTCACATGGCATTTATTAAATGGATTAAAAGCGCTGAGAAAAGCCTTGCGGAGCAGCTGCTCGCCGTTTATGAGTTGTATGAAGACTCGTTTTGTTGCGTGGATTGAACACCAAAAATTTCGCCTGGTTCGCCGTGTTTAATCTCCAACTTTCCTGCAAGTTAGCTTAATGAGATTGCATGGAAACAATGTTAGATACTTATCTTATCGGTAATCGGCTTATGTTCTTGTCCATTATGGCAATCGGGACAAGAACTTGTACCGATAAAACAAAAAGCCGCTAAAATAGCGACTTTCAATGGGACTATGTTCTTGTCCTTCGACAAAAGCCGCTGTAAACTGCTGCCACCCATGGGCACCGCCCTCCTTTGCTTGGAGACGCTTGCCTGGAACTCGACAATGTGTAACTGCCCTTTCTTGCCAATGTTGTTCTTTTGCCATCATGAGTTTTCAACCTGAATTTCAGAAGTACCGCTGACTGAAAATATAAAAAAAGGGCTCTAATTTTGGGTAGATTGGTGTTTGTCGAGAACATCACTCACAATGAGAGGAGTACCTTTTAGTTGGAACGTCATTTCCAGAGAAAGCTTCTGATTGACCAGGAGATAGGCTATCTTTTTAATGTGCCATCACGCCGCACATGTTCGTTCCCTTCCACCGTCAACAACCGCTACTTACTGAATGTCGAACCGATCTCTATTCTCATCCACCCATTCCGCAAACGACTTCAGCGCCACGCCATACTGCCTGGTTTCCTGCATATTGAAGCCGAATCCGGGAAATTCCTCCAACCACTCCATGAAATAAGTCGTGCCTTCCAGCATACCGCGATTCCGGGTTTCCTCGCTGCCGACTGTTTCGAAAACCACTTTCTTATCAAGCACCCGGCTTAACGTATCGGCAATTGCCGACATGGACAGCTCGTCGCTTGCGACATTAATATCCTTGGCATGAAACTTCTGTGGATCTTCGAACGCCGCGCGTGCGAATCGGGCCGTATCCTCTCCCGAATTAAGCTTCAACGGCGTGTCTCTATGCATCGTGCCGAACAAGACGCCCTTTTTCAATTCCGGTGCCATAAAGGCTGAAAGGGGCTCCGTGAAATTTTCCATAAACCAGCACGGGTGCAGGATCGTCCAATACCGGAAACCGCCGCCACGGATCAACTCTTCGATGTCGTATTTATTGTCCCATGTCCGAGCCAAATACTCGTATTTATCCCAGCGCGGGAAAAAATTGCTGCCGGCGACCGAGGTATGGACGACTTGTTTGATTCCGGCGTCCCTGGCGGCCTGCACCATGTTGGCGGCGTTCCGTGGCTCGATCGTCTGGTCGTATGGATCGGCGTACTGCACAGAAAAAATCGCCGCTACCTGATGCATGGCTGGTCCGAGCGATACCGGATCGGCTAAATCTCCCCGGCTCACTTCCGCACCTTGGGCAGCTAACGTTTGGGCGGCCTCGGATTCAGGGTTGCGGGTCAGAATACGAACACGATGGCCGTGCCGTAACAACTCCCGGGCTACGTAGCCGCCTTGTGTACCGGTACCGCCTAACACCAATATCGTTCTCGTTTCCTTTTGCTCCATATCTGATCACTCCATCCGCTTCGAATAATCGAATTATATTACCGCGGTAATATAATGTCAACACTATGGTTATGTATATTTTGCGCGTGGAAAACAAACTAAAAAACGCCCCCTCTATTGAGCGGAGCGTTCTGCCTGCCTCTTCTCTCATTTGACGACCAACAAAATTTCAAATTGCTTTCTTGTTTCTTCCAGAATATCGAAGCTGCCTCCTGTCATGGCCCAATTCAGAATAACCCCGTTGGCCAGATTGCACATAGTGTCCAGCAGTTCCTCGGCGCTCGCCGGATTTTTGATCTGGCCCGCGTCTTTGGCCCGTTGAAGCAACGCAGGAATAATGCTGCCGAGCAGCGCGGATTTGCTCTTATCGAGCGGAAGGATTTGATTTCGCAAGTGAACCCGATAATTTTCCTTCGTCATTTCGACACCCGATCGGACAATGTGCTTCACGAATATTTCCATCGCTTTGATGGCCTGCTCGGCAAAATCGGTAACGGCAAGAATGTTCAACAAATCGTCGTTGGATACGAAGTTGTCAAACGAAAAAAATTCAGAAATCAATTCGTCCTTAGATTTGAAATGGTAGTAAAACGCGGTTTTGGTCACATTGATTTCTTGACAAATCTGATTGATCGTTACATTTTCGAATCCATATTGATTAAATAAATTTATGCTTGTAGTCAAAATAGCTTCTTTGGTTGCACCTCTGGCACTCATATTCGCGTCCAACCCCCTTGACCTATTATAAATCATTTATCAAGGAAAATGAATTACATTACTTCGGTAATAAAATTTATTATAACAGTATTGCCCGCTAGCTTAATAAGCTGAATTTCCTAACTCAAAACATAACTACACATTTAGGAGTGGTGATAAAAATTATCACAATATTGTAATTACTGATTCAACTTAACTCTAAGGTGGTAACTCTATATATTAACTTAACGCCTCATACACCGATTATCCCTCTAACCAGTTCTTCTAATCCAAAAAGGATGATGTGCTCATGACTATACTCGTTGTAGATGATCATGAAATTGATCGCACGGTATTAGTTCGAATTCTTCAAAAGCTAGGTTATACAGCGGATATTGCAACAAATGGCTTGGAGGCTGTAGCATTAGTTAAATCCAAACCTTATCAGCTTGTTTTCATGGACATTCACATGCCCGACATGGATGGTATTACGGCAGCCTCGGAAATCCTTTCTTCTACTCCTTCCCCTCCACTTCTCATCGCAGTTACGGGAGATGGATATAAACGCAAAAGGTGCATAGAACTTGGCATGGTGGACTTCATCGAAAAACCCATTGGGATTCAGCGAATTAGACAATCCATAGATTCTCTTTCCTTATTTCCTTGGCCGGATCGTGAAATCCTGACTGATATGTAGTCAAACACTTCCTAAAGAAAAAGCCAGCTCTTTCATCTCCTATTCCACCATACACGCGATTCCAAAAGAATTGGTATAACAGGTCGGGGGGGACCTTCCTATGAGGTTTGTGAATTAAACGGCACCAGTCTTACTTTGGAAGGGGAATACGCAATCGAAATGGGCGTTAACAAGTCCCAATTCCAATATTGGTTAAAGCTTTATGAGATGCATGGTGAGTGTGCCTTTACTAACGGCTATATAAATTTAAAAGCAAAAATCAAAATGAGTCCGGTACAGCACCGAACTCATTTTGAGAAAGCTGCTTGACGAAATAACCGTGTCTAGCTTTTGGGGGTCACTTCAAAAATGCAGCTTCTATGGGAATATGTTCTTGTCCCTCGACATACTTCTTCTCTTTATATTTATCTTTTCTGCTATGTTAATCTTTTCTGCATAATCCAATGAAACAAGTAATGGTACCTAACAAAATGACTATGAAGCTTAAGCTTGGAAATCGAAATTTAAAATCTACAATTAAATTAAAAACTAAGCCAAGTAAAATAAGTTCCCCACCAATGATCATGATCTTTTTTCCAGTTAAATTATGGCGAAAAAATAAAACTGCAACAATAAATCCTACTATAATTGTCACAATTAGTAAGATACTTATGAATTCAAATCCAGTTTCGGTTAATTGAAACATACGATAAAAGGAATTCGTTTCCCGCCCTACTTCGGTCATTTGATCCCTCCAAGATCCACTTTAAGATTACTCATCTACAAAACTTCCCTTTCACTAAATCTAATCTCTAGGATAGTTAATCTCCATGATATCCATAAAAGGGACCTTGGTAATAACTCCATCCTTTTTGATGTGTACTTTTCCAGTCCGAGAATCCATTTGATCTATCTGACCCCTTACTGGCTCCTCCCAACCCCACACAGTAAGTAGAATTTCTGACCCTTCTTGATAAGCCTCTGTAAGTTGATTGCCTATCTCCTCTAATACAAATTCATCCCTTGTCGGTCTCTTGGGAGCTTTTGATTTGATCATCGGTCTCTCCTCCTCGTTGTAAAATGCGCAGTCCGCATAGGAGCGCTCCAATACATTAATAACTAGTATAATTTTACATTACAAAGTTACTTAAGGACAGCGTTACGCAAATCTACAATATTACTGATATAACAAAGCCCAATAATAAAAAAGCACTTGGATCGAAAGTGACACGCTATTCGAGAAAGCAAAAGACGACTTGGAGTTGTCGGGACCTTTTCGGGCCTTGAGATATATTGCGTTAAACCGGCAGAAGCCCACAGAAGCGTTGGCACTTTTTTCAAGAATGGCATCGCCATCTGCCAAACGTATCCGGGAACGTGGTTCATGTGCGAGGAGTCGAGGGGCCTGCAAGCGCGTTGTGCGGGCTGGGAGAATACCGGGCGGCCGCTTCGCTGATCGGAGTCTCCGAGAAAGTACGAGCCAATCTTGGCTCATTATCGTAAAAAAAAAATGTCGCTGCCACGCGGCTTTTTGTCGCCTTACAGGTGGCTTTTATCATTATTTATAATTTAGGCTCTGTTAAATTTTAATGTTGATAATTAATAAAAATAAATCGGGAATCAATAACTGTATGATTCCCGTCTTAACTTCGAGGAGGTTCCCGTAATAAGAGTTCTACCTATTTATTAAGCTCACCTACTAAATTATTTTTGTTTTTATCAACGTATTGTATAAGGTAATCAAATAAGTTTCTATCGCCATCATAAAGATAAAGTTTATCAGCAACTTCACTAATTTCTGATACCATATCATCATATTTAGAACTGTGAGTTTCAGAAAAAGAAGTTATAGAATATTCCATTTGATTATCAACATTATTTCTTAAATCCTGTGTCGATACATTGTTTTGTTCCAGTATAGATTTTATTGCCTTTAGTATATCGTAATCTTCTTCTGCCTGTATCCGTTGTAAAGTTTCAATCGTATCATTTAAGAATAATCCTGTTGAATTCTCTAAGAAGCCCAATATACCTTGCATATTCAGTTCTGTATCTAAGTTAATTACAAGTATTATATCCCTTATTACAGCAGGCAATTTATCAAATGTATCCCTTTCGGTTAAATGATAATTCTCTTCATTGTATAAGTTCAACGCAATCTCATTGATGATTTCTTCGCCTGATTTTTTCGTTAGAAGATTTAGTTGAATTAAATTCTTGATTATTTCACTATATTCACTCGTAAAATTAACCTCCATTCCTTATTTGTATCAACTTTAATTAGGTAGCAAAACGAGATAAACGCAGGCTATCATAGGTGTCGGTCATCTCAAATACAAATGATGTTAATAGAAATTCTTTAATATTGTGTTTTGTGCTTTCGTTTGCAAGCGATAGTCCTCTGAACTCATCTAATATATATATACCGCCAATTTCAGCTTCTTCTGCATTAAGATAAACAATCCTTCCAACGCCTGCAAATTCATCCTGATGTGTAACTATTGCAATTTTTTCATTTTCTAAATTACTCGGCATAAAGCCTATTTTCTGATACTGTTTATTTATCCATTGGAGTTCATTTTTAGTTGCTAATCTTATTCCCATTCCTTTTCGCCCCACTAATTACATAGATCAAGTATAACAAATGAACTAAACTGCCCGTTAGCGTAATAAAGCTGCCGATCAGCACCGACAGCTCTTCCTGTTCGTTTATTCACTATCGTTTCCCGTTAGTTCAATTTCCCAATCTGAAAAATTCAGCTTGATTCATAAAATATTCATCAATTTTTTCGACGATGAGCCCACCGTTTTCTTCCGAATTGCGTTTTACTTGAATCCATTCGATGTCTTTCTTAAACTGCTCCCATAGACTTTGACGCTGCGCCATATCCTCATATTCCATCACGTAATATATTTTATTTTGGCCCGTTGCATCTATCCAGAAATTCACGACCTTCATTCCCAATCTTGTGAAAATTCTAAACGTATGCTCCTTAAATCTGTCTTGAATGGCATCCATTCGACCTTCGTAAATCGTATAGATTCGCAACTCATATAGCATGTTATTTCCTCCCTGAATGAATCTGATTGGTAATCCAGCACAAATCTATTTCGACTTTTTAAAATTCAGATCGAGCCATTCTCTCTGGACCATCATGTGCTCCCTCGTGGGTATCCACGTTTACGCCTGTCACACATACCAAAAATTTACTGTAATTATAGTTAGAATATTCACTGAAGTAAAGATGTCATCTTCGTTATACTGCCCGATAGCTTAACGAAAAAGGAGCAGCTGACAACCGGCGAACTGCTCCATGCTATTTTGAATTAACGTCTCCCGTTAGCTTAAAATACGTTTGTATTTCATTCTCGGGCTTAAGTTGGCTTAACAGCATCCACCAATAGAGATACAAATCCCCAAGAATTTTCATTGTTGCGGTGAACAAAGTTTTCGATCGGTAAATGAAACCCTCTTTCTCATCCCAATCGGTGTAATGGAATTCTCCATTTTCATCGCAATACTCTAGAAGATTCACTTTAAAACCAGCTTCTTTCAGCATTGAACGTACCGAGGAAGCATGATATAAAAAGATACATTAATACTATAATTACAGGAGACATGAGTTAATATGAGTGCAAACATTTCCATAAGAAAAGCGACTGCTGAAGATCTAAGCAGCATATTACGGATCTATAACCAAGGCATTGAAGACCGAATTGCTACACTTGAAACGGAACCCAAAGACCTTGATTACATGGAAACCTGGTTCGAGCAGCATCAAGGACGCTATGCTGTTCTCGTTGCTGAAATTGCGGATTCTTTAGTAGGCTGGGCTTCCTTGAACCGCTATTCTCCCCGTGCAGCTTACGACGGAGTCGCCGACCTCTCGATATATATTGATCGGCTCTTTCGGGGAAAAGGGATTGGAAGTGCGCTGCTCCTTTCTCTTGAACAGGTAGCCAAACAACATAATTTCCGCAAAATTCTGTTGTTTACCTTCCCGTTTAACGATCATGGACAAGGACTATACCGTAAAAGTGGATACCGTGAGGTTGGATTCTTTGAGGACCAAGGGATCTTGGACGGAAGGTTTGTTGATGTCATGATTATGGAGAAGCTTCTCTAGGGCGTAAAGGTAATTGTTGATTTGCGTGAAGAAGACACACAGTGTGCGGCAGAGGGGGATGTCGAGTGGGTTGAAATCCCTCTTCGTGATGAAGCCAGTACCCAACAAGCTGAACTACTCCGGGATGCCATCCATGCGATTACCAAAGCGTACGGAGAGGACAAAAAAGTCGCTTTCCATAGCAGTGGCGGCAGGCAGAGGACGTACCGGTACAGCTGCTTACGATACTCAGCGGTTCGCCGGTGAACAAGAAGATTAAAGTGATAGGAATCGTGTGCAATGATCACAACGACCATTTTGGAGGTGTCTCTCATCATGAGCAGAAGTTTTCTGCTATTGTATGGGGTCGGCGGCAGTGACCCCAATCATTGGCAAACTTGGTTACATCAAGAGCTAGTAAAACGAGGTATAACAGTCCGATTTCCTGACTTTCCAGACAAAGATCAACCTGACAGGGATGTTTGGCTCAATCATTTATCTTCTGTCTTTGAAGAAATTCCAAACGATGAAGAAGTCATCGTCGTGGCTCATAGTCTAGCGTGTATCATGTGGTTCCACTACGCGGCTTCAAATCCGAAACGAAAAATTCAGCGAGCCATTCTTATAGCCCCACCCTCGCCATTTTTGGAATATGAACCAGTGATGACTTTTTTCCCTGTACCGGAAAACATGCATGAGATCGGAAAGATTGCGGAAAAAACGCTATTGGTTTTATCGTCAACAGATCCTTATTGCTCGGTGGAAGATGCATCACAGTACTTTGATCTAGGGGTTCCTTGCGTTATGTTGCCTAAAATGGGACATATCAACGTTGAAACGGGCTACGGACCGTGGCCGTGGATTCTTGATGTATGCTTGAACGAGCAAGTTACATTATGATTCGTTTACGGTAATCGGAACAAGTTCTTATCTTCGACCCGGGACAAGAACTTGTTCCGATAAAACAAATAAGCCGCTATAATAGCGACTCTCAATGGGACTATGTTCTTGTCCCTCGACACCGGCAGCTTCTTCCTGTTAGTTAGTTTATTCAACTATCGTACCCGTTAGTTCAATAATCATTTGACTTCGATATTAATACTACCGAACAACTTTTCATCAATATAAGCGTTAAGTTGCCAAATGCCAGGTTTCGGTAGCTTCATTGAGGATGGTAAATGAGCAAGTTCCAATACCTTTGATGTAATCTGCCCGTTAGCTTAATACCTCAAGTCAGCTTAGCTCAATATCTGATTTGACAATAAATCGTGTGCTATGTCGTCTTGCTCAATTATTTGATCGTTCTCATCAAAATATTTTAAAAATGATGCCAGCCCCCCCATAAAAAATGCCCCTGAAAACAAGCGGATAGGTATTTTTCTACGTGCATAACGAATAAAAATCGTCATCTCGGCTTCCTGTGGCTTGATATCCCCCACATTCAGTATCCAGGACTTCCGGATATGATGATCCCAGGACTTGCTGATCCCAGGACTTGCTGATCTCCTCCCCCATCAAGGCAAGGGGTATTGACTGCGTCACGAATAGCTTCGGTCGACCGGAGCCAATTAGGAAACGTGATAGTATAACCCAATGAGATCATTCTGTTCTAGATCCGTTTTACTGACCGTGGGAGTGAGGTGTGATACATTCCTTCGTACTGTTTTCTTCCAGATTTGCTGTTCCTGATGATTGCGTAGTCAGTATATTGGTTTCTTTTAGTTCTTCTTTTATGATCACTTGTTGTCTGGCGAAGTCATAAATCAGAAAGCACGTTCCGATGATAAGCAAGATAACGGCAATAATTCTACGCATGTTTTCTCCTCCCGCGTTGCTACTGTATTCTAATCAAACGTAAGATTTAAGTGGTTAAAACAAATAGAGGCTGCCTCGTAATAAATCGTGCAGCCCCTATTATCTTTCGTCGTTGCGTTAATGGTTAATTAAATAATCTGATTGAGAAATATGTGGAGTTTGGTTCGAGATGGCTGGATAAGTCGAAAAAATAAAGGTTATTCATATTATGATTCGATTACTTAACGATAGTGGATATATTTACTTCTGTAGTGGATATGCTTACTTCTGTAGTGGATATATTTACTTCTTTTATAAGAGAGTATTCGGCGATACGTTACCCCATCCTTCAGTTTAAGGAAATGAGACATTGCCGGATAAAGATTGGCTTCAATAATGGAAACACGCCCATACGGATCAGTTGCTATATCCAGGCCATAAATTCGGTGTCCGGGGAACAATGCGTTTAATCTTTTCGCGGAACGAAGCGAAACCTTATCGATTTGGGATTCTAATGCGGCTATAGGCAAGTGTCCGATGGAAGAATGTTGGATGCCCGGTTTAAACCTAAGCAGTTGTCCATGACTCCGCGTATTGTTGGACACAACGTACCCTTTGCCTGCCACCTTGATTACCTTTCCTGTAACTACCCATCTTGAAGAATGTTTTTTCCGTTGAACGATGACTCTCATATCAAAGGGGCGATTATTTATCGTCGGCCGAGTAATTCTCTGTTGAACCATATAGGCGGCAGACCTGATTATTCTTTTAATATACCGATAGGTATTCTCTCTTCCCTGTTTCACCGTTTCCATACGCTCGTAATGGATGGCATAATTGTCATTCCCCAAATCTGAGACTTGAATGACGCCCCGTCCGCGGCTCCCCCAAACGGGTTTAACAATGACATGCCGGTATTTTCCCAAAAGCGTCCAGAAGGAATGTGGACTCATCTTCCGCGTTTCAGGTAAATAAGGAGCAAGGGGGGGATACCTTTTCAAAAACAAGTATTTTAGCCATTTATTTTTTGTTACCGATCCCATTGGACTCCACCTTTCACTTGTTCACTTCAATGCCATCCAGAAAATCTTCAAGCAATTCCAAAAAAAACTCGATATCCTTGGACGTAATGTCCCCGATATTGGCAATTCGAAACGTCCTTAAACCCTCCAATTTGCCGGGATAAATCATAATGCCTTTGCTATAGAAAAAATCATGCATGGATTGGAAGTCAAAATCTGAATAAGGTTCACGAATGGATGTAATCAGCTTGGAGTGATGCGCTTCGGGGACCAAATAGGATAAATCCAGCCTTTTTAGACCGGTGATTAAAGTTGTCCAGGATGCCATGTATCTTTCGTAACGTTTTGCCACACCCTCCTGCTTTAATTCTTCGATGGCCTGCCTAAGCGCATACAATGCCTGTACCGGCGGTGTAAACCGCATTTGCGCATGTTCCGCAAAATATTGATATTGGGCGTACAAATTCAAATAATAGCTTCTGGGTTTCCTGTCCTTCAAACTCTCCAACTTACTTTTCTCAGCGATTACGAACGAAACCCCGGGCAATCCCTGCAGATTCTTGTTCGAACTGGATGCCAAAAAGGAAATGTTCATTTCCTTCAAGTCAATCGGAACGGCAGCAAATGAACTCATGGCATCTACCATCATGTCGATATGATACTTTTTGCATAATACCCCAAGTTCCTTCACATTGTTCAAAAGGCCGGTCGTCGTCTCATGATGCACGACGGCAAGATGGGATATCTTTCGTCCGGAAGATTGAATGCAACGCTCTAAGTCAGCCAAATGGATCGCATCGTCGAAGGGACTTTTAAATTCCAAATAATCGATTCCATAAACCGCGGCGATTTCGCACATCCGTTTTCCATAAGCGCCATTATTAACGATAACTACAGCTTCATTTCCAGAGACGGAACTGATCATCGATTCAACCGCTGCAGTGCCCGACCCACCAAATAATATGGTCTGATAATGGTTCGGGTCCGCAACCAAACAGGTAAGCTCTGTGGAAATATGCTCCATGATTTCGCCAAACTCGGCTTCACGAGGACATATATCCGGAACCACCTGTGACCATTTCACGCTATCTGTAGTCGTTGCCGGGCCTGGAGTAAGCAAAATGTTTCTCTTTACGGTAGAACTCATGAACCATCCACTTCCTTGATCGTTAAGGGGTCGTTATTGATAAATCGCTGTAGACGTTCTTTTACTTCATGAGGCTTTATGCTTGGGCGAGCAAGTTGATCTTTGGACTGCATGGATGTTTTCATATAAATGAAGGTAAGACCTTTAGTCTTTTTCCATTCTTGCAAACTGGCCTTCAGCTCTTCGAGGTTGTGGACATGGATGGCCCTCGTATAACCGCAGGAAGCGGCAATGTTCACGAAATCCATATTATGAGATACCGTCCTTTGCCCTCCTGTTGATTCGTGAGCGTTATTATCGAGAAGAATATGAATCATGTTATTGGGACTGTAATACCCATTTGTCGCAAGACTTCCCATCCGCATCAATAAAGAGCCATCTCCGTCAATCACGACAATATTCTTGCTAGGTTGACTAAGGGCGAGCCCAAGTCCGAAAGAGCTGACGCACCCCATAGAGCCGACCATGTACAAATTGTTGCTTGCATCTTCAATTTCATATAATTCCCGTCCTGTTTTGCCCGTGGTTGCAAGCTGAATCGTATCCCCGTCTTTCACCGAATTGATTACACTTAATGCCTCATGCCGCGCAGGCATTTGGTTGTCTTGATGGGCACACCGCAGAATCTGGTTTGAACGAATGGAGTTTTGCTGCTTTTTCAAAGGCTCTGCGTCAAAGGTCCCATTCTTGACCACAAAGAAAAATGGCCGATTCCGGGAAATTTGCTCATTGGCCTGAATCAGCTGCTTATTGGCCACTTCCAAATCTTTGGATAGATATTGCCATTCCACGTCCATTAATTCCAGCAGGTTCGTCGTGATCTTGCCCATAAGCTCATGTTGGGGCTCATCAGGAACCCCGGGCTCTCCGCGAAGGCTGACAAATCCAAGCAGCGGAATTCGAAAGGGGTAGTTAAGGGATGTTAACGGCGAAACAGCGTTGGTTAGCCCTGAATTTTGCATGAGTACAACGGGTTTTTGCCCCCCTATATAAGCCGCGGATGCGATGGCTACCGCATCACCTTCGTTGGCTGCTGCAACATAATCGAATTCGTTGATGGAGTAATTGATTAAATTTTTCAGGTAGGAGCAAGGTACACCGCTGAAAAAAGTAAATCCTAATTTTCGGAGTTCTTCCCCAAATATCCTAGTGTCCATTATATCTCCTCATTCGAGTCGCACTGTGATGCCGGAAGATATCTTTGTTCCGCAGCTTCCAGCTCTTCAGCACCTTGAAGCCTGAATACTTCTTCCAGCGTTGCAACATCCTTTTCGATTTGAACAAGACTCTCATCCTGATAAATTCTGCGGGATATCTGTTTCATGGCTTGAATGGATGATCGTAAATTATGGTTCGCCCATATAACAAGGCTAATCCCCAGCTCCCGAAGCTTGTCGGTTGGCGTCAAATAATACTTTGTAGGTACGATAACTACGGGCAATCTTCCCGCCCATTCCTTCATGAATGACTCAATCTCCATGATGTCCGGCCTCTTGCTGTGTATAAGAACCGCGTCGGCGCCTGCCTTCCGGTACGCTTCCGCCCGCCGCAGCGCTTCGCCAAGTCCCCTCCCTGTAATAAAAGCTTCCACTCTGGCTACAACTATAAAATCGTCGTCGGTTTGAGCATCTTTCATGGCCCTGATTTTACCGCAAAATTCTTCGATATCGGCCATCGGCTGCAATTGTCCATTTAAGAAAGAGTTCATTTTGGGAAATTGCTTATCCTCGACACAAACCCCTGCAATATTCCGCTGCTCCAGCTTTTTGACCAGGCGTCTTGCATTATTGAAGTTGCCATACCCCGTATCCCCATCCAGCAGAATCGGGATGGACGTCGCATCACTCATGAATTCAAGAACATCCAACACCTGGGTCCAGGAGGCTTCGTTATTGTCTCTTACTCCCATCGCTGCAGAGATGGATAATCCGCTCGCCCAAATCCCCCTAAATCCCGCCTCCTCAACAATTTTGGCAGACAAACCATTATGAGCTTCCATAATAAATTCCAGTTTTTTGGAGTTGATCAAGTTTCTAAGCTCCTTTGTTTTTTTCATTGGAACTTTTCTCCTTCCCTTTAAAAAAATGAGCCTAGATTCCCATCGATCGTTTGTTTTCCATAATGGTTCTGATCATGGTGTGATCGGAGAGTTGAGTAAACAACATATGGCCCGGATGTGAATTCGCTTCAATAATCCAAATGTGGCCGTTCTTGTCTAGGGCAAGATCCACCCCTAATTCATGTATCGGGTGCCATTTATTAACCGTTTCGGCAATGGTAATGGATAATTGTTCTATTTTCCGAAAACAGGCGTCCACTTTGGAGTGGTCATTCTGAAAAAGACTCATGAGGACCTTTCGCAAAGGTTGCGCATGCCCTCCTTTATGATAATTGGTCACAAATTTATGAGGGGCGGCAACACGGGCGGCCATACCCGAAATGATCCATTTGCTCTTTGGTTTTTGCAGGTATACACGGATATCAAAAATTTTCCCATGATACTTCTCTAATCGCAGGTCTTTCTGCACTAGATACCGATGCCCTGATTTCCGGTACGAGCGAATCGCTTTTAGGACAGAGGAACGTCCCGCAATCTTCAGACTTGAGCCGCAACGAACCTCAAATCCCCTTCCCAATCTCTTGACTCGGATAATTCCGCTACCACCGCTCCCGTGATTGGGCTTTATAAAGATAGATGGATAGGTTTGGAGCATCCGTAAAATCCTTGAATCCGTCATCCAGACAGTTTCAGGCAAATGTGGACGTAAGACAGGGACCTGTAACATTTCCCTATACTTCTTCATTTTTCCAATGGTCATTAACATCCCCTTCTCATGTTGGGATCCAGATACCAAGAGCATATTCATTAAAAAGCCCTGCTGTATAGACTAACTTCCCATAAAGGGAAAATAATACAATCACTCTCGCCGAAATTTTTGATTACGTTCCAGAAAACAAAAAAAGGCACCGAACACGGTGCAATTCATGATGTACATTGGATTAATTACTACGGATGAAGCATGATCTAATGTGAGACATCCAAGACTCTCTGCAGGATAATATTATAGGAATCGGAAAGTGTCCAAACATGATGAGTTCAGATCGAGAAAAACAACGTGCTTATGTATTTGTATCTATTGAAGAGCTAGCCTCACAATATCATCTGAAGACTTGAATTGTTAAAAACCCTGTTCCTTAAAAAAGGAAAGGGTTTCTAACCATCTGTGAGCTACATTCGAGGCTCTGTTTCTGTATATTATTCTCCCCTTGCTCTTTGAATCCGATCTATCGGAAGCTCTCCTATGCTCATATCAGAACGTCACTTTTTATAGCACCCATTTTCAATTTCTTCGAGCAGCGCAGTCCCTTTCGGGTTCCATCCCAGCATTTTTCGTGCTTTAGTCGAACGAACGCGGCTATTGGAACCGAAAGCAAAATGAGCAGCTTCAGGGCCCCATTGATTAATCGCTTCATCTAGACTCATCATTTCCGTTTCCGGCCCTAATTCGAATGCCCGATTGATCGCCTCACCAACCTCTCTTATGGAGGCTTCGCCGTTCTCGGCAAAAAAGAAAGAACCGGCCGGCGCGCGCTCTATCGCTAATAGATAAAGCTCGACAAGGTCGTCGATGTGAACGTTCGACCAGACATTCTCGCCTTTTCCGATATGACACGCTGCCCCACGCTTCAATGCAAGCTCGATCAGCCAAGGAACTTGTATGCTATCCTTATGAATACCATAGCCTGTGCCATAAATCAGCGAGGGGCAAATGACCATCGAACGTATGCCTCGATTGGCGGCCGCGAGCACTGTCCGATCGATCGTGACGCGCGCCAATTTTTCGGGGAGTGCTTCGATGATTTCTTCATGATACACCTTACTGGTGTATTCTCCCGCCGCCTTATCCCCGACAATACTGGAACCGCTCGTATGAACGAACGTTTTGCCGCTTCCTTCAAGCGCCGTTAATAGCGTCGTCACCGCGAAGATGTTATCCGAGTCCGCAGCGTTAACCACGATGTCAGCTTCCTTTGCCGCCTGTATGAGCGGTTCGAAATCGTTTAGAGTGCCGATATATGGTGAAATCCCCAATTCCCTTAACTTGACAGCTCCCTCGTCTGTTCGGGTCAACCCTGTTACTTGAAAGCCCGCCTGACGCAACTTGAGCGCAACCGACCCGCCGATATAGCCCGTCGCGCCGGTCACGAACACCTTCTTGTTCATTTGAGAAGCCTCCCTATATAATAAAATAAAATTAATTTCAATCCTTAACATAAAGGGAACATGCATGCTTGTTAAGTAGGCACTTTTAATTGCGTTAGTTTCCAATAAGAAAGTATTAAACAGGAGGGAGAACCGTGAAAAACCAAGAAAACGACTATGCCGCTTACGTCACACTGAACATGATCGGCGGCAAATGGAGTCTACTGATTTTGTGTCATTTACGAAAAAGGACTGTACGTTTTTGCGAATTTCCGAAGCTTATTCCCGGACTTACACAAAAAATATTGACAAAGCATTTGCGTGACTTGGAAAATCACGGACTCGTTCACCGGACCGTCTTTCCGGAAATTCCGCCTAAGGTTGAATACTCACTTACAGATCACGGGAAAAGTCTTGGACCCGTTCTGGATTGTCTCGAACAATGGGGAAAAGATCATTTAAACCGAGCGCGATCCTTAAACAGATGTGTCGACAACTCCGCAGATCAAAAATGAGCTGAAAAAAGAATGGTTTTCGAATCATTTATTTCCGTGCTATTGTTCTTTCTCTTCACCGTATAAAATCTTATGTCATATCTAGCAATGACAATAAAAAGGACCTCCAATCTAATTGGAAGTCCTTTTTACTATTACAATTACGTGAAGACTGTTCCAGTCGTAACTGCGATTATTGATTAGCTCCATGACTAATCATATTAACAACTCCCCATTTGCTCATTTGGCTTCACCCTTTCCAAAAATAACGCTTAAGAAGTTTATTTGAATAACGCCGTTATATCGTATAACCGGCCGTTCGCTGGAACAGCGGCTCCTCCCTTCCAAGTACCTTGTTGAGGATCAAATTTTCATAATAAGCAAAACCACTATCTCTTTCACGTGGTCGGTCCAGCGCAATTCGCTTATCCAATGAAATGACCCCATCTTCAATCAGAATTACCCTGTCAGCCAAGGCAACCGCTTCGCTGACGTCATGCGTGACGAGAATGACGGTAAAGCCCTGCTCAAGCCAGAGCCGTTCGATCAACTGCTGCATTTCAATCCGAGTCAATGCGTCCAAGGCGCCTAGCGGTTCATCCAGCAGCAAAAGGGTAGGCTTACTTGCCAGTGCCCGTGCCAGTGCAACGCGCTGCTTCTGTCCGCCCGAAAGAAAATGCGGCCAATCATCCTCTCGTTCGGATAGACCAACTAGGTTTAGCGCTTCCGCAGCCTTAGCTTTATCTTTTCCCGGAGTACCGATCCTCACATTTTGCAATACAGTTTTCCATGGAAGGAGTCTTGCCTCCTGAAACAATACCCTTGTATGCCCGCTTCCAGAAGTAGCAGGATCATTCTCGTTGATGGAAATAAGTCCTTCCGACGGCTGCTCCAACCCGGCAATCAGCCGGAGCAGTGTACTTTTGCCACAACCGCTCCGCCCGACGACGGCGATAAACTCTCCGCGTTCAATCGTCAGATCAACTTGCTGCAGAATCCGCTTTTCACCAAAATATTTGCGGACATGGTTTAGGCACAGCATTGCTCCCTTTCCGATTTCAGACACCGCATTACACCCCCTTTTACTTTTTGGCCACACTATAATTCGGGTTCCACTGGAGTAGCCATCGTTCCAACCCCTTGGCGATGCTATCTGAAAGCTTGCCCAACAGCGCATAAATGATAATGCTAAGAACGGTAATATCGAGCTGCATAAACTCTCTGGCGTTCATGGCCATGTAACCGATGCCCGAGTCTGCGGCCACCGTCTCGGCCACAATGAGCGTCAGCCACATAATACCGAGTGAATAACGGATTCCCACCAGAATGGAAGGCAGTGCACCCGGGAGAATGACTTCCTTGTACAGATCGAGGCCCTTCAGTCCATAGACCTTGGCCATTTCGATCAGCCCGCGGTCTATTGACCTTATTCCGTGGAAGGTATTGAGATAGATAGGAAAAAACACGCCGAGGGACACGAGCAGCAGCTTAACTTCCTCACCGATCCCAAACCACATAATCACTAAAGGAATTAGTGCCAAGTGCGGCACATTCCGGATCATCTGCACCGAGGAATCCATCAATATCTCTGCTTTGGAGGAGAAGCCGTTGATTAACCCGAGAACAAAGCCGATTCCGCCCCCAATCAAAAATCCTAGCAAGGCCCGCCTTGCACTGATCGCAATATTATCAAGCAGCACACCGCTTTTAACAGAAATAATAAGCTCTTTAACGACTTGCAGCGGCTGCGGAAGTTTATTCGCCGGGATGATCCCAGTAACGGTCAGAACATGCCAAGCCAAAAGAAGAACGACAGGCAGCAGCCAAGGGGTAATGGGCGAGACCCAAAAGTTGTATTTGATTTTTGGTTTACTCATAGTTTGGCGGCTCCTTTCAAATGGAACGGCTGGCTAATAACATTACCAGCCCTATTCCGCTTTTTTCAGAACTACTTTTTTATTTAATCATTTGCGAAAAGGCATCGCTCCAGAGCGACTTCACGTCCACCTTTTTCGTCAGCAACCCTACAGATTGAAGTGTATCTGCGACATCCTGCTGCGAGGCGATAGCCTCATCTGAAATGGCAGTTACCTTTGTTGGTCGCTGCTCCTGGCTGTTTTTCAACGTTTCAAGCGCCTGTTCAAGCGGCTGCTTTGTATTTTCAGCTACGATTTCTGCCCATTTTTTCTGATTATTGTGGATCCATTCATTATATTGATTTAAACGGTTTAGAAAATCGGCAATCGCTGCGTGTTTTGCTGGATCAGCAATATCCGCCTTAGTCGTAATCACCGGGAAATTGCCTGACAAAATGTCCTTAGCGCTGGCCAGCGTCGTCGCCCCGTTCTGGTGAGCCGAAATAATGGCATTGCCATAGCTTGCCAACGCATCCACACTCCCACCGATCAGAGCGCTAAGTCCATCGGATGTTGAGAGCGCGACTGGCTCAATATCGCTCCAGCTTAGTCCTGCTTCTTCCAGCATCTTTACGAGAAAATAATGGGCTGTCGTGCTTTTAACATAGGCGACCTTCTTACCTTTCAGATCCGATACCTGTCTTACAGTTGAACCCTTTGGAATCACGAGTTCTTGTTCCAGCGTATCGGATTTCTGGATGGCGATGATTTGGAGGTTACCTCCATCCACGGCTTGACTGGCAAAGATCGGCGGAATTTCGCTGGTAAGCGCAATATCTAAATGGTCTCCCGCCATGGCTTCCAACTGCAGATTCCCACCCTGAAAAACGCTAAACTCTACTTTGTACGGTGTGTCGTCCAAACCCGCCTCTTTAAATCCAGCCTCCAGATTTCCCCACCCCGTCTGTCCGACCTTTAAGGTCACTTTGCTCAAATCTGGCGAACCTGCCGCAGCAGCAGCTTCCGCTTCATTTCCGGTTCTATTTTTCTCATTTCCGCAAGCGGCCAGGATGACAGCTATGACGAAAGGTAACGCGACAGATAGAATTGACAGCTTCCTCTTGTTCACAGTAGATTCTCCTCTCCATGTCTATTAGGATACAGATGATGCCAGTCCTATAACCCGTTTGCCGGTAAGGTCAGCCTGAACAATCGCCAATGCAATCTTTTCCCGGTCCACAATGAATGGCAACTTTATCGCCTGTACCTTCTCCAACGGAAACACCTTGGCTATGGCCTCCGCATGTTGCTCCGCATTTCCCAAAATCCCAACTGCTCTAGAGTAATCGGCAGGTGGAGCTTGTGCAGTTTGCCAGCCAGTTGCAGGATGTCTTCATGCGGAAGTCCCTGTAGTATCGAATGGACGATTAAGGAAAAGGCGATTTTCTCGCCGTGCAGCGTGTCTTTCGTCACGGGAAACTGGGTAAGGCAGTCGTGAAGGGCATGGGCCAGCGCGATGCGTGGCTGTCCCCCAGTGACACTACCTACCTGTCCTGCAAGCCAGATTATGGCTTGACTAGTTTCGTGAAACGCCCAAGTAACCTCATCCTCATATGCTGCTTCGTAAGCCTCCTGCGCATATCGGTCAAGCACTTCAACAGCTAATAGGGATGTATGTACGCTAAGCCGTATATCTAGATCTGAATGAAGATTTTTCATATTAACTGCAGTCTCGTTCCATTTCACATACGTATCCGCAATACCGGATGCCAAATATCGTCTTGGGGCCGCTGCCAATACACGGGTATCCGCGAGAACCAACTGTGGGGACTGATTGAGGGGCAGATAACCTGCAGAACGTCCCTCGTTATCATAAAGAACCGTCAGCGCCGACCAGGCTGCGCATGTTCCGGCCACCGTAGGCACCGTAATACTCGGCAACTCCAAGCGTTCGGCTACTGCCTTTACCACATCCAGTGCTTTGCCTCCACCAATGCCCACAACGGCTTCGTATCCCTTGCCGGATGCTACTGATACATACCTGGCAATCTGCTCCAACGTTGGATACCCGGCAAACGTATGGATTTCATACTCCGCCTTTACTTCATCAAGACTAGCTAGAAGAGGAGCCGCTGCCGTCAATGCTGTTTTGCCGCCAATAATAAGAAGCTTTCTGCTGATCAATGTAATCCTCTCTCCGCCGCTGGCGAGGATATCAGGCTCGTTAATATAGATTGCAGGGGCTTTGACGTTGACCATGTAGTTGACCTCCTTAAGTAAAATGGATTTTATACATAAAACTCGATAAGGTATTGGTGTCCGGTTTTTTAAACGGATGTGAAAAGGTCAAAGATTCTATCCCGAATAGATAGAATAATAAGCCTCAGCCAGGCTTCGTAATCCTTTTCTGATTTGCTCCTCACTGCAATGACTGAAGCAAAGTCGCAAGTATCTGGCCCCTTTTCCATCGTTGAAAAATGCATTTCCGGAAACAAAGCTTACACCTCTTCTGTGTGCCAAAGGAGCTACGGCATTTACATCCACATGTTCACCAAACGTAACCCAGATGAAGAATCCCCCGTCTGGTACGGATACCTGGATCTCACTACCCAGTTCTTCATGCAGAGCCCGGATCATCGTATCCCGCCGACTGCGGTAACGATCGCTCAGACGCTCTACCTGCCTATCAAAATCATAGTGTTCAAGAAGTTCCCCTACGATCTCCTGCGTAAATGGATTAAGCTGGCTCCCCAGCGATAAAGTAGCCATGTACTGGATGATTTCTTCCGGGGCGATAACCCAACCCAGCCGGAGCCCCGGACCCAGCGTTTTTGAAAAGGTACTGACGTAGATTACCCGTTCCGGAGCAAACGAGTACACAGCAGGGAGGGTGGTCCCGTTGAAACTCAGCTCAGCGTATGCATCATCCTCCAAGATATACACATCATAATCTTTGGCTAGTTGCGCCAGCTGCCGTCTACGCCCAATAGGTAGCGTTGAGCCTGTAGGATTTTGAAAGGTTGGCATGATGTAGATAAATTTAGGTAATTTGCGGCCTTCTGCCGATGCCTTCTGTAGAGCCTCTTCAACCCGATTCACCTGCAGACCTTCTTCGTCTACAGGAAAGGAGCAGATTTGTGCGCCGGCAGCTCGAAAGGATTGCAGGGCATTGAAGAAGGTCGGCGCTTCCACCCACACTTCATCCCCGGGATTTATCAGAATCCGTGCAGTCAGATCAATCCCCTGAATCGCCCCAAACACCGGAAGAAAGTTGCCTCCTTCCGCAAGCAAGCCAAATTTGCGAACACGATTTAGCACCCAAGACTTGACTCTAACAGGCCCTTGAGCCCCCGAATAATGCAGCAGATCAACCCGGGCCACTTGAAGGGCGGCATTAGCCGCCTCGTTTAATTCCCTGATAGGCAAGAGATCCGACGCCGGAAAACCATACGATAGATGGACATGCTCTGGTTCTGCCGATTTCGTGCCACCTATGGACGGTGGCGGTAAATGGTTGGAAAAGCGGGACGGATAAGCTAGGTTCCCCATGAATAATAACCCCCTCCTTCTAATCATCATTGAAATGTAGAATGATAAAACCAATAATTCCGATATGTTTTATGATAATCGAACAAAACCATGCTTCATAATAGAACAATCAAATATAAGGATTGATTTTTTATCAGTGACATAAAAAGGAGAACCTTATCCGGCCTTGATGATCGTCTAGGCATAAGAAAAGGCACCCGTTTAGGGTGCACCCAAAGGAATCTATGTGGGGCATCTTTCTTGACGTAACCCGGAAACAATTATTTGGTAGGAGCTTCTCTGGTGAAATTAAATCTCCCCCATATGTACGGAAAGGCAGCCGACCGAGATTGGACGACTGCCTTCTTGCCTTCTTTATTAAACTCATGTTGCTGTAAACTGCCCGTTAGCTTAAAAGCGATGATGCCAAAAATATTAACGCCTTGCCTTTAACTGTTATTAAACTTCAGTTCCTGCTTCTTGTACTCCGTGACTCCCCTGCTCTTCGACTTCTTTGACCCGTCGGTAAAAAGTCGTCCTCTTCATATCAATTTGTCGCATAGCCTCGGTTGCAGTTATCGGTCCGTCCTTCCACTCCTGGTGCACCCGAAGAAAACGATCATCGATTTCCTTTCGAGGTCTTCCAAATGTAACTTCGTGCAACCTCAATACCCTCCGCTTGTCGTTGTCGGTTCTTCTTTCGCTCCTGTTCAGCCAAGGCCATTTTGGGAGTACTAATTTTCTAAATGCAGGACTGCTTTTCCGCTATACTTCCGTTCCATTAATTGACCCGCTACCTGTTTGATATCTGTCCATGGTGCTTCCACCTCAATTCTGGGAATCAGTGTTCCTTTCGCGATCTGCTCAGTAAGATATCGCAAATCATCCGGAACGGAATAGCCCTTTAATTCTTCTAACAAATACAATCCATATAAAGTCGTCCGGCCCGTATGAATTAAGTACCTTACGTCGATGGATGTAAATGGTGAGCTGGAATACCCCATCGTTACTCCAACACCCTCAGGAGCCAGATGGGATAAAAGACTCGCAAGCGTATTCCCGCCAACCGTGTCTATGATCAGATCATAAGGTCCAAACTGCCCCGCTCTTTCGGAAAGTTCACCAACAATAATCCGATTTGCCCCGTCTTCACGAACCAGATTAGCCTTCTCTTCCGATCTGGCTGTTCCGACCACAAATGCTCCTGTCCGGGCAGCGAGCTGATGGGCATAAACGCCAACCCCGCCCGTAGATCCAGTTATCAACACCTTCTTCCCAAGAAGAAGCCCCCTTTTTTTAAGCGAATAGAGGGCGCTGAGCCCGGCGACTGGCAATGTGGATGCTTGTGCAAAAGAAACCGAATCTGGTATTTCAGACATCAAGGAAGTCCGGGCAGCAATTTGTTCCGCCCAGGCACCGAATGGGAGTAGTCCGACGACACGGCTCCCTTTTGCCGGCCCCGATCCGTCTGCAGCCTGTTCGATCACGATGCCTGAATAATCCCATCCTAGCCGTTGCTCAATGTCTCCGCTCAAGGAATCCCTGATTTCACCACGGTTTAGAGAAATGGCTTTTACTTGAACGATCGCCTCATTAGATTGGGGAATCGGCGGTTCCACTTCCTTTATAATAAGCCGCTCTGTAACTAACGGGTCTGCAATGATTGCTCGTATCATGATTGCTCCTCCTCGGCGTATATTGGATAAAACCCCAAATTGACAGGGGATTTACCTAGGAGTATAATTCTCTAACATCTTTTGACCAAGAGTAAAAATACACCTCCCGGAAAGAGGAGATGAACCATGATTCACTCATCCAATGCTCATATGGAGACAAAAGTTCTTAAAGCGGTAATCGGTGAAATCGAAGCGGTCAGAAGCAAGCGCCAACAGCAATACCGCGAACTCGAGTCCCACCCGGAACTGAAACGATTTACTCAGCAAGAGCTAAACGATGTAGCCTTTACATCGTATAAAAACATATTATCCGGCCGCTCAAGACGCATTCCAAGCCGGACGGCTATCATGGATATTGCCGATTATCTGGAGTGTACATCAGCAGAACGAAATGATCTTCTGCTTGCCGCAGGCTATATCCCGGAACATTACGAATTGACGGGAACAGCTCTTAAACTAGCCTTAGAACAAGCCAAGCTGATCCTGAGTGGTCTTCCTCTCCCCGCCTTCATTGCGACCCACAAGTTTGATATTACCGACATGAACCCCATGTTTCAGGGTTTGTATGGCGTGAGTTATGATACGCTTCACCATGGTCGTTTTAATATGATCCACAATCATTTCAGTCCCGATTTACCCATTCGTAAACGGTCCTCATTCAACGAGGAATCATTCCAGAAATGGGAATCTCATGCCATATACGGAATTCAGACCTTTAAGCTGATTAATATGTATTTTCGTCACGACGCTTGGTATCGTGACTTACTGCAAGATTTTAACCGATTTGAAGAATTTAGAACCTATTGGGATTATGAAGCGGAGTCACCTATAGACCCTATTTCCGAGCCAAAAATGCTCCTCGTTCGTAAAGGAGAAGATTCAGAATGGTTTCCCATTCGCGTGCGCCAGATCCACATATCCGTCAGCAGCTACATGTTTCCCCGAATTGAGGCTTTTTTGCCCGAAGACCTTCCGGCGAGACACATGTTTGAGTGGCTGGGTTGTCCCGTTGAATCTATGCTTGACCGTTATCAAGTGATAATATAAACATTGAACGGGCAATACATTTTGCTAGCACAGAACATAAATCGTTAAACTCAAAAAAGCCGCAGCTTTGCGGCTTTTCAGCGTGTATGTTCTTGTCGTCTTACAGAAGATCAAACTAATCCTGCCACCGCTCATATCGATTCCCGCACGGCTGCTGCAGAGGTTTTTTCCACGCTAATAACGGCAATGTCTCCGTGTCCCCTTCTCTTTATCCCTTCGTTAGCTCTCACTATCTCTACAAGAGGCTCGCCTTTCGTAAATCGCAGCTAAGAAAATTTCAACTAACGTTCCGTCGTTCCTTTAAAACCAACTGATTCGTATAAATGACGAGCATTATGACTAACAATTAACCTTACCGTTCGAATATTTTCCTCCGTAACCAATTCAATACAATGTTAGTTAATTCTCTTGCATATTTCCAGTTCCGAAAACGGGGTTCTATATACACATCTCCCGCAAATCAGTATTTTGGTCCTTCTAGAAACAATAGCCACGTCTGCTTCGTAGATTTCTGGACAATTAACATGGATCATGGGTCAAGTGAATCGGTGAGCAAAATCCCTGATCTTATTTGACTACTTAAATAATTCATCTTCTAGCTGATTCAATGGTCGAATTGTTTGTCCCTGCATTGTACCTTCAATAGCCTGAACATAGGATTGTGCAACATCATACGCGGCTGTACCAGTTACGTTCTCCAAACCTAAGGTCGTTCTTTCCTCCGAATTCATCCGCTCCAGTGACTCTCTTACCCAGCCAGGGCTGATAATATTAACTCGAATTCCTCGCGGTAACTCCGGCGCAACAGCACGAACGAATCCATCTAGACCATTGTTCACAAAGGCGCCAACTGAGCTCCCTGGGATGAAGTTTTCGAACATATTACCGCTTGTGATGGTAATAGATCCGCCATCATTTAAATGATCGACAGCACGGAGCAAGAGTGCAACCTGCCCTAATACTTTGTCTTTCAGCCCATCTATAAAGTCATCCTCGCTAAGAATTGAAAATGGAATTAGTTTACCACTTCCGGCAGTGACGACGACTGCGTCAATTTTACCAACCAATACGAACAATTTGTTAATTGTACTTAGATTCTCCAGATCGACTTGAAATTCCCCATTACGTGATGCAGAAATCACTTCATAATTTTTTTCTTCAAGAGCATGGACGACTGCGGCACCAATGGTACCAGTTGCTCCAATCACGAGAACTTTTTTTGTTGCTTTAGTTTCTGAATACATATGTTGGTTATTCATTTGAACACTCCTTTATGCTGAATATTTTATCGTGATCACATTCCTATTAGAGGGAAATCCCCTTCCATCTCCTCCAACTTCCTCCTAAGACGGACCTGCGGATTTAGTTCTGCATTAGTAATATGCTTTACATAGGCTTCAGCACCATGATTGATTTCCTCCGCTTCAGCAATGACAACACTATGTTGAACAAAATGAGGCAGGTAATGCATTCCTGTCTAATTGGCCATTGCCTGAAGCGGTCTGGTTAGTTCGCTAATCGTGTATTGATGTGAAAACTTCATCTATCCACTTTTTCATAAGAGGCGGTGAGCTGTACCATTATAACGGGAACTGAAAGACGATTCTGTCGTGCGAGCGCAGCAGTTCTTGCTAGTGTTTAATGTCTATGTTCTCATTTGGGTACTCCTTATAAAGGTCGTGCACGGTTATTTCTTGTGTCCGCTCGAGTTCCTCTTTCCACCTTCTGTTAATCCGTGAACTTCCTAATTTAGGGTGAGCGATCAAGACAAGTACCTTCATCAAATGGACCTCCTTCTCATAACGTCATATTTTAGTTGTACAACCAAAATAACTCCCAAAAAAATTATTGCTCTAATTTCAAGCTGGTTGCGTAGAGCTGTTCTGTCATAAATTTCGCCTTGTCTTCACCAAGTACCTCGCAGTACCGTTCGTATAGCTTGTTCCAACACTCCATGATCGTTTGATTCATATCTGTTCCCTCAGACGTCAGTTTGACATTAGTTTTCTTACCGTCAATTTGCCTTTCAACCAATGCTTTGTTCTCCAGCTTATCTATTAGTCGGGTCAGTGTCGACGGCGTAATGTGCAGCTGCTCCGCCAAGTCTCTCTGGGAAATGCCGGGATCCTTGTATACCATCATCATGAGAAACGCATAAGTTGGACTGAGACCGGTAGAAACAAATGCCTCTTCAGCCATCCTTGAAATGGCCCTATATAGACGGGTAGCTGTGAAGTACATGCAATCCTTGAAAATCTTATCCTCCAATAACGATCACAATCCTCACATTTTTTAGTTGTACATACAAAATAAAGGATTATTTAGCTCATGTCAACCATAAATTTCCATAACATGTGTTGCTTCACTATCCTGCCCGTTTGTTTAATGCTCTGAAGCCAGTTTAGCTCCAAATCTGGTTGACAACGAATCGACTGCGATGTCGTCTTGCCCAATTATTTAATCGTTCTCATCAAAACAACTTCTTCGTCTTCTGATATAAGCGTATGAATGTCGCCTGGTAGCTCAAATATAAAAGTTCCCGGGACAGCAATCCATTCTCGCCCTTTATATCTCAAATTATCAAACAAGCACATCTGTGATTGATAGTTCTCATCAACCACGGTTAACCATATATGTTCTTGTCTTTTTCGGCAAACGATATATGTTCTTGTCGCCTTACAATAAGGATTTTTATATCATAAATATCATGGTTAAAATGGGTGAAAAACCGAAAATTTCAGCGAATTATTCATGTCAGCGCTTTCCATTAACTTCATCTCAATCGATCTTATTGCAGGTTTCGGGTAAATTCTAACTGGAGTGCTGCTTTCGGGAATGTATTAGGAAGCGCCGCTTACGATGGCAAAAGGGACCCGCTGCTGGCTCAGGCGCTGCGTCGGGTCCCTTTTTCAAGTGCAGGCTTATTCGGATATCATGCGGTTCGTGAGGCTGCCCAGCTTCTCGATATTGATCGTGACGATGTCGCCAGCCTTTAAGTAGACCTGATTCTCTGGCGCTTTGCCGAGCACGACGCCTTCCGGCGTCCCGGTCAAAATAATGTCGCCGGGCACGAGCGTCATATGGTGCGAAATGTAGCTGACGATCTCGTCGCAGCGGAAAATCATGTCCGACGTGTTGGAATGCTGTCGCACTTCGCCGTTTACTATGCATTTGATGTCTAATGCGTTCGGATCGCCGACCTCGTCCGCGGTAACGAGGTACGGCCCGAGCGGCGAAAATTTGTCGCACGACTTCCCGAGCAGCCACTGCTGAGTGCGCATCTGCAGGTCACGCGCGGACAAATCGTTGGCGGCGCAGTAGCCGAATACGTAGTCCAGCGCCTCTTCCTTGGCGACATATTTGGCCGTCTTGCCAATCACGATGACGAGTTCGGCTTCGTAGTCAACTTTCTGCGATGTTCGCGGCAGCGGCACGTCTTCGCCGTCACCAGCCAACGTGTTGCTGAATTTGCTGAACAGAATCGGAGACTCCGGGATTGGCGCGTTTGTCTCCTCGGCGTGTTTGCGGTAATTAAGGCCGACGCAAATGATTTTGTTCGGGTGTGTAACACACGGTCCGAGCTTGAGACCAGATTTTCCGAGCAGGACGTCGCTGCAAGACGCCAGTGTGCGGTTAACTGCTTGCTGCAGCGTCCGTATCGCTTCCTCCCCGCCTTCGATTACTTCGTGCACGGTGCGCGGTCCCGGGCCGTCACCAAGCGCCGCCGCAACGTCAACGATGCCTACCTCGGTAGCGACACCGAGGCGGTATGTATTGCCTTCAAGATAGGTTAGCAGTTTCATAGGTTATGGTCCTCCCTAAGCATTTTTTCCGAAGACGAGGACGCCATCGATGTAGAGTGGCAAGCCCATCATGAACTTCGGTTCTATCGTTTCCGTTAGTTAATTCAATTCACAAATAAAAGCCGCAACTGGTTTTGAAATGATCAATTCTCCCCCACATGATTCAATTTTTTGTCTAGTTAGAGTAAGGAAAGTGTGTGAGATTGCTTCCCGTTGTTCGCGACTTAATGATTTGTCATGAAAAGGACCTTGATAGAGTTGAGTTGCCATATAGTATTTTAACACAGGCTCTGGATCTGTTACCTTGAATCCTGCCTCATAAGTTAATAGTTCTACTCGATTAAAGTGCTCTAACAGTATGGCTTCTCCGTTTTCTAAGGAAAAAGGAACCGGGTCTTCTTTAATTTCAAATGGTATATGTAACTGATGCATTGTTTCCTGATGCAGTGCGAAGAATTCAGGCATCCCTCGGCTGCTATTAGTCGTAGCTAAAAATTGTCCTGTATTTCTTAAAACTCTGCAAATTTCCTTCAATCCTTTCCTCAAATCAGGTAGATGGTAAAGCATGTGATTAGCCATGACGACATCAAACTCATCAGAAAGAAACGGCAATTTCTCAGCGTCAGTAATCATGTGGAGGATAGGTAGCCCTTCCTGTTCTACCTGAATACGTGCTGAATTCATAACTCCTTCTGTTAGGTCACAACAAACCATAAACCCGCCATTATTCTTCAAAATTTTACTGGTGGGGATCGAGAACCTCCCATTCCCTGTTCCAATATCAAGAACGCGTTCACTGCCCAACAAGTTAAGCTTCTCTATTGTCCAAGTTTCAAACTTTTCTTTTGATATTCCGTATTTACCCATGACCTCATACTTAGCACTAAGATTATTACCTGTGTTATAAATTAATTGTATGCTTTCTTTATTTTGTGAATTCTCGTAGTAGTTCCGGACTTGACTCATTTTCTCGCCCTCCTAACCGTACTTTAATTGTTCACAATTTCAATATAAATTAAATTCTCAATAAAAGTTAGGGGGTGAATTTGTCGATATTCCTGTAGTCTAATTAGCACTATCCTGCCCAAATGTCTGAAGCCAGCTATAGATTTGTTACTCCTTTTTTGCGGGCATCAGCTTATCGTACTCGGTTCTTCTTTGGACCCTGCTCTGCCACGTAATATAAAATGCTAAAAACTACAATTTCTTTAAAACAAAAAAGGCCGCTGTTTAGCGGCTTTTAAGCGTCAAAAAGAAGTTTCTTATATCATGGTTTTGTGTTTATGAATAAAGCAGAAATCAAAATAGTATAGCTAAAAAATAAGATAAATGCATTTAAAATTATTCCCCACCACGCATATGACCTTGTTCCCCTTTTCTTAAAAAGACCCAGAACTCCCAAAACCAATCCTATAATCCCAGTTTCCTTTAACGGGAATATATTCATTACTAACAAGTCTTGTTGTATTAAACCAATATTAATGATAGCCAATTCCAAAATTCCTAAGAATGAAGATATCATGCCTAAGATATTAAATATCTGCCACTTCCAAGTCCATTCCTTCTTGTTAGGATCTTTTCCTTTTAAGAATACCAATTCCATAATTTAGAATCCTCCACCTTTATGGTACGAATCATAGGCTTGTCTTCAATTTTTCTTAACTCACTGACTGGGCCGGTAACGACTGCACCATATATTTTAATACCATTCTTCTCTATATAAGTTAATCCATTGGATATAGAAAGGGCTTTTGCCCTAGAAACTTGGGTTGCTAACTTTTCATTTTTGGACAGTGACTTCAATATACTGATAAAAATTTCTTCATTTGATTTCGACCCAATAAATGGTGACCAGGGATCGCTATCTTTCATAAAGGGATAGCCTAATGGCGATGTATATATGCCCTCTGCATTTTCACCAGATTCCCCGGTGTCAACCGCTACCCAAACAACATCAAGGTTCGGAAAGAAATTTTTGATTTCTTCTGGTGTGTAATCTTTATCAAAGGAAATATAAACTTCTGCTACAGTATCAGAGGCCAGGCCATTAAGGACTTCTCGCTCCCTAAAGTCATCAAAAGTCATAGGGGCATCAGGGTGAAGAAATCCAGTGCTTTCAGATGAAACAAAAGCTTCGGGTACCGGTTTATCAAGTAAATTCCTTCGATCGACTGAAGAAACATGATTCCCTAGAAAATGAATATTATATTCGGCAGTTCTAAAGTCTTCTTTCCCTACCCTTTTAAGAGTGTAAAAATATGCATCCATAGAAAAAATCCCAATTTTACTGCTTATACCCTGCCCTTCTATTTTAGTGTTTGGTTCTGTAACATATGCAGCTTTGCTGATGGTGTCTAACATCTGGTTCGCTTTTCCCGAGTAATACATATAGGTGACAATAGTAAGAGCTGGATTTAATAATAATAGAATTGCAAGCACACTTATTATCGTTGTCATTCTCGAGTGGAATTTTGCCTTTTTTATTATTTTCTGTTCTTGGAATCCCTCGAAATTCTGAATTGATCTATAGTCATTAACAAAATCATTAAGGGTATCATAATAATCGTCATGAGTTTTAAATTTAGGTCCTTTTACATTTTGATTTGTATCATCAGATCCCGATTGATCGTCCTTCTTCTTATCGTCATCGTCCTTCATCATTTACTTGACCTCTCTTTTTGAAGTGTTTCTCTTAATTTTCTTCTACCGCGTATTAGATGACTTTTTAGTGTATTTAAATTAAGATTCAGTATATCCGCAGCTTCGATCAGTTTTAGCTGATGAAAATCACAGAGTAAAATAGCTTGGGCCTCATTGTCAGACAGAGTTCGTATTAATCTAAGGAGATTTTGTAAACCATCTTTGTCGATAGTATGTTTTTCTGGTGTCCGGTAATCTAGTTGTTCATTTAGTTTTTCTTTTAAAATTAACCTCTTTCTTTTACGCGTATAGTCAATAAACACTCGGTAACCTACTTTAAATAGCCATGGCTTAATTGCATCAACTTCACTACTTTCTAGGTATAAATAAGCCCGATAGAATGTTTCATGCACCATATCCTCCGCTAAATAATGATCATTTGAAAGGGAAAATAAATATCGGTATAAATCATTTACATACCGTTGATAAAGAAGCTCTAAATCCATTGTGTACTCCTTTCAATGTATCCACGTTTAGCGTATTAATAAAGTTGCATGAAATTATGTATTTTTTTAAAAAATTTAACTGCAAACCCAATGTTTTGTTGGTTATATTCCCGAATCCAATTCGGCTTACTTCTTGAAAACAGGAAACAGTTACCGCCCAACCATAAAAAATCACAATAAACTAAAAAGAACCCAAAATCAGACCTTCTTTAAAAGAAGGAAATGATAATGGATTTTAGTGATTCTCGGTCTGTTCGATTCGGAAGATAAGGTATAAGTAAGATGCTTCCCTTTGTAGTAGAAAGAAGTATGATACGGCTCCTGATAAGGAATTGTTCTCCTTTGCATATATTTGGTTACTCAATGACTAGAGCCCTGCACAATCCCGTATTCCTGCACCAGTTCAATGTTGCCCAGCACATTGAGATGCTAAAGAGAAAGCCCCCCTCTTTCCCCGTCTCCGAAACCATTCACTCGTTTCTAGGGGATGGATTAGTGGTGCATAGGCGGGCAACATCCCGGCAAAAAAGGCGATCATGATCATCACCGCAATCATACGACTTGCATACCTGACCACTTTAGACCACCTCAAGATTCAATTTGTTTACGCTTATATTTTTTTCTTTCCCCTCCTTTCGCAAGAACTTTCATTTGGGTTTCAATAATGCAAGAAAAATATCCTTGCCGGGAGAATACTAAGCGGATCTTGAGCAACATATTCGAGGCGCGATCGCTCAAGATCCGCAGTTCGGATATCGATTCTCGTATTCAAGCTGGAGCACGCATCGATCCGAGACACAGGTTCGAATAGGCCCATCGAATGGGAAAAGATAACCAAGATAGGATGAATCATATCGAAGATTTGACCAATGTACTCACGCGCCGTTTGTTAACAAGCATTCGAGTTTTGTCTCGGTACAACAATCGGAACAACACCTCCGTAAATCGAATTTCTAACAAGATGCATTACTTTAGCCAAGCTATAAAGCGCGCGAGTATGGCGGACACTTCAGCCCGCGAGACAACACTGGCAGGGTCCAGAAGGTTCCCTGGCTTGCCGTTCAGGATTCCCACCTCTGTAGCCCAGCTCATGGCGTCCTTTGCCCAAGCGGAAATCTCGCCGCTGTCCGCAAAGCTCTTGCCGATGCTGTCCACAGCAGGTTGCCCGCCGTACCGGTACAGGAGTGTGATCAGCTGCTCACGGGTAATGGCAGCCTCCGGAACGCTGCCGTCGCTGATCCCCTCAGCCACTGCCCAGTCCTGCGCCTTGCTGTACCAATACAAGCCCCCTTCGGTATCTGCGCCGTCCAGCCGGGCCATCACGGTGAAGAGCATTGCGCGGCTCATGGATGCATTGGGGGCAAAATTCTCTTTATCTGTCCCTAGGAACAATTCACGGCTAGCAGTAAAAGCAATCGACTCCGCAGCCCAATGGTGGTCAGGCACATCCTTAAAGGTGATCTTGTTGTCTACCAGCTTCACCGTTACATCACCCCTGACTAGGATACTCAATCCATTCTCCGTTATTACGGAGGTCCCGATGATTGTTCTGGAGCGGTCACCTCTGACCGTATAGGCTACAGTGGAGGCGGAGGCTTTCTTGACGGGAATTGTAATCCGTGCTTGTGCCACTCCTTCGGGCAGATGAACTTCAGCCGTTACTTCCCCTAGGGAGGTCGTGATTGTCTCAACCTTGACTCCCTGCGGATCGGTGACGACAGAACGGCTGCTTCCGTCCGGCTTGCTCACTGTCTCGCTTTTGCTGCCGTCTTGCTTCGTGACGACTTCAGTCAGAGTGCCACTGCGTTCCTTCGTGATGACTTTACGGTCGCCATTCGGCCAGACGGTGGTCTCCGTAACCGTTCCGGTATTCTGGTCTGTGACGATAGTCGTTGTGCTGCCGTCCCCATTCTTAGTGATCGGGGCAGGCGTAGGTGGGGCAGTCGAACTGGCAGGCTCGTCGCCAGAATTGCTGCCGCCGCTGGTCGTATATACACCGACAGTCACAACGCAAGATGCTGTGTAACTGCCATCTGCAGTAGTCGCCTTAATCACAGTCGTGCCAGAGGCGTGGGCACTCACAAGACCGTGCTCATCCACAGTAGCTACAGCCGGGTTTGACGTGCTCCAAATCACGGTCTTATTAGATGCTTTAGCGGGTTCTACATGTGCGGTGAGCTGGACAGTGGAGCTCCCATAATTGGTATACAATTGCGCAATCGTTTGATCCAGTCTTACACCGGTGACAGGAATCGATTGATTAAAAGCCATAATAGTGAACTCCACATAAGGACTTGCTTTATGTGTGTCCGTTTCGCGGTATCGAACCCAGTACGTTCCGGGCGGCAGATTGGCAAGTGTATCACCTTCTACATTTAGCCAGGTGCCCCCATGATCTGAAGACCATTCCATGGAATCATTCACCCCGGTGATGCGTCCATCATTGGCGCCAGCCGCTGTTTCATCGACTTTCCCAAGGCCCTCTGGCGCAGCCTTTGGTCCTCCTATGACCATAGCTTTGAAATCATCAAAATCGATGGAGGCATTGGCGTATCCGTCAATACCGAACCGTTGTCCGATCAGCTTGTCACCGCCTGTATGGCGGAAATTGTAATCCGTAGCTACCGGAACATCGTCGAGATAAACGGTATAGGTTTTGTTATCCCAGTTGGCCACCATTTTGATTTTGTACCATGTATTGTAGGACACGTTTTGGACTGCTTTCTTGGATCCACCGTTCTGTACAATAAACTTAACGTTATCAAAAGCAGTGACCATCGAATAATTGCCGGTACCGCTGTCGTTTCGCATCATGGCGCCATTCGCGTATTGGAAGCTGCTGTTTAATCTGGCGCGATATTCGATGACGATGCGTTGATCCCCCTCCGCTTTTACCTCCCCTGTATATGGCAGGAACAGGTTTGCCTTGCCCGAGGTAGCGGTCGTGGTCAGTCGAAGAAATTTATTCCCGTCCTCATCCTTTACCGTTGCAGTAGCTCCATTGGTCAGATCTTCGGTGGTGATACCGTAAGGGTATTTGCCTACCGTATCGCCGGAGAAATTCCGGTAAGCGTTATAGACTACGCCATCCTGCACGCTGTTAAGCGAACCTAACAGAGCCTTTTCCGCCTGAGCGAGGTTATCCAGTTCCCGGTCAAACTGCTCTTTACTCAGATCCGGGTTGAAGGACATCTCCTCCGCTTTATCCACCTCGGCCACAAAAGCGTCATACTTGGATTGGCTATAGTTGCCTAACCCAGTGCCCAACGGATAAGAGAAATTCGCCAGTCTATTGCGGAGCTGATTCACAATGTCATCAAGGCCCCATCCTGCAACAACTTCTACGGATACAGTGGAAGGAATATCTCGGCCATCTACCTTCAGAATGACTGGCACCTGAACCGTACCAAGAGAGCTGAAGTCCATTCCCTCCGGCTTCCAGCTGACAACTTCCGCCGTCATCGACTCGCTTTGATAGACAACATCCACAACGCTTGGCGGATCAGGAGTCACCCCGGAAGGAGTCTTTACTTCGGAATCCACCTGAACCGCATCAGAAGCCTCGATTACCGTCAAATGGATTGCCGTTTTGCTGCCGTTGTATTCGGCTGTAATAAGAGCTGTTCCCGGTTTATCTGCGTATACCGATGGGGTGACCGAGACAGTATCAATCCGGGCCACCTCAGGATCGCTGCTGGTATACTGAGCATCAGCTGTCACATTCTTCATTTCATAGTTGTTATAGCGAGCAGTTACTTGCAATGGGAGGCTTCGCTGTCCGCTGGTCAGGACGCTGTCCAATCCGCTCATGACAAGAGACTGCACCGATTTGGGCTCTGCGACTACGGTTACCGCGGCCGTTGTTGTTTTCCCATTATAAGTCGCGGTAATTGTCGTACTGCCCGCCCCGACAGCTTTAATCTGATCCCCTTCATCAATAATGGCTACCTTCGTGTCGGAAGAACTGAAGGTAGCTCCTGTATCGATAGCGGTATAGGTAGCTCCCGTTACCGTATACAGGGGCAAACTGAGGGTTTCGTTCAACCCCAGGGTGAATCCCGGGGATTCAAATAAAATTTCCGATGTATCCAGCTTAGATAGATCCATACTGTCGATTTCGGCCAGATTGTTCCCTTTCGAGAAACGGATGATGTTCTCGCCTTCCTTAAGGAAGACTTTCGCCGTGGAGGCTCCCCAACGATTCGGACCAGAATAGACGATGTTCAATTTGGCACCGGAGCTGCCGTTGACCGACAATATATGGGAGGCATCCGCCGCATTGGGGGAACCGTTGGCACTGCGCACGGACAGGTTATAGAATCCCGCCTCCGGCACATTTACTGTAAACTGTGCATAATCATTGGCGTTCTTGATACCCGCGATTTTCATCCCGCCTGATGCGGTGCTTTCCCGCAGGACAGCCGGAGAAGTTTCTCCATTCGGATCCTTCACCAGCAACGCATTTTCCGCTTCATAGCGCTTCCGCATCGGTTCGCCGGAAGGTATGGCAATCGGTATGTTCGGATCTACCGGCTCTCCCAGATTCGGCGTATTGTCGTCATTCCAAGTGAATTTCTGTGCGTAGACTTTGCGGGTCCAGCCTGACCCCGGCCAGCGGGCAGCGTGGTAAATGATCCAGTCCTCCGCACCATCAGGAGATGAGACGATACTATGGTGGCCAGGTCCGTAAACACCATTGGCGCTAGAAAAGAGCGGATTATCCCGCTTTACCCAGGAGCCAGGGTTCATTAAATCGTCGCTAATCTTGGCCGTGATCAACCCGAGGGAGTAGCTGTCTGTCCAGCTTCCATTGGCTGAATAGATCAGATTGATCGTGTCGCCCTTTACCGTGACCTCGGGGCCTTCATTGATCCTCCCCGGGGAAGTTTCCCAGTCATATTCAGGCGTTGAAATCAGGACCCGTTCCGAACTGATGGTCCGTGGATCGCTCATCTTTGCGATATATAAATTTTGAAAGCTTCCGTCGGTTTCCTCCCAGCCGGACCAAATAAAATAGTGATCCTCATTTACAGTCAACACAGTGCCGTCAATTGCCCAACGGTCGGTGGAATCGGTAATCTTCCCTTTGAACTCCCAGGTTCCCGTCATCGGATTATCACTGGCGTTCTCCAGCACGTACATGCGATGGTTTGCATTGGTTCCGTCGTCAGCTGCGAAGTAGATATACCATTTGAATAGGCCATCGTTATCTCTGAGATAATGCAGTTCAGGCGCCCAAACATTGGAACTGTACATGGTACCTTTAACCGGTGTCCAGGCTAGGCTTCTCTCGCCCGCCTCAATGCCGGTAATCGTCTTCGCTCTGCGGATCATGATGCCGCTGGCATTGACAAAGACATTGTAGTAGTAGCCGTCCGTATGCTTGTAAACCCAAGGGTCGGCCCCTGTCTGCATGATAACATTGTAGAAATCAGACACATCCTTTCCCTCCTGCCGGGATGTCAAATCCGCCCTATCTGGCGTTTGCTCTGCCGCCATAGCCGCTCCGTTCCATTGCGGCAGCATCAGCAGCACGGTGAGACAAAACAGCAAATACCTGAATCTTTTCCTATCCCATAAAACCGCTTTCAACTTCATCCATCCCCCTGTCATTGATTTTTTCAGCCATGTCCTCATTCTACTTTCAGAGAAAATTTAAAAAATGTACTATCTTAAATTGTTTTGGTAACCGTTTTAGAAAAAGTGTCTTGACCCTCGGATTATTCTTAACCCTCTCAACGTCTGATTGTTATCGCCGGAAATTCAAATAAAAAAAGGACACAATCCCCAATTAAGGAATGTATCCTGAAGAATAACATTACATTGTAGTGTGTCCGGCTATCGACATAACCTTACTCTTCCGAAGGTTTGAGGTTGTTTAACAGCTTTGGAATCCTCACGGTCACGGTCGTCCCATGGCCGAACTGGCTTTGTATAGCGATCCCGTAACCCTCTCCAAACAATAGCCGGAGCCTGTTATGGATATTGGAAAGTCCGATGCTTGTAGCAGGTTGGCCATCTGGTGCAGGCTCCGGGGATGCCATGCCCAGCTTAGCCTGAAGGGAAGCCAATTGCTCCGGGTCCATTCCCTTCCCGGTATCCGTGATTTGGAAGCACACGTCTCCGTGCGCATCCATGCTCCCGGTGACTTGAAGCCGGCCCCCTTGATCCATCCGCTCCAGCCCATGATAGACCGCATTCTCCACAATGGGCTGGAGAATCATCTTGGGGGTTTGCATCTCCAGGAGTCCCTCGTCCACATCGATCTCGATGATAAATTTATTTTCATACCGGATGGCGATAATGTTCATATAAGCCTGAATACAGTCCAGCTCTTCCCTTATCCGTACAAGATCATCTTTTCTTATACTGTATCTGAATATTTTGGACATGCAAGATGCAATTTGCGCGATCTCCCTGCTTCCGTATTCCAATCCGATGCTGCTGATGCAATTGAGCGTATTATAGAGAAAATGGGGGTTGATCTGGCTTTGCAGGGCAGCAAACTCCGCCTGTTTCTGACTCAGCTCAGATTCATATAATCTGGCCTGGGTATTGATCATATCTCTTGCCATCTGTTCCCTTTCATTGATTACCCGGTTAATGTCGTCGGCCAGCATGCCTACTTCATTGGTAGACCGGACTTTAATGCGGAAGCCCATGTCCCTGCTCCCCACTCTCTTCATATCCAGAACAAGTCCCATCACCGGACGCATCAGATTGTTCATAAAGAAACTGCCCATGATAAGCATGCTTAGAACCATCCCCATCCCCACGATAATGCTGACTTTCCGTATCGGGTTCATGTCCGCAGTAAGCTCTTGAACTGGAATCATACTCACAACCCGCCACCCGTCTGCCTGCTCCAAACCCTTAACCTGGACAAGAATATCTTCCCCATCGATCGTTGTTTTGACCCCGTTAAGCAGGATGCCCTTATCCATAGACAGAACTTCCCTGAATAACGCACCTCGGGCATTGGAATTGGTGGAAGCAATCACCTCATCCCGGCTATTCAGAATGTACAAGGTGGAGTTGGGTGTTAATTCCGTATTTTCTACAAGCCCCTGCATTTTGTCCATATTGACCAAAACGGTACAGTAACCCGTAATTTGGGAGAAATAGATTCCCCCGATGGCCTCCACAATCGGCGCTATATAAAAGAACTGTTCCGTTCCTGTTCTGTCGTCTTTTAGAATCGAGGTGAACATCCCCTTGTCCCGCAGCGAAGGATCCTCCTTATACTTCTGGATAAAGGTATCGTAACGATTGAGAAAAAAAATATCTCCGCTTGCTGATGCCAAACTGTAAAGCCGTCTTCCCCGAATGTCATTAATTACAATTCCGTCCACATACGAATTAAAGGATCTCATATATTCCATGAGATCCAATGCATTTGGACCGCTGTTAAACGCCCTTTGGTAATCATCATCCACTACAGAAAATTCCTGAACCCGTCTGCTATTGACCGCAATGCTGGTGCTGACCCTGATATCACTAAATGCAGAATCAATTTTGCGGCGTGTTTGTTCTATCATCTGGTTACTGTAATGGGCGGCTCTCTTCTGGGTTAAATTAGAGAAACTATAATAATAATAAAATTCCATGACAGTAAAAATGATGATTGAGAAAAAAAAGATAAGCCATATCTGATGCTTCAATTTCAGTTTACTGATCTTCATGGCCCGCCGCTCCGTTCATATCAACTTTTTCTGAATCTGGTGGGGGTCATCCCGCAATGCTTCTTGAACACTTTATTGAAATAGTAATAATCGACATACCCGGCCTGAATAGCCACTTCTTCAATGGATAGATCCGTTCGCTTCAGGAGCTGACGGGCTTTCTTGATTCTCAGCTCCGACACATATTCTGAGAAGGTTTTGCCCAGATTTTTTCTGAATAATTGACAGCAATACACCTGGTTAATGAAGAATTGGGCTGATAAATCCTTCAAATACAACTTCTGCTCAAAATGATGGTTGATATAATGGATCATCCTGTTGAAGCAGGACTGAATGTCCCCTTCCTGCACAGAGCGGCTGTTTCCTATCCTGATGGAGTCGAGAACCTCATGTAAAAAGCTGCATAGTGACTGAAAGTGTTCAAATCGTTCCTTGATCTCGGAATAATTCAGGAATTCCAGTTCCATATCCTTCAATTCCTCAGAATATGCTTTGATAAGGATCCCGACGGCTTGATTCCACAGGTAGACAACCTCAGACATGCCCAGATGATGATCCCTGAAATATGCCTGCAGCCCTTTAATGTACGCATCCACATCGTCAAATTGATTTCCCTGTAGGATGTGGTGGATTTCATCGATACATGGCTTCACCAGATGAAGCTTCGGCTCGTAGTGAACGACGCCCCCAGCTTCTTCAAGAAAAACCTGGGAAGCGGACAGGTCTGCTTCTTTAATGAGCTTGCTCATGTGCTTTAGTTGATTAGAGATGCTGCTGACGCCCATAACATGGATGCCCGTCTTATTCAGAAACCATTTATCCGAAAGTCCTTCCAGACAAGCCTTATGCTCCGTCATCAGGACAACTAGCATTTTTCGGGCACCGGCTTCAACTTCCACAACATGAACAGGCTTTCCCTCCAAAGAAAGCAGGTTCTTAATATTTTTATTTTCTCCCTCGAAATAGATGGTCAACACCTGATAATAGTACACAGCTGCATCATCGGGAAGTGGTAGGAAGCTCTTGATCTCGTCCTCATTCGCCGAGGTCAGTGCATCCAGAAGGAGTTGGTTGCGTGCTGTGCTTCTTCGGGAGAAGTGCATGGCCAGCTTCGCAATGAAGGGGTCAGCCTTATCGATATCCAAAGGTTTCAGGAAATAATCCAGCGCGCCATAGCGCAGCGCTTCCTGGGCATATTCAAATTCCGCATAACCGCTTACGATGACAAACTCAATGTCCAGCCCTTCTACTTTGGCCCTCTTCATCAGATCCAGTCCGGATATCTCAGGCATACGGATATCCGTAAATACCAAATCGGGTTCATTCGCTTTTATGGCATCCCACGCCGTGTAAGCGCTTTTAAATTGTCCGATAATTTCAAATCCATATTTATCCCAATCGAAGGCGTTGCGGATTCCTTTAATTGCCCACGGCTCATCATCTACAATCATGACCTTGTACATGGGTATCCTCCTGAACATATGGATTCCCCCGAATAATAGCAAAATTATTCGGGAACAGCAACGAAAAAAGGATAAACCACAGACTGGTTTATCCTTATGCCATGGATTACTTGCTCTGTGCTTTGACATCTCTATAATTCTTTATATTCTCATCCTGAACAGCCTGACCGCCGGCGTCCATATATTCTTTCACCAGCTTGTCATACAAGGCGTCGAATTCTGCCGGCTTGGCAACGACCAGCCTGTCACTCATTTGCTTGTTCATGTCACCCAACGTTTTGCCGTACTTGATACTAGATTCGTTTGAGACGCCGTAATAGAAGCCTGTATAACCATCCGTCGTATTGATCTTGTAGGAATCGACAGCCAGTTTTTCATAGTTCTGATCTCCGGCTGCTAAGGCTGCTGCGTACGTTCGGACATTCTTTTCGGTATCGCCCAGCTCTGCACCGTTAACAATTAGAGTATAATCCATATTCAGATTGCTCGTTTGCATATTTTCGCCGGTTTGCGCAATCCCTTGCGGGATGCCGTCTACAAGCTTATGGTTGACGCCTTCTTCGCCAAACTGAAGGAAGAACATCACCTCCGGATCAGCCATCCAGTTCAGATACTTGATGGCCAGCTCCGCATTCTTGCTGCTTTTCGGGATGAAGGAGAAAATCCCGTTTTCATTGTACATCTCTTTCAGATATTTCCCCTCGTCGTTTTTGAAGGTATCTACTGCAACATAGTTGGCATCAGGTGCATTTTGCTTCAGTGGTTCACGAATTTTTTGTGAAAGTGGATAATCCCAGTTGGCAGCGTAGAAGCCTACCTTGCCATTGGTCACATCGGCATCCGCTTGTTTGGTTGTTTTATCCAGCGCAAAGTCGGGGCTGATCAGCTTTTCGTTATACAGTTTGTTCAGCCATTTATAAGCATCCTTAGTGCCGGGCTTCAGCCAATTGGTGGTGGTAACGAATTCCTCCTCCGACATCGGACCCCAGAACGAAGGAATCAGATTGCCAAAGGTGTAGTTCATGCCGGAAGCCGCTGTTGCCCACGGAATGACTCCATCCACATTACCCGGGTTCTTGTCACGGAAAGCAACAAGGGTATTATATAATTCATCCCGATTCGTTGGAACAGGCATTCCCAGCTTATCCAGCCAATCCTTGCGGATAAACATGCCGTTCCAAGCAATCAGAGTCCGCTTGCCTGGGATCGAGATTTGTTTGCCCTCATATTTCCCGTAGGAAAGAACTTTCTCGCCCAGATAAGACTTTAATTGCTGGCCATGCTTCTCCAACAATTCGTCCAGTGTATAAAGGCCACCGCTTTTTGCGAAACGGGTTACGGTATTCCCGTCATAAGTGAAGGAAATATCAGGAGCCTCGTTGGCAGCCATCAACACATTCAGCTTGTCGACTTCTTGGGAACGGGGGACAGGAACAAATTTTACAATGGCGTTATTAGGCTTCCCGAATTTTTCATTGACATATTTGGTCCACGTGTTGTTGTTCAAGTCCGGTTGTCCCTGAATACCTCTGTCAAACACTTCCACTGTCAAGGTTACTGGGGAACCGGAGCCCGTTTCCGATGCGTTGGACCCTTTTGATACCGTCTCCCCATTGTTATTGCCTGCGCCACCACAGCCTGCCACTCCTACGGCTAGAAGCACTGTGCTAAATAGAATTGCTGCTTTCTTCTTTATGCCCTTATACACTTTAACCACCCTTTCGTTCTTGTGATTGATTCTCTTAAATCATCCGCGAGGCCGGGATCCCCCCTTCATCATAATCTGTTTCCCCATCATCCCTTGATAGCCCCAGTCATCACACCATCCACGAAATACTTCTGCAGTTTAGGATAGATCAGCAAAATCGGAATCGTTGTAAACATGACACTGGCCGCTTTCAAAGACTCAGGGACAATATAGGAGCCGACACTTCCTTCTCCTCCTTGTTGGCTATCCAACTGCTGATTGGCCGAAATGATCTGGTATAGCTTCATCTGCATAGGGTACAGCTCTTTTTTCGTAATGTAGAACAGCGCATCCTGGAATCCATTCCATCTGTCCACCGCATAGAAAAGGCTTAATGTGGCGATCGATGGCAACGAAAGGGGGAGCACGATCTTGAGGAGAATGCCCAGATCCGAACACCCGTCAATGGCTGCCGATTCTTCTAGACTCTCCGGAAGATTGCTGAAGAAGGTTTTCAGGATGATCAAATTAAACACGCTCATGGCACCCGGCAAAACCAGGCTCCAAACCGAATTCATCATGCCCAGGTTTTTAACCAGAATATAAGAAGGAATTAAACCGCCGCTGAAATACATGGTGAAGACCAACGCTGTCAAAATAAAGTTTCTTCCCTTCAGCCGCTTCTTCGTTAAGGGGTACGCTGCACATATGGTCAGGAACATGCATACCAAAGTGTAAAATATCGTAAGCACAATACTGTATCCAAGCGTATAAAGCATATCCATATCGCTCAATATGGTTTTGTACGTTTCTGCTGTGAAGTCTACTGGCCACAGTCCTACCTTTTGAGAAATAATTGCTTCGTTGGAACTGAAAGAAAGCGCAATCATATACAGAAACGGTACGATACATGTGAAGGACAATGCCGCGATAAATACAATGATGGCCATATCCGCTACAGTCATTTTTTTCATCTTGCCCCTATTGATCGCCATCCTCACCATATCCCATCCTCGCCTAATTTTTTCGCAACAAAGTTTGCAGATAACAGCAGGATCAGGCCGACCACGGATTGGAACAATCCTACCGCCGTTGCCTGGGAGAAATCACCCGAACTAATACCAACTCTATACACGAAAGTACTGATAACATCAGAGTAATCGCTAACCAGTGAATTCCCCATCACAAAGGGACGATCAAATCCGATAGAAACCATTCTGCCGATTTGGAGAATCAACAAAATATTGATGGTTGACTTAATGCCAGGCAGTGTAATATGCCACATTTTGCGAAGCCTGCTGCAGCCATCAATATCGGAGGCCTCATACAACTCCCTATTGATTCCGGTAATGGCCGCCAAATAAATGATGGTGCCCCATCCGATATTTTGCCATACGCCAACGGCAATATAAGTAATCAGCCAAGGTATTTTCCGCGACAGAAACTCGATTCTTTCCAAACCAAAGCTCGACAGGAAATTGTTGATCATGCCTCCGTTAGAAAACATCAGATAGACCATACCGCCAATAATAACCCAGGACAAAAAGTGGGGCAGATACAACACGGTCTGGGTCATTTTCTTGAATTTTGCTTGTCTTACTTCATTGAGCAAAATCGCCAGGAGAATGGGCGCTGGAAAACCCGCGATCAAGTCCAGAACATTCAGGACCAGCGTATTCTTCAATGCACGGTAGAAGCTGTCCTGCTCAAAAATAAACCGGAACACATCCAGTCCTACCCATTTGCTCCCTCTAATTCCTTCAAAAATGTTGTAATCTTGGAATGCCATCACAAGGCCATAGATGGGTGCATACTTGAAAATCAGGATATACGCCATAGGCAGCAGCAAAAGAAAATATAACAGACCGTCCCTTTTGATGTAGTACAGAAAGTTATTTTTCCTTTTTGTTGCGCCGTACTTTCGGGAGCTGTCTAAAACCGCTTTCATTTTTCCCATCCCTCCGCCTGTAATAAGGAGCTCTCATGTTTATCATTTTACCTTCAGGATGAAATAAAAAAATGTACTCCCTTAAATCAATTTGGTAATAACTTAAAAAGGTAGTTGTATGTAAACTGTAGAGTGAGGAATTAGTCAGGTAAACAAAATAAAGAACCAGAGACCATTAGGTCCTGATTCATTTAAATAGGCATCATGCCTCCAAAAATACATAAGAATAAGTTTTTAATACATGTAACTTGTCGGCTTCCCCTTGCAACAAGAAACCCCAACTTTAACTGTTTTGGAATCCAAAAAACAGTGAAAAGTGGGGTTGCCTCGGGAAACTATTGATTTATGGTTTATCTCTTGATTAAACCTCGACATTGTAAAAAGAAGAGCTCTGAAGGAACGCCTCTAATTGGTCGGTCTACCGTTATTTGTGCGCATAGTGGCAGGCAGCTCGAATCGGCTGTAGCCCTCCATCCGGAACAGCCGGGTCGGCGTCGCCCAAGGAAGCGGATATTCACTGTACAGCTGCCGCTTCGCTGCCGCGTCTCTCATCTTCTCGGACAAGCTGGGCAGCAGGCGCACCGTGGAATCTCCATCCTCCCGCTCGGTCACGAATCGGCCGGGAATGGCACGAACGGCGCGAGCCGACTCATAGGCGCCGTTGGATACCAGCACGAAGCTTCGGCTTGCCTTGAGCGGCGAGAAGAGTGGTTTCCCTGGGGTTTCGATCGCTTCCATCAGGTTCAGATACATGCTGCACATCAAATCGGTCGGACCAAACGCCAAATCCTCTTCGGCGTCCTGTGCGCGAATGGTCAGCTTGTTCTGGTAATTCCAATGAGCTTCCCCTCGCGTTCCGTACACGGCAATCGAAGGCACTTCACTTGATTCGTGACAAAGCATCGCGTAAAAATGAACGCTCACACCGTTAGCCATAACGGCGCGAATACAGGAGACATCGTCCCCCTCGATGTCATTGACGTGGTAAAGCTCGGCCTGCACCGATTCCGGGTACAAGTCTGTGGCGCCTCCTCCGGCCGCCAGCAAGCTATGGTGCAGCAAGTGGGCGAACGGATTGTTGAACGTCCCGTCCAGCACATACTGGCCGTCGCTGACCAGTTTGCCGGCCCAGCGGGTTCGATCGTAGTAAGAGCGAAGCCGTTTCCACATGCCAATACCGACCACCTGCTCCACCTGCCCGAGCACACCGGAGCCGATCCTTTCCAGCAGCGTTCGGAACGCCTGGCCCGACGTATTCTGGAAGTTCACCTGGCACAAGCGCCCGGTCTCCAGCTGCACCGCGATCATCTCGTCCAAGTCCTGAATCGTTACCGCCGGTGGCTTCTCGACCAGCACGTGAAAGCCCATCCGCATCACCTGGATGCACATCGGCTTGTGGGAGGAGATCGGCGTGACGATTACGACGAAATCGATATCCGGATGCAGCGTGAGCATCTGCACGTAGTCTATATAATGGACGGCCCCAAGCGCGGTCAGCTTGCCGTAAGACTCCTGATGAGCGCCGACATTCGGCTCCGCAAAAGCAGCAACCTGCAGGCTACCCTCTTCGACCAGCTTCTGCATGACTTTCACATGTTCAGCGCCGAATCCCCCGATCCCGATCAGCGCGGTGCGACAAATCTTCACATTCCTTCCCTCCAAAGCTATGCCTTGACGAGCCGGGAACGATTCTCCCGGCCCGCCAAAGCTGCAAATTTATAATTCATACATGCTGCAAATAACGTTCCTTGATAAGCGTGAGCGCCTCGTCTCCCGGCATATCCCATACCTGCCGGTTGAAGATTTCCACCTCGATCGCCCCTACGTAACCGGCCGCTTCAACGGCATGACGCATCCGGCGCAACTCGATAAAGCCGTCCCCCATCATTCCTCTGCCCATCAGCAGGTCGGGTACCGGCACGATCCAATCGGAGACGTGAAAGCCGAGTATACGCCCCCTGGCCCGCTCAATTTGCGCGTACAGCTCGGGGTCCCACCAGACGTGGAACGCATCGACGACGACGCCGACGTCTTGCGGGTCGTGCTGCTCCGCGAGCGTGTTGGCTTGCGCCAGCGTATTGATGACGGAGCGTTCAGCGGCGTACATCGGGTGCAAAGGCTCGATGCCGAGCTTGACTCCGTGCGAGCGGGCGAACGGCACAAGTTCCGCGATCGCTTCTTCGACCGTCTTGCGGGCGAAATCGATATCCCGGTCTGGCGCCGGTCCGCAAACGAGCACGAGCACCTCGGTGCCGAGCTCGGCCGCTTCCTCGACAGCGCGGCGATTGTCGTCCATCCGCTCTTTGCGCGCAGGCGCGGTGGCCGCCGGAAAATAACCCCCACGGCACAGGCTGGAGACGCGCAGGCCCGCGTCCCGCACAAGCCGCTTGCTCTCGGCCAGGCCGGTTTCGGCCACTTTATGCCGCCACAGCGCTATCCAAGGCACTTCGGCTCGAACGCATGCTTCCACGGCCTCACGCATATTCAGCCGATCGGTCGTAATCTGGTTCAAGCTGAGTCTGTCTATGGAACGAAGCGGTTCCATACTGATCCCTCCTTGCTTTCAAACATCTCTATAAATGATTACGGCCGAATACCCGCAAGCGCCAAGACAGGCTTCATCCGTTCGGCGGCAAGCTCCGGATCGGCCAATAGCCCGGCCTTGTCGGCAAGCACGAACAGCTGGGCCAAATGGACGATCGAGCGCGATCCCTCCGCTCCCCCGATCATGCGGAAATGCGGTTGGTGGCCGTTCAAGTAGGCCATGAACACAATTCCCGTCTTGTAGGCGTATGTCGGCTTCTGGAAAATATGACGCGACAAGGCAACGGTAGGCTCCATAATCGACTCATAACTGACCAGATCGCCTGCGTCTAGCGCATGAAGCGCCTGGGCGGCGGCCGGCGCGATCGCGTCGAATATGCCGAGCAGCGCATGGCTGTAGCCCTGCTCATCACCCTTGATCAGTTCCGGGTAGTTGAAGTCGTCGCCGGTGTACATCTTGACGCCTTCCGGCAGTAGCCGGCGCATCTTGATTTCTTTGCCGGCATCGAGCAGCGAGATTTTAATCCCGTCGACCTTGTCCGCGTTTGCCCGAATGACGCGCAAACAAACGTCCATCGCCTCGTCCAGATCGTTCTTGCATCCCCAATAGCCGGCCAGAGCGGGATCGAACATGTCGCCAAGCCAATGCAGAATGACCGGCTGTTTCACCTGCCCCAAAATGCGCCCATACACCCTCTCGTAGTCTTCGGGCCCTTTCGCGCAGGCGGCAAGCGCGCGGCTCGCCATCAGAATGACTTGACCGCCCTCGCCTTCGATGAAGCCTACTTGCTCTTCATAGGCGGCTTCCACGTCGGCGATCGTGACCGACGGTCCCGGAAACAGATGGTCGGTTCCCGCGCCGCAGGCGATTTTGCCACCGACCGAGCGCGCTTCCGCGATCGAAGCGCGGATAAGCTCCTTCGAGCGGTTCCAATCGAGGCCCATGCCGCGCTGCGCGGTATCCATCGCTTCCGCCACGGCCAGACCGAGCGACCACAAATGGTGCCGGTAGGCGAGCGTCGAGTTCCAATCAATCTGCGAATGATGCAGCGGATCTGCGTCCGCAAACGGATCGCAGACGACATGGGCGGCCGAGAAGGCGATGCGGCCCGTAAACGGCTTGGCCGGTACGGAGAACGAGCCTGCTTTGCCCGGAGTATATTCATACAACGTTCCCCCTGCACGGGGGAGGAGCAGCGATTTGGCCATCTGTATTCCCCTCCTTAAGAGGTAATTAAAAAATCGGCTTTTGATCACGAAGTATAGCTATGAAGCTTACTCGACGTCGAATCTTGAATTCAGCCGGGCCTTCCGCTACTCACGTAGGCTAACCTACGCTGCGTTGCTCAGTCCCTAGCTTCATCCAACCTTCTCGGTGCTGAAAAGCCGATTTTTTTAGTATTTATTTTTACAGGCTCAGCTTCGGCACGTCGATCCAGCGGCGTTCCTGCCACGACTGCAAGCTTAGATCGGCAAGCTGGGTGCCCTTCGCGCCTTCAAGCAAATCCCACGGAAACGGCGTGCCGATGACGACATGCTTCAAGAAGAGTTCCCATTGCACCTTGAACGCGTTGTCGTACGACGCGTTGTCCGGCACCTCCACCCATTGGTCACGGAACTGGAACGGGTTCGGAATGTCCGGATTCCATACCGGCTTCGGCGTATTGACCCGGTGCTGCGTCTTGCAGCCCCGCAAACCCGCCACGGCGCTGCCTTCGGTGCCGTCGACCGTCACCGTGAGCAGATCGTCGCGGTCTACGCGCACCGCCCAGGACGAGTTGGCCTGCACGATAATGCCGCCTTCCAGCTCAAATATGGCGTATGCCGCATCGTCCGCCGTGCATTCGTACGGAACGCCCTGCTCATCCAGACGTTTCGGAATATGTGTAGCGGCAAGACAGGAGACAGCCTTCACTCCCCCGAACAAATTCTCGAGAACATAGCGCCAGTGTGCAAACATGTCGACGATAATACCGCCGCCGTCTTCCTTGCGGTAGTTCCACGATGGACGCTGACCCTGCTGCCAGTCGCCCTCGAATACCCAATAGCCGAACTCCATTCGCACGGACAGGATACGCCCGAAGAAGCCAGAGTCGTTTAAGCGTTTCAGCTTGAGCAATCCTGGTAAAAACAGCTTGTCTTGTACGACGCCGTTTCTCACCCCGGCCTCAGCGGCGAAACGGGCCAGTTCAAGAGCCCCTTCTAAATCGACTGCCGTCGGCTTCTCGCAATAAATATGCTTTCCCGCGGCGATCGCCTGCTTGACGCTTTCGGCGCGGCGCACCGTCGTCTGGCTGTCGAAATAAATTTCATAATACGGATCGGCGAGGCATGCTTCAAGATCGGTACTCCAACGTTCGACGCCGTGGGCAGCGGCCAACGCCTGCAGCTTGCTCTCCTGCCGGCCGACCAGAATCGGGTCGGGCATGATGACGTCGCCGTCCGGTAGCGCGACGCCCCCTTGCTTGCGAATCGCAAGAATTGAACGGACCAAATGCTGGTTGGTTCCCATCCGTCCGGTAACGCCGTTCATAATAATGCCGATGTTGCGAACTGCCATCGTTCATCGCTCCCTTCGCTTCGTATAACCGTATTGTAGTCGATGCAAAACCGCTTTTCTTACGATTACGGGAACACGATTCTCAATTTTGGAAGCGAATTATCCGAGCGAAAAACAAAATCCCCGCCGACGTTTAGCCGATGAGGGATGAAGGGGAAAATATGTTTCGATCAATTGGACGGACGTCCTTTGATCGTTATCTTGTGCGTTTGATCGAACATTGTGCACTCGCTGTCCATTTGACGGAAGGATCCCTGCCTACTCAGCTTGCTCGGGCGCGTTCATCTCCCGGTAAGCCTTTGGCGACAGCTTGGCGACAGCTTTGAACGACCGGTAAAACGTAGAAACAGAATCGTAGCCGACCTCGAAGCAGATCGAAATAATGTCCTTACCCGTTTCCACCAGCAACTTCTGGGCGACGCGGATGCGTACCTCGGTCAAATATTGCATCGGTGTCATGTTGTACCTTTCCTTGAAAATGTTGTTCACGTGCCGCGTGCTGATGTCCAGCTTGGAGGCGATGTCCCCCGCAGTCAGCGGATCAAAATACTTCGAATCGATGTAGCTGCGAATTTTCTCGGCGCGCAGCTTGTTGGAGCTGGAGCCCGCTCCGGCGGCCTCCGTTCCGGCCGATCGAACCAGCAAGAGCAGCAACTGAGACAGCTGGACCTTAAGCGAAAGCCTGACGAGCGGCGACAGCTCCCGGGACTGCTCGAACAGCATTTTCCTCAGCAGCTGACGCAGTTCGCTCGCAGCAAACAATCCCGGCTTCATCAGGCAGGAGGCCGGAAAGTAGGCGTGGAGCAGCTGCGCCCTCATATCCGGATCGAGCACTGCCTCGTCAAACGCCAACACTAACAAGGTCAGCCTGAAGTCGGACATGACGGAGTGGACGGAATACGGAACGATCAGCGCCGTATCGTCGACCGTCAACTTCCGTACTTCACCCTCTAGCCGGATCGTGCCTTCCCCTTCCAGCACAAATAGCAGCTGGTGCGTCTGGTGATAGTGCTCGGACACGAGATGCCCGCCCCTATGTTTCTGCTCGTATAAGTCTATCGCATTCCTGGACAAGTCGATCCAATTCATTGTCACGGCGAAGCCCCCGTTTTTTTGAGCGTTACATTTAAAGCCATTTTAGCGCGATCTTCGGTTTCGATACAACCTTTTAGAATAAGTGAAGCTGACATGAACATGTATCGTTCAAACAAAAATAGCCGCAGCTACGCGGCTAATAAGCGTGTATGTTCTTGTCGTCTTACATGACCAAATCAATCTGGTAACATACCCCTTCATTGTTCTAATATTTATAATCTAACTCCAAGTTCTCTCCCCGCTTTATTCCATTGTGTTCGATGGCTCGGATGCTACAGCTGCCGAGGACGAAAAATAGGCCTGCAGCCTCCGGTTCAACCATATGGAAGCCGCAATAAACAACGCTACACCGATTAACTTTACGGGCTGCGCAATAAAATCGGACAGATGCATTCCGATATAGGAAACGCAGAATACCATGACACCTTTGCCTAGAGTTACGGCTACCGCAAAGGAAACTGTCGGCATTCGCGTTAATCCCGCGGCCATGTTTATGACTACGAACGGTCCTATCGGGAGCATGCTTAAGAGAAAAACGAAGCTAAACCCGTTCCTCTGCGCCCATACCATGGCCATCCGTACTTTGGGCCTGACCGCCCAGCGTTGAATAAATGGTGTATCCGACGCTTTACGGAAAAGCCAAAACGTAAAAAAACTGCCCGTTACAAGGCCGATCCACGAATATAAAAAACCCAGCCACAATCCATAGATGGCGGCATTGGCGCCGACAATCATGATAGTAGGCAGTGGCGGAACAAAAGACTTTAGAAAAGTTAGCAGCATGCCGGGCAGCGGCCCCAGCGAGCGAAAACGCTCCAAAAGGAGTTCGATGTTTTGCTCCGTAAAATACTCCATTATACTGATCTCAGCGCCTAACATAGAATGTGTTTCCCCCTACAACTCCAAGTGATTTCATTATAACTCTATATTATGCTCTTATTTTCTAAGGTAGCAGAAATTCTGTCCGCATCATTCTACTGTTCAAATCTTAACTGGAGCGAATCACAAATTGGCAGATAGCCTATCTTTTAATAGATGCTATTAATGTGAGATTTGCTAGGTCCGTATATAAGACGCACTTAGTAAACCCTTTATCCAATGCAAGTTGGCTTATTTGCGCCACAATTGAAGTAGCGTAACCCTTCCTGCGCTCATATGGAGGGGTATATACAAATGCCACGCCAATAGCCGTCTGCATTTCCCTTGTATATCCTGCCATAGAAACGGGTATCCCGTTGTCCTCTAAAATATAGAGCTTTTTTGATGCTATTCGGTAGAGGTAAGGGTCTGCATCTGCGGGATGGACATTTCTGTTTTGCCATAACTCCCCGCTGCATAAAATGCTTCAGCCCAGTATGGGAAAAAGTGAATATCCTTTTCATCTAGCAATCGAACAGATACCAATCTTTTGAATGTCTGGGTTTACTGCCGTAAGTTCATATATACGTTGGCTCATGGTTGTTTTAAAGGTTATACCCTTGCGCAAGGTATATTCTTTGGCAAAATATTCTGCCAAGGTTTTTTCAGTTATCACACCTGGAATTTCACGGTCTTTCAGACCATCTATCAGACAGTTTATAGCATACGGGTTAATGATGTTGTCTGTTGCATAAAGCGTAATATTGTATGGCGGTGTCATTATGGCGGTAAGTTGTATGCCCTTAGCATCCGTAATAGTTGCCATAAGCCAATTTACAGGGTTACGCCAGTCTGTTTTGTCTTTTCCTTCATGCCCAATGATGATATTGCCAAGAGGAATCAAATTTTGTGCTTCATGACGCATCAGCACATCATAGGTGTCATTGAAAAACTCATGCACATCCGTATACAACTTGAATTGCATTGCAATATCACCCTTTCATCTGCCCAACTCCTGATCTTTAACCCCGCCTGTTAAACTACACCAATCCCTACCCAAAGCTTCAGCATCATCAAATTCAAGTTGCCGTAATGTCAAACGTTCTGTAACATCAATTTACTCATTCGATAACCCTCCAATTTAATAATTATTTATTGTAACTCCGTTTATGCGGGAATCAGCCTATCGCACTAGCTTCTTCTTTCTACCCTGCTTAGCCACGTATTATAAAATGCTAAAACTTCATCTTTTACCGAATCCAGACTAGCATTCCATGCATCATTAATTATGGTAAATCCCGATGGTGAAGTGATCTTCTCCAATCTCATATCGCCCTCATTGAGCTTAGTTTCCCTGCTCATCATTTAAGCATAACGCCACTATCTGCTTATCCTGATTACACACTCACCCTGCGCGGCGGGTATAATGGCTGTAAGCTTCATCCGATACAAGGCATCTCCCCATATCTCTCTCATGATTTCGTCCTCGAGTAAAATTTTCTCTACGGAGTACGCATACATTTCGCTGTCATATTGTATTTTTACCCTATTGTAATTTTTATCTTGAAGGATAATATCCCCAATTTCTTGGGTTTGAGGAGGGTGAGGCGTGATTAGAATCTGTGTGATATCATCCGTCACTTGATTTAGAAGAAAATTGTCACTGATTTCAATATTCGGGGACAAACCACGATAGAAATTAACTGATCTTATCCACTTTCTTATTCCGGCGAATTCTGGGTAGGCTCCCGCGAGATTCATGGATAACGATGTAACTTTATCATTCAGGTTATACTCGACTTCATCGGCCCTAAATTGTCTTCCGTCCTGTTGCTGTACGCCATTTACAATAGGGAGATTGTGATATCCTGATTGCATCGCCCATAGGGTATACCGCTCCGAGAAAAACGATTTAGATGTATAGGTCAATAATCCGGGATCAATGATCATCGGAGAGCCATTACAATATACAATGAATTGTCCAATGTCATTGTGGTTATGGCTTTCACCGTTATGCCCGCCCTTGGCAGCCAGGAATAGCCCTTTGGACGAACCCTCCTGCTCTCGTGCCACCATGATTTGAATGCTGTCAAACCATGCATCTCGAATATAAGGAGATTTTCCGGAATATTGCTCTACTTCCGAATAATTAAATAAAGCCGGCAAAAGGCGAAACATGGATGAAAACTCTAAGCGGGTCCCTTCTTCCCGCTTCATTCTCTGGACCCTTGCTCCAAGCTCACACAACCTCGAATCTCCAATACGGCGTCCATATCGATATGTAAGTTCCGCGGGGAGATGGACTTGTGCCTGGCTGTCAGCGAAGTTGACAAAATACGAGTCATCGATAAAAGCTTTGTAAATATAACATCCTATTTGCCTAATTTGAGGTTCTTGGTATACATCAATTCTACCGCCGGAAACGCCGTGAAGCAGTTCCAGACTATCAAAAATCGTTCCTCCGGCATACATCCAATACTTCGGACCTTCCTCACAACCGCCGTCTGAAGGGAGTCTATGTAGATACATATCTAAGCTTCTCATCGCCTTGACCACCGCTGCTTCTCGTCGATTGGGGTCGTCTTCCAACAGCAAAAACGCCGCTAAGCAGTTTGAATTACACCATGAATTCCAATTGTTCAGCATCTTCTCCTGATTGAAACCCATCCACCAAAAATCATTCCGCTGTAAATAAGGATCAAGAATCCTCCTTTTCACCTCGTACTGTATACGCTCGCTTACCATAATGCTTATTCCATCCAATTTGGTTTTCAGCAGATAATAAGTCCATGCAAGCAGCGCGGCCGTCTCGGCAGAGAATAATTCAATAATCTGATCCGATATGTCTGGAAGTGGATCCTGCCTCTTCATCATATAACCGTGACCAGGGATTCCCCAGAATGTTTCTTCACATATACACCATATTCCATTTATGACATCATCCATAAAGCGTCCCTGATTTTCAAAACATTCGGCGATGACTAAAGAAGCCAGCACCTCTCTTCTTTTCCACGAAGTATTGTCAAAATCGACCCGATTACCCGTTCTGCTATAATCCATATATTGAGTGGCAGTTATAGTAGGCCATGCATAATGAAGCTTACTTGCGGCTTCATTGATCCAAAAAGACCTAAGATTCAATGGTAGCTGTTTCCATTGATTTCGGTCTTCGATTGTAGGAAACGGTCGGTAATTATTCCGGTTAAGCAAACACTTTCCAAGATTGTCATTAATAAATCGCTCTGCTAACATGAACGTCAACCTCTTCCCAATATATCAATTATGAGAGCCTTTTACATTAGCCCAATAAAGATACTTGTTATACCGGTGCATACCCATAACTTTCGTTCACGAATTTATCATCCACTCCAAAATCAATTACAGATGTTTTCAGTTTTACCCGGCAGCCGGTAAAATACAATGCTCCCAGGTTAATGAATACTATTATAAATATTTTTAAATTCTTGAACAAAATCAATCGGCAGCATAGGCTCATCAGAAGCGGCTATTTGTTGAATCTCTTTTAAACTGTTCATTGATTCTTCATCCAAATTTGACACATCGTTTGCTTGATGAAAATAAATATACTGCAATACATAACGAAGTTTAATAGACTCTTGTAAATATTCTATTTCTTCTTCTTGGATTGTATTTTCCTTTAGATATCCTTTTATAAAATGGCGGAAAAACAATCTATAATATTCCGTTTTATTTTCAAATTCCTTATACGGAAAAAAAAAGTGCATAACACAATGTAATCCCAATATCGTTTACGAAATACGTATAACTGCAATCATCGAAATCGAACAAATAAATGTCGCCGTTATTCAGATAAAAATTACTTTGATGAAAATCAGTATGAGTCAAACCGTATGTATCATTGGACTTGGGCAGAGAAGTAAGTCTTGTTAATCTTTCTTTTAGAATTGAAATCATTACATCATCAGGTCGCAGGTACTTCTCCGCCTTTAATTGAACTTCTTGATCCCAGGCTTGTCGTTTAAACGCCGGATTACTCCATCCATAACCCTTTGTGGCATGATGGATTTTCCCCATAAATTCGCCCCATTTTTCGTAAAGCGATTCATTCCAATCTTCATCCGACACTTCTTTTCCAAGAGCCATTTCGTATGAAATGGCTAGAAACGAACCATTTTCTGCAGCAATTTCTTCAACCATATTACCTCTGGTCGATGGAACAGCATTTGAAACTGCCAGTCCTTTATTCGACAAAAAATTTAAAAATTCAAGTTCACCCAGTATATTATTTCTTGTTCTTCTATTTGTATGTGAGATTTTTAATATGAAAAATGCATTGTTTTTCTGGTATTCATAAACAAAGCTTTCATAACCTCCCAATGAACGAACAGTGTCTTGATTAAGGTCATATCGCTGTATTGCTTCGGTAAGGATCTCTTCAGTGAATTGCTCTTTAATTTCTCGTATCATTTTCTATGCCTTCTTTCATTCATAATTTAAGTAATTGCATAGCTTTTCAAATGATCCTAACCGTCAATTACAGTTAACCAAATATGAAAGGTCCCGAGCAGTGCGAACAAGCTCGGGACCTATGTTTAATCAACTGATCTTTTAACTAGTAGACAAATTAGTTGTGGACTGCATCCGTAAAATATCGGTAGTCGGAGGACACCCAAATAATCGGGCATATTCGCGACTGAATTGAGAAGGACTTTCGTAGCCGACATGAAATGCGACATCTGCGACGTTGTATTTATCAGTTATTAAAAGTCGCCGCCCTTCTTGTAATCGCAGCTGTTTCTGATATTGAACGGGTGTCATCGCAGTGACTTGCTTGAAATGTCGATACAGAGATGAAGTACTCATATTGGCGATCTGCGCTAATTCATTAATGCGTAAAGGTTTGTCAAAGTTTGTTTTAATCCGTTCTACGACCTCTGCAATTGTTGCAAAATGACTACCAGATGTAGCAATTTGCCTGAAAACATCCCCCTCCTTTTCAGTAAGTAACCTATATATGATTTCCTTAATTATTAATGGTGCTAGCGCTAAAATATCTTTTGGAGTATCCAATAGTTTTACTAGCCGAATCACTGCATCAAGAAGATTCATGTTCAATTTACCAACAAATAAACTTTTCGGATAATGCTCTATGCTTTCTGGTAACAGATGGGTCTCTTTCATGATTTCAAAAATCTCTCCTGCATCAAGATCAAGCCTGATTGACAAAAAGGGAGCTTCCGGCGAAGGTTTGATCACCTGTCCCGATATAGGCACGTCTAAAGACACAGCTAAATAATCGCTAACACCGTATTTGTAACTTTCATAGCTCAGAATGATTACTTTTTCACCTTGGGCAACAATGCATAAGGAGGGCTTTTGAATCCTACATATTGGGACCAATGCTTTGGAGTCTTGGATGAGATGGAGTGAAGGAATTAGGGTTTTATGGTCCCCATCTTTTCCTGTAAACTTTTTGATGAGTCCCGCTAACTCGTGTTGTTGCAAAGCGATTTCGGTCACACGGAACACCTCTGCTCTAATATGATGTCTCTCATGCTTTTAAATATAAAGTAAAGCATTCTGTTTGTTAATAGTATGACAAGAATAGGCATAATGTTGAAAGTTTTCTTATACAGGTCAGAGCAGGTGCTGATACATAATAAACACATCTTAAATGAAAGGATGAGATATCATTGTTGAATCAAAAGGTATGGTATGTTACAGGGGCTTCGAAAGGTCTTGGACTTGCTCTTGTAAAAAAGTTGTTAAGTAACAATTACCGGGTCGCTGCTACATCAAGAAACTTAGAGGAGCTGAAACGAGCTGTTGGCCAGGTCCCAGAGGGTCGTTTTTTGCCACTGCAAGTGGATCTGAAAAGTTCCGAGTCTATTGATCAATCCGTGAAATTGGCATACGAATATTTCGGGCAAATCGATGTAGCGGTTAATAACGCCGGATACGGAATTGGAGGAGCAATAGAGGAGCTTTCCAAACAAGAGATCATGTCAAACTTCGAAGTTAATGTGTTTGGCAGTATTTACGTCATCCAAAGTGTTTTACCCTACATGAGGGCGAAACGCTATGGCCACATCATTAATATTTCATCCATCGCTGGAGTTGCTCCACACACGGGATGGAGTATTTATGCTGCCACAAAGTCGGCTATTATGGGGATGTCTGATGTGTTAGCCCAGGATGTTAGATCTATGGGCATTAATGTAACGGTTGTTGCGCCGGGGGGATTTAGAACTGAGTTTAACTCAGCCGAATCTCTTGTTGTCGCGGATTATAAAATAGCGGATTATCTTCCTCTCCACGAAGGCATTAAACAATTTGCAGCGAATCATGGCAAGCAACTTGGTGATCCGGAAAAGGCTGCTGAAGTTTTTATCGAGCTGGTAGAATCCAACAATCCACCGACCTGCTTATTTCTAGGATCCGACGCATACCAGCGGGCAACCGAAAAATATAAGAAGCTGCTTGCAGATATGCAGGCAAATAAGAAAATAAGTGAACGAACGGATAGTAACTAATCTTCGTTATCAATAACCGTTGTAGTCATTGATTGGTTGACGCTCATTTAATGAGCGTTTTTTTCTGCTTGCACATGTAGCTGGTTTCATACGTTATTGGAGCTTATCCAGATCGCTGGAACGGGCAGTCGGAAATAAAATGGGTATGTGGTGATTCTTACATTTTCACTTTAAAAAATAACCTTACTGTATTGTAGAAAAACCCAAGAATTAGAACATATTCCTCTGGTAATGTGTTATCAAAGATGACCATCCTATACGTTGGAAGGAGTTATCGCGATGGATGTACTGTTACCGCAAAGCAAAATTGATTTTTATCAGGAGAATGGTTTCGTTGAAATCGAGAATGCCCTAACGGAAGAAGAAATGAATGAATTATCCGAGTTTTTGGAGGAAGCCATGACACAGGAAAGTAATCATTCGGTAGCCACCTCTGTCAAAGGCGAGAGCTACTACAAGGTATTAAACCAGAAGGTAAACCTTTGGCGCGATCATGGCGGCATGAGCCGTTACACATTTCACCCGAAGCTGGCTAAGATGGCAATGAAGCTAAGCGGCGCGAGCGGCATTCGCCTCTTCCATGACCACGGATTATGGAAGTTGCCACAGGATTCCAAGCCGACGGCCTGGCATCAGGATTTTCCGTATTGGCCGATGACCGCACCCGGCGCCTTATCTGTCTGGATTCCAATGCATGATGTCGACGAACACAACGGCTGCATGATGTTTGTTCCGGGCTCCCATAAGGTGGGCACGCTGCGGGGGATTAACTTAGCAGACCCTCAGGACTTATATGATCAGATCAGGGGAACAGAGCTGGAGAAAACTAAGCCGGTGAAGGTCCCATTGAAACGAGGCAGCTGCACGTTCCACGATGGTCTCACCTTCCACTTCGCGCACGCGAATCAAAGCGACGAACCAAGGCGTGTATTGGCAATCATTTACATGCCGGACGGGACCATTTATAGCGGCAAAAGCCATCTAGTAACAGAACATGCAGGTCTTGAGGGAGGGCAACCGTTCGGCGGCGGTTTATTTCCTTTGGTCGCCAAACAGACATAGACACGAAAGCGGGCGGGGTCATTCGATCCAGTCCGCCTTTTCTGTCTTACCCGTTTGCCTGCATAGCGTTATAATTTAGTCATGAACAGTCCTATTGTTAAATATTGGAGATGATCACATGACACGAATGGACAGCGGAAAGTTCCTAGAAAGCCGTGATTTCCTGTTTTATGCTGCTCCCTACCGATTCAATTCGGGAGAGATCGTTCCCTCCCATTCGCATGACTTCATCGAGCTTGCTTATATCGCCCAAGGACAAGGAGAACATTACTATAAGGGAGAATACTACAATATTGCGGAAGGCGACGTTTTCATGATCGAGCCTGAAGAGGAGCATCCTTATCGAGCGGGCAATGCGCATCTCCCGGTCGTATATAACGTGCTCTTTCAACCCGAGTTGTTACGGCGCGAATTGGAGCCGCTCGCCGATGTCGCCTCCTTCGTAGACTTCTTCTACTTGGAACCCTTTCTTCGAAAGACAGTTCGTTTCCAAGGGCATCTCCGGTTGAAGCCTTATGAACAGATTGAAATGGAATCCCTTCTCCATCACTTGATACTTGATTTCAAAGAGAAGAAGCTTGGATATCGTATTTTGACGAAAACGCGCCTGATTGAACTTTTTATTTTTTTGAGCCGCTGCCATCACGACCGGAAGCATTCCCCCCTGCAGGAATTATCGTCTGACGAGAAGGTCATCCTGCACATCAGCGAGTTTATTCGCAAGCATTACGCACAGCCGTTAACGCTTGCTCAGGTCAGCGAGATGTGCCGGATGAGTCAGACCGGATTCTCAACCAAATTTAAGCAATATATCGGCAAGACATTCACTGAATTCCGCAACGAAACACGCATTCGAGTGGCGAAGCAACTGCTGGAGCAGTCCGATCGCAAAATTATGGAAGTTGCCCAGGATGTCGGCTACGAGGACTTAAGTTTCTTCAATAAAATGTTTAAGAATATGGTTGGGTTCTCACCCAGCCAATACCGCAATGCAGCCACAACAGATACACATGTTTCTAACTCTCCACCATCATAAGCAACGTCATCGATTGGCCGTATGGCATATGGGCAAGTTTTATTCTGCTTATAATATTCAATGGAATCCGCGACCAACGTGCCCTCCAAAAACTTCTTGCACAGTGCCGTAGGGGTCGATTCTGTAAAGTACAGCCTGCTGCGCCTCATCCCGGATCTTTATATTTCCTAGCTGCTTTTGAATGCGTAAAAAAAAGCAGCCGACCAAAAAGCCGGCTGCCCTTAAATGTCTTCATTGATCTATTGTACCCGTTAGCATAACGGTCACCGTGGAATCCTTTTGGATTTAAATTACAAACCGGGCTTAAATAGTTTTTTCAAAGCTTTTCTTGCGTATACTCCTTCTCCCTCAGACCACTTATTCATGTTCCTGAAATCTGTATTGTCTGTGATCTGGTCAATGTTACCAATCAAGCGTTTTTTGGATAACTGCCGAATGTCTGTATCGACAATTTGATTTGCGATGAGGCAAGCAATATCTCCACCGCTCATTACTTTAAAAGGACGATCAAAAAAGTATGAAACATCATCAGGGATCTTTTCAGTGATCTTTAGTCCGTTGTGTATATTTGATAGATGTTTGTAAGCATTATTCAAAGCACATTCGCGTTCTCTCCATGTAACTGCCGTTTGAGCAGTCCAAAGGTAAGGAAGTATTTGATCAGAACATTTCAAACGTTTAAATGCAGTACCAAACCATTTTGGATAAGGTGCATATTGACGCTCCATGAGAAAGCAGAGATTTATAATATCGCGGACAAGGCGAGAAGCAATAATAGCTGAGCCAAGTTCGTCCCCTATAAAACCCGAACGATGCATCAGATGTTCTTCTTGACCGATTCGCTGCCAACTGGATGCCATAAGGTATAACCAAATATCGTGAGGGTAATATACGAATCGTTTGCGTAATGTGGAAAGTTGACCGTTATCGTCCCTATAAACTTCCCCCCGTGTTATTTCGAGAAGTGACTGCGAAGGAAAGGTTAGCCAATCTACAGGTTCTAATCGTTCAATTTTGTTTACAGCAAGGTAACTTTCGATGAACCTCGGCACCGTGGTAATTACGCTCCTCCCTATATCTACGGGAAAGCCATAGAACCGTTCTGGAGCTCGTTCTTGCAGAGTTGATCGTATGTGTTCGGAATACCCGATATCTAGTTGGTTAAGAAAAAGATATACCCGGGGAACCCAATCGTGATCAGTCGACATTTCCGTATCATATCCGAGCACTTCGCTACCGGGACCAATTAGAGCCGATGAATAGGACAAGAAAGAGTAATTGTCCGTCATTACAGGCTCAACAATTTCCATATGAAATCGACGGCATAATTCTATTCCTTTTATAAAAGACATTCCCCATTCCTCCAAGTCCATCAACAACAATTATCATTTTTAAGCTCATTCACTCATTATTTCAACATAATCTGGATGCAATGTATAGTTAAAAAAACATTATAGTAGAACTATCCTACCCGTTAGCTTAATGAGCCTGATTCACATCACTGTCCAAAACGACGGCGCTTCCAAGCTTGGCCCAAATGCCGTTACGGTCCTCTTATTTCCCGCAAACAAGACGTAGAGATCAATCGGCCCTTGAAATAGCTTAACGCTTCGATGGATTCGCAAGATAAGCACCTTTCCTTGTCGGCTGTACTTAAGTATAAGATGAACGAGCGAAATAGCCGCCATCTGTTGCACCCTTTTGTCCGTTAGGACAGAAAGAAGCGGCTTCTTACCACATAGTCAGAACAGCTTCGGCGATAGAGCATCCCTGCTCCCGCCCGGCGATCGCTGTTACGCTGCTGCGAGCCGGGTCGTACGGATTCGGGCCGATGGCCACAACGCTGCGTTCATCGGGTGTTATGAGATAAACGTCCGCGCTTGTACGCATGCTTGCCGCATCCTCCGCCGCTCCCGGGATGGAGCCATAACCATTTGGCATCGGGGAGAGAATCACAATCCGTTCGTAACCTTCAGCCAGCCTTGAATTGGTCGTGGACACCATTCCTCCGTCGGTCCAGAAGCGGGCACCGATCGATACAAGCGGCCAAATTCCCGGAACGGCCCCACTGGCCGACACGGCATCGAGCAAAGAAACTCCCGATTGATGATCGAAAGTATGAAGTTGCCCGGTATCGGCATCGATAGCGGTCAACTTAAGATTCGCCGGCCATTTTCTGGTCACAAGGCGACTCTCGACCACGATGCGCCGCTGTTCAGGCGACACAGGGGAGGGATTATTTTTGGCGATAAGCCCGAATTCTGCCCCGACTTTTCGCGGATCGCTTCCTCCCGTGTCAAATGCCTTATACCACGCTTGCATCAATTCTTTGGACGCGGCAACCGGTATCTCAGCCGAGTTCGTCTCCAACTGGGCGGCAAACAGTTTATTCATGTCGTACCCACTGGCCAGGGCTGCTCCGACAAAGGCACCGGCGGACGTTCCGATGATCACGTCAGCTTGATGGAGGTCTACTCCGGATTCGAGCAGTCCCGCTAAGACGCCAACCTCCCATGCGATGCCCGTCACGCCACCGCCCCCCAAAACTACAGCTCTGGTCGGTGAATTCCTTTTCTGAGTGTTCATTCACAGCTCCTCCTTCTGATCGACTATTGTGCCAATAGGTTTGACAAGGTTCCATTAGACCTCTAAAGTATAAACTATAAAGTATACTTGAAGGTCAAGCCTTACGCGGGAGGAAATATGAAAATTCATGTGCTGGCGCAGAAGACCGGGTTAAATCCGCCGACCATTCGTTATTACGAGAAAGAAGGATTGCTGGATAGACGCCACGTTGAGCGCAGGGACAATAATTATCGTGATTATACCGAGGAAGCGGTCGAACACCTTTTACTGATCAAAAGGGTTCAGGCTGCGGGTTTTACGATAAGGGAAATCAAAGTTATTTTGAAGGAAGAAGACGGGAACAAACTTGAGCTCTCCCGGGCCATTGAATTTTTGCGGAAGAAGATGAAGGAAATGGACCATAGGAAAAGAGAATTGGAACAATCGCAGTCTCTTCTCGCCCGGATGCTAGACAACAAATTGGCGCTGCTGGCGAAGAAGGGAACCGAAGAAGGGAACAATAGTAAATAAACCGTTCGTAATGAAGGATAGACTTCTGTAACCATAACTCGTTTTGACGCTAAAAACTACATATGTATTGAGGTTCTTTATCAATCACGGTTAACCATATATGTTCTTGTCTTTTTCGGCAAACGATACTTGCTGACCGTTGTGTCCGTCTTTGCCGCACTTGTCAAGTTTGTTGGGCTGTCACAGCTGTTTGATCCTGAGATCCACAGGCCTCGTATACTGCAAAATCCCCAAGGCAATAGCCCCCTGAAGGGGGAGTCGTCGCACTTATGCTGTCTTGGTTGTTCACATGGGCCATTATGCATACTCCATTGGGTAGTTATATCGTCGGCGGTTCCAGGGTCAACCGTATAAAAAAACATGATAGATCTGTAATTGTTTAAAATTGGATGCTGTATTTCTGAAAGCTCGTTTCTGGATTGTCGTAGATCAAAAGCGTAAAATATTTTGTCGTATCGGGCAGTGCCGACGGCTACGAAAGAGGGTAATACTCCGTATTCTGTCAACCTTAGAGATTGTACAGTTTAGCAGTTCGCTCGTTGTCACCACGGAAGTCAAGCGCAAGCACCCAATAAAACAAGTTTCTGCAGTGTTCCTGTTTCATTAGAAAATGCTTCGGGCAGCACTGCGGGAATCCGGGACCTCGAATACTCATATGTACATAACAATGCTACGAACTTTTCGAATTCCGGCGGTTACCAAGGAACACTAAAATACCTGCCAAAATGCTTAACGCCGCAAAATCCCACGATCTTTGCAGTCCTGCCAGCAGATCTGCCGTTCCCGTTGACGAATGTCCCGGTATAAGAACGATAGCAATTGCTGTATAAATGGCAATCCCAAGGTTTTGCACCATCCGCTGCACTGCTCCGATCGTTCCCTGAATTTCTTGCCCAACTGACTCCATTATGCTCTTCATATTGGGCGTTAAAAACAAGCCTCCGCCTAAGCCATAAAGAAACATGAATGCCGCAATGACCCAAGGGCTCCAGTTCGCCTGCATTTGGCCGAGAACAATATATGAAATGAACATCGCAAACATGCCCTTTAACATCATACGGGTATTCCCCCAATGAGGGATGAGCCTTGCCGAGACGCTTGAGCACAATACGAGTCCCAGAGGACCGAATAAGTTCACCAGACCTGCTTTCCAAGGTTCAAGGCAAGCAACTCGTTCCAAAAAATACGGCGGAACGATGAATCCTATGGAAGTTGCTCCACCAAAAATAAATATCGCAAGGATCGGGGCAGTGAACGCTCCTTTTCGAAAAAGCCGGAGATCGATGATCGGGAATTTAACGTGTAATTCGTATACAACAAACCCTAGGAATAGCACGATAAATGCACCGAAAGATCCATAAGTCCACGGACTGAAAAAACCGGTCGAAGACCACGTAGAAAATCCCTGTAAAAGGCAGAGAATCGAGAAAGATAGCAATAGATTGCCTTTGATATGGAGCTCAATTGAACTGTGCTTTTCCGTGATTACCACCGATAATGACCGGCAGCCCACAAGACCTGCAGCAGCAATCGGGAGGTTGATCCAAAACATCCAAGGCCAACCCCCGAGCGAAATTATAACCCCCCCAATACTTGGACCCAAAACCGGTCCAATCCCCATAATGACTGCTAGTGAAGCCAACGCCGTACTTCTGCGCTTTTCTGGAATCGTAGTCGTAATGATCGCTATTGCCGTCGCTTGAAGCATGGCTGCGCCGATGCCCTGCAGGGCTCGAAATGCAATCAACTGGCCTGCCGTACGCGAGAACCCGCAACATACAGAAGCAACGGAAAATAGAATCAACCCGAGTGAATAAATCCGTAGCCGGCCGAATCGATCGCTCAGCCTGCCAAAAATAATAATCGTTCCTGTCAAAGTAAGGGAATACAACGTTACCGTCCAAGCCATTGTAGTTAAACTGGAATGAAAGGTTTGCGACAGTGTCGGCAACGCAATATTAATCATGCCTGAATCTAGCGTAGACAGAAATAGTCCGATCCCTGCTGTAAAAACGACAAGCAAGTCTCCCGTCTTGGGCGTGCTCTGTGAAATATCTGTTTCTTTCATTCCCATCACCTCGGTACGAATTTACAATCATCTTCTTGTTCCAAAAGTATAACCTGGGAATATTTCACGTGCCGTCGAAATGTCCAAATGCTAGAATGGGAGAATGGATGCTGCGATGGTAATTCTAGGATGGAGGGATGAATGATGAACGATAATATAACGGCAGCGGCGGCACTTATTGGAGACCCGACCCGAGCGGCCATTCTTATCGCCCTGATTGATGGTAGAGCTCATTCGGCAGGAGAGCTTGCAACTATCGCGAAGGTTACACCTCAAACGGCAAGCGCCCACCTCACCAAATTGCTGGAAGGAAATCTGATTGCCGTTGAAGTGCAAGGACGTCATCGTTACTATCGATTGGCTCATGCAGATGTGGCGAAGGCGCTTGAGTCTTTGGCCGCCCTGTCCCCTCCTGCACCTGTTCGTTCCTTACGGCAGTCCAATCAAGCCCAAGCATTGAGCTCGGGGAGAACCTGCTATGACCATATCGCCGGAAAATTGGGCGTAGGACTTACGCAGGCATTCGTTTATAAAGGTTATTTAGATGAGTTGGAGGAAGGCTATATTCTGACTGCACACGGTAAAGAGTGGCTGGAACGCTTGGGGATTAAGACTAACAGTAAGCATAAAATAATACCTTACCATATTGATTGGACGGAAAGGGTTCGTCATTTAGCAGGACCTGTTGCCGTAGAAATAACCAAAAAGCTTTTTGAACTTAAGTGGATCGTACGGGGAGAGATTCGGAGGTCCGTTAGACTGACGGATGCCGGGAGGTCCGCACTTCATAATCAATTGGACGTTAACTTATAGAATACCCATCGTTAAAAAGGGGCTGCCCCCCGTTTGTGAGACAGCAATCAAAAAACATTGTAAGTTAAACAGCCAGACGTCGGTAACCAATCGGCGACTGGTTATTTAGTTTTGTTTGAATCCGAATTGAGTAATAGTAGTGAATATGGTCTCGAACGATCTGTTCAACGATGGCCGCCATTGTGCATGTTAATCCTTCGCTTTAATAGCCATGCTATTCCTCCTTAATTTAGCTATCCTAATCGATTATCAGAAGAAAGGAGATTACGTCGAATAAGTTGCTCAATTTTATCTTTCTCAATATTATCTGTCTCAATTTCATACGTAGTAAAAAACCTCGGAATAGTGTCACAATATTGGAACTATCCAGCCCGTTAGCGGAACGATCCATCGCACGAAGAACAAATTCGAGACGGGATTAAACTATCTTGTTCCGTCCCTTGGTTCAATCTTGTTCTTCACACTTGGTTGAATCAAGATACAGAAACACCGATCATTTTCTGCTAATCCATAATCATGTCAATGACTTGTTTCGTAAACGCAGCATAGGGTTTGATCAGATCAGGACTTCGATCAATAGCCCACCTGAGGTTGTCGAAAGCCCTTAATAACAGGAAATGCTTCGTTTCAGAAAGGTCTTTTTCGCTAATTCCGTACCCATCCATAAACGCGTTGAATTCCTCAACACTAGCGCTTTCTTCTAATCCAAGGATTTGGTAATGCATCAATTGAGCAATAGTTGCATGCGGTACCACGCTTACTTCTGGATTCCAATCCAGCAATATAACTTGGTTTGCCTGATTGACAATCGTATTCTTTAAAGAGATGTCTCCATGGTTTAAGCCGAAGCGGAACGGTTCACTCTTTAGATTTTCAAACAGTTTTCTTACTCTCTGGGATTCCATCTGAGTAATTACTCCAAGCTCAATCAAGCGATCATGCTCAGTTAAACAATTGATATTATATTGCACATGCCCTTGCCAACTGCCGTCTGATCCGGCATGAGAAGGTGACTGAAACTCACCTTGGACTGGATCAATCAGATTCCCTCCAAATCCTTTAACTTGAATAGAATGAATACGCTTGGCATATGCGCCCAGTTTTCTCCAAACTTCACACGTGGGAACAGTGCTGTCTACCCCGTTGTCTCCCTCAATAAAGGCTTGAATCATATATGCGGTTTCATTAACTATACCAATGGACAACACCTCAGGTCCTGGAACGCCAACTGCGGCTGCTTGCTCGATGCACCACTTTTCCTTGATAAAGCCTGGAAATGAATCTTTATCGTTCATCCGTACAACGACTTTATGACTCTCCGTTTCGACTACGCAAATCTGATTGATGATGCCTTTACCTATGATTTGATATGAAGTTTTTACTTGATCCAGAAGAAAATCGCATGCTATTCGTTCTGCTTGTATAACTACTGATTCTTCCATCGTGTCTTTCATCCCCCTCAGGTGTCGTGCTTCGAACAGTTTATCACACGCTTTTTTGGAAAGTATGTTTATAACTAAACTATACTGCCCGTTAGCTTAATGCCCGAAGCCAGTTTAGCTTTGTAAAACCGGTTTTGCAGGCATCAACTTATCGGCTTCGGTTCTTCTTTTAACCCTGCACATCAACCACGGGTAACCATACAAGTTCTTGCATTTTCGGCGTTAAAACACAAAAAGCAAGAGCCGCAAGCTCCGCGGCTGATTCTTCGACCACTATTCCAACGCCTCAGGCTCCAGTTGGGCGTGTTGGGCCATGTTTTTATTAAAACGTTCGACTTGTTGCTTTGGCAGCAATTTCAATTCAGCATCTTGACTTCTTTCCAAATTATGCTAACATTATGATAGTTACCAATAACTAACATTGAAGGGTGGTGGAAATGATGCAGAAATCAGAAGCGGGAACCGCAGACCGCATTTTACAGACAGCCATAGAGCTGATGAAGGACAAAGGTTTTAAAGCTGTTACCATTAAAGAAATTGCACAAAGTGCACAAGTAAGCGAAATGACAATTTTTCGGCATTTTGAGACGAAAAAAAGGCTATTGGAGACCGCCATTGAAAAACACTCCATTGTAACGTCATTCCAAAATCTTTTTGAAACCCAAATTACGTGGGATCTGGAAAAAGATCTGTATCTCATCGCTTCGACTTACTTGGATCAAATGGAAGCAAACCGTTCTATTTTCCTTATTTCTGTCCAAGAGCGAACGACAATGCCTGAGTTAAGTCATCACGTATCACATAATCCAAAGAAACTAAAACAATTCTTAGCTCACTATTTTCAAGTTATGAGTGAAAAAAAGAAAGCAAAGATCGAAGACCCAGATAAACAAGCCATCTCTTTCTTAACTTTCTTATTTGGATATTTTTCTTCTCTAACATTCCTTGGAAACCAATTTATTACGGATTCAAAGGAAGATTTTATTCAACATTGTGTGCAAACTTATTGTCGTGGGATCACATAATTTTTTTTACTCGAAAATGTTAGTTACTAATAACTATCACTTATTCCTGCTGTCAACCAATCCCTTATAGGAGTGATGTGTCATGACTGCAACACTTGTTTCCTATCTTGAAAACAATCAAGATAGAGCCAAGATTTTTACTGTTGGCCAATTTCTAGAAGATCATGTAACCGCAAACTGGGATGTTATCTTAACAGAGAAGAAAGCACGGTTGGAGCATGCATTTGCAATCGCAGGTGAACCTTCGTATGGAACCTATTTAAACTACCTTTATCAAAATATCCATTCCCAGTTGAAAGATGCTGGACTGCGAGTCTCTACCCGACTCCCTGGTGATATGGAAATTTCGAGAGAATGGGGAACAAACCCAGAGGAAACAGATCAGTATCGCTGCATGTGGAGTACATTGTATGAACATGAAACGGATGAGCCACTTGGAACCATCGTTACTGTTTTGCCGCATGATCATACACAGTTTCGCGTACCCACAAAACCGCCTGTCTTCGCTTTAGCAGAAACAACCAAAGAAGAAGTTGTAGCAACTCTGTCCAAACGGTATGCAGCATTTGATTTTACTAATCTTCCTGAATTCCATGTTTATATCGCTCAGTTAAGAGGCCGATCAAAGAAATAATAGTTTAACCTTCACCTCACTCTAACGGGTGAGTCATCGGTTCAATATCCTAAAACTTGCATTGGGGTTCGGCCAAGAAAGCAAAGAAGCATGTGAATCAGATCAATCAACGCTTAAAAGAAGATGGATTTTCATAAAGCTGAAAAAGGAGATCGATAAAATGAGTCCATCCTATTGGGGGCCAAAGGCTGTAACGTTTTGGTTGGTTGGCGTTGTCACACTATTGATGTTGTATATAGGAGTAGAAGGGTTTCTTACTCCAGAAACGGCAATACAAAGTTTTGGCCTGCCATTGCAAGATGCCTCGGACAAATCCGTTGTTTGGATTAAAGCAGACCGTGATTTATTTATGGGGGTATTTTTACTAGCTTTGATGGGGCTCCGGATGAGAAAAGCATCCATGGTATTTTTATTAGCCGCAACAGGTATGCCTGTTGTGGATGCGACTGTAGTGCTGCAACATGCATTAGATAAAACGCCATCATGGATTCACATTGTAACAGTAGTGTACATGTTGATCGTGAGTTGGATGTTGTACCAACAAGAGAAAAAGGCTTAATACTCCAATGAATAAGAAAGCAGGAGGATAATCTCCTGATTTTCTACATGAGTTCGCATTTTTCATGCGCAATCCTTCCTTTTGTTCCCAAAGAAAGAATAGCTTTATTTAGCTTAGGAATCTTTTGGCTTGGGTTAATGGGTCGGATGATCTCGTCCATCGTCGTCTTTTCTAATGTAACATGCTTGGGGCTTGGCCCCAGCACTTGGAGAAGACGTCGAACCTCAGCCTCTCTTCCCACGGCGAGACTGTATGGAGGTTCTTGTCGTAATACACTTCAGCTATAGTTCTCGCCTCTATTTTCCTTAGACTATTTTTACTGTTACACTTAAACCACCGCATCGATATTCCAGAGTAGTTAGTCCGTAACAGGCAATTTGATATCGACCGTGGTTCCTTGATTAACGGCGCTTCGAATGCTCAAGTTCCCTTTGTGGTCATGAATAATTTTATAGCACATCATCAATCCAAGCCCTGTCCCCTGTTCCTTTTGGACTCCGGCATTGCAGATTAATGCATGCAAAGGAGGAAGACCCTGTAACGGCTATTGCTCCGCGAACTGTCGGACCGATTCCAGCGAAGCTAGATCCAGGCGAACGGGTGTGAAGCGATTTGCTCCTGTCTCCGGGCCAGCGATTGGGCTGCTCTTATTGCTCAAGAAACTGAACGAAAATTTCATGAATGGAAGTTTTGTTCTTACTGGCAGTATCCATGATTATGCTGGCTCCTCGACTAATTTGCCTCATCATATCACAGATTGTTTCCAGAGAAATAAAGGTATACTCATATATTGAGATTGGAGTTGACAGGATAAAGAGTGACCACGTACAATTACATTGTTTCATTTGAAACAATAATTATATATAATTTTAATACCCCCTTTTTTTATAAATACCAAAAAAGGTTCAAGTGAAACAATAATTAATGAAGGAGGTTCATGCCTGCCTATGGAAATCGTGAATCCCAGGACATTGACGGATAAGGTTACATCTGTCATTTCCCATGTCGTAGTAACTACTGCCTCTAAACTGGCCTTCATCTCAGGTCAGGTTGCTGTAGATGAAACAGGCGTTTTGGTCGGTTCAGGGGACTATTACGCGCAAGCGATTCAAGTGTTCACCAATCTTAAGTATGCACTGGAAGCCGTGCGAGCGGATCCATTGTACATTGCAAAAATGAATATTTTTGTGGTAAACCACCACTCGGAATTGATTTCGATTATTTTTGACGCCGGATTTCATGTGTTTGGCCCTAACTGGCCGAAGACAGCAAGCACCTATATAGGCGTTCAAGCACTAGCCGATCCTGAATGGCTTATCGAAATAGACGCTATCGTGATCTTCCCATAATGTTTAAGAAAAGAGGTTATTGATATGAAATATGAAGTCATCCTTATCGGTGGCGGACCTGTCGGCATGATGTTAGCTGGAGAATTGGCATTAGCCGGTGTAAAGGTCTGCGTCATTGAGCGATTAAATGAGACAACCCCATATTCACGTGCGCTTACCGTACATCCACGAACCCTTGAAATATTAGATATGCGTGGAGTGAAATCAAAATTAATTAGTAAAGGCCGCTTACTTTCGAGAGGACATTTTGCCGGATTAGAAACTCCTTTGGATTTCTCTGTGTTGGATTCTTCTTCCAATCACACTCTCTTTTTACCTCAGAGTGAGACGGAGAAGGTGCTGGAGGAATGGGCTCTTAGTCTTGGCGCAGAGGTCTGGAGAGAGTTTGAGGCTCTATCTGTGCATCAGGATGAGGATGGGGTTGACGTTAAGATCGCGGGACCTCATGGAGAAACAACGTTAAGATCAGCTTATGTGGTAGGTACGGACGGAGCCAGAAGTTTGGTTCGCAAACATGCAAATATATCCTTTGAAGGTACAAACGCAACCTTCACGGCAATTTTGGGGGATGCTGTTCTATCTGATTTGGCTCCTATGAGTGTCGTATCCCGAATTACAGAAAAAGGTTTGGTCAGCATCATGCCGATCAATGATCATATTTATCGGGTCTTAATTATCGATATGGAGAGACGTAATATCTCTAAGGATGAGCCCGTTACATTGGAAGAGTTTCGTTCATCGCTCATCCGAACGACCGGAAGCGACCTGGGATTGAACGATGTGAAATGGATGTCCCGTTTCGGAAATGCTACGCGGCAAGCGGGAAGTTATCGAAATGGTCGATTGTTTTTAGCGGGAGATTCGGCGCACATTCATTTTCCAGCGGGTGGACAGGGAATGAACGTCGGCTTACAAGAAGCGATGAACTTAGGCTGGAAGCTTGCAGGAGCGATCAAAGGCTGGGCTCCGGACTGGCTTTTGGACAGTTATCATACCGAACGTTTTCCATGGAATACGGCCTTGCTCCGGAATACCGAGGTCCAAACCCTGCTTCTGGACGTGACTCCTCCCATCACGGAACTGCGAAGCATGCTGGCTGATCTGATTCAAATACCAGAGGCTAATTATCAAATCGCTGCACAAATTTCCGCAATAGATGTGCACTATACTCCCGATGCCGAAGTGCCTTCCCATCCTTTAAACGGGAAACGGTTCAAAGATCTCCGCTTAAAACTGAAAGACGGGCAATGGATGAACTCCTATCCGCTCCTGCACAAAGGTACTTTTCTTCTGTTGTATTTCCATTCTAATGAACAGAATAGTGGCCAATGGGAAACGTATAGCAACCTTCAAGTGTTACATGCATCTTTGGCTGAGGCAGACGCGGATTGGAACGACGTCCACACGGCACTTATTCGTCCGGATGGACATATTGCCTGGGCGATTTCTCTATCTGATCCGAATCCAATACAAAAAATAAATGAAGGTATCACTCGCTGGTGCGGAGACATTACGGATTAGCCATACGAGCATCATAAATCTGCCAACTGAGACCCTGTCCCCCACTTCTTTAGGATGAGGCCCACTCAGAACGGCAGAATATATATGTTCTTGTTTTCGGGTTCTGACCAGAACATATATCGTTAAAACAAAAAAAGCCGCTTTTATGCGGCTTTTAAGCGTGTATGTTCTTGTCGTCTTACAACACTCCGCCTGATTTACTTTAATTAAATACCTTTTTAACAAAGTCAATAAGCTTGGACTTTAATACATCACCGTGCTCTCCCCTTTGGTACATATCTGTTCCGTGATAACCACTCTCATCCACAATCAGCTCTTTATCCGTTGCTCCGGATGCTAGATATAATTTGCGCACTTCTTTTTCAATTGAGCCTCCATAATCGCCAGGTGAAAAAACAAACATGGATGGTGCTTTAATCTTCTCGACGCTTGGAATGGCATCAAGGGGCCCACATTGTGCAGGAGAAGAAAGAATAATCAGCCCCTCAATAGGCAGCGCTTGACGAACACCTGCAATGATTGCTGTACTACCGCCACATGATGCTCCGGCCAAAAACACTCTTTTTGCACCCAATCGTTTGAGTTCGCTTAAGGCAGCATCTGCATCACGATCTATATTCTGATTATCCTCCGGAATATTCTGTGAGGCACCATGATTACGATATTCAGGAATAATAACCAGATATCCGCTGTCTGCCAGTTCAGTTCCCGTGTCAAGAAAAGAGCAAATGTTATACCCTTGCTCGTGTGCAAGCAAGACTCCTTTATTTCCGCTTCCAAGCACAAGTGCAGACAGATGCACCCCATCGCTAGTTGTCAACGTAGTGGATTTATCGCGTAGCTCTTCTGGAACGCAACTGTTCACAAGATGCCCGCTAGAAGAGCGTACCGCTTGATCTGGCCAGGCAGGATCATACTCAACCGGTGGGTTTGATGGTATGTTCTTCACTTCGGAAACCGGTGTTTCATTTACAGCATTTTCTATAGGTTTCGTATTTTGAGGTTGATTAGATAGAGATTGATTTTCATCTGGAGATATAGGCTTTTTAGTGGTGCATCCTGTAATAGTTACTAACAAAATGAGCAATATAAAAACCATTTTTGTTTCTTTAAAAAATACGTTCATAGATTTTCTACACCTCTAACTATTGCTTGTTGAAGGAAACTCTTGTTAAATCAATTGATCTCATATTTAACCTCCTTTTATTGGTGTGTGTTAAATATACACAAAATGTATGTTCGATTAAAGGGAGCGAAGTGAAGCTGACCAAAAAGCCAGCAGCCTCCAATGTTATCCTTGGATTAGCGGTTCCCGTGTGGTGGTTTTCGAGAAGGGGTATTGCTTTATAAAACTGATTTCGAGACAATTCAAACATATCACGTACCGCCTTTACTTTCAGTGGTTTCACATACTTGGGTAACTTTACCACATTTATCGTCGAAAAAGATGACTATAACCAAACTAAACTGCCCGTTAGTTTAATAAAAAAGAGCAGCTACCACAGCCTGCTCTTTAATGGTTTATTATTCAGTAATCGTATTTCGTTAGCGTAACGGACTACAGCTAACTTTTCCCCTTAGTTTAGGCCATAAGCTTGTTTTCAGAAAGTTTGAACTTAATAAAGCACCTTGCTCCTTGGGTTTCCATCCTTGTCTTATTGCCTCAGAAATAATTAAAGCTACTTCAGAAGGCATTGGCCCAATAATCCTCTTTGATTGAGATAGATATTTCACATCGAACTTTACCGTTGCTATTACATTAGTGTCATAATTTAAAATTAACTCTGAACAATAGTTGGAGAGGAGATATTTGTATGTATGATAATAACCAAACTATGAACCCCCCTGCTGATCGCTCTCCGGTTACGGTCATTGGTCTTGGTCCAATGGGCCGAATGTTGGCTGCTGCTTTTTTACAAAATGGCCATCCGACTACGGTATGGAACCGCACAAATGGTAAAGCAGACGAGCTTGTCAGCCAAGGAGCGACTGTTGCAGATACGGTTGCCGATGCGGTTGCGGCAAGCCCGTTGGTAATCGTCTGTGTGCTCGACTACAATGCCGTATACTCTATTCTTGAGTATTCGGCTGCTTCTCTGAAAGGGCGAACTTTGGTAAATCTCACCAGCGGTTCCCCGGATGGAGCAAGGCAAATGGCTGCATGGGCTGCAAAAGGCGGATTTAACTACCTCGACGGTGCGATTATAGTCCCTGCAGTTGGTCAACCGGAAGCGTCTATTTTGTACAGCGGTTCTGAGAATGCCTATCTTACACACCAGAGAACACTAATGAGTCTGGGAGGCACTGCCTCATATCTTAGTATTGATCCAGGCCGTGCAGCAGCATACGATGTAGCATTACTGGATATTTTCTGGACATCGATGACCGGTTACATCCACGCCCTTGCCATTGCCAATGCGGAGAATATCACGGCGACGGATCTCGTGCCTTATGCTCGAAACATTATCGGCATGATGCCCGATATAATGGTTGAATTTGCAAATCAGGTCGATAACAGCCATTATCCAGGAATTGAATCCAACCTCATCTCCACTGAGGCTGTAATGGATAACATTATCCATGCATCCAAAGCCCGCGGCATCGAAGTTGAAGTACTAGTCGCCGCGAAAAATCTTGTCCGTCAGGCGATCGATTTGGGCTACGGCAAGCAAGATTTCTCGTGTTTAGCAGAGCTGATTCGTAAACCGCGATAACTAACGTTAGTCCGAGCATACCACTTGAAAGGAGCCATTTCTATGAAAATAAGCCAATTGTCTAAAATAACCGGCGCTAGTATCCGATCAATCCGACATTATGAAGCAACCAATTTACTCACTGCTTCCCGTCTAAAAAATGGTTTTCGGGAGTTCGATGAAGCTTCCATAGAGCGCATCAAAACGATCAAAACTTACTTGAACTTAGGATTGACGACAAAACAAATAGAAAAAACTTTAAAGTGTACGGACGGTTATTATAAAGATGAAGCAGAGAAGGTTTGTCGGGAAATGATCCAAATGTATGAAGAAATGCTGTTAGAAGTCAACAGAAAAATGAATGCATTGGCTGTCGTCAAGCAAGAGATGGAAGATCAAGTCCGGCAAATGAAGGATAGCTTATATAGCTAAACATTACTGATTGCATTCGCTTTGATATAATGTTGAATTAGGCTTCGATAGAACAGACGTCAAATCCTTCGGAGCTCGCTTCCGAAAGGATTTTTTGTTTTTGTTTCAGTTCCACCCATTGAAAAAAATCATATGATCACTTCCCCACCACATCAGGATTCCCACGATATGTTCGGATATTTTACCTATATGGTCTTGAACTATCCTCCCCGTTAGCAACAAAAACAGCAGCCAATTTTTTGCCAGCTCCTGTTCTAGAATTGATTAATCCCTCCTTGATTTACAATGTATGGTGCCATATCATGATAACGATAACAATGCTATGTACTTCTCCATAAAATTCTCAAATAGTTCGGCCTGAACTATCCTGTCCGGTTATCTTTACGCCTGAGGCCAGTTTAGCTTTGTAACTCGGTTTATGCGGATATCAGCTGATCGCACTCGGTTCTTCTTTCGCCTCTGCTCAGTCGATGGACATTTTCTATAATTTACCGTTATTGTCATTTCATTGGACGGTAGCTTTATTGGCTACGGAAAAAGCCGCATTTTTACGCGGCTATTAACGGCACTTGCTCGTTTGACCAATTACCGTGATTCTGTAGATGAGCCCCATTAAGGAGTTCTCTGGGTTCTATAAGGTCTTCGTCAAATGAATGGTTTTATTAAAAAAGTCCATTCCGTCCATTTGATGCGAGATCACAATCAATATACCCATATATCGCTGTTCCCGTAAGGCGTGAATGATGGTGCGACGAGTCTCTTCGTCGACGTTAGCAGTGGGTTCATCTAATATTAATACATCCTTTTCGGCAAGCATGGCTCGTATAAAAGCGATGATTTGAGCCTGACCACCCGAGACACCTGAAGTGTTTTGATTGATTTCGGTATCCAGCCCTTTGGGCATCCTGTCTATATACTCTTTCAACCCAAGTTCGTCAATCAGGTTTTCAACAGTGCTGCGGTTACAATTTTGCCCGTATAGAATATTGTCCAACACAGTCCCGCGGAAGAGAAAGGTACTCTGGGATACCACACCAATTTTTTGCCTTAAGGAGTCGCTTTGAATCGATGAGGCATGGATTCCGTTATAGGAAATGATTCCGTAAGCAGGCTGGTACAACCCTAATAAAAGTTTAATAAGCGTCGTTTTTCCCGTACCGTTATCCCCAAGAAGAAGAACCTTATCCCCCCTCATGAACGAGAACGTCAAGTCATTAAAGACCAGAGGCAGATCCGTTCGATATCGATAACCTACACGGAGGAATTCTATCGTTTCAATCCTTGAATCCAACTTGACAACCTTACCGCTGTTTTCGTCCTCCATGTCCAATAGCTGGTAAATTCTTTCGACACTCAAGCAAACCGGTTTCAAGATCGTATTTAAGGATGTGATACTTTGTGCACTGGCAAACACTTTCGTGGTGTATAGGGAAAAGGATGTGTACATGCCGACAGTAAACTGCCCTTTAAAGATAAGGATGCCGGAGATTAACAATATGATTAGGGTGAACATGTTGTTTAATAAGCTGACGTTTTCGGTTAAAAAAATCAATGACTTGTTTTGTTTGACGCTATGGTGAAACAGCTCATTCATCTTGGATTTAAATTTGAAGAGCTGCGTCTCTTTGCCGCCGAGAATTTTAATGTCCTCAATGCCATTCATGGATTCAAAGACTTCCCCGCTTAAAACGGCGGACGACTCCATCATTTCCCTTGTGCTGTTCAAAAATTTTTTGTTGGATGATTTGGATAAAAAAATAAAGATAGGTACTAAAACAATAACTACGCAAGATATTTTATAATTAATCGCAAACATCGTGATCACAGCAAACATTGCATTTAATACGCTAAGCACCATACTGATAATGACTGGCGAAAAGGCATTTCCAACTGAATTGCATTCGGCCACTCGCCCTTGGAGGTATCCTTTTTCGGTGGTTGAGAGGTAACTCATTGGCAATGATAATACTTTTGACATGACCGAATACTTTAACTCGTTAACGATCGAATAACTTATTTTAACAAACAGCCATCCAGATAAAAGAGAAAATGCATACTGCACCAGATATAGAACAGCCATCATGCCTAACAACAAAAACATGTCGTTGATGTTCTTATCTTTTAATAAAACCCGATCAAGCAATATCCCTGTTAGATACGGGATGGGAACTGTTAAAATAGAACTCGCCAAAACAGCGCCTACCCCAAACATAAAGGACAATCGGTACTTTCCGATAAAGGGAACTAGTTTAAAAAGATTCTTCCACGGTCCGATTCTACTCATGACATTTGCAGGGATCGTCAAATTCAACGGAATTCCCCCCAAACGTTGCAGATGAGCTTCTCCAATACTTTTTTGAAACGGGGATCATCCAGAAACGCAGATAGCTCGGGATGATTCGCAATCATTTCGTACATCTTTTTTCGCTGGTGCTGTGTATTGCCCATGAACCACATCGCCGAACCCCACTCTGCTAACTGACCATGGATCAAGTCAAAAAAGGAGTCCCCGCCTGCTGCAGTCAGCTTCTGATGACGAGCTGCGAGTTCCGTGAATCGTTTGAGGTTATCCAGCGCCTGCTCTTTATCTCCTAGAGTCGTATACCCTAGAGCAGCTGTAAGAAAAAGGTTTGCATACAGGTTAGGGTTTAGATGCTTAAAATCGAAAGCTTCCGCTATGGCAAGTGCTCTTCGATAGATCTCCTCGAATGTTTTAATATGATCCGCCGAAGACATTAAGTAAGAGATCATAAGTCCGAACAATGTAACGACATGCCGGTACATGCCCATTTGCAGGAAAGCTTTCGAGCTGTCTGTGTTACCCAGCATTTGGTATGCGTAAGACTTGATCCATTCGACGGGCATGAGTGGCGGGTTCATTTCCCCGAGCAGGTCCAGTGCCTTATTAGGATCGCCAAGGGCCATGCAGCAGCTTGCTTCCAAATACACGGCTTGATGGATGAGCTCTATGTCGTCACTTTCTTCTTTCACTCGTACAAAAAGCCTCTTTGCCTCTTGGATCAACACATTCATCTCAGAAACATCTTGCAAAAGTGTACTGTGGTTTAGGATCAACATTCCCACTTTTTTTAGCAACGGAAAGCAGGCGCAGTATTTCTTCGTTATTTCACGGCATTGGTTCAAAGCTTCATCCAATGGTTGTGAATCGAAAGCACTGGATAACTGATCGCATAGTTTTCGAATATCATCCGGTTCTAATTGCGGTCGATAATCCATTAAATCATCAATGGTTGTATTAAAGAATGAGGCAAGAAGCGGCAGCATTGTAATATCCGGGTAACTTTGGCCTGTTTCCCATTTGGAGACCGGGCTTTCGATACTCCTATAAAATTGGAGACATCCTCCTGGGTCATGCCCTTTTCTTTTCGTTTTCGAGCAAGCACCTCGGCTATATTGATTTCTCTCATTATCATCACCTTCCGTTATTAAGTCTAACGAAAGGTGTGGAATGATGACAATGGAGTCGTAAGTTATTTCAGTTAAAAAAATCAACTAATATGAAACTTTGATTAAACCGAACGACGCATCCACAATTCTTGCTTCAACTTGGATCGAGCTCAAACAAAGCCAGGATAAGGGAGACCGATCGGCTTAAAAGTTTGCCCCCGCTCTTCGCAGAGTTCATTCGGAGGCAGCAGCCAAGCTTGAGGAGAAAAGTTAAAAACCAGCTTCCGCGCGGAAGCTGGTTGGCTGCTATTTATAATCCATCGTCACGGTCCCGGCATATTGGGGCACGTTTTCCTTGGACAAATTCAGCGCCTGAACGTGGGTCGTCTTCGCCCCTACAGCCTGGAGAAACTTATCCTCCTTGGCGAAGAACAATCGTCCGAGTAGGCCGAGCGCCTTCGTGCTGTAGTGCATCGGAATCGCCACAGTCGCCTGCAATTGCCGCATCACCTGTGCCGCCTCCGCCCCGTCCAGCGTCATCCTTCCGCCTACGGGAACGAGGAGGACATCCACCGGGCCGATGGCGTTCGCTTGCTCCTCCGTTAGCAGATGACCCAGATCCCCGCAGTGGCAGATCGTCAACCCGTCCATCCGGAAGCGGAACACGATGTTCGGGCCTCTTTTCTGACCGTTCACCTTGTCGTGGAACGTGCGGAAGCCGCTAATATCCACGTCTCCTACGCTGTACTCCTTCGGCTCGTTCACGACCAAGTAATCGCCTGAGGCGGCTTGAATCTTATTGTGATCGCCGTGATCGTGGGTCACGACGACGATGTCCGATTGGATCGGGACCGGCATGCGGTAGCCGAGGAACTTGTAGTAGGGATCGATAAGAATCCTGGTTCCGGCGTCCGAGGTGAGCTGGAATGACGAATGGCCATACCACTTGATCTGCATGATTTGATGCGCTCCTTTCGTTTATCGGGTCGCGACTCCGGCCCCTTGTTCCCCAGCAACAGAAAGTAAATATATTTCACTTTGGGGCGTTTTTAGCTTTGGCTGTGCATGCAATTTGTACATTAAGCTTTGTTTCTAAGCTTTGTTCCTTGCTTTGTTTCTGGGCGTTATTCTAGCAATTTCTCCCTCTGCAGCTTGCCGTACACTTTGAAGTAAACCCAAAAGGCATTCATCAACAGCAATGCGCCAGTGACAAGGAAAACATATCGGACGCCGAAATGCCCTGCGATTTGACCGCCAAGCACCGAACCGCCAAAGACGCCGAGATAGGCAGCCGACATATTCAATCCGAACACGCGGCCGGTCAGATTGGACGGGGTGATCTTCTTCAGTAAGACGTTGACCGAAGGATTTAGCCCGCCTGCCGCCAATCCTAGCAGGAAGCGAAGCGCCATCAGTTCCCAAGGATTATGGACGAACGCCTGCGGGATGAACAATATACCTGCCACGATCAGCGTGAAGAGCATGATCTGATGTGCCCCGATCTTATCTGACAGCTTCCCCAACCGAGGAGCAGCAATGATATTAGCCAATCCCGAAGCCGAGAAGATCGCTCCTGAGATCAATGCGACGTGGCCCAGATGATGTGCTATTTGATCGACAAAGACCGTAAGCACCGGTTGGACCGAATACGTGGCGATCGACATTACGAAGTACGTAATGAACAAGGTGATCGTTAAGCTTGGCTGCGGAACTTGAGCCCAGACTTCCTTTAAGCTCGGCACCTTTTTTTCCGTACGGACGAACGTCTCTTTCACGAAGAATAAGGTCGTCAGGAAGGCGATGAACATGAAGCCACCCGTGATGTAGAAAATGTTCTGCATCCCGAAATGCTCTTCGATTAAGCCGCCGATCAACGGTCCGAGCAGGGAGCCCGCGATGTTGGCCGTTGATAACGTGCCCAGAGCCCAACCCGAATGTTCCTTGCTCGTCTGGGTCGCGATCAGCGTCGTGCAGGCCGTGCCATAGCCCGTAATGACGCCTTGCAACAACCTTAAGCCGATCAGCCAGTAGACATTCGGCGCGAAGCCCATGCAGCCGATGACGATAGCCATGCCAAGGCTGGCTCTGAGCAACATAGGCTTGCGACCGTATTTGTCAGCCGCGCGTCCCCAGATTGGCGAGAATATGGCGGAGATAATATAAGTCACACCGAATGCGACGCCGGACAATTGGGAGATCCAGGATGCGTTCTCAACGCCGAGCTGCTTAATGAAGAGAGGCAAGACAGGCGCGATCTGGCTCATGCCTACACCCGTCATGAACATGCCGAACCAGCAGACCCATAAATTTCTTTTCCATATCTGCATTACAAATGCGCCTTCTTTACACCAAAGTATCGACCCACCCGTCTACCGTCATAACATCCGCCCGTTTGGTGAACACTTTCTCGAGCAGAACGCGGTGGACTTCTGGATCGGGATCGAAGCAAGCATCGGATAGAACGGTAAGCTGATAATCTTTGTCCGCTGCTTCCGTCAACGTCGACAGTACAACACCGCTCGTGGAGATGCCGCTCAGAATAAGCTTATTGATGCCCTTAGCGCGAAGAATCATCTCCAGATCGCTGCCGGTGAAGGCACTGATGCGCTTCTTGGTAACGATCGGCTCTCCTGGCTGAGGAGCCAGCTCCGGATGAATTTGCGTCGTCTCGTCGTTCAGCGTCATGCCGCCGTATTGAGCCGCTCTCGCGAACATTTGGTTCATCGGGCTGATCTCCGGATAGCCTTCGCGGAAGGCGACTCGAACGAAGATGACCGGAATGCTGTGATTGCGTGCTGCTTCCAGCGCCATCTTATATGGGAACAGCGCTTGCTTGTCGCCGAGGTGCCCGGCAATAGCGTTCTGCAAGTCCATAATTAACAAAGCAGAATTGATTTGTGTCATTCGTTGAACACTCCTAATCCATATGATATGATTAAGCGGAGAACCCTCCACTTCATATTAAGCGGAGATGTCTCCACTTGTCAACCGTGATCGAAATTAAAATTCAAGGGACGTGATGTGCATATGAAAGAAACCGATACATCCCCAGCCCGGTCCGAACGCCGCGACGCGGCGGCGAATCGTCAGCGCATCTTGGATGCGGCGCTTCGGCTGTTTGAACAGCATGGTGTAGAAGCCGTCAGCATGAACCAGATCGCATCGGAAGCGCAGGTCGGGCCCGGAACGCTCTATCGCCGATACAAGAACAAGAGCGAATTGTGCCTGGATTTGATCCGCGACAGCGCCGACCTTCTATTCGAGGAATACGAGTCCTACTTGGAGCAACACCGAATGGAGCCGGCGCAAGAGCAGTTGAAATATTTTATCCGATTGTTCATCCAGTTCAGGGAGAAGAAATCGCAGCTCTTGATCGGCGTCGAAGACTCCTCGCAGACAAGCCGACCCAAGTCGCGGACAAGCAGCCCCATCTACAATGAGCTGAACAAAATTTTTGTGTCGTTATTCGACAAAATGGCGGCTTCCGAAACATTAAGTGCAAACAGCGACAGTGTTTTTAAAGCCGATATGCTCCAGATGGTGCTGAGCCGTGACTTCTATTCTATCCAAAGAGATGTCCGCGGCCTTTCGCCCGAGTCGATATTTGAAAAAATCTGCTTCATTTTCCACTTGTGATAAAGACTCTCTTAAGAACCGTCCGAATAGCTCTCCCTAATAAACAACCCCTAGCGCTCGAACAGTTACGTTCAAGTCTAGGGGCAGTTTATCTAAAACTCGTATCAATCCCTTATTTATTTTCCTCAAAATATCAACGTGATTCGAGTGAAGACATTTACATCGATATGTCGATCCGTTCGCTGTTGAGGAGTGCATCGCCCAAGCAGCAGCAGAAGCTCTTTCGGTGCCTAATCGATAACATCGCTACAAGTGTGTCTGCTCTTGGTATCTTACCTATACCGATTTTCACCCCAGTGTTCTAGTAATTTTCCCCGCGATAATACCGTTCAAGCTTTCGTTCCAAATGGACGAGCTGGTTTTTTTTCGCTTCAATGTCATCCAGCAGCTTTTGCTTCTGGTCTTGAATCAGCTGAATTCGTTCCGGAAGGGTCGAGGTACCCTCTTTGACCTTGTCGTAATACATTTTGATATCATCCACACTCATTCCGGTTTCACGCAGACATTTGATAAACACCAGCCAATTCAACTCGTTCTCCGTATATAAACGGTTATTCTGCTCGCTGCGCGCAGCCGGTTCCAGCAATCCTTTTCTCTCGTAAAAACGGATCGCACCAATGTTGATTCCGACTGATTTCGCTACTTCTCCGATTGTAAGCATATAACCCCTCACTTATTAAAAAGTTTCTGTTGACCTACACTAAGTGTAGCATAGTAACTTATAAATCAGGTAACATAACCATTATAAAGAAAGAGGGATTTGCATGAAAAAAACCGCTTTTGTAACCGGAGCAAATAAAGGAATCGGATTTGAAATCGTTAAGCAGCTGAGTGAAGCCGGCTGGAAAGTCATTCTAGGCGCCCGCAGCACCGAACGCGGCGAAGCAGCCGTATCCGGGTTGACTTCCAAAGGGCTCGACGTAGAATTTGTACAAGTAGACATGGAATCCCTAGAGTCTATTGAACAAGCTGCCAATACGATCAAACAAAACTATCCTGACCTGAAGCTGCTGATTAACAACGCTGGCATGCCTGGTGCATTCTCCCGCTCGTTTATGGATACTAAAGAGGAGAATTTGCGGAACGCCTTTGAAGTTAACTTTTTCGGCACCTTCCGATTGAACCAGCGTCTGTTCCCGTTGATCAAGGACAACGAAGGAACCATCATCAACGTCTCAACCGACATGGCCTCCTTGGACCATATGCAAAATGCGGAATCCACTCTAAACGCTTTTGATTATAATTCCTCCAAAACGGCAAACAATGCCATGACATTATCGATGGCTTATGAAGTTAGAAACAGCGGCGCTCAAGTCTTTGCGGTAACGCCAGGGTTCACAACCACTGATCTCAACGGCAATGCCGCAGGCGGTAAATCCAAGGAAGCCGCTGCTGCCATTATCGTGGGTTATGCCATAGATGGCAAACGTCATAACGGCGAGTTTCTGGATGAGAAAGGTATTTACGCTTGGTAATCAACTTCTAAGCCTTGCGTTTAGCAGGCTCCTGGTCTAAAACATGTAGTTCAAAGAAGGGAGATCCTAGAGGGATTTCCCTTCTTCGTATTATTTAGGATGCCATTCTCCTCGTTATAAATTTTACTGGTTTCATTATCACATCCGGTTCACCTCCGGAAAGCGGCTATCCTCTCCTTTCATTAAGGATCCGCCTTGATTTTTCAGATACATATCGAAGAAATCCAGCATATAGGCATTGATAACGGTGTTCGCTCTTTCCGGCGCCATTTTCCCTGTAATGCCCAGGATCTTAAAAATCGGAGAAATGAACTGTATGTCCGTAAAATTCAAATGCTCCGTATTCTCGATATAGAGGACTTGTCCCCCCTCATCGACCGTTTCGCGCATCCGTTCAAGCTCCACCTTTTTATCCGCCGCTACTTGATCCTCCCACTCTCTTGTTGACCCCATACGTTTAAGCTCTTCATCCGAGTAGACTTGGTTATTCTTCACCCTTGTTAATTGTTCGAAATAGCTTTCCGAGTTGATGAATAAAAAAGGCTTTCGCAGCCCCTCTTTGTCACGCAGACGATAAAGCCCTCCATCAAGGTCTATTCCCACCGCAATGCGCGGATCGTAAGCAGCATCATAGGCCGTCGCTCCGCCGATGGAATGACCGAACACTCCGACATGATCGAGATCAATCCTCCCATGTAGTTGACTTGGAATCTGCCCAGATTGGATGAGCTCGAATTGGTCCAGCACAAAAGCCACATCGTCGGTTAACACTTTTCCCAACTTGTCGCGACTCTCTCTTTCCGTCGCGTAATCATGGTCGGGCGAGAATAAATGGTCGGTTGTGCTAGTCGTGATTCGACCGTCCGGAAACTCGGTTGCAATTGTATTGAAGGTGTGGTCGATCACGGCTACGATATATCCGTGACTCGCGAGATTTTCGGCTTGCGACGTGTGGAGGAACCTGGAAGAGCCGTTGCCGGGATTCGCAAGGATCAGCGGGTATGATGTCTGTGCCGATGAGATTTCAGCCCCCGAATAGGCATGACTGGATACAAACTTCAGGTGTTGAAATGTAAACCCGGGAAGGCCATAGTTCGCAGCCATATAACGTAAAATCGGGGTATCAGGAATAAAGGGAGCGTATTTACCAGTACCTGCTTGAGCTGGATACCATACCTGAACCATCAACTCTCTCTTACGATCTCTGGTTTCGTCGAAAATCTCTTCCCTTTTTGTATCCACGAGATGAAGTGTTTGAGTACCCACCTTAAAATTGCCTGTCGGCTCAGGTAGTTTAAACACCGGGAAAGCATACATGAGACCCGCTGTGATGACCAGCATGATCACTATTGCGGTATAAACTGAACCCAACATGAATCGAGGGATTTTTCTGGGGCCTTTTTTATTAAAATAGCGATAACCTGAAATGGCTAAATATATGATCGTAATACCATATGAGAATAGGAGCTGAACTCTGTATCCTTCCACCGTCCAATGAATGACCAGTAAAAGTGTGGCGATCCCGCTTACAACGAATACTGGAACTTTACGCCGTTCTTTTTTCAATAGGACTGTTAAGGCAAATAAGCCGATATTCGACAACAAAAGCAACAGTTCAAACAGCCTCATCTCGATTCCTCCTTATAGAAAATCGCGGTTTTCGTTTGCTCCAATGTTATCCTGCGAGGCTGGCCTAAGCTATCGACTTTCCTTACATCTCCCTTTCAATTTAGTAAGACGCTAACTTCTAAGCAATCATCCATACAAAACAAAAAAAGCCCCGATGATGAGTCGGGGTCAGTGTAAAAGCCCTGAATGTAAAGTGGTGCTTGTTTTTCCTGCTTTTTGCTACGACTGCTCGTTCGCTTCATCTCATATCATCTAAACTATAATAGCACGGTACCCGGTTTTCTTACCTTTTGTAACTGCCTCAATATAGCCGTCAAAATAATATGGAATCTCATCCTCATTACCGTTCTGGATTCTGCCTTTAACTTTATCAAATGCAAATATAGAAATTGAATAATCAGGCTCACCGGTAACCAAAACAGGTTGTTCTCTATCCTGTACCCAATAGTACTGGCCTCCATAATTCCTTCTTGCCACTTCAAAGATGTAACTTCCAGCCATAGATGAAACAGAATTCAATGCGTCGTTATCTAGTTTGTAATCACGTAATTCTTCGAGAATATCGTCTAGTATCCGTAGACTTTGAATACTAAAATCAAAATGACCCCGATCCGAAAAATTTTCCGCAAAGCTCTCCGCTGTTGAAATGATGTCTTGTTCTAGTCGATTTTTCATAAACTCTATTATCTTTTCCTCCTTGTTCACTCTGCTTCAAAAATATGGGCAGATAATCTTAGATGATGTATTTCGAGAAAGTCATCACGCTATCCTGCCCGTTAGCGTAACTCCTGCTGTGCAGATCTAGCGATGTAACTCCGTCAACAGGAACATCAACTTATCCCTGGCACAAAAACGCTTATGTCGTTTGAGCGGTTATGATATAATTGAACTGTTTTTTTACATTTTTTCTAATTTGGAGGCGTAGCGTATCATGCGGCAATACAATTTAGCAAGGGTACAACATTTAGGGGAAAGCGCATCATTGACCCTATAAACTGCGATTCCCCTTCATTCAAAGGGGTTATATTCAAGTGCAACACAGAAACGAAGTTCAAGTGTCGCGATTCATCCTGTGGTTGAGCATTTTGACGTTTTTCAGTGTCATGAACGAGACCATGTTTAACGTATCGTTACCGGAAATCGCCACTTATTTCCACATCGCACCTTCAGCTGCAAATTGGACCAACACCTGCTTTTCAATTTCTTTCGCTATTGGCGTCGCTGTGTATGGCAAAATATCAGAGCACGCAGGCATTCGGAAGCTGCTATTGTTCGGTATGCTAACCTACGGTTTCGGTTCGTTACTCGGCCTGCTGGGTTATGGATGGTATCCGTGCGTGCTGGCCGCGCGTTTTTTTCAGGGAATCGGGGCATCGGCCATTCCGTCGCTCATTATGGTGATGATCGTCAAGGTTGTTCAAGCGGAAAATCAGGGCAAAGCTTTCGGCCTGATTGGCTCAGTCGTTGCCTTTGGCGAGGGACTCGGCCCGGTCATCGGAGGCACGGTTTCCGGCTACATGCATTGGTCGCTGTTGTTTGCGCTGCCGCTGCTGTCGCTTCTGGCCCTGCCGTTCGTACTTCGAACGCTGCCTGACGAGCCGACAGAGGGAAAAGCATTTGATATAACTGGAGCGATCTTGTTGTCTTCAGGCATTTTGTCTTTTGCGCTGTTTATGACGCTGCTTCATTGGATCTACTTGACTACAACTATTGTTTTGTTTGCGCTTCTTGCTTGTCATATTCGTCGGCACCGGGAGCCGTTCTTGGAACCGTTCCTGTTCCGGAAGAAAAGGTACCTTTCGGCCGTGCTTACAGGCGCACTGCTTCTCGGCACAGTCGCAGGCTTTATTTCCATGGTGCCTTATCTGATGAGTTCAGTGTACAATATGCCGACGCGCCTCATCGGAAGCGCAATATTGTTCCCAGGCACTCTGAGCGTCATTCTGTTCGGGGTGCTTGGCGGGATGCTTGCTGACCGCCGCGGTCATATAGCTGCGATGCTGACCGGATTGTGCATGATTAGCACGGGTTTTCTAGTCGTCCTGTTCTTGACGGATCGGACACCATGGGTTATTTCAGCATCGATGATTCTGACATTTGGTGGCCTATCGTTTGTAAAAACCGCGGTTTCCGCAAGTGTCGCAAATACGCTGGAAGAAAATGAAACGGGATCCGGTATTGGCATGCTCAACTTCACCTGCTTCCTCGCGGAAGGGATCGGCATAGCCGGTGTCGGCGGACTGCTGACGAAGCCGTGGTTGAAAGCTCCGATAGTTGGGACCTTAACGAGCCAAACGGCCGCGCTGTACAGCAATATGATGCTGATTTTTATAGCGCTTAGTGTGTTTGGCGGCATACTCTTCGTTGTGCTTTATAAGCGGAATTGACAGTGATGAAGAAGAGCTCCGGGTGTTCCCGGAGCTCTTCTTGTTGTGACCCGATGTATCCCTCCAGCTTATGCTCTTGCCTGAAAGTTCATGTAACACTGAATGCTTATTTCGATTACATTCCAGGAGCCCTCTAGCTATCAATACATCGTATGGAATTAACAATTTGTGTAAGTGTAAAGCGGAGATATTTGTGAGGTAGAGCCTCTTCCGGTGGGTTTTGATGGAAGTGACTTACGTTCACCGTTCATATTTCAAGAAACTTAAACCAGAGTAGAACCGCCATCTACGACAATGATCTGACCGGTGGAATATTTCTCGCGCATTAAGTAGAGAAACGCCTCAGCGCCGTCCTCCGGTTCACCGACTCGCCCAACCGGCAATGATTTCCCAGTATGTTCATACATTGCGTTCCGTTGTTCCTCAGGAACACCATCCCACAACTCGGTACGCATAAGTCCGAAGCAAACGGCGTTGACACGAAGCGGGCTCAGCTCGACGTCCAACGCCCTGGTGAGGGACTCAACGGCGCCGCATATGCTGGCTGGGATAGTAAACCCCTTCTGTGGACGAACTCCGGCAACACCGGAAGTCAACGTGATTGACCCTCCCCGTCTGATATTTCGGCTGCCGTATTTAACGGCCATAAACGCTCCCCAGTATCGCACGTTAAACCATCGGTGCGCTGTGTCGACGTCGGTGGCGTCCAGACTTTCAACCATCAATGTATCGCCGGCAGTAAAGACCAAGTGATCGAATTCCCCGATTTCGCTGAAAAATTGACGAACTTGTTCCTCATTTGTCATAACAACCGCATATCCCTGGGTACCTTCAGGCAAACGTGAGACAGCACAGTGCCGCTGACATGCGGCTTTTAAACGTAAATTTACTTGTGTTCTTACAAAAAACCGTCATGGATTCATGAGACTGACTTATCGATTATCCAAATTATAGCAATATCCCTTTAATAGTACCCCTGAGGCTGGACTAAAATCAAGATCTTGAAAGCGAGTAAAGCCAAGACGCTCATAGAGACGAACAGCAGAATGCATTTCGTCCTTTGTGTGCAATCCTATTGCCCTCTCGCCATTAACTTGAGCACGCCGTATACATTCCTGTACAAGCAAAGCTCCTACTCCATGGCCACGCGTCGACGGATGCACGGCAAGCAATCGTAACTCAGCCCAACCAGGATTACGAACTACCCTTTCACTTGCACTAGATGTCGAATGATACAAAAGAACACAACCCACGATATTTCCGCCAGACTCAGCGACAATTCGCTCGACAGATTCTTTTATTCCAATCGTTGTCACTAATCTCCGATTATACTCTTCGCGCATTGAATCACTCATTGTTCGGGCATATTCCTCATACGCCTCTTCCACTATTGCTCTTATGATGTCTTGCTCAGATTCCACAGCATTTCGAATAAATATTTTATTGATATCAGTCATCTTTTCCTTATCTCCTTTACTAATAAAGGCATTAACCTAGTGCAAACTATATTTAGTACTGTACACGTGCATATTAACATTAGTATATACTTTGGTTTAAAAAATAGGTGGGTCAAGAATGGTTATAATTAAACCGTAATGTTCTTGTCGTCGGGTTTGACAAGAACATATATCGTTAAAACAAAAAAAGCCGCAGTTACGCGGCTATTAAGCGTATATGTTCTTGTTGTCTTACACCTATAAGCAGGTTTTAACGCAATCAACCTTGCAGTTGAGAAATCGACTCTTTCAGGACCTCTCTAAAACTTTTCGGAGGCCGGCCGATCAAATCAGCCAGAGCCGGATCGACTTGTGCGAAGTCGCCCTGACGGCTTGCCAGAAACATCCCCATCCGCATATTTATACTCGCTTCCGGCACGCCTTGAGCCATCATGCGGTCTCGAAATTCTTCGTCCGACACAACGATTCGGCGGATGGTTCGCCCCAAGACCTCGGAAGCGATTGACGCAATCCCTTCCATGTCAATGGCCTCGGATCCCGTAAGATTGGGGGTTATGCCATCCAGTTTCTGCTCGCTGATGATTGCCGCCGCAGCCTCGGCCAAATCGGAGTGGGCTGTCCAGGCAACCGGACCATCCTCAGGTGCGATCAGTTCCCCTGTTTTTATGGCTCCACCGATCAACAGGAGTGCCGATGCGGCGTAGTAGCCATTACGGAGCGATGTGAAGGCCATACCTGAAGCTTTCAGCAGTTTTTCCGTAGCCGCATGATGAATCATAGGGGCGAAGTGTGATGTTGGGGAAGAACCTATATGACTTGTGTATAGCACCCGAGTAACTCCTGCCCTCTTTGCCGTGTCAATCGCGGTTTGATGCTGCTGAATGCCATGCGGGATGTCAGCCTCGCCCATGATGCCGGACGAAACGATAAGAACCTGTGACGCCCCCTCAAAAGCGTGGTACAGACTCTCGGCATCGTCGTAGTCTCCCCGACGGACACGAACTCCACGTTCCCGAAGCTCTTGTGCTTGATTCGGATCACGGACGCTGACACCGATCTCCTCAGCAGGTACACGCTGGAGTAGTTGTTCTACTACGGCCCGCCCCAATTTCCCATTGGCTCCGGTAACGATAATCATAACAAACAACATCCTTTCATTTGTATGACCGTGTTTAAACGCGAACAGTCTTCCCGTTTCTAAATTGCATATTGGGAAACGAAGCGCCGGCAATCTCCTGTTCTGGTATTGCATCTTCTATTTCCCTGATATCTTCTTCGGTCAATTGAATATCGAGTGATTGCAAAGCTTCTTGAAGATGAACCGGCGATACGGTACCGATAAGCGGTATGATATCTTCGCCTTTGGATAATATCCATGCAAACGCCAGTTGGGATAACGTCATTTGTTTGTTTACGGCGATCTCTTCTAGTTTTTTGGCCAGGGCAACGTTCTTTCCTATATTCTCTTCAAAAAACAACGGAACATAGCCGCCCTTGCTCTTTTCGATCCGCTCATCTGTCCAATGGCCGGCAAGAAGACCATGAGCCAATGCTCCAAAAACAACTACGCCGATGCCCAATTCCCTTGCAGTTGGCAAAAGTTCTTTCTCGATACTTCGGTTAAAAAGCGAGTATTCGACTTCCACCCAGCTGATCGGATGCGTGGCATGCGCTCTTCTCAACGTCTCTGCGTCAACCTGGCTGACTCCAATCTGTCTGACATAGCCGGCCTTAACCAAATCGGAAATAGCGCCGATCGTTTCTTCTACAGGAATATCCAGATCAATTCTTGCGGGCTGATACAGATCAATATAGTCAAGATTGAGTCGTGTGAGCGAATAGGCAAGATAGTTTTTAACATGATGGGGGGAAACATCCAGTCCGTACAAGGAGCCGCTCGGCGTATTCATTGCTCCGAACTTCAGCGATATAAAATAGTCATCCCTTTTGTACCCCTTGAGCGCTTCGGCGATGACCATCTCGCTTCGGCCGGCACCGTAAAAGTCCCCTGTGTTGAGATGATTGATTCCGCTCTCAAAAGCGGTATGAATGGCAGCAACGCCTGCACTTTTGACAGCTACATTGACATTTGACATATGGCCGCAGCCGAGTCCGATTCTGGATAACCCTAGTCCGTTTGGTTGATCATTAATCATGGAAACCTCCTGAGCTTTAAAATAAAATCGTGTAGCCGTCTACATATTTGTTTAAAAAAATAATCAAATGTGGTAAATTCATCCATTCGGCGGCAGTTTTTCGACGTTTTCAAATGCACGGGTCAGCAAAGAAACAAACATAGCTTTTTCGGCATCCGACATCCCTTGTGTGATCAATTCTTCAGATTTCGAGAAGGCATCACTCCTCTCGTTAAGAAATTGTTTGGCTTTATCTGTTATGTCAATACGAAGGTTGCGTCCATCCTTAGGGTTGCTACTTCGCGTGATAAATCCGGACTTTTCCAAACCGTTCAATAAATTCGTCACAGACGGACCGCTTAAAGCCATTGTTTTTTCAAGATACTTTCGATTGATCTCTATATGCTCCTCAATGGATTGATGAATATGCGAGAGAAGAATCGCTTGCGAGCTATTCAAGCCATGGTCCTTCAGAAGCTGGTCGATGATTTCCCGGACCCGTTGTGCAATAACTTTGATGTATAGGCTATAGGGGTACATATCGAAAAAGCTTGGCATAGGTTTCTCCTTTCATTTATGTAGATGACTACACTATATATGGGGTAGTTATTTTTGTCAATAACTCGTATGTATTGTACGCCACTGCCCTCATTCCTGCTCTCCTGCAGGGCCTCTTTAACCTTTTATTCACTGAATTTTTCGCAGTTACTTAGGATAACGTTCACCGCACATGAACCTTAAACTATCCTGCCCGTTAGTTTAACCCCGAACAGAAAACAGCCATCTCCCCCCAACGGACGGAAATGGCTGATATAACGGTACCGGGTAGACGTTTTGCCGCCGTCAGCGCGCCTTCGCGAGTTTCGTGCCGCGAACCGATGCCGTAGCATATACGACAAGCGCTGTCCAGATGAGCGCAAAGCCGATGAGAAGAACCGGCGAGACCGATTCCTTGAACACGAATACGCTCAGTAACAGCATGATCGTCGGCCCGATATATTGTACGAAGCCGAGTGTGGACAGCGCCATCCGGGCTGCCGCTCGCGCAAAGAAAAGCAGCGGTAGCGCGGTTACCACGCCGGAAAGAAGCAGTTCGACGAATGTGGACATAGGCAGCGTCCATGCCGTCGTTTTTCCCACGGCGGCCAAATAGATCCAGTAGCCAAGCGCAACGGGCAGGACTACAGCCGTCTCCGACAGCAAGCCTACAGAAGCGTCTTGTCCGATCTTCTTCTTCGCGAGGCCGTACAAGCCAAACGTCGCGGCCAGTGAGATTGAGATCCATGGGAACCGTCCGTAGTCGATGGCGATGATGAGAACCGCGGCGGCAGCGATGGCAATCGCGAGCCATTGACCACGGTTTGGCTTCTCACGAAGGAAGACAACCGCAAGCAGCACGTTCACCAACGGGTTCAAATAATAGCCGAGACTTGTCTCAACAACATGGTCGTTGTTGACCGCCCAGATGAAGATGAGCCAATTGGCAGCGATCAGCAGTCCGCTAGTGGTAAGCGACAGCAGGAGCGAGCGGCTAGCCGCAATCCGCTTTATGTCACCCCAGCGACGCTGGGCTGCGACGAAAATTCCCATAAAGACGAACGACCAGACAACCCGATGTGACAGTATCTCGCCTGCCGGCACATTATTAAACAACTTCCAATAAAGCGGGAGAACCCCCCACATAATATACGCGATAATAGCATTAACCAACCCGTTGTTCATCATCACTTTCCCTCTCCTTACTCCGATGTCTTAACGGATTATACGCCTCGATCATCGTTTTAGTAAAGGGATTAATATTTTAGCCCAAATCCCCGAAAGCTCGGTTACGCTCATTTTTCGTTTTACTAACATCACATCAATAGTAAAAATAATCGCCATATGCTCCACATCAGACCGTTAAATCATTTTCTGATTTAATAGTAATAGCTTCTTGTAAAAGTCTTTGGAGAACAGCAGCAAAAACGGCGATCACCATAGAAGCGAAAATAATGACCCATCCCATCGGTATGAAACTTGGAGGGTCAACTCTCCTTCCCATGAGATAGTAGAGTGGCATACCTAACAGGTACAGGGTACTGATTGTGATGACACAGTATCTTATACTTTTTAATGCTTTTACCGATAATTCCGAGAACGCTTGGTTCTTATCGATATAGCTTAAAAGTTTAAAGGCATGATACAGAGCAAAGTAAAAAGGAATCGCTGCTGCGTACATATCCATTAAAACGAGAGATTTCATATAAGCTATTTTGGGATACAATTCTCCAGCAAAATTCCCGATCTTAGGCACTAAAAATATGCACAATGCGAGAACTGGTATTCCAATCATAATAACAACCATCTTCAAAAAGAGTGTTGTTCCTCGTTTCATAAGTGCACCTCACTTATTTAATGTCAGTTTTTACTTTGCCACAAAATTTATTGTTTTACAATAAATTAATATCGTTATATATAAAAATAAAGAGCATTTCTTATTACAAAGAAATGCTCTTCCTTTAAAATGTTAAATTGACAACTCGTTCAACAAAACTGTCCGTTAGCTTAACGACTGCAGCCCAGATATAGTATCGGTTTAACACCAGGCCTGCTCATTCACGACCTCAACGATACATTTTGATCCGTTAACCGCTTCCATAACGATAGTTCGTGTGTCCACTTCTCAAACCATTCTTTATCTTTCCAATCCAAGGAGAGATCTATAAGTTCCGGTAAATCGTCCATACATATTACAGCGTCGTTATTCCAAGAAACCCGATCCGTAGAAACTTCGATAATTCCCAAATCATGTGGAATTGTGGCTTGAACCAAAACCGTGGATTCCCGCATCAGCAACAAAAAGCCGGTTACCTTCTGCCCTCTGTAGCAGGCAAATACCCAATCTCCTTCGGTCATAATCCCATCAGCCTCCAATGAGTCTGTTACTTAGAATTAAAGGATCGCCTTTGTTTATGTTTATGCTTCATGTCATCAAATTAGAAAAAAGCGCCTGAATATTCCTAGTTACCTTTGGTTAGCGTCTGGTCAGTTTATATTATTGGATCGCGGATCATCATGTTCGCTGTAACCTTCACCTGTATTCATTGAGCTATCGGTTCCCCTTTAGCTTAATGTAATCTAACTCAAATAAACGTTTTCACCATTGGCCTTCTTGGCACGCATGGTGATTTTACCTAAACACTGTTTTGGATTCGAATACCCATTTTCAACTTCACCAAATAACTTGGTTAATAATGACTCAAGCTCACCTAGGGTTGTTTCTTTTGGTAGCTTGAAAACACGTGCTATTTCCGTACTCTGATAAGCCTCTTCTGTACCTTGAACTTCCACTTTCCCAAATGCCCTCACTTCAATTTCAACTTTCATGAAGCACACCTCCATAATTATTTCTCTCATCATCCAGGCATGCAATTTCAGCTGATATCTACCTTGTCCTCTGAAGACAGTAAATCCCCCTTCAGAATAAATACTCAAAGGGGGATTTGACTATTTCGCTATTCTAATGCAAGTCGTTGACTACGATTGAAGCTTGCAAATCTCCTTATCCATAAGAAGCTTGATAAATAACCCGCCTTGTACCGATCTGTTCTGGAAACCAACCATCTTCGCGTCCGTCGTCTGGAACCAATCGGTCATCGGAACGCGGCTCTCCGATTGATCGTAAGCGAGCCATAACCGATCGACGATCGTATTGAAATCATCCTTGTCTTCGCAGAGCGCGGCACTCCACACGATCCAATCGGATTTGGTGTAGGTGTTGCGATTGTCCAGCATAAGGCCGTAGGCACCCGAATGCTTCTCGATATAGGCTTGCGTCTCTGCCTTGAACGTATCTTCAGGGAATAAGTTCAGGCCGAAGATTTTATCCCAGATGGCATTATACTTCATGCTAAAAGAGCCGGGGCGATCGAACGCCAGACGGAACGTACCGTCATCGTTTGCAGCCATGGACTTCCATTGCTCCGCCATCGATCGGGCGAGTTCCATGAGTTCCTCTGCTTTTTCCTCGTTTCCTGCCATGCGGTTCAAGATAGAAAAGCTGGCAATACCCATAATCGCTTTAAGCGACAAGTTGCAGTTATGGGCCAAGTGCCCTGCAAAATCGTCCGTACACAGCTGGTTATCCGGATCGATGCCGTTTTGGATTAAGTACTGACACCAAGTTTCAAGATGTCCCCAGTTTTCTTGCGCAAATGAAACATCCTGCTCCGCTATCGCGACAGCCGCAGCGCATATTAACATATTGCCGCATTCTTCAACCGGCATTTGCCAGTCGGGCGTAGTTCCGTTGCTGTATACTTGCCCATTCAGAAGCGGGTAGGTGCCCACATCATGGGGAGCAAAGTCAAAATGCCAAACATCGGTTGATGCGTACTTAAATATCGGCCGAAGCATCCCTTTCACCAATTCGGGATTATATAGCAAAAATTGTGGAATGGATGGGTAAGTCACGTCAAGCGTAGCCGCACAGCCATTGCTGAAGTTCTCCTTGGAAATGAACAGAACTTCTCCATCCGGACCCGCTACGATTTTATGGGCGGCAATCGCTTGCCGGTAAGCGAGGGATACCAGGTCTGCATACTTTTCGCTTCCCGATGCCGAGGCGTCTTGATACAATTTTTCAGCAAACCGTTCGCATTTTTCATACAATGTATCATATTCTTTTAGCGCCTGCTTTATCGCCTCTTCAATCGTCTCTCCGTCTTTTCTCCAATAGGCATCCAGCTTTTCGTGAAAATATTCGATCGATTTAATATCGTCATAGCCGACTGCAAAAAGCCCTTCTGCATTCTGCTCCGTATCCAGAACAATCGATAGCCCCATGGCATGATTTACGGTTCCGTAGAGGTTTGTATCTTCGGAAGCGCTTACTGAAGCGCCGCTATGATTGGATGCTAGATAGACGTACCCCCAGTTAATTCGAAGATCATCCCCGCTTCTGGTTAACGGATGCTGAATGCTGCTTCCCACTTTGCCGCAAGTAAAACCAGGTTCGCTCAGATCCGTATACACGGTCGGAAACTCGTATTTTAAGTTTTGGCATAACTCTCCATCTACAGTGATGGCAACTGTGACGTCATGTTTTTTCCCGTCGTTCGACTCGGTTTTCACATGAATATAAGATACCGGTCTGGACATGAGCTTCAAATCATCCAACAGCAATGGAGTCGTGAACGTAACGGTTAACCGAATCTCATCACATGCAAATTTGTATTGGCTTGACAATGCATGAATATCCAATTTTGTCTGCTCCATAAGCAGGCTATCCGGCTTAACGCCCATGAAAACATATTCTTTTCCATCTACCAGCGCAGTGCCGGTCATCCGGTGTGGCTTGCCCGTCCAATGCTTGGTGTCCGATTCATTGAGCTTGTCTGCCATCGACCAGATGGAAAAATAAGGGTCAACCGTAATCAGCGGAACAGCTGGTGCACGAAGATTCATTTGGATTCCTCCCATTAATGCGTTTCTTAGTGTATAATTTATCATGTTCCAAAACGTAATTTAATAGGATTTATCATTGTAAATGTGAGGAATATCATGATGAACGAAACCATTTTCAATTTTTGGCATCTTAATGATTCCAAGCTTCCACTCAATGTGCTCATGTCGGGCATCTCTTACTGTGATAAGAATTACCGGATCGAACGCCATGGAGAAAACCTGTACTCGTTTGAATATATCATCGACGGCAGCGGCGTTCTAGAGATCAATTCCCAAACGCTGTACCCTCAGAAAAACGACGTTTACATATTGACTAAAAACAGCGACCATATCTATTATTCCAGCGAAGATCAGCCCTGGATTAAAATTTGGATTATTTTTAATGGTGATTTTGCCGAGTCTTTATTCAAACAATATCTCCCTGAAAATACGTATCTCATCAAGGAGTGCAACATTCTCTCCTATATGAATGAAATCATTAGTCTTTCGTCGGCCACACATATGGACTATCCCAGTTTTATAGACGAAGTAACCGTCCTTCTTCTTAAAATCGTATTGCGCTTAAAGAACCATTTAAAACATAAAGCTCCAACCGTATCCGAGCAGATCAAGTCGTATCTGGACGGCAATATCGAGAATAAAGTGGATTTGGACGATCTGTGTGAACAACTCGGCTATTCGAAAAATCATATGATCAAGATGTTTCGGGAAACGTACGGGATCACGCCTTACGCCTATTTTCGCAAACACAAAATTGAATTGGCCGAGCAATATTTACTGAATACCCATCTCAGCATTAACGAAATTTCAAACAAGCTGAATTTCGCCGATCAACATTATTTCTCCTCTGTCTTTAAATCCATCGCCGGTGTTTCCCCTTCAGAGTATCGGCAGATTAAATAATAAAGAATGACAGAAGCATCAGAAGCTGCTGCGGTGATGCCAGAGGTTTTACTGGTTATGGCTGGTTATGGGATAACTCGAAAAATTTCTTTAGATGACCAAGCAAAATCTGAGGTTGAGTAGAAATATACGAAACATGATCTCCAGCCACTACGATGAGGTTGGTGTGAAGCAGCTTTGCCATTTCATTGGCGTACTCTGGGCGAATAATATCTCTGTCTCCATTGACGAGCAAAACCGGCGCGGTAATTTGCTGCAGCTGCGTCGGTTCAAGAAAATCCTCTGTATTCGGATTATTCGCCATTTCTGCACCTTTGGCAATAAGTTTGAACCAGTTATCAGGATGGGGGGCTACACGTTCGTATTCTTGCCTCATCTGTAATGGAAAATCATCGGCAGATGCATGTTTTATGCCTTCGACGATATAGGGAAAATAGCCATCCATACTATAAATAGTCGAGGCTAGTGCCAGCTTGCGAACAAGGTGAGGATTAGACTTCACCAGATGCAGTGCGACTGTTCCACCAGCACTGTATCCAAACACATCCGCTTCCGTGATTCCTAATTGACTCATAAGTTCAGCGGTGTCACGACCCATTTGAGCAAAACTTAAGGGGCGGTTAATGTCTGCGGTATGACCATGGCCTTGCTGTTCAATTAAAACTACCTGGCGGTGAAGAGCCAACTCCGGTATTATGGGATCGAACATGCTGGCAGTCGCAAACTGGCCATGGAGTAAAATTAGTGGTTTACCACTTCCATGGATTTCATAATACATATTTAGTCCATTTACTTTCTTGTAACCACATTTTTTTCCCCTCATGCTTAAGCCTCCTTGCGTTGTATTTGTACGATAGTCCATTCAAGTTTCGACCTTCGGACGACTGGTATTTTTAATAGTATCACAGCAAATATTTCTAAGTTCTTTTGGATTGCTATCTTCCATGTTCGGCATGTCATTCTCGTAATTGAGAATCCTTATCAACCACGGTTAACCATACATGTTCTTGTCTTTTTCGGCAAACGATTTATGTTTCTTGTCGTCTTGCAATTTCTTACACGGCTTGCTTTTGAGTATTTTTTGGTTTTTTTTAAAAGTTAATAACCTCTACTAACCTTGAGAAAAATTAAAAAACTTATTAAGAGGCATTGAATTAAGTTCTTAATAAGGCCCCCTGTTACAGAACAACTAATTCTGAACAGATCCTACCTTTTACTGTTTTCGTATTACTCGACTCATCCGTTGCCGCAAATGGAATAACCCTACGACGAAAATCCCACCCAGAATAACCATCCCAAATAAGATGAAAAGATTACCTGTTTCCTCATATCGTTCAGTGTATGTGACCAAATGAGGGTCACTCTGAGTGACAACGAATCTTGAAATTTCCAAGTAACCTAGATGAAATCCAATGGAAGTCCATAAGGAACCGGTTATATTGCGCAGTAATTGTAATGCTGTTCCAAAAGCAAACAATAAGATGACATAGTCTGTGTTAATGTCAACACCCGGCTCCATACCTGTCATTTGTTGTAAGAAGTTGACCGTGACTGGCACACCTATGAACAGAAGAACTTGCCCAACATAAGCACCAACATAATGGAACTTAGTTCGCAATCCATTATAGACCAAGCCACGCATGGTCAATTCCTCAGGCAATGCTTCATACAAAAATGCCATACCTGTATTGCCAGCTACCGCAATTACAAATTGAAATGAAAAATGCCACGCCACGATGTCGATCCATTCGAATTGTATAGCCAATAAAAAACCGCAAGCAGCTAGAACTACCCGAAAACCAACTCCAATCAACAGTTGAACCATACCAGCTTTAGTCAACGGAAGCAGCGCTTGCCCAATAGAGTACCGGCTTCGGATCCAATGTACTGCTGTAATAACAATTATAGAGACAAGAGCGCATTTGGTTATGGCTGCTGCCCAATCCGGTCCCCCTACTTTCTCTATGATATGTACAGTCCAAGTAGCTGTAAACAACCCAATTACCATGGATGCCCAACTCAGCAATGCAACCAATAACCCTTTTCTAAGATGCGTGACCTCTTCGGCCTTTTTTATTATGATATTCATATATTACGATCCCTCCTCCTTGATAGCATAAACCCTTCCGTATAGGTTAGGGTCAAGATGTGAAGGAGGAATTCCTTAGCCGTAGGATTTAACACTTTACAGTTCATATTTCGGTTAATTGTGATACAGTTTTGCGCGTATTATAGTCTTAGACTGCCGCTGTAGTTGTTTTACTGAACATGTATTTCCGATTAGATATCATTTTGACTTAAAAATTTCTTTAAATCATGACTCAGCTGCACAATCTCATTGTTAGCACGAATCGCATAGTTCGGTAACATCATATCGCGAACCATTTTAGTTCGTAGCCATGTCATAAAGAACAAATCCAACAATAAGTTTGGAAATTTAAGCACCATTTTAAGCATGGGTGGATCTATTGAAACGCCAGCTTTTTGTATGGCCCTTAGATACGCTTTTAAAGTGACTGTTATTTGGCGTGCCGTTGTTCTGGTTTTGGCTGTTTTTTTGTCAGTTATTTTATCTTCAGAATGCAAAACGCTCAGCATGGCAATGTCGGATACGGAATGTGTGATGAGATACGCTTGCATATCCTTTTTAATAACGTAAGGAAGCTTTGCTGTTTTAAATAATTTCGCGAGGTTTTCGATGCGTTCTGTCACTTCACCATTCACTTCTCCAAATGCAGTTGCCGTTATAATCTTTGGTAGAAATCGGGCATGCAGTACTCCATCTTTCATCTGACCGCCGAAGCCGGGAAAAGCGGGTAAAAGCCGATCCCCTACAATATCCAGCCACGAAGAAAACCCAATTGAATTACTAGTCATCGTAACGATATTTTTGCTTTGATTATCTTTTAGCGCTAACAACGCTGATTCGGACCGGTCATAACGAACGGTGACGAAAATAAAATCGTAGATATCGTCATTTTCGAGCGTATCAATGACCTTCACTTGTATCGATTGAACGGAACCTTTTTCTTTATACTGCAGGCCATTTTCGCTTAATGATTTAAATCTATTAGAATGGGCATACAGCGTAACGTCAAACCCTGCTTCAATAAGCTTCATTGCGTACATGCTCCCGATGACACCTGCACCGAAAATTAAAATTCTGTCTTGTTTTGCGAAAACCACCCCTACTTATTCACATTTCCTTTGGATTATCAGACAACGTGTTGTATGATGTGATCATAAATCTTTAGTATTCCTTGATCAACCATCAGTATTTTAGGATTTGTCGGATAATATTTCTATTGGCTAGTAGGAGGGTAACATGAAAAAGCAACCTCAAATAACGGAGAAAACAAGACAAACGTTTATAGAAGTGTTTTGTGAGTTATATAGCCAAAAGCCGATTGAGAAAATTTCGGTTCAGGAAATTGCGAAAAAGTCAGGATATAACCGCAGCACCTTTTATCAATACTTTACTGACATTTACGAATTGTTAGACTCTGTTGAAAATGACTTATTGAATGACATGAAAAAAGAATTGGCGAATCAAGAGCTATCGATGCATACGTTTCAAGATACGCTCTATTGTCTGGACAAAAGAGAACATCTCCTTGTTCTTAATGCCCTTTTAGGAGATTATGGAAGCGCCCGTTTTATAAAACGCTTAAAAAAAGAAATCACTTTGGGGCAATTAGAATTAAACGTTCCGCAAAACCATGCCTTAACGCCATACTTCATTGAGTTTTACCTAACAACTTCCCTTTCTCTATTTCGGCTTTGGATCCAGCGGCAAAAGGATTTATCGTCAGAACAATTTTTCAAGCTAGTGGAGAACCTGTATTCAAGCGGGATTACGCCCTTTTTTAAAAAATGAGTCTGTCTTCAGACCGATGAATTCCCGGATCGGCTGTCGTCTATATAAACGAAGGCATAAATGAACACAAACTAATTTGACGAAGAGGTGTTTTGAAAATGGCATTAATGTCCGCATTCACGAGCTTCAACCTGCCTGTAAAAAACGTAGCACAATCGAAAGCGTTCTTCACCGGACTCGGATTCGATCTCAACCCACAATTCCCCGAAAACGAGAATTCGGTAGCCATCGTGATCGGCGACAATCTGCAGGTCATGCTGATCAATCAAGCATTTTTTAATACGCTCACGGAGAAGGAAACCGTCGATACGAGCAAGTATGCGCAAATGACGATCGCGCTGGCCTTCGAGAGCCGGGAAAAGGTCGATGAAATCGTGAATACTGCGGTCTCCTTGGGCGGGAAATTGCACGCTGAACCTGAAGATCATGGGACCATGTATCATTGGGGCTTCGTGGACTTGGACGGCCATCTGTGGGCCATCAACTACATGAACATGGATGCGGCACAAGGTTAAGACTAACGGGGAGCATGCTCATACCAGGGTTTAAAAAGAAAGACGCCAGGCATCTTCCCCGGCGTCTTCTTCGCGATAATTAGTTTTGTTCGGTATAGGCTTTGAAATTGCCCATAATCGCTTGCCAGCCTGCTTGCTGGAACTCGACGGGATTGGAGCTTTCCGCGTCGAACGTTTCAATGACCTTCGTCTCATTCCCTTGATCGACGAAAGCAATATCTACTCTTCTTCCGTCTTCCATCGTGTAGCCGATCGCCTCATGCCGATTCACAACATCGTAGACGCCGCCAAAATCAAAGCCCATGCTGCCATCCTTCGCTTCCATCCGTGTCGAAAACTTGCCGCCAACCCGCAGATCGTTTTCCGCTCTCGGCGCATGCCAGTCCTCGGACGCTTGATTCCACTTCGTGATGTGCTCCGGCTCGGACCAATAGCGCCATACTTTCTCGACGGGGGCTTGAATGACGGTTTGTACGGTTACTTTCGTTGGTTGATTCGTTTCCATTGGATTGGACACCTCTCTCATAATATTCGTCGTTTGGTTAATCTCAATGATATAGACGAATGCCAAATACGAAATTCATCGGTCGAGTCGCTCTGGCAGCCCAAATCGCGAAAATAATTTTGTATTGATGAAGTTTTGAACGTGCAGGATTTGATTTTCTTTGGTTTCGATGACGTGGATGCCCCAGGGTACCAGGCCAGAGCCGTCTTTGTCCGGCATATACTGGGCTAACGCCGGATAACCGCCATTCACCGTAATGGGCACAAAACGCGAACCTTCGCAATGCCAGCGAGTAAGCGAATAGAAGGAGGATAAGTCTTCCTTGCCGTGGATCCACATCTCGAAGGGCGGCATCGACATGCAGCCTTCCTCGTGGAACAGCGCTACGAGCGCAGCAATATCGAATTGCTCGAAGGCCTCCACATACCGGGACAACAGCTCCTGCTCCGGTTGAACGTCCATGCTGCTGAGCTCATCCGAGCGAAGCTGCGCCCGGTCCATCGTCTCTCGGGCTCTCTGCAAGGCGCTGTTCACCGCTGCCGGTGACATCGCCAACGTTTCCGCGATCTGCTTGGAGGACCATTCAAATACATCCTTCAAAATGAGTACCGCGCGCTGCCGTGGTGGCAAGGTCTGCAGGAGGGCAATGAAGCACAGTTGAAGAGTATCTCTGCGGACGAGCCGATCCTCCGGATTGCCCCCAAAGTCGGGAGACGGCCAGATCCAGGCTGAGTCCGGCAGCGTGTCGCGAGGCTCGACGATGGCGACGGCCGGGTCGAACAGGTCAACGGGCAGCGCGCGGCGTTTGGATTGCCTCAGCTTGTCCAAGCACAGGTTGGAGGCAATCCGATAGACCCAAGTTTTGAACGAGGAATCCTGTCTGAACGTGCTCCAGCTCTGCCAGACCCGAATACTCGTCTCCTGAACGGCATCATCCGCATCGTCCATGGAGCCTAGCATTCGGTAACAGAACGAGGTTAAGCCCGGCTTCAAGCTTGCAAATAATGATTCGTCAAATACCTTCTCGTTCATCGTGTCCTCCTTTAACGATCTCCCCGAAGGGCAGTACCTTCATTATATGCAATGAAGCGGTCTAATTCATCAACGTTTCTGGGCAATCTTATGTCTAGGCATTTTTCATCCCAAGGGCTCCTAGATGATTAAAGTACCACATCTAATTGAGAGACAAACATGGCTTATCTAGGAGGCGCTTCGTACAGAAGAAGCAATCAAAGGCATCGATAAACTTGCATATCAGGAATAGTATTTAGGATGATGTCAACGTCATTGAAAATTTCACTTTGAGATGATTTGCTGGAGGATCCTTAATAATCCCTATACTCTCCAGAGTGTGACTTCCCTTCCTTATTTTATTTAGGAAGCTTTTGAATGATATCGGAATAAACGTTGACTTTTGTATTTAACTCCACCCTTTTGCCATTCTCATCGTTGTATATAGCTATTGCTGATCCCTCATATCTATTTTCTATAAACAGGACGCTACTATTGTGATAGGCCTCAAAAAGGGGATCGGTATCAAAAATAAAATTAGGGGGAATAGCCCCGGATGTTTTGGATCGATCATCATCCGCAAATTGACCAATAGCCATCGCTTTCCCGTTTTTAATTTCAACAAGAGTCGTATTGCGACCGTCCAGTAACATGTATACATCTGCTCTTCCTACAGGGAAAGAATACTCATGGTAGACCCCAGAGGAATCAAGCGGTTTAAAATCAAACTTTATAGGCAAAGAAATTGCGGCTTTACGTGCAGCTTGCAAATTCTCTTGAGTCATCTGATTCATATCAAATTTATAACTGTCGGAGTTCACAAAAACCATTTTGCGAAGGGTTTCATAGTCTACATGATAGCCCAAGGTTTCACTCACAAATCGAATAGGGACAAGCACGCGTCCATCCTGATTTTTTGCGGCCTGATCCATTTGTATCTTTTGACTTCCCTTATATGCAACCTTACTGCCTACAGTAATCTTTAAGTATTCTCCGTTTTTATTCTGTAAAGTCACTACCTTTGAAGAAGGATTCCAGCTGTAATGTATCCCTAAAGACGCTAATGAACGGATCGGAATAAACAAGCGATTATTATCCATAGTCGGGTGTACATCCATTGAAATGAATTTCCCATTAACGTTTATTTCCACAGGCCGTTTATTATAGTCCGCTGCTGCATGAGTCTGGGTGTAGCCCATAAAAGTAAAGCTAACTAGAGAAAGCAAGATGACAAATTTTCTCAAATTTTCATCCTCCTAAGTTCTTAATCATGTTGTGGCGACCCGGTGTAGTTATGTGATTATTGGCTGCCCTCCTCGGCTTCAGCCTCTATGTTCGTGAACCAGAACGTATTACTGATTTCATTATCGCATCCAGTTAGCTTGTAATGGGAGCCTAACTCTTTGTTCTTCTCGAGCTCAATTCCCCGGCACACCGTGCTCGGACGACCTGCATCGCTACCAAACCCGTCCCTCGAGTTGTCATACGTATACGTAATCGCCTCAGCCCCATCATAGACCAGCTCATAAAAGATCGGGTCACCTTCAATTGTATATTGCGTTATACGTACCTGATTCGGCACACCCTTGTCGAGATTCTCCAAAAACAGCTTCCACTTGTCGAGATTGTACATCTTCCCGTGAACGTTCACGATATCTCCATTCGCGGCTGCTTGGTCAGCACCATAAGGGTCAGACACAGCGGGGAACTCTATCGGCTTTGCTGGCGGTGAAACCGTCTCCCCCGGTACAGGAGCAGTGAAAGAACTGGTCGTATTATCGCTAGGTCTGTCCGACTTCTCATTGCAGCCCGATAGCAAAACTAATGTAGCCGCTAATATTAACACCCGTTTGATCATGAATGATCACCTCATATTTAACAACGCTATAGCGAGTATGAATGTTTCAATCAGACGCGAGTTCATTAGCTCCATGACTAATTAATTTATGAATATGGACCACATTGCAATAAAAAACAGACCGTGCCTCAGGTCTTTTTGACCTGTAAGTACGGCCTATTCTGATTCGCCTCTATTTTTCTTCTATATTACTAATGATTTTCTTGATCACCGTGACCGCTTCCGCCCGGGTCGCTTGGGCTTGAGGCTTCACTGTGCGATCAGGGTATCCCGTGAGGATCCCTCGTTCTACCGCGGACGCAACTGCATTTTTCGCCCATTGCGAGATCCGATCCCCGTCGGTGAAGGACGGTGTACCCTTCGTGTTCTCCAAATGCAAGGCATTCGCCGCCATCACCGCCATCTGCTCCCTTGTGATGGGCTGATCCGGAACGAAGGTATTACCGTCGTAACCCCGGATCATTCCATTGGCATAAGCCGTGGAGATCGCAGCCCGGGCCCAATGGTTCTCAGTATCGATGAACACTTTATCTGCCTTCGGTTTCCATTGCAGGACCGCGGTCAGAATCGAAACAAACTCTGCCCGTGTAATCGGACGGTTCGGCCGGAATGTGCCGCCCGGATACCCTTTTACAATCCCGCTTCCCGCCAGATGCTGGATCGTTTCTTCAGCCCAATGGCCCTGGATATCCGTAAATACAGCTGCAGATTCGTTGTTAACAACCGTTCGGGCGATAGCCGCGAACTTACCGAGGTGGTTGATCGTGCCGCTGACCATGCCGTTCTCGAAGTCGATTTGCGGATCCCCCAACGGCACCCATTGCCCGGTATCCTCGTTTAGCCAGCAGAGCAGAATTGGATCGCCATCCTGCCGGGTCACATCAGTGTTCAGGCGAAGCTTGACGGTCACATTAACAAGGAAATTCCCCGGCACGTCTTTCTTCATTTCAAATACTCGGCTGGTTAGACGCTCATGATCGGACAACGGGAGAGTATCCGTATCGGTTATTTGGTTAACCGTCACTTGGAAAGGGCGGTCCAATGCACAGGCGGGAAACGAGATCTCGCCGCCTTCGAACTTAACCACACCGCCTTTCAATCCGACCACGCTTGCCGCACCGCAATTCAATCCGTCCGGGTTTGTGTTTGCCGGCAATGGCGCCGAGATGCTGCTCCCCTCGCCCAGTCGGAACCGATTCGATACAGATTCCGTCGAGTTCCCCACCCGATCCGATGCTCTTACGTGCAAGTACCAATCGCCGGTCGCCCCGCTCTTCGTCAGATCGGTGCCGCTGGCAAACGGCGCCCAACCTTCCGATGGCGCGGAGAGATCCGTCGTCCAAGCATATTGAAGCGTTGAATGATCGATTCCGCTTCCGGTATCCATCGCCGTCGTCCGGGATGAAGCCGATGGGGCCACGGAATCCCTGCCGTTCGGGGAGAACGCGATGGCAGGAGGCGTTCGATCAATCTTCACCTTCAGCACGTCGGACAACTGATGACCGGCCTCATCCTCCGCTTGGAAGACGATCGCGTGGTCGCCATCCTCGGTGATTTCGATCGGGGAACTGTTCGTATAGGCTTGCGGTGATCCGTCGTCCAACGTATAGGTGAACGAGGCAATCCCGCCGGTTCCCCCCTCAGCATATACGCTGACGGTCACGCTCTGGTTCGTCCATTCCCCTTCCGTATAAGTGCCTCCGTCCGATTTTACCATCGTCGGGGTCAATGCCAACCCGCTTGAACCGATTTTAACCGTGCGCCGTTCCGCCGTTTCCATTCCCGCCGCATCTGCCGCCTTGAAATCGAGGACATGGATACCGTCGTCCTGCAATTCAATGCTAGTCGTATAAGGCGACCAAGTCTCGCCTCCATCCAACGAGTAGACAAACTCGTTAACCTCGGCTGTCCTCTCATAAACGGATGCGCTCACCGACACGGGTTGGTTTGTCCACGTTCCGTCTTGGTAATTGCTGCCGTCAGCCGTTGTCATTGTGACCTCGATATTCGGCGGCCAGGGTTGATCCGACACGCTGGGCAAAGGATTATTCGCCAGATCGATGATACTTCCCGCTTGTGAATCGTACGACAGCCTGATATCCTGGCCGCTGCGCAATGGTTCTCCCACCGTCAGCTTCATGGTCTTTGCCCCGGCCTTTATGGTATCGACCACTGTGACATCAACCCCGTCCGCTAGAACGGAGAAGCCTCCTGCAGACAGCAAGTTCACCTCTTCATCGAACGTCAGCAGGATGCTATCCGGCTGTTCGATCCGAATATTCACGACCGCCGGAGGAGCTGCGTCCCGGCCTATATTCGCCTTAATTCCTTGTAAGTAAGGATACGTTTTCCCTTCTTCAATCGTCCAGTTCCCACTGAAATCCCAGCTCTCGAAGGTCGACTTCCGCTTCAAGGACGCCGTCGTCTGACCGCCTCCATGACCTGTCGCTGCGGCATCGTAGTATCCCGAGGTTACGATGGAAGTCGGGCTGAAATCCCTCCCAACTAACCCTCCGACCTCCGAACCGGAGCCCGATACGCGTCCAGCGGCATAGGCACGGTTGATCGTGCCGACATGCCGTCCGACCAGCCCGCCGACTTCCGCTTTTCCCTCGACGGAGCCGGTTGCGTATGTATCCTCGACCAAGCTCCCCAGGTCGGCGCGGCCCACCAGTCCACCGACAGCATACGTGCCAGTGACGGCGCCTGTCGCGTAGGACTGCTTGACGACACCGGGAAGCATCTTGCCGACCAGCCCTCCGACATTGTCAATGCCGCTTACATCCGCCGATGAATAGGACAATTCGACTGTACCTCCGCCAATGTCCCCGACTAATCCGCCGCTGGAATATCCTCCGCGGACACTGCCGCCGTCCACCCCTATGCTGCGGACGAGGCCACCATCGCCGAGGTAACCGATCAAACCTACCTGTCCTGTATCAGGGCGATTAATGATCAAGCCACGGACCGCATGCCCCTGGCCGTCCAGCCTGCCGGTGAAGGCGCCGACCGGAGCGAATCCGGCTCCTGCTTCGTCGCTTGTCCCCCACATATCCGCCCGGTTATCGTCCTTGAAGAGATTGCCGAAATCGATGTTATCCGCAAGCGTATAGTTCGCCGTCGGATCCATCGCCATCAACTGAAGCTGGTGAACGTTGCTGATCGTCTGCGACCATTCCGAGCGGAGGAACGGCCGGGTCGAACCGTCAACCATGAACCAGTCCGCATCGAAGTCGAACCCTGTATAGCTCGCTTGGCTGAGGGCTTGTGCGGTAGTGAGCTTAGTCACCACGCATTCGACTCCGTAATCATCGTTGTTATAGCTGCAACCGCTGGTCTGGCCAGAAGTCTCCGAATCCCAGTAGTTATTTTCCATCATGGCGCCGTTATTGGCACCGAGTACTCCGCCGACATCGCCTGACGCAGTGGTAACGGTTCCGGAGGTATACGTCTTACCGATATGTCCGTAAACCGAGATGCCAACAAGTCCGCCGGCGACACGGTCTCCGCTGACGGAACCGATGTTGTACGATTGACTTACGTCTCCACCGTCCAGATTTCCAACGAGCCCTCCTATGTAATAGCCACGGGCCATAACTTTGCCGGAGAAATAGGACCGAGTCAAGTTTCCTCCAAACAGCAGTCCGACAAGTCCGCCTACGTCATTATCCCCCACTACGTTGCCAGTCGCGTACGACTCCGTTATCGTACTGTCGCTGCGACCCGCCAATCCCCCAACGGCACTAGTTCCGCTTACATTGCCTGTGGCGTAGGAAGAGATGATATGGCCGTAATCATAACCGACCAGCCCTCCAACCACTCCATATCCCGTGACATCGACGTTTGAATGAGCTCGCTCGACCGTCCCATTATTGTTCCCCGCCAGCGCGCCGGTAAAATTGCTGCCGATGACGGAGCCGCCTTCAATACCGAGATTCCGGACCACCCCTCCCGTGCCGATCATCCCGAACAGGCCGACACCCTGCTCGGAGGGGCGATTGATCGTCAAATTTCGAATAACGTATCCCGCTCCATCGAACTCCCCCGTGAACTGCTCGGATTTGTCACCGTTACCCCGCTCTCCGATCGGCTTCCAGCCCGCTCCGCCGTCCCAATTCGCCGTATCCGACGCATCGATATCCGCGGCAAGCCGATAGTGTGCCGACAAGTTGTTGCGCATGGCGTTGAGTTGATCCAGCCCCGTGATAATAAAGGGATCCTCCGCAGACCCGTTGCCGGCCATGTCGGTTCCCTCCGACTCCGCGTAGATGGGCATTGGAAGAATATCAAATGCCAGCAGCAGAACCATAAACCATAAGAAAACGCGCTTCATACCATCCGATCCTTTCTTTCTCTCAATCAATAGTCTTTCAAAAGAAATTATAAAAGATCCTTTTGGCTATTGAATCTAACCGCGGTTATAGCCTTGGTTATAGAAGATTAGATCGAATTTGGAAGGATCAGCGGTCACCCCGCAGCTCTCGTCCGCGCTTTATCGCCTCCAAGCGGTTTTTCGCCTGCAGCTTACTATAAATGCGGTTAATATGCGCTTTAAGGGTGCCCATGCTGATTTCGAGCGTTGCTGCGATCGCCGCATTGTCCATGCCCACTTCCATGTGGCGGAAAATCGCATACTCCTTAGGCGTCAGAAGCGTCTCCAGAGCGGCTGGCGGGATATTCAGCGGATCGGCCGTTCCGCCGTAACAGGCCAAAATTTTGCGGACGTAAGTGAGAGAGGGCGCATTGCGGTCTCGGATATTCCCTTTTTGGCGCTGCCGCACGTATTCCGCGAGCAGCTCCGCGACAGGCTTGCCCTTGTCGACGAACACGCGGACGTAGTCGTCCGGCTCAGCGTACCCTAACGCCTCTTCCAGCTTGAGCAGAGCCTCCTCCGTCTTGTCCCCGCGCTGGAGCATCATCGCTTGCAGAATCTGCAGATCCAGTGCATCCATCGGACGATGGCCCTTGACCGCGATGGAAAACAGCTTTTCCGACAACTCCCACGCCTCTTGCCGCTCACCCGTCTCCATCAACACCCGGACGAGGAAGACGTAAACGAACAGCTGATACACGGACACCGGATCGTCCGCGGAGAGCTTGTACCGTTCCTTCCACCGGACGGCCTCCGTAAGGTACCCCTGCTCAAGCCGCAGAGCGGCCATCTCCGCTTCGAGGAGAATCGGCGCCGCATCGGCTTCCTCCTTTTGCGCTCTCGCGCAAGCCTCCTCCAGCCATTTCTCCGCCAGGGCAACGTCTTGCTTCGCTCTTCCGATCCGCGACAGGTATAGGCTTGCGGGGACATACGCTTTTTCCGGCTGATAGGCTTTATGGCTGCTGCCCGCGAGTCCTTGCTTCAAATAGTTCTCCGCCTGCTCCAACTCGTTCCGTTCGTACAGCAGTTCCCCATAGCAAATCACCGTCAAGTCCTGCAAGCCTATCCGTCCCATGAATTCGATCATGCTCGCGAAAAAGTCGTCCGACAGGCCCCTGGGCAGATGCTTGCCCCGTTTGCCGTTATACGAGCGGAAAACCGATGGAGCCAGCGGCATATAGGGAGACGCGAAAATTAAATCCGTTCCTTCGGGACTATGTCGGAGCGACAAACGGATATACTCCAGCGCTCGGATCATGTCCATGTCATACTGGGTCGCCTTGAAATTGCGAACGTAATACAGGTAACCCAGATAACGGTTCTTTTCCTCCTCTTCCCACATGCACGAGGTTTCCTCATAATACTGCTCGGCCAGCAGCAAATACCGGTTCGCCTTCTCAACATCGTGGGACCATAACAGCGAGAAAATATACGAAAAGAACAGGTAGGGGCGCTGGATCAACATCTGCTCGGGAATCGCTTGCAACCAGGACCGGATTGCGTGGAACTCCCGGCGGATCATGACACTGCGCATCCTTTCCAGCAAGCGCATGGCTTCCTCATACCGCTGCCCGGCCAAATAATATCCGACAGCTTCCTCAAGCATCTCCTGTCCCTCGCACCATTCGGCGGCGGCTTGGAACAAGGCGTTCGTTCTGACGGGATCTTGGAGCTCCAGCCGATTCCGCAAAAACTCTCCGAACAAGTGGTGGAACCGGTACCACTCCCTACGGTCATCCAACGGGACCAGAAACAGGCCGACGTCCACCAACTCAGCGAGCTTCACCGAGCCGTTACCTCCGCCAACCTTTTCGCACAGAGGACCGTTCATGCGCTCCAGAACCGACACATCCAGCAAGAATCGCTGGGTCCGCTCGTCCAAAGCTTCGAACACTTCCTCCAGCAAATACTGTTCCAAACTCCCTCCTTCCGGAGAATGGCGCCTCTTCCCGGCATCTGATCGGCCTCCATAACGCCAAGATAACGAAATTAACTTCAAGCCGGTCACCCATCCCTCCGTCTCGGCGAGGTAACGTTCGATCTGCTCCCTTCGCAGCTCCCGCCCGGAATAGATCCGGAAGAAATCCATTGTCTCCCGCAAATCGAATCGCATCGGATCGGCATCGATTTCATGGATCCAGCCACGGCTCCGCCATCTCGCCTTGACAATACTGGCTGAGGCACGGCTTGCGAATAGAAGATATACGGAAGGAGGTAAATATTCCAGGAAGAATGAAACGGATTCGACGATTTCCGGTTCCACGATCAGGTGCCAATCATCCCAGATCAAAGCGAGCGGATTCTGCAGGCGGTTCAATTCGTTCAGTAAATTCACGAGAAACGGTTCAGCCTGCCCGGGATTCAGCGCGTCAGCCGCATCATGGACTGAGCTCGGCAGCTCTCCGATCGCCTGCTCGATAGAAGTCGTGACATATCGCCAAAACCGGACCAGATCGTTATCCTTTTCGTCCAGCGACAGCCAGCCGACGGGAACGTCCGATTGACGTGCCCATTCGCTGACCAAGGTCGTCTTGCCATACCCCGCCGGTGCGGTCAGAAATGTCGCCTTCCCAGCCATGCCTTCATTCAATCGCTCGATCAAATGTGGGCGTGACACATACTGGACAGGAAGGTGGGGAATTCGTAATTTTGATAAAAGAATCTCAGGGTTGTTGTTATTCCAATCGCTCGTCATCGTCTGGTCCTTTCCCAAGTGAAGGATTCGTTTTCGTATTCGTGCTTTCTATTTTAGCATGTCGAACCGGGAGAAAGACGAATAATCGCGGCTTCAGGGATCTCGAGTATACTATGAACCCTTAAATACGGATTTGTTCCAGAAGCGAAGCCGACTATGGGGTCGTCTACAACGCCGAGCCGCAAAAAAAGCCGCATCAATGCGGCTGTTAAGTGTGTATGTTCTTGTTATGTGCAAGTATCCTCTACAAGGAAAATTCACGCAAATCATGAATATCCCTTATCGGAGGACTTCCAAATAAGCGGGCGTACTCTCGATTAAATTGTGAAGGACTTTCATACCCAACACGAAATCCCGCATTAGCTGCATCCAGGTTTTCCGTTAGCAGCAGTTGTCTTGCTGTTTGCAAGCGAATGATCTTTTGATATTGAAGCGGACTCATGGCCGTTACTTTCTTGAAATGTCTATGCAAGCTCCTCGGACTCATCTTGACCGTCTTAGCCAGCTCTTCAATGATTAGAGGCTCGGAATAATGATTTCTGATCCATTGTATGGCTTCAGATATACATTGCGCATAGCTTCCGATCACGGCATATTGCTTCAGCAGCTCTCCCTTCTCGCCTTGAAGTACCCTGTAAAATATTTCCCTGATGATCAAGGGAGCCAGTACCTCAATATCAGAGGGGGTCTCCAGAAGTTCTAAAAGGCGTAAAACCGCTTTGAGCAAGTCCGAGGTAGACGGATTGAGTAGGATTCCTCGTTCAGTCGTCATCTTCTTCGAAGGACTGGATGTTTTCGATATATCGAGAAGAAGATTCGGATCGAAGGTCAGTTGTAAACTTAGGTACGGATGGCTTGGCGATGCTTGAGTAATTTGTCCGATCACAGGCAGATGTACCGGAGAGACCAAATAGCTCCCTGGTTCCACATCATATCTTTCCTCGGCTAAGTCCACCGTTTTAGAACCTTGAACAATGATGTAAAGGGAAGGATGGCTGTTACTGTACACTGGCCCTGAATGCTGAGATTGACGTCTGAAATAAAGCTCAGGAATTGACATGCTGTGCACGCCGTCCATCGGTGTATGACGATCAATGTACCGGACTAACTCGGAAATGAGCTCTTTCAAGTTTATGCACCAACCTCTTTTATTCAAAAATCAGTTAAACCCATTATACTTCTCTGGCGGGATTAGGCAAGGAACGGGCGTGAATGGTCTACCGGTTGAACCCCCGCTTTACTTAAAATGAAATATGTAAGAGACATCCATAATAGAAGAAAGAAGTGGTGAGTGTGTCCGGAATACAAGATAAAGTTATTGTAATAACAGGCGCAAGTGGCGGGATCGGTGAAGCAACTGCAATGCTGCTTGCTGAGAGAGGTGCCCAAGTTGTACTTGGGGCGCGGCGATCGGATCAGCTTGAAGCTATAGCTAACCGGATTGAGAAGTCTGGCGGTAAGGCAGCTTATCTCGTTACTGACGTGAAGCGGTCCGAAGACCTTTCAAACCTTGTCCAATTGGCAAGCGAGAAATTCGGCAAGCTTGATGTTCTAATTAATAATGCGGGTTTCATGCCCATGTCTCCCTTAGACGATATGCGGGTCGAGGAATGGGAAGACATGATCGACATCAATATTAAAGGAGTTCTATATGGGATAGCAGCGGCACTACCCACTTTTCGGAATCAGGGCTCAGGACATTTTATTAACATTGCTTCCACGGCAGCCTATCGGATTTTGCCTAATATGTCGGTTTATGCAGGGACAAAGCTTGCCGTTCGTGCGATTTCAGAGGGTCTGCGTCAAGAAGCCGGTGATAAACTTCGCGTAACGATTGTTTCACCCGGGTTCACAAACACGCCTGGATCCACACATTCGGATGCCCTGGAAGCCATAAAAGATCCAGAGATGAAAGCCAAACTCGAAGCTTATCAGAATATTGGGTTATCCCCCTACTCTATCGCTAAAGCTATTGCGTTCGCAATTGAGCAGCCCCATGACGTGGATGTCAGTGAAATCGTGGTCCGTCCCACAGCGCAAGGATAGGAAACGAATAATGCTGATTAAAAACATCAGAAGCCACCATTTATCGTTATCTTAAAATTGTTCAAAAGTAAGGAATAGTTTTAGAGCACAAACTTTAGTCAGGTATTCAGCTACCAGTAAAAGGACGTACCACTGCACTGCGTTGCGGTTTCGGTACGCCCTTCTTTATAACAGCTTATTTAGTAATTCTTCTTTCCCAAATCAGCAGCCGGTTCCAATGCGTTTTGCCAGAACACCAGATTAACGTGTCTTTAAGCAGCACTGCTGCAAATAGGACGTGAAGATTGTTATGTTTATTAACATGTGCTTGTTATCTCCATCCAGCTTGTTAAACTTCGATCTTCAACATGAGAATGTTTAGCGTTTAGTTCATTAGGCAGTTGATTCAAGTCGAGCTGCTGTTCTAACATAGGGAGGATGCCACTTTGGTGTTAGTGCCTGTAACTCAATACCCTCAAAACGCACTACTTTTACAATCCTATATCAGGAGGTAAATGCCCATGATCCCAACAAGTGAATGGCTGTCCCAGTGGGAGCAGCAGCGTGACAAATTGAAATGCCCTGTAGATTTGAATGATTATTTTATTTTGCCTGAAATGGCAGGCAAGCAGCTGGCAGTTATAGATTTCGGTCCCACATCCATTCCTACCGGCCAAATTCTTGTCCGCGACCCGCTGTGTTATTTGGGGAGTATTAAGGAGCAGCCTTATTTCCAAACGGCGTCCGTTGGAACGTACTCAGCCGAAGCCTGTGTGGTGAAGCCGGACGAGGATGGTGACTGTGCCCGCTATGCCGCCGTTCGTCTGCGATTTTCCGATGTTCCTGCCGTCCGGTTCGAGGAAGCTCTGATTGGACATGAAGATATTTTAGGGATGGGGGACGGAGAGTTTTTTGGCTTCAATGTAGATGCCGGTCTGGCATGCATTTGCGATAAGCAGGCGCATCAAGCTTTTTGCGACTTTGCTAGTCGGTGGCATCAAGAACATCCTGATGGCAATCTTTACGATGATTATTTTGCAGCCCTGTTTGCCGAGAGTTATCGCGAAAATCCGCAGTATCAGCGCAATGGTGGCGATTGGATAAACTGGAAAATTCCCGATACCGAGTACCATATCCCCATGTTCCAATCCGGATTTGGCGATGGCGCCTATCCGGTTTATTGGGGATTCGATCAAGCAGGTGAAATCTGCCAAATCGTCGTTCTGTTTATTGACATTCAATTGGCATATACGTAGTCAGTTCAAAGGAGAACGACCGTCATAGGCGTTCTCCTCCTCGTCACACTGAAACTTTTATTGCCTCTCTTGCTAACTGCTGGGCGTAACCTTCACCGAGGCCACACCACCAAAAATTCCGGATGACGAGCTTCGATATATTCATCACAACAGTGAATACTCATCTCATAGCTCGATTAAACAAAAATGACCCACAAGAGGGTCCTTTTTCAAAGTGGCCATCATATGGGTCGAAATTCAGACTCTTCAATAAGGTGATTTTTACCAATATTACTGATATCTGCTGTTTCTATTATTCTTTATGATAATGTCTGGATTTTACTGTAGTTATAGAAATAAGACCACTTAACATGAATATAACAACAGTAACCGCGAAAAGAATCAGGAACATAGGTGTGAAACCCAATAATTGAGCAATACCGCCGCCGACTATCGTGCCAAGTACCTCAGAGCCAAAATGTAATGTCATAAAGAATGCAAACACTCTAGCGATCAATTGGTCGGGTGTCTTTGATTGAATGACACTTTGAACATAGGCAAATGCTCCAATCGAGATGCATCCGTCTACGACGACCAAGGCAAGCATTATGACAAAATTGCTTACCAGCATATAACCTATCCAAGCAAACGGAACCACGCATACGAAGATCATAAACCTGCCGATTGAGACCCTGTCTCCCCACTTAGCAAGGGTGAAGCCGCTCAGAACGTTACCCAGCAGAAACGCAGATATGACCGTTCCGTACCCTTCTGATCCGATATGAAACTGGGACTCCAGAAACGGTAAAAAGACAACTGAAATTCCTTGCCCTGAGAACGTAATTGCTCCGTACACGATCAGCAGAAATAAAATGTCGCTGCGGGATTTGATAAAGCTCCATGCAGTTTCAGTTACCAGTTGTGCATTTGCTCCATCCACAAAAGTACTATCGATTAATTCGGATGTTACACGGTCAATGGGACGCACAAAGGCAAAACCGATGGCAGCTAGGAGAAAACTTAAGCTATCAAGCACAAACCCGGCAAACGTACCGAGCCATAGAATGACTAGTCCGCCGACTATTGGAAAGACTAGGTCAATCACGCCTCCGAGAGAGGTGCGAATCCCGTTTGCTTTGGTTACAAGCTCAGTCCCTACCACACGTGGAAGCCATACACCTTTAAACGCATTACCAAATACACCTGCAAGCGCTAACATCAAATTAAGTAAAAATATAGCCCACGTTGCTTCCATGACAGGGTATAGCAGGGTGAGTATCCCGCAGACCACATGAACTATTATCATACCCAATCGAGGGTTTACCTTCTCGGCCCAACGACCGGCGTAATTCGAAAAAACAAATCCCGGTATTGAATTGAACAAAAATTGCAATGCAGTTATAAAGATCAAGTTTGTTAAATTGAATGTGAATACCACAACAGTGATGGTTCTAAAATGGTTGCCTGCTTGTGAAACGATTTCAGCTAATGTTAGCAACCAAAAGTTTTTATTCGAGTACAACATTCCTGTTTATTCCCCCCAAGAATGATTTGCTAGTTCTTGGGGGAAGATGCAATTCCCATCCACATATGTACCACCCCTCCTTACTCCTCACATACATTGGTATGATTTTACAATGGGGTTATGCTGTGAGTAAAGCCAGTCTTTTGCTCGTTTACGATGACTATGAAAAGGTAGGAGCAGGAAATTCATCAATTCTCAACCGAAGTAAACTATATGGTTTTTCCCGCAGGTCTCTCCCATAATGAAATCTCGCCTGCCGATGTAATTGATTCACAATGACATATAAGTATTGATCAGGGCCAATCGAAAAAGTATCCGGCCATAAAATTCTCGGATCATGCGCGATGGTTTCCATTACGCCATTTGGAAATATTTTCCTGATGCTATTATTTTCGTAGTCTCCTGCATAGACGGTTCCTTTTGAGCCGGTGATCATTCCGTCAGACGCACCCTTTTCCCCCCAATACTGCACATATTGAGATAAATTCATGTCCTGTATCCTTCTGTCTCTTAGGGCTTCTGTTGAGATCGAGAACAGTTGACGGCTGGTTAGCGGAGCATAAAATAAAACCTTGCCATCCAGAGAAATCGCTAAACTATCGGAAGCCATTCTAAAAGGGGAAGTGGAGCCGTCCGGGTTTCGATTCATCAAAATTCTACCTTCTACTTTGGGTAAAAAATTAGAATCAGGTGAAGTTGATACTGCCCCATTTAACCGTCTAAACGCGTTCCCATTTTCTAAATCCACGACGATAATAGCCCCTGGCCCTCTGGAAGAAGAATCTGTTATATATGCATAGCCTGCTCTTCCTACCCGAAAATCCAAACGGACGTCATTCAGATAAGTTGTTGGCAAAACAACATCTTCAGTAAAGGTATAAACTCTCCTTAGTGTGTTCGTGCTTAAATCAACAGCAACTAATTTTGCTCCCCCTTGAATAGGTTCAGAAAAATTTGGTGCCCCTGTATCCAGTACCCAAAGTGTTCCTCTTCCGTCAGCAACGATGCTTTGGACACTGACGAAAGACATCGTAATATTCGCCGTATTAACCAAATTGGTTTCTAAATTGGGATAAGGCTGCAACTGCCCCTTTACAATTTCCGCCACAGTAAATTGGACATCGTCTCCCCATTTCGGAAAGCATACAAAAATACGACCGGTTTCCGAAACGCTGACACCAGTAGGCATAGCCCCATAAAAAGCATGCACTAGCTCAAATTGCCCAAAATACTTTTCCATAGGTAACATAGGTTGCATGATATCCTCCTCATCAAATCTAAACGGATATCACCTATATATGATGAAAATTTGATGTAGTGCCTGGTTCTTGTTAAATTCATTTCATTTGTTTCTATTTTTTAACCAGCTGTCAAATTCAGTTGCAACAAGGCGTTCACCTGTTAGTCCTTCAGATTGCTCGGAAGCAAGATAAACGATAGGTTTTGCCATGATTTCCGGCTTCAGAAGCTGAGAGTTTCCTTCAAGTTCCCTTTTCACTTCCTCGGGTATCATTCCGGTTACGGTGGCCCCGCCAGGAAGAAGCATATTTACCGTCACTCCAAATTCACGCAGGTCTTCAGCCATGATTAATGACAGGGACTCTGTCGCGGCACGAGAAGGGCCATATGGGACAAATCCTTTTCGTTTCATAGTTTCATAATTCATCGATATGTTGATGATTTTTCCTCTTCCCTGCTCGACCATCAGGGGAGCGAATCCCCGGGAGGTTAGGAAATAACCGGTCACATTGGTATCGATTAAATTTCGAAATCCTTCAGGAGTGACCCGATAGAAAGGCTGCGGTTCTGTAAGGAATTTTGGGTTTACAGTCCTCATGCCTATCCCGGCATTGTTCACAAGGACATCGATTTTCCCCCATTCCGCTTTTACCCAGTTCACTGCATCTTGCACCGATTCCTCTGACCTGACATCCAATGGAAGTTCAAAAACATTCGAATATCCCTTTTCTTGAAGTTTTTTTACAGCTTCCGTCATTTTTGCTCCCGGACGGGATGCCACTGCAACCGTTGCTCCTTCAACAAGAAGTGCTTCTACCATGGCATATCCTAAGCCGCTTGATCCACCTGTAACAACAGCATGTACGCCAGATAATACTTTTGCCACTTTTTCACCTCATGTTGGGTTTAAATTTCTCCAAACGCAATCTTATTTTCATTATCTAAAAAACCTGGAATGGTTAAAAATCAGGAAAATCCCTACCGCTATAGCTTTATTATATCTCAAATTCCTGTGAAAAATTAAAAAGCTGACCCTGTCAGTGTTCATAATCACCTCAGGGTCAGCCTGACTTCATGACGATTTGGCTTGATGATTTGGGATATAATGTGTTTCCTTTAGGTTGAATCAGAAATATCATTTATACGAGTTCGACCCATTTAGATGATTGGATAATTCAACTTGTAACTTGGGTAACAATAGTACGGGGGTCTAAGTCCAATTTTAGACATCGGCCAGGAATCCTCTATATAGACCATCTTTACTTTTTCATTTGAATGGTTTACTAGCAATAGCTTTACTTCTGGATTAAATTCATATCTCAAAGTGGTAACTCCCTTCCATTAAGAATGTGTGGATTCTCCCCCATCAACATGAAGAACTTGACCAGTAACAAATCGAGAATCATCGGAAGCAAGATAGACATAGGTTGGCGCAAGTTCAAATGGATGGGCAACTCGTTCCATGGGATTAAATGCTCCATATACAGCGACTTGGTCTGACGAGAAACTTGCTGAAATAAGTGGGGTCCAAATTCGGCCGGGGGCGACGGCGTTGACTCGGATGCCTTGTTTCACGACATTTTTTGCCAAGGCACGTGTCCAACCAACGATTGCGCCTTTTGTGGACGTATAATCAATCATTTGCTGTTCACCCACATACGTCACTACTGAAGAAGTGCCTATGATTGAGCTGCCTGGTTTTAAATGAGGAAGCGCTGCTCTTGTTGTGTAAAAATGAGAGTATATATTTACTTTGAAGGTGTCATCAAATTGCTCATCCGTAATGTCAAGCAGACTTAGTTGTTGGAATTGAATACCCACGTGGTTACAAAGAATATCTAGACGTCCAAACGTATTTACTGTTTGTTCTACAATGGAGATACACTGTTGTTTGTCTCGTAAGTCACCAGGCATGAGAATACAACGTTGTCCGAGTTGTTCAATCCTCGTTTTTGTTCTATTTGCATCCTCATGTTCATCTAAGTACGAAATAGCAACATCTGCTCCTTCTTTAGCAAACGCAATTGCAACGGCTGCACCAATACCACTGTCACCTCCTGTAATAAGTGCAACTTTTCCTGTTAACTTTCCGCTCCCTTTATAATTCGGATTTTCGATAATTGGAAGGGGGACCATTAATTTTTCCACGCCGGGATGGCGGAGCTGGCGCTGTTCAGGCAAACTTATCGGAATTTCTTCGTAACGTGTGATTTTCCCATAGTTAGGGTACATAGGATAAGGTTGAGTTATCATGTTCTCTTTAAACATTTGCTGCATTTGCTTTATTTGGTCTAATTGATGACTTTGGTCCTTTTGATCCATGGAAACCTCCTCTAGAAATAATTTTCTTCTATAGGAGGTATATGTTGTTCACTGCAAATAAAGTAAAAAAACTGTTTGCTTTTCGACACAGAGGCGTATTTCCCCTCATAAGAGACAGCATTTTACGGTATTGAATTGACCTTTAGACAAGGATCTTTACTCAAAAGTCTAGCTCCTTCCAGCATTTAAAACGAAAAAAAGCCGCAACTATGCGGCTGCCTTCAATATTTATTGAGCTAACGTCCTCCGTTAGCTGAGAAATATTGAGATTGCTACTCTGCCTTAGAAGGCAGCTTAAATACATATTCTTCGACTTCCTCAGCACGTGCATTGGAAAACCCCTTGTCTTCACCACAAATCTTAAATCCGCATTTTTCCAATACCCGAATAGAAGCTGTATTATCTTTGGCTGCACGAGCAAATAAGGGACGAATGTTTACATAGTCAAGAAGTTGAGAAAGTGATCTAGTTGCAATACCTCTTCCCCAGTACTCTCGTCCGATCCAGTAGCTGACTTCTGGTTCACCGAACTGTTCAAAACTCAAAACATGCCCCGCCACTTGATCGTTAAAAAGTACGGTCTTTTTTATAATCCGATCGTCGTCTAATATCTTGTGCCAGTGAGACATAAAGGAGGTGTTGTCCGTTGGATCTTTGGCAGTAAAGGCAGCCATATGGTTGGCAGTCTTGTCCAATTGCTGCTCAAAAAATATCGGCAAGTCATCTTTATTCACGTCTCGCAATATCACTTCGTTATTCATATTTCCACCTCACTAATCGTCCCGCATCCGTTGAATAATGCGAAATGTTGAAAACAATGGTTCATTGCTGTTCGCAACTGCTTTGTTGGCTGTATGCCGTTCTCGTACCATATATTTTTAACGACGAGTGTCCCGGTTTTTCGCTCCGCGATGACTTCGGCTCGTCCGATTAGGCTTTCTCCGTATAATAGAGGCAGTACATAATAACCGAATTTCCGTTTGATTGCAGGCGTGTAAATCTCCCAGGTGTAATCGAAGCCAAACAATTCGCTGATCAGCTTTCTGTCCCAAATCAAATTGTCCAGCGGGGCAATCAGCTCGCAGCGAAATTTCGGTTCCGGATTTTGCAGGACGGCTTCAATGAGCGGCAAGTCCTCTGCGCGGCAGTACAGCGTATCCTTCAATTGCTCTACGGCAATAGCAACAATGCGAGCTTCGTCCAATAACTGGCGGAAAACCTCGTTACGCTGCACCGCTTTCAATCCCCATATGTTCAGCCAAGCATCGGATGCCCGATTCCATAACAGGCCAACAGCACCGATCCGGCGCAGTACCCGCCACTTGTGATGATCAAGCTCGGCCTTCAGCGGCTCCGACGCATTCAGCAGATTTGGCGGTATGTATTTCTCGGCGATATCGTAATATTTACGTGTTCCTTTTTTGTGATGGATAATCAACTCGCCTGTCGAGTACATCTGTTCCAGCACCGACCGGGAAGTATTGTTTCCGCTGCTCCAGTGGATGGCCGATTGCCACGAGAAATTTCCATCCAATTGTAGATCATCCGAGCTTAGCGCACCGTGATTGTGGATGTGAATCCGCACTTGCTCAGTCAACTCTTCCATTCCGGGGTAGCGCTTGGCATGTTGTCGGGCGGCCTGCCTGTACCGCTCGAAATAAGGCCAGTCCTCGAGAGGTATAATAGCCAGATTCTTGTCAGGATAATCGATCAGGAATCTATCTTTATACAGCAGCTCGTCGAGCATGTTCTTGGTAAATCCTTTGATTCGCGACTGCAGCACCAATTCGGCGTTTTTTCCGCAAACATCGATGGGATCGTATTGAATACAGCCGACCTGCCGCACAAACTCCAATACTCCCTCCTTTCCAGCAAATTGATATTCACCTAAGAGCCCGTGCTTCAATAACAAAAATTGTCTTGCCTGGCGGTTTGTCAATTCGATCATGAACGCATCGGCTCCTTAACGAAACCTTCGGGAGCCGCTTGCACAAGATGACGGATGGCGAGGTTGCTTATCTCAATATAGTCATTATTTACTTCTTGCCATAATGGCGGAATCCATTCGGGAACTTCGTCTGCTCTCCTCTTTCCTAATACCGAAAATGGCTCTTTTTCAACGATTCCAACCACGCCTATTCCCCCTATCTCTGGAAAACGCACAAAACAAACACACGTTCCCATACATTTTACCATTATCTAGAGAATAAATACAAGAAGGATTGTAAAATAACTCCCGCCCGATCGGATCTTCCAAGAAAAAAAGGCACCCGATTTCGAGTGCCCCTTCAACCTCTATCACCAAGCCTTCATCACCCGTTGGCAGCCGATGAATAGACGACCGGGAAATGATCGCCCATCAGAATGTCCCCTTTGTTAACCGTGACATATGACAGCATCGGATGGCTGCCGTCCGGTTCGTAACGGGTATGTCCCGGCATGTAGTGAACGGCGATTGCCCGCCGTTTGCGCTCCGAACGGTTGTGGGGGCTTCCGTGCCAAGTGAGGCAGTGGTGGTAGCCAACCTGCCCCTTCTTGATTTCAAACGGTACCGCTTCCACTTTTGCTTCCTTCGGCAGCAGCTCCGGCTGACGGTGGTAAGGCATGAAATCGGGCGTGTTCGCCAAATAGGTTTGATGATTCCCCCACTTATGGCTGCCGGGCACCATCCACATGCAGCCGTTCTCGATGACCGCATCGTCGAGCGCGACCCAAGCGCTGACCAAATCTGCGGGCTGAATGATCGGCCAAAGCGGGTGGTCCTGGTGCCAGTGTGTCGGACCGCCGGAGACGGGCGGTTTGTATTGGATTTGATCATGCCATATCCTCAGCGTATCGGTGCCGCACAGCTGGGCGATCTCCTCACAAATGACCGGGTGAGCGGCGTGCTGAAAGAAAGCGTCGCTGGCCATCCAAATGTTGACGATTTGCACTACTTTCTCACTGACCGTCATTTTCATCCCCTCATGAAGGGAATCGCTGCTTTCCGCGAGCATGTTTCGGTTTAGTACCGGTTTTTTCACCGACTTCCCCTCCATGACTAAATCAAGCTCCTCGCGCAGTCGCTCCACTTCCTCGTCGTTTAAGACAATGCCGCCCTTCACAAAACCGTTTTTCTCGAATTCGGCCAATTGATTTGCATTCAGCAACTTACCTCACGCTCCCGCCCGTTTTATAATGATGGATGTAAACGCCTTCTATAAGATTTATCATAGATGGTATGCTCATTATTGTATTTTCCGAAATCCATCATCTTTTTGGGTATTTGCAAGTTTAAGCTTCAGACGGAGGAGATTGGTCATGTATACCGGTACATTAGACATGATTACGCCAACGGTCAATTTTTCTGCCAGGGCAACGGCGGATGCGGGAACGGACTGGGGGTACCGGAAGATCCCCGACAATCAGCTTTTCTATGTCGTGTCCGGCTGCGCAGAGCTCGAGATTGGAGGACAAAAAGTAGCCATTCGGCCGGGAGAATGCGTTTGTTACGGTCCGGAATGCCAAACGAAGCTGACGGCGATTCGAACGACTGATTATATCAGCGTTCATTTCCATTGGCACGCCTCTTCTCCTTTGCCCGTCCATCCCGGACTCCAAATCAAATATGGCGATCCGGGTTCGATCAGTGCCCCGCAACTGTCCGGTTTTCATATACCGTCTTACGGAGAAGTCAAGATTCCAACCCTGCTAACCATTGCCGGACTTGAACCGATCCTGTCTAAAATGGTTAATGAATACGAATCCGAGCTACCGGGATATACGCTGATATTGCGTTCGCTTATGATGCAGGCGATTACCCTGATCTGTCGGCAGCTGCTCGGGAACGACCACGTACAGGGTTCGAGGAACAAGATCGAACCGGCCATTCAAGCGATGCAGGATGAGCCTGGAATAAACTGGTCGGTTGCCGCACTTGCCAGCTTGTGCGGCTATCATCCGGTACATTTCACCAAGCTGTTCAAACATGAAATGGGGGTGACACCGAAGCATTTTATTATCAGAGAAAGGATCAAACGGGCGAAGCTCGCGCTTCTGCAGGGCGAGAAGCTGGATTTGATCGCGGAAAGATTCGGTTTTAAGAGCCTTCACTATTTCAGTTATCAATTCAAGCAGGAGACAGGTCTCACGCCGACGGAATTCCGAATGCACGGCCGGACCGGCGGAGATGGATAGCGCCTTTGGCTATCGTTGGAATAGCTTAGCCGTTTATCATTACCGGCTGCCGGCGCTGGCTTAACGAATCGATTGTCGGGTTGTTTGGTCGTAAAGGTCCGCAAGCGATTTGGCAATCCGCTCGATGACCGTCTTAGAACGGTAATACCCGCCGTGTGAATTAAGTGGGGTGCTGGCCAGAAAACCCGGGTTTCTGACCTCCACATCTTCTGTCACGGCCGCATCATACTCCACGCTTAGATGCTTGAGCGGATAGGCGATCACATCATCTTTATCGTAGAAATTAACCCATTCGCCGTACGGGAGCCCTTCGGCCAAAAGAGCAGGCGAAGGAAACGATATCGGCTTGCCAAAGTCGTTATACCGCATCGTCCAGATCGCGATCGGGCTGCCCATTGTGTAAAAATGTGTTAGCGTATCGCCACGAACGAGTGCAGAAGGATTCTCACTGATTGATGCAAGTTTGCCGCTTGGCAGCCTGCCGTTTTGCAGGTCGTATATGAAGTTACTCGCGATGATCGTGCCAAGACTGTGGCTTATGATGCACAGCGGGGCGCTGGGTCCTGTGCACTGCGCGAGCTCCTGCAGCTTTTCATAAAATCGTTCGTGAATTGCGGTGTAGATGTAGTTCCTATCATCGTCACCTGCTTTATGGGGCAGCGGTTGATAGGCAATCGCGTCACCTAGAAAGCTGATCGCGTACCCCCGAGCATCGATCCACTTGTTCCAGTGCAGATGGTCAGGCGCAAGCTTTTCTTTGAGCTCATCTTCAAGCCGGTCCGTGATGTCCGCCCAATAAACCCCCTTGCTGACCAGCTCCACCGCTGGACATATTTCACCTAACCGCTTGCTAATGAGCCCTGCCATCGCCTCATGAAAGTGTTCTTTTTGCTTACCAATGCCGTGCACAAACCCTACCGCGATTTTCATCGAATTCCCCACCACCTTCATCGCAATTCAACTTCCATATCATTCTAATTATAAGGGAAAGCATGGCCGGAAATGATGAAAGAGGGTTTCTCGTTCATTCAAGTTCCTTTTTAGTACTGTGCTTGGGATTTTGCCAATATACTCTAAAGATATGATATGACAATGGCTTCTTCTATTTTCAGGAAGGAAGATCAGCACATGCCGATAAGTCCGCCAATGTTGCAGAGGGGCGATACCGTTGGAGTCGTTACTTTGGGGAGTCCGCTCGCTGCAGACGTAATTAATGCTCGGATCGAAATTTTGAGAGCAATGGGATTCAACGTTGTATTGGGTCAATATGTATATGCACAAAACGGGTTTCTTGCCGGCACAGACGAGCAGCGGGCTTCTGATTTGATGATGATGTTTCAAGACGAGCGGGTTAAAATGATCCTACCCACCAGAGGCGGTACAGGAGTGGCGGGGATTCTTCCTTACCTTGATTATACGGTGATCCGCAATAACCCAAAAATTGTGACAGGTTACAGCGATATAACGGTACTATTAAACGTAATGCATCAATATGTAGATTTAATAACATTCCATAGTCTGCTGCTTATTGACTTCAAACCCGATACGCCCGCTTATAATTTCGATCAGTTTTTCGCTGCGACATCCGTGTATTCATCAACCCGGACCATCTTCAATCCGACTGGGATGCCGCTGATCAGCCGTGTTCCGGGCAATGTAACTGGGCAGCTTGTGGGCGGTAATCTGACCTCCTTTGTCGATACGTTGGGCACGCCTTTCGAAATCGATACAAGGGGTAAAATTCTTGTCCTTGAAGAAACTCATGAGCCTACCAATACCGTATACAGGTACTTGAATCACTTGAAGCTTGCCGGAAAATTCCGTGACTGCATCGGTATTATTATGGGAGAGTGCTCAGGCTGCCAGGCGGCTTATGGTAAATCCTATGAGGATATAATCAACGAATTTGTTGTACCTCTCGGTAAGCCGATGATAACGAACCTTGCCACAGGTCATGGTTTTTATAAAGCCGCTTTGCCAATTGGCGCAACCATCAATCTCGATTCAGTCAATAATAGAATAACTATAGTTGAACCTACCATCAGCCTTATGCAATCGTTATGACCAGCTAACAGTTCGTCTTTATGATGCTAATATTCTCCGTAACCTCAGTGGATGGGACAATTCGTATCCAGGACTGGCGGTGTATTGGGCTAAGGCAATCCGTAAGTGTCAGTAATTTACTCTCGTCGGCGATTATTTTATTTGATTTGACGGATGATCTCGTCAACGACGTGCTCGATCGGGGCGGTGGCGTCAATTATCATTCCGTTTTTCGGAATGTCTTCTTTCGTTTGGTGCAAACGCGCAATGAGTTTCCGTTCTGATGGCTTTCCACCCCACTCATTCTCCGGTCGCTCATCAAGCCGCCGGTTCAATGTGTCAAGGTCGACGTCAAGGACAAACACGCCGTCAAATAGATCTATGAATTTCGAAAAGTTCCTAGAACCACCGCAGAAAAATGTTACCGCCTCATCCTGATTGGCGACCAGAGCTTTTACATTATCGACATGCCAAATGTGGTTCTCATGCGTGACTCCATCCGTCCGTATCCCCGTTTCCGGATCGCCTTGATAAGCCAATTCACGGTCACCGTGAATGGCATGGTAGCCGCGCCGCTGCAATTCTTTGCAGACCGAAGTTTTGCCGGTGCCGGAAACCCCTTCAATCAGATAATTCCTAATGCCCATGGCTAGACCCTTCCCATCTCCTTTTACTTTTTATTCGTTCGGGATTAATTCATACAAGTCACGAACATCACAGCCGATGGAATCGGCGATCGATATGGCGACTTTGAGTGGCATCACTCTTTTGTTTTCAATAAAGTCATAAACCCGTTCCGGTTTAAAAAGCAAGTCTTTTGCCAGCCATTCCGCTGACTTTCCGGATTCCATCAATCGTTCATTCAGCAAGCAACGCCCAAGTTCAAATTTCAATTAGCGATGACCTCCCGCGCAAGAAAATAGTTATTTAACCTTAAGCGTTGTCCATTACCAGCATGAGTATACTTCATAATGGGGGTCATAACGATAAGATTCCACATGCGTCTGCCTAATTGGTTGGGCGAGATCCATCGCCGGGCTATCATTGCTTATTTGACCGGATTCTTAGGAAACGGCAGTCGGCCAAAAAGCAGGCCACCTTGAAATGTCTTCTATGAGCTATATTCTTGTGACAGAGAAATCGCGTTTACCTTCATTAATTGATCGGTTCCAAGTCGCCCGGATATTCAGGAGCGGGTATCTTTTTAGCTTCCTCCTCGGTACCAACAAAGAACTTTTCAACGATAGGATATAGCTTACTGCTGTTATTATCATGATAACTGCCTTCTCCTATAGTGTGATTATGGATAAGCTCCTCCATATCGATTTCCTTGCGATTCCCATTATCATCAACATAATAATATTCATCTGTGGCCGTACCATATTCTGGTTCCGAATCAGATGCTTTACAGATTCCATCTTTAGATATATGGATGATATTTTTACCATCTCTCTTTTCAAATCTCTCTCCATCTGGCTGACTATAAATAATCTGCACCCAACCCACGTAACCTTCCGGAATTAATATCACATTTGGTGTTCTTATACTGCAGGCATTTGCTGTCATGGCAATTGTCAGCAATACTGTAACAAAAAGTAATTTTTTCAAATTTTCCTCCTACTCACGGATAGTAATTAAGCGAATAACTTATGTTAATTTCCATTTTCACCTGCAGTGTTATCTTCAGCCTTATTTATTTCCATCTCTTTCTTGTCTCCCTAAAAAGAGTTTATTATTGAATCAAAATGTTGATTAATCCATTACTCTTTGTATAATGAACTTTCTTTCCGTATGCCTCTGCAATTCCTCTGATTGGCAAATATACACGCCCATTTTTCAAAATCGCTTCTTGACGAAGCTCAAAGATCTTGCCTTTATCTTTAAATTCTTTTTCCCCGATTTTAATTTTAATTCGCTCCTTTATATAATCGTCAGAATCGGTAAATGCAAATATCAGAGTTTTCTTCGTATTGTCCCACCAGATCCCTTTACCTGGTACAATAAAAGGGAGTGCGCCCGTTACATAAGTGGGATTCACCAAGATATTTCCATTATCTATTGTGTAATCTCCATAGCTTAATGTTGCTTCACTTCCATTTGGATACCCTACTTTTACAGAGTCGGGAAAAGGTGCTGCAGTAACGGGAACGTCAAGTGCGATTAAGCCTATTGAAAACAATACAGCTGTGAGAATACTCCGCATCTTCATTAACTAAACTCCTTTTCTATCATTTTTTGATTACCTACTAATAGAACGATAATATAAGGATATTGTTGCATTATCGTTAAAGTACAAAAAGCCGCAACTACGCGGCTATTGAACATGTATGTTGTTCTTGTCGTCTTTCTAATACTCAAATTAATAATTCTGCTCGTTCCTTCCAGGCAAAAAAACACACGGCTCCATAAGGATAACTCGTGTCTCCATTTCTCAAACCCCTCTTTATCTTTCCAATCCAGGGACAGATCTATAAGCCCTATCAACGTTAAAAGCGCCAACCTTGTATTCGTAATTCATATCAATTAAGGCTAACCAATTCTTCCTTTTCACTCCGAGACGAGTTCCCGGATTCCCCGGATGATCTGCTCTCGTGCCTTAAGCTTGTCCTTGAGCCGGTCAATTTCGGCCTCTGCATCTTCTGACCTGCCTGTTCCTTTGAACTCAAATCCGGTAATAATCCAATCGGTGGACACCTTGTACAGGTCGGCCAGCCTGGACAGCGATACCAGATCCGGTTCGGTTTTTGCGGTTTCATACGCGCTCAAGGTTTTATTGTTGATCTGCGTCAAACGGTATACTTCCATTTGCGTTAGTTTTCGGTTAATACGGGCGTTGCGCAAACGTACGGCGATATCCTCCAATTGCGTCTTTGCCATGAATCGGCCACTCCTCCATAGAAATTCTATAGACTGTATCGTCTAAAGATAGAACGCACGAAAATCGAAAAAGTCCCATGGCGGGCTCCGTTAAAATATCCTTGTTCTACTAAAACGTTGATTTAAGCTATTAATTTTTTACTTACATCAAAATGGGCATTGTGTGCCTTAAGTGTATTTCATAACTAAACTGAATGAGCCAACTTATGTTCTTGTCGTCTTACTTTACTTAATTCTAATAACTACTTTTCCCTTAGCTCTTCCGCTTTCCAGGTAATGAAAGGCTTGCTCGGCATCTTTCAAAAGATACACCTTATCAATAATCGGCTTAATGAGTCCGCCTTCAATATACCCCTTTATAACCTTTAATTGTTCTCCACTCGGTTTCATAAAAAGGAAGTGATACTTCGTTTGGCTCTTTTTCTCTCTGGCTTTGATCTTACGGCTCGCGATGGATAAAATGGATGTTTTCACCCAACCCAATTTCGCCTCTCTTCCAAATCTGGCGTTCGGCATGCCGGAAATGGATACAATTTGTCCGCCTGGTTTCAGTATGCGGAATGATTTGTCCAAAGCTTCTCCACCTAAAGTATCAAAAACAGCGTCATATCCGTTAAGAATTTCTTCAAAATTCTCTTTTTTATAATTAATCATTAGATCAGCCCCCAACGATTTGACCAACTCGTAGCCTTTTTCACTTGCAGTTGTAGCAACAAATGCACCCATCAGCTTGGCCAGTTGGATGGCGAAGGTCCCTACGCCTCCCGAACCTGCGTGAATCAAGATTTTTTGGCCTTTTTGAAGTTTTAAAATATCAACAAATGCTTGGTAAGTCGTAAGTCCAATCAGCGGTATCGATGCCGCCTCTTCAAAGGTGAGATTCTCCGGCTTCAGACAAATATCTTCCTCATGAACAGCAATAAACTCAGCTAATGTTCCAATCCGGTTCTTACGTGGTCTTCCGTAAACTTCATCCCCAGGTTTAAAAGTATTGACCCGGCTGCCAACCTTGACTACGACTCCTGAGAAATCATTCCCCAAAATTAGAGGAAACTTGTAATTCAATAATAATTTCATTTTCCCTTCCTTAATCTTATAGTCAATAGGATTTAAGCTAGCTGCATGAATTTCCACCAGTACATCATGTTCTCCGATATTCGGCATAGGTTGTTCAGTCATGACTAATGGAACATTTTTCCCGTACTTTTTAATGATCATAGCTTTCATTTCAAATCACTCCTAATAATATGATTATTGGTTTAAACAGTTAAACCAAATGTTGAGTAAAAGCCACTAGAGCTTAACCTCTTTGGTTAATCATTGAGACCCATCGCATTCGTCTTCAACGGCAGTAATTAATGACTTGAGTTGTTCAAGTGGTTTACGGACAGTCAACACATAGTAGTTTTCTACGCCTTTTTTTTCGGATTTAATAAAACCAGACTGTTTCAATACCTTTAAATGATGGGATACGGCTGGTCTGGACAAATTGATATGTCCTGCTATTGTATTCACATTAAGTCCCGATTTGTTCTGTGCTAACAGCATAATTATAGCTTGACGGTTTACATCGGTCAGCACCTCCAATAGAGGGATACAATCTTTAAATTGTTGTAGAATATCCTCCGTTTGCTGGCTCATCCCAATCACCTCTTAAGTTCATTGGTTTAATCTATTAAACATAATTATAGAGTGTTTATTAACAAAATCAAGCCTATGTAAAAAACATACCTTAATTTTGTGTCCTATGTGATAAGGTTCATCTGAATGAGTTACCCATCCGATTTCAATTTAATTTGAAGGCCTCTCCACTTCATATGTCTTGAAGGGGAGGCCTTTATGTCATTATCTTTCGTTGGATGTGATCTGCATCCGCAAATTCCTCATGCCCCGTCCATGCCATGGTTACATAAGAGCCCTCTCGCCCGGCCCAAAATCCCATCGGATGCATAGACTGATTTATCCAATGTGAGTAAGGAGGAAAAGGCTTATGGCGAACAAAAAAGATAAGGTCCGTTCAAAAAGGGTCTCACCCCGGCCCAAATCCCGTAAAAAACCAGTGCATATCAATGCATCTGAAAACGAGCTTGAGTGGTTGGCCAAAATCAATCCCGCCAGAGATCCCAAACAGGTCCAGTTAGTCGTAGATCTCCCGAATGCGGTATATGAATACTTACAGGAGAATGAAGTGGAATGGGATCGTGCCATTCAAAATGGTTTGCGTAGTGCAATGGAACCCGCGATATCCCCAGATTCGATCAAGGAAATAAAGTACCGAATTCAAGTAGTTACATCCGCCGACAATAGGCAAAGTTAAACGGCTCAGGATCTGTTTGAAACGCAGGATCTGCCTTGGTTTATGCGGTTGTAGCACCAGTTGTTATATTCAGCGCGTGACATCTTCGTCAACCGAATGTTGTACGATCACGCCTTTTTAACATTGCGACGGCAGCCGATGATTTTGGCCGGATGCCGTCGTATTGCCCCCCCGTTAACTTAAGGTGGTTACCTAGGTGACCAACCAGCACCTTGCTGGTTCAATGATCCGAAAATCGATGAAAAACCGGATTTCAAGCGGTTACCTCTAGGGATCGCCGGCGGTCTCTGGATCACCAAGCTCCGATCTCCGCGGCTATTTTACTTTATTTAATAAGTTTGTTACCATTCTGCTCAATGTCCCTTGATCGATGAAAGGAGCAAGACTCGCCAGCAGATCCGGGCTAAGATGTTCAACTTCGACCCCAGCAATCAACTTTTCGAGATTTTCCCTGCCCAGAAAAGGGGCGAGGCTAATGATCCGGTTTGCATCGATGGTGCCGTCTACAACCCGATCTGCCAAACGACCTAATGTCTCTCTGCTAATGAAGGGTGCCAGTTCATTCACGACATTCCAGCTCACGCTGCCTTCTTCAGCTTCTAGTATCAACCGATCCACCTGCTCCCTACCCAGAAAAGGGGCGAGGCTTACGATCCGGTTCGCATCAATGGTGCCGTCTACAACCCGGTCTACCAAACGATTTAATGTCTCTTTGCTGATGAAAGGTGCCAGCTCTTGAACCAAATGCCAGCTCAAGCCACCCTCTTCGACATGTTGTACTAACCGATCTACTTGTTCTCTTCCAAGAAACGGAGCAATTTCAACAATACGATCCACTTCTAAAGAGCCGTCAATCGATTGATCTACCAGTCGGTTTAATGTGTCACTGCTAACGAATGGAGCAAGTCCGGTAATGGCGTCCCACAGAATTTCGCTTCCTTCTACTTGACGAACCAGTTCATCCAATGTATCTGTTCCGAGGAACGGTGCCAGACTCAAGATCACATCTAACTTAAGGACGCTGCTGTCTAATCGTTCAGTCACCTTATGCAAAGCGCTTGCTTTTACAAACGGCGCTACTTCTACAAGCTCTTCCAGTTCCACCTCACCGGCATTAACTCTCTCTGCAACTTGTTCCGGCTTGTTCTCTGCGAACTCCTCCACGATCGTTCCTAGGTGCAGGTGCTCCCGAACTTCTGTGTGATCTCCTGCATTTAAAATGTCATCTACTGTTTTGCCGAATAATCTAGCCAACTGCGGAAGCGTTCCGATATCCGGTAGCGAGTCGCCCCGTTCCCATTTCGATACCGCCTGATGGCTTACATTCAGTTGATCGGCAAGTTCCAATTGTGTCAGATCCCGGTCTTTGCGAAGCTTCGAAATATAAGCTCCAATTTTACGTAAGTCGAGCATCGTTTACCTACCTCCGATTAAACAAATGTACAGTGCGCCCTGTCGAAAACAGCATAACATTTCCAAAAACGTCATCCTATCAAGCGTTGGTTGAATCGGCACATCTGCTTTATTCAACTGCCGGTAGAATTGTCCGGATTGATTCTAAATTTAATGAATAAAATTACCTAATTAGATTACCTTCTATAAATTAAGGCTTATTTAAAGATATAAAAAATGATAATAAAAATAAAACAGCAGCGATAAGAAAAGCAATGTGCCTATTTTCTTCTTTTTCCTTCCAAAAGCGGATTGAAGTAAGACCATTCATAATTGCAACAACTAACATAGAGTATTTCCATAGCCCTGAGAACCAAAGAACAAGAACTATAATTAATAGCATAATCAAACTAATCCAATACCATTTGGGTTCGAATTCAAACATTAGGCTGAGCTCCTTGTTAATTATTTTGTATATAAATAATAATTAATACAAGCCCTACTTAATTTCAAAAGGTTGTCGAACATTTTCGCCGGCTGCCGTTTGTTTTGCCATATGTATTTCATTACTGAACTCCGTTGCTATATTTATTCTCATTTCTTTTTTTAGCTGGTAATTCATGGTTAAAGAACGATCAAATATTCAACTTTATTGACCGTACTTTTCAGCTATTTTAAAATATCGTGTCTAAAACTTTATAACAAATCTTTTGAGTTGGTGTCTTATCATGATTGGATACAACGACTACACCCATTCTGTCAGATGGAGCCATACTGACGTAGGCACTAACACCCGGAAATCCGCCTCCATGCTCAATAAAAGTACGGCTCCCCACCTCTCTTGTCCCCCAACCTAAAGCGTAGCCATTTTCACTATCAAACTTCCACACCGGCTCATACATGAGGTCGATCATAGACTGGGGCATGAAAGGATGCATACTCATATATGATGATAAATATCCACCTAAGTTATTTGCAGTTGAATATATGAACCCCATCGGGGCACCCAAAAGGTTTACTGGAAACGGAGACTCAAACACATCCATATTAGCATTTGGCTTGATAATGTTATGTAAAATGCTATCTGTTGCTGTGTAATATTGAGCACTATCTTCTTCTTGCTGCACCCGTTCAACATACAGTGTGGTCCTGTTCATCTTGAAACTCTTAAACAAGACATTCTCCATATAGTCATCCCAAATAAGTCCGCTAACCTTCTCAAATAGATCAGCTGCCACAATATAAGCGTCCGTGCAATAACTCCAGTGGGAGCCCGGCGGATAAGATAAAGCAACTGAATTGAAGTATTTAGTTACGTCCTCACGCTTATTGATACTTTGAAGGACAGCATTGGTAATCCCAAAATGTGCCTTCAGACTTTCAAAAACATTAAACTCGGATGCGTTGGGAGACATTAAATTACCAATCCCTAGATCGCCCGAGAATCCAGCGGTGTGTGATAACAATTGTTTGACTGTAATCGAGTCACTCATCAATTTATCAGTTGTTCGAAAATATGGAAGATACTTTACAAGGGGAGTGTCGAGTTCAAGAAGCCCTTTTTCCACAAGTTGCAATAATGCTGCTGCTGTAAAGCTCTTCGATATACTCTGAATACTAACAATGGTGTCCGTTGTAAAGTCTCTTTCATTCCTACCCAATCGGGATTTTCCAAACCCCTTGCCATATAAAACTTGATCATCTTTGACTACGACAACAGCTCCACCAACGGGGAAATCTTGCTTACAGATAACACGATCTAATTGGGTCTCCAAAGATGTCACCATTCATGAGTTCTCCTTAAAAAATATATAAACGACCAAGAGTTGATTTCACATTTCGGATACTCAACACTCCAGGCATCACGGGATAATCGGGGAAGTGACCAAGGAAATAAGGATCATTGAAAGTCACATTTTTAATTTCCCCCAATAATTTCTAAGATTATGTCGACCATAAGGAAAGGATATAAATTACATTGAAGTGATTCCTAAAGCCAAAAAAAGTAAAACTAAAAGTACAAATCCCCAAAGGATTTCAAGTATTGAAATTATAGAGAATAGCATCCGACTCCCGAGGCTAATCACACCGATTACGCCAAATATCATTCCAATTAATCCTGTACCAATCCAATAAACATCGCCCCATGGATACGAGAATTTATATAATTGGTCGGATAAGTAGATATCTGAGAAAATTAACTGATTCAGCAAAGTAACAATCACCGATACTGAAAATATTTTCGTAGTCCACTTTGTTATTGTCATAATTAACCTCGCCCTGTTATTAACTCTAATAAACCTTCCAGTTCCATTATACGCCCAATGGGCTAGATCTGACCCTTACGTTAATCGATACCCGTCAGCTAAATTGGAGCCCTTCTTACATCTTATCAATGCTGCTTTGTACCACATGCAGTAATAAAATTCATCATCACATATGCATCAGGTGAATTATTATTAATCGCATCAGAAGCCTGTTTCATTTGTTCAAATTCATCTGAATTTATCACACCATTTTTATAAAAATGTGCAAACCGATTTATATCCAATTGTCGTTTAAACCCATCTATACCATGTACATCGCTATGTTGAATTATTGAATCAATATCTATATCAATAAATCCACTCTTTAATAAGAGACGTGGTAGACTTCTGCCTATGAATCGATTTCCACCTTTCTGTGCAATATAATCCGAGATTTTCTTTAATATATTATGTAATGAAGGGATTTCCGGGTTTACCGTACCAAACACTCCATCGTCAATATCAATGATTACTAGTTTCCCACCAGGCTTTATTATTCGATAAATCTCTTGTGCCGCTTCAAGTGGATTGTTTAAGTGGAGAAAAATTAATCGTGCTACTACAAAGTCAAATGAATTATCGGGTAGATCCGTATGATAAACCGACGACTCCACAAATTTTATTCGTTCAGGTGGAACGTCACTTAGTAATTTTTTGGCTTGTTCGAGTAAAGTACTATCGATTTCGAGAGAGGTAATATGACTGTCGGGTAAGCTATTAAGTAATTGCTCAGTTATATATCCAGGTCCGCTGCCAACTTCCAATACACTCATACCATTTTGCAATCCGTACCATTTTAAGGCTCGTAACTCTTTCTGCCAACCCATCGTTGCTTGTACTTTCAACCGCTCGATTTCCTCTTGAAACCCTAAGACAGCACTTTGGATATTGTAGGTTGAACGCTGATCTTTCATGCTCTTCCCTCCCAATCTTTAAAAATCAAATCTGGCTCCGTCCGTTCATTTATCAAAACCAGTCATTTTGATCAGTTCCTAACAACCCCGTTAAATTATTCTCATAGTTACTAAAAGTGTTTGGTGCAGTTATACAATTGACATTCCCACTCGTTTTCTATACGCGTAAGAACAGTTAATGAAGCGTTATCTATATATGTTTTTTCGAACAGTTGCGGCAAAAGATGCTGCAATGTCAAACCAATCAATGCTCCATGACTTACAATTAAAATTTTCTTTCCAGCATGACCGATACTCACTTCTTCGAGAAATGATAGCCCACGCTTGGCAACCATTTTGAAATCTTCCATCTCAAGTTTTTGCTCACGCCACTTCACTCCCCACCGAGCAATACGTTCTTCCTCGGTGGTACCTTCAATTAGCCCGCAATTTATCTCTCTAATACGTTCATCAGTGAACACAGAGGCTGCTCCTAATAATTGCCGTATTATTTCAGCAGTTTGCCTAGCTCTGCTCAAATTACTGGAGAAAATCATGTCCCATGTTTCACTTTTGAGTCTATTAGCCAATGCCGTTGCTTGTTGTATTCCTGTTTCGTTTAGAGGTATATCTGATATACCTTGAGCCCTGCCAAGGTGATTCCACTCGGTAACCCCATGTCGAATGAGCCCTATTGTGGTTGCCATCCCTGCTCTGCCCTCCTTATTGAGCGCCATATTTTCCTTTAATCCTTACCCAAATATATCATATTATTGTGACTAACCTGCCCATTAGCTTCATGCCTGAAGCCAGTTTAACTTTGTATCTCCGTCCGTCTTTGTCGAAAGGCGTTTTCCAAGTATAGCCAATTAGGGATTTTTCTATTAAAATTGTCCTGGGGTGATATTATGGCGAAATTAAACCGTACTGAAAGCAACTTCATAAGCCAGAGCTACAAAGAACAAAAGGATATCCGTAAGAAACACGGAGAGAAATTTAACATTTACATTGAGGGTACAGAACTTGTGAGGGCTGAGTATGATTAAAAGAATAAAGCTTCGCGCGCTGCTCATAGGAGGATTTATTACCCTTCTTTTTGTTGTTCTGTTGATTCGGATATTTACGCTGCAGGTTGTCAAAGGACAAGACTGGCACGAGCGGGCGGTATTCCAGTGGACGAAAAAGGTCCCGATTCCGGCAACCCGCGGCATGATCACGGACCGGAACGGCGATGTTCTCGCATCCGATGTGCCAGCTTATACGGTCATCGTCAATCCCGCTGTCATCCACGAGAACGGGCTGGAGGACGAGATTGTCGAGGGACTGCACAGCATTTTGGGCAAGGATGAAAGCGAGCTTAAGGCACTTGTAACAGCCAAGGACGAAAAAGGCAAATACCATAAAAACCGTGAAGTCCGGAATGAAGGGTGGAAAATTAACGAAACGAAAAAGTCTCAGATCGCTGATTTCAACAAAAAGTTAATGGACCAGCTTGAGAAAGAAAAAAAAGGAATGGAGACCGGGCTGGGTTTGCTTAAGGAGCAGAAGCGGTATTATCCAAAGGGAACACTTGCTGCTCATATTTTGGGTTATACCGACCGGGACGGTGAGGCTGTAGCCGGACTTGAGGCAAGTCTGGATGATTACCTCAAAAGTACCCCCGGAGAAATGAAATACGAGAGCGACCGGCATGGAGACCAGCTTCCCCAAGCAAATATGGTGTACAAGCCGGCTGTTAATGGTAAAAATGTAAAGCTGACGATCGACGATACGATCCAGTATTATATCGAAGACGCGATGAAAGAAACGTATGAGCAGTACAAGCCAATCAGCATGACGGTCATTGCGGCCGATCCGAAGACAATGGAAATTCTCGGGATGGCGAATCTACCGACGTTCAACCCGAATACGTATTGGGATCCCGCGACGGATCAGAAGGACTTTTTCAACTATGCCGTGAAGGCTACATACGAGCCGGGTTCCACGTTCAAGATCGTGACGCTCGCCGGTGCGGTGCAGGAGAAGTTGTTTAACCCGAACGCCACTTACCAGTCCGGACAAATCTATGTCAAAGGGACTCATACGCCCCTTCATGACATTGTCCGCTCGGGATGGGGGCAGATCACGTACCTGGAAGGCGTGAAACGGTCCAGTAACGTTGCGTTTGTCAAGCTGGGATCGGAAATGCTCGGGAAAGACCGGCTGCTGAAATATATCAACGACTTCGGTTTCGGCCAGAAGACAGACATTGAGCTTCCCGGCGAAATTTCCAAGACGATCAACCTTCCGGGTCCGGTCGAAGTGGCAACTGCTTCTTACGGCCACGGCGTGTCCGTGACGCCGATTCAACAGCTGGCGGCGATCAGCGCGGTAGCAAACGGTGGAAAGCTTTTAAAACCTCATATTTTAAAAGAAATCACAGATCCGGATAATGGTAAAGTTATCAAATCTACCAAGACCGACGTCGTCCGGCAGGTTATTTCCCCGAAAGCCGCAAAGGAAACGAGCAGCTATCTGGAGCAGGTCGTGGCAGACCGGGCGATCGGTACCGGAAAATACGCATATATCGAAGGTTACCGTGTGGCCGGTAAAACAGGTACCGCGGTCAAATACGGTCCCGACAAAAAACCGGATTATTCGAAATCCGTCGTTTCCTTTATCGGTTTTGCACCGGTGAACGATCCGAAAATCGCCCTTATTGTCATTGTCGATCAGCCGAATGATCCGGATGTCGGTGGGGGCAAAGTGGCGGCTCCGATTTTCAAAAAAATCGTGTCCCAGGCCCTGCCGTACATGGGTGTGCCGAAGTCAAACACCAAAAAAACGTCCGATGGCAAAACGACGGTGGAACGTCCTGCGGCTCCGACGCTGACGAAGCTGGCGGTGAAGGACGCCAAACAAAAGCTGCTGAACGCCGGTGTCGATTTTGAGTCCATTGGCAAGGGGGCCTCGGTCATCCGGCAGTTCCCGGCAGCGGGGACGCCGATGAGTCCGGGTCAGCGCATCTATCTGCTCACGGAGGAGACCGATAAAATGACGGTGCCGGACCTAAAAGGCGAATCGCTGCGCGATGCGCTGGATATTTTGACCCTGCTGAAATGCTCGGTTACCGTCCAAGGGGAAGGATACGTCAGTGAGCAGCTCGTCACGGACAAGAATGGGAAGCGTTCCGTCCAGCTGACGCTGAAGCCGGTCAAGGATGACGAGACATCGCAGGATGCTTCATCCTCCTCCACGGAGGGTGGTTCCATTTCGGAAGATACGTCAGAGGACGATTTGGCCGACGGCAAGGCCGGTAAAGAAGCTGGCGATAACTGATAAGCGGCACAGAACAGATTACTCGACCTTTTAGTGCGATTATTTATAGAAGTGAAAAATAAATTAACCCCGCTTCTTTACATAGAAACGGGGTTTTTAGCGTATAAGAAAGCTCCTCATGCTTCTTGCTAATCTCGTTTACTTTTCGACAACCGGAATCCACATTTCCCCATATACAAAGCCGTCTCGCTGCCCCATCTCAACCGTTGCATTGGGTCCGCCAACATAAGCGTAATGTTCGGCTGCTGGCAGGACTTGACCAAAGGCAATCCCAGTAAGCGTATTACTCAACTCATCTGCCGACTTCCCTTCGCCTTTAACGACGAGGTATTGTCCCTTTGGGAATTGGATCACTCTGTGTTCTTCCGGGATCGACGAATCTGTCATGACGCCAGCATAATACATCATCTTGTGATTTACCGCTTCGTTTACCGCAAAAATATAGTCGTTCGCAGCAATAGCCTTTAACGTTTCAAGTCTTCCATCCTGTTCCACGGACCGCCAAAAGTTTTCCTTCTCCTTGTTCATGCCGGCATAATCCGTGTAATCGCTCTTCAGCTCCGTCCCAATACCAAGAACGCTAAAGCTGTCTTTTTCCTCAAAGGTATACGTTGCCATCATTCCAGCTCCTTTTTTTGAATGGATCAATTCATTGGTTTGATCACTTGATAGGCTTATCATAACCATAAATCATGTCAAAACATGATACTGTTTAGAGGGCAACCAATTGCCCTCCCCCGCAGCTCCCCTACCTAATTTTAGGCAAGGGCAGTCTATCGGATCACGAATGAGGTGGCGTCATGTCACGCCTTAATTAGAGTCTGCGGCTTTTTGGACGCAGTGCCCAGGAAGCTATGCCAAGCGCGGCATAGAAAAGCGGAAGAATTACATTGAACCCACCAACCCCGTAATCGTGAGCGAACACATGAGATAAGGTGGCGCCCGTCATTAGAAAAAAGATACCGCTGTAAGCCCATTCCTTAAGACGGGGGAAACCTGGCATGACGATCGCAAGGATTCCAAGCAATTTCCAAGTCCCGAGAATGTAAGTAATATATAACGGGTAACCAATATGAGTCACTAAATCAACATTGCCACCCAATCGCATCAATTGCCCGATCCCGCTTAATGCAATAGAGAATGCGAGAATGATGGTGACAGTCCAATAAGCGGCCGTCTTTCCGATCCGACGGGATTCAACCTTCGTTATTTTTTCATTACTGGTCATCGTATTCATTTTCATTCCTCCTAAGGTTTTGTTTTATTTACTTCTTCACAACCGGGATCCACATTTCCCCATATACAAGGTTGTCACGGTGGCCCATCTCGACCGTTGCATTGGGCCCGCCGACATAGGCGAAGTTTTCGGCTTCGGGTAAAATTTGACCAAAGGCAATGCCGGTAAGCGTACGACTTAAATCATCTGCCGTCTTCCCTTCGCCTTTAATGACGAGGTATGGTCCTTTAGGGAATTGGATCACTCTGTGTTCTTCCGATAACGATGCTTCTGTCATGACGCCGACATAATACATTCTCTTACCGTTTACCAGTTCGTTTACGGCGAAGATGTAGTCGTTCGCAGCGACAGTCTTTAATGCGTCAAGCCTTCCATCCTGCTCCACGGTTCGCGAGAAGTTTTCCTTCTCCTTGTTCATGCCCGCATAGTCCGTGTACTCGCTCTTCAGTTCCGTTCCAATCCCTACAACGATAAAGCTGTCTTTCTCCTCAATAGTAAATGCTGCCATCATCCCAGCTCCTTTTTTTGATTTGATCAATTCATTTGTTTTTCTTGATGGGTTAATCATAACGATGAATCATGTCAAAATGTGATACTGTTTAGAGAGCCCGATACGACACCCACAATTCTGACCTGCTTGACCCAACAAATCTGCCTTCTTACAGCGCTCTCCATTGGCATTAAGAGCTACATCATCAGGTTCTTTTCTAAGTTCCCAGACTATTGACGGAATATAGTCCGAAATCTATAGTGTATTTAATGACGAAGTACACAAACTTAACGGGAGAATCTCTAAATGTCCACTAAAAAGAGATGGGTTATCACGGTTGTTGTCGTGGCAGCCATTGCCGTCGTTGTTGGAACTGGCCTTTTTGTCAAACACTTCATAGATGCTTTAGTGACTGACCCGGAGGATCGTAAACAAGCCGAGAATCTAACTCCTGCACCGGCTCCGAAGCCTGGGCAAACCCGAACCGACCTTGGGAACCTTCGCACGGATGACAACGACCAAGTTGATCTGGTGCTGAAAGACGCTTTAAAACCCGAGATCGTTGTTGCGGAGAGTGACGTCGTCAATATCATGCACCATATGACCCATCAAAAGGTAAAGGCCAAGGAAAAGTGGGTCTCAATCGAAATGACGCCGGAACGGGTGCAGCTGCTGGAACAGATCATTCAAGTCAAGGGGACGAGTTGGATTAATTACGCAAGGATGCTCGATATCGCGAAGAAATGGGAGGCCGGCGACTTTTCTACCGTCGATGAGGATCACAACTTTTTTTGGATGATCGAAAATGGGTCGATTGGGAAAGCGAAAGGCGTTCTTACGGAGAAAGAGGAACAGGAATTCATCAAGAATACGTTTCATAAAGAATAAGAAGCCCTCAGCGGCTTCTTTTTTTGCCCATAAAAAAGGCCGTCTCCTGCGAGGCAGCCCCTTACTCGCTATTGATCTATCCAGTCATGAGTTGAACGAAAAGGACCGTCACACACTCCAGCCGTCTTTCGGGACGCGGATACGCCACAACAGGGCATTCACGTTTGGGCGCTGGGCGCGTATCCTATCAGGAAAGGATTTTGATTTACGGAGGCATTGACAGTGGGATACTATGTGACAGTTGAGCCGGGGGTACAACTCTATGTGGAGGACATCAACCCGGCAGGAAGCAAAACAATTGTGTTTCTTCATGGTTGGCCGCTCAATCATGACCAGTTCGAATATCAGTTCAACGTGCTGCCAGGTATGGGTTACCGCTGCATCGGCATCGACTGGCGTGGCTTCGGCAAGTCGGACCGACCCTACGGTGGATATCATTTAGAACGGCTTGCGGACGATATTCGGGCCGTCGTTGATGCGCTGCAATTGAAAGACTTCGTGCTCGCCGGGCATTCGACCGGTGGGGCGATCGCGATCAAATACGTCGTGCGTTACAATGGCGGCGGCGTATCCAAACTCGTACTGATCGACGCGGCGGCGCCGCGCGGCTTCACCAAAGAGACAGCAGCGCAGCTGCTGAAGCAGTCGTTGAACGACCGGGCTAACATGATGCTCGGCGTGACCGACATTTTTTTCTTCCGGTACATCAGCAAGCCATTCGCGGACTGGTTTATTCAGATGGGCATGCAGGCTGCCGGGTGGTCGACGGCCGCGATCATCGTCATGCTGCGGGACTTTGATTTAACTGCCGACCTGTCACACATCCAGGTTCCAACACTGATCGTGCATGGCATTCACGACCAGGTCATTCCATTCAGCCAGGCGGAGGAGATGCAGCGGTTAATCCCTCATTCGCAGCTCGTGCCGTTCATGTACAGCGGCCACGGCTCATTCTACGACGAACGCGACAAGTTTAATGAGGTCATACAGGAGTTCGTCGGGAATGCACGGCAGGCTCCGCTGCGGGTACCGCAATAGCAATAAGTAGGGCAAATGGAAAAAACGACAGCCTTTATGCCGGCTGTCGTTTTTTCGCGTTTAATTTTGAACTATCGTTTCCGTTAGTTCAAACATGTCTTCACTCTTGGTTAGATTGAGGTTGATATAGCCTGATATCGCTTCTGTGCCAGCACCATAATAATAGCTTGACGGTTTTCATTGGTCAGCACTCCCAGTAGCAGGATGGACTCTTTGAATTGTTGTAGAACTTGCTCGGGTCGCCCGGCTCATACGACGATCTATCCTTTCCGTTCATTCGTTTTATCGTCGGCTTTACAGACAGTTTACGTTGTAGGATATCATATACTTTAGATAACGTTGGGAAAGCCTAGCCTTATTCTATTTCAGTTTCAAGAGGCAGAAAGGATATTGCAACTAATTCTGGAAAATAAACGGTGAATAGACTAAAGGAGTGATTCGAATGAAACTGAGGTTCATTCTACTAATATTTGTGATGCTATTTACTTTGACAGGCTGTTTCAATAAACCCGCAGTCCCTCCTAAGGAAACAGTTAAAAAAGGGAATGACCCATCTGAAAATATTGAATGGTATGTAATAAAAAGAGAACCGCAAAGAGTTCTTGTGGTCAATCCTATACCAGAAGATTTGGGTTCAAGTGGGAATCGAGAATTTTACGATGCTGTATGGGTTTCGAATTTCCCTGATGATGCACAAGTTGGTCAAAAAGTTAAGATTCTCTTTAAAGGAGAAATGGCAACATCTTATCCTGGTCTGTCGGGAGCTAAGAAGGTAACTGTATTACCGAGCATAAAACCAGACAAGGCTAAATTGTCTGAAGAGCAGGTTATACGTGAAGCTATCGATAGCAAGGAAGCCGCAGAAATCAAAATATTTGTTCCAACAGATATAAAGTTCGATGATAAATCACATCTATGGACAGTCCGATTCAAAGATGGAGCTTTAACAGATACACAAAAAGAAGAAAAAAGTCATCAAATACCAGATAAATAAAAAGCCAGGTCAAATGACCAAGCTTTTTTGTTCCAAATGATCTACCAATAAATCATTTGGAATGCATGCCGTTCACCAAATCTCGCAGTGGCCCCAGGTCGGCCGTCGCGTCGTACGGATAACGATTCAGCACTTGCAGCAGTTTACGTAGCGTTCCGTCGTCCGTTTGCTTCAGTAGATCTTCCATCTGCGCAATCAGCTGCTTGTACTCCTGAATATGATCGGGTCCGTACACCTCGAATTCAAAGAAGGAATTTCCGAATACGGTGGCGCGTTTCACTCCCTGGAATTTGACGTAACGCGCCTGCTGCGGATCGAACGTAATGATATCCAGCAGATTACCCTTAGACGTAATCACTCCGTCACTGCCGGACACATTCGTCCAATTCATTTTGTCCGTGGATACGAGCAGCTGGTATGTTTCGGCGTAGGCTCCTTGCCACTTGATGATGACTTTGCCGACGTCTTTTGGCGCGCCCAGATCGACGACAAACCAAGCGTCATCTACGTAAGCGCTAGACCATCTGGAGAGTGGAGACATATCCCCGTCAACCGCCTTGTCGGAAGAGTAATACGGGAATTCGAGTTCGGACGACTCCGTAACCTGATGGAGCGCCAAATTCTCGCCGCTGAGCAGTTCGATCGGTTTGTTGTAGATCATGACGCTATCCAACACGCCCTTAAACGCATTCGTTTCGCTACCGATCCGGAGGGTCGGGAGTACAAACGTATTTAATTTCGGATATTGTTCCTCCAGCCTTTCCACGTATTCGTCCAGATTAACGAACAGTGTCACGCCTTTTTTGTCGCCCTTCAACGTGATATGCGTCCACTTGCCTTCCGGAACCGAGTAGTTAAACGTACTGTCGTAATGCTCCTTCGTGAAACCAAGCTTGCCGCTGCTGCCTTGCTTCAATTTTAGCGTTCCAGCCGGTGATTCCATCAATACAGCGTTATCGGGGTTGTTTTTGTCGGGTTTGATCCACATCGAAACCGTCCAGCCGAAACCTAAGGCATCGATTGGCGTTTGGATATAGCTCTTCCCGCCATTCAGTCGAACACCATTGCCGTATTTTCCTTCCGTCATAGTGACGTTCACGCCCTTGCCGTCAAAACGGTTGCCGGATTCGTCCTTGAATTTGTCTTCAAAAAGATACGAAATGACTTTGTTTTCATTGTTGCTTACGGTGATTTTATGGGACATGTCGGCGTTTGGCGCATCGGCGATTGCCTTCGCCCGCTGCTCGAATTTCTCGTAGGATCGGTCATCCCTCGTTCCGGTCCACATTTTTTCCGAGACCGCTTGAATCCCCGGAAGCAGACGTTCATGCGAATCGTCCATCGACAGGCCGTTGGCTTCGGACACGTCATTCCATAAGCAGAACATGCCGCCTTTGACGCGCGGATGGCCGTAAGGAAGTGTCGTCGTTTCCCACTTCACCGGCTCCCACTCATTGTAGATGAATTGGGAATTCAAATAGTCGCCGTATAGAGTAGGGACGATATACATGAATACGTTTTGGGTGTTGACGACATCATAGCCGAGATCCACTGCCTGCTGCGGAGAACCATAAGGTTCATGCCAAATGTTCATGGTAGCTTCGGTGCTGATCGGCGTCGTGCCGTTATGTTGTGTAAGTTCGCCCCACAAATGCGGATGTTTGCCTTTGCTGTTGATATGCTTGATCAGGGTATCCATATATCCGCGGAACACTTCGGTATTTCCACCGTATTCGTCTGTGCCGATGTTGACGTCCGGACCGATGAACGTCGGATCATTCCCGTCCACATATTCATCCCATAAAGATTTAACGAACTGAACAGTTTCCGGTTTGGTTATATCGAGCCCCCGGTCATTTCCAAGCGCCGGATTGTAGGAAGTGAATGCTCGGGAATGCCCCGGCGTATCGATCTCCGGAATGATGTTTATGCCGTATTTCTTGCCCAGCAGCTGCAGATCCTTAAATTCCTGCTTCGTATAATGGCCGTTCGGACTCGCCAGCCCTGGATAGGTGGTGCTTTCGAGACGGAAAGCGGCCGTCGTGCCGTCCGCAAACGGTGTGCCGACGTCATCGTTCAAATGGATTTGAAATGTGTTCATTTTGTACCAGGACAACAGTTTCACGTAATTTCGGAGAAAATCGATCGTGTAAAACTTGCGCGCGACGTCGATCATCAATCCGCGCTGGGCGTATTTCGGATAATCCATGGCTTCGCCTCTCGGAATCGTCCGGTCCGGATGCTGCTTGATGATTTGCAGCGCGGTTCTCGTACCGTAAAACGCTCCTTTGGCGGACACGGAAGCGATCGAAACGTAATCGCCGACCTTGAACCGGTTGCCTTCTTCGCCGAGCCGTGTCAGGGATGGGTCGATGGACAAGTACAAATCGCCGGCCTTCGGTTTGCCGGTCACAATCTTGAGATCATATCCGGTCAAATCCAGCAAATCCTGGCGTGTCAGCTCGGCCGCATTCCGCAGAGTGGATTCGTCTTGCGGATTCACGACGATGCGCGAAGAGTTTTTTAGTGTATACTTGCCAGTATCCCCGTACCATTCCTGCAGGGAAGGAATGACGTCCGGTTCGACGTTCCGATCCGGAGTTTGCTTATGCTGTCCCGGCACCACAACGGGAATGTTCCATGAAATCAGCTTCCGGTTCGGGTCTTTCTCATCTTCCACTTGTACGATGAGATTGACTTTGGCATCCACCAGCGGTGTACGGATTTGGCCGTCCTGGTCGATAACAGGCTGGCGGTCGCTTCCATACAGGCTGATTTGATAACCCTCGGGCACGTCCACATCCGACCAATCGAGTTTCGTTTGTCCAGGCTGGACCTTCAATGACGCAGAGACATTGTCGATAATCGTTTGCAAATCATGTAATTGGTACACTTCGAACTCATAAAAAGAGTATCCGTACAGCGTGCCTTCGACAGGCGCCCGTTTGACACCTTGGAATTTTACGTACCTTGCCTCTCGCACAGAGAAGTCGATCGTTTCGACACCACCTTTGCATTGTATAATGCCGTCATTATCCCTGACGTTCTCCCAGTTCTCACCGTCGGCCGACACAAGGATTTTGTAAGTGTCGGCAGGGGTTTGCCAGCGAATGACGACGCGGTCGATATCCTGCGGTTCGCCAAGATCAACGTAAAACCACTGGTCATCTTCTATTGCGGAAGACCATCTGGTGTTTCCTTTCCCGTCCACGGCAAGCTCCGGATTCAAATAGTCTACTTCGCTGCCGGAAGCGAAAACCGGTTTATTCAGAGCCAAATTGGTTCCGCTGAACGTGGAGGATGCAGCCATCCGACTAGCGGCTTCTTCCTCCTGGGGCCCCTGTGGGGGCGTACCGGAATCCTGGCGGTAAACGGCATCGGTGACATTTGGGGGCTTTTCGCCATTTTCTTCTTGCAGTTGGGGTGGCAGGACATTTGGCCCGACAGCTGAAGCATGCATGATGTCCTGAGCCTCGGGAATGGCGAGCGCGGCAGTCGGTTGAACGACAGGGGTAAGCATAACGGCAGCGGCTAGCAGTACTGAAAGGGCTTTCATTTTTGTTTTCTTCATTTGTCCCTCCATACATGGTTTGGTTTAATGTTATTATGAAATCGCTTTCATAAACAAAAATCATCATTCCCTATTTCCTTCTTTACTCGCGAACTTACGCAGCATCCGGGGCACGCGCTTCCCAAGCCCGGACGCCGCGGATATCCGCCATGATTACTTCGCCGCGAGTGATTCTGTTGAATATTAGGCTTTCCCACATCGTCTCGCAGATTTCAACAATCAAACGCCCGCTTCTTCCTTCTGAAACATCTCTGTCAGCTTGATGCTTCTGCCCTGCTGCAGACGAGATCGTTCGGAAGCGAAGGCCATCAAATGGCTTTGCAAGGAAGCTGTAGCCGATGTAAGGCCTTGGGTCATGTTGCGATCAAACTTATGTACATTTTGGAGGAAGGAGCTCACCATGCGCTCATCCCCTCCGCCGTGACCGTCTCCCTGAACGCTGCATTTAATTTCAATCTCTTCTCCCGTCGTATAGCGGTACAGCGTAAATGAGCCCTTATCCATATCACCAATGATCTCACCCTGCGTACCCATCATCTGCACACGGCGAGTAGCGCTCTTGGTTAATCCCGACATAATAAAGCTAGCGTTGGCACCGCTGGCAAATTCCATATTGACGACCTGATGGTCGACAACATTGTTATCGCAGCGATAGACGCAGCGGCCGAACGGTCCTTCCTTAAGCGCCCGGATAATGCCTTCCTGTGATAAATCGTGCGTCATATAGCGCGCCCAATGATCGGCAGGCTGCTCCAAATACATTTTAATCGCTGAAAAGGCACATTCCCTCTCTGCTTCGCAACCATCGATGCAGCGGTCGGCTGCACCCTCCGGCACGTTCTCGGCTTTAAAATGAAGCAATGAGCCAAAGGAGCTGACCGCTGTGCACGGCTCATCCATCAACCAGGAAATGAGGTCCAGGTCATGGCAGGATTTGGCCAAAATCATCGGGCTTGTTTCCTCAGAGTTACGCCAATTGCCGCGTACGTAGCTATGAACCATATGGTGATAGCCTACGTTCTCTGTCAGCTGAATGGTGCCGATTGCCCCCAGCTCCCCATCCTCGATGCATTTCTTGATGCCCGACCAGAACGGGGAATAGCGAAGCACATGCGTCACCGCCAGCAAACGCTTATTCTTAAGAGAAGCTTGCCCCAGTTCGATGCATTCCTGCACATTCGGTGACATCGGTTTCTCCAGCATGACATGGTAGCCAAGCTCCAGCGCTTTCAATGCGGGTATATAATGCATCCGATCAAGCGTGCAGATGATCATCACGTCGGCTATTTTTCCCTGCTCGAATGCTTGTTCCCATGAATGATAAACATGCTCTTCAGCGATTTGATGAATCTCGGCAAAATGTTGTCTGCGTTCATCATCCGGCTCGGCAACTGCAACAAACTTCAGCTCGTTCGGAAATTTTTCCGCATACGGTCCATAGATGTATCTTCCTCTACTGCCTGCGCCTAATAGTACAGCCGTTAATGCTTTCAATGTTCTTCCCCCCTGCATATACAATGGCATCGATCATGATTTCATTGTAAGGGGTGACTCCGCGCATCAAAAGAGATCATTGATTACATTCCATATACATTTATTGACCTTGCTGCATTGTTTCGGCGCGGGCCGTACGAAAATCCTGAGGTGTCATATCATTTTGCTTCTTAAAGAAGCGGATAAAGGCAAGCGCTGAATTGTAGCCGAGCTTGGCGGCAATTTCATTGACCTTCATGGAAGTATTGAGCAGCATGTCCTTGGCAATAACATTGCGGTAATCATTTACGTATTTAGACAGTCCGATGCCCGTGATCTGCTTGTAAAGCCTTGATAAATAGGATGGATTCAAACTGACATAATCTCCAAGCGCGGTTAGGGATATATCATCCGCAATATGCTCCTCTATATAGCGATGCACCTTATGGACGACCTCTGCGGGCAGCTCTGTTCCTCTAATCGCATTCCATTCAAAAAAGCAGTCTGTAATTTGCCAATAGTATGGAATGAGCTCCGTCCATGAAGCGGTTTTCTCCTGACGGAACAGCAGATCCAAATTCATCTGGGTATTGATGTAATCTCGCATCTCTTTATTTTTGTGCAAGTGCGCCAGAAATACCGCAGATAGGGAATGGTACAGCTCAACCTTTCGCCCAACCGGAGTATCAGGATCTTTCCAGCTTTCTGTCAATTCAACAAACAGTTTATTGAACTGCTCCCGGTGATTATTTTCAAGACAGCTCATCAGCAGTTGTACACGAGCATGGAACATGCCGTTATGATAGCTTTTTGCCCTCTCTTTTTCTTCGGACTTCTGAATATCCTGATCTGTCATGATGATTTCATGAAACAAGCCACGGCCTTGCATAAGACCGTATTTCATCGCATGAAAACGATCCGACAGCCGATTCCATGGAACGGCCTCGCTGCCAATGAAAAAAGATACGGAGAGACTCAGCAACTTTTTGCTGGTAGCCTGTATCGTCTCCAAATTGCCGCTCACATAGCGGTATGCCCGGGTCCATACCATCGTACCGGTATCCGCCGTTAGCTCCGGACTGGCTTTGGGCTGAAAGATCCATACCATTTTGTTCATGTCAAATACGACGGAGAAGCAGCGCAAATGGGCGGATAAATATTCATCGGCGATATTTTGAAGAGCGTAAGCGAGCAAAGCCTTGTCCGGCGCCGTGAACATTTCCTTCCAGGCATCGATCCTGCCAAGCAGTAAAAAGACCGGCAGCGATGCGTCGAGCGGAATGTCCATTTCCGCAAAAGCGTCCCGAAGCTGCTGCTCCGTCATCATCTTGCCTTGAAATAAACCCCAAATATATTCCTTCTGCAAGGAGGGCAGCGCTTTTCTCATTTTGGACTGGGCCCGCAAGATCATTTGCACCTGATCCTGTTCCTCTTCAATTTCCTCTATCGCCCGCTCAACGGTATGAATGATCTTCTCGTCGCTCTCCACTTTCAGCAAATAATCAAAAGCCCCAAACGTCAGGGCACTCTTCGCATAGTGAAAATCATTGTACCCTGTCAATAAAATTACTTTGCTTTTCGGCCACTGAGATTTTATTTCCTGCAGCAGCTCAATTCCCTCTATGCCAGACATTTTAATATCCGAAATCACAATATCCACTCGGTGATGAGATAGTACCTCCAATGCCTCATCGCCGGAATAGGCCTTCATGACTTCAAGCTCCAAATGCTCCGTTTTCTCGAACAACTCCAGAAGACCATCTACAATAATCGGCAGATCATCAACGATTAAAAGCCTGTACATGGCGATTCCTCCTTAGCTCATGCTCAGTTTAATAATAGCTTGAAGCCCGCCAAGCTCAGAGCGTGATACGGTAATCCCAAACTCTTTCCCATAACGAAGCTGAATTCTACGATGAACATTAAGCAGGCCGGTTGTCTCCTCAATCTGGTTCATTGAATAACGCAGCCTCTTGTCAAGCGCTTCGATCTCCTCGTCCGTAATGAACTCGCCGTTATCTTCTACATAAATGTAAAAGGCATCATTTCGCAGTTTGCTGTGCACCCATAGCTCGCCTGTGCCCAGCATATTGCCGAGAGCGTATTTATAAGCATTCTCAATAATAGGCTGTAGAATCAATCGGGGCACTTCAATCGGCTGGGTTTCGACGTCAAATAGCACTTGTATTCGATCCCCGTAACAGATCGACTGCATCTCCACATAAGTTCGGGAATGCTCAAGCTCCATCTCCAGCGGAATGTTGTCATCATGATGGCGAGTAATGAACTGAAAATATTGCCCGATGTATAAACAAAACTGGTAGGCTTTTTCCTTCTGGCTATCGGATTTAATCAAACGGCAAAGCACGAAAAAGCAATTATATAAAAAATGAGGATTAATTTGCGATTGTAATCTTTTCAGTTCCGAACGCTGCGTGCGAATTTGCTGCTCATAATTTTCCTCAATCAATGTTTTCAAAGATTTCACCGTATCGTTAAAGGCCTGGAATAAATAGCCGAACTCATCCTTCCTGCGGTCAATCAGGATCGGCTCCAGCTCGTTTTGCTGCATGCGGCGAAAAGAACGCACCAGCTTGATCAATGGACGGTATATTAACCGAATTAAAAAGTAGGTAAAGAAAAATACAATAAAAACGGCAAGCAAGCAGGCCCACCAAAATAAAGCCTGATATACCTGCAATGAACCGAGAATCATCTCTTCCGGTATGCTCGTTACCATGTAACAATTCCAGAGGCTGGAATACTTGAATACGGTTAGAAATCGCTTACTTTTATAATGGATCGTATCATAGCCTTCATCCACGTTCGCTGCCTGCTTTTCAAAAGCCAGCCGCTTCATCAGATCATGCAATTCAAGGTCGGAGCCGCTATTGATATCCCAGTCGCGCTCCAGATTAAACAATACGGTCTGTCCTCCCCTGCTATTGCCGATTTGCGCTAAGGTCTCTTTAATTTTGCCGGTTGAGAGCTCTACGCCTACCACATAGAGCGGATCTTTTTTGCCTGCAGGGTACTGCATCGTAATAAACAGCCGGTCCTGCCAATAAATAAAAGGCCCCGTATAAAGCTTCTTATCTGGCTGCATCGCTTCATATTCTTCCGCATTCAGCCTGGTTTCATAGCTGTTGCTCAGCACCGTGCGCTCGATCTGCGGAATGTACGCCTTCGACTCGCGAATAAACGGACTGGAATTTTTCATTAAATCCAAGCGGTGCTGAATATCCAATATTTTATAAGACCGCTCATAGAAGTTCATCTGCTCACCTGTCGCCGCTACTTCCATTAAATCCCTGTCCATGACGTAGTTAGGTAAATATCGGCTGATCCGGTCTGCTTCCTGATCCAGAGAGTCTAGATAAAACCGTGTCGTATTCAAAATTGAATCGGATATTTCACTGCGGATATGATTGGCCCCTTGCTCATTCATCATCCAGGTAATAGCCATAAGCGGCAGCAAGGCCGCCAAAAAGGCGGCCATTATTTTTTTGAATATAGAGGAATCCTGTAAAAAGAATATACTTTTCATCGTTTGTTCTCCTGTGCCCGAGATCTACGACCTTCCTGCCTATTCTTTTACACTTCCCATTACAATGCCTTTGATGAAAAACCGCTGCAAGAATGGATAGACAATAAGAATCGGGAAAGCCGCAACGAAGATTTGTGCCGCCCTGCTTGTACGGTCAGACAGCTGGAGCATGAGTTCCACATTTTCTGATTTAATAAATCGAAAATCCATCTTAATAATAACGGTTTGCAAAAAGGTTTGCAGCGGGTAATTTTCTGGATGATTCATATAGAGCATGCCATCAAACCAGCTATTCCAATGCCCTACCATCGTAAAAAGCCCCGTAGTCGCCAGTGCGGGCAACGATAGCGGAACATAGATTTTCCAAAGTGTTGCAAAATGCCCGGCTCCGTCAATCCGTGAAGCATCCTCAAGCTCCTTGGGCAAGTTACGGTAAAAGTTCAATAGCAGGATGACGTTGAACACATTGATCGCCGCAGGTAATACCAGCGCCCCGAGAGAATCAATAAGTCCCAAGCTTTTAATGGTCAAATAGGTAGGAATAAGCCCGCCGTTGAACAAAATCGTAAAAACGAAGATCCAGGCATAAACGGTTCTTAGACGAAACGCATTGCGGTCCTTGGATAAAGGATAAGCTGTAACAATCGTTAATAGCATGCTAAATGCCGTCCCTGCTACAACCCGCTCTATAGAAACGCCAAAAGCTCTTAAATATTCAGGCTTACCGAACACATTATCATAAGCCGCCGTTGTAAATTCTACAGGCCACAGCGCAACCTTGCCGGCTGCTGCCGCCGAACCTGAGCTAAAGGAAATCGCCAAAATATGAATAATCGGCATTAAGCATAAAAGAGATATAAACACAAGAAAGAGCAGATTGCTAACTAGAAAAACCCTTCTTCCGAATGACGGTTTCATGACCACGGTCTGTCTCCTTTCTGAATCACCGACTTTTCCACTCTCTTAGAAAATGCGGTAATTCGCTAGTCGGTATGCGAGTACGTAGGATACGGAAATGAAAATAAAAGATACGGCTGATTTCAATAAGCCGACAGCTGTGGCAAATCCGAACTGGGCTTGCTGAATCCCCATGCGGTAGACGAAAGTATCAATGATATCGGCACTTTCATAAACCGGCGCGCTGTACAGGTTAAATATTTGATCAAATCCGGCGTTCAGCACATTCCCGATATTAAGCGTAAGCATTAGAACGATGATCGGCATCATGCCCGGCAGCGTCACGTGAAGGGTTTGTTTCCAGCGTCCTGCGCCATCCATTTCAGCGGCTTCATAAAGCGTAGGGTTAATTCCGGTCAGCGCAGCCAAATAAACAATGGTGCCAAATCCAAATTCCTTCCATACATCGGAGACGACCATGACATATGGAAACCAGTTATTGTCGCCAAGAAAGAAGATCGGCTTCATTCCGAGCCATCCAAGCAGCTGGTTAAATATGCCGGAGGAAGGAGACAAAATATCGACCAAAATGCCGCTCAGCAGCACCCAGGATAAAAAATGGGGCAGATAGACCAGTGTTTGGAACGTTCTTTTCATCCACTCCCTACGCAATTCATTAAGCAAAATAGCAATGGTGATCGGCACGAACAAACCGGCAACGATTTTCATGACAGCAATGTATACCGTGTTAAAGAAAATACGGCCGATATCCGGATAATCCATTAACAATTGGAAGTTCTTCCATCCGATAAACGGGGAGCCGAACAGCCCTTTATTCGGCACATATTTTTGAAAAGCCATCAGGATTCCTGTCATCGGAATGTAACTAAAAATAATAATCAAAGCCAAACCCGGCAGCAGCATTAAATGAAGCGGCCATTCCTTCTTCCACATTCGCGTCAGACTATTCATATCTTCACCTCGCTGATTCACTTTTCGTGCTGTTCATGCTTTGCTAAAGAACCTGGTTGTTCTTGAAAAAGGGAGGGATTGCATCGATTCAATCCCTCCCTGCGCTGCAGATTCTATTTAAGCGATTTATACCACTCGTTAACTTCTTTCGTGATTTCATCGCCGCCAAGCTTCTTCCACTCTGCAACGAATTTATCGAATTCGTCTACGGATACTTGGTTCATTATGATTTTGATGAATATTTCATCGCGTTTCTTCGTTAAAATTTCTTGACGGTCTGCCATCGTCGGAGTAGGCGCCCCGTAGAATTTGTTTTGCAGGTATTGCTTGTTCTTTTGGATTTCTGGAACATAGGAAAAGGCTCCATGAGGACCGGATATTAAATATTCCCACCACATGTTTGTATCGCCTTTAACGTATTGCATGGCACGTGCATAACGCGTTTTTTGGTCTACTGTCTCAAGGATGCTTTCGTCTTTGTTTTCAATGGCTTTAGGCAGGATTTCGCCGTTATTGTCAAACTGTTTGCCTACACGAAGCGGGTTAAGCAGCCAGTAGTTGTTGCCTTTTTCCACAGGGTCTTTGCCATACGTGTATACCTTCTGCTCTTCTGTCGGATGATTGTCAACAACGATCCATTGGTTTAACAAACCGATTACGCCTTCCGGATGCTTGGCTTGTTTAGAGATAACATAGTATTCATCAACGCCAAGACCAATTTGATTCAATGTAGGTTTGTTATCAATTGAAGGGATCGGGAACACGCCCCATTCTTGAACAACCTTGCCGTCTTTCACAGCCCCTTTCGCAAGCTGCGCCGGTGTCCAGGAAGCGCCAAATACCATGCCGATGCTGCCGTCGTAGATAAGCTCAGCAGCTTTTTCCGTATCTTTAACCGAAAACTCGGGATCGATCAACCCTTTTTTGAACATGTCTTGCAGCGCTGCAAGAGCCTGCTTCATCTCGGGCTGAATATCACTGTTCATCAAACCGCCGTTTCCGTCTTCCATCCAAATGTTTTCATAAGCATGATAGCCGTTCAAGAACGCTCTCAGACCGGTAACGCCGGTCTCTATACTAAATGGGCTCTTGCTGACCGCAATACCGAAAGCTTCTTTTGTGCCGCCAGGATTTTTCGCTTTGAACGCTTCGGCAATTTTTAAGAAATCATCCATTGTTTTAGGCTCAGGCAAGCCCAGCTCCTTCAGCCAGTCAGTACGAACAAACAAAAACTGATAGTTGAATGGGTTGTATGAGCTCGGAATACCCATCATTTTCCCGTCAATTATCGCTGTTTTCATTTGCATGCCGCCGTCCATGGTCAGAAATTTTTTCGTCTCTTCCGTAGCATGCTGATCATAAATTTCTGTCATATCCATAATCATATCCGCTTCCGTAAGCTCTTTAAGCTGTGTAGCGTTTACAGGCAAGAAATCCGGAAGATCGTTGGATGCGATGGCTATTTTTACCCTCTCTTTAAATTGGCTTATATCCGTAACCCATTTGTTTGTAATTTTGACACCGATATCTTTTTCATAAGCATCATAAACTGAGTTTCTGTCGAAGCTTTCACCTTCGTCAAATTTCAAGTAAGGATCGCTTGGCGAAACCGTTGAAACCTCTATCATATCATTGCCGTTTCCTGTGCCTGTCGCTTCGATCGGTTCCTTGGCATTTCCAGATGAATGGTTTGGCTCAGGCGACGTTTTGCTGCTGCAGCCTGTCATCGCCAATGCAAGCGTCAAGGAGACTATGGCAAGTGTCTTTTTGCTCTTCACATTTTACCCCTCCGGTATATTTTGTTTTAGTTTTCGCTACAAGCTGTGCTGCGGTCTTTCATAATTTTAGTATAGAAAGAAGCTCTCCGCTGTTCTATACACTAGTCTTTACATTCGTATACACCTCTTGACACCAGGCAAAAATCAATAAAAGAAGTCAACAAAAAATCACCGGCATATGTGCCGGTGATTTATTTAGATGATTATGGAATTGGTTATCCTCCGTCAATTGGTGAAGCCTCTTAGCTTTTTAGCTTCTAATGAGGCTGAATTCCTTTTCCGTGTATTGGGTCTAAGGAAATCCCGACGGCTACGGTGAACAAATGGTTAGATGTTTAGTCGAGATTTTTTAGTGTCTGTTTACTTAATTCGTCCAGCTTGGTCGCTTCCTCTTCGGTCAATTCTATGTCAATGGAATGCAGGTTCTCAAAGAAATGCTTTTCGTTCTGTGTGCCCACGATGGCCGAGGTCAGCCCCTTCCGGCCTAGCAGCCAGCTAATTGCGATTTGCGAGAGAGTGGCACCTTTGGCTGCGGCGATTTCCTCTAAGAGACGGATGAGGTCCTCCGTCTTCCGCAGGTTTTCAGATTGGAATAAAGGCCTCTCCTTACGAAAATCCGTAACTTCTTTGCCTTTGTGGAAAATTCCCGTCAAAATCCCCTTAGCGAGGGAGTTGTAGCTCATGATGCTGATGTCGTTTTGTAAACAATAGTCAAGCAATTCGTCTTCAATGCTGCGCTGGAGCATATGATACTCCGGCTGTATCGCGTCAACCCGCCCATATTGCATGGCTTCTTTCAGTTGAGCCAGAGAGAAATTGGAGACACCGATTGCACGAATTACGCCTTCTTCTTTCAACTTGCTCAGCTCTCCCATAGATTCCTCGATCGGGATGTCGTTACTGGGCGTATGGATGTAATACAAGTCGATATAGTCCGTGTTCAGCCGGAACATGCTTTGCCACAGGGCCGTACGGATATCTTTGGGCCGTAGATGATGAGCGCTTACCTTCGTTGCGATTACGCATTGTTTTCTTACATGGTCCAAGGCTTTTCCTACAATAAACTCTGAACGTCCGGCACCATAGAGCTCAGCGGTATCGAATGAATTGACTCCGTGATCAAAAGCTTGACGGAGAAGCCGGATGTTGTCCTCTTCGGGCCTCAGCTCCCAGCGCGTCAATCCGCCTGAGAAGGCGTTGCCCCCTCCCAGTTCCATTGCACCGTACGTAATGCGGGACACTTCCATGTCTGTTCTGCCGAGTTTTGCGTATTTCATTAGACTTCTACTCCTTTCTCGAATCGATATGTACAGGATCGAGTACAACCTATATTTTCATATTCGCGAATCGATTAAGCGATCCTGCCTGTTAGCTGAATTAAGATGATTCTATAAGGGCAAGTAGATAATCATATCCATTGCGGCTAACAAAAAAAAGCCGCGGTTACGCGGCTATGAAGAGAATATATTCTGTTCTTGTCTCTTTACATCATCCCCAGCTAACTCCTATCAGGGCGGATCGGTATAAATCCATCCATCATCGCCCGGATAGTTCAACGAGCTTGGTGGCAATGTTGCTTACAAATTCGCTGTCATGCTCTACAAATAGAAGCGTCGGTGTGTATTCGAGCAGCAGCTCTTCAATTTGCATGCGGGAGATGACATCAACGAAATTAAGCGGCTCGTCCCAAATATACAAATGGGCTCTTTCGCTGAGACTTCTAGCGATCAACACTTTCTTCTTTTGCCCGCCGCTGTAGGTTGAGATGTCCTTTTCAAATTGCAGTCTTGAGAAATCAAGCTTCCGCAAAATCGACTTAAACAGGCTTTCATCAATCCCGCAGCTTTTCGCATATTCGGACAAATCCCCCCGAAGATGGGACGTATCCTGGGCTACGTAAGATATTTTTAGCTGGGCGTCCTTATGGAACCCTCCGCTGTATGGGATATCCTCTCCGCAGACCAGCTTCAAAATGCTGGACTTGCCTGAGCCGTTTGCACCCGATAGCGCAATCCGCTCCCCTTGTTGAATCTCAAAGGTCACGTTTTCACATACCGTGTTCGACCCGTATGAAACCGTGATGTGATCCAGCTCGGCGAGGCGCTCTTTGTAAAATGGAAGCGGAGAAATTTGGAGACTCTCCGTGTTCTCGATATTTTTGAGAAGCTTACTTTTCTCCTCGATGGCAGAGAGTTGCCGCTGCTGGATTGCTTTTGAGCGCTTCATCATTTTGGCTGCTTTATGACCGATATACCCCTTGTCCACTTTGGAGCCGGAATTTCTCGTGCCGTTTTTGGTACTTTCTACTTCATGCGACCAGCCGCTCGTCCGCTTGGCAGAATCTGATAATCGTTGAACGTCCCTTTTCAGCTTTTCGTTCTGAGCCAGCTCGAATTGGTCCTGCCTCTGCTTGTTCTCCCACCAGGTCGAGAAATTGCCCTTCTGGATTTCGATATTGGTTTTGTTGATGGACAAAATATGATCGACGCACCGATCCAGAAAAGCCCGGTCGTGGGAGACCAAAATAAACCCGCTCTTTCGATTGAGGTAATCGGCGACCAGCTTTCTCGCATGTGAGTCGAGATGATTTGTCGGCTCGTCAATTAGTAAAAAATGGTTGTCCTTGATGAATAAGGCTGCCAGCAGTACCTTCGTCTGCTCTCCGTTCGACAACGTATTAAACGGGCGGTACAGCACATCCTCCGATACCTTCAACCAGTTCAGCTCTCGAATCAGTTTCCATTGAAGATAGTCTGGATAGACCTCGCTGATTACGTCTATAGTAAGGTATTCCTTATGTTGTACATCGAACGGGAAATAATCGAATTCGACGTTCGCGGATATGGTCCCGCTGTATTCGAGCTGCCCTTGCATCAGACGGAGGAATGTCGTTTTCCCTCTTCCATTCCTGCCCGTAAACCCTAATTTCCAATCGGTATCAATCTGAAAATGGACGTTCTCAAAAATGTTGTCATAACTACCCTCATAGGCAAACGTCAGGTTTGAAACATAAATCTGTGACATCAAATCGACCTCCAGTTAAGTGTAGGGGGAAAAATAAGCCTATCCCGCCCGTTACCGGAAGCCATCAAAAAACGCCGAAAGAACACCAGTCCAACCAGTGCTTCTCGGCGCTTACATGAACCCGACCATACAATAAATAAACCGAGCGACATCCATTCAAAAATCGCTTGGCAGATGTATAAATGGGGGATAAAGCTCCGGTAACTGATTGTTTATTCGGTGAACCATGCCAAAAAAACGCGGAAATGACAGGTTCACTTGAACATCTACAACCTCTAATTCCGACATCGCTTTATCCCTCCCCTCAAGGTCTCTTGAATATGAACACAACTTAGCATATCCGTTCACCGAGGTCAAGATTCCGTTCCTGTTGAGGTCAACTGTTTTATTAAAAATGTCTGTCGCGGTTAAGGAAATACCATCAATTCAGGCTCAGTGTTGCCATTAACGGTAGATGGTCTGAGGCTGCTGGGATCTTGTTAATGACTTCAACGGAAGCAATCTCTATATTCCGGCTGGTGAAAATGTAATCAAGCTGCATAACGGGACGTAACGATGGGAACGTATTGCTAGGCGTTTTTGCCGCCATATAACAATCCTGAACAATTCCGGCTATGGTGCTCCATGCCTTACCTCCCCGTTTCATATTCCAATCCCCCGCAATGACAACAGGTGAACGATCCCCCTTAATTTTGCTTGCAATAAATTCAATTTGTTTATTACGTCTGCGTGGATTCAAACTGAGATGGGTGACATACATTTTGAGTGGCTTATCATTTATGAGTACATCAGCTTCCAATAAAGATCGGCCTTCGATCATACCAGATTTCATAGGATGATTTTTCTCCGATACAATGGGATGACGAGACAAAAGGACATTTCCATACTGTCTGATCATGTTACCCTTCTTTTTCTTGATGGTGATCGCTGCCCCAAAAGCTGCATTCATCTTTAATCGTCCGGCTAACCATGATACTTGATCCAAGTATTGGCTTCTTTTGGAAAAATACCTGTCGACTTCATTTAGAGCGATAAGGTCAGGCTCACTTTCTTCTATGGCTTCGGCAATTCTGTTCAAGTTTATTTTTCCATCCGTTCCTTTCCCATGATGAATATTGAAAGTGACAACCTTGATCAGCAATTGAATCCCCTGTCTTTCTGTTTTGAAATGAACGGTTTGAGTATTTTGAACATAGCAATGGCCAGAATCGTAGATGATTCCATTTTATTCTTAACAACATGTTCCGTAAATATCAGGGGAAACGTATATGAACACCTGAAGCGATAACAAAAAAGCCAGCAACAATGCGGACTTTAATAAGGGGCATTGATTGTTTCAATATTCTCCTAATTAAATCATCAGGATCAATGGTAATTTCATTTCGCAGCTGCGTTACTTGAAATTTGTAATATCAGTAAGACTAGGATGCGTAGTATTCAACCGATTTGGATAATCATTGAGATGTTCACCGTGACCATGCCGAATAAAAAATGAATTCCATATTCCGCCCTCCTGACATCAGCCCCCTATTAGGTATTCTATCATTGTATAAACCAATCCTACCTGTTAACATCATTCACCTGATTTTGTAGTAACATTTATGCGCCAACCACGCCATTGATAATCCTTTTAATTTCGGCTAGGCATACGTATTCTTGTCTTTTTCGGCAAACGATAAATGCCCTTGTCGTCTTACTATTACCTTAATAATTTCTGATAAAATAACGTAAAACGTCCCGGCACCGAAGCTCCTCCGGTACTGGGACGTCAGTATTAAATCATTGCTTGGCCTGCTCCTTGCCCAAATTAGCGCTCCACACCTCGATGAGTGCGTTAACGCTCCGATTGAGCGTTGTTTTTGCTTGATCAGAAACGTCTTCCTGCTTCTGCTCTTTATTCAGCTGCTTCAGCAAATTCTCCAGATGCTTGATCCCCTGCTTCCAGTCCGGCTTCTTCTTGCTTACCGAATCGGCGGCATGCTCAAGCTCCTTATCCAGCTGCTTCCGGATCTTCTCGTCTAACTGTCCGGCTGAGCCAAACACCTCCAGCAGCTTGCCGATGGCAGCAGCGTTAATGGGAGCGGGGAGAACCGTGAAATTGTCGTAACTCGTTTCATTCATGTACGTCCGCATGCCGACCTTGCCGTGTGTAAATGGTCTGCCGCTGCGGTCTGTATAATCGATAACCGGCTTGCTCATATCATCGACAAATACTTGAATGCGGTCACCCTGCGCAACGACTTTTACATGTTTCCATTCGCCTGATTTCACCTCGAGCGGCTCCCCTGTCAAATAGGTCCAGCCGTAATTCAGCTTGCCGAGATGAACGCCCTGCTTGTTCAGGTACGCGACATATCCTTGCACGAAATCCGCATTGTTCTGGTTCAGCTCCTTGCCGTGAGCCGGGTTGCTCGCCCGGAACAGAATGCCTCCGTCGCCTGTATCGCTAATCAGCTTGATATCAGACTCCACGCTGTAATCCGACCAATTGGCATCTCCGATCAAGGTTTTCCCGAAGCTGCCGACCGCTGCTTGATATTCACCAGTATGAGCAGCTTTCGGTTCGATCGGATTTTGATGAATTCGTATTCCCTGGAAGTCAAATTCACCTACCACAGTTTCGACCTTCAAGGTATGTGCGCCCGCCGGGAGATAAATGTCTTGCTTCGTTGTTGTCGCCCAGTTCTCCCAGGTGACGGAATTCGGGATATCGACTTCACCGGTCAGATCGGTTGTATCGTCGAGCCACAGCCGGACTTTCGCCCCATCCATCGATGTAGCGGTCACGAAATCGACGTTATACACGCCGGCCTTGGCAACGTCTACGTTGTAGGCCAGCCATTCACCGGTAGCGTTCCATCCCACATTGTAGCTGCCGCCCGCATTTCGGCGGATGTCGACTGCATCATTCCGGTATTCCGTACCGATGTTAGCGGGAGTCAGATCATGGTAGCCCGTACCTTCGCCGCCTGCCTTATAATCAGCAGCCTGGATAAATCCGGGCAGCACGTGTGGCTTATCGAACTGGGTGAGCGATAGTCTCGTCATGTCAAACTCGCCTTTGACGATTTCGACCTTCAGTTCATGATCACCGGCCGGCAGTTGGATACCGGATTTCGTCACCGACTTCCACTTATTCCAGTCGCCGGAAGCAGGAACGTTCAGTATACCAGTCAAATCCGTCGTGTCATCCAGCCACAGCCGGACTTGTGCATCCTTAAACGTCGTAGCTGCCCACAAGTCGAGATCGTACAATCCCTCTTCCGCGACGCGAATGTTGTACTTCAGCCATTCGCCGGTTTGATTCCAGCCTACAATCTGATCGCCGGTTGCAGCGGATCGAATGTCGACGCTATCGCTGCGGTATTTGCCCCCAATGTTCTCAGGCGTCAAGTCATGATAGCCCACACCTTCACCGCCGGGCTTGTAATGCTCAGCCTCGACGACGCCGGGCACGGGTATCGGCTGATCACTTCTCGTCAACGCTATGCTTGCAAAATCGAATTCTCCGCGGACCGTCTCCGCTTTTAGCGTATGCTTGCCTGCCGGCAGGGTAACACCGGATTTGCGCACCACATTCCAGATGTTCCAGTCACCGGTCTTCGGAATGTCTACGATGCCGGTAAGATCCGTCGTGTCGTCCAGCCAGAGCCGGATTTGACCTCCCTCCATCGTAGTTGCTACTTTGAACTCTGCGTTATAGGTCCCGGCTTCCGCTACGTCAATGTTAAACTTCAGCCATTCACCCGTCTGGTTCCAGCCGACGTTGTAACCGCCGCTGGCCGGATTGGAGCGGATGTCGACCGAATCTCCCCGGTACTCGCCGCCGATGTTTTGGAGTGTATTCTCATGATAACCTACACCCTCTCCACCAGAGATATAGTGGACTGTGCCAATCGTACCCGGGATCGGGTGATAGGCGTCAAAAGCCTGCTCCTCCTCGGCAATGTCGGACTTCACGCTCCAGAAGCCTTCATACCGCTGCCAGCCGTCGTCTTGTCCATCATCGAAGTTATCATAGAGAACCGGGACGTCCGCGTGCCGGTGGAACGACAGCTTGTCCAGCGAGGTCGTGCCCGATGCGGCAGTGACCTTCAAAATATGCTCACCTGCCGGCAAATCTACCCCATTCAGCTGTGTGGTTTGCCATCCTGCATCAGCAGTGTTGCTGTCAGCTGCCAGCTCAAACTCACCCAGCAGCTGTCCACCATCCAAAGTGAGCTGTACTTTGCTGCCCAGAGCTGCATCTGCATAAGAGAGATCTATATCGTATTTGCCTGTCTCCGCGATGTTCAGCCGGTATTGCAGCCATTCGCCTTTATCGAAAGCGGTGACATGTGAGGTGCTGTCATCTGCTGTGGCCGTATCCACGCCATCTCCACGGTATTTGCCGATAGTATCCGGCGTCTCGTCGTGATATCCGACTCCTTCACCGCCAGACAGGTAATGAACGGCATCAACTTGACCCGGAACCGGTTTCGCAGCATCAAAATCACTGCTTCCGTTCACGTCGTTGCTGAAAGCAACATAACCGAAATTAGCCTTCGCGTTCTCCGTGACGTAACCGATACTGCCGCCGCCAAGCTTGGCGCTGCGTGTCTGCTTCAGCATACCGTCGACGTAGATCTTGAATGTGTCCCCTGCTTTCTCAACCCGGATATTATGCAGTTTTGTATAATCGTACCCTTCCGGAAGCGGGCTCTCCTCCCATCCCAGATCGGCGCCGTTCACCCGGAACTGCGTCTTCAGCGAATTGCTCGCCGGATCTAACAGCGCTGTACCGAAATCGTTATCCCCCTTGTAGGAGAACACGGCCCCGAGCCGCTGGCCTTCAGCTTTGCTGGACTCTGCCAGTTGCAGGTTAAATTCTGCCGTATAGCTGCTTCCGGTCTCGGCAGTGGTCAACAGCCTGCTTGTACCGGCAGCTTGCTGATGCAGAAGTCCCGAATCCATGCTCCAGTTAACACCGTCCGCATTCGTCCACGCCGTGCTGAGTTCCGCACCATTAAACCGGTCCTCGAAATCCGGCATCTCCGGATCCGGCTGTTCGGTTGCCGTCGGTCCGAGCACGGACATTTTGTCCCCGTTGAACACGATCCGGTCCATCCCCATATGGCGAAGAGGTCCGACAATGCCTTTTCCTTCGAGATTGTGGTAAATAATATAGCGGGCATCCAGGTTCGGGCCAACGACGACCGTATTATGGCCGAGACCGACGGTCGGACCTTCCGTACTGATGAGAAGCGGGTTGTCCGTATCACGCACGAATCCCTTGAGCGGGTTTGTGCTGACCGCGTAGTCGACTCGATAGCCTTTGCTGAATACATGATTGCCGGTATACGTCATATAGTATTTGCCGTTGCGTTTGAACAGCGTAGAACCTTCCGTCCAACCGTTCATGTTTGCCCCCGTATTGACGCTGTTACCGATCGTCGTCGGCGTAGGCATTTCGGCTGCGAGAATTCCTTCTCCGTTCGCATGATAGAAATACCACTTGCCATCATCGTCAATGAAGACGTTGCCATCAATCGAATGGCCCAAATTGCCCGTCTGCACCGTGAACGGACCCGTCGGGCTTTCACTGCGCAGCACGTAATGACCATTGCCGGCAGGAGAGGTATACATATAAAAATATCCGTTCCAATAAACGACTTCAGGAGCGTAGGCTGCCTTCGTAACCGGATCGGTTGCGGCCAATCCTCCATAGCTCCAGTTGACAAGGTCAGGAGAGCTCCACACTTTGACCCCGACATCGGTATCTCTAGTGCTCACATATAAATAATATGTACCGTTAAACTTCAGCACGTAAGGGTCGCCAAGCCCATATTGCCCCCATTCGTCCGGCAGCGATGCCGGGTTCTTATAGGCGAATGCCGCCTGAGGGGCAAACAAGAGCAGCACACACATCACGACCGCAATACTCCGTTTTAATATCAAACTGATCACCTCGCTGATTTTATTAAAACGCTTTCATAGTAAAATAATCGTATCGATCTTCACCTGCCACCGATATCCCATCACCTCAATTCATCCAATATATTTGTAATACATCGTGAGTATATCGGCATTATCCAGGCAAAGTCAACGTTTTATTTCAATTATCTTGTAATATTCAAAGAAATATCTGATTTTTTAGCTTATCATACAATATTAATGTAATAAACGAGATCACTATAGGCAGTTAAACGGTAGTGATTATACCCACGCAAATATCAAAAGGAGCTGTCCACGACAGCTCCTTCAAGATCGTTAGTCAGTCAACATCATCAACAAGACTCCTGTACGGCAGACATTCATGACTCATAGCCCGCTGTCACCTTGAGCGGTACCTTTGTACTCGTAGGTTTGATCAACCTCCGTCAGATACATTTGGTGTAGGAAACCAGATCCAGCATTGAGGCATCAATTCGTTGCTGGATTTCTTCGGCCAATTGGAAACGAGTGTTTTGTTCGCTATCCTCAATCCGTTCGATTTGACTGTCGATGGCAAACACATTTTCCGCAAAAGACTTCGTTCCCATTGAAGCTAAAAGGGGTTTTAACGCATAGTCGATCGAAAGCAAGTTCGAAATGGTGCCTCCTACGAAAAAAGCAGCTGCGATTTTATCTTTAAAGCCGTTTTGCGGTAATAAATCAACGTAAGCTTTTAGAACGCCTGTATAAGTCGTTTTATAAACCGGACTTGCAATAATGATGCCGGACGCTTCTTCCACTTTGGCGTGTGCACTTAAGATCAGTCTGCTATTGAAATTGGCGTGCATCAAATCAGCGGGAGGCAAGGAAGAAACATTAATGATCGCCACTTCGCAGCCTTGTTGTTCCAACTTCAGCTTGGCATAGTTGATCATGCCGTTTACTCGGGATTTATGGTTGAGACTTCCGGAAATGATCGCTATTTTACTCATGAGTTTGCTTCAGCTCCAGTAGTTGTTGTTAGAGAAGATACGTAAGCTAATGTCATACCATGCTGTGGCGGTAAGCCCAACAGTACTCTTCCGTATAGCTCAAGTCCAGTGGATGCAGTAGTCAGCGCATGATTGGAGCCGCCTCGAATGTCGCGGAAGATTTGGGACAAGCGATTGGAATCGGCAATAACACTCCCTCCGCTCTCAGCCATTAGCATGTCTACAGCTTCCCAGCATAACATCGCTGCATAGGTCATATCCGTTTGAAGCTGAGCAAGTTCCTTTAGACTGAATATTTCCGCATTTTGCACGTGATGCTCCATATGATCAATCGCCCGGCTGATATGAAGATGCGCGGATTCAACCTTCATGGCCGCGAGCCCTACTTTATACTGAATATGGCCTACTGCCGCTTGAGAGGTATGGACGGTCATCGTAATTCCTTTATGAGGCGCTTTTTCAACAAAATATTCGACGGCACCCCTCGCAAGTCCAAGGATCGCGCTGATCCCCGTTGTAATGCTTGTTATAAGCTGCACATAAGGTCTATATCTGTCACGCCCTTTTAATTCGGCAAATAAAGAACTTATCCGTTCTGTGTCCTGGGTGACGACATACTGATCTGGAATAAAGACATTTTTTAACTCCAAACTGTTACTTGCAGATCCTTTTAAACTCATCGTATACCAATCATCTACTATGGTAACTTCACTCATTGGTACTACGGCCAACGTCATCCCCAAATTTCCGCTTTCCTGCATGGACTTCGCGTCATTCAAATTTAACAAAGCATGGGTTGCATGCTTAGAACCTGAACCGAATCCCCAAAAACCCTCCTCTACCCAATAACCGCCGTCTACTTTTTTTACAACAGCTTTGCGTGCTGCTAAGACAGAACAAAAACGCACCTCCTCTTCCTGGCTGAAGAGCGAGTCTAATACTTGGGAAGGGAAAGATAATGAGGCGGTATAATTGTTCCCGTTGATGATTTGAACGACCCAGCCAACAGAACCGTTCCCCTTGGCTACCTCGGAAATAATTTCAACCATGGCACGGATACTAACCTCATGACCTCCGTACTCTTTGGGTGTGCCAAGTTTAAACAAACCCGCATCCGAAACTTTTTGAATCACCTCTTCGGGAATATGTCTTTCCTCATCTATAAGCCTTCCGAATTTTTGAAGATAGGGGACTAACGCTGTTGCGTTGTTTAGTAATTGCTGTTCAAGTGCAGTGAGTTGATGATCTGTGCTTAAGTTGGCCATATTTATCACTCCTACATAATTAAATTAGACAGATGTATATTTAAACTGCCTTTGTAGATTAAATGATATGATGTATAATGTACCTCATCAACCGATAAAATCGAGAATATGTCGAAAAACGATACACGGAAAGGAATCTGTCATGGTTAATAAAACAACGGAGGACCTCAGAGTCCGAAGAACCCACAAGCTTCTGTACAATGCTCTGTTTGATTTAATGGAAAAACACTCCTTCGAACATATAACGGTGAAGCAAATTTGTGATTTAGCGATGGTGCACCGAACTACGTTCTATACGCATTTTCAGGATAAATTTGATTTACTTTCACATGCCGTGATGCAAATTGCCGAGGAGGAATTTCGGAACTTTGCCGAAGTATCCCTTTCCCCATCGGATAATTTCCGGGAATTGTTTTCTATAGCCGCGAAACATAAAACATTATTTTCACAGCTTCTATTTGAAGAAAGGGATTCCCTAAGGAATTTGTTGCGGCGGGATATGGGGAAAGGAATGAAGAAATATTTGGCCAAGCAGCACGCCATTGAAGTAAATTCCATCGAAATACAAATAAAAATAGAGGCCTATATCGGAGCCGTTTTAGGTGTCCTAAATTGGTGGATTGAGAACAACATGTCTATTGATGAAGAAGAAATATATACCAAAATGAATATCTTTTCAGAATGGAATTTCGCCGAATAATCTCGAATGGTTCTATTTATGTGGGATCAATCTGACTGAAAAAAGGGACCCATCCACATGGGATCGGTCCTTACTTCATTCCTTTTACGGCTTGGCATTATTGTTTATCTTCTCGAAGTATGGTGCCAGCTTTGAGGCTAGCTGCTCAAACCGCTGCTGTTCTTCTTGGGTCAGCTTCTCCTCATGTTTGACCCCTTTTTCATCGGTGATCTTCAGCTTTAATTTGATCAGCTGCTTTATCAGCACCTGATACTCCTTAAATTCATCTTCCGTAAGCTTGCCTTTTGCTGCCTGCAGCATTCCTTCAATCTCTTGGTAATCTTCCTGTGTGCCGCCGTGCTGTTCAATGGTTGAAACAGAACCGAATAGATCATCGGCAAGATAGGAAGAAGCAAATACCGCGGACGGAATCAGGATGGCTACTGCGGCAATACCTGCGAGCACTCGTTTTTTCATGGGAGATCTACCTCTCTTATCGTTTGCATACTGATGATAGGACTGTCGGACACGACCATACAATTCGGGTGGGCACTGCATCGAATCTGCCACCTGGCGAAGCTCTTCACGCAATTCCTTCTCAATGGACATACGCGTCTCCTCCCGTCATTTCGATCCGTTTCCGGAGTTCTTTCATTGCCAGGTGATGCCTGGATTTCACTGTGCCAACGGGGATCTGTAGAATGTCTGCAATTTCTTCCAGAGCGTAGTCGTGAAAATAGCGAAGGATGACGACCACACGTAATTTGTACGATAATTGGCGAACAAGGCTGAAAAGTTCATGCTGCATCTCGAACTGCAGCACAGCTTTGTCCGTCCAGTCGAAATGTTCACATGTCATCCGGCGGTTTCGTTCAAAGAGGCGAATTCGGCGCCATGTCTTTCTTTTCCAGTCTTGGACTAGACGGACAGTAATCCCGTGCAGCCAAACCCGGAACGGCCGGTTCGGGTCGTAGGTTTGAAACGCCCGCCACATGCTCATGTAAACTTCATTCACAATATCCTCAATGTCCTGTTTGTTGTAGACGAGAAAAGCAACCGTCCGATAGACGTCTTGGTGAGTCGCCTGATAGACAAGTTGAAAGGCCGACTCGTCGCCCAACTTCGCTTTTTCAAGCCACGATAGTAACTCATTATCATTCATAGGGGCCCCTCCTGAACGTGTTACAACCCTTAATTCGCTCTCATGGGGAAAAAGGTTCAGTACGAGAATAAAAATTTTTGGCCAAATTATAGGAAATTGAAATTCTTCAGGATGACCATTGTAGAATTTTCACACCTATCTTGTGAAACAAAAATAGCCGCTGCTACGCGGCTTTAAGGATTTATTTATCGGAAGCTTTTGAATAATATCGGAATAAACGCTGCACTCAATCAACATGAAACAAACCAATTACGGATTCACCATCAACGTCATACAGCGGAATATCGCGACCATCTGGTGATCTACTGTTCTGCATCGCAATGGCTTCCTCGGGTGTTTTTGGTAGCTCACCGTCTAAATCTTTTTTCAGCACATATCCCGCAGTGCCATCCACGCCTATAGCCCTTATTAATTCAGGTTCCATATCTGGAGAAGCAGCATCTGCGCTAGAACCGTATGTCTGTCCGTTTTTATTTTTAGGAAAGTTCATATTCTTGGCGCCAACATGAAAAGTACCAATTACCGTTTTCCCATCAACATCATACAGTGGAACATCACCAGGTTCACCGAGGTAATCCTTTTTCAGCAAATACCCTTGAATACCATTCACACTTCCTGCATGGATTAGCTCAGGGAGCAGATCAGCGGAGTTGTCCTCTTGAGCAGAACCGTACGTTTGCCCATGTTCATTTTCAGGATAGTTCAGAGAATTTGTTTTGCTTTGATTCATTGTACTTTTAGCATCCGTGCTTTGGAATACCATGGCACTACCCACTACAAAAACAATACAACCAACAACAATCAATATTCTAATGCTTGAAAAATACATCCTCACATTTGTTCACTCCTAAACATTTCCTCGCTCTTCACTTTATAGCAGTTATAATTATTAAACGCATCCAAATAATAGAAAGTTACACTTATTTATCTATCAGCTTATTGACCAAAATGATTCATTCATAACTTTCGAACTCAAAAACCTCCAACCCTATTGAAAGAGGTGGAGGTCAGATCACATTTTCTAAATTGGTTATTTAAACTATACATTAATTCATAATGTAATGATCCAGGAACGTATTTCGAAACTTCCCTGTTGGATCGTATCGAAGCAGCAACTGACGGAAATCCGCTAACCGGTCATACCGGGCTTGTAATCTTTCCGGTTCCAGCATAAACAGCTTCGCCCAATGCGGGCGTACTCCAAACGGTTCCAGTTCATGTTCGATAAGCGGAATTAACTCGCGCACCCGCTCCCATTCCGGCTTCCATGTAAAATGCAAACCAACGCTGTCTTGATGGTAGCATGGGCTCATCCAGAATGTGTCCGAAGCAATGGTTCGTATCTCGGAAATGAAGAGCAGAGGCGCAATTAGATCACTCAATTTGCCTAGCGCATGTATCGCTTCGAGCGCATGCCGCCTCGGAATGAAATATTCACTTTGCAGTTCATTGCCTGCGCTGGGGGTAAAGTCCATACGGAAATGAGGCAACCGTTCGTACCATGGTCCCGGAGCGCCTAACTGCTCGCTACAGTTGACGACAGATTGACCAGAAACCATATGCCGTTTTTCCGGAGCTGGTAAAGCCCCGAAGAAATGGGATGGTGCCTCATCCTCCCCGTTTGTTCCCAGCTTTCGTTTTACCCACACTTGATTGAATATGGGCTCTGCCCAATTCGTAAACAAGCTGACACTGTATGCGGCAGATAAAATATCTTCGATGTCACTATCCAGTGCAGAAAAAGGAAGACGTTCATATACGGTCTGACTTACCTGAAACGAAGGTACTACATCCAGTGTAAGCTTAGTGACGACTCCCAGTCCGCCTAGTCCAACGGCCGCCCCATCAAACTCGGGATCAACCCCTCGCGTAAGTACTGTAATTTCTCCATCTGATTTCATTAGCTCAATAGCACGGACAGAAGACGCTAGGCTTGCATGATGGACGCCCGAGCCGTGGGTAGCTGTCGCCACGGCGCCAGCCACGCTAATGTGCGGAAGCGACGCTAAATTATGCAACGCGCAGCCATGATCATTTAAATAGCGGCACAGATCGCCATACCGAATGCCACCCTCGACAGTTACGATGTTCTGTTCACGATCGAGATCGATGACCCGATTCATCTTTCGAAGCGACAGGTGGCTGCCACCGGTGTCGGCAATTCCGTTAAAAGAGTGCCGCGAGCCAAGCACGCGTATGCTTCTGCGGTTAACTACCAGTTCCTTAACCTCTTCCAGATTTTTAGGCTCAAGCAGCTCCAACGAGCTGTAGCGATAGTTCCCGGCCCAGTTCAACTGATCTACCATACGACTCTCCTATTTAACATGCTAATTTTTGTCTGAATCAACTTGATTATTGAGGTATTCGGCATAGCGATCCACAATCCTGCCCAATGTCTTAATTAACCGTAAAATGTAGTAGTCATGTGTAAGCTCGAACCTTGTACTTGTTCTATCGCGTTATTATACGATAGGCAATTCCAGCGTCCTGCTTCTTGGTTTGAATCCTTTGGCATCATAGAATCCGATCGCATCTTCATTGAATTCCGCTACATGCAATTCGATACTGCTAAACTGCTGCGATTTGGCGAGCTCTTTAATATAGTCGATAAACTTGCTTCCGATATTTTTCCCTCTGTACTCTTCGGACACACAGATATGGTCTAATTCGATGTATCTTCGTTCTACATAAGCAGCCCTCTTCGGTGCATCCATGAAATTTAAAATGGTGTAGGCGATTATTCGGTCACCATCTTCCCCGATAAAGATCTTTACGTTATCGTCGTCTAACAATGAAATATAATAATCGTAATCGAGCGGTTTATCGCAAGGTCTGTAGATGTCCGGACGTTTCTTTGCATGGATGCTATATAATTGTCCAACCAGCTCGTTGATGGCACCAAAGTCCTCCGGTTTCGCCTCTCTTATTTTCCACTGCATATCTAGTTCCTCCCTTACACGGCGCAGATATTTCTTATTACCCTGGGTTGACGAGTATAATGCAGATTAGCGGCCAAGTTACATTTTTGTCTGGATGGCATGCATGTGTCTAAATAGGTGTCACCACATTCTGTGGTAAAGTATTTACAAAAATAAAGGCCAACTCGTTAACCGAGTTGGCCTTTCATTTACACTGCATTTTGTATTGCTACGGAAATTTCATTTACTTGCCAGTTGCAGCGCGTTATTTCATTAATGCCTGAGGCCCAACATCAACGGTCGTGAGCGGCCGATTCGTTATGGATCTGCCTGGGCTATATTCATCTGCGCCCACATCCGGCGCGTATCTCATCTGACCGTCCATGTCGTCCAGAGCAAGCAGCGGACTGAGGGCCGCATCGATAGCCGGACTGTATACCGACAACCGGATTAATCCGTCTGTACCGCGAACCAGCCTCAGATCCTCTTTGCGGATTGCCCCGCCAACAACGGGATTGTTCGAAAGAGGCGCGATGCCTTCTACCTTGTTCCCTTTGTATTCGGGTCGTTCCTGGGCCGGTGCTTTCATCATGGCTTCGGTCTCATTAAACATGGTGCCCGCATGGCTGAAGATCAGATTGTTATAGATCTTCGTCCCAACCGGCTGATACGTTCTTCCACCGAGGGTAAATACAGGCGTGTTGTTGCCGACATTCACAATCGTATTATGGTAGATCTGGACGTTATACTGCCGCCAGTGTCCACGCAGCAGCTCTGTTCTTTCCTCCTCCGGAAGGCTGTTTAACACAGCGGTTTGTTCATTCTCTCCGCCCCAGCGGACGGTCGGGTTCGTTCCGCCTTCCGGTCCCCCGTCATGCGTGCCGCCGTCAAGGCGGATGATTTTATCCGTTAGGCCCTCCATATAATTGTTGTAGATTTGATGATCATTGCCATAGATCCGGAAGCCGCTGAGCCCCGCCGTTTTTCCATCGCCGAGTATAAAATTGCCATAGAAGCGGTTGCGGTTCCCGTGACGGGATACGATCCCGCCATACGAATTGCGCACCGTATTGTAGCGGATGACGTTATCGCTGCTTTTTACCGAAATGATCTCGTCTTCGCCGTTTAACCCGTCAAATAGATTATGCTGAATTGTCACATAGCCTGAAGATAATGACAAACTGGATAACCCCAGACGAATCGCTTCCAGGCCGTTGCTGACCCGGGGGCCGATATCATGAAAATGATTGTATTCAATCACATCGTATTGCGAAATGCTCTGCCCGCTGTGGCCCTCGCCGTCATAGATTACCACAGCGCCAAATCCCTTCTTTGGACCGATGTCGTTATAAGCGATCCGGTTATGGCTGCTCGTACCTTCAACCCGGATATAGTGCCGGTTGGTTCCATTGTCGGTCAGCAGCTTATCATCTTCATACGGTGTCGACCCGCTATAAACTTCACCGCTCGGATCATAGCTGTTTTCTCCATAGCGGCAGCTTCCTTTGATGTTGAACAGGCACCACACGGAACGCTTATCTGCCTTGAACCGGTACGGCTGACCGGTCTCATCAAGTGCGAAGGTGTTGCCCAGAATGGAGATATGGCTGGAGCTCTGCAGCTGCACGCCAGGATGGACACCCGTCAAGGATCGGTTTTCTAGTCCGCGTTCGACCAAGGTTTGATCTCCCGTCTCATCTCCGATGCCATTCCGGAATTGGAGTCCCGTTACCTCGATGTAGCTGGAATTCTCAATGTGCATATAGCTGTTCCCTATAATCACCGCTTTGCCGGATTTCGCTGCCGTTACCCGGATCGGATACGCTGCGGTACCATGCTTATCTTTAATGACGAACGGGCCATTTTGTTCATAGCTGCCATGCTGAAGCTCAATCCATGTTCCGCTGACGGCTTCATCAAGGGCCGACTGCAGCTCCTTGGCCGTTCGGACCTTAATATGATTGAATTCAGGAGGTTTGACCTCCCCTTCCTTAACACTTCCCGCGTCAGGTGGAGGAGGGGCCGGTTCCCCTGTCTCCGGCGGGTTTCCTGCATACAGCTCCACTTCCATAATGCTGTTCCAATTTCCCGAGCTTCCGCTGGCACTGTTTCCATATCCCGTAAGACGGAGGTATCTCGCCTTCACCGGATGATCAAACACATAGGTCTGTAGGATACTCTCCTCCGGCTGGAGCTGACGGCTGGACTGCTTGCCAAGGACGACGGTCCCCGTCGCGAAATCAGGCGTATCCGATGCAGTGATTTCAAAGCTGGAAAGCCGTTCCCGTGCGTTTAAAAAAGCAATGTTCGCATAAGTTACCTTTTGCGGCTGCCCGAGGTCAAACTGAAGCCATTCCCCTTGTCCGGATGCAGACCATCGGCTCTGCTGGCTGTCCGTGTCTTCTCCCCAGATCCCATCCAACACCTTTTCAGGTACGTATTTCGTGTTCGGCTGGTATGAGCTGGCTGTCACACCGCTCACCGCTAGTTTCATATGGCTGCCTCCCGTTTCATTCGCTGCTCCATTCACCTGTGAAGGTTGTAACGTTAGTGACCCTAATAACAACGTCAGTAAAAGTCCTATCCCTACTCTGCCCGTAAGCCCCTGCCTGATCGTTTTTTTCAGTAACGTACTCAACACGCTCCACCTCTTTCTTTAATTAACGATGTAAAGCACTAAAATACACGGTGAGACCAGCCCCATAATTTCGCGAGCGCCTCCACATAATAATAATCCCCGTAGATCAAGGATACATCGACATTGACCCCTTCCGGCTTATGCCCTGTCGCGCTATGCAGAATCCCTTCGTGCTCATCGTCGCCAAAAGTGGAATAGCGTTGAGATAAAGAAGCGATTATCCGCGTGGCTGCATGATGATACACAGCCCCCACTTCGGGAGATGTTAATTCCGCGAGCTCCAGCAGGCCTGAAGCGGCAATGGCCGCCGCAGTGGAATCCCGAGGCTCGGTCTCCTGGTTCGGAACACGGAAATCCCAAGGCGGTACCATATCCTCCGGCAATGAAGCGATAAAGTGGTGTGCCACCCGCTGCGATGCCTGGAGATACTTGGGCTCCCTCGTGTACCGGAATAGGTTAGCCATGCCGTATAATGCCCAAGCATTGCCTCTGGACCAACAGGAATCCGGAGCATAGCCCTGCCCGCCTTTATATTCCAGCAGCCCGCCGCTCGCGGGATCAAATACGGCCACATGGCAGGTAGAACCGTCTGGCCGGATCATATGCCGTAAGGCCATGTCGGCATGCGCTTTGGCTATATGGCTGAATCTCGGATCCCCGCTCTCGTCTGCCGCCCACAACAGAATGGACAAATTCATCAGGCAATCGATGATTGCCCATCCCGGAAGATCACGGTTCCAAGCCCGCAGGTATTGGCCAGCCAGGTTGAACCGGCCTGCCAAAAAGTTGGCAGCTGCCAATCCCCTCCTTCTGCCATCGGCGTCGCCGGTTAATTTAAACTTCAGGATCGAGGTCGGCAAATATTGAAAACCGACATCATGATGAAAGCGATTCTCCTCCAACGTGAGCCGTTCCATTCGGATGTCCCAGTCCCACGCTGCATCAAGGTACATTTGATCTCCTGTCATATCGTAATAAATCCACAGCATTCCCGGCCAAAACCCCGATATCCAGTTATCCAATGTCAATCCATCGTATTCTCCGGATTTTGCCGCATGCGGCGCAAGCTGAGGTTCCTTTTGCATCAAACGATCCACTTTTTGCTGAGCATGCATCCACCATGTCTCCAACTGCTGATCATTTATGATCCCAAACTTATTCATCGTAATCCTCCTTTGGCTGCTCAACTTTTTTATCCCTTAATCGCCCCAATCAAGGCCCCTTTGACAAAATACTTCTGAAGAAATGGATAGACGAGCAGAATCGGAACGGTGGCCACGATAATCGTCGCATGCTTGAGCGTTTCACCAATAATGGCAACTTCTCCGCCGCTTGCTCCGGTGGCCATGGAGCTGGCATCATTGAGCAGCAGCAGCTCGCGGAGAACCAACTGAAGCGGATACAGCGATCGGTCCTGCAGATAGATCATTGCGTTAAACCATGAGTTCCAGTGGCTGACCCCGTAGTAAAGCAGCATCACGGCCATCACCGGCATACAGAGCGGAATCATGATCCGGAAGAGAATGACGAACTCATTGGCCCCATCGATCTTTGCCGATTCTTCCAGGCTGTCAGGCACAGCCTCGAACGCTGTTCTCATGATAATCAGATTAAACGCCGATATTGCCTGGGGGATCATCAGAGACCACAGCGAATTCGTCAGGCCAAGCCCTTTTACCGTGAAATATAATGGAATCAGGCCTCCATTAAAAAACATCGTAAATACGATAAACAGCATGAGCTGCTTACGGTAACGTAGTCCCTTGCGAGATAACGCATACGCCCCAAAGGCCGTCAGGATGATATTGATGACAAGTCCGCCGGCAAGAATAATGAAGGTGTTGACATAGCCCTTAATAATCATTGGGTTTTCGAACACTAGCTTGTAAGCATGAAAATTGAACTTTAGCGGTCTCCATAATATCCCGGAATGCTGCATGTACAGCGTTGGATCGCTTAGAGAAGCGAATAAAACATAGACCAGAGGGTAAACCGTACAGATTGTGATGACCGTTAATAAGGTATAGTTAAAGGCATCGAATGCTCTCTCACCTATGGATGGTCGGCCAATTCTTCGTTTCATGAGCGGGTTCCTCCTACCATAAGCCTGTATTGTTCATCTTCCGGCTCAACCAGTTGGAGCAGATGACCAGCATAAAATTGATGGCGGAATTGAACAGTCCTACGGCCGAACTGAAGCTGTAATCGAACTCCTGCAGTCCGACACGGTACACATAAGAACTAATCACATCCGCGGTTTCATACGTGGACGGATTGTAAAGGAGAATGATCTTCTCCCCTCCCACATTCATGACCCTGCCCATTTCCAGAATGAACAGGATGATGATCGTCGGCATGATTCCCGGTAATGTCACATGGAGCATTTGCTTCCAGCGGCCTGCGCCGTCCATTCTTGCCGCTTCATACTGCTCCTGATCAATACCGGCTAACGCCGCCAAATAGATAATGGTCCCCCATCCGATATTTTGCCAAATGCCTGATGAGACAAAGATCGTACGGAAATATTGGGATTCAAGCAGTAAAGATACCCGTTCCCAGCCCAACAACGCCAGCAGGTCATTAATGATTCCGTCACTCATCGTAAATTCTTTGATCATGCCGCATACGACAACAAGTGATATAAAGTGCGGCATATAGGTAAAGGTCTGGACAGTCCGTTTAAATACCGTCTTTCTCACTTCATTCAGCAAAAGTGCGAGAATCAGGGGAGCGGGAAATCCAAATAGCAGCTCATAGAAGCTGATCAATAATGTATTTTTAATGACACGCCAGAAATAAATGCCTTCAAAAAAAGACTCAAAGTGTTCCCAACCCACCCATGGACTGCCCATGATTCCTAATCGCGGGGAAAAATCTTTGAAAGCAATCAGTGCGCCGTACATCGGATAATAGTGAAAAATGGTGAAATAGAGCAGCACAGGTGTCAGCATCATATAAAGCCAAGGATTTCTTCGGATATCCTTCAGAATTCCCCAGCGGATCTGATTTCTGCTTCGGGAAGTGGTCAAGAGAGCCACATGCTGCTTTTGAGGCGGATGTTTCGCCATGCCGTGTCACTCCTCATGATCAATCTAAAGCCCAGAGGAATCGGGTGATCATCGCCCTCCTCCGGGCTGATCAACACTTACCGCTCGTTATAGCGATCCAGCGCATTCTGATAGATTTCGACCGCCCGATCAATCCCGAGCTTCTTGATCTGTGTGACGTAAGCATCATAATTCTCCATCGGTTCCTTCCCAACGATGAACTTAACAAACATTTCTTCCTTATAGTTGCTTACGTCCGTCAAGATTTTTCCGAGCTCTTTGCTCTCCTCATCCGTTGGGGTAAGGAAAGCGGGCAGCGTGTGTTTTTCCGCGTCTGTTTGAGACCATATTTTAACGGCCTCATCCTGCTCAGGGAACGTATTCCAATTGCGGCGCTCATCCGCTTCATACGGACCATTCGGTTTGGAGTATTGGGATACCATTTGCTGCAGGCTGTATTTCTCGTTATTTTTGATCAAATCGGTATACACCGGAGTTCCGTTGTCCATCGAATAGCTCTCGCCTTCAATGCCGAAATTGAACAGCATGGCGCCTTCATCGCTGTATGCATAGTCCAGCCACCTTGCGACCAATTCCGGATTTTTGGCAGCGGTTGTAATCGCTTTGCTTGGACCAGGGTTGTATTTAAAATCACGCTGACCCGTAAACGGAACCTCCCCTTTCTTTATCGTTGGATAAGGGGCACCCACCAATTTAAACTTCGGATCCTGTTTCTTCATGGCATCCATCCACTTGCCCAGACCCCCACTCAGCAGTGATACCGTTGCTCCGGTCTGGCCGGTTAAAATCTTGTTATCCAGAGCTTTGCCATCCGTAAGTGCAAAATCCTTATCGAACAAGCCTTCGGCAAACCATTTGCGGAACAACGCCAGGAAATCCTTGTACTGCGGATCGACCGGACCATACTTCACCTTGTCCTCATCATCAATATAAAAAGAGTTGGACGTATGATAGGCACCGATAAAAGCATCCCGGATTTCAAAATTCCCTCCCGTGTACGTGACGCTAAGCGGAGCTTTCGCCCCTTTCTGATCTTTGAAAGCTTTCAAGGTGGTCTCCCATTCCGCAATCGTGGTAGGTACAGGCAAATTCAAGTCGTCGAGCCAGTCTTTTCGAATGATTGGGCCACGGAATACCAGCCCAGACGGATTGCGGATCATCGGAAATACGTAATATTTGCCGCTGTCCGTTTTCACCATCTTGTCGAGTTCCTTGTCTGCTTCCAGCTTTTTCTTGAGGTTTGGCGCATACTTGTCAATGAAATCATTGAGTTCCAGAATGACCCCATCTTTGATCGCCTTCTCCGGTCCCCCAGGATAGGAGCCTGCGCTTCGCCCGGTCCAGTCATATTCGACCGTATCCGGCAGCTCATCAGAAGCGATCATCAGATTAAATTGTTCCTTCGTCTGCTGATCATTCGGATGGACATACTTCACGTTCACTCCTGTTTTCTCCGCAAGCGCCTTTCCAAACGGTGTTTCGGCTAGATTGGAATAGAAGGTGACGGCATTATTGTTCAAAGCTTCCCATGATGTGAACCCTTCGCTCGTCTTCAACGGATAGGTCGAACCGATATCTGAGGATGAATCCGCTTGATCTTTCGGTTCACCCTCCTCGGTGCTTCCTGTTGAGCATCCCGCCAGGATCAAACTCATGAGCAGGACAGAAGAGACAGCCGCTTTAAAACGCCTTAATAAGATTTTGCCTATCCGTAAACGTCGATCCATTGCCATTCCCCCGATTCAGGATAGTATGATGAATACCCTTTCACAACAAAGTATCCGAAGCCATTGTTCAACAATTCCGCGAAAGTGAACATAGACAAAACATAAAATGATAGGCAATTCTTTAAAAAAACGTGATCTTGTCTGTCTTCTGCGTCATTGTGCCGCCTTTTGGAATGCTCCGGGAGTGATGCCTTCAAACTTTTTAAAGGTTCGTACAAACGTGCTGACATCCGCATAACCGACCCGGCCAGCGACTTCATTGACGGTCAGCTTGTTTTGCGTCAAGAGGCTTTTGGCTTCAGCCAGACGCGAACGGTTAATCGTGTCCAGCAGCGCTTCTCCCGTATGATCTTTATAAAGACGCGAGATATAGGACGGGGTCATCCGGAATACATCTCCGATCATGGAAATATTCAAATTCGGATCGTGCAGATGGTTCTCTATGTAGCGCTGTACATCTTCAATTAAATAGCGGTGGTGATCCCGCTTCTCGGCTTGAATCCAGCTGCAGACCTGACTCAGCTTATCCTTCAATTGTTCCTTCATTTGCGGGACATGCTCACATGAAAGGAGCGGTTCTACATCCAAGAGATGCGCCTCCAGTGATCGTTTGCCGGTAACGCTGACTTCATCAACCGTATTAAGCATCGTGCTGGCCATGTTATACATTAAGCATTTGGCAAGTGGAACGGATACCGGGTGTCCCGTGAAGTTTTTCTGGAAAATATCTTCGATCAGCGCCTCAGCCTTCGCGTAATTTCCGCTCTTCACGACATAGATGAGCTGCTGTTCGACGCTGAGCGGGAAATAATAATGATGCGGCGGCGCCTGATTCAATTGCGTATCCCGATACCGGATGAACTGTCCGCTTCCAAGTACAATCCGGTACTCCAGGGCATCCAGTGCCTCATGATAGGACTGTGCGATCCCATAGATGTCCGAATAGACCTCCCCAACCGCGATCGTCAGCTCAACCTGCATCTGTTCCTGCATAAATTCACGAACCTGAGCGGATATGCGATGCAGAGTAAGCCGCTCCCGCTCTTCAGAATCGCTTTTATGAAAATTCACAATACATGCAAGAACATCATTCATTTCTGTCGTGTATATAGCGGCATCATCCGCTGCTGCATCCACCAGGACATTTGTCAGAATAAAATGCAGCATCTGCTCCTTTTGATCCGCCAGGCCGTTCTGGCCGTACTGTTCGAATTTCCCGAAACCGTCCACGGACATGAGAATGACCACAAAGCGGTCGGATGAGAACTCAATATGATGGGCAGCAAGGGATTCGTGAAGAAGAGCCTCCCTTTCTATGGATCCCTTAAGAAGCCTGCGGATGAGATGGGCCCGAATGGTGTTACGGTGCTGGTCTAAACGGGCACGCATATCTTCTTTCTCCGTAAAATAATGCTGAATGGCCCCTTGCAGGAAGGAATATTCACTTGAACCTCCGTCAAAACGCAATCCGAATTTATGCGAAAGACTTTGGAGCATCACTTGGATCGGCATATAATTTTTCCGCAGAAAAAGGACGCAAATCACGCCTCCAACCAGGAAGCACATGCCGATGCTGATCCATATGAGCTTGCGCATATACTGCATTTTCTCGTTAAAGAGGGATGCCGGTAATACGGAAACGTATTTCCAGCCCGTTATTTTTGAAGTGATATAGGAAACGGCTGCTTGCTGCTCCTGCACATCTTTATACACGATGCCCTGCTGATCCCGAAGCTCCCCGTAGGTGAGATGCTGCGGCAGGAGGCCTGGATCTGTCCGAGCGGCGATATACCGGCTCTCCGTATCCAGAATGAACATCCTTGCATCCGGATGCCGCGGGGCGCTTTCGATTAATTTCGAATCCTTCATGACAAACAGTACGATTGCCGGCGGCTGCCCCGGTGTGTTAAAAACAAGGGATCTTGCAAACACAACAACCGGTGTTGCAGTCCCTCCATCCCAAAACGTCATCGGCGTATAGCCGTTTACATATTTTCGCTCAAATAAGCTGTTCCATTGGTCAAAAGAGGTATCGTCCTGCTGGCGCAGCTTTTGAAACAAACCCTGGCGGTTCATATGATCGTAGGTGGAGATCACCGTGTCACTGTTTGTATACATGACATAAATTTGCTCAATGTAATCATTCGCGTTTTTATACGTGCGCAGGCTCTCGGAAATTTGGAACAAATCATAATAATGGGCATCGCTGAGCGGGGGATCGACACTCGAGAAGCTGGAGATATTCCGGTTTAAAGCAATCTCCAGGCTCAGCTGCTCCAGCCCTTTCAGCTTGCTGTCAATCGACATCTCCATCTGTTCCAATAACAACGCATTCGAACGGTTTGTTTCCGTCTTGACCTGTTGATAGGTGATGAAATACAGAACAATACTGATGAGAATGGGCACCATTAACACGGTAATATAGGAAATGAGCCAAGTCACTATCACGCTCCGGTTGTACTTACGCAGCTGCTTAAACATGATCCTCAAGCCTCCCTGGGATTATTTCGGTAATCCATACAATCGCCATGGCTTCCTGCTTCCAAAAAAGTGCTGCATGCCCGGCTCAGCCGGCACAGGTGCAATTACCCGTGGCTCCTCACCGTCTGCAGCATACAGCACGGCCTCATCACCCGATTTCAGCATGATTTCGATCGATCTATCCTCATGTAATATATAATGGACCCTCTTGCCTTGAACTTCGATCACAAACCCTTGCTCCGAATATGCAAGATCTGTTAGCAATCTGCATGGTTCCCCGGCAAGACTCTGAATGCGGATAAAAGCCGTTTGTCCCGCCTTCGAGGCAGCGCTTACAAGGAATCCTCCTTCAGCGCGCAAATTATGAAAAACAGCCTCCTGCCAAGCCTCCGGAACCGCAGGAAATACCCGAATGATATTCCCCCAGCTTTGCAGCAGCATGTCATGAATCGCTTCCGCCCCGGCTAACGGCGTCTCGATGACCGGCCCCGCCTCTTTATACATCGTATTCGGTTTAATCAAATGCATTAAGCTTCGCAAATAGGCTAGTGCTTCATCGCCCAGACCCATTGCTGCTGCAATAGAAGCGGCTCCGGTGAAGCTGAACCCGCGCAGATCGCCTTCCTTGGCTATCCAATGTCTGAGGGAACGAATGGCGAGCTGCCGTTCTTCCTCCGAATTCCCGGTAATATGCAGCGGGAATACAGCCAGCAAATGACTGAAATGTCGATGGCCGAATTCCAGGCTGAGATCCCTTCCGATTTTGTATCCTGAATGGTCTACCGGCAGCGGCGCAATCCTGGCAAGAATATCGGCCCAGCGCGCCTGCAGCGGATCTTCGATCCCCATCCTTTTGGCAGCATACAGCAGTGTTTCGCAGCCCCAGCGCAGCAGGGAGAGGTCGTAATGAGCATCGGGGGTCTTGAGTTGTTTAAACGAGCCGTATTCAGGCGATACCGTGGGTAGCAGATGGAGTCTGCCGTCCGGACCTTCCTCCAGAAGATGCATATAGAGGCAAATGCTTCGCCGCAACAGCGGATAAACAAAATCACGGAGCAGTCCCTCATCCATCGAATAACGGTACTGCCTCCAGCAGTTATGCATAATCCACGTTAAATTTCCGACCTCATCTTCAACTGGGCTGTTCAGATCATAGCTGCTGCTTCGCCCCAGGCCAGCCGAATCGCTGCGGAAAGATTCATCAACGTTACGAATTAATTGTTCCTGATGCTGCCGCAGCGAAGCAATGAGGGATTGTCCGAGCTCAAGACGGTTCGCGGTATATACCGGTGAATAACTCATCTGAACGTTCATATTAAACCATAATCCCGGCCATGGCGTTGAGGTCATCCACGGGCCTTGGTTATCTATCGGAAGGAGGTCTTTTCTTGTTGCAGAGGCCAGTTTGTACATTTGGATCCAGTAAAAGCTTTCGAGCTGTGTGTCCGGAATCGAGATAAAGCTTGCCGGATAATAGTCGTGCCACCAACGGCGATGTTCGGCTATCCACGAAGTCAAATCTTCCTGCGGCACATTCTCAAGTTCATGCCGTGCAATTTCCCTGTCTTTACTTGATATTCCGTTGACCACTGTCAACAGGCATAGACGGCGATACCTTACGTCGTTTTCGCATTCCACTTTTCGTTCCTTTACTCTTCCGTAATTATGTTCCTTCCAAGCCGTTGTGCAGCCTTCACCTTTGCCATAGGATTGAACACCGATGCCAGTCCCTTCCTCTTCCGTCCGTTCGACAGTGATCTCCGGTATGTATTGGTTCAGGTTGATTCCATCGGCATTCTTCAGAATGGGATCGACCTCAGGATAGGAATACCATTTCATTTCCGCACCCTGCTCACCTTCATCGCTATCAAATTCAATGGCCAGAACCGGATATAAGGCATGGATCAATGCCCTTAATCTGACCTCTCCCTTCGTCGTAGGGATTACCGCGCGCATTTCAGCATTCCAAAGATCAAGCCGAATCTCACAAGGCTGATAGATCCAACCCTCCATCTCCAACGCGATCTCGCCAATGGGAACCCGCACAGGAAACGCCTTAGCCCCCCCTTCACGCGAAGCCGTCACGTCGGTCCGACCAAGCACGAACCTCAGCACGTGTCGTTGATCGCGATGCTCCTCGCTGTATATCATGGCTCCAAGAAGGCCGTTGCCTATAAAAACACCTTCATCCCAGCTTATCGGTTTGGTTTGCCATAACATATCGTGACGGGACAGGAATGCAGGCCAATCGATATGGGTTTGAATGCGTGTGCTCATTTTTTTCCTCCTCTATTTTTGGGTAGTTGCCTTTAACCTTTAAGACCTGCCTTACAGTATGTATCCGCTTACATAATCAGTCAACCCAAAAGACTCGACCTTCATCCAATGTGGTTTTACTTATCCAATCCATTATACATCTTCTGTTTACTGGCAGTTTTGGTTTTTGTATCATGATCCTAAAAGTCTCGATGTTTGCCGAGGTCGGCTATGCGGTAGCAGTTGCTAACGTCCCAGCTTACGTGAAGAACGGGTACACATGGTGACACGGTACTCTGAAGAAGATGGCGTAGCTTACGCTCTGGCCCAACCGGAATGTGCCGCATGGATCCTATCATCTCTAAACACGTTAAAACCCTCACCTACCAAACATGATAAGTGAGGGTTTTATCTTGTCAGACCTTGATACTTCTGTGAATGACTAAACACCAAATTGATTTAAGTGATGGTCCAGATGCTTGTATAATCCTTTTCCCCATTGCTCAGGAGTCAGTTTTCCAAAAAAGGGATGTGGGTGAGACGTACATTTTTCCGGTCCATTCCTTTGGAATGTTACAATTTTATGTTTTAATTTTACTTTTTCGGTTTCAAATTCTTTTTCTTCTACAATCATAATTGTAGGAATCGTGGACATGTTGCGGGCTGGTGGCTTGTCATTATAAAACATTGGTTTCACAAACGTTCCAATGAATATTCCTAACCAACCTCTTGGGGGAAAGGCATTGCCCATTGCAATGTCATGGAACGATGAGCAATGAGCTAGCATTTGGGCAACATCCATCTTACCCCATTGCGCGCGTGAATTTGGACTCAATTTGTCTATTCGGCTCAAGATCTCCGCAGTGTCCGTTTGATTAAAGATGTTTTTCATCACAGACTCCTTCAATTTAATGACTGACAAATGAATAGCTAGACATTTACAAAGTTTATTATACCTTTATTCGCATACTCGATTTCTTCGAGATTGCTATTCCATTGCAGCAATCTTTGCATGCAAACGTCTACTGCCTGATAACGTAACGATGGCAGCCGATGATTTGGGCCGGCTGCCGTCGTGTCATGAATGAGCTATTGTTCACCGGCCTTCATACCCTTGGTGCTTCCCCTTGTCGATGGTCATGCTCTTAGTTTGTTCTATTTACTGCGGCTATCATACGCCGTCTGATAGATTTCGAGATACCGCTTCAGATTCATAGCATCCAATTGGCTGACATAGCTATCCCAGTCCTGATCCAAACTTGCATCGCCAATCACGAAGCGGGCGATCATTTCATCAACATAATCGTTGATGGTCTTGGCCAAATCCGCAGCCTCGGTTGCCTGCTCATTGGTCAGGAAGAGCGGAGGAAGTGTACTCACATCCGTCGGCTTATAGGGTTCATATTTATTTTTCGTTTCCTGATATAAAATAACCTCCAGATCGTCGTCCCCTTTTGCAACCGCAGACAATCGGAAGTCATTGGTCCGGAGTGCCGGGCCCGTCTGTGCCCAGTTCACATTTTGCACGGTGCCGAACGATTTAAGCTCAGACCATACCGCCGGCTTGCCGTTAATGCCTATCTCCCCTTTCTCCGCATCACGCCACTCCTGCCCAGGACGGCCGTAAACGCTGCGGAGTGTCTGCTCTTTTTCATACAACCCGTCCGCCCAGCGCATCGCCAGCTCGGGATTCTTCGCTTTTTTCGTAATCACAAACGCTCCCGGAGTCAATGCCGTAGTATCCACGGCTGCGAACCGCTTGCCTTCCGGCCCTTTTAATGGAGGGACGGCTTTATATTCAAGCCATCGGCCGCTGTCGCCAAGCAGTTGGGTAAACACCCCTTGGTGTCCGCCCGTGGATGCTCCCATGATGACGGCATCCTGATTTTCGCCCAGCTGAATCAGCTGGTTTTCGTCCTGGGTAAAGGATTCTTGAGCAATCAGCCCCTCTTTGTACAGCTTTTGAATATACCGAAGGCCTTCACCCCACTCCGGCTTGTTATAGCCGACGTCTACCTTGCCCTCTTTGACGAACATATGCTTATAGCCTGATCCATAGATCGGGTTATAGATAAACGAGTTCATGAGGAAAGCGTCTATCGAGGATCTCCACGACTTTTGGGTGATAGCCAGTGGAATCTCATCTTTTTTGCCGTTCCCGTTCGGGTCCTGTTCTTTGAACGCCTTCAGCACTTGGTACAAGTCCTCCGTCGTTTCAGGCATCTTCAGATTCAATTTTTTGAGCCAAGGCTCGTAGATCCACATCTTTTGGCTCATGGAACAATGATAGCAGTCATTGACTTCCGGCAGTGCATAGATGTTTCCGTCTATAGCTGTGATCATGGATTTAATTTCCGGATTTTCTTGAAACATTTTTTTCGTTTGCAGCCCCTGCTTTTCAATCAGATCATTCAAGGGAAGAAAAGCTCCCTGCGAGCCATAAATCATTTGCTGTGACGGAGAAATGTTCAGGCCCATAATCACATCGGGATAATCTTCACTCGCCAGAACGAGGTTCAGCTTTTCCTGCATGCTTTGCTCCGGGACGACTTCCCATTCGATGTGCACATTCGTTTTTTCTTCATACCATTTCGTGAATTCGTTCGTTTCGAAATTTTCGACCAGCGGGTTGCCGCGCACCATGACCTTAAGCGTTGTCTTCTCTTGGACCAACGGGTAGGTGCCTGGCGCCGTCAGCTGAATGTCCGTTCCGGATGCTTTCTGATCCGGCTCCGCTGCCTTGGATCCTGATTCCGTAGAGCATCCGGCCAGCAGCAAGCTCAGAACTGCAGCCAAACCAATCGTTTTTTTCACGAAGTTCCTCATAACAGCCCTCCATCATTTTGGGGTATTAGCCTTTCAACGATCCGATCATGACCCCTTTGACAAAAAATTTTTGCACAAACGGGTATACGACAAGCAGCGGGAAGGACGTAACCACAATAAGCGAATACTTTAACAGCTCCCGCAATCCCTGCCGTGCAGCAGCGGTTTTGGCATCTCCGAGCATGTCAATATTGACTTCATTTTGAACCAGAATGTCACGTAGAACCAATTGAAGCGGATACAATTCTGCCCGTTTCAAATAAATCATCGCGTTAAAATACTGATTCCAGTGACCCACTGCATAAAACAAGGCAATAACCGCTAATATGGGCCCGGACAAAGGAAGAACGATGCGGAGCAAGAAGCGTAGATCGCTGCACCCATCTAGTTGAGAAGCTTCGAGGAGCTCATCCGGAATCGTCGTCTGAAAGTAAGTCCGCATAATGATCACATTCCAAACCGAAAGAGCGGCTGGAAACAGCATCGCCCATACGGTGTCGATCATGCCTAGATCTTTGACAAGCAAATACGAAGGAATGAGTCCTCCGCTAAACATCATCGTGAATACAAAGAGCAGCATAAAACCATTTCTCCCCCGAAAATCCTTGCGGGACAGCGGGTAGGCTGCCATCACACTGAATACCAGATTGATCCCGGTCCCAGCAACGGTATAAAACATCGTATTGATAAAGCCTTTAACGACCATGGCATTTTTGAAGACAGCCCGATAGCCCTCTAGAGTAGGCTCAACCGGCCACAGCCATACCCTGCCGGATAAAACAGCCGTGCTGGAACTAAATGACGCACTGACAACAAACACGAGCGGATACAGGACAACGATCAAAATAATGGATAACACGGCATAATTCAGTAGGGTGAACCATCGGTCGGCCCTGGCTTCCTTCATTATGGATGGTTTCATAGCTTGCATCCCCTTCTACCATAAGCTTTCTTGCTTCAGTTTCTTCGCGGTCTGATTCACGACTAACAGCAGAATAAAGCCGATGACAGACTTGAAAAGTCCGATCGCCGTTGCATAGGAGAAGTTCATAGCCTGGGAAACCAGGCCGACTTTATACACATAAGTGTCAATGACTTCCGAGGAACGGAGGTTCAGTGAGTTTTGCATAAGCAAAATTTTCTCAAAGCCTGTCTCCATCATCTGACCTGTATTCAGAATCAACAGGATGACCGCAATGGGCATAATCCCCGGGAGATCGATATGCCGCATGCGCTGCACCTTGGTAGCCCCGTCCATCACGGCTGCTTCATGCAGCGCGGGATCAATCCCCGATAGCGCAGCCAGGTAAATAATGCAGGAAAAACCCGTATTTTGCCATACGTTAGACCATACGTAGATCGATTGAAACCAGGAAGCCTTGGCCATAAAATGGTAGGGTCCAAGCCCTGCCCATCCAAGCACCGTGTTAATCATTCCTGTCCGAGGATCGAGAAACTGCAGCAGCAGTCCTACCAATACAACCAAAGAAATGAAATAAGGAGCATAGGTCACCATCTGAACCGTATTTTTGAAACGGCGGTTCCTGACGTAATTCAGACCGAGTGCTAGCGCAATCGGAAACGGGAAGCTCGCCAGTAATGTGTAGAAACTGATGGAAAGCGTATTTTTCAGCAGCCTCCAGAACTCATGGGACCGGAAAAATCGCTCAAACTGCCCAAACCCGACCCAGGGGCTCCCCGTAATCCCTTTGGTCACATTAAATTCCTTGAATGCGATTTGGGCCCCATACATCGGCACGTATTTAAAAATGATGATATACAGCAGCGGCAGCAAAAAAAGTGCGTACAACTGCCAGCCTTTCCTCAACTCCTTCAACGTCTTCAGCTTCATCCCCCCCTTACTTTGCCATGTGGTACCGGCCGGTGATCGAAGTATAGAACGGGGAGGAATTCCGGGTAAATCTGCACGTTTTTTGCACTATGCGAAATTTTAGAAAAGGCATTATTCCCGATTCATGGACTATACAAATCTCAAGTGATGAAAGGATTAGGCTTGATTTAAACGCCTGTATTCGGTCGCGCTTACTCCATTGGCCCGTTTAAACGCACGGCTGAAAGAATTAAGGGATAGGTAGCCCACTGAGAGGGCGATTTCGCTAATAGGCATGTTTTCTCCGGCGAGTAAGGCTTTGGCCTTGTTCATACGGATATCTTCCAAGTAATCGGAAAAGTTAAGTCCTATGTGCTCTTTAAAAAAGTAGGATACGTATGCCTCGGAAGTACGTGCCTCCCTCGCCAGCATAGCCAGACTAAGGTCCGGATCATGAAAATGTTCGTGGATAAAGGATGCGAGTTGGGCGGCAAGCTTATCGTTATGGCTTTTTTTACGCCGCTCGTTCTGTCTGCACAGCTCAAGCAGTGCCCGTTGAACCATGTCTATCAAAGAAGCCGGTTCTATGCGGGGGTCGGCTGCCTTCAGAATGGTATCCATCTCCGGCATCATATCGTCCGGTCCCTGCTGCCCCCGTTCGCGGCATTTCAAAAGCGTTCCACAGAGTTCCTGTGACAGAATGCGTTCTACGGCAAGGGATGGCTGCAACTCTACATTGTTTTTATCCCGAATCATCTGGATCAGCTGTTGAGTTTCCTCGTAATTCCCGGATTTCACCATCTGAATCAGTCTCTGCTCCACGTCGGAAGGGAAAAAGTATGCAGGAACCGTCAATTCCATGTCATCATGAAATATAATCTGTTCTCTTCCGCCCCAATAGGCATGATTCTGGACGAAAATGGCCTCCCCAAAAGAACGGTAAATTTCCGTCAACCGGCTCTGCTGTCCGCCGACCGCAATGGTGATTCCGGCTTGGTGCAGACTAAGGATTTGATCAAAAATACGGGTCACCCGGTGTTTGACTTCTTCGCGGCACCGCTCTTCCGTGTCTGCATGGCTGCTTAGCAACAAGGCAAGCTGGTTTTCCCCAAGATCATGAATTTTCAACGAGTCGGGTTCCATCCCTGAAATCCGGTCAGAGACGGCGAGCTTTACAATATCGAGCTCAGTGAGCATCGCCTCATTATACGGCGTCTGATATCCCCCCAGTCGGATGACCGCCAGCGTATGGCGGCTGCCGCTTATGTAAATCTTGGCATGATCCATAGCATTCTCCACGTCCTCCATAGAGGTAAAGCCGCCCTTTAGAAGCCTGTCAAAAAACACGTTTTGCATGAGCGGGAGCTGCTCATCCAGCCTGCGTCTTAACTCTTCACGGCTGTCAATCAGCTCGGATACCGAATCGTGGATATCCTCCATCGCATTTAGCCGAAGCAGGCGGTTCCGATTAGTCCCCCTTCTGGCGGCCGAAGGAAGCATTCGCTGGAGCTTGATGACGGGTGTGCTGCTGCGGTAAGCCAGAACAAAGGCTGCGACAAGCCCCAAAGCCAGCGCTGCCGTGAACACACTTAGCGTCAGCTCTTTGATGTAATGTGCCTTCCTGAGTACGACTGCCTCCGGCTGTGCCGCCACATAGGTCCATCCATTATATCCGGAGGTTGTTTGAGTGATCAGCATATCTTCGCCCTTCCACTGGCCTCTGGAAAACCCTTCTCTGACTGGAAGCGCTTTCAATTTTGAGTCCGGATGCACATCTCCAATTTGACTGATCACCCTCCCGTTCTGATCCGCAATGTAAGCAAAGCCCCCTTGCTCTATATTGATGTGACTCAGCATCTCCTGAATCTGCTTATTATCGATTAACACTGTAATCATTCCCTGGCTGTCCCTGCTCCCGAAAGACTGCATGTAACTCACAACCGAATAGGATTTGCCTTCATACTTCACCTCAGTTCCAGGCATGTAGGTCTTATAATGAAATTCATTGAACAATTGCTTATACCATTCCTCATAAGATAAGCCTTCATAATGAAGCTGCAGATCATAAAGCTGCCTGCTCGTGTATACCTTTCCCGGCGAAACGACCATACCGCTGTTTTTGTAAGCGATATAATAGTCAACGATAAAATGATTAAAGACCTGGTAATCGAACAGGCTTTTTTCGAGTTCCCAGAGCCTGTAGGGATGCGTATCGGAAAACGGTGTTTTGACAAACTGAAACGAGAGCACTTTGGACTCGCTGGACATTTGCCGAGCGATCGTCTCAATTTCGGCAAACCGTCGATCAAGCGATTCCCTGACCTGGCCCAGTACCGCTGAATTTCTTTCCCGCGATTCACTCTCAACCAGCTCGGATGTTTTGTGATAAGCAAACCAACCAACCAGTAGCGAGGCCAATAAAATGACGGCGTACGGCACAAATAAACGGAATAACAGCACTGCGTGGCTACCTGATGCTTCTTTCAAATGGGTTCCATCCTTTCTAGAGTTATCGGTAAATCCAATATAGCAAGAACCTGGTAAGCCGTCATTAATAATGAAAACTATAAAAATGTCTAACCATATCGGTCAATTAGTGATCACTGCACATGGACATAGCTGGAGCGGGCGGGATCTTCAACGCGCTTCAGCGTACGCCGGAAAACACCTCGCCCACCAGCTTCCGCCATTGGGCCGAAACGGTTCTAAATCCGGTTTTTGAGGCTATTTGGAAGGAACTTGAGAACCCCAATTCGTAACAGCTGCGGACGATAATATTTGCCCGTGGCTGCTGCTGGTTTTTCTAGTTCCTTAGGAATGGAAATTTCGGTAAATATGTACTTCATGTTAAACTTAGATTCTATAATCAAATGAACCACCCGCAACTGCAATGGTCCCAGTACGCACCCATTTCATTGCCTGCAATACCAAAGGCGATGAATTGTTACCATTGACTTCATCAAAGTCCAGCCAAATAGCCCCTTCTGAATCTTGTCCTTCAAACGATTCAATGGCATTAGTGATCTCTTCTGAATCAACATCAACATCATATAGAATGGCAATATGATGTAAATTTTCTATTGTATGATCTTGTAAGGTCCACATGACAGAAAAATCACAAACCCCAATATTTTTGAGCTTTCGAACTGTGTATCCCGTTTCTTCTCGGAGTTCTCTTATGATCCCTTGCTCTAAAGACTCCATCTTCTCTAATCGACCACCAGGTAAATCATATTTCCCTGTGTAAGGACCTAGAACTTTTCGAATAACTAATATACAGTTATCAGTTGTACAAATTCCATAGACCCCCATATGCCGATGAAAATTGTCATTGATATCAGCCACCATGCCATTCCCCCAAGCTAACTGTATTTATGCTTACCATTTTATATTCGGCCTAATAAAGCTCATTGTCGAGGATTAATGTTTGTCTGACCCCAAGAAATATAGGTAAGGATTGATTTATCCGAACGGTACGATCCTGTTCAATCAAAAAGAAGAGCGCGGTCCATAACAATGGGACTGCGCTCTCGTTGATATAAGCCCGCTGAGGATGTCCTCAGCGGGTACTTTCATTAGGTCACTTAAGGGTTGCTCAGCAATTTCTTGCCTGCCGCAATGGTATTTGCTGTATTGGCCACACGTTTGCCTAGGGCTTCTCCCAGCCCGAGACCTTTCGTAAATAACGATTGGATCAGGTCATCGCGGGTATCTTCGACAGGGGATGTCACTCCGACCCCATAATAACTGCCGTACAGTGCATTCTCCGGAATATTAGCCGGCAAGCCGACAACCATCATGCCTTGATGCAGCATCGGTGTAACCAGGTTTAGCAAGGTCGCCTCGATCCCGCCATGAATGGTTGCCGTAGTACAAAATACTGCGCCGATTTTATCAACCAACGTCCCGTTTGCCCACAAATACCCGAGCTTATCGATCCACTCCTTTAAGCCGGAGCTAATCGTGCCGAAGTGTCCGGGGCATCCCCAAATAATCGCATCCATATCGGCAAGATCTTTGACGTTTGCCTTACTCACGTGATTGATGAACACCTCCGTGCCTTCCACGCTTTGGGCGCCTTTGGCAATGGAGCGGGCCAGCTGTTCGGTATGCCCCGCTTCGCTATCATACACAATATAGATTTTCATCGATTGATCTCCTCTCTTGATCGCTGTTCAAACGCGCTTCTTTATTTGTTTTCCTTTAGGAGCCCGTTCAATTTCTTGAGCGTTTCCCGGTAAGCTTGGTCGGGGGACATTTCTTTTTCATCCGGTTCCGCTTCCTCCTGGTTAGTGGCATCCTTCAGTTTCAGTAGCGCCTTCCGGTATTCTTTATCGGTGAATTGCCCTTCGTCTTTCTCAGGCTGAGACGGGGTTAAAAACCCTCGAATGGCATTTCGGAATTCGCTATCCTTGTTTTGCATGTCCGCGTGAGCCGCTACCTCCGCGAGTGCCGGTTGGTCTACCGGTTGGGCTACAGCTGCAGCTGGCGCCGGTTGGGCCGCCGACTCACTCGCCTCGGGCGCTTTAACCGGTACCTGCAACGTATCCTCTTGCGGCTTCACCTTGCGGATGAAGAACGCCAGGACAAGCGCAGCGACAGTCAGCCAGGTGGCCACGACGAAGGACTGGTTGATGCCGTAAATGGTCGCCTGCTGCGTAACCTCGGCCATCTTGGCCGCGTCTTTCGGGTTGATATGGCCTGCGATGACGAGGTCTTTCCCGTGCGAGGCCGCTCTGTTCGTCATGACCGTGACGAGCAAGGCGGTTCCGAGCGCGCCTGATACGTTCCGGAGCGTCTGAGACATCGCCGAGCCGTGCGCGTTCAGGCGGCGCGGCAGCTGGTTGAGGCCAGCTGTCTGGATCGGCATCATCAGCATGGACATCCCGAACATCCGCGCCGTATAAATGAGCATCATATGGTTGTATGATGAATCGGCTTCCAGATGGCTGAACTCGTACGTCGTGATGGTTGTGATGATAAGACCGGCGACGGCCAGCCAGCGCGCGCCGATTTTGTCGAACACCATGCCCGTGATCGGGGACATAATACCCATCAGAATGGCCCCCGGCAGCAGCAGGAGACCGGAATCAAGCGGCGAAAAGTGGCGGATGTTCTGTAAGAAGATTGGCAGGAGGATCATGCCGGAAAACATCGCCATGGTAATGATGGCGTTAATCAGGGACGTGAGCGAGAACATGGAATATTTGAACACGCGCATTTCGAGCAGCGGATTCTTCACCATGATCGAGCGCACAATGAACAGGATGAGCGCGACCGCGCCGACGGCCAGGCAGATGATGACTTCCTCCGAGTCCCAGCCTTTCGTACCGGCTTCACTGAAGCCGTACAGCAGTCCGCCAAAGCCGAGTGTCGACAGGATCACACTCAGGACGTCGAGCTTCGGACGGGACGTCTTGATGACGTCCTTCATCGAGAAGGCGCCGAAAATTACGGCGATGATCGCAAGCGGCAGTACGATGTAGAACAGCACGTGCCAGTCATAATTCTCGACGATCCAGCCGGAGAGCGTTGGTCCGATGGCCGGCGCGAAAATCATTGCGACCCCCATCAGACCCATTGCTTTACCGCGTTCTTCGACCGGGAAGATGGTCAGCGTAACGACCGTCATAAGCGGCATTAGAATGCCGGCACCGCAAGCCTGCACGAGACGGCCGGCCAGCAGCCAGCTGAAATCACCGGATAACGCACAGATGACCGTGCCCAGTGCAAACATGGATGAGGCCACCAAAAACAATTTCCGGGTTGTAAACCGGTTAATCAGGAAGGCACTGACGGGCACGAGTACGCCGTTCACCAGCATATAACCGTTAGACAGCCACTGGATCGTGCTTTCCGTTACATTGAGATCCGCCATCATTTTCGGTAGCGCGACGTTAAGCACCGTTTGGCTTAACAGCGCCACAAACGCGGCGATGAGCAAGGAGGCCATGATCGGCCCCTTGCGCAAGTGATTGGATACCATAGTGGTCATGGCTTAAGCTTCTTCCTCTCTATAATTTCTTAAAAGCTGCAGTACTTTTTGCTGGATGCGGTCAAGCTCCCGCTGGTCTTCCTCAGGCAGCTCAAGCAGGGACCGCATCATGTGCAAGCGGGTGGCTTCCGTATCGCGCCAGAGCGCCATCCCTTTCTCGGAAAGGGTCAGCGTCATCGCTCGCCTGTCGGTTTCAGTCCTCTCCCGGTCTACGAGACCGGCCTTGACCATCCGATCGACGATGCCGCTGGTCGTGCTGTTGCCGAGTTTCACCTTTTCGGCAAGGTCCGAAAGGCGGATCTCGGGGTGCTCCTGCAGCACCCTCAGCACGATCAGCTGCAGCGCAGTGAGTTTATGCTTGCTCGCCGCTTTGGTCATCAGCTGGAAGAACGCCTGATGGACCTCGCGGTAGCTTTGGAATATTTCCAGGATCCGTTGTTCTTGCAACGTAAAGCTCCCTTCGCAAATATTTCGCATGCGAACTATTATCTAACCATTCAATCGATATGTCAATAAGTTCATAGTAGTAAATGGTTTTATGGTTATAAAAAAAACCGCAGCTACGCGGCTACCCAGCGTGTATGTTCTTGTCGTCTAACATTATTATACAGGCACCTCCACCTCTCCATTCATCCTAATATTTCCCTTAACGGAATTAATATCTCTAATCTGCCAAAAAATAAAATACCAATGATCAATATTATGTGAGCATTTTAAGCAGGAAAATCCATGCAAAAAGGTTACTGCGGACTCTTGAGAAATTTCAAAATGATCCCATGTAACCTGACACTGTCATGTGCCTGGGTATCGCTCCATCGCCATGGATAAAAAGGACTACATCAGCATTCTTGGGCAGCACCAAAACAGCCGTTAGATTGACTGCTGTTCACTCAGCATGTCAATTCCCATTCATCAGCAATCATAACCATTGCCCTTTTATACCAGCAAAAAAAGCAGCCTAAGATTTGCCGGCTGCTGTTGCGCTGTATGGTCTATTATTCTCCACTTCATCTCGATTATAGAACAGAGGATCTTTCGATTTGTTGCTGTGATATCCCCGCCTCCAAACACATTCATTCGAACCTTACGCCGGTTGCGCCGAACCGCCGCTGTCCCCTTTATGTATCATATAGACGGTCATTCTCCCGCTTTGTTGCGAAACTATTGTTCATTTTTGATCTCAAAGATTTTTTGCAGGGTACGGATGTAGAGCGTTCTTTCATTATCCGTTTCCTGGTGTTTGTCTCCCGCTCCTGCATCCATATACCCTTCTACAAGCCTGTACCCGAACTTTAGGAGAATCATCTCATAAACGCAGTTATCCGTTATGTGCGAAATATCTGCTTGTTCCGAAAAGCCCTTGTAATACGCCGGGATACATCTATGGTAGTATTCAACCATGTGTTCAATATCGGCTTCATCCGCGATAAGGCTTGCCATATCTTCACCTAAATAGCCCCAACCCGTGGTATCCCAGTCGATGAGTATAATGTTACCGTCTGAATCAATGATGTTTGTCACCCAAAAGTCCCTATGGCACAGCACGATGGGCAGCTTTTCAATACGGCTGAATATTTCGTCCGCGCTTTCATCTATGTCGATGAGCATTTTACATAGATGTTTCGGGATACCGCAATCGTCGGAACGGATATAATCATACACTCGATTCCATGACCGGTAATGAACATAGATATCCTTCATATACTCCGCTCTGCTCAGATTGGTCATATTTTGTAAAAAAGCTGGCTGTTCGGCATATAACTTGCCCTGGAACCGTCCTAATTCCTCGGCTGCACGCTCATACATATCGCCGGTCAAGTCCAGACCCGATATGCCGTCGATATATTCCATCCACATCTGTGTTTCGTTCTCTTCTCCGTTCATTTCGACGTGATAACATTCTGGCCAACGGAATGACTCAGAAAACAAGGCGCCAAAATTGGACTTATAAAAATCATACTCTCTGCGCCATGAATCGGGATCCTTGTAACGTTCCCATTTCTTCTGCGTTTTTACAACGATGTTATAGGTGATTTCCCTGCCATCTATGGTTTGGGCAAGGCCCGTTACAAGCTGTACATTACCTACTGTACCGCCATGTAAAGGTTTGGTCTGGATATCGGCGCAAATAGTTTCAGTACCGAGCATTTGGTTTAAAACCTGTGTCAGCGTTTCGGCTTTGATCTCGCTCATCATGAAGTCCTCCAATCGTTTTAACAAGGTAACCCTTTGTCGTACTTCAAGTTTAGGTTGTCATCCTGTACAAATGAAGGGAAAAAGTAATTTTAAAAAAATTTCCCCTGAATGGTTATTTTTGATCCGATGTACTTGACTATGACGTGAGGTCATAGTGCATAATTCTCACTATCAATTACCTGAGGTGAGAGAAATGAATATAAAAACACTGCGCTCAGATCGCATTTATCAAAAAGTTGCCCAGGCTTTGCCCGAGGACAAACTCGAATTATTCAGAAACGAAATGATGGCTCCCTTTATGAAACAATGGGAAATTCAACAAATCCCTTTTAGAGCTGAAGAAGCGAATGGGTTTGACGTGATTACGTTTAATAGCATGATGCATCGATCCCCTGATCAGATTACCCCTCAGATATCGGCAGAGATCGAGCAGATTTCGTCTGATTCCTTTTGGTTAGAGTGTGAGCATGCTGTACAGAAAAGCCTGGGTCTATTTGCAGAGCATGGAATTCACCTCCCCGTATCCGAATATTTGTTTACCCTGCAGCTAGGGAATCCGGAAAGCCGTGCTCTAACCATTAACGAAGGATATAGCGGCTTTGGGGGCATTCCGGGGTTTATCTGGGGTACGCTCTTGCCAAATGATTACACCATTCCTCGCATGAAGGTTGCGCTGGCGCACGAATGCAACCATAATGTGCGATATCAATTTATTCAGTGGGATCACACCGTTCATTTAGGCGAGCTCATTGTCAGCGAAGGATTAGCTGAAAACTATGCTGCGTTCATGTTTGGCGAAGAATGGCTCGGCCCTTGGGTAACGAAAACAAACGCAGACACCCTTAACAGGCACATTAAGCCTGTGCTTAGTGAGAAATTGCACGTAACAGGGTTTGATCAAATCGCCCCGTATCTTTACGGCGACGAGATCGCCGAACTTCAAAACTTTAAACCGGTCAATATGCCTTATAGCGCTGGTTACGCTTGCGGATATTATTTAATCCAGTATTATTTAAGAAAAACAGGAAAAACGATCTTTGAGGCAACCATAACGCCCGCCGCGCAAATACTAGATGAAGTCGAAGGATTTTGGGATGAAGAAACCATTATTAACCGTTAATGATATTGTTCAGATTACAGGCATTACTGCTCGGACCCTGCATTATTACGATAGAATTCATTTATTTAAACCGACACATCTTACGGAAAAAGGGTACCGACTATACGATCGAAGCAGTTTGGAAAAACTACAAACGATTTTGTTCTTAAAGGAATTGGATTTTTCCTTGAAAGAAATTGCCGACATTTTAAAGTTGACTAAGCAAGAACAGAAACAAATATTAAAGAAGCAAGGACAAACTTTATTATCGAAAAAGCAAAGACTGGAAACGATAATGGCGGCTCTCGAAGAATATGTGTCGGGAAATGATATTAGCCATCTGGAAATCTTCAACAGCACTTCCGCTCTGCCATTGAGAGAGCAATATGCAAATGAGGCTAGATTCATGTATGGTGAGACAGAGGCGTATCAAGCGTATAATGAAACGTTGGAAGCATGTTCACCCGCAGAAAAAGAGGAACGTTTTTCAGCCATGGAGGAAATATTCAAACAAATGGCGTCTTGTATCCATCAGGATCCTTCCTCCGAAGAAGTGCAGCGATTAATCGAAGAGTGGAAAAAAATTTTAATGCAATTCATGCCTTGTGATGCAGAGTTACTGGCTTGCATTGCCAATACTTATAAATTCGATACACGATTCACAAGCTACTTTAATCAATATAGTACTGAGGATTTAGCAGATTTTCTTTACCGTGCAATCATGTACCATATCAATCGGTAAAGACGGTACCTTGACGCAGAGGATGCTGAAACAGACAACTAAATAAGTCCACTACGAAAACCGCAGGATGCATGACATCAATGTCATATCTTGCGGTTTCATTTTTAAAATTCGCCTCTGTTACTGATATAGAGTAAGCCATCAGGGCTCTGGAGCGGATTTTTCTACTTATAATAAAGCAAGCGGGTAGCGTAAGCATTACGGTATTCCGATGGGGTCAGACCTGTTTTTTTCTTGAATGCTTTCATGAACGAATGACTGTTTGAAAATCCCAATTGGTTGGCGATTTCGGTAATCTTCCGATTCGTATCCGTTAGCAAAAACTTGGCCGCCTCCATCTTTTCCTGCATGATGTACTGCTTCAAGGAAATCCCTGCTATGGAAGAAAACAACCCCGTCAAGTATTTGGCGTTATACCCGAAATGTTTGGCGAGATGTTCAACCTTCAAATTTTCTTCCTTGTACCACTTGATATAATCCACAATGTCATTGTACAGCTGCTGCTTCTCCGGTTTGGCGGGTTGATTCTGAACGAAAAACATCTGATTGTAAATCTCACACAAGACACCTGTTGTTAAGTAATTGTTCAAGTTTGGTTCTCGGTAGCTCCTGACGGAATCCTGCAATTGCTTGAGCATGACGGTCAGTTTGTTGGGGCTGCGCAAGGTGCCGTACTCAGGAATCGCGATGACCTCAGGATCTAAGGCTTGCTTAAGTTCATCGGCAGTGATGCTTTCCGTTTCCCCGCGCGCCGAGAAATGCAGCCAGTAAAAACTGCAGTCCGACGCCTGATAGCCGTATTGATGCGAGCGAGGCGGCATCAGCAGGAATTCCCCTTCTCTCAAGGCAAATTTCTTCGCATTGCATGAAATGTACAACGTTCCGCGAGTCTGGATAAACAACTCATACTCCATTAAGATCCGGTTCATATGCTGCCACTCCGGAGACGGAGACATAAATTTCCCGGTCATCACCATCTTCACCGGGCCATCCACCCGGAAGCGAAAATAATTCATCGTCGGTCTCTCCCTTGTGATCAAACCTTTATACACTAAACGTATGAATAAGATACCAAACTTGGTGAGGTTTATCCATGATATTTTCAAGTAAATCTAAAAATCACGCTGAAGCAGATGTAAGCTTAAACTACTGACATTTTGACACAAAAACCGACCTTCTATTATTTAACGAAAAGTAAGGAAAAGGTACACTTGATGTACTCTCCACTGAAGGAGAAACTTGGTACAGAAAGGACCGATCGGGGAAATGAGATTACACGATTTTGGTTTGAATCAGGTCGTGCTGACTGGAGATTATCTTGTGAATGCCTTTACAAAAGAGGTCGCTTATTTATTAAGCTACGATCCAAATCGCCTGCTGGCCGGATTCCGGGAAGTTGCGGGACTGCCGTCCACAGCTGAGACTTACCCTGGCTGGGAAAAAACAGAGATTCGCGGCCATACCATGGGCCACTATCTGTCAGCATGCGCGCAAGCCTATGCCCAGAGCCGGAACGACAGGATCCTCGCTAATTTAGAGTATCTTGTATCCGAATTAGCCGATTGCCAGTTGCATAACGGGTATTTGTCGGCATTTCCCGAAACGCTGTTCGATAACGTGGAAAATCGGATACCGGCTTGGGTGCCATGGTACACCATGCACAAGATCATCGCCGGACTCATCGACGTTTATCAATCGACCCGAATACAAGCCGCTTATGACCTCGTCAATAAACTGGGCGATTGGGCAGCGGATCGGACTTCCCGGTGGTCCAAAGAATTGCAATCAACCGTGCTGGCTGTGGAATACGGTGGGATGAACGATTGCCTGTACACCTTGTATCAATTGACCGGAAATCCCCGCCATGCGGAAGCCGCCCATCAATTTGATGAAATCAGCCTGTTCGAGGCCATTTGGGAAGGCAAAGATATATTGAAGGGCAAGCACGCCAATACGATGATACCCAAATTTATAGGAGCCCTGAACCGATATTTAACACTGGGAGAAAGCGAAGTTTTTTATCGAGAGGCTGCCGAGAGATTCTGGGACATGGTCGTATACCACCACAGCTACATAACAGGAGGCAACAGCGAATCCGAGCATTTCGGAGAGCCTGATCTGCTCGATGCTAGACGGTCCGATATCACTTGCGAAACCTGCAATAGCTACAATATGTTGAAGCTGACACGGGAATTATTCAAACTCACCCAGGATGTGAAATACGCTGATTTTTACGAGACAACATATATCAACGCTATCCTTTCCTCCCAAAACCCGGACACAGGTATGACGATGTATTTTCAGCCGATGGCGACTGGTTATTTCAAGGTATACAGCTCCCCGTTCGAGCATTTCTGGTGCTGTACCGGCACCGGCATGGAGAGCTTCACCAAATTGAACGACAGCCTTTATTTTCACTCGGGTGAGCGGTTGTATGTCAATCAATTTATAAGCAGTACACTGGATTGGGCGGAGCAGCAGGTGAAGATCACGCAAAACTCTAACCTTCCATTTAGCGATACGGTTCAACTGACTTTTGAGCTGACCGATACCAGCAAGAAGGAACGGCGCGTGTCCGTTCGTATCCGCATTCCTTATTGGACCGCAGGCGAACCAACCATATCCCTGAACGGAGCGAACATTCAACCGGAAGTCAGAGGTGGTTATGCAATCATAGATCGGTTATGGAAAGATGGCGATTCGTTACATATCCGCATCCCGATGAAAGCCGATTACTCCAGTTTGCCTGATGCACCCAATGTGGTGGGATTTCGTTATGGTCCGGTCGTTCTCAGTGCCGGATTGGGCAAAGAAGATTGGGTTGAATCGAAAACAGGGGTTAACGTCAGTATCCCTACCCGGCGAATGCTCATAAAAGATTTCGTCATCCCGCAAGGCATGAGCGTTCAGGAATGGTTTGCAGGCTTCGACCGGCATTTCATCCAAAAAGACGGCGAGCTTTCCTTTGTGCTCCGAAATACGGATGAAGACAATCGATTGGTCTTTACCCCACACTTCAAGCAGCATAACGAGAGATACGGCATCTATTGGAGGTTCGTTGAAGCCGATTCGAACAGCCTGCACGAACACTTGGAGAAATCTCAGCAGGAACAGCTGATCAGGGAAGCCACGATCGACGGTATCCAGATTGGAAACGACCAATACGAGCTGCAGCATCAAGTCATGGGTGAACAAACCCATGCCGGAACTTGGGAAGGCCTGAATGGGAGAAGAGCGGAACCAGGCGGTTGGTTCAGCTATGAATTAAAGGTAGACCCGGAAGTAAAGAACGGTCTTTCTGTTACTTTCAGCTATGGGTCCAGACCCGGGAGCATCGAGATTTGGGTGGACGGAAAAATGCTTGCTACCGAATCGTTTCCGTTGGAAAGAAAACGGGCTTTTTATGACAAAATGTTTGAAATCCCTGCCGAAATGACCGCAGGCAAAGCAGCGGTTGAGGTAAAGTTCTCCCCAAACCAGAATTTAAATGGCATCTATGGCATGTTACGGTCTGTGAAGCTGTGACATGCTAAGTATACCTGCTAATGCCTAACATCGAATGACCTGAAAAGCCTTCCTGTCGGGAGGCTTTTCATACATATTCGTAACATATCAGCAGCATAATGAAGTTGATAATCTCATTTAACAACTTCCTCCGGCGAATAAAAAAGCCATGAAATTCAAGTCGCTTGAATTTCATGGCAGCTTATCATTTTATCTTCTAGCATTGAATCCGATAAAAGCTTTTGTGTTGAAGTCGAACACGGCGGTCAACGGCCCAAGCAGTTCGTCTTGGTCCGTGTTGTAAGTCACCGTCACAACGCTTCCATTCGCAGCTTGGACGTTTTCAAGCAATTTTTTCTGCTCGGCCGTAGTAGCTAATACGCCAACTTCTTTAGAGGAGACAATTTGAACAGGTGCCTCGTCTTGCTTTGTCGTAATATGGGAAACTTGCGCACTCACCTGCGCCCATGCCAAGTTGCGGTATTCCTGCGCTGTTTCTGGAGACATTTTCAGTTCGCCAGTAACAGGTGCTTGAGCCTGAACAACTAGGAGGAAAAGTGGGCTTTGTGGAGGAAGGCTTTGCATCATGAGTGGACCGTAGTACGCTGTTACTTTCGTTCCGGCTTTCAGGTCCTCCCAATTCAAGGACTCCCCTTGAGATGTCATGACACGCGTTTCCTTACCTGCGTTCAATACCAAATTGTCACCTAATTGAACCTGCCAGCCGTCTTCCGTGTGTTTCACGGCTTTGATAGTATCTTCTTTGACGACGCGCTCTGCGTGAACATTAACACTCACGGCCTGCGCTTGGCCCGGGAAGCTCGTCGCCATAGCTGGTCCGAATTCTGTATCGATTTGTGTGCCGGCTTTCAAATCGGCTGGGGTTAGCATTTTGCCGTCCAGGCTTTTAATAACCGTCGATTTGTCCACAGTTAATATGACCCATGTGCTGCCGAGCAGCTCGATCCGGTACTTCCCGTCTTCATTGGCCTGTACGTTTACGATTACACCGGAAGCACGCATCAGGTCAACCGCTTCGCCGAGCTCAATTTCTTTGCTCGCTTCATCGTAATTTAATGTATATCCAAGCTTGGCCGCAGCATCACGGACCGGGATATACAGTTTACCATCAATAGATACAGGCGTAAGCATGCTGTCTTGTCCATTAATAAGAACCTTTGTATCTTTTTGAAGGTAGCCTGTAACCTTTTCAACTAAAGCGTCAGCTTCGACTGCGGCCGTTGTGCCAAGTATCCCTGCCAAAGTGAATAATACCGTTAATTTAGTTCGTTTCTTGTTCATAAAAAAGCTCCTTCCGATCCTGAGATGGATGACGTCAATTGGTCAATCCTGCTATCAATCCATCAGACGGAAGTGGGTTCAAATAGGTTGCAGCCATTTTTAAAGAGAATCATCCTATGTATAAATAATGTTGTACGTCGGTTTGGTAACTCCATTTGAGTACTGTTTCATGTCCACTAACTTCAAGTTAAGACGTGGCTTTACGCTTCCGAAGAGAGGAACACCTTCACCTACAATAATTGGATTAACCTTCAGTACTAATTGATCAATGAGTTTATGTTTAATCAACGACCCCGCTAATTCCCCGCCTCCACATAGCCAAATCTTACCGTTCCCTTGTTGTTTGAGATTCTTAATAAATTCTATTGCATCACCTTGAATAAGTTCGACCTCTTCGTTTGACTCAAATTGCATGGATTTTGAAAATATGTAATGTTTAATGCCCTTATAACCCGGTTCACCTGGTTTAGCACCGAATTGAAATCCAAACTCATAGGTTTTTCCACCCATCAATACGGCATCGTATTGTTGAATATCTGTTAAAAAGTCTGGAACATGATCCCCATCAAATAAAAAGCTTGACTCATGAATATCTCCATCCATCATACCTTGATCCGCAATAAAGTTATCTAATGAAACTGCAACATGATAAATCAGTTCAGCCATTCAGTCATCCCTCCCAAAAAATATGTTCCTTATTTATTCTACTTGCCGGTTTCATTTCCTTGTTCGTTTCCGCTGTCACAATCCAGAGCCCTTCAGCGTCTTATGTGTAGTTCAAATATTGACGTATGACCATTACATTTGATGAAAGGAGCTTGAACATTGAACGTTGAAGCGATTAAAAAGGAGTCTCCCCGAGTGAGATATTGCCGATTGGCGTATTCCATCCTTGCGTTCGTATTTTTGATCTGTATCATTGTGCAAGTATATCTGGCCGGAATGGCTTTGTTCGGGGATTCGGAACTTTGGAAATATCATCGGTCGTTCGTTCCCATGTTTGGATCGATCTCGCTCATCCTGTTCATCCTCGGCATCGTCGGGAACCTCAACCGGACAATGATCTGGGGGAGTCTTGGTCTGTTCGTCCTGATCAGTCTTCAATATATTACGGCTCTCCATATTGCAGGCGCGCTGCATCCCGTTCTGGCGCTCGCCTTGTTTTGGGGGTCTCTTGCCTTGGTTCGAAGTTCTTATCCATTTCTAATGAAGCGAAAATAAATTGAAGCCACTTTACAACACTGCGGATAAGCTGATTAGCGACCGTTCTGTGCCGCAAAAAAACGTTCAATCATTAGTTTCGTTTCGCGGGGACTTCTCAACTGAATTGAATTTCCATTTTCATCAAAAGTAAAATGCCCCTTAAATGCTTCCGGCATAGCATCATATTGTTTCTCGACTTGTTGAAGTGCTTTTTCAAAACAGGGATACCCGTATTTTTTAATGAGGAGAGGCAGCCCGAAGGCAGATCTTAAAAACTCATATTCCTGGTAGTTATAGGGTGTAGTCTCCTGCCTCTTCATCAAAATCTTAAGGAAATGATCGATGACCGTGTCGATCTCTTCTTCTGTGGCATAATGCGCTAATCCATGGATGGCGAGCAGTCTCATGTCCAAATATCGTTCCTTCTTATAGGCTTTCTGAAAAAAATCCTTCAGCTTCAATTCCTTGCACCGGATTAAACCATACAAAATTTTATTGCGCAGAGCGATATTTTTCAGTTTAAAATACAGCAGCTCTATGAAATCTGCTTCATTTGCTGTTAACAACTCGTAGTCTACTTCACTTATTGCGACGATAAATTTCGGATCATTTTCACGAAAGGGGGCAGTCGTTAAGTACCTAATCGATTCCTGATGATGCTGTTGATTTAAAGACATGGCGCCATCACTCCTTTTATTAACTTTACACAGCAAAATCCCTGAGTTGATGCTTCAGTAATTGCGCGCTGCATCGAACCAGCGTTGAGCCATTTCTTCCGTGATAGGCTGGCCAATCTGGTGATCGGCCTGGCTGAGCTGCCATACTGCTTCGCCAAGGTCCTCTCTCTCAGTCGTTTCTATGCCTTTAAGGGTATTGAAGCGCACGGTGAAGGCTGTAATGACTGCCTCGGCATCGGCGAAGCTGCGGGCCTGCGATAAGCTTGCCTGTGCAACGTTGTAAGCTTCGTTAGCCACTTTGGCCAGTCGTTTAGGCCAGGACGAGAACGGGCGCCCGAACTCGGTCGACCACCACTCGGGCTTTCGCAGTTGGCTTACTGAAGCATGGCCGCTCCACGGCCGGATTTTCGCGCGGGCTTTCATTTGCTGCTTCAGACGTTTACCCGTAATCTCTTCCACGTTGTATGCGATAAATCTATCAAGCAGCGGCCACGTGTCTAACGGCGGCAAGTCTCCCAGATCCGGCATGAAACGCAGCTCCAGATTCGTTAACCGGGCCTGACGGGCCAATACGTCCATATCGCAGAAGTTCCCCCACAAACTCAGTGAATGTAGGTTCGGAAAGCGGTTCAGACACTCCAGCGAGACCGGCTGTCCCATCGGCGTATTCTGTAACGCCAGGCTCGTCACCTGATGCAGCTCACCTAGGTCAGGCATCAAGAAGGAAGTATCATTCTTGCGTCTACTTGTGTGCGGCGCTAGTGTCAGAGAAGACGGGATGTTTCCAGTGGCCGAGAGACGTGATAGATCGCCGGACACATTCAAGCGGCAAGGCGTTATCGGAAGTTTTAGGTTCAGGCACCCTCCGGACGGACCCAACTCAATGTGCAAGCCATGCAAAATGGACTGGCTGGCATCCGCCACCGTGTCTGCCGGCAGGATTGGGGCCCACGTCATTTCTTCAATGGGACGCTTCTGTGCCCAATCCAAGAAGCCCGCGTCACTGCCTGTATAGTGCAGATAACGCGGCCAAGGTGAGCCGGCTGGCGTAGCAAAAGCATCGAATACGGTCCAATCGATATGCGCGTCAGGCTCGACGTAAAGATCTGCCTTCTTCCCCAAGTACGACGGGCCAATGGAGAGGCTCCCCACCCCGGGTCGAATCACAAGCGTGTGGCTGCGAAGACCTGTCAGGTCGATGGGATAGCGGCCATCTTCTCTAATTGAACCAACGGGAAGACGAGCTTGGTTATCATTCGGCATCTCTATCATCCTTTCTCATAAACCCTAGTACTTGCATAAACGGTTTGGGGTTAGCTCTCCAAATTGTATCACTTCGATCCAAATTCCCCCAACCATTATTTATGGTACGGTTCAGCTCGAAGGATCAGTAATGCCGACCGGCAGGCAAAAAGCCGCCGCTTGTTTTTTCGACTTTAATCGGAAAGCAGCATACTTTGCCAATCATCCACATTATACTAAATTGTACATATAGCCGATAGGCCAACGTGGCGTTTTGTGCCATCCCTATTTTAGGATAACCAAAATGACTCCAGATAGTTGTTATTTCTTGGTAAACACAACTTATGATAATCTATTGGTAACAGAGTTTTCCAAAATAATGTGTCGTTCATTGTTCCGTAAAAAAGGCTCATCTCGTAACTACCTGCAACACGCCGCATATGAATTTTGACCAAAGGATTTAATGGAGGGAATAGAGAATGGATGTAAGGACACTTTTGTTACAACAATGGGCAAGCTGCTTAGATCAAGAAGACTGGTTTCCACCACTTGAAAAAGTGCTAGAGGATGTTACGTTTGAACAGGCAATTTGGAAGCCCGTTGATTCAATGAATTCCATTTGGGAATTAGTTTGTCATTTACTTTTCTATGAAAAGAGACTTCTGATGCGATTTCTTGGTGAAACAGACAATGAACCACAGGCCGAAGATAATAAATCTACATTTCGATTACCAGCTGAAACGCTTCAAAATTGGAAGGAAACAAAACAAGAATATGTTTACGTTCATCGCGAACTTGAAAAAATACTAGCAAAATCAGAAGAAGAAGATTTGTATAGACCGATCCCCGGAGAAAGATCATTGGTGCTCGAATTAAAGAGTTTAGCAATGCACGACGCTTATCATATTGGGCAAATTGTATTCTTAAGTAAAATGCAGGGAGCTTTGGCAGGTAAACGCAGCTTTTAATGAATAAAAACGGGAGCGTCCAAATCGGACGTTCCCGTTTTTATTAGCTGAACAAGTGTCCCTAGTCAGTCTTACCATTACTGCAATTTGTCGTAATGCTCATCCGTAACGGGTTCCAACCATTCCGGCTTACCTGCAGTGATGGCAATATGTTCAAACCAGCTGTCTTTTGCCGCACCATGCCAGTGTTTTACACCATCGTGGGTAACAACAACATCACCGGCTTTCAGGAACTGGGCGGCCTTTCCTTCTTCCTGGTACCAGCCTTCGCCTCCGGTTACCAATAGAATCTGATACCCATCACGATGGATATGCCAGTTATTCCGGCATCCCGGTTCAAAGGTTACGTTGCCAACGCCAACAGGAACGCCGGGATCGGTAACCAACGTCTGCAGGTAACTTTGTCCGACAAAATATTTGGCAAATCCTTCGTTCTTCTCTCCCACAGGGAAAATCACGCCGTTTTTTACTTCTTCATGTTTGGCCATTTGGGTTCCTCCATTGAACATTATTCGGATTCGTATCCTCGTTCGATAATTTGAATGTTTCGTTAAACATTGGATTTGTCTCCTTTACTATTCCGGAATGATATCATTGATGCAGCTCAAAGCATTTAACGTTCTAGGGAATCCCATATAAGGAAGACAATGCGTGATGGCGGTAATCATCGTTTCTTTGTCATTGCCGACATTTAGATTCCCTTGTACATGTGCCTTGACCTGATGATCCGCACCCCCGAGTGCGCTGATGATGCTGAGCGTCAGCAGCTCCCGTGTTTTCAAATCCAGGCCTCCACGGGTATAGAAGTCGCCAAAGCAAAAGGCGGAAAGGTAATCCTGAATATGCTTTTGATTGATCGGGGAATTCTCCCGGTTTTTGGTAATGATGTCACCGAAAATGTCCACCTGCACGGCAAGTCCCTTGTCCAACCGAGTCTCTTCTTCAACCTGTTGTTGACTCTCCAGCGGCAATGCGATGTTTCTTGCTTTGAAAACGTCGTTGACCTCCGTCACGGCATTCAGCGTTTTGGGAAAACCGACGTAAGGCGCGCATTGGTACACGGCTTCCTTAATTTCGATCGGCGTAAGTCCGACGTTCAGGGCGGCATGGACATGCGCCTTGAGCTGAGGTAAGGTTTGGTTTGTGGTTAGCACCACCAAGGTGATGAGCTCCCTCATTTTGTCATCCAGGCTGCCTTGATGAAAGACCTCCCCGAAAATAAACCGGCTCAAAATATCCTGAAAATCGGGATCCGTGGCATATGCTGCAGGCACTCCATCGCCGAATAGCTGCTTGTACGTTTCCTGGCTCTTCTCCATTCGATTCATCATGCAACCTCCTATCCATGGGACAAATTCAAACAAGCCATTATGATTAATGTACGGTAAGCGGTACAACCTTCACTGTGGCTGAACGGGCTCGCGTACTGATCATCGAGTTCAGATAAGGACTTCCCTTGTATTTCGCACGATATGCATTGTCGATGAGGTCGCCGATCTCCCCTTCAACCGGTTCAAACGCAACCTCCTTCGTCATGCCAGCAACCGTGATGCGGCCCGCCTTCTGCTGTACTGCTGCCTGGTACCAACGGGAGTTCTGCCCGTAATAGGCGCGTACATAGAGTGAGTCGCCAACCACAACAGACCAAATCCAGGTCGGGGTACCATAGGTAACGCCGTCTTCCCGGAAAGGTGAGATGTGAAGATCATCGGACTCAGCGATCCTGCTCAATTCTTCATTCGACCACGTACTCATGAATGGGATCCTCCTTTAAACTTGATATTAAGCATGCACATAAAATGAACTGCAGCAGCTTAAAATGAACATTGATTGTTTAATCAACTCGTGTTTATAATTTTATACAGAAACCCCATGCTTACAATGGTCATTTCCTCACAATGTGTGCGTTACTCAACAAATGATCCAAAATTGCCGATTATCTTAAGATGGAGGACGTTATAAAAATGACTAAAGTGGATCGAAGGGTCGTCAAATCCCAAGAAGCTATCAAGAAGGCCATTCTTGAACTGATGGCAGAAAAAAAATTTGATGACATTACCATCCGTGATATTTCCGACAGGGCCAATGTGAATCGAGGCACGGTATATCTGCACTATTTAGATAAATACGACCTGCTGGATAAAATTATCGAAGAACACATCAGTAATCTCAGCGAACTTTGCCGATCTGCATCTGAAATGAGCTTTCAAGAAGGAAATTATGTCTGGTTCGAATATTTTGCAGAGCATCATTTGTTTTTTTCAATCATGCTGAACACCAAAAGCGCGGCTCATTTCCGCAGCCGTTTCCTTGATTTAGTCGTTCAAGAGTATAAAGTTGAAGTCGATGTAACCGAAGGGAAAAATCAAGGCTTAAATCAAGAAGTTATCCTGCAATTTTTCGGGGCAGCCGTCGTGGGGGCCGTGGAATGGTGGTTCAGGAATGGAATGCCTGTTCCACCTCGTGTCATGGCAGAACAGACAGGGATCTTGCTGGATCGAAATTTTTAACCTCTGAATAACAAAACCACCTGTAGCTCATATAGAAATATATGGATTACAGGTGGTTTTCTATTAATAAGTCGAGGCGAAGTTACTGCCAATTTTGTTGTTCTTATGAACATCTTCCGTTCCGGCATCCAGCGCGGTCTTGTAATAGAAGCATTTATGTTCGATGACTTCCATCGTTTTTTTAAGTTCTTCCATCTGCGCCTCTACAGCAGCTTTCCGTTCCAGGAACATATCATATCTTTGTTTCAGAGTCGTATCCCCTTCTGAACACCAACTAATAAAATTTTTAATTTCCTTAATCGGCATCCCCGTGGTTTTCAAACATTCGATTACTTTTAAAGCCTCGATATCGGATTCTTTAAACAAACGTGTTCCGCTGGCTGTCCGTTCTACAAAGGGCAAAAGTCCCTCTTTGTCGTAGTAACGCAAGGTATATATAGTAAGGTTCAATTGCTTGGCAGCTTCGCTGATTGAAAATGTCTTCAACAGGGATCTTCCTTTCTTTGCGATATAGACCTCGAGCTAATCCTAAAGCTACGAGAACATATTAACATAAAATCAGGGCTTGACCTAGAGTTAACTCTAGGGAATAAAATTGATTTTGCAACATTTGAACAACCATGGATAGGAGGATTTCGAAATGATTACTGCTAAAGCAAGAGCTGTCGACGGTCCGGACAAACCGTTTCGAGCAGCTGAAATTAAACGGCGCGATCTGGATTCGCAGGATATTTTAATTGAAATCAAATTTGCGGGAATATGCCATTCCGACATCCATACGGCTCACGGCGAATGGGGACCTGTTAACTATCCGCTTGTGCCTGGACATGAGATTGCGGGAATTGTTACGGCTGTTGGCCCTAATGTCACAAAATACAAGGTCGGAGACCGTGTAGGGGTTGGCTGTATGGTTGATTCCTGTGGCGAATGCGAGAACTGCCGTAAAGGGGAAGAACAATACTGCCTCAAAGGAAATGTCCCGACCTACGCTGGTGTTGACAAGTACGGCGAGCCAACTCAAGGTGGTTATTCCACCCACATTGTCGTCACTGAGGATTTCGTAGTTAGAATCCCCGACAACATCGAGCTTGATGCCGCAGCGCCGTTGCTTTGCGCGGGTATTACAACCTATTCCCCGCTTAATCACTGGAAGGCCGGCCCAGGCAAAAAAGTAGCTGTAGTCGGTATGGGCGGCCTCGGGCATATGGCTGTTCAAATTGCGCATGCGATGGGTGCCGAGGTCACAGTTTTGTCCCAAACCTTAAGTAAAAAAGAAGATGGCTTGCAATTGGGTGCAGACAACTACTACGCCACTAGCGATCCGGAAACCTTTGAAAAACTCGCCGGCCGCTTTGATCTGATTATTAACACGGTGAGTGCCAGCATCAATATGGATGCTTATTTCTCACTACTAACGCTTGACGGAACTTTGGTTAACGTCGGCGCCCCTGGGGAGCCGTTGTCGCTGAATGTCATGTCCCTCATCGGACATCGGCGTTCATTTGCGGGCTCCATGATTGGAGGCATCCGCGAGACACAGGAAATGCTGGACTTCTGCGCACAGCACAGCATCGTTCCTAAGATCGAAGTGATCTCGGCCGACCAGATTGACGAAGCCTACAAACGTGTATTAGCCTCGGATGTGAAATACAGATTCGTCATCGATATTAGCACGATGTAAGCTGCGTACCAACATTTGTTCCATAAGTGATTACATGCTGAAGGTGCCTCAAAAGCAAGCTTTTGGGCACCTTCGTTTTATTCTATGCTCTTCATTCTACGTCCTTATTCCTCATCAAAATAAACGGTTTTTCCCGTTTCCGCGGATATATACACCGCCTCTAATATTTGCGATACGACCATAGCTTCCCTCGGTTTAACCAAAGGTTCGGTATCGTTCACGATACTGTCAATCCATTGCTTCGCTTCATACTCGAAATCGGTCATTGCTTCTCCGCTGAATCGTTCTCTTGCATTCGGATTCACATCGATTTTATTCAGGAACAGGCTCCCGTCCCTCTCGCCATTGATCCGCAGCTCATTTTTAGCAAAATCCGCTCCTCCCTTCGTTCCGCACAGCAGGTTGCCGCCATCTTCCGCAATGTTCAGGGCCCAGCTGGTTTCAATGATGACCGTAGCTCCATTTTTAAATTTCACATACCCGAACGCCGAATCTTCTACCTCAAATTCGTTTGGATCCCAGGATCCCCATTCGTTTGCGGCATTTTCGGTATACTTCAGTTTATGGAAGACGCTGCCGACGACACTGACCGGTTCATAGTTATCCATCAACCACAGGATCAGATCAAGGGAATGGGTTCCAATATCAATCATAGGACCACCTCCCTGCTTCTCTTTATCCAGGAACACGCCCCATGTAGGTACGCCTCTCCTCCGGGTCGCAACCGCTTTGGCAAAATAGATATCACCAAGTTCCCCATTGGTGATCATCTTTTTTAACAGCTGGCTTCTGGCGTTAGAGCGATTCTGGTACCCGACGGTTAGCTTCTTGCCTGTTCGCAAGTGGGCTTCGTACATCGCTTTGGCCTCCGCGCCTGTGACTGCCATCGGTTTTTCGCACATGACATGTTTGCCGCATTCGAGAGCATCAATAGATATGGACGCGTGAGAGCTGTTCGGTGTCAATACATGTACGACCTCAATATCCTCGATCGCAAGCAGATCTTTGTAATTTGTAAACACCTTTGCATCTGGCGTGCCGTATTTTTGCGCCGCTTCCTCGGCCCTTTCCGGCTTCAAGTCGCAGAAGGCCACCATTTGTACATGATCTAACTTGGACAAACACGGCATATGCTTCCCGCCCGCGATCATGCCGCAGCCGATGATTCCTACTTTTACAGTTCTCATCTGAATTCCCTCCCCCACGCTATTTGAACTCTACCGTCCGGTTTTCCTTATGAGCGGTGTATGCCGCCTCCAATAGCTCCGTCAATTTTGTCCCCTCTTCCAGTCCGAAGGGCATCGGCTTGTCATATAGCAATGCATCTGCCCATTGGATGATCGGAAGCGGCTGCTCTTTAGGGAGTTGGTTCGGTGAAATCCATCCGGAGAAAGGCAAATCGAGCTTCTTCGAGATGACTCTAACGGTATCATCTGAGGCCATCAAGGTGCCCTCTGTGCCGTAAATCTCAAGGGCAGAAGGAGTTTTGTACGTAACAAGGCTTGTTTCGACAAGTGCAACCGCATTGTTTACGAACTCAATAGAGCACTGCGCATTATCTTCCACTGCACGATGGGTGAAGTAATGAAACATGGAGGTGATTCTTTTGGGCTTACCGAGCAGCATACTTGCGATGTACATCGGATGACAGCCCAAATCCATCATGGCTCCGCCCCCTGTCTGCTTCTCATCATACCAGTATTCCGGCAGCCAATTGTTTAAAGCACCGTCGTGACCGTTACGAATGCGTAAAAGCGTAATGTCCCCTAATATTTGGTCGTCGATCAGCTGCTTCGCGAACAATTGGTGTGGTCTTGTAAGAGCAGGAAATGAAATGCAAAACTTGACGCCTGCTTTGCGTACCGCTGCAGAGATCCGATCGCATTCCTGGGTGGTAAGAGCCATGGCTTTTTCGGTAAAAATGTGTTTGCCGGCCTCAGCGGCTGCTACCATAACATCTGCGTGCATGCTTGTAGGGGCGTCCACGACGACACCATCGACGTCTTCCCGTTTCAGTAGAGTGTCCAAATCGGCTTCAAAATCAACTCCCAATTGGGCAGCCCATTCGCTTCCGCGTTCAGGCTGTTCGTCCCATACGGCCGTGATCTTAACGTTTCCATGATGTTGCAGCCTTCTGGCGTAATCCGCTGCATGCACATGCCATTTGCTTAACATCGCAACGTTCAACATGCTTTTCCCCTCCGTAATCGGTTAATGGTCGTCGTATGCGTTTGAGCATTCGTTAGAAAGTGAATTGGGATGGCAGTAACGCCACCCCAAAATGGTTCATGATATAGATTGAACGATCTAGAATCCTACATCATCTCTTTCCGCAGCTTTTTGAGCTACGAACTCCGCCATTTCATCCACGCCCGCGGCCTTATATTTTTCTTGAACACTATGAAGAAGATTTAGAGCTTCTTCATCTGACGAAGCAAACAGCGCTTTCTTAAATTCGTCATCGAAATTCAAGCTGCTGGTTTTACTGATAAAATCCTGGTATTTGGGCCATTCTCTTGCAAGGTAGCTGGCGCTTACTTTGTCTATGATTTTGATAGGCATTTTTGCCGAGAAGCTCTCCTCCAACTTTTGCCACTGCGTTTTTTGATCTTCGGGCGTTGGCCAAGTGACTTCATTGGAGAATGCCCCGATGAATCTTCCTGGAAGAAAATTGAGCCCTGCGTCTCTCTTCAGATCCGGGTTTTCATCGAATTGTTTTTTCACATCCGGAATCCATTGGGGTATCCCGTTTTCCATCGTATAGTGCGTTCCTTCGATACCAAAATAAGCAAGCAGTCGGCCTTCTTCGCTGTTGACATAATCAATGTACCGCAATGCCGCATCGGGATCTTTGATGTTCGCGCTCAAGAAAAGGACAGGGAAACCGGAACGGCCGGGTTTTTCAACTTGCGTTCGAATGTCTCCGTTCTTATTCTTCATCGGGCCGAGTAGTTCATATTGCATTTCCGGATTCGTCTTATACAGCGTTTTTTGTAAATCAGCTAACATCGGTTGGGCACCGAATACAGCCATCTTGCCCGTCGTAAGCTTTTCATTCGCTGTTGTACTCGTATTGCTGAAGGCTTCAAGATCAAACAATCCTTCTTTGAGCAGCTTTCTCATGTATAACAACTTGGCTTCATAATCCTTGGATTGCGTCCAGTGAATCAGTTTTCCGTCCACTTCACGGAAGTCCGAAATCGAATAATCCGACCATCCGGCAAGGAACTGCCCGTAATCCCATCCATTCCACATCGTTCCGGCCGGGATGACCGGCTTCCCGCCAATATCTTTGAAACCGCCATCTCTGATTTTGACCAATAGATCATACAGTTCATCCTGCGTATCAATATCCTCCGCTTTTACATTTAGAGCTTTCAGGATATCTCCCCTGGCAAAAAGGCCGTAATTCCAATTATGAATGCTCTCTGGGGTTCCGTCCGGGGTCTCCGTTGGAATGAGATACGTCTTGCCTTCAAAATCGGGACTATTGAGATCGAACTCGGCAAAATCCTTCGCAATCCCGGTCGTCACCAGTCTTTTAATATTCGGGTATTTATCGAGATAAGGGGTTAAATCCAGAAGCTGTCCTTCCATGGCTGCCTTCTTGATGACTTGCCCTTCTCCTCCTGTAGTAGACCAGAACGGTGCGTTAACAATATCCGGGACCGTACCGGAAGCGAAGATCGTATTCAGTTTCTCTACTTCGCTTGTCGTGATGGATTCCAGGTTTAACGTCACCCCGGTTTTTTCCCTGATTTTTTGGGCCACCGGATTATTTTTCTGGTCCTGCGGGAAACCGGCTCCGCCGCCGTTCCAAGCACTGAGGAAAGTCAAGGTTACCGGCTTTATTTCTTCAGTACCTGACTTATTCGGACCCGGGTCAACCGTGCCTGCGTCCTCTTCTTTGCCTGTTCCCGTACATGCCGTCATGGTCACTAACAGCAGTAAAGCGATTAGTGTCATCGCAAGAACACTCCTACGCCGCCTGTTCTTCCTCATCCTACAATCCCCTTCCATTGGAAGTTTATATATAAAAGGCTTAGCCTTTTATACCAACTACTCCTTAAGCGAACCTACCAATACGCCTTTGACGAAATATTTCTGAAGGAATGGATACACACAGATGATCGGGGTGGTGATAATAATGACGAAGGTCATCCTCAAGGCTTCCGGCGTTACACCCCGCAGCTCCATCTGAGACTGGGTCATGTTTTGGATCGCTGATCCGCTATTTCCCGACGACGTCATCGACTGGAAAGACGCTTCGCTGATCATCTTGTTCAGGAACGTAGCCGCAGGCTGCAGTTTTTCGTTCTGTATGAAAAACTGACCGGTAAACCAGTCATTCCACACGCCAACCCCGACAAACAAGGCAATCGTAGCAAGCACCGGCATCGAAAGAGGCAGGATGATTCTTGCGAATACCGCCAACTCACTTGCACCGTCGATTCGGGCCGATTCCGACAGACCTTCCGGGATTCCGTCGAAGAAGGTTTTCATAATAATCGCATTGAAAAAGTTATACAGAGACGGCAGTACCAACACCCAGAACGTATTCAGGATGTGTAATTCCCGGTACAGGATAAAGGTCGGAATGAGGCCTCCGCTAAACAACGTGGTGAAGAAAAAGAAGAATACAATATATTTTCTTCCGGGCAGCCCTTTCCGCGACAGGGCGTAGGCTAATAACGCCGTCAAAAATACGGAGCCAACCGTTACGATCAAGGTTCGGGAAATGGAAATATAAAACGAATTTAAGATTAAGGGATTGCTAAAAGCTTTCGCATAGTTTTCTAATGTAAACACTCTAGGAAAAAGATAGATTCCGCCCTTCATCGCGTCGTAGCCGTCATTGAAAGAAAGGGCCAGAAAATAGATAAATGGATAGAGTGCCGTAGCGCAGAATAAAAGCAGCACCGAATAGTTCAGCGTCGCATACATTTTATCTGCCGGCGTCAGCCTTCTCTCCCCCATACACACACCTCCTCAATCATCAGCGCCAGCTGTTTACCACAACGATACATCACTCACACGTTTGGATACTTTGTTGACAACCACGATGAGAAGCAGCGAGATCGCTGACTTGAATAAACCAATGGCCGTGGAATAGGCTAATTGCCCTTGCTGCAGGCCCGTTTTTAAGACATACGTGTCCAATATCTCCGAGACGCTTAATGTTGCGGGGGACTGCATCAGCCAGATTTGGTCAAAGCCCGCATTCAGTATTCCGCTGAGGGAGAATATGAGCAATATGCCGATCGTTGGCGTAAGGGATGGAAGTGTGATCTTAAACAGTTTGCTCCACCGGCCTGCCCCGTCGATTTCGGCTGCCTCATACAAGTGCGGATCGATATTCGTTAACGCGGCTAAATAAATGATCGAACCCCAGCCTACACCTTTCCAAATATCGGAAATGATGACCAATGGATAGAACAATTCTGGCCTTCCCATAAAAAAGATCGGATCCAAACCCATCTGGTACCGAATATCATTGATGAGACCTACGTTCGGAGAAAGGATTTTTTGAAGTAAAGTAACGACGACGACCCACGACACGAAGTGCGGCAGATAGGAAATCGTTTGAAAAACCCTTTTGATTTTTTTGTGCATGATTCCATTAAGCATCAAGGCCAGCACCAATGGAGCCGGAAATCCGAAAATCAGCTTAAGGGCACTAATGGACAACGTATTTCGGAGTACATCGTAAAAGCTGGAATCGTTTAAAAACTGCTCGAAATATTTAAAGCCTGCCCACGGACTCCCCAAGATCCCCAGATTGAATTTGTAATCTTTGAACGCGATCAGAATGCCGTACATCGGATAGTAGGCAAAAATCAGAAACCATAGGATCGCAGGAAGAATAAATAAGTATATATATCTAAATTGCCATATTTTAACTAATTTCCTATTCTTTTTTAGTCGTTCATATCTAGGGATAACAGCACCTTTGGGTACCATTCTCCGAACACCTCCTACCTCTTCGTCGTATCAGGCTTTATATCGCATGGATTTCACACATTCCGGTCTCACTTTTGCGTAAGGCATATCGCACGGTTTCCCCTCCTTTATTGCAAGCGGTTTCATTTGTATGATTCAAATATATTCAATATGGTGTAGGAATCATTCCATAATTTCTTCATTCGCATAAAAGTTATCTTCAAGTCAGAAAAAAGGAGATGTTCCCGTCGTCTCGCCAATCACCAATTCCGGCTCCACGAGGGTTTTAATGTATTTTCCGGGTTGGCCGTCATCACTGTTTATGACCTCAAGCAGCGTGTTTGCCGCCCGGTAGCCCATATCTCGTTCAAACTGTTTAACATGTGTGAATGTGCTGTATCCTTCGATGATGGAAGTCGGATCGTCAAAACTGATGATGGATATGTCCTCAGGCACCTTCAATCCGGCTTGACGTGCCATCTGATGGATTTTCACGCCAAGACTTCCGTTTAGCGTAATATAGGCCGTTGCCATTCGATTTTGGATATATCGGTACAGAGGATGTGCTTCAGCTTGCTCAAGACTTCCGATTTCAAAACCGGTTACGATGTGGGCCGGGTTAATGAGGGATCCCTTTTCCTTTAAGGCATTCATATATCCATCGATCCGCTCTTGAACGGTAACGGTTTGTATAGGCGAATCAGAGCATATGGCGATTTCACGATGTCCCAGATCCCATAAGTAATTGACAGCAAGGTTAGCGCCAAGCCTACCGTCTGATGCGATATAATGAGTTTCCACCCCTGGAAGGTAACGGTCGATGAGAACAAACGGAAATCCTGCAAATTTCATGCTTAATATTTCTTCATTGAATAATTCCTCGTCAACGGGGAAAATCAGCAGCCCTTCCACACCAATTTTACTGCATGTCTGGATCGCCTCTTTTTCCTTCTCAATGCTGCCCTCTGATAAATAGATCACGAAACGGTAGTCGTTTTCATTTAGTGCTTGCTGAATCCCCTGGACAAGTCTAATGGTAAAATAATCATAAATGCTGGGCATAATCAGACCGATCAGCCTCGTCTGCATTTCTACGCTGGTTTGATTGGCTTGCTGTACCGCACTTTTAGAAGATGTCGTCGGAATTTCATATTCCGGATCACTTACAAAGGACCCTTTACCGGGCACTCTTGTAATGATTCGTTCGTTAACCAAACCGGACAAGGCGTGCACGACAGTAATTTTGCTTACTCCGAAACGCTCCATAAGTTCCTTTTCCGTAGGGATACGGTCTCCAACCTTCAATACCTCGGACGTGACCAAATCACGTATATACTCTTGAACCATCTGATACAAAGGTATTCTGTCCGCTGAGTTCATCCGAATCACCACATTTCATATCAATATATTCAATATATAAAATACGAATGACGAGATCGATTTATTCCATGTCCGTTCTTTGTTGGATACACAAATAGCAGGCTCCCGATATTTCGGAAGCCTGCTGCTTCATCGATCTGCTTTTTAAGTTAAGCAAAATCGTCATCAATGAATTACTTCAATTTAGCGACGGATACGGCTACCTTCTCCAATTGCGCGTTTGAGAGGGAATGATCCTGCGAGTAGAGCGTAACAAATCGGTCATCGAGTTTAAAAGTCAGCATCGCGGTATCGCTTGGTGTATACCATTTAGCCTGCACCCCATTGGAGAGCGTGACATTTTTACCATCATATTCGAAAGCGTAGTCCCGTGGCGATACCTCTACGCTCATGTGCTTAAACGTAAACTTGACTGAATCCCCACCAGCAGCTACTTTCTGGAAACTATCGTTTTTCACCGCCTGCATTGGCGCATAAGCCGTAGTAAAGCCGTCGAATTTCGCGAATTCTTTCTTAATCGCCTGAATTTGAGAAGTCGAATAAGTAACAGCCACAAGATCGGATCCTGTATGGTTTCCTGTATTCCCATTGTTAGAAGGTGTACCAATGGTGATGACACCGGTACGGCTATTATAATCAACCGATGCCTTCAATGCCTCAGACAGGGCACGAACCGGAAGATAAGTCGAGTCGTTGTATACGATTGGAGCCAATTTGTTCCCTTTTCCATCCGTCGGTACAAACGTTTTTCCATCGATTTTGAAACTGATGTTGTGATTGAGGTAGGCGGAAATTTTCTGCAAGTTGGCACCGGCGTAGACGCCTGCCGCTCCGGAAACGGTCATACCTACGACAAGTGCAGCCATAATGGTTCCTTTTACTCGATTTTTCATAATTATTCTCTCCCTTGTTGTTTTATTGCCGAAGCAAACGCGATATCTTACTTTGGTAGAACTCAAACCTTCTTCATATCCCCGTTTATCTTGTTTAAGGCGGGGGTTCCTTATGTACCTAACTATAGAGCGACTTTATCTCCAAACTATCTCCGAATTGTATCCGACTTGTAAACATTTTGGTCGAAATCAATAGAACTTAAAAAGGCCGCCATGCGGCAGCCTCCTTGCAACTTGAATATATTCTCGGCTTATTCTAGGCTTTAAAGGGACCATCCAGATCGCTTGATCAGGTTGGTGACAAGCTCATCGTCGAAGACGATTCCGAATCCGGGGGTCGCCGGAATATGAATCTCTCCGTTTTCGATTCGATAGCCTGATACATCCATGCCTTCAATGGTAATGTCGTCATATTCCACAAATTCGAAGTTTTGCACCGCTGCTGACAAATGCCCCGACGCGTAAATACCGTAAGCATTGCCGTAACAATGAGGAGCGGATCGCAAACCATGGGCATCCAGCTTTTCGCCTAATTCCATCCAATGCGTGAAACCCGGCGAGATGATATCGTACTGCAGCACATCGACACATCCGCGAATCGCCCACTCCACGAGATGCGGTGAGGCAAGCCCTTCCCCGTCCGCGATGAGCACATTCTGCCCGCGTTGCCGGAGCCATTCCTTCAGGTCCTCGTACAAGGCTTCATCCTCATGGAACGCTTCTTCCAGCCAATACAGGTTCACATCCGTCAAAGCCGCCAATACCTCTTTGGTTAAGTTCAAATTATATGCATTATTTGCATCGATCATTATTTTGCCTGTGGGACCCGCCACTTCTGCAATCCCGCGTACGATCGCAATATCCCGTTTCGTCCCTTCCCAAAGCGGCATATGGCGTCCGCCTCGGCCAACCTTAATCTTAAAATGACGCTGGCCCTTCGCAAAGCCTTGTATCGCTTCTTCTTGCATCAATACGACGGCTGCCTTCTCATCGGAAAGATGCAAATCATCGAAGTATAGAGAGGTGTCATAACATGGGACAACGAATGGGACTCCCCTTTCCAAGTTAGCACCCGATACCAAGTCATATACTGGTTTGCCTTGTCTCTGTCCTAACCAATCTAACACCGGATATTCCAATGGCAAGCGATACGCTTCGCGCAGTCTGCCCTTGTCATCAAATAAGTCAAGCAAGCTGCGGCCTATGATGCCTTCGGCCCACTCCGGCGTCATATGGATCGAGCTGCCGTAACCCGTTTGTCCATCGATCGTAATTCTGGCGATATCGACTGTACAGCTTTTGCCATGAATGCCGATTCTGCCATTGGCCCCGGCGCTTCTGGCACGTTCCCCCCTTAACTTGGCGAATTCGATTTTTTCCACAACCCAATCCGATTGTATCCCCGTAATATTCATAGGATCCCCCTCCTTCATCAACTCGGCGGTTTCATTTCCCGCGGTTACAAGCCTAGGGTATTCGTCTGTCACATTTCGTCATACTCTCTCTATATTTACCGGGTGTAATCCCTTCGACTTTCTTAAACACTCTAATGAAAACGCTGTCACTTGTATAGCCGACCATCTTGGCGATCTGTGCGTTGGTCAGCCCAGGATCCGACATCAGTTTCTTTGCGTGATCGATCCGTACGACGGTCAGGTAGTCGTTTAAGTTCTGCCCGCTTACCCTTTTAAAAAATTGTGAGATATATTGCGGTGTGATTTGCAAATGCTCAGACAATAAATTCAGGCTCATGTTGGGATCGGCGTAATTCGCTTGAATACAAGCCTGTATTTGCATAAGGAGCTGTTCACTGTGGTCACTCCGTTCCAATTTGAATGATTCGGCAGCCGATAAATACAGGTCCTTCGCTTTTTCAAACATTTCATCGGTTGTTTTACAGGAGAGCAGGAAACGTACAGGATGGATGTCGCCCTCTGTAAGCCTACGGTACGCCGGAGTATCCGAAGTCATGATACGCAGCAGGGTACTGGCGAGACTGAATAATAGGCATCTCCCCAGCTCAGGAGTGATAGATTCGTCGCTAAAATTCATATCGAACAGCTGTTTAAGCAGAAGGACAACCTGCTCTTTGTCACCGCTTCGAACACAATTGATTAACTGCAGCTCGGTTTCGACGGGGTAATAATATTGCAGCTTTTGCTGGCGGATATCTTGATAATAAAAGATCGACAGCTGCCCATTTACCATCCTGTACTCCAAGGCGGCAGCCGCCTCCAAATAGGCTTCTCCAATCTGATGCTGCCCCTCATGAACTCCGCTTATGGCTATACTGATCTCCAGCTTGAATCGGGTCTCCAAAATGCGGTGCAATTCAGAAACGATGTCCTTAACCCGGCAAGCCGGGTGCCCCAACTGATCCGGCAACAGATTGACGAGCAGGGCCAGCCGGTTTTTCTCCAGGTCTATGGTATGTATCGTATGCAAGTCGTAGATCGAATCTTCAGCCAAATTGGAGATAATAAATCGGACCAATGCCCATTGTTTTTCACTTTGGTTCGGTGCGAACCGGGTCAAGTCGTCCACTTGAACGAGAATGACGGCAAAATGAGAAAACGGAAACTGGATACCCATAAATTCCAGCGATTGTTTCATTTGCTCTGGAGGCTCATAATAGCCTTGAAGCACTCGATGCAAATAATTGGAACGAAGCAAGGGCAGCTGCTGGGTAAGCTTGTTCTTAATACTTCTCTCCTCGTCCCAGGAAACCTTCATCATTTCCATGATGTAGTCAAATTCATCACCAGCCGCTTTCCGGGGATGGAACTTTCCGCCCGGTATTGCCTCTACAATTCTTTTGATTGGAAAATAATTTCTATATGTGATTCCATACGCTGCTGCGCTCCCTACAAGGATGCATAACAAGAGAAGCCACAGCGCAAGATGCTCCATTTGTTTTAATTTATGCAGATACAAATTCAATGGCATCACATCAATATAGTACCATCCGACTTGTTCCGAGGTGGTGAATGATACCATCACATCTTGACCGTTCAGGTTGGTATTGAGTAGACCGGTGTTCGACTTCAGTTCGTTCAATATGGATTTTGATAAAGGGCTGGCACCGGGTGTACTGCTGATGAGTTCATGATTTTGGTCCACGATATAAACGGAGCTCCCGTTGGCGGACTCGATTTTTCGTGTCATTTCGTGAATTTTGGCTTCATCGATCAGAACGACAAGACTTCCTTTAATTGTGGAGGTATCTTCGACAGGCAGCGATTGCATAAAGGTAATGACTTTCATAGGGTCATTCTTCAGGCTGCTGTTTCGCTGCAAGGTTGCTGCCGGCAGGTAAGTTTGACTATGGTAGCTGATCATCTGTTTACGCCATTCTTCATAGGTAAGATGATCAAAGCTATAATATTTATCGTAAAAGCTGTGCGAATCGGTCACGAGGTTCGGTTTGATCACAGAGTCACTTCGGTCCAAAAAAATATAGAAATCGTACACAAAATTGTTGGTCATGTGGGAGTACATTTTTAAATAGTCTCTTGAAAACTGTACCAGATGATATCGTTCGGATAAGTTTTTGCTCTGCGTATCCAATAAATAACGCAGCTTAGGATTGAGTATCATTTGATTGGATAAATGTTCAATATCTTTAAGATTGCTGTCTATATTGAGACGCATTTGCTCCAACATGCCAAGATTGGAACGTTCCGCATTGGCTTTCATGATATGTTCAAACTGGGTATAGAAAACAAACCAGATGATGATGGGTAGCAGGAGCAGCAGACAATTGGATACGAGCATCCTGATGAATAGGCTTCTTCTTTTGCTACCGGCATTCTTTTTTCGGATGAATGAAAACATTGCGATCCTCCTAGTATAGAAAAGCTTGCTCACTCCCTATAATTCGGGAAGAGCAAGCTTACTCCCTTCGTTGGATGACCGATTCGTGTGACGATCATTCTTTTAACGCACCGATCAGGACACCGTGCACAAAATACTTTTGCAGAAACGGATACAGACATAATATCGGAAGTGTGGAAATGATAATTGTCGCATACTTGATCGTGATTCCGATGTCTAACCGATCTGAGGCCGCTGCATCGGTCGTCATGCTGTCCGTACTGTTCGAGATCAGAATTTCACGGAGAACCAGCTGCAGGGGAAATAACTCCCGGTCACGCAAATAAATCAATGCGCTAAAGTACGAATTCCAATGTCCGACGGCATACCACAAAATCATGACGGCTATAACGGGCATCGAGAGAGGAACAATGATCCGGCTCATGATGGTCCAGTCATTCGCTCCGTCGATCCGTGCGGATTCCTCCAGACTCACAGGTACCGCTTGAAATGCGGTTCGCATAATGATCAAGTTAAATGAACTGACAGCCCCAGGCAAGAGAAGTGCCCAAGGCGTATCCAGCATGCCGAGACTGTTCACCAGCAGAAACGATGGAATGAGCCCCCCATTGAATACCATCGTGATCACGATCATGAACATGATGGAATTGCTGAAATAGACGTTGCGGCGAGAAAGGGCATAGGCTCCAAGTGTTGTCATGAATAAGTTGATGGCTGTACCGCCAGCAACATAAAAAATCGTGTTTCGGTAACCGGTCAGGATCATCGGATTATCCATTACGGCTTTATATGCCTCCAAGTTAAATCCTTTAGGGTAAAACAGCATGCCGCGAAATCGGGCCATTTCTGTAGGATCGCTCAAAGAGGCGAACAATACGTAAAGGAACGGGTAAAGCGTGACGAAGCAAAGCAGAATCATGAAGCACGTGTTGACACCGGAAAATATCCATTCACCCAGGCTGCGTTTGTGAAGCATACCGTTTCTCCTTTTACCATAATTTATGTTCACTCACTCGTTTGCTAATGGAATTGGCGAGTACGATCAGAATGAAGCTGATGACCGAATTGAACAGCCCCACGGCAGCGGTATAACCGAAATCGGCTCCAAGAATACCTTTTCTGTATACATAGGTGGAGATGACATCGGCCGTCTCATAGGTTATCGGATTGTACATGAGGATAATTTTCTCGCTCCCGACAGAAAGCATGGATCCAATATTGAGGATGAACATGATCACAATGGTTGGCATAATTCCGGTTAAGGTAATATGCAAGGTCTGTTTCCATCGCCCTGCTCCGTCGATCCGGGCCGCATCATAAAGTGTCGGGTCGATATTGGCAATGGATGCGAGATAGATGATAGAGCCCCACCCGATTCCCTGCCAGATGCCCGACGAAATGTACATGAACCGAAACCATTCCGGCTCCTGCATGAAAGCAATCGGTTGAAGTCCAATCATGAGGAGAAGGTTATTCACCAGACCGTCTCGGGCAAAGAAATCGATCATCATCCCTACCACAACGACGATGGAGATAAAGTGCGGGAGGTAACTTATCGTCTGTACGATCCGTTTAAAAAAGCCCTTCCGAATTTCATTAAGCAATAACGCAAGGATAATCGAAGCGGGAAATGCGAACAGCAATTCATAAATATTGATCAACAAGGTGTTCCGAATCAGTCTCCAAAAATAGTAATTTCCAAAAAAGCTTTTAAAATGGTCAAAACCAACCCACGGACTTCCCCAAATGCCGTCTGCAAGCCCGTAATCCTTAAAAGCAATTTGCAGACCATACATCGGTCCGTAATGAAAAACGATATAGTAGGCAATGACAGGCAGCAGTATAAGATAAATGTAGCGATTTCGGATTATGTCCCTTTTAATGATGCTCCATTTCGTGTCTGCCCGGTTCCCCGCTGCCGTCGTCACCATATTTCCCTGTACATTAGGCATGGCTTACTCCTTCTTTGAACACGGGAGAACGGCAAGCCGTAAGCTTTCCGCCTCCAGTTTAGTAGGCTTTTTAGCGGTTGTTGTAGCGTTCCAATCCGGATTGCTGCATTTTGATCGCATCGTCGAGCCCCATGCTTTTCAGGGTAGCGACATACTCATCGAACTTATTTAGCGATTCTGCGCCCATAATAAATTTAACGATCATTTCATTTTTGTAGGTGTCAACATCGTTCATGATCGAGGCATATCGGCTGTTGTCTTCCCTGGCGATAGTAATCGGAGGCATTCTCTTTTCATTCGAAGGTTCTGCCCAGACGGTTAAAGCCTCTTGCTGCTCCGGTCTGGCCGCATATTGCTCCATGTAGCGTACATCCTGCAAGAACGGACCGGCATCAGCGGACAAGACATGCTGTTTAAGGGATTGCGCAAGCGGCAATCCATCCGGATTGTTCATGACCGAGTCCGTATACTTCGGATAACCGTTCTCCATCGTATAGGAGACGCCTTCTTTACCGAAGTTCATGATCATTCGTCCTTCTTCACTATAGAAGTAATCGAGGAATTTTACAGTTTCTTTTACGTGTTTGTTGCTTCCGGTAATAGCCGTGAATATGCCTACAATTTGATTGTCCATTTGACCGAATATCGGTTTATCGCCGGACTTCAATGTCGGATAAGGTGTGGCAGCAAGCTTGAATTGGGGTTCCTTGGACTCCATTAAGTCCATAAATCTGCCCAAGCCACCGCCTACTGCCATCACAGCCGCACCGACCTGATTGCCGGTCATTTTGGCATCGTACATTTTGCTGTCATTGGCCGCAAAGTCTTTGTCCAGCAAGCCCTCATTGTACCAACGGTTCATGGTGGTAAGGTATTCCTTATATTCGGGTTGAACGGGGCCATATTTAACCGTATTTCCTTCGTGATAGAAGCCGTTCGGGATTCCAAAAACACCAGTAAAAGCAAGCTCGCCTGCTCCGATCATGATCGGAATTTCATCGGCCTTTCCGTTGCCGTTGGGATCTTGCTCCTTAAACGCTTTCAAAACGGTGTACCATTCGTCGATCGTTTTAGGAATAGGCAAACCCAACTTGTCCAGCCAATCTTTACGTATAACCGGACCGTCGTGGGTTTGCAGTTTTCTAACAGGGCGGATGAACGGGAAGCCGATAATATCACCATTATCTGTCGACGCCTGCCTTCTCCATTCCGGGTTCTCGTCCAGCAGCTTTTTGAAGTTAGGCGCATCATCCAAATAGTCGTTTAGTGGAATGATTTTACCATCCTGAATCGCTTTTTGAGCGCCTCCCGGATAATTATTCCACGAATACTCCACGACATCCGGCAGCGATTTCGAAGCCATCATCAAGTTGAATTGTTCACCACCTTGGCCTTGGGCCGGGTGTTGATAATCGATGGTGACACCGGTGTTCTTTTCGATTTCTTTAATAGCGGTAATCTCTCCATAGCTTTTCATAATGGCTGCTGCGTCCTTATGCATCTCTTTCCAATACGATAAGTGGCTCAAAGGTTCGGTTGTCTCTGCGGATTTCGTACTCCCCTTTGCGTTCTCCTCACTGCTGCAGCCGGCTATCGCTATAGCGGCTAACCCCAAACATAAAACGGGTGCAAGCTTATTGATTATTTTCCTGCTCATCTGCATCAATCGTAGCTCCTCCTCAATTTTAGATGTGCTTTTGCCATATTCAGCATAAAGGATGGTGGTTTCTCCCGAAATCGTACAAAATCAGAAAAGGTTTGCCGTTATTAAGATCGACTACTTGCGAAAATAAAACTGAATCGACCATATTAATGAATATAGACGAAAACGCGTTGGTTTCCTTGTCTTTTTTCCTGCTGTGTAACCTGTTGTTGTCGTCGGTTTTGACAGGAACATCTATCGTTAGAATATAAAAAGCCGCAGGTTTGCGGCTTTTTGCTGTGTATCTTGAAGGTTGGATAATTACCTTACGTTGGCAGGCAGGTCCATCTCAACTTCAATTGTGGTTCTTTTGTACAAAATAAAGAGCACATTGTTCAAGATCGTTCTACAGGAATGCCTTACACTAATGCTAAAGAGGTTCTATTCCAAATCGATGGAGGATGTTCAATGAACCATGCATGGACCTATGTCCGCCTTGCCGCCGTATCCGTGTTTTGGGGAGCCAGCTTTAATGCCGGTGAGCTGGCCATTCAAGCGATGCCCCCTTTGACGGTCACCGCTTGGAGATTCCTCATAGCCGCAGCACTCATGCTGTTGCTTCTATTTGTGAAGGAAAAACCATCGTGGAGCACCCTTCGTTCCTCGATCTCGGTCTATATTTTATTAGGGGTAGTCGGTGTTTTTGTAACGAATGCTCTGCAGTTCACAGCCTTGAAGTATACACCGCCACTTCATCCTGCCTTGATTATGGCTACAAACCCAATCGTAACGGCTTTTTTGGCGGTGCCTTTGCTGAAAGAAAACATCCGTAAGGGCCAAATCATCGGGATGTTGTGCTCGATCGCCGGTGTTCTTATGGTCATTACCAACGGGGCTTTTTGGCAACTCACTAACATATCACTTGGAGATTTTATAGCACTGGGAGCGAATATCACTTGGGCGCTCTATGGTGTACTGGGACGAAAGCTTCTGACCAACAGCACGCCGCTCGCCACCTCAGCCATAACCATGGCAATTGCTACCATTTGCTTTCTGCCTTTTCTGAATTTCCCCTCACCGGGTATATCGCAAACGACACTCACAACAGCATGGATTTGCATTTTCTTTATGGGGACATTTGGCGCTGTTTTGACTTTTCTTTGGTGGAATCAAGGCATACAGAAAGTAGGTGCAAACCATACCTCCGTATTCTTCAACCTGGTTCCTGTCGTAACACTGATGATTTCGGTACTGATGGGGCAACCGGTAGGTTGGGTTCAAGTTGTCGGTACCTTCCTGGTCATATTGGGTGTCGTCACTGCAGTACGGACAAAACGAACGGGGCCGAGTGGAAATCATGGGCAAAAGCCATCCATCACCGCTTCGGTCAAATCGGATCTTTGAGACTTTTATGCAAAGTGATGAGCAGAACTTACAAGAATATAAAAGCGATGCCCTGTAAAATAAACGTATGTACAAACGAGGAGGAAATACGATGAACAACAATCAAGAGCTCTTGATCTGGATGAACAAAATGGCTGTAATCGAAACGGTATCCAAATTTGCTTATTATGCCGACAGCCGGGAGTGGGAATCACTTCAGCAGCTATTTACGGAAGAAGTGACAGTCGATTATACGTCCTTGGCAGGTGGCGAACCTATTACCATACCGGCCAGCATGCTGATGGACAACTGGAATCAGTCATTAACGCCTTTAAAAGCGACACAGCATTTGATCTCCAACCAACTCGTGGATTTTGAAAATGAAGATCGGGCCGTATGCCGTGCCTACTTCCAGGCGCAGCATGATTTTCCAAACTCCTTCGGAGGGAGTCAGTGGACTTTGGGCGGAAAGTATTTGTTCCGCTTTGTGAAAGAACACGGTCAGTGGAAGATTACCGAATTGGTCATGACCGCGGTATGGGCCAGCGGAAATCAAAATATTATGAACTTGGCCGGCCAACAAACAAAATAAAATAAGTTGGCGCAATAAGTCACCTACGTTGTAATTTGTCTGCTTCGCTTCAACCCGGTCAAAATTTTGACCACCCGAATATAGGCCTCAAAATTTTGCGCATCCAATAAGCGATGATCGTCCCCGGATTCCATGAACCGGGGTTCTGCAAGTACTCCATATATTGATCGTTGATAATATAGGTCCAAGTGGAAGTCGGGCTCTTCAGCCCGAACTTTTCCCACTTCGCCGGATCATTCGAACCTCCGAGCTTTACGAGCATATTTGCCGACGCTCTATCTATTTTGTCCTGAATTTGCTCATAGGCTTGGATGATTTGCTCATGAAATTCGTCGATCGGATTGCGGTTAGCAAGGCCCGTCAAATGGATGCTTTCGCGAATGTAAGAAACATATGCCAGATGATCAGCCCAGAACTTGTCGATATAATAAAGCCGCACCCGCTGTTCCGAAGGACTCAGCTTCGTCTCGCCTTTCAAAATGCCGAGCCGCTCCTCGTATAAAATACGCCGCTGTTCCTCTACCATATCCGAATAACGGTTCAGTTCCTGACGGATATGGAAATTTTGGCCCATTATCACCCGCTGAATATGCTCAATTTTGCTGTAGAGCACAGACTCTCCGAGAACTTCATCCTGCCTGAGATCGCGATACATAGGCTGAATCACTTTATCGATGCCGAACTGAAGGAACAACTCGTCCTCCAAGCTTACGAAAAACACGGAAGATCCAGGGTCGCCTTGGCGACCAGAACGCCCGCGCAGTTGGTTGTCGATCCGCACGCTTTCGTGCACATGCGTACCAATCACGTATAATCCGCCCAGCTTGGCGATAACTTCTGCCTGTGAGGGATTACCGCCGCCGAGCCGAATGTCGACGCCTCGGCCCGCCATATTTGTGGACACCGTCACAGCGCCGATTTCTCCTGCTTTGGCGATGATCTCGGCTTCTTCCGCGTCGTTTTTCGCATTCAGAACATGACAAGGTACGCCCGCTGCAGCTAGCGCTTCCGCTAGCATGTCAGACTCCCCAACGCTTGACGTACCGATTAGAATCGGACGTCCCGTTCTATGGACGGACGAAATTTCTTGTACAAGCGCCTTAAGTTTGGCTTCTTTATGGGTATAAATTCGATGCGGATGATCGATCCGTATGTTAGGCCGGTTCGGCGGAATTTGCACAACCTCCAGCGCATACATTTCTTCGAATTCCATTGCAGAAGCTTGCGCGGTAGCCGTCATCCCGCAAATTTTCGGATATAGACTAAGGAAGTGTTGAAAAGTGATCGTACCAAGAATTATCCCACCGGCTAATGTCAGCAGCCCTTCTTTGGCCGCAAGCGCAGTTTGCAGCCCGTCCGGTAAATGCCTATTCTCTGCCACGCGGCCGGTATATTCGTCGACCAGCTCGATTTTGCCGTCTCGGACGATATAATCGACGTCTTTTTTTAATAACGATTCCGCATGCAGTGCGCAATTTAACGACGATAACAAATGACTGTTATCGCTATCATACAAATTGCCGCATCCTAGCAACTCTTCCGCTTTTGCAGAGCCCGCTTCATTCAAATAAACATTTCGCTGAAACTCGTCGAATACGTAATGCTCATCTCGCTGGAGCTGCCTTGCCACTTCTGCGAAACGAACGCCGTCGTTCCTTGAAAAGTCCGGCTCGCCGGCGATGACTAGCGGCACCCGTGCTTCGTCAAGAAGCAGTGAGTCCGCTTCGTCGACGATGACGTAGTGGAAAGGACGATGCACGGTGTCGGCTTCATCTAGTGCAATCGTGTCGCGCAAATAATCGAATCCCGCCTCTTTCGCCGTAACATAGGTTATATCCATGGCGTACGCTTCCCGTTTCTCTGGCAGGCTCATACCCGCTTGAACCGAGTCTACCGTTAACCCGAGGAAACTATAGATTGGGCCCATCCACTTCGCATCCCGATTTGCCAAATAATCGTTAAAAGTCAGCACATGAACGCTTTTCCCAGTCAGTGCATTTAGATAAGCAGGCATCACCGCAGAGAGCGTCTTCCCTTCGCCAGTATGCTGCTCGATTAAAAATCTCTCGTGCATTGCGATGGCAGCCATGATTTGGACATCGTAAGGCTGTAATCCAAGCGTTCTCTTCGCTGCCTCGCAAACTAACGCATAGGCATCGACAAGCAGCTCGTCCAAAGGCATACCCGATTGTGCTTTCTTTTTCAGCCGGAGGGATTCCGCTTGCAGATGCCGATGGTCCCAAGCTTCAAGATTCCGTTTTCTGATGAGCTGCGTTTTGTCCCGATAACCTTTCAGCTTTTGTCGGGCATTGCGGTCTTTGAATTCTCGGAGCAACTTGACGGCTAAATTCATCGGAATTTAATCCTCCTTCCTATTCGTCCTTTAAACGCCATTGATACAAAACAACAGACACCATCGTTAATACAACCGTCCATGCCAAAATAATGAGCAGGGGTTCTAATAATTCTATCGCCTTAAAACCTTTATGGGGAATACCTAGCAAATGCACAAGTTGACTGCTTGGTGCGTAATCCAGCACGTTGAGGATCGGATAATCATCCACTAGAAACGCCCCCCATGGTGCCATGGTGAATACGAACGCCACAGGAAGTATGGATAATGACGCATCAAGCAGCGTCTTGGAGAATAAACCACAGATCGTACCGGCTGCTATGTATAGAATAATCGAAAGAATGATAGCTGCCACGAACGCCCATATACTAGCTGGCTCATAACCAATTAAATACGTTGCAGCTGCCAGAGCCACAGCAGACATGACAAAGACCAAAAAACTTTTACCGATTAAAACATCTAAGGACGTGGCCGGTGTGAACATTAATGAACGTAACGTATTACGCTCCTTTTCTTCCGCAATTAAGCATGCTTGTACCAAACACGTTAGTATTACAAATGAGGGATTAAGAACAAGACTGAAAGCGAAAGCTCCATTCAAAGAAGGGCCTGCGCTTCGAAAAAGAAGTGCCAATATCAATGGAAACATCAAACTTATAGAGAGCCCATAATTGCGTGAAAACTCTTTGTAATCCTTCACAAATATCGCCCCGGCGCGTTTTAAGGAGATACTCATCGTAACTCACTTCCTGTCATTTTAATGAAAATATCACCCAAACTTGGCTCTTTTGTTTCTAATCGATCAATGAACCTTCACCACATCCTTCGCGTTGATGGCTTAAATATATAAAGATTGCATGCCTTTAGCCATCAAGACCGGCCGAAATGTAGCTATGAACGCCTGAATGGTACCATAGAATGCTTGATCTGTTCGATATTGACTCGGAAATGGCATACGCTTACGAAATTATGTTTGCCTAGCAAACATTTTAAATGTTAAGTAGCGCTTTTAATTCATGCAGTTTTGAACGGGATAACGGAACCACGGCATCTTTACCCGTATTTAATCGCAAGCTGTAGCTATTCTTCGTCCATGTAATAATCTCTCTAACTTTTTGCAGATTAACGATGTAGGATCGATGACACCTAAAAAATCCGAAATTTAACAATCTCTGCTCGAGCTCGGTTAGCGTCAAAGCACAGACATAATTTTCTCCACCTACATGAACAAGAATCATACCATCCATACTTTCTATGTAATCGACTTCAGGCGGATCAAATAAAATCACTTTGTCATTTCTTTTTGTGGATATCTTCTGCAAGGTGATATTGACCTCATCTTGTTTCTGCACTTTTTGCTTATCCTCTTCGGATTCCCGAATATCCAATGGATGAAAACCGAATTCGTTCAATCGATAAATGGCATCACAGGAAATTATGGCATCCTCTAAATTCGAAGTTAACATTAAAATCTGCTTTTCTTTCGCAAGATCATCTAAAATCCGTTTAAATTGACGACGATCCTCTTCTTCCAAGTAAAAATAGGGTTCCTCCAGTACAAGTGTAGGCTGATGCGCAAAAAAGACACGCAGCAATGTCACATACATCCTTTTCGATGAGCTCAGATCCTTTATCTTTACCTTCCGTTCTTCTTTTAAAGCAAAATAATCCATTAACGGGACGACACGCTCATTCCTCTCCGTTACTTTAATTAGAAAAGTGATCAGCTCTTCCACCGTTAAACGAATATACTCGTTTTGCCCAGCTCGAAATAAATAATATCGGGAACGATCCACTAATTGATTCATTAAAAGCTGCTTTCGCTTCAAGTCCGTTATAATGCCGATCGATTGGTTCGATGTCATTTTCAATTCGATCTTCGGTAGAAGTAGTTTCCCATCATCATAGATTGGTTGAAATTGCATACCGTCCTCCCGGTCAGTACAGCTTTGGATATATATAACAATTATAATGATCGGATACTTTTTTGTCAGTTTTTACTGATAATCTCGTGGTTGGCCAGCATTTGAACGGTTTCTGGATATAGAAATCATTGAGTCGGATTTCGGAACATATTCATGTCCAAATACGGTAATCGGTTCAAGCCCCTCTCTTTAGCCCGGAACAAGAACTTGTACTGATAAAAAAAAGCCGCCATCTCGGCGACTTTACATGGGACCATGCTGTTGTCCTCATCAGTTGTTCCATGTTCGAAGACTTTTTGCCTCACAACTAAACTCTTTGAGAAGTTTCAAGTGCCTCAGCATGCCTGCTGCTCTGATAATCACTTAGTAAACGCTGCATTTTTTCCATCGTGCCATCTTGATGAGGAACATGAATGGAGACGGTCAAATTCGGATCATTTGAATACTGAAACGAAACAAGATCAAAATTCAACTTCCCGAGATTCGGACAGTGCAGCGTCTTTGGAGCATCTATGGCATCGAGTACTTCATGATCGTCCCAAAACTCTCGAAACTCCCTGCTAACTTGGGACAAAGCGTCGAACTGTTCGGACCACCAGGGGTCGTCACCGTGACGCGCATAACCGGCATGAAAATTAGCGACAATCCGTCGCGCATGCAGTTCCCATTGTTCTCCCTTAGCGTAACGGAAGCGGGGTGACGTAAACGTCATCCATACGAAATTCCGCTCCCGATCTGACATAGCGGCCAGCTCCCCATTCAAGGCGCAATAAGCTTCATTCCAGGCAATGATGTTCATACGTGCATCCATGACATTTGCCGCGGACAGGTTTTGGCTATCTAGAAAGCGTTGAAGTTCCGGTGTAACCTTAGATGTTTTCTTTGTTTCAACCAAGGGATATTGCTTACGGGCCAGATGATACAGATGTCTGCGTTCCGATTCATCTAACCGGAGCACTTCGGCTATCCGATCAAGGACTTCTACGGATACGTTAATATGACGCCCCTGTTCCAAGTAGGTATACCAATCCAATCCCACACCTGCCAACAGAGCCACCTCGCCTCGCCGAAGTCCGGGTGTCCGTCTGCGTCCGGAATCCGGCAATCCTGCTTGCTTAGGTGTTATCCTTTCACGACGTGATCGTAAAAATCGAGATAATTCCTGATAACGGTCCAATCTCTTCGATATCATCCCCATGCCCCCTACTATATTCATGAACGTAGGATTCCCAATCCTACGATAACCAGATCTCTTCCTAGCCTCTTCAGGTTTCATTAAACTCAGTTTATGTCCTCCATAGGAGGAAAAGCAAGAATGGATAAGACAGTGATCGCCCCAACCTGTTCTTTTCCATTCGAACCCATCTGATTGAGGTGATGACAATGAAAGTAGCCGCCATTGTCGGCAGCATCCGCAAGGAATCTTTTAATTTAAAACTAGCTTACTATATTCAACATCGTTATAAGCATCTTTTCCAATTAGATGTGTTGAATATCCGGGATCTTCCCTTTTACGATCAGGATACGGAGTCTGCTCCGCCGCAGACGGTTATCGATTTCAAGGGCAAAGTCGCTGAAGCCGACGCGGTGTTATGGGTCACTCCTGAGTATAATTCAACCATTCCTGGTGTTATGGTAAATGCGATTGACTGGTTATCCCGCGTTGACCAAGTGATGGTCGGTAAGCCCTCTTGGATTGTAGGCTCTTCCATGGGTCTGCTGGGATCGGTGAAAGCTCAGGGCCATCTGCGTGATATATTGTTTGCTTCCGGCATTTCATCGCCACTGTTACCGGGAAATGAAGTATACATCGGCCTTGTGCATGAGAAAATTAATGAGAAGGGTGAGTTGACAGATGAACCTACGATTAAGCACCTGGATCTCGTATCCGGGAATTTCGTGAAATGGGCAAAGGAACAATCCCGATTAAAGCAGCTGCAAAGCCAAGTATAAACGAGAAACTGGAGGAAAAAGATGTTTGAGCATATTGTACTATTGAAATTCAAGCCCGATGTTTCGACTGCAAAAAAAGAAGAAGCCGTCATGCAAGTCTATGACTTTAAAGGAAACATTCCGGGTATCACAGAAATTACCGCTGGAATGAACGTTACGGAGGAGAAGGAGCATATGCAGGGGTATACGCTGGGAATCCGAGTCTCTTTTGAAAATCAACAGGCTTGCCAGGACTATATTCAGCATCCCCTGCATCAAGAGTTTTTGCAGGCGATTGGCCCATATGTTGAAGGGATCATCGTTATGGACTACCCTTGGAAAGGTCAGGATTAGAAGTATACACATATTTTGTTAATAAAAAAAGCCGCAGTGATGCGGCTTTTAAAATGGCTTAACGACCATGAGCACCAATACGGCAATCATCAGCAGCATGGCTGCCATCTCGACGAGCAGGATCTTTTTTAACTGTATTCCGAATTCGGCGGGTATGTCACTACCTTGGTCTTGACGCTCAGATATGGTTTTTCTGATCTTTTTCATACGCGGCTCGATCCATCCGTCGATCAGTCCAACCATGAGAAGCGCTAAGAGAATAGATGCATTCAGCCACATTTGGGATAACCCCATCTTGGTTATGATCATAAGCCCAACCCCGGTCAGAATAAGTCCGGTTCCGCCAATTTTAGTAATGATGGCCAGTTTGGCCGTTATCCCTAAAACAAAATGCAGCTGGCCGACCGTTCTGGCGCATCTCCGAATGATGGGCGTTACGAAAGCGGGGCCGATAAAAGCGATCGAAGACAATATATGCAAAACGAGCAGTAATCCAAATAAACCCATCATCCCCTCCTCCTCAGCTCACTGTAATATTGCTTTGATAGGCTAGACCGACCCTTTTTCTTTTAAACGATCCTTCGAGTTCAAGATGATTCAACATACACATTACGACATCGTCATAAGCTACATTCAGCTCTTGAAATCTGCTGAACAAGTGACCGGCTATCTCTGCTTCGGAAAAGTCCTTGATCGTCTCCTGCATCGGAACGGGCAAGATTTCCGTTGTGACATGCAGATGAGCAGAATCTGAATGCTCCCTCGAATCTGTCATGGTTCCCGGACACATCATGGTCCAATCGAGGTCCGTCCGCTGCAGCCTTTCGAAATTCCGGTTGTGGTTTTTATACTCAGGCGGAAAGCCGGGTAAATTGTTGCCGATCAAATCCGTATATTGAATATCCAGCAGGCCGGCTCCTCCCATAACCCATACCCGCCCGGAGAAACTAGGCTCCAATTCACACTGGCTTATAATGTTATCGACGATACGGACAAACCCTTCTCCCTGCCCCGCATGGCCGGCTGCAATAATAGCGGCGTCTTGATTCATAAGTGCCTCACGAACGCTCACCGGGTCCATCATATCGTCCACGATCACTTTTACATGCTTTTCGGAATGCTCACTCAGCTGATCGTAAAGCTTCTCAGCATTTCGCACAAATGCGGTCATTTCATGCCCCATTTGTATCCCTTGTGCCAACACTCTTTTCCCTGTATTCCCCGTCGCTCCAAAAACAATGATTTTCATCGTTATGTCCTCCTCTTCATGGGTCCCTATATTTGGTTAGCTCAAGCTTAGCATCGCTTCAAAAGGATGTTAAGAACCCACTTTAAAGTAGGGGACTTACTTAAAAGTAAGTATGACGGGAAGGGATACATTGCTTTTTTCAGGAGTGTGACTGCAGGGAAGCAAAAAGCTGCCCGGAAATCCCGTGGCAGCTTTTAGTTGGAGTTGTTTGAATTCGTGTACAAGTTCATTAAATCCGCTTTATGACGCCGGCTCTTCATACTTCCGCTTATTATGATTCTCTCCCCAAGCACACATGACTTCCGCAACAGGAATCAAGGTTTGGCCGTATTCACTAAGGGAATATTCTACTCTTGGAGGGACAGTCGGGTAAACCGTTCGATCGACTACGCCTTCTCGTTCCAAATCCCGGAGATGTTGTGCAAGCATTTTTTGCGAAACATCAGGGATAAGCTTTTCCAGATCGCTGAATCGCTTTGTAGAATCAATCAAAAGCCATAAAATCATCGGCTTCCATTTGCCACTTAGAACATGAATGATGGTCTCAATCGGACATTCACGCTGATGAATCATTGATGAATCATCCCCTTACCTGTAAGTAAGTACATTAACTGCAATGAACATAACAAAATTTTACATTAGCCCTACAATCAAGTCAATCCATAACCATCTGAACCGTATTGGCAAACCCCCATCCCGAATACTTCACGGTGTCCAAGCATGCCTGTATGAAGCGGAATACCTTATGATATCCACTTAAAGTTAGGAGCTGATATCATGAGCCGTTTTCCGGATGTGGTCATTATCGTCAGAAGCAAAAAAAATTTTGCCAACATCGGCAAAGTACGCATTTTAGGTAGCGCGTCCCCTTGCCTCAGTACTTTAAGAGTAGGGGCACCCGTAAAAGATGCTGTACTCTGTCTGCTTAAAAACGGTTTTCTAATTACAGAACAGAAAAATATTGGTGTTTTTTTCCGTATTCGCTAAGTGAGATCCGGCAGTGTTGCCTGGGCGCAAGCAAAAATCCCCCTTTTGTCACCAATAAATAAGCAGCAGCCAAGGACGAGAAAACAATAGTCCAGACTGCTGCTGTTTGATTAAAAGCCCGCGTCAGTGCCATCTGTGTAATCTATGATTGCACGGTAGACCGCATCCAGAAGTCGTGAATAAAAATGTATGCAATGTTCCGATCAATGGAAGGTTTGCTGAATTCGAGACGGCAGGAAGGATGGAGAAGACCACGTTACGCCCGCTTTTTGTACGCTCTCATCGCAAAGACATAAGCTACGAGCATAATGCCGACGCACCATGCCAGAGCAATCCAGATATCATTGCCTACCGGTTGATTTGACAATAAAGCACGGATGGTTTCTACAATAGAGGTTACCGGCTGGTTTTCGGCAAAGGCCCGAACGACCTTCGGCATCGAATCGGTCGGCACAAAGGCCGAGCTGATAAATGGCAGGAAGATCAGCGGATAGGAAAATGCGCTGGCCCCTTCGACCGATTTTCCGGACAATCCGGCAATCGCTGCGACCCATGTCAAAGCCAGTGTAAACAGCACGAGTATACCGGTTACGGCGAGCCATGGCAGTACCCCTGCCGAGGAACGAAAGCCCATAAGGAGCGCTACAAGGATGATGACGACAAGAGAAATCATGTTGGATACCAGTGAGGTCAGCACATGCCCCCATAACACGGCGGAACGCGCAATCGGCATGGAGTGGAACCGCTCAATGATGCCCCGCTGCTTATCCATAAACAGGCGGTAAGCCGTATAGGATATCCCGCTCGCAATCGCAATCAGCAGGATGCCGGGCAGCAGGTAGTTCACATAGTTATCCGTTCCGGTGTGGATTGCGCCGCCAAACACATAGACAAACAGCAGCATCATCGCAATCGGTGTGATACAGACCGTAATGATGGTGTCCATGCTGCGGAATATATGACGCATGGAACGTCCAAGCATAACGCCCATATCGCTAAAAAAGTGATTTTTGACTGTCTCCATTTACATAGCCTCCTTCTTTCCGACGATTGCGAGGAATATCTCTTCTAATGTCGGCTGTTTTTCTACATACTCCACCTTTGCGGATGGGAACAGCTTTTTCAGCTCAGAGAGCGTGCCACTCGCAATAATCCTGCCTTCATGCAGAATGGCTATACGGTCGGCGAGCTGCTCGGCTTCCTCCAAATATTGCGTGGTCAGGAAGATCGTCGTGCCGCCGCCGGCAAGTTCCTTGACGGTCTTCCAAACCTCGATGCGGGCCTCGGGGTCAAGCCCGGTAGTCGGCTCGTCGAGGAAAATGATCTGCGGATTGCCCACAAGGCTCAAGGCGATGTCGAGCCTGCGGCGCATCCCTCCCGAATAAGTCGCTGCCTTGCGGTCAGCGGCGTCCGTCAAGCCGAAGCGTTGCAGCATACGATCCGCGACCTGGCGCGGATTTTTGAGGTGCCGCAGCTTGGCGATCATAATCAGATTTTCCCGTCCTGTCAATATTTCGTCCACGGCGGCAAATTGCCCGGTCAGGCTGATTGATTGTCGTACCCGGTCGGGCTTTGATGCGACGTCGCAGCCGTTTACGGTGGCGGTTCCTCCGTCCGGTTTGAGGAGCGTGGTGAGGATTCTGACCATCGTCGTCTTGCCCGCCCCGTTGGAGCCAAGCAGGGCGAAAATCTCACCTCGCCCCACTTCAAGATCGACGCCTTTTAGAACTTCTGTGTCCTTAAAAGATTTTCTCAAACCTTTCACTTCAATTAGTTTTTCCATCCGGGTCCCCCTCTTTTACTTTGTTTTATCCGTTGCCTTTTTTATGGCCTTGTTACTTTCTTGGGCAACCGTTTCCTGATAGATGTCAGCGTAAGTTTTTGAATCTTTGATGAGATCGTCGCAGAAAGCCGCTACGTCTCTTCCCGTCACTTCGAGCACGCCTTTCCCCAATGCTGCGCCCTCTTCAAAAAGATCGACAATTCCCGAGAGTATACCGGTCCCTTCGGTTAGCTCCACAGGGCCTACTTTAAAGAGATATTTTTGAATCTCCTTATACACAATCTGATAATCCCGCGGGAGCGCTTTGACTCGCGCCACGTGCGCCCTCCACTCTTTTTTGCCTTCGATGATATCTCGTATACTCATGTGATCCTCCTCCTATTTGCCTAATTTTTTGGCGATATTATGGTTGAGCTGCTCGCGCCACTTGTCACGAAAAGACTTTGCCCCTTCTTCGCCGGCCAGCGCTGAACAGAAGCCTTGAATATCGTCACCCAAAACCTCTTGAACACTCTGGCCGTCCGCCGCAGTTTCTTCAAGCAGGCCTAGCACACCATCAAGAATCGGCATGAGGTTGCGGCCGGTGAAGTCGGAATGCACCCAAAGGTTGGCATTAATTTTTTTCCACGCCGCTTGATAATCAGCAGGCAGCTTTTGGGCTCGCGATTCAAAGGCTTTCATTTCTTTGGTCATGTCGCTGCCGGTGATTTTTTCCCAAAAATTCATTGTTCCTTCTCCTTTAACTCGTTTATTTTGGATGATACAAACTCCCATTTCTCCCAGAACTTCCGCAGCTCTTCACGCCCTGCGTCGTTGATCGCGAAAAACTTTCGCGGCGGTCCCATGTCGGAAGGTTTCTTGGTGATCTCCACCAACTTGTTTTTTTCTAGCCGGATCAGAATGGTGTATACCGTTCCTTCCACAACATCTGTGAAGCCGAGGGCGTTCAGCTGCCGCGTAATTTCGTAGCCGTAGGTTTCTTGGCGGCTTATGATTTCAAGGACGCAGCCCTCAAGCACGCCTTTAAGCATTTCCGTTAAATTTTCCAACACAATCGCTCCTTGCTATTCTGTGTGACTGGTATGAAGTATTACTTACTACCGCTATAAAGTAACACGTAGTAGCTGGTTTTGTCAACGGCGTTTCTCGTTGCATTGTAAAAAATAGGCTTACATTTGATTTTCCATCACAAGCTGTGAAGCCTCTAATTGTCGGGTATTCTGGATGCTGAAACAACGGCCTGTAATCCAGGCATTGTTAAAAACAAAAAAAAGCCGCAGTTATGCGGCTATTCTCTTTGTATGTTCTTGTCGTCTTACATTTTTTGAATCCAGACTACAAAAAAACTACTTTGCAGCACTGTCCCTGGCGTCCCTGATTCTGACATTGGTACTGTACAATGCCGAATCGCTGGACACCTTAAACGACGGATATGCTCGGTCCGCTTCCAGCTTCAACACGTTGTCGAATAAGCTTTCCTGCTGCCTGTCGACCAGAAAAGTAAATTTTTCTACTGTAACCTTAATATCGGTGTCAAGCGGCTGCTCAAGAATCTCGATGGCCAGCACCCCGTTACATCCGCAGTCCTCGGTATCATAAAAAAGCTTAAAAAAACCGGGACGTCCTGCTAAGCTTTGCGCTAATTTTTCATCCGTGTAGGAATCAATTAATATATTCACATTTGACCTCCTGCTCGCACTGCTGTTCATGTTCTCGTTGTCTTACAATGTATCATGAGATGATGTGAATTTCTATGGCCGTCTGTTGTCAGAATAGACTTTGTGAGCATTTCTTTCTGATTGCGCGAATCCGTCACATGATGTATATTGTTTTTACATTGACATTACTGCAGGTCTAAAAAAGGAGGAGCCATGTCACCTCGTACCAAAGAACAGAATGACGCGATCCGCGAGATGCGGATGAACCAAATTATGCAGGCAGCGGCGGAAGTATACTTGGAGAAAGGTATCCAATTGGAAATACGCGATGTTGCGGTGAAGGCTGAACTCGGCTACGGAACCGTGTATCATTACTACAAAAATAAGCACATGCTTTTGGAAGATTTATTATGGGATGCCCTGTATCGAACGGAGTCGGCAGTACAGCCCGTTTTGACCGGAGACGGCAACAGTTTGCATAAAGCGGATACGTTCTCCAGGCTGCTCCTGAAGGAGTGCATTCAAGATCCCTCCATATTTATATTGCTTAAGACGGTTGCGGATAACTTTCATCACTTCCCTGGTAACCGGTTTATCAAGCTGTCAGACCATTTTCAGGATCGGATCTATATGCCGTTTGTGGAAATGATTCGTGATGGAACCAGTTCTAAATCACCGGAGAAGACAGCTAATCTGATATTTGGCTCGCTGGTTGGCTGTGCAGCATTGAACATCCACCACAATATGCGCAGCGAGACGGATGTCGAAGGCATCGTTGACGTGATTTTTTCAGGCATACAGGCAAAGGAGAGATAATCGGAATGATCACCCTGAAATCGAAAGCGGAAATTGAACAAATGAGGAAAGCCGGCCGAATTGTCGCTGCTTTTCATCAAGCCATCGCAGGAATGATCCGGCCGGGAGTCACAACGCTCGACATTGAGTTGTTCGCTGTGCGGTTCCTGAAGGAGAATAACGCCAGGGCTTATACGGTTGGCTACAACGGCTATCCGTATGCGACTTGTGCGTCTGTCAACGACGTCATTGCGCACGGTTTTCCGAGCCCTAAGCCGCTCAAGGAAGGCGACATCGTCACCATCGATATCGTCGCGGAAGCGGATGGCTGGATCGGCGATTCAGCTTGGAGCTATGCAGTTGGCGAGGTGTCGGAAGAAGCCCGTAATTTAATGCGGGTAACGAAGGAATGCTTATACCTTGGTATCGAAAAGGCCGTCGTCGGAAACCGGATCGGCGATGTGATGCACGCGGTTCAAAGCCATGCGGAGAAAAGCGGATACTCGGTGGTGCGGGATCTGCTCGGTCACGGCGTGGGACGGGAGATGCACGAGGAACCTAATTATCCCCATGTCGGGAAGCCAGGCAAAGGGTTCCGCTTGAAGGAAGGAATGGTTATGACGATTGAGCCGATGATCAATGCCGGAAAAGCATTCATGACGGTTGATGCCGACGGATGGACTGCCAGAACCGCCGATGGATCACTTTCTGCGCAGTACGAGCATACGATCGCCATAACTGCGGATGGACCGATCATATTGACCGAGCAAAAGAATTAGATTCTCTATTCCGGAATAAAGACTGCCGCTTCGATGAAATAGACCAAACCCTGCCAGCCATAGCCGGCAGGGTTTTCGTCTTTCTTAATGATCGCCCTTCCCCTTTTCATCGTAATTGTAAAACGCACCATCTCAGCAAGATGATCTCAAAGTTTTTTATAAATAGGGCCTTAACAATGTCTCAGTGGCATTCCATAACAGACTTTGCGTATTGGAATCCCCGCCGGGATGTACGGGAGTGATCGCTTTCCCGGAACCGACATTAAAATACCCGCCTGTAACGCCCCGATACCTTGAATCCGTGACCAATTGAACGATGATCCCCGCACCTCTCCGCGGATCCCCAATTTTTAAAAATCGCAATGCCTTCTCGAGAACCGATGAAAACGCTAGCTCACGTCCCAGACCCGTTACGTTGAAACCGGGATTAAGCGCATTCACCGTGATGCTTGTTCCGTCCAACCGCCGCGACATTTCACCCGTAAACATGATATTAAACAATTTCGTCTTTCCATAGATTTTGGAGGAACCCCATCGCGAAAACTCCGCTGTGTCAGTAAGGTCTTGGGGCAGCTTAAGTTCCCCGTGATGTCGGGAGGCTTCGGAAGCTACATTAATAATTCTTGCTTGCCCAGCATTCTTCAGCGAAGGAAGCAGCAGATGCGTCAGCAGCCAAGGCGCTAAATAGTTGACCGCTACCATCTCCGGGTATCCATCCTTGGTAATACGTTGTTCGAAACCATGCAAGCCCGCATTGTTTACCAATACATCAATTTTAGGATAAGCAGAGCGTATTTCATTCCCTACCTGTCTGACTTGGTCCATGAGTGAAAAATCACCGAAAAAAAAGTCCACCTTTGCGTTGGGGGCATGCTGGCTTAGTATCTCTCTCGTTACTTCAGCCGCTCTTTTGCTCCTTGCCGTTAATATTAGATGGGCGCCTTGCTTAGCCAGGCTAATGGCTGCCAATTGTCCTAAGCCTCTCGTCGCCCCTGTTATCGCAATAATTGGATCTGATATGATTTATTCCTCCCCGATTCCTTACTTGGATGCATTGAACTTGATGAGTGTTTATTTCTTTCATATAATTGATATATCTCAACTATATTTATTTGTTTGATATATGTCAACTATTTTGGATTCGATAGGAGTTTATTATGGACAACAACAATAACGAAACCGGGAGAGCGCAGCTGGAAATCCATCTTGGTGAGCAGCTGAATGCCCTGTTAAGCGCATCCCATGCCCTTCATGTAAAAACAGCGGCTGTCTTTGATCCGAATTTGCAGCCCGCTGCGTTCCTACTGGTTCGATGGCTTCTAGCATACGGTCCGTCCAGCGCTACCTCATTGGCTGAATCCTTGGCTATGGACCGAAGCTCCGTAAGCAGACTCGTCGCCCAGCTCAAAAAAGCAGGTTATGTTCATAGCGAACCCGACCCCCATGATCGCCGCGGCGTCGTGCTGTCTGTAACTGATTTGGGAAGGGACAAAGCCGTTCTGGCCATGAATGAAAAAGGAGCTGAATTTTATCACCGCATTTCGGATTGGGACGACTCCAGCCTCGAGGCTTTTATTCAGATGCTTAAGCGCTTTAATGGTTTGTAAAATAGAACGTTCAACAAAAAATCACCGGCACGAATGCCGGTGATTTTCAACCTCAGATGGTACCCTAATACAGGCAATCATCCACTAATATACTCAACCATTTTCTTATGCAGTTCCAATTCAGAACATTGAAAGATTCCGTTAAAGTCATGCGGATTACGGATCACTTTGTAATATTATGTAATTACATCGCTATATCTTTTACAGCTTAAATCAGCTCTCAATAGTACATGATCTCTTTTCTATACAAAGGAAAATAAGCTTCCGATCATATCGAAAGCCTATTTTCAGCACAATTCAATCTACATCATAGGAATGACATCGTCACCGAATCACCTATTCTTCCTCGAACAATTTCTCTCCGCGATGGAGCCGCCATGCAATTTTCGCCGTATGAGGCAACTCACGGGAAGTCGGAGCATGCGCGGCCAAATAACGGGTAACTGCAAGGATCAGCGTTTCGCACGCCTTCTCGGCAAATGGCCCAGACTCGGATGCCCAGCGGTCATATTCCGCCACGGCTGCCTCGTACATCTGGAAGGAGTGGAATTCCGCATCCTCTCGCAGCAGTGCATGACCCAGAACGTTGAATAATGGCTCCGGCTTACCGCCGCTGCGCAGGTAACGCATCACCCATGCCGCAGCCGGCGCCACTTGCTGCTGCTTATCGAGAATCTCCAGCAGTTCCGAGGGCTGCGGAACTTCTTCGCTCGCGCTAACTGCACTTGGTCTCGGGGCAGCCGGGATATTCAAAAACCGGTCGAGGTAAATGGTAACCGCCGTATGAAAAATCCCCCGAACCAGCCCTGGATCGGCGGAACGAATCAAGCCCTCATGAACCGCGTGAGCATGCGTGAACGTGTGCAGTACCGAAATCCAGTCTCCGAAATCGTTATGGATAGGGAAGCGGACGATCCGTTCAGCCGCAGCCAATGCGGCAATTTGTGATATACGCACCGGAGAGGCGCCACCGAGCAAAGCCTCCTTTAACAAGCGAATCGTCCGAAGCGGATCGTCTCCGAGCAGCGCTTGAAGCAGTTCCTCATCGTCAATCCCGGGGCCCCCTTTTCCAGATGAAACTCCCTGACTGGACAACTCCTCGAACGCTTCCTTCAACGGCTGAACCAAATTGACCGGAGATTGCCAGCTATGAAGCTCCTCGCTGCGTGATGCGTTCCCAAACATCGGAACGAGCGAAGCGAGGACATCAGCGCGCTGTTCGTGTCCGACATACTTTAAGCTCTCAAAAGCTTTATTATGGAAATCCAGCGTGTGGCCTCCATTAATATAAAAATGGTCCGTCGCCGCCATGCTCATCATGGAGAATAACCGTCCCTCATCCGCCCCCGCCTGAACGGCGGTCAGAAGCACCCGTTCCGCGCCGCGCGTATCCCGAACCTCGATGCACTCGCGGTACCACTCCGTTAACCGTTCTATGGAGACGTCTGTATTCGGAAACGGATCGAGCAAGAAGCGCGTTCCGCTTCCGGCTGAATCGCGCGCCGTGTGCAGCAATCCTTGAAACAACGCAAGGATCTGGCCTTGCTTATGCAGCTTAGGCAGAATGTTGGTCATCGCAGTCAGAATCGTTAATCCGGAACCCCACCCTTCCCTGCGCTGTTTGACTCCAAATTCGATCCCGACCGCCGCGATTTCCTTCCCCGGAACGCCCGCCTCCATTAATCCGACGATGCCCTTAGCGATGACAAGACCGATATTTTGCTCAAGTCCGCTTAGAAGCCGATCCTTATACAGTTGTACTTGATTGCCATTTCGGGAACTTGGGTTGACCCAAATCAACCCGTCATGAACGGTAAGATCATGTACAGGAACATCGTCCGCCCAAGGGTCGAGCGTTCCCCCGCTGCATACATCAAACCTTGCATGATGCCAGTGGCATGTCAAAATTCCGTTGCACAAACTGCCCATGTGGAGAGGAAAACCGAGGTGAGGACATCGGTTATCAAGCGCATGCACTTGATCCTCGTGATAAAAAACGACGATGCCCCCTTTGATCAACTTCGGCCCTTGATTTCGAAGCTCTTCTACCGAACCCGCCTGAATCCAACCATTCATGAGAACGCCTCCATTTTTTGAATTCATTTGCTTTCCTTGTATACAGATTATATGATTCCGGACACTTATTAAACATTTTTATTTAAAAAGTCGATAAATTTTTTACTATGTTGATTTCAGATAACCAGCAACAAGCTCTTGTCCTCTGAATGTTGCCTTCTTAGCCTGCAATCACAGAACAAAAAGACCAGTTCCACAACGTGAACTGGTCCTTCTTCATCCCTGATCTTAACAAAATTTCAATTTATCGTTCTCTGGCTCACTTAAAACTTTGCAGCATCAGGATTTTCATTTCGGTCTATTCCTACCCTTTCAAGACGGCATATGTTTTCTTCAGCCACTGTTCCGCCAAGATGGCCACGCTCCACCGAGCCGTCCTTCAAGTCAGGCGTAAATACGTTCTGGAACGGACAGGAGCTGTCTTGGACAGGGAAGGGGTGCGTCGACAATTAAAAGTTTTCCTTAAAGTTTTAAATCTTTTTCAAAACAAGGGGTCCCATCTCTTTCAACGTAGTACGTCCCCACTGCTCGATGAGCTTGCAATAGCTTTCGGCGTCATACATCTGCGCCGCCACGTCAGCGATCGTCATGGTCCAAGATATTGTGGGGAGAGGCTGCGCATCCAATGGCCTTCGAATCCCCTTCGTCCTTCCGGGTCCTTTGGCCATATCTTGGCGAATCGATTCCGTTGCGTAGCCTTCCTCCAAATGCTTCTGTAATGCGGATTGGATCCAAGCGTACATCTCATCGCTATAACCTTGGTGTTGAACCATGTAGGTGGCAACGGTGAGAAAGTGAACCTGTCCATAGCTTGGATCATTGAATTCAAGTGCCAAAAATTCGTGGAAAATCGATTCGCAGGTAATCCCCTGAGGAAGATCGGCGTTGCATAGAACACAAGTATTCGGCATGTATTTTCCTCCTCATCCACCGCAATAAAAACCCTTTATGTTAAGCGTTTTTATCCTTATTTTTTCAAACCATATTTTTAGATGCAGCTGACCTCTTCTAAATCATAAACCTTCACCTTGCGAGAGAGTCAATAGATAATGCGTGAAGATAGCATCCACGAGCTTCAATTCTTTTTCAAACTCAAACCAGCCAAAAATAGATGCTCCATTTTCGGCGGCATTTATTTTTTGAAGTGTTAAAATTGTGCAAAGTCTCAAGCAAGATGAAAAAGCGTTTAGGAGGGATAGCATGATATCGGTTGACTTGCAACTCACGTATGACCAGATGCTAAACGAAAAAAAATTGTGGCGGACCATAAGCGTAACAATCCCAACGAGGAGGTGCCCTTTATGATCACACATAGGAAATCGGGCAAATGGTCCGTATTGTTTGTCGTCACGCTGGTCTCCTTTATCACGAATCTGGATGCGACGATTGTGGTCAATGGTCTCCCTCCACTCATGGAGGATTTGCATCTTTCGCTTGAACTGGGAATGTGGACGCTTACCTCGTTCTACATCACAAGTACTGTATTTTTACTTCCTGCCGGCCGTTGGTCAGACATGTTCGGAACGAAACGGATTTTTCTATGGGGATTTGCTTTATTCACTATTGCTACCGCTCTTTGCGGAATGGCGGGTTCCGGTACGGTGCTGATCCTCGCTCGTCTGCTGCAAGGAGCAGGTGCCGCTATGGCGATGGCAGCATCCACCCCGATTCTGATGCGGACCTTTCCTCCCCAAGAGCTTGGAAGGGCCCTTGGGATCAACAACATCGCATGGGTGACCGGTTCTCTTCTCGGCCCTGTTGTCGGAGGCGCACTCATCGGCGGGTTCGGTTGGCGCTCCATGTTCTACGTTATCGTTCCGCTCGGAATTTTGGGCTTGATCGCCGGAGTTTTCATTTTAAGAGAATCTGCGGAACTGCAAAAAGCCAGAACGGACTGGCCAGGCTTACTTACCTATGGGACAGGATTAACCGCATTTCTCATTGTTTTGTCGGAAGCGCAAACTTGGGGATGGGCATCGAGTATAACGCTTGGGCTGCTCGCTCTTGGAATTCTCCTTTGGATCGCATTCGTTTTCATTGAGAAAAAAGTCCGACACCCTTTGTTTGATCTAGGTCTCCTCGGCTATCGGGATTATACAATTGGGCTTGGCATCACGGCGAGTTATTGCATCGGTTATTTCGCTGTCTCTATTCTTTTGACGCTTTATCTGCAAGGTGCTCAACACCTCAGTCCCTTGGAAGCAGGGCTCATGCTGATCCCTTTATCTGTACCCCAACTGTTCACGGCTCCCTTAGGAGGCAAACTTGCGGACCGTTTCGGCCCGGCAAGAATGATATTGCTCGGTTCGTTTCTAATCGGTCTTGCGATCCTATTACTCGGACAGCTCGGCGCCGAGATGTCGGGTGCAGCTGTCATCATTCCGCTTTTGATTATATCTGCAGCAACCGGGCTCTCCTGGCCATCGCTTGCTAAAGCAGTGCTGTCAGCGGCTCCACAAAATCAAGCAGGGCCCGCATCGGGAGTGTTCTGGACCGTTTACAATATGTGCCGTGCGATCAGCCAAGCGCTTGTTCTGGTCATCATTCAATGGGTGGCAAAGTCTGATGTTGCTTCTCATTTGTTGTCGGGGGCCCAGAATCATGACATGAGTTCATCAAGGGATGCCCTTATTCATGCGACGAATGTTGGTTTTCGGTTGTTCGCAGCCTTTCTTGCTCTTGCCATCCTGCTTGGACTGTTTTTACTGGGCACGCAAAGAAAACGGCAAGGGACTCGTCCGATTAAAAATTCGGAAAAGGTAGAGTTTGAATGATCGCAAATACAATGAAATACAACAAGAAAAGAACCGGATCCCTACGAGAATCCGGTTCTTGTAATCGTAAACAAAGCTCAACGATTGGCCCTATAACAACATCGCGAAACATCCATTATTCTTTAGGTTTTATGGCTCGTGTTGCAATAAAGCTGTTTGTATAGCGGTCCAAGAGCTTTTCCCCTCCGAAGGTATCTTCGTAAAACCCGGCAATGACAAAACCGGCATCGATTTGACCCTGCAATTGCTGCTCCAACGTGTGGCCGAATTCAAGGGGTATTCCATTCTTTGCAATCTCTTCTTCAGTTGAATAATCGAGTTCCGAATAAGGGATGGAATGTTTCACTTGGAGGACCCCTTCCTCTTGAAGCTCCCAATCAAATAAATAAAATACGGGATTCATAAATCCGCTGATTAAACAACCTCCGGGTTTCAAAACACGGAATGCTTCTTGCCAGACCGGCTGGATTTCAGGTACATATAAATTGGATACCGGATGCACAATCAAATCAAAGCTATCCGCGGCAAATATACTCAAATCAGTCATTGAGCCAAGAACGGTTCGGATCGATAATTTATCGCGTTTCGCAACCAGGGCATCCTGTTCCAATTGCGATTTCGAAAAGTCCAATACGGTTACATCCGCGCCTGCTGCTGCGAGTATCGGCCCTTGCTGTCCGCCGCCAGAAGCAAGGCAAAGCACTTTTTTTCCATGAAGATCAGGAAACCATACTTTGGGTACAGGTTTTACGGATGTCACCACAATGCTCCAATTGCCTGCCCTTGCCTGTTGAATGTCTTCGCTGGATACGGGAACGGTCCAACGGCTTTGTTGCTTTACTTTTTCTTCCCAAATGTTTTTATTGTGCTCTAAACTTTTCATATGCTTATGCACACCCCTAACACAATTAATTAGCGTTAGTCTACCACCTGCGGCTAGTTGGTTCCATATGGATGATCCGACATTATTGACGTTTGTTTTTCTTTGGTGACTTTGGCCATCGATAGGAGGCTACGTGTCTGGTCATTGCAAGAAATAACATCCCCCACTGTTGTTCATTTAAGCTACAGATGGGTTGATTACGATCTATCCTTAGCTCCCTTACCAATTTTGTAATCTGCGGCGGCGTAAACACCTCGTTCATCGCTTCGTAAAAAGGTAATCGGGGATAACGCAGACCATGTGAAGCAAAGGCGATAAACTTTCTCCGAAGGTTTATCGGAACCGCTGGATTCTTCTTCCTAATCACCGTTACAACGGCTGAATCAACACTCGGCGGTGGTGAAAAATGACTCGATGGAACGGTTCGAACGAGCCGAATATCATACCACATTCTCCACGTTAGAATAACCGGATTCGTCATCGGATCTGCTGTAAAACGTTTCGCAGCCCCTTTTTCGATAATAAAAACAGCTCTTTGCAGCTGCACCGATGTGTCCCCCAAAAACTTTTCAAATATAGGAGAAGTGATTGAAAACGGTATATTAGCCACCACACAAAATGGACTTCGTGGTAGTTCATACCGAAGAACATCGATCTGCCTGATTTTAATATTATTTTCTTCTTTTATTTTGCTTCTTAGTTTCTGTATGCTTGCAGGATCATTCTCGATTGCGATGACAGTCCCTGCTTTCTCGGCCAACGGAAAAGTTATTGCCCCTGTTCCTGCACCGATATCGATGACCATATCGCTGCGATTGATCTGAGCCAGATCTACCAGTTCTTTAATTAAAAATTTATTGATTAACAAGTGTTGTCCAGAGAAATTTGACAACGCTTTACGATTTCTTGAATCGTATTTAGGCATGATAAAAAGCACCTCATTCATTCGTAATAGGAAATGAAAAAGGCACAGCACAAATAAACCCAACAAAATACCCTTAAAAAGAATAAGGAGTTAGAGGGTTACAAATGTTCTGTACCTTTCATTAACGAATACGAAAAAATGAGATGCAATACATAAAAGTTGTCTCTCCTTAGCATGAAAAACTCGATACGGAGTTATAGTAACACACCTAAACTTTACCAGTCAAAAAGATACTGCAAAAATTATCGTTTCCCGATTAAAAATGCCTCGATACACGATAAAAGGGAGCCGCAGCCCCCCGCTGAAAACCTGCAATTAAAACTACCTATACCCGAGTAAGCTTATCCGGGTTTCTTACGATGTAGATTCCGGCAAGCTTTCCGTAACGGAGTTGTAAAAATATAGCCGCCACAGTTTCGTCCCCTGAGCGGAGCACGATGCTGGTCTCCCCGTTCAAAAAGGCAAACTCGGAGCGAAGACTTCCCTGATAGTAGGGCTTTATGCCCTCGAACGCACCGGCAAGGATTCGGGCCACTTGATCGCGCGCTTGGATCGGACGTGTAAAGGCAAGTACTTTTCCGCCCCCATCCGAGACGAGCATGACATCTTCGGTCAGAAGGGAAAGGATTTCATCGATGTTACCTTGCTCGAAGGATGTGAGGAACCGGCTAACCCACTCCCTTTCGGTCACTTCGGCCGTAACCTGTTCCCCTTCGGATATTCCCATCTTGCTTTTTGCCCGGCTCATTAGCTTTCGGCAGTTCGCCTCCTGCTTACCTAGCAGCTCGGCAATTTCGGGATATTCAAAACCCAACGCCTCACGCAGGACGAAAACCACTCGCTCTGTCGGCGTCAGTCTCTCGAGCATAACGAGCATCGCGTAGGATAGCATATCCCGGCGGACAACCGTCGTCTCGAGCGTATCCACTTCCGGCGTACGAAAAGGTTCGGGGAGCCATGGACCAACGTACATCTCCCGCCTCCTCCGCGCTGACTTCTGCAGATCAAGGCAGCGATTGGTTACCATTTTACACAAATACGCTTTAGGCTCCTCCAAACACTCTACATGTACATCGTAAGCCTTCATAAACACGTCTTGTACCGCATCTTCCGCATCCGCCGCAGAACCTGTCAGCTGATAAGCCAATATGAACAGCAGTGATTTATATTGACCGTACAGTTCTTCCAATCGCCGTCCCTCCGATCATTTCTATCTAAGCATACTGGCGGTATCTTCTACCAGCTTTTTGATTCTTCCCGGAAGTTTTCCGGTCATAACCATATCGATCCCCCATTTGCGCATCCAGAACACTCCTTTTTGCCCCAGTGCGATGGTGAACGCATCCATATTCGATTTGGCGGAATGATGACTTGGAGCGGGACGGCCCTCTAAATCCGCCCTCACGATTGACCCCAGCCGAAGCCCCTGCTCCCCCGCTTCAAAGCACGTCATCTGGGTAGCTCTGCCGTCTCTCGGATCAACAATTCCTGAACAGTCACCAATGCTGTAAACGTCCGGCATCCCTTTGACGCGATAGCATTCATCCACCATTACCTTCCCGTCAAGTGTAAGGGGCAGCCCCATACCCTTCAATCCAGGATTGGGTATCAAGCCTAAAGTCCAAATACACAAGCCAACCGGCAGACAGACGCCGTTATTGAGTGCCAATGATCCTGCTTCCTCCCGAAGCGCCTTACGATTGTGAAGCACCGTTACTCCGCATTCGATAAGCTGCTGCTCCAGCTTCCGTCTAAGTTTCCCCGACACTTCCGGGAGCAATCGTTCCTTTGCATTCAGCATATAGACGGAGACCTCGGATGGGTTCAAACCTAACGCCATGGCTTCCTTCCTCATGGCGAGCGCAAGCTCGGCCGACGTCTCAATGCCGCTGATCCCAGCTCCTGCAACCGCGATGGTCATCAGTCTCTTGCGTTCCTTAGGGTTCATCTCGCGGGCAGCCTTCTGAAGGTTTGCGCGCCAGCGCTCCCGGATGTCTTCCGCAGCTTGTGGGTCGGTCAAAGCGATGCCGCCTTGATCGGGATCCGGTTCCCGAACGATGCTGCCCACCGCCACGACTAGGAGGTCATAACGCATTCGGGCATCATTTCCTTGTGAGTCTGTATATCGAACCCGTTTCTCGGTACTTTCCACAGACGCAACCGAGCCTTGCACGAAATCGACATCCTTAAGAGTTAACTGATTCCAGGGGATTATAATCTCTTCCTCGGTCGCGGTTGGACGGAACATTCTCAATTTGCGCAAATGACCCGGCTGCTTGTCGAGGAGAACAAACCGAATCCTCCGTCCGTTCGCTATGCCCCGTGTTTTTTTCTGTATCGATTTGAGCGCTTGAAGCCCCGCATATCCTCCTCCAATGATGACACAGGTCAAGTCCTTCATCATTCCTCAGCTCCTTTTGCATTTTGCACAAAGAACGATGTAAGGCTCTGATTTGTGACATCGGATACGCACAAAAATTTCATGAGTCCATGTAATACGTTATTTAAATCGGCTAAGTCACTAAGTTCTAGTCTATTTGAGCAACGTATTTAAACACAAAAAGCCGCAACAATGCGGCTGATAAGCATACCAAATTTTATACAAGTTATGCAAGAAATTATGTATAATCACATGGGGCGATAGAACTGAAACGGAGGTGGTTGTGACAACGAAAAGAGTCATTGGAGTCATCATTGGTATTGCAATAGCGTTTATATTCTTTGATTATATTCATAAGTCTGATCCAGAAAAGACCCTAGATTTCTACCTTAGAAGTCTAAAACAATTACATATCGAAGAAGCTTATCAATGTATTGTTTTTGAAAATGGATTTGCTGAGCCATTCGAAAGTTATAAACGAAATGCGATTTCAAACCAAATCGTGAGCTACTCCATTAAAAAGTTCTTTGTTTTAGGAAAAGATAGTTACGTTGCCTTAGTTGCATTAACCGAGCAAAATAAACCAAGCCCCAGAGATGTGACTTTCACGCTAAAAAAGTTTAATGGCAAATGGAAAATACTCTTCCCCTCCTATAAAAGTCCAAATATTCTCTACTAAGCCGTCTCCATTTTGACGATCCGGATATTTGAATCCCTCCTATACGCTAAAAAGTCATAAACACAATGATGTGATTATGACTTTTTGGTTCTCTTCAGCTGGCTGTTTGCTCCCAAAATGGAGCCAAATTGACTGATAAAACCTCAACAACCTCTTCAAACATCGTTTCTACGGAGTGATCTTGAGGGTTCCGGCTCCACAGCAAAACCGTTCCGAACATGCCCCAACTGATAACGAGTGCTGCAGCTTCTAGTTTATCTGGCGAAAAGCCCTGTGTATCCATTTCATTGACCCGTTTAAGCAGGAGTCGATAAAGATCCTGATGTATGACATTTTCAAACATCGCTTCAAACGGTTTGTCTCCCGGCGTACTACATTGTTGAAACCGTAAAAGAAACTCGAATAGGGTTTGAAGAAGGGTTCGCAAATTGTTCGCATTGCATCTTGTTTCTTGCAGCAGTCTATCCCTTATTGCCATTTGGAATTTTTCCTTCATCCAATATTCAAGAAAGTCATATTTGTCCTGAAAATGAGCATAAAATGTTGTTCGATTTACAGCTGCTTGTTTCGTGATATCTTGCACAGATATGGAGTAGAGGTTTCTCTTTTTCTCAACCAAATCGTTAAACGCCTGCACGAACAATTGGCGGGTTCGTATAACACGCGGATCTTCGGGATTTACAGACATGTGTACCCCCTCTTTCTCTTGATCTTAAATAACAGACAAAAGGACAACTATGTTGGGAACAGGACAAAAACAGCGATTTGCAGGTTGTTCGCGCGGGCTCATTCCTTTTAACTAAACTTATACGATTATGATTGCACATGAAAAATCGTATGGCAAGAAACGCTTAATCTGATTTGCAGACGAAAGGATGAGTTAGAAATGATTGTTGTTACTGGAGCAAATGGAAAATTGGGCCGTAAGGTCGTAGAGGAACTTCTGAAGCGTCTTCCTGCCGGGGATGTTGGTGTCAGTGTCCGGGATGTGGACAAGGTTCGTGATCTACAAGAACGTGGAGTCCGTGTTCGGCAAGGAAATTTCGATGATTCCGAAAGTCTTCTTTACGCTTTTGAGGAAGCATCTCAAGTTCTCATGATCTCGTCCCACTCCCTGGGAGAAGCTGCTGTTCGTCAGCATCAAACCGCAATCGACGCGGCAAAGAAAGCTGGAGTTCGTCGACTGCTGTATACAAGCCAAATGTTTTCATCGGCAACATCACACTTTTCTCCCATGAACGTTCATGCTGCTACAGAAGAGATGCTACAATCTTCAGGAATGGCATTCACGTCGCTCCGAAACGGATTTTATGCCGCATCAGCGATCATGTGGATGGGTGATGCCTTGGAAACAGGCGAGTTGATTGCTCCCGAAGATGGTCCAGTCGCCTGGACCACCCATTCCGACCTGGCTGAAGCCGCAGCGGTCATCCTGACAGAGCAGAGATATGACGGTATCACTCCTCCCCTTACGGCTTCTGAAGCGATGGACATGAGTGGAATCGCATCGATAGCTTCCAGGGCTTTGGATCGACCCATTCGGCGAATTGTCGTGTCGGATGATGAATATCGGATCCACTTGGTGTCCCGGGGACTGCCGAAAGCGATGGTCGACATGCTTACGGGGATGTTTCAGGCAAGTCGACTCGGGGATTTTTCGCAAACCAATCCCGCGTTGGAAAATCTGATTGGCAGATCCCCAGTAAATTTTTCGGATTTTTTAAAAGACAGTCTAATTAACGCTTAAATTATAAACTTCGGATATGGGCTGTCCACTTTGGATGGCCTGATCCGTTCTTGACCATTTAATTTTCCTTTGCTCCATTTTTTGTCTATAATAGACAATCGCCGACATGTACTAAAACCTCCTTCTTGTTCTAAATATAGTATAATGACGAAGAGGTGACAGCATGATGTCACCTTTTATAAATCAAGGATATAAAAGAAGGAGTACATATGGAAAAGGTTGAGAGATTAATATCGATCATCATGATCCTGCTGAAAAAGGATGTCGTTTCAACCACAGAATTCGCACAATTGTTCAACGTTACCAAAAGAACGATTCTGCGTGATATGGAAACATTGAGTGTATCCAACATCCCCATCTATTCGGTCAACGGAGTTCATGGCGGCTACGGTATTATGGATGAGTATAAGGTTGATAAACGCCTGTTAAGCAGCTCCGATCTGGAGAATATTTTAACGGCACTCAGCGGATTGGAACAAATTCTGATCAGCGAAGAAGTTGATGTGACTATAAAAAAAATAGAGGCCATGGTCAGCCCGTTGGCTCCGAAAAGCTCAGTTCAGCTGTCGTTTTATGATTGGGAGGGCAGGTCTGAAATTCGTCAAACCTTGAAGAAGTGTCAGGAAGCAATATTAGCAAGACGGTTGATTTCATTTGCGTATATTGATAAAAACGGCATGATCACGGACAGAATGGTCGAGCCGTATCAGCTTCATTTTAGCGAAACGAGTTGGTATTTGAAAGGATTCTGTCTGCATCGCATGAGGTATAGAACGTTTAAATTATCCAGGATCGACCATCTTCAAGTGGATGAAAAAACGTTTAACCCTAGAGATTATTCATTAGATCAAGAATATGAGTCAAGTTACCAACCGGAACTGGTCGCTGTAAGAGCGTTGATTTCGCCCAGCGTAAAGGATCAATTCATTGAAAGATATGGCCGTAAAAGTATTGAAAACTATAGTTCAGACTTATTCTTGGCAACCATCCACGTTCCTCAAAGCCATATCGGATTTCAATTTTTAGCAAGCTTCGGCACAAACCTAAAAGTCGTGGAGCCCCCATCGTATGCTGAAGAATTTCGAAATTATTTACTTGAAATGGTGAATCAATATTCCTAAATTGCCGCCAATAGGAGACGAGACGCATCAGCAGCTCAATCGGATGAGCCGGCATGCCAAGCCTTTAGCATCTCTTGTGCTTTTTGCGGATCGTCCCTTAGTAGAGTCCGATACTCCAGCATCCAGTTAAGGGTGACCAGCATCTGGTCATATTCTTCCTTCTTGCCTTCGATCTCCTTTTTCTTGCCGCGAATCCAATCGATAATCTGCTGGTTCGTGTTCGCGTTGGCGTCGTGGTCCCGCAGCACTTCCTTCAGTTCAGCCAGTGAACAGCCGATGGACTGGAACTTCTTGATGAGCTTCAACCGCTCGACAGCCTCATCCGAATAGTTGCGGTAATTGTTGCTTTCTCGCCGGACATGCCGGTCATCCAGCAAGCCTTCCTTTTCATAATAGCGGATCGTATGAATCGTTAATCCCATCTTATCCGCCAGTTCCTGAATTTTCATCGTCTTTTCTCCTTTGGACCGCTTGCCCTAGAGTTCACTTCATAGTTTATGCTTAACATGTTCAAGCAGTCAACTCATGAAGGAGGATATCAACATGCATGTTTTTGTTACAGGAGCAACAGGGTATGTCGGTTCTGCGGTTGTCAAGGAACTGATCGGTGCAGGACATACCGTATCGGGTCTTTGCCGCTCTGAAAAGAAAGCCGCGGGATTAAAGGCAGCGGGAGCCGAACCGCTGTACGGCACGCTCGACGATCTCGACACGCTAAGCAGCGCCGCCGCGGCTGCGGACGGCGTGATTCATCTGGCGTTCACCAACGATTTTTCCGACTTTGAAGGTGCGCTGGCTCTGGATTTGCGGGCCGTGGAAGTCATGGGAGCGGCGCTCGAAGGCTCCGGAAAGCCGTTCATAACTACGGCACACGCCAATGGCCATGCCGTGGATGAAGCTGTGCTCGCGATGGCGAAGCGGGGTATCCGGGCATCGATCGTCTCGCTTGCACCGTCCGTACACGGCGAAGGCGATAAGGGCTTTGTCCCGATGATGATCAGCATCGCCCGGTCGAAGGGCTTCGCCGCCTACATCGGTGATGGAACGAACCGCTGGCCGGCGGTTCGTCGCCTGGACGCGGCAGTTCTGTACCGTCTGGCGCTGGAATCCGCCCCGGCGGGCTCACGGCTGCTTGGCGCCGGCGATGAAGGCATTCCGCTCCGCGAGATTGCCGAGGTCATCGGACGGCAATTGAACGTGCCGGCGGTCAGCATCACATCTGAAGAAGCTGCCGCTCATTTCGGCTTTCTAGGTGCCATTGCGACCCTCGACATTACAAGCTTGTACAACACTGCGCAAGCCAGTCAGGCAACACGGGAGCTTCTTGGCTGGAAACCGATGCAGCCCGGACTCATTGCCGATCTCGAAGAAGGGCATTATTTCGCATAAAATAGGAGGGTGTCTCAAGCCTTAATTGGCTAGGGACACCCTTTTTATTTTCAGTAAAGGTTATCGTTATTCGCTTGTTATGCCTCTCTGTTCATCGGATACGAATAGCCATCTATATAAAAATGATTCCTGTGGTAAATATTATTCATATTATTCAAGCGGACTGACGCATGCTAACATAAATGAAAGGATCCGTTTATCCTGTTTCCATCGTTATATATTGACTACAGAGGAGATCATTGATGTTACCAAGGTCCGCATTTCCATTACTTCTATTGAATATGTTTCTCGCCAATCTGAGCATGGGCCTCGTCATACCGATCGTGCCGGAACTGCTCGAGATGTTTTCAGCAAGCGGCCAAGCTGCCGGCTATCTCGTCTCTTGCTTCGGTTTGACACAGTTTCTATTCTCACCCTTCGCAGGAAATTTGTCCGATAGGTACGGTCGTAAACCGATGATCATTACAGGGTTGATTTTATTTGCCATTTCTAATTTGCTGGCGGCGTTTGCAGGCGATTTAACCTTATTATTCGTGTCGAGACTGATCGGCGGAATCGGGTCAGCCGCCCTGGTCCCTGCGATTATTGCTTACGTTGCGGATATTACAGCAGATGCCCAGCGCAGCAAGGCCATGTCTTGGTTAGGCGCATCGATGACTTCAGGGTTTATTATCGGGCCGGGTGTAGGAGGATTGCTTGCGGAATGGGGCATCACAATGCCTTTCTTCGCTTCCGCATCCGTTGGACTGCTGGCTATGATATGCAGTATGTGGATGCTCCCCGAGCCGCTGTCGCCTGAGATCCGCCGCCTTCGCCAATCTGTGCAGGACAAGAAAGACAATATCTTTCGTCAAATTGGTCTTTCCGTTAAATCCCGTTATTTTATCCTGCTGCTTATTGTTTTCGCCATGACGTTTGGTCTGACGCACTTTGAAGCCATTTTCCCGCTTTTTGTCGTTCAGGGTTATGGCTTCACCACGCAGCAAATCGCCATTTTACTTACCGTGTGCTCTTTGATCGGCACGCTGAACCAAGTGCTCCTGACCGACCGGATCACCCGCCGGTTCGGGGAAAAGCGGGTTATCGTCGCCATGCTTGTGCTATCCGCTTTCACGCTCGCATCGTTGCTTTTCTCAGGCAATTACTATTATGTCATGATCATCACCATGCTATTTTTTTCATTCAATAATATTTTGCGTCCAACCATCAACACCCTCCTATCCAAAGAAGCTGGAGAGGACCAAGGATTCGTCGCAGGGATGAATAATGCCTATACGAGCCTTGGTACGATCTTTGGACCGTTACTCGCAGGAATATTATATGAAATCCATATCGACTTGCCTTATCTTTTTGGTGCATTTGTGCTGCTTGCAAGCAGTCTAGTCTCGGTAAGAAAATTGAATAAAAAATCGTCATCGGCGTCTACAAACGCGTTAGCAGGCAGCATAAATCAATAGGATGATTCTCAACCCATCTCTTCTCTCAAGTCATGCTCCATGAAGAGAATATCACGTTTCATTTCCTTCATGCCCTGTCTGGATATACGTCCGGTCTCGAACATGGTTTGGATGTTGTCTCTCTCCAGCTGAATCCCGACCCGTGCGAGCTCCTGCATCATGATGTCGAACTCTTCCCGGTTGTAGGTGTCCGATTCGTTTCGGGTCAGAAGAAGCAGCGTACGTTCATATTGCAGGATCAGCGAGCTGACCGACTCCATATCCGTCTCCCCTTTTGCAAGCAGCGCATTCAGCTCCTTTATGACGTAAGCCGTATTTTGAATTCTGAGCTTGGCCAATTCGGCGCGCCTCTCTCGGATACTCAGGTGGGCCGGATGCAGCATTCCGAACACTTTAATCCATTGCTTCACAGGGAAAAGCTCTTTTTTATAACGGACATCTCCTGTGTGCATAAATAACAGCTGGTTTATTCTTTTAAGGTAACGGTACGCTGTCACTGGATTCACTTCTTTCTTCTGAACCGCGTGCAGCGTGTTCTCTCTTTCCCATTTCAGGATAGACAGGCCCAAGGCCCGCTGCACTTTATCGTTCTTTTCCTCTTTTCTGAGCGATTTGATTCGGGAAGTATACGTATTGATGATCTGGGCAATCGCCAGCCGGTTCTGATCCGTGGTCAGTTCGTTTAATCCGTTCACCACATTCCTCAGAATTTCAATTTTTGCCTGAACCTCCTCCTCTTCCTGCTCCGTTTGCGTTTCTTTCCCCAATAAAAGCGGCAGCAGATAGTTGGACGCAAGAAGGGTCCACAGGATAACTCCAGCCGCAAGGAAAATGATCAGATCCCTCGCCGGAAACGCGGTGCCGTCACCAAGAAATAATGGAAGTGACATCGTACTCGCGAGTGTGATCGTTCCCCGGACGCCTGATAGGCTGAGGATCAGCGCCTTCTTGACCCTGAGCCGCCAAGGGCCGCGCGGTTTGGTCCCTTCGACCATATCCATCAGAATCGCCCAGATGAATCGCAGCCCAAGCACAGCTGCGGTCAATAAGAGGGTGTACATGATTACTTTCAGATTTCCGATTTCCGCACTGTTCCAAATCGTCTGAATAATATCTGGAAGCTGTGTGCCAAGCAGCAGGAAAACCAGCCCGTTCAGTACAAAAACAATGACCGACCAGGTGCTTTTGGATACAACCCGCAGCTTGGCTACCTCGGGATTCATTTTCTTGTAGCCAAAAGAATGGGCGATTCCGGCGGCGACGACGGCCAGGATGCCGTTAACCCCTAATTCCTCGGCCGTCATGAAAATCACAAAAGGGGTCAGGATCTCAATCAGCATGTGGAGCGTAACATTCTCCATCCCCAGTCTCCGCAGCCATTTCACCAACCCATATTTAACAAGCGTGAGCAGAAGGCCCAGCACCACCCCGCCAAGTGAGATGGAAATAAAACTGACGCTGGCCATTTTGAAAGAGAACACACCCGTGACCATTGCGGCTACGGCAAACTGAAATGACACCAGCCCCGATGCGTCATTAATTAAGGATTCCCCCTCCAGAATTTGCATCGTCTGATGAGGGACTTTTACTTTCTGCTCCAGTGCACCCACGGCCACAGCATCGGTAGGCGCTAATGCAGCCGCCAGTGCAAAAGATGCCGCCAGCGGAATCACCGGAAGGAGCCAGTTCAGGAAATAACCAACTACGGCTACCGTGACGAACACCAGACCCAGCGCCAGCAAAAGGATTGGTTTCTTCAGCTTCCAGAGCGCTTCCTTATCCGCATGCCTTCCATCATTGAACAGCAACGGGGCAATGAACAGGAGCAAAAACAGCTCCGGATTTAATTTCAGCTCATAGTGTAAGGGCAGCCTGGTAATCAGCATCCCCAGCACGATTTGAATCATAGGCACGGAGACCGAGGGGATAAACCGGTTCACTAAATTGGATAAAGACACCGCCGCCAGCATTAGCAAAATATACTCAAACAATTCCAAACGAATCTTACCTCCATATCGATATCTGTATTCATCAACTTGTCGTAAATTCAGGGCCCTCGCAAACGATTCAGCTTATTGTAAAGTAATTTTATGAACTGTATGTGAATCGCTTGCACTTAAGCCTAGAGCAATATTCTTAGTACCCATAGGTATTATCATCGGAATTACCAACAGCTTCTTTAATACACCCTACTTTCCATTTGTTCTTCACCATATATGGCTATGAAGCGTGAAAAAGCCTAATTTCTCGGCATTCGGTGAGAAATTAGGCTTTGTTACTTCATTATAGGGCCCTTAAGCGAATATACATATTATTCCCGTTCCTTTGGCCAAGAACCTTGCTGTTTGCGAATGAATACGATTTGTCCGATGTGGTATACGTTGTGCAGCATTTGACGGGCCAGCCTCCCAACACGCTCCTCATCCAGCTGACTGTCGTTCATTTGTGCCAGAGATTGACGCAATTCTTCACAAATCAGGCGGGTTTCTGCCATGGTTGCCGCCCACTTGTCAGCATCCGCCGGGTCCCCAGGCCCTCCAAATGAATCTTCTGCCAAAACGGCCTCCCATTTAGAATCAGGGGGTTCACCGATATCTCCATATGTAGGCTTGTGTTCAGATGCCTCTGTTCCAGGCGTTGTGACATGGAGTTGTCTGACAAGCAGGGCGTTGTAATAATTTAGATGGTTTACCATTTGCCAAATGGTGTTTCCTCCTCCAGGAGGCTGCCAGCTTGCATCGGTCGAATTTAAACCTGCAAGAGCAGATTCTAAGGGTAAAAACCAGGTTTCCGTATCCCAAACAAAGTCAAATTGCATACGAAAAATGTCTATCTGTTTCCTATTCATTTGCTCTCTCTCCTCGATGATTCATATTTGGGAGCCTTAACACAGATTACGATCGTCTCCTGTTTCTTTAAAGGACTTTTAAGACAAAACAATAAAAAGCGTCACCATTCGATCGATTTTCAATGTGCTCGTCCATCTACCACACGCCGTAAGAGTAATAATAAGTCCCTTTTTCTAAGGGGGCGTAAAAACTATTCTCTTTTACCGCAACGTCTATTGAACTTCCCTCCGCCGTCATTTGCGTGACGTGATATTTGTTGGGCATGGGCTCAACATTCATTGCAAACTTCACGACTTCACCGGGCTGTACCGAAACAGGAATTTCATCTTTTAAAAGTTCAACCGGTCCAGCGGTATCCACACATATACCTTGATTCTATCCTAATCATCACGGCTTAGACGTTAAAATTTTCCATTTTGTCATCATACTTTAGCATCAATTCATTTTAAAACACAAAAAGCCGCAGTTACGCGGCTATGAAGTGTGTACGCTCTTGTCCAGGTTCATGGCTTATGCTGATTGAACGTGCGCTGTTACTCTTCCCATCTGGAATGAAGCACGTGATGGCAAAAATTAGGCCGTTTATAGCCCGGCAGAAACAGCTCGCATATATCGGCGTTAATCGTGCCGTAGGTCGTTTCCGGTTTATGCTTAAAGCCTTCAAAGAAGGCGCGCAGAATGTTGTGCTTAAACCGGTTTCGCGGGAACGCATCAACGATTTGCCGGCGAATTTCTTCCGAGATCAGTTCGAAGTTTTTCCCCACGACGTCGTAACCGACGCCAAAATTCATCAGGGCCGCTTCGTTTTCTTTATATTCGACGATTCCCATCGTAGTATGAAGGGCAACGGCATCCCACACCAAACGAATGGATTCTTCCGGGACGCCACGGCTTTGCAGGAAATCTCGAGCGGCATTCGCGCCGTCGACTTCAAAGCGCTTGTCCGGACTGCGGAATGCAGGCGTCAGGCCTAAATCGTGGAATAGAGAACTGATATACAGCAATTCCGGATCGTACTTCAATTGACTCAGGTTGCCTTTGAATGCTGCGAAAAGATACACCCGGTTCGAATGGTTCCATAGCAAATCATCGCCATGTTCCCGCAGTAATTCGGCTGCTTCCTTGGCCAGTTTGCTATCAGGTATTTGGATATCTGCGATTGACATGGACATCGCTAAGCGCCCCCTATTTATGTCGTTAAGCTTATACTAGGGTTTCATGGAATGGAGATCAATGCGGGTGTTTCTATGATCATCATCGACCAAATGCATGATCTCCTACCTATTTCCAGTATCCCCTTAAGACATTTGAATATTCCGGGAAGTCGCTGCAAATCCTTTTTCTAAATATCCATTGACATAAGTACTAATTTTACAGGAAAGGTATACCCCATTGACTCTAACAACGACATAGCTTCCTTATTCTGTTCATGAACCAGCGTCTCCACTTCGTTTCGGCCGTTCTTCAGATGATAATCAAATCCCTTCGTGATGAGAAACCTACCCAGCCCTTTTTTACGCCAACGCGGAATGACGAATAGTCTTTCGACTGCCCCAGTTTGCCAACACATTACGCTCCCAACAAGCTCATCACCTTCAAAGGCAGAGATGGTATGTAACTCCGGGCCACCCATCATCCATTCCAACATATTTACACTTCGGTAAACTACACCTTGATAAAATTGATTTTCCAGCTCGGTATATTGGATTCGTTCTTCTCTGGATTCCATCGGGTGGTATTTGACATTCACTCCAACAGGCGTTCTGACTTCAGGTACAGGTTCTTCAAGTGAACGCCGTGCTATGTAATAAGTTTGAAAAGGGCTAAAGCCCTTCCCTTCGTAAAACGCTCTGTCACCATAAAAGTCCTTCCACGCAACCAGCTTCGTTTTCTTGTTTGGATTACGCAGCTTTTGACAGGTTTCTATAAATGTAGGGAAAAGAGCTGCTCTCACTTCATCCATGCGGTTTAAAGCTAATTCATTCGTGGGCATTTCGACTTCGAATACATCATGATCATCAGCAATTCCGTGGCGTAAGTATCCCGCACAAATTAAATTCCCTTCCTCATTAAATATACAGCTCATCCTCTGATGATCGTAATCTTGATTATATTTAAAAAGGATCCATACTTTGTGACTTAAGTTTTTTACTGCTTCCTCTAATTCAGACCCATACGGACGAACTTGTAATGACATCCGAATGCTCCCCTCTGCATGGTGTTTCTTCAATCGTAGCAAAGGAAACCGTTTAGAAATATATAAAAGATCCTTCAGAATCATTTGTTACACAAAAAATCACATCATAACATACGATGTGATTTCTACGCCTATATTTTTGAATAAATGATTTTTTTAATACTATCGATGGAAAGGCAGAATTGATCCGAAAGTTCATCGATCGTTGCACCATCGATATATTGCTGACGTATCGTTTCGTTTCTGAGGCTCAAATGTTTTCGGCTCCCTGAATTTTCGCCCCATTTCTTCCGTTGTCCTTCTGGGGTTGGGATGTAAACCATACTTCCGTGGACATATTTCTGTATTTCCTTTAAAAGCTCTTCCGGAAAAATGATATCTGCGTTTACATACTTCATGATAGCTCTGCTCCTTAAAATTTATTAAAATTTAAGGTTGCAAAGCCTATCCTATAAACAACTATCATGTACGCTGATATTCAGGCGGTAAAAATGAATTCTAAGCTCCATACAAACAACCGCCGTTGTTTATAGTACAAGACTTTGCATGGAGCTGATCGTCAATTTTCTCATCATTCGAGACCTCACTTTCAAAAAAATGATCGGTGTCTAATCATTACCAAATATTACAATCGATAATATGTTTATTTTACTGATTTCTCCACTTCATGTAAATGTCTCGAACTGCGCCTAACTGTCATTTCAAAGCATGAGGGGTTGGCCGTGCCCAGGGAATACCTTGTGTTCGTTTGTATTTCTTAACCGTGACCAGCTTTGATCAACCTTTTCATTCGTATCCATCCTCATATGGGGATTATAGGGTAAATCCCCCGTAAAAATACCCAACCCCTCGATAACAATACTAATGGAATCATCCGAGTGGCCTGGTGTATGAAGTATATACCCTGGAATGCCAACTTTTTTAGTAAAAACGGCCTGATCATGTTCATTGATGATATTATGAGCTTCCACCTTGATTTCTTTAAAGCTGGAGAACTTTTTCATAGACTCGTTTGCAGATTCAAGAAAATCCGACTGCGTTCGGCTGATAATAAGCTCAACACCCATGGATTGTATCTCTTGTGCGATTCCGCAATGATCAGGGTGAAAATGCGTAACCATCAAATAGGGAATGTCACTCCATTGGATGTTATGTTTTCGCAATTGGCTGGCCATCTTCCCCAGCGTACCGGGTAACCCCACATCGATGAGAAGATACTTTTCCTGGAAGCCGATTGCATAATAATTGGTCGAAGCGTAGCCGATATTTATTACATTCATCTCGTCCTTCCTCCATTATTATCATTCATATTTGTTGATATATAGATCTCCCACAACTTTTGCATTTGTATGGTACCGATCATATGAATGGTAGACATCATTTGCCCATTTGTATACCATGGATTCGAGTTCTTTCTGCTTTAGCCCGATTATGTCTGTAACCGTTAAATGTCCTCTTTGCTGAAGCGGCAATGCAGGAATCAAAATATCCGGGTGTGACCGTTTGTATTGATCGAGGATACCGCTCAGCCGGCTTGTCTTTGCATACTCCCAGGCTATAGCTTTTTCAAGGATTAAATACTGTCTGGTGAGATGCAAATTGTTGTTCCATACCCCATGAACCTCCGAATGCTGCAAACAATGTGCATCGGCATATATAAATGTGAATAGATTATTCCCTTCCATGAAATTCATTGCCAGATCGTTGAAAATGTCAAAGCATTCAAATACTCCGCCCCTGGTGTTTGACCCGCAAAATTGGCATCTGCCGTGATCCGTCAACTTTATGTCCTTTTTCTGGGCTTGCAGCTCTATATTCTGCATAATACCACTTTCCCTTCGTGAACACTGACCCTTTGAAAATCTGCATTGGCCTCTTGAGATCATTTTAAGGGTTGACGTTACGTTAAGGTCAATAAGCTATTGAGTGGGTCGTTTGAGATTCCTCCGGTTTTGGCAAGATCATATGCCGAGAAATGATAAAAAGCCGCAACAATGCGGCTCTTAAGTGATTAGCTGTTCTGGTTGTCTTACAACTTCGCAATGTATCAATCGTACTCTCAGCCAAACCTTTTAACGTTACAAAGAGCTATGGATAAATTCCTTTATGGCCATTGCAACCCGTTCAGGCTGTTCTTCTGCTGAAAAATGTCCGCAATTTTCGATGATTTTGGCTTTGATATTTTGCAGGCCATTTTCCCTAAATCCCGTAAGGTATTTTTCAATATCTACATTTTCATCCGATCCTCGCAAGTATAGAACTGGCGTTGACACGGTAACATGTTTTGACGCGGCATTATCCTGTTCATCTTCTTGGAAGCCTCTGTATAAATCAAATCCTGCTCTCAATGCATCCAAACGGGAATAGGCTTCGGCATATAATGTTCTGCGGGCATCACTCATTCGCTTGCCCTTTCCGGCCAGCACGTCATAGAAAAAGGAGAAATAAGGAAGTTCTTTGCCTGAAACCAGTATCTCGGGCAGTTCAGGCACGTTATGAAAACCAAAATGCCAGATGTAAGGATTACTTTTCACCTCGTTCCACGGATCAACTCCAGGAATGGCGACATTCATAATCACCGCTCGCGATAACCTGTCAGGAAAGCTCTTCAGAAAAGCATACGTCACCTGGCCCCCAGCATCACATCCTACCAACGTCACATCTTGCAAATTCATATGATCCATAATTCCTCGAACATACTCGGCAATATTGCGTTTGCTGTATGACTGTAAAGGGATGATTGAGTTCCCGATTCCGGGGATGTCGATGGCGATAACATGATACGCTTCGGCAAGCCTATGCATCACTCCTTCAAATTCCAGCCAACAGGTCGGCCAACCATGAATCAAAAACACAGTCGGCTTTGATATGCAACCAGCTTCGACTACATGGATCGGAACTTCTTTCACAAGTACTTCCCGGTGTGTGAACAAACCTTCTCACTCCTATCGAAATTTTCTGATCACCTCTCGATCGTAGCATTCAAAATATGACAGCATCTTGTCACCATTGACACATCGTATTTACAAAATGCGGACGGAAGTAAAAGCCAGCTGAGCTTAGCCGGCGGCACCCGACTCGTCTGCAGCGTGCGCCTGCCCCGTTACGGCTGCCCGCCGCTTCATGCGCCGCTCCAGACGCAGGCTAACCGCAAATAAGACGAGCGACAGCGCCGTCATAGCGCCTGCGAAATAGCCAATTTCACCGACGGTAGCGAAGCGCACGACAGCTCCTCCGGCCGATGCGCCCAAGGCACTGCCGACGTAAAGGACGGAAGACTGTAGCGACAGGACGATGCCAGACGAAGGCCCCGACAGCCCGATCAGACGGTGCTGCTGTGCAGGATTGAACATGTAGCCGCTGAATCCGAACAGTGCCATAGCAGCCACCGCCATGGCGAGAATACCAGGCCGGCCGGCAAAGCCGTATAATGCGGACATCAAGATAAGCGCGGCAGTGAGCAGAGTCAGCGCCAGCGGAATCGCCCGGTTTGGTCCGATCCGGTCCGCGGCCAAGCCGCCTGTCCGCACCCCGATGAAGCTGGCGATACCGGAGAGGCTCAGCACCATGCTGATCGTCCGGCCGCCGGCACCATAGCCGGAAAAAAGTTCGGAAACATACGTAAAGAGCGCAAAAATACCGGTGGCCCAAGCGAGCGTAATCAGCAAGGCGGATAGCAGCTCCGGCTTCTTCAGATACGAAAGGCGTTCCCGTATGCCGATCGCCGCTCCCGGCGCCACCTGCGGGAACAGCAGCCGGATGGCTACCGCGGCGAGCAGCGCCACTCCGCCGACGATCCAGAACGTCGTACGCCAGTCGAACGTCAGGGCGACCCACATCCCGAAGGGGACGCCCAGGATCAGGGAGACGGTCTGCCCGGCAACGACGATCGACACCGCGCGCCCTCTTTTCTCAGCCGGGGCCAGCGTGGAGGCGACGGCGACGGCCCCCGGCGAGAACAGGCCTGCCCCCAGCGCGGCGACAATCCGCCCGGTCATCATCAGGCCATAAGATGAGGCGAACCCGCACAGCACGTTTCCGACAGTGAGCAGCAGCAGCGAACCGAACAGCAGTTTCCTGCGTTCCATCCTCGCTGTCAGAGTCGTCAACAGCGGCGACGATACAGCGTACACGAGCGCAAACGCCGTCACCAGCTGTCCGGCAAGCGCCGTCGACACATGCATCGCCGCCGCCAGTGTCGGCAGCAGCCCGCCGATCATATACCCTTCCGTGCCGACCGCAAACGACCCAAGCGCCAGCCAAAAAAACCGTTTGTCCATGAAATCCCTCTCCTTATTTAGATTCGTCTTATCAATAGAACTGAATCAGTTACAATGAGAAGCAAAAAAAGCCAAGCTTCGGTTACATCTTAAATTCTTATAGCAATCAATACAACCGAATCGGTTACATTGAACGTCGTAATGAGCCCACTTCCATCCTCACTTGAACGTGAGCAGTCGCCTGCCACCTCCTTTCATTGAAACTGAATCAGTTACATTGAGGAGCGAAAAAACGCGGGTCAGTCAAACGGCGTTGCCGGATTTCTCAACCGGGGTCTCCGGCTGCCAGATTTTCGGATCCGGCAGCTGCTGGCCCGCTAACCTGGCCCCCTCCGGCAAGCGGTTCTCCAAGGATGCCATCCGCTGCGGCGGCATCACCGCTTCCCGTGCTCCAGCGACGAGGCGACCAGATCACGGATCGATTCCTGTGCCAGCCGGCGCTTCAACGCTTCCTCGCTGTCCTCGTAAACCGTTTGCAGGGCCGGCTGAATGCCATGGCCGATAATACAGCTCGGGTTCGGCTGGCTGTGATGCAGCTCGAAAAGTGGCGTCTGCACAACGGCTTCGTACACGTCCAGCAGGCTGATCTCCTCCGGAAGGCGCGCCAGCTTCCATCCGGCCCCTGTCCCTCCGTGCTGCACCAGAACCAGGCCTGCTTTCGCGAGCTGGCCGAGAATCCGTCTCAGAAAAACCGGGCTCGTTCCTACGCTGTTCGCAATCCGGTCGGAAGGGAAAAATTCGTCCTTCTCCGACCAATAAGCCAGCCAAGTCAATATATGAAGCGCAACGGTGTAGCGGCTTACGATAGCCATTTTCGGCATCCCCTTTCAATAAAACCATTATAGTTTCATTGAACGCCTCCCGTCAACGGCACCCTTACTCTTCCCAGCAGCTATACGGTGTACTTTGTAATGGATTGGCTTCTCACTTCATGTCCTGCCAGCTTTTGAAATCGTGGATGGCGAAGCCGGCATAGCTTGCATAATTAGCCAATTGATTATGAGCGGACTGCAGCTCTTTATCCATCATATCGCTGCTCATGGAATAGAATGAGACCCGCGGCCCCTCATTGCTTTTGACCGTTTCGACAGCAATAACAATCTTCTTGTTCAACGTGGACGCTTCCCTCAGCATGGCCTGCGCATTTTCCACAATGCCATTACCGCCCAACGCATGATTCCGATAATTCATGATGACAAGGGAATCGAACTTCTCCAGCATCCATGCGCTCATGCTGTAATCCTTTCCCGGTAATTTAATCGTATTCAGCCAATACGGAACGTCGATCGCAATGTTCAAGCCGCTTCCTTTGCTTTCTTTCTCAATCAGTCTTAAATTGTCCATCCAGCTTTCAAGAATGGTCTTATTGTCCGTGGTCCATTCGCTAAGACCATAAGGCTCAATATCGAAATGCAATCCCGTGAAGCCTGCTTCCGGGCCAACAGAAGAATTATAAGCTTTCACCCACGCTATAAATTTTTGAATATCCCCCTGCGCAGACTTTTTGGCCCATTCCGGACGGCCCTCAAGTGCCTCCACTTGAATTCCTTCCTTCTTCGCTTTCCGGATGAAGCCTTCATATATTGCCGGATCTAGATCTCTGTCGATTTGAAGGTAAATGGATGTTACACCTTTTACTTTTGCGAAATTTATGATTTGATCTTGATCCTGTTTGATGATGTGACTGTCCCATATCCATGTTCCTTTCGGAACCCGGGCCACCGAAGACATGATGCTCACCAGATTGCTCGAAGGCTGCCAATCCACGTTGGAGTGCAGGGCTTCACTAATAAAGCGCAGCGGAACCATCGTGCGGCCATCTTTAAGCACCGCTGACCCTTCAAAGTCCACCCTTTTCCCATTCACCAGTGCATAATTATGGCCAATCACCAAAATAATGATGTCACGGTTAAGCGAGATCGTGATTTGTTTTAAACTTCCGTTCCATTTCGTTGTCGCTCCGAGTTTGTCGGATACAAAAGCAAGCGGAACCATCGTAAGGCTGGATTTTTGATCGACATAGGGGTGTCCATCTGGGAATTGTACTTCTCGCCCGTCCACGGATACACGGACTTCAGAAGCGTAAATCGCGGGGGTAAATGCACCTAAGCTCAACATGATCGCCAACGTGCATACTAGCCATTTTCTCATGAGTGACTTCCTTATCTTATTAAATTTGTTCTTACCGCACTGTGCACACTTGGTCGCACATTGAAATTATACGGTATGTAATAATTGGTAACAAGCTCAACGGGCAAATTACGCTGAACCCACAGGAGTCGCTCTACTAGAAGCTATCTCGGCAAGTCATATTTTCTTTACATTTCACAATCGCTCTTCACGTCCGTTAGCTTGAAACTAATCCCTGTCTTGAAAAACAGCCCTCTGGTCCAATAACAAAAGGACCGCCGAAATTAATCAGCGGTCCTGATATTGATTTAAAAAGAACGATCATCCTATTAGTTTTCCCCAACGGAGAGTTAATCAGGTTCACTAGGTTTTAGTTCCAACCGAGCGCCTTTTTTCCGGCTTCGATAGCTGTGACGATTCGCTCTACATCATAAACATTGCCTTTCCATGTGCCACCGCTGACGGCTTGCAGAGCAGCCCATAGCTTCGTGTCGTCCGGGAGGTCATCATCGGGACGCATTTCTGGGTGGAATGGCCTCTGGGCCAATAATCGGGCCCCCTCATCCGGCGTTACCTCCTGGTCCCCTTCTCCGATAAAATCTACCCGCCCTTCCAACCGGTTACGGTCAACGACAATTTCAATCAAATCGCCGTCCCTGAGCTTGCCGATCGGTCCGCCTGCCAGCGCTTCAGGGCCGACATGACCGATGCATGCGCCAGTTGAGACGCCGGAAAAACGGGCATCGGTGATAAGCGACACATATTTTCCGAAGGATAGGTGCTTAAGCGCGGACGTGAGCTGATACGTCTCCTCCATGCCCGTTCCGGACGGTCCCCTGCCAATGAGAACCATGATATCACCTGCCTGAACACCACCGTTCTTAATCGCACGGATCGCGTCGCGTTCGGTCGTAAACACCTTGGCCCTGCCTTTATGGTGATAAATGCCATCCTCATTCAGGACGGAAGGGTCGATCGATGTGGACTTGATCACAGAGCCTTCCGGAGCGATATTCCCGGTTGGAAACGTGACGGTGGAAGTGATGCCAAGGAGCCTCGATTGGTCCGGGCTCATGATGACACTGTCCGGATCGATTCCGTCCTTTTCCTTAAGCTGCTTGCGCAGCTGATGACGACGCTCCGACGATTCCCACCAATCAAGAACTTCTCCCAGTGAGGAGCCCGTTACCGTGAGCACCGATTCATCTAACACACCGAGACGTCTGAGGTGCAGCATCACTTCAGGCACGCCCCCGGCCAGAAATACCCGAATGGTCGGGTGAAAAACCGGGCCGTTCGGTAGTACGCTGACGATGCGCGGTACATCCCGGTTGACGCGGATCCAATCCTGCACCGCCGACACCTGTAATCCAGCTGCGTGGGCGATCGCTGGGATGTGGAGCAGCAGATTGGTCGAGCCTCCGAAAGCAGCATGAACGACCATGGCATTTCGTACCGCCGCATTTGTGAGGATGTCGCCCATCCGCAGTCCTTGAGACTCCATCGCCATCAGCGCACGGGAGGATTGACGGGCCATTTCCTCCCAGATGGGCTGGCCCGAAGGCGCAAGCGCGGCATGAGGAACCGTCATGCCAAGCGCCTCGGCGACAACTTGGGCCGTTGCCGCCGTACCGAGAAACTGGCATCCCCCACCAGGCGTCGCGCAGGCCCGGCAGCCAAGCTCCGCCGCTGCTTCCAGCGTGAGTTCGCCGCTTGAGTACCTTGCGCCGATCGTTTGAATTTTGCCGGCATCTTCCCCTTCGGTAGGCGGAAGCGTTACCCCTCCGGGAACGACAATTCCCGGAAGCTGCGGCATGCCCGCAAGCGCAAGCATCATGGCAGGCAGCCCTTTGTCACAGGTGGCAACGCCAATAACACCTTTTCGCGTAGGCAGCGAGCGGATGAGCCGGCGAAACACGACGGCTGCGTCGTTCCGGTAGGGGAGCGAATCGAACATACCCGACGTTCCCTGTGACCTGCCGTCGCATGGGTCGCTCACGTAGCCGGCGAACGGGATACCACCGCGGCCGGAGATTTCCTCCGCCGCAGCCTTCATCAGCAAGCCAACCTCCCAGTGTCCTGTGTGATATCCCAGGGCCACGGGACTGCCGTCCTCTTGGCGAATCCCTCCCTGCGTGCTGAGAATCAGAAACTGCTTTCCGTTCAGTTCTCCCGGCTTCCAGCCCATCCCGACGTTTTGGGACATGCCAAACAGGTCTCCGCTTGGGGCATTTCTCAGCAGATCATCTGTTAATGGCAGCCTTCCCTGCACCCCGGGGGCATGCGTTGTAATGTCGCCGCTTGCCAGGTCATCCTTCCCCATGATCGACTTGATCGAATTGTGCATGGCACCCTCCCCAAGATTATGGCTTCACGAAAACCGTTTTGATGGAAGTGAAAAATTCGATGGCCGCCTGCCCCTGTTCCCTGGAGTGCGAGCTCGACATTTTCATCCCGCCGAACGGGGCCTGCAGCTCAACGCCCGCTGTTTCCGCATTCACCCGGACCAGCCCGGCATCCATGTCCTGAATAAAGGACAGCATGGCGCCGATATTTTGCGTATAGATGGAGGCACTCAAGCCATAATCGCTATCGTTGGCCGTCGCTATCGCTTCTTCAAGGCTGTCCACGGCAATCAGGGCAAGCACCGGACCGAAAATTTCCTCCCTGGCAATGGCCATTTGAGGAGTCACCCCGTCAAATACGGTCGGCTGGACATAGAACCCGTCCTCAAGTGCCGGGCCGCTCGCCCTTGCCCCTCCGGTCAGCAATACGGCTCCTTCATCCAGCCCTTTTTGGATGTAGTGCAGCACAGTTTCCAGCTGCCTTTCATTAGCGCAGGGCCCCATCCAGGTCTCGGGTAACATGCCGTCACCAAGCCGAATGCCCTCGATTTGGGACAGCAGCTTCGCTTTAAAGGCTTCATACACTTTGCATACAACGATCACCCGGCTGGTCGCCGTGCACTTTTGGCCGGTGGATTTCAAGCCGCCGCTGATCGTCGCTTCGACCGCCAAATCCAGGTTCGCATCCTCGGCGACAATAATCGGGTTTTTGCCGCCCATCTCGAGCTGGTACTTGGCTCCTCGGGCCAGCGCAGCCGCGCCGACGCGCTTCCCGACTTCGTTGGAGCCTGTGAAAGTGATTCCGCCCACGTCCGGATGCTCCACAAGCGCAGACCCGACCACCGAACCGCTGCCGCATACAAGATTGAAGACACCCGCCGGAATGCCCGCCTCCTCGAAGCATTCGGCCAATTTGGCTGCGGTCACCGCCGTTTCCTGGGCCGGTTTCAACACAACGGTGTTGCCGTATATCAGAGCCGGCGCAGTCTTCCATAGGGGGATGGCTACGGGGAAATTCCACGGGGCGATCACACCGACAACCCCCAGCGGCACCCGGGTCGTGAACATCAGCGCCTCGCTGTCCGTCGAAGGAATCACGTCACCGGACTTGCGCATCCCCTCACCGGCGTAGTACCGCAAGATAGCGACCCCGCGCATCGTCTCCCCCTTGGCTTCCGCCAGCGTCTTGCCCATTTCTCTTGTCATTGCCTCGGCGACCTCATCAGCCCGCCGTTCCAATACGCTGGCCGCACGAAACAGGATATTGCCGCGTTCCGACCCGGGCAGGCTGCGCCAAGCCCGCCGGGCTGCTGTGGCTGCTGCGACGGCACGGTTCACATCCTCTTCTGTGGAAACCGGTACATAACCGACCACTTCATGGCGATTCGCGGGGTTGATGCTGGGCTCCGTTTGTCCGGTGGAAGCCGCCGTCCATTCTCCATTGATGAAATTGCGATAAATCTGTTCTCCCTGGAATGCTGTCATTATAATCTCCTCCCCAAATCCCTAGTTTGATATAACGTGATTCACCAACGTCCCGATCCCGCTAATCGAAATCTCGATGCGGTCGCCGGGAGCAAGCGTGAAGTCGGCCGGCGGCACAATAGCTGTGCCCGTCAACAGAACGGTACCGTCAAACAAATCGTTGTCCGCCGCCAGGAAGCGGACCAGCTCATCCAGCTTGCGGTTTAACTGACTTGTGCTGGCTTCACTTTCCACCACAACGTGGCCTTCGCGGTAAATCTGACAGACGATTTTGAAATCGTAGGGGTCTTCCACGGTATCCGCGAGCCGGATCGCGGGCCCGATCGAGCAGGACTTCCGCCATATTTTTGCCTGCGGCAGATAAAGCGGGTTCTCCCCCTCGATATCGCGACAGCTCATATCATTGCCAGCCGTGTATCCCACGATGGTCCCGTCGCCGGCAAGCACCAAGCCAAGCTCCGGCTCGGGGATTTGCCATACCGAATCGCTGCGCAGCGTTACATCCTGATTCGGTCCGACCGTGCGTGCTGCCGTGGATTTCAAAAATATTTCAGGTCTCACGGCGTCATAGACTTTGTCGTAGAACGTCTCCGCATCCATTCTTCCGCCAGTGGCTTCATAATTCCTCGCCTCCCGGCTGCGCTGATAGGTGACGCCGGCTGCCCAGACCTCCGGCGCATCTACTGGAGTAAGCAGCTGCAATGACGGCCATGCGGCAGTCAGCTCATTTTGAGGTGTAATAGCGCTTTCAACTATTCGGACAGGTGAAACGCCCTTCTCCCTGGCCTCATCGATCAACGATATCAAATCAGAGTGAGGCAATGGATAAGCCTTCTCATCATCCGTAACTGCTGCGAGTCTCGTCTGCCGTCCGTCCAAATATCGAATAATCCGCATTCAATATTGCCCCCAATTTCTCCCTATAAGGGTTGATAATACTACCATATCATCGCCTATGACCCTTGACGATACGCTAATCTTCACTTCGATTTACCCTTTTCACGCATTTCTTTTCCGGAAGGATCAAGCTATAATCATAACAAATTGATAACTTGTACCATACAGAGGAGGGTATCGCCGTGACCGAGCTTCCCGGAGTCTATGTTGGCCGTCTTCCCGATGTCCGCATGTCATTTCAGCTGTTGGGCCTGCATGCGCGAAAAGTGGATTCCCGCTGGACCTATCCTTCCCACGAGCATCCCATGTACGAGATCCACTGGGTCGTGGAGGGAGAAATGGACATGGTGATTAATGGGCGAAAATACCGGCAGTCCCGGGGGGACCTGCTGTTCATCCATCCGGGCATGACGCATTCCTGCACCCGTGCCGGATCCCAGGGTTTCACCTACTTTTCCGTTCACTTCAGCGTGGACGATACATCCTTTTGCAAGGAGCTCAACCGCTGCAAGGAATTTTATTATCCGTCAGACTCGCCGTTGGTCCAAGGGCTGTCTCCGTCTCTATCGACGCTGTATCGTCTTGCGGCAGAGCACCTGCGCAGCCCGCTCCCAACATCCAAACAGATGAAGGTCCATGCGGCTGTCTTCGAGCTGCTTGGATCCCTGGTTGGCCAACTGTCAGAGACTGCAACCGTCGCCCGATCCAAAAAGGAATCACTTGCCCAGCAGATCGCCGAGCAAATAGAAGATTCCGTTAAATACATTCTCCTTCACGGAGAGATTCGGGAAAACGAACGAACCTGGATTCAGGACATTGCCAAGTCGGTCCATATGAGTCCTTCGCAAGTGAACCGCATCTTTAAGCAGATCTACGGGAAAGCCCCGCGTAAGTTTATGTCCGAAACGCTGCTGAACGAAGCACAGCGCTTGCTGCTGCAAACCGATTTGGGGATCGACCACATCGCCATGATTCTCGGGTATAAAACCAATTCGCATTTCAGCCGCCAGTTCAAGCGGTGGACGGGGATGGCTCCCAGCGAGTACCGAAACCAAGTCCAGCAGCAGCCTTTAGCTTATGAGCCGGAATAGTAACTCATTAACGATAACCTATAATCGGCTTCCTCTATGATCCGGTCATAAGCTTTTAAACAGTCACAAGCAATTAAGGTGTTATTTCATCACTCATTCGTTTGGTGAACGTGTAGGAGCGGCCGGCTTCCCCCTCAAACGAAACGGGATCAAGACCAGGTGCTTCCAGACGGCATGGACCGGAACCCGCGCACGTTACGACCGCTTCAGTAACCTGGCCCTTCGTCCAGGTGAAATTCAAGGTGAAGCCGCCCCTAGCCCGCAGCCCTCTGACTTCCCCATCGCTCCAGCTGTCAGGTAATGCGGGCAGCAGCCGGATCAAACCAGAGTGGCTCTGCAGCAGCATCTCGGCAATGCCCGCCGTGCCGCCGAAATTGCCATCGATCTGGAATGGGGGATGGTTGTCGAACAGGTTAGGCAGCGTAGAATGATGGAGCATCGCTCTTACATTTTCATAGGCCTTGTCCGCATCCAGCAGCCGGGCCCAGAAGTTGATAATCCACGCCCGGCTCCAGCCGGTGTGTCCACCGCCGTTAGCCAGCCTGCGTTCCAGCGTCGTCCGGGCCGCTGCTGCCAGCTCCGGCGTGGAATCCACGTTAATGCCTTCGCCCGGATAAAGCCCGAATAGATGGGAGATATGGCGGTGTCCCGGCTCCACCTCCTCGTAATCCTCCATCCACTCCTGAATTTGTCCATGTCTCCCGATTTGCGGTTTGGGCAGCCGCTTCAAGGCGGCAGCGAGCTCCTCTCGGAACGCCTCATCTCTCTCAATGATTTCCCCGCTGCGGATGCAAGCATCAAACAGCGCTTCGATGATCTGAAAATCCATGGTGGCCCCGGCGCAGAGAACTCCTGTTTCGCCATTGGGCAGCCTGTAGCTGTTCTCCGGGGAGACAGACGGACAAGTCATCAGGCGTCCCTCGTTGTCCTCGATTAAATAATCGAGCAGGAACAACGCTGCCTCTTTCATCGTCTCATAAGCACGCGCAAGGAAATAACGATCCTGGCTGAAGCGATAATGCTCCCACAAATGAAGGCACAGCCAGGCAGCGCCCATCGGCCAGAATGATGCCGGAAGATATGTATCCTGCGGCGCCGTATCCGCCCAAATATCCGTATTGTGATGCGCCGTGAATCCCCGGCAGCCATACATGACGCTGGCCGTGACCCGCCCGGGCTCACGCATCCTTTCGAGCAAATCGAACAATGGCTCATGGCATTCGGACAGATTGCAGTTTTCCGCCGGCCAGTAGTTCATCTGCGTGTTAATATTAATCGTGAATTTACTGTCCCAAGGCGGAGTAAAGCTATCGTTCCAGATCCCTTGAAGGTTCGCAGGCAGGGAACCCGGCCGGCTGCAGGAAATAAGCAAGTATCGGCCGAATTGAAAATACATTTGGATCAGCCCGTTATCCTCTTCGCCCTCCCGGAACCGTTTCAGTCTTTCATCGGTCGGCAGCGCGTTTTTGCCTGGGCTATCCGGCAGTCTCAGGGTAACCCGCCCGAACAATGCAAAGTAATCCTTCACATGTCGGGCAAGCAGCTCGGCATAGGAAACCTGGCTCAATTCCTCTAACTGTCGTTTGCCGTAAAGCACCGGATCGGGATGCCGGAAGGTGCTACCCGCGGCAAGCATCAGCGTAACCGCATCCGCATTTTCAACCAATAAATATTCGCCTATGGTCTTGCATCCTCCACCTTCTGGAAGCGCCTTCACGATGGCGCAGAACGAGCTGCCGCCTTTGCCGCCGCATTCTCCTTGCATCACAAGTCCCTGCTGGCCCCATTTTTCCGTCTTCTCCATGTATCTCCAATTTCGGCGGTTAAATCTTGCCTTTAAGGAAATCGCCCCCTTCTTGTCAGCGGAAATCCGCATCATGATCGCCTGATCCGGGTAACTGGCAAACAGCTCACGGATATACCGGACATCTCCGATCCGGTAGCTGACCCGGGAAACGCCGCGTTCCAAATCCAGCTCCCGTACGTAATCCTCGGCCTTCTCATGACGATCGAACGAAATCAGAAGATCGCCGAGCGGCAAGTAGTGCCTCTGCGATTCGGGCAGCCCCGCCATCGTCATCCCCGCAAGTGCCTCCGCCTCCTTCAGGCGTCCCTCCATAATCAGTTTGCGGATTTCCGGCAGATGCGCCAGGGCGTCTTCGTTATTGCGATCACGCGGACCGCCATACCATACGGAATCTTCGTTCAGCTGCAGCTTCTCCTCGGTTATTCCGCCAAAGATCATCGCGCCGAGCCGGCCGTTCCCAATCGGCAGTGCCTCGTTCCACTCTGCGGCAGGCTTGAGGTACCATAATCGCTGCTTTTGTTCCACGGTCTCCGTGGGATTCGTATTCGTCATGCTTTTCCTCCAATCCGCCTCACAGGCGAAAAAATGGTGTGTTCAGTCCAGTTCAATCAACGGTTTAATGACTATGAGTCATCTCCCAGTTTAGCAACTTTCCTTGGAATCCACCTCTATATTATCCATATCATCTGTTTCACGGTAGGCACCTGGTGTGATCCCAGTATACTTTTTGAAGACTTTGGTGAAATAATGTTTATTTTCAAACCCCGCCCGCCGACCGACCTCGCTTACGGAAAGATGCCGATGCGTCCTCAGCAATTTCTGCGCTTCCTTGATCCGAAATGCGTTCAAATAATTGACAAACGTGTCTCCTGTCACTTTCTTGAACAGGCTGCTGATGTAATTCGGATGAAGGTCCATCAAATCGGCAAGGTGATCCAAGGAAAGATCGTTCATAAAATTCGTTTGCGTATAAGCAAGAATGCGTTTCGTGTGCCGTTCACAGTCGGAATCGGCTTCGGAAGGCAGCTCTTCATCGATAAGTGCAAGCAGCTTAGCAATTTCGTCTTTGTCCAGCGGTTTAAGTAAATAATCCACGACGCCGCTGCGCAGTGCTCTTCTTACGTATTCAAATTCGTCATAGCCAGTCAGAATAATAAACCGCTTACACAGTCCGTTCCCTTTCGCCTCCTCCATCAACTCGAACCCGCTTTTTTCCGGCATATGAAGATCCGTCACCGTGACATCCGGCATAAATCCCTTCATGACTTCAAGAGCCTCAAAAGCGTTGCCTGCCTCTCGCACCTCAGTACCGAGCGGAGCCGCGTCCTTGATGACCTTGACTAATCCCTCAAGAATAATCGGCTCATCATCTACTATCAATAGTTTCATCATTAACCGCCGCCCCTTTCGTTATGATGATTGTGAGACATGTTCCTACTCCTTGCTCACTATCAATAACCAGCCGTGAAGCACCGCCGAAAAAGGATTTTACCCGTTCGCTGACGTTAATCAAGCCAACACCACCGCCCTCGGTCTCTCTGCTGGAATAGTTGTCACTATCCCCCATGAGCAGTGAACGGAGCCTGGACAGCTTGTCCTCCGGCATGCCTGCCTCACTGTCAGATATGGAGATCCGAACTTCGTCAGCCGTTTCATACGCATGCAGTCTGATATGGACGGGCCGAAGTGTTGCTGCAGCACCGTGGACGATGCTGTTCTCGATCAAGGGCTGAAGCATAAACCGGGGACAATCGATCCGATCTGCATCCACATCGATGTCCAGCTCGTAGCTCAGTCTGTTTCGGAGCCGCATCTTGTGAATCTTAAGATAGAAGATGACCGTCTCGATTTCCTGGGCGAGAACCGTATGATCCTCCTTGGAGGACAAGCTGTAACGCATCAGCTTCCCGAACCAAAAGGAAATGTCGGCTACCTCCTTATCGTTATTGGACTCGGCCAGCATTCTGATCGTTTCGAGCGTATTATAAAGAAAATGCGGTTTGATTTGAGCCTGAAGCACTTTATAGGCCGCTTCTTTATTTCGCAGCTCGGCCCGGTGGACATTGTTAATCAATTCGTCCATCCGCTGAATCATCGAATTGTAAGTCATTATCAGAAAGCCAATCTCATCCTGTCGGTTCGGACTGTCGTGCTTGCTGATGTACGGTCTCATATTGTTGTCGTCCAGGTTACGCATGTGTCTAGCCAGGCGAAGAATGCGCTTGGTGATTGTGGAAGCGAGTACATAATACGCTAGCGACAATGCCGCCAAAAAAACGATGACGGTTGAGATCAGAATCATCTCCTTGCGCTTGATCGCGTGAAACACGACGTCTACCTTTCCAATCACAACAACTCTGACCCCAAGCTCCTCAAAGGAGAGCTGATTCACGATCGTTTTCCGGTTAATGAAATAGGGCTTATTGTCACTTCCGCCGAGCAGTTTGAGCGTCTCCTCATCCATTCCGGAAGCCGTGTTCTCACCAAACGGTATCAGGAGCGCTTCCCAGTCACCTTCTATGCCGATAGCCTTGTAAAATTTCTGCATCAGACTGCCGCCAATGCGCAGCTCTAGAAGCCCGACAATTTCGGTAAACTCCGGGTTATAAATGTTCTGATAAAAAGCAAGCCGCGGTTCCTGAGCTCCCGGATCCTGGACAATCCATCCTCCTTGACCGGGTTTTAATGAACTTGCTATCTTCTTTCCCTGTGCATCAAGAGATGACCTATCGAGAAACCGGTCGGTAATTCGAAGCGCTTGTTTCTTGGTTTTATAGATTCGAAGCGACTCGATTTCCGGATTGGCAAACAGCGACTGTGTCATGATCGGACTGATATAACGGTTGTAGGCATAAATGCTTTCGGCGTCGGATCCATAAACTCCGCCCAGGTAGTCTGTGACATACGGGTTATATTGCAGCAAGCGATGGACGGATTCGATGCGGGTCAGATCCGCTTTCATATTTGCCTTGGCCTGCTCCAGGATCTTTTGCCGGCTTTCTACGAATTGCTGGGTCAGATTGCCGTATATTTGTACGTAGTAGTAATATCCAAACGTAACGACCGGGATAAAGACAAAGAAAATATATCCGATAACAATTTTGCGCACGATACTCACGGTCTTGAATCCCCCCGCTGCCGGTTTATTTCTACTAAACGTACCATGAGCAAGCAAAATCCGGTAGAGATTCTACGTCCCTACCGGTTTAATGGCATCGTGTTACTCAAACAAGCTTTTCTTCTTCTGGTATGTCTCATTTGCCCAATCTACAAGCTCCTGCAAACCCATATTCTCGGCGGTCTTCACCATGTTCTCGTAGTTGGCAACTGCTTCTTCTTCGGATTTCGCCAAATAAATTTTTACTTTCTCATTTTTAATCATCTCGTCGATTTTTGTTTTGAGCGTCTTTTCTTTGGAATCCGGCTGCGTTTGGATAAGACCGATCGCCGGTTTATAGGTCGTGATGGCCTTCGTCTCCATTAAAGCCTGTGTTTTCTGCGCTCCGGGAACATAGGACAACATGCCTTCGGTGACCCCGTCATTGTACAAGTACCACCATTTGATCCCATTGCCGTTAACGAAATCGGCATCCGATGGGTCGTATTTCAGATTTGGATAACCCGCCTCATTCCACGTCCAATGTTCGCCTTCGACACCAAACATGGTCAATTTTTTGCCTTCGTCGCTTGCCAGGTATTGAATAAACTTGATGGAGGCTTCCGGATCCTTATTTTTCTTCGTGATGAAGGTACCCGCAAATCCCAGGCCCGTACTCACGGCTTTGGCATCCTTCGACAAAGCGCTCGGAAGCATTTTCAGCGTAAAGGCGCCCCCGTTACTCTTGATTTTATTGTTGTCCGCTTCCGCCGCGGAAACGGTATAACCGTGAGCAAAGGCTTTGCCGCTTGTCACGTATTGATCGTCAATCTGGTCATTCGCAAAAGCAAAATTTTCCGCGAGAATGAATCCATTGCGATATAAGCTGTTCATAAACTTGAAATACTCCAGCATCTTCGGTTGTCTGATCGCATAATCGATTTTGCCGTCTCGTTCATACCAGCCGTCAATGAGCGCTTCCGTGCCGAACTGCTGCATAAAGTACTGCTCAACCCATTCCTTATCCAGGACCAGCGGAACCATCTCCGGGTGCTTCTGTTTGACCATGCCTAAAACTTTTACAAAATCGTCCAGCGATTGGATCGGCGGATTGCCGAGCTCCTTCAGAATATCTTCCCGAACGGCAATACCTGGATGGCCGTCGCTTCCAATCGAATATTTGTTTTGAGCCATTTCCTCCTGCGTAGCGAAGGAATTCCGCACCGTATAGAAATTGCCGTCGTCCATCGTATGGATCGCGATTCTCGTTTTGTCGATTTTGAAATCGGGCGCATATTTTTCGATCAACTCATTCCAAGGATAGGACAGCTTCGAGTCCGACAGCCGATCGATGTTAGCATACGTGAAGACGAGGTCCGGCAAATCTCCCGAAGCGATCATCAGCGGCAGCTGCTTATCGTCGGTTGCTACAGTGACATTCAGCTTGACTCCTGTCTTTTCGGTAATTTTCTCGGCAACCGGGCCTTTCCATTCCTTTACCGGATACCACGGCGCATCGATGAACAGCGATAATTCCTTCACGCCGCCTGATGATGCCGACGAATCACCGTCCTGCTTCGCGGCTGAATCCCCGCCGTTACCGTTGCCGCCGCAGGCAGACAGCATTGTAAAGGCAAGCACCGCAGACAGTGCTGCAGCAAGCAGCTTATAGCTCTTGATTGTTTTCAAGTGTACCCCTCCAATGAATATACTGGTATTTTAATGTAAGCGGTTAAATATAGAAACAACGATTTACCCTTTCACAGATCCTAACATAATTCCATGCACAAAATATTTTTGCAGAAAAGGGTATACGCATATGATCGGCACGATGGAGATGACCATCGCCGTCACCTGCAGCGAGAAGCTCGTCACGCCGGCCGAAGCCGAGGCGCTGTTTGCTACGGCAATGGAATCCAGCGGCGTGTTGCTCTTGTTGATCACTTCCATCATCCGGAAGGTAAGCGTTCGCAAGTTTTCCGATTGCACGAAATAGGCGGAGTCCAGCCATGAATTCCACTGGCCGACGCCCATAAATAACGCCATCGTGGCGAGTACCGGCGTCGAGACCGGCAGGATAATCCGAAAAAAGATCTTGAGTTCGCCAGCGCCGTCGATATGCGCCGATTCTTTCAGTTCGCCCGGGATTTCGCGGAAGAACGAGATGGCAATGAGCAGGAAAAACGTGTTGAGCATGGACGGCACGATGTACACTGCAAATGAATTAAGCAATCCGATCGAGCGCAGCACAACATAATAAGGAATCAATCCGCCGGAGAAGTACATCGCGAAAATGATGACCGTAAAATACGTTTTGCTGAACAACAAATCACGGTGCGAAAGGGCGTAAGCGACCAGGCTTGTCAGCAGCAGTCCCAATGCCGTACCCGATATCGTCCGGGCAACCGTGACCAAAAAGGCTCGATACCACTTCGGATCTTCCAGAAATATTTTGTAATTTTCCAGAGTTACGTTTCGGGGCCACAAATAAATGCCTCCCAGGAGCGTATCGGAGCCTTTGTTGAACGAGGCGATGAATACATAATAGAACGGATACAGCATGATGAGCATCAATATAAACAACATGATATAAATGAAGCTGTCAAAAATTACATCCTTCTGTCTTTGGCTCTTAAGCACCACCAGCCCTCCTTTTTAGAATAAGCTTGATCCCGACACCCGCTTGGCAATGAAGTTACTGGAAAATATCAAAATGACGGAGATAACGGACTGAATAAGATCGATTGCTGCCGCGTAGGAAAATCGCCCGTCACTCAAGCCAACCTTGAATGCGTACGTCTGAACAATTTCCGATGTCGGATTGTTGATACTGTTGCCGTATAAGTAGGCTTGTTCGAAGTTGGAGCCGACCAGGCCGCCTCCGAGAATACTGCCAATAGTCAACACCAGCACGACGACGATCGTTCCCCTGATTCCCGGAAGTGTGATATATCGGATCCGTGCCAGCCTGCCGGCGCCGTCCATCTCGGCAGCTTCGTAAAGCGAAGGATTAATCCCCGTGATGGCGGCCAGGAAGATGATCGTCCACCAGCCCATTTCCTTCCAAATCGCACTGCCGACGGCAAGCCCCCAGAAATAGTTCGGACTCGTTAAAATGTTGAGCGGTTTGTCAATCAGCCCGGTTTCGACCAGGGCCCGGTTTACCATGCCAACATCCGCAGACAGGAAGGCGTAGGATACTCCGACGACGACAACCCAGGAAATAAAATGCGGCAGGTAGCTGATCGTCTGAACAAATCGCTTGAACGCCATATTTTTCACTTCATTCAACAGGATCGCGAGCAAAATCGGTGCAGGAAAAGCGAAGATGACCTTCAGTAAGCTCAGGACAAGCGTGTTGCGTACAATCGTGGCAAACTGATAATCATGAATGAATTCATCGAAGTATCTCAAGCCGACCCACTCGCTGGTAAAGATCCCCTTGATCCCATTTGAAATACTGTAGTCTTTAAACGCCATAAGAATACCGAACATCGGCGTGTACGAGAAAATCAGCAGAAAGATCATACCCAGCCCTACAAATACATGCAGTACTTTTTGCTTTTTGAACCGCTTCCATAATTGGTGCTGCTGGCCGCCGTGATCCGCAGTTCTCGTAAACTGTGCATCCAAATCCATATGCGCTCCTCCTTTATTGCTAGTCTATCCTCTTGACCCATCTGCTCGTAAGCCAACATTTTTAAGAAAGCGTTGTCATTTTTTAATACTCGGCCTCCATGGCTTTATCATGAAAAGATCGCACAAACCAAAAAAAGCAGTTCCGGAAAATGCTCGGAACTGCTTGCGTATTTTTTCGGGAAGCTGGTTCCCTGGCGGCGGCCTACTCTAAAATAAACGATGCCAGATCCGCGCTTCCGCTGCCTGTGTAAGTAAAATATAGAGCTTGTATGCCATCCGGAATGACGAGGTCCGTTGAATATTCCGTCCATATATTCGTGAAGTTAACGGGTATTTTTCCGAGAGCCGGGCCGTCCCAAGTCGTTTTAATTTCAAAGTTGCCCTGGCAATAACCACGCACCTTGATTTTCACCTTCCGTATTCCTTGGCAGTCGAAATACTTGAAACCGGCAGTAGCAGAGTCTGTCATGTTAGCGATGTATCCGATCTCTTCGTCCCCGTCTCTTCCCTCCTGCGTGATCTTCGGAAAACGGCTGTCCATCCATGCCCCTGAGCCGAAACCGCCTGTATACAATTCTTCGTCTTTACAGAACAGATTACATGCCAAGTAGGCGTGGTATTCACCGCGACCCACAAGCGGGCCGTCATTGGGACCGCAAGAGGTCATTTCCACTTGAGGAATCGTTCCATCCTCCCGAATGACGATCGGTTCGATGCAGCCCTGCCGGCTAAAAGCCGTACCGTTGGTATGGCGATGATAAAAAATGAACCATCTATCGTTCATTTCCACAATGCTGCCATGGTTATTACCGCCATAATACATCGGTTTGTCCGCCGGTTTGTAGGAATCGATGTGAAGATCATTATTGCTTATGATGACGCCCTGATAAATGAAGCCTTTAGTCGGAAATTTACTGGTGGCATAACATAATTCATGCATGACAATCGATGAATAGACAAGATAATAGGTATCACCCTTCTTTCGGATGGAGGGAGCCTCAAAAAATTCATGCCCTTCAAACCCGCTTCCCGTACTGTAAGGTTCACTTGGGGCGACAAATACAGGTTCCTCCACAATGGTAAGCATATCTTCACCAAGCACCGTGGCCATTGCGCCATGCCTGGATTTATCCTTGGGTGCACAGAAACCAGTATATAAGTACGTCTTCTTCCCTTCTGTCAACACACCCGGATCAAACTGGGGCTCGTCTCCTTCTCTTTCGCCCAAGCGTGTACCGTCCGCGTACTTTACGTATCCGTAAAATTCATACTTTCCAGCAGGTGTATCGCAGACGGCAACCGAAACAACCGGAACCTTATCCAGGACATAATAAAGATAATAACGGCCATCCGGTCCGACGGTAACGTCCGGCGCATAAAGACACATCCGGCCATCAGGATTTAGCGGGTCATCCGTTTTGGTGTAGATCACGCCCTCATACCGCCAGTCGCCTAGATCATTTACGGGTGCCGACCAGCAAGCGTAGTCGTTTAAACAAAACACATGTCCGTTAAAGCGGTCATGCGAGCCATATACATAAACTCTGTCGTTAAAAACGTACGGTTCTCCGTCAGGTATGTATTCCCACGATGGGAGATAGGGGTTTAGCCCTTGTTTTTTCATCATAAACGTTCACTCCTATAAATATCCTTTACGCTTCTTTCTCAACGCTAATTAATAGTGGTATTCTCGTTTGATACTCCATTATAGCGAAAATTTCCTAACCCATATCTCTTGGAGGTGACAAGCGAACTACATGTTTCTTTGAAGCTTGACCTGACATTCAGACGTTGTTGCAGTGACGTACTCCATATAATTCACAGAGCCGTTAAAGTTCAAATAAGCTTCGTAGCGCATGCGGATTGCGGGTAAGGTAATCAAATCCAGAACATTTTCTTTTGGAACCCACCTGCATTCGCTCGTCTCCTCAGAAGTCGCTAACTCTCCCCCCACAGCTGTACACACGAAATCAAACATGACCTTCGTAGGAACATCGGTTACACCGTCATACCACTTATGGATCGCTGTATTTGAAACCACACTGATTAAATGGCTAACCGTGGCGTCTATTCCACTTTCCTCTTTGATTTCACGGATCACGCCATCCATCAGGTTTTCGCCAACTTCAGTGATTCCCCCCGGATATACCCAACCGTCGTCATGCGCTTTTACTAATAGGATGTTTCCCTTTCCATCTTCCACAATACCGCCTGCCGATACTATATGTGTCGGAAACGCCAATTCAAGACCCCCTTAGCTTGATGATTTGTCTATGTATTCCTCTTGCTTCATGCACTTTCCTGCTTTTATGGAAAGGATGATATGACCCACAAGTTCGAACCTTGAGCACAGCAAATCATACTTGGGCATATTTTATAAACGCTTCTTTATTTGAGCGAACAAAAAAAGAGTGTATCCAAGTTCAAATTTCGACTCGGATACACGCCTCTTTTACTTATTAAATCTTCAATCTAAAAATGCTTGTTGTAATGCCTCCAAGCCGTCTTTATAGATCCCATGGAACAGATCAATAGCCTCTTGATCACTGACCCCTACCGGGGTGAAACTGCCAGACCACTCTACCATTGATGATCTACCGTCAGCATCCTCTTTAACCTGGATGGTGGATAAATAATCCGTAACCGGAAAGGGTGCTTTCATAATCGAATAGGTGTAGTAGCGCTCCTTATGATTGAATGCTTCCAAGCGCTCTACAATCGTATCCCCATCAGGATTAGCGAGATGACGTACACGTCCACCTTCACTTACTTTACTGTTAGGGATATAAGGTAGCCAGTCAGGAAGAGCGTCAAAGCCACCGATCAATTGCCATACTTGATCAGGTAAAGCTGAAATTTTGATAGATGTAGCCGTATGTGCCATGTTCATTACTCCCTTATTTATTTCATGTCGATAGGCAGCGGTGCATGAGGTGCTACCAGTTTTTGTTCGCGCATTTCTTCCCAGAAAGCTGCCGGAATGACTGTATTCAATGCAGCTTTGTCTTCTGCAATCCGCTCAGGACGACTCGCACCAGGAATGACGGCTGCAACCGCCGGATTAGCCAGCGAAAATTGTAAAGCAGCCGCCTTGATGCTGATTTGATGACGATCTGCAATATTTTTGATTTTCTCAACTTTTGCCACAATTTCCGGTGTCGCTTTTTGATACTCGAAGTGGGTACCTCCCGCAAGAACACCTGAGCTATATGGTCCGCCGACAACAATATCCATCTTATGTTTTACTGCCGCAGGCATAACTCGTTGCAGCGCACGCTCATGGTCCAATAAGGTGTACCGACCAGCCAGCAAAGATACATCCGGCTTGGCTTCTTCCAATTCCAGCATGAGTTCGATCGACTCTACCCGGTTTACTCCGAGTCCCCAGCCTTTAATGACACCTTCTTCACGTAAACGTGTGAGCGCACGGAATGCCCCGGTTCGGGCCGTTTCAAATTGCGAAATCCACTCATCACCATAAAAGTCTTGCGCCACATCATGAATATAAACGAAGTCCAGACGATCTGTTTTTAAACGTTTCAAACTATCCTCGATCGAGCGAAGGGTCGCATCCGCACTGTAGTCGTTGATGATTTTATTCTTACGGCCGAATTCGAAAAGTCCCCCTTTTTCCCCTAAATCACGTGCAGATGGATCTTCCAACTCATCCGAAATAATCCGGCCTACTTTTGTACTTAAAACGTACTCATCCCGGTTTCTTTTCGACAATGCTTCACCCAGTCGAATCTCCGCCAAGCCAGATCCATACAGCGGAGCTGTGTCAAAGTAACGGATGCCGCTCTCCCAAGCCGCATCTACAGTGGCTATAGCTTCTTCCTCCGGGATATTGCGATACATATTACCTAACGGCGCCGTACCAAATCCAATTTTTCCTTGCAGTATATTTCTCATCTAAGATGTCCTCCTAATATATAATTCAATTTGATAGTGCATCGATTTGGAAACCAATGCCTATTCAAATCAACAAATGTCATTTTATCGTCTGACAAAAATAGATTATGAAGCATTTAAACAGAGAAAGGAAGTACGCACTTTGAAGTACTATAGGCACCAAAAAGTACTCTACTCCCTGCATCCGTCTATTTTTTTGGTCCTCGGTAAAAAACAAATAATCGCAATAATGTGGCTTTTAAGTGTGATACGTTCGTGCAAATAAAAAGACAGCCGATCATCATGACGGCCGCCTTCTAACCTGCTTCATTATTAAATATGCTGATCGAATCCCAGAATTTCAAATGGATGGAGAATTTTCTGAAAGGCTCTGTGCCCTTTCTTGAGGTGGTACATCGAGGCTAATGTTACCCAGGTGTCAATCTTCGATGGCCTGATAGACCGTTGTCCAGAAGTCGTGGATAAGCCGCGCTGAATCCGGAGTAGACATCCCAACCTGGGTGAGAAGAATACCCGTGAGCTGGTTGTGCGGGTCGGCGTAGGTCGTGGTGCCGCTTCCGCCGTCCCAGCCGAACTGGCCGATGGGCGCGTAGTCACCACGGTAGGTGCGCACCGCCATCCCGAAGCCCCAGCCGCCGTGCTGTCCTTGACCGAATGACACATGGACATTGTTCGTAGCCATGGCGTGTCGGGCGGCTTGCTGCTCGGGTGTGAGGCGGTTGGTGGTCATCAGCTCGACGGCGGGCCGGGACAGGATCCGTTGGTTCCCGTGCATCCCCTGATTCAGCAGCATTTGAAAGTACGCGTGGTAGTCATCAACAGTGGAGCAAAGTCCGCCTCCGCCGCCTTGGAACGCCGGAGGCTGGCTGTAGCGTCCCCCTTCGGCTTCGTCCCACACGGTGAACTCACCGGTCTGCGGGTTGGGGGCATAAAGGGGCGACAGACGGTCGATCTTGTCGGCGGGCACATGGAAGCTGGTGTCTTTCATGCCGAGGGGATCGAAGATGCGTTCGCGCAGAAATGTCTCAAACGACTGGCCAGTGACCCTCGCCACGAGTACGCCGAGCAGATCGTTGCTGATGTGGTACTGCCAGTGCTCTCCAGGCTGGTGCATCAGCGGAAGCGCACCCAGGCGGCGCATCCACTCATCCGGCTCGGGCATCGGTTCCGGCAGATCTGGCGTGAGCCCCTGCTCGAAAATCGCGTTCATGATCGGCGTGCCCAGTGACGTCATATCCATACCAAGCCCGAATGTGGAGGTCAAAATGTCCCTTACGGTGATCGGACGCCGCGCCGGCACGGTATCGTCCAGCGGGCCGTCGGCTCTCTTCAGCACCCGCCGGTCGGCGAGTTCGGGCAGCCACGGGTCTACCACATCGTCCAGCCGCAGCCTGCACTCGTCAAGCAGGACCATCGCCGCAGCCATCGTGACCGGCTTGGAAGTGGACGCCATCCGGAAGATCGTATCCCGGCACATCGGCGCGCCTCCGTCATGGCGCATCGTGCCGATCGCTTCGACGTGCGTTTCACCGTTCCGGCTGACCAGGGCGACAAGCCCGGGGATTTTCCCCGATTCAACATGCCGTGCCAGCACGTCGCGCATTCTTTGCAGCCCGGTTTCGGAGAAACCGCTGCTGCTTTTTCCCGATATCATCTTTTCCATTTGGATGACCTCTCTTTACTTTTTATCAGCCCTATGATTCTCTCTAGTCATTCATGCTTTAAAGCCCTTTGTCAAAAAGGTATATTAGCTGCATTAACGAGACGAAATATCGGCAAGTAAAAGATGGCTCACCTCCTGTTCCGGGTATCCAAATCGAGATATGTACTAGATCACCGTAACCTTGGACAAATTGGCATCCATGCCCTTGAGTGCGGCAAAGGTCAGCTTATCCATCGTCGCCCCGTCAAAACAAACGGTTTTGATCGCGCGGTAATATTTCTTGGTCAACAGAGATCCCTGGAAAGATACATTCTTGAGCGTCGCGCCCTTGAATGAAACTTCTTTCAATCCAGCTTTATCGAACTTGACGCCGACGAAGATTTGACCGTCAAAACGCTGTCCGCTCAAATCGGAGGACGTGAAGTCCACCCCGTCGAAAACACAGTTTTCAAAAACGGTTTTGGTGAGAGCCGTCATCGTCAGGTTGACGTCAGTCAGATGAACGCCTGTGAATGTTGCTCCGGCCAGCCATGATTTGCTGAAGTTCGTACGCACGAGGATGGATTTATTGAAGCTTGCATTCGCAAGGTCCAGGGTGGACAAATTGCAGTCGGTCAGATTAGCGCCGTCGAAACGGGCGTCCCGCACGTCACTGCTCTTAAACGAGCTGCCGGTCAAGTCCGCATTCGTGAAGTCGGATCCCCGCAGCGCGCTCGCTGTGAATTTTCCCTTATGGGCGGTAACACCAGCAAAGTCGCTACCCGTCAAGTTGCTCGCGCTGAGGTTGGTCAGCACCTGCCGCTCCAGCGAACGGGAGAGGTTTGCCACCTCCAGTACGGTTTGTTCAATGTCGCCGATGCTGTCGATGGTCATCTCCAAAGCCGTTTCATCGTCCTTGCCCTCGGCTTTCAATTCACGGAACCGCTCCTGCAAATCGGAGTGCAGGTCCGCCTTTAATTCGCTGACACTCTTCACCCCGTCGTATGGAGCAAATACCCCGTTCAGATAGTTCGTCAATTTCTCGTTCATCCCATCGACTCCCCTTATAACAAGTTTTCAAGCACGCGCTTGGCGTACTCCCAGTTACTTTTGTTGCGCTCGTACGTTTCCTTGCCCTTCTCGGTAATTCGAAAATATTTGCGCCGTCCGCCCTGCGATTCATCGCCCCAATACCACTCGATATCTCCGTCCCCTTCAAGCCTCCGGACGCTGGAATACATCGTGGCTTCCTTTAGTTCGTACTCACCTCCCGAACGTTCGGCAATCAGCTTGACAATTTCATAGCCGTAGCGGTCCGCTTCGGATAATAATCGTAAAATCATCGTGTCGGTATGGCCTCGCAGCAGGTCGGATGTGATTTTGTTGTCACTCATACAATCACCTCCATATTTGCATAATACAGTACACTACTGTGACTGTCAAGGTAATTAATTTATTAAAACACTTTGCTAAAATCCCTTTTACGCTAAATTTGATTAGTTAACATAATTTAATTATGGTTAACCAACTAGACCCCATTTCTTTCTAGTCAACATGATATGTGTTCTTGTCTTTCGGTTTTAAAAAAACATGTCTTACTAAAAACACAAAAAGCCGCTGCGCCGCGGCTATCACACGTATATGCTCCTGTCGTCTTACGTGCTTTGATTCAGCATAGGCCTCTTCTCACTAAGCATGATGCTGGAATTAAAAACTTGCCTACAATTTAATCAACACTTTCGTACCGTCCTGAGCCTGGACATCGACCAGAACGGTCCCTTTGCACCGCTGCAGGTCTTTGATGAGCTGCCTAATCGCTTGCTGTGTGCTTGCGTTCTCAAGAATTGACAGCAGCAATTCAGTCCCGAATCGTCTGCCGTCTGAATCGAAATCAGGATTCCGGCTCGAGTCCTCACCCACATGGCCGCCAGACTTGTTCATCCAATCCTTCATTTTGCGCTGAACTAAACCGGAAGTCAGAATACCACTTCCCATGCGCAATACGGCATAAGGGACCGGAATCACAAAAGCATACCCTTTGCTCTTAACCTTAACAGTTATCATGGCCAATTACTCAATCACTACGGCGACGTTATTCCCGTCACCCGTACGGACATCAACGATTTGCCCGTCAAGCTCGTTTTCGATTGCATCGATCAGCAGATCGATATCGATATTCTTCACATATTCCGCGGATTGCGGAATATTAGATGCGATGCTGTGCCCCGCTCCGAGAACCGCCTTCACCAGTTTAATCGGTAAATTAATGCTGACATTATCGTTTTCTTCAGTTGTTACTCGGATTTTCAACGTTTTGTCTAAATAACGGCCGGAACCCGATGACAATTTCTTCGAATAGTCTGGTTTCCCAAGTACCTGCACAGCTTGCGATGGATGTGCCATTTGCTTCTCCTGCAGTGCATTAATCAACTCCGTTGCCTTATCAGAATCAATTTTGCCTTCCTGCATCATGGAGAGCACTTTGCTGATTTCTTCTCTCATCGTTTCTTCCTCCTTATTCATCCTTCAACATTCTGACCGCTTCGTCCGCGGTAATTTCGCCATTCTCCAGCATGGAAATGACCTTCTTCTCATCGACTTCCTGCTTCTTACGCGTATCGTAACCGAGGGCCGTGATGATATCATTGAGCTTGCCGCGAACCGTCGGGTAAGATATGCCGAGCTCTTTCTCTACTTCCTTGATGTTGCCCCTGTTCACAAGAAAGGTGATTACAAAATGGAGCTGTTCAGGTGAGAGTAGAGCCAGCTTTGATAATTCAAACGTGTTCTCAATCGTCGTCCGGCAATGTCCACATTCCAGCTTGACTGCGTGCAGCGGATGGTCGCATACAGGACACTGTGTGATGATGGGATACTTCATACTCTACTCCTTTCTTTTTTTGAATTATAAAACAACATATTCAATTTGTGAATCCAAAAAATTAATTATTTTAATATTCGACTCAAATTTATTAATTATACTGTGATTATTATAAACATTTTTAATTACCATTTAACAAAACCAGAAACACCAACGAATTCAAATCAAATCGATAAGCTCTATCGCTTTCTTCGTGCAAAAGGCGCTCCGGTTACACCCATCCGCAATGAAAGCATTGGCCGCTTCTTTGGGTTTATTGACCGGTATTCTGTTCCCTGAGAGTTAATCATTAAAGCTGGCCTGCGCTCAAAAGCCCGATTAACTTAATGTTAGTCAGGTTTTTTGTTTTACTATCCTCCACAGCCTTCTTTTATAGCAAGATGATCCAAAACCAGGCCAACACCTCTTAAGCTGCAGAGAAATATGCAGTTTGACGGCATTTACTGCATCGATTCCGCGGTGTCCCTTACTGCTTTTTCTATGTTGGTTAGCTGCGTATTTCCTGAAGCGCGCAAATCCTGGTAGCGACTGCAGGTCGGCGGTCCTTGGATGGACACGTGTCTTAAGAGGCCCTTCTTCAGGAACGTCTCATAAAAAGAAATCCGGTACAAAAATACTGACCGTAACTGTCAGTGATATCGAGATATGATTAGTCAAAAGTAAAACCCTTTCCGATTCCTCCCTGTAGTACTGGATTGGCTAAGGCATGAAACGGTTTGCCTGAGCAAAAAAATCAAACAAGAAAGAAGGAACTCTTTATGTCTCAAAGGTTTGATATTCATCAGGTAATGAAATTAGCGCCGCAAGGAGTTAAGCTTCTAGGTGAGCTGGATGCGTATACGAAATCGACAGATCTTGATCCAAAGCTTCGCGAACTGCTCATATTCAGAGCATCGCAAATTAACGGATGTGTATATTGCCTTTCTTATCATGCAGCTGATGCCCGGAAGTTAGGGGAATCCGAAATGAGGCTGTATTGTCTCAGTGCATGGGAAGAAAGCAACCTTTACACGGAAATGGAGAAGGCAGCGTTAGAGCTTACAGAGCATATAACATTGCTGCCCTCGCTTAAAGTGCCGGATGATGTATATCATAACGTCAGGAAGTACTTTTCGGAAACTCAGTACATCCATCTAACGATGTTAATCATGATGATCAATAGTTGGAACCGAATGTCGATTGCGATGGGATTCCAGCCGGAAGCAGAATGAGTCAAAAGAAAGCTGCTATTCCAGGTATGAGTATTGTCCCGAGGGACGGTGCTCATTTTTTTATTACATGACTCTCCGATTTAAGGGTGATCAGCTTCATTTGGGGTGGAGCCCCATTTTTCTCCCCATTGGCGCATTTGAAAAAGCACTTCCCTATACTCTCTGCCTTTTTCCGTCAAAGAGTACTCGACGCTAATAGGATTTGTCGGGTAAACCTGACGTTTTACGATTTTATAATGTTCTAAATGCCGCAAAATATCGGTTAAAGATTTGATGCTGATGGTGCTCAAATTCCGGCGCAGCTGATTAAAGCGCTGAGGACCATAATACAATTGAGAGATGACCAGGAACGCCCATTTGCTGCCTATCACTTGTAATGCTTCGTTAACCGCGGATAGGCATTTTTGTTCATCACTTGGGTTCAAGCAATCACTTCCTCACAATTTACTTACTATTCGTAAGTATAACTCAACAAAGTGTCTCCTTACAAAGAAATCATATATGATTTACACTTTCAATGAGTTATTCCATTACCTTGAAGGAGGAAGCATATGACTACACTTCAGAAGATGATTTTGGTTTTAGGAGCCACAGGCCAGCAAGGGGGTGCGGTAGCGTCACATCTGCTTGCTGATGGTTGGCAGGTGCGTGCTTTCACCCGTGATCCTTCAAGTAAGGCAGCCCAAGCCCTTGCTCAAGCGGGTGCTCAATTGTGCCGGGGGGATTTGGGAGATCGCGCATCGCTGGATGCTGCCATGCAAGGAGTGCACGGGGTCTTCAGTGTTCAACCACCTACGTGGGAGCCTAGCGATGCAAGAACAGCCGAAGAAATTCGTTGGGGTAAAAATGCAGCCGATGCGGCGAAAGATGCCGGGGTTCAGCATTTCGTTTATTCATCGAATAGCGGTGCTGACGTACAGTCCCGCTTTCGTTATTTTGCCAAGTGGGAAATTGAACAATACATTAAGACGCTTGGTCTTCCTGCAACGATCTTGCGCCCGTCGGGATTTATGGAAAGTTACGCCAGTCCGTTTTATGGTATTCAGCATGGGACATTGGCTGAAGCTACCAACCCGGATGTTCCTGTACATTGCATAGCTGTGGATGACATCGGTGCATTCGTCAAGCTGGCCTTCAAACATCCCGGCAAATTTCTGGGCAAGACGATCGAAATCGCCGGTGACGCACGGACTCCGCCTAGCATTGCGTCAGCCATCACTCGTGCGACAGGCCGCCCGATCAGCTATGCCCAAATTCCTATAGAAACGATTCGTCAGCAAAACGAAACCTTGGCGCGGATCTATGAATGGTTAAACGGAGACGGCTACGAAGTCGATTTTCCAACATTGCGCAGCCTACACCCTGGTCTTATGGATTTTGACACTTGGCTGGAGAAGAAAGGGAAAGCGATGTTCGAAGTGCTTTATCAAACGAACCAAACAAATTAAAGTTTATCTTCTTGAAGTCTAACAGTCGCATTTAACGGAACGGGACGGCGTCCTGTCCCATCAACGGTGAACGCTCTAACAATTTCCTGACAATCCAGCCGTCGTCCCAAGTTCCTTCCTTCAGGTGCCTGCATGCATTCTCAATCAGCCCCGCCCACCACATGGGCGTGATCAGTTCCCACTCCTCCAGCTCAAGAGGTGATACTTCATCATACCCATAAATAACCTCATCGTACTTTCCCCGCCAAGAAAGAGCAAAGTCGCCTACTCGATGATCCCAGTGAGCAAGCTCAAAATCGAGTATGCCGGAGAGCTTCCCATCCTGGAATCGCAGGTTCCAGGGTGTAAAATCCCCGTGGATCACGATCCCGGGTCTGGAATGAAGTCTCAGCTCCTCCACTCGCCTGCGGGCACGCTCCAAATGCCACCACAGAATTCGTATTTCCTCAGGGCGCTGCTTTTCATTTCTTGACAGCAATCGATCTAGCTCGGAGTCAAATAGAATCTCTTCGCACCGCCGCCAATCCTTGCGCTGACCGATACCACTGAGTTTGCCAAGGTCTGAGTGAAACTGAGCCATAAGCCGCCCCCTTTCACGCTGTTCGGCTGCCCGATTGTCGACAGATGGCGGTTCACCGTAAAGATAAGGGAACAAACCCCAGATATACCCGTCCATCTCGAACGGCCCTTCCATAACGGCTGCCACAGGCCATCCAAGCTCAGCTATGCTTTTAAGCAAATTCACCTCATAATCGATCTCTTCCAAATGAGTTTCTTTGTACCAGCGCCGTAATACAAGGTGGTCGTTCTTGAAATTTACCAGCCAGTGCTGGTTGAGTCTCCCACCCAATGGAGAGGCCACTTTGATATGAAACTGTTCAAAAAGCCTATCCAATGGCAGCGCCAAATCCGCACGATCGCTCACTTCTACTCCCCCTTCTATCGGATGTCATCCTACATGACATTCCGCTTGCCGAATATTTTGAATACTGAAAGCAAATAATGTGGCTTAAGAATAGGCTTGCAGAAAAAATTGGCAGGTGAACAGGTTGCAGCACATTATCTTCATTTGTGTCGATACGTTAATGAGCCAGGCGATTGATAAGGGAATCGAGCAAAACAAACTTCCAACTTTTCAGTTCTTGATGGAACACGGTCAATACTATAGGAATGTCGTTACCTCATTTCCGACGATGTCCGTGTCGATTGACTGCACTCTGCTGACGGGAACGTATCCGGATGAACATCGTGTACCGGGACTGGTCTGGTACTCTACGCAAGACAAGAAAGTCATTAATTATGGCAGCGGATTTTGGGAAATATACAGGAACGGAATCAACCAATATTTGAATGATGCCTTAATCCGTATGAACGGCGACCACCTGAATCCGCAAATACCGACCATTTTTGAAGAATTGGACCGTATGGGGTTACAATCGGGGTCCGTTAATGGTTTGATCTATCGGGGAAGCGCGGATCACCAGCTGAATTTTCCTTTTTGGATTCATATGCCGACAGCGTTACCTAAAAATGTCACGGTCAAAGGTCCGGATTTGTTTGCCTATGGAGCATTCTCAAATCCGCTGAAAAGCGTGAAAAGTTTGCCGGTGAGCCCCATCGGTAAGTTCGGCTTTAACAATGAATATGCGCTCCAAATGGTGACGCATCTCATTCAAAACGAGCAATTGCCTCATTTTCTATATGTCTATTTCCCCGATCTGGACCAAAAAATACATAAAAAAGGACCGTCGGATTTGGGTGGCGTGATCCGCACCGATCACCAATTGAAGACCTTGCTGCAGGCATTTGGTTCACCGGAAGAGGCTTTGGAAAAAGCCGTAATCATCATCATGGGGGATAACGGTATGGCTCACGTCCACCCGAAAAATCGCCAACCGGTCATTGATTTAGGGCAAATCTTGAACGGATACCGCATTTTACGGCAGGGAGGCGCCGTAACGGACCAGACCGAGCTTGTTCTTGCCATCAATGATAGAATGGCTTATCTGTATAAGCTAACCTCACAATATTCTTTTGAGCAAATATCAGATGTATTGAAGGCTGACCCGAGAATCGATATATTGGCTTGGAAAGATGATGATTGGATTCGTGTTATTCGATCAGGATCATCCAAGAAATTCGCCTATCGCTCACAAGGAGACATGGTTGATCCCTATCATCAATCATGGACATTCGCCGAAGATCCTGAAGTGCTTGATTTACAAATCAATACCCAAAAGAATACGGTGGACTATGGACATTACCCCGATGTTCTCCGGCGATTGTCCGCTGCCTTACATTCACATCATGGGGAATACATGGTCGTAACCGCAAAGCCGGGATATGAATTGAAGTACGGCAGTTCACCCACCCATATAGGAGGCGCAGGGCACGGGGGCATAAGTCAAGCGGAGTCGCTCGTTCCTCTAATGATTGCCGGTACAGACCATAAACCGGAATCACTGCGGGTTGTTGATTTGAAATCTTACTTTCTTCAACTTTTAAAGGATTGAGCTGATTATAACATTGCTCGGCCCCAGGGTGACTGGTCTGATTTCATAGAGACATGTTCAAAAATAACGATAGCCGGGCTATATATATCCCGGTTTTTTTACGTTCTTATTTCTCGGTCTCTCCAACCCTTGAGGAGATGCAGGAGAAAGGTTATAATTTGATTACCATTTTTTAGAAAGCGGTGAGAAGATGGAGATTACCTGTGAGCTGGTACGCCGATTAATCGATAGCCAATTTCCGGAATGGGCGAATTTAGAGATAAAGCCTGTAGAAAAAAGCGGCCACGATAACCGTACCTTCCGGCTGGGCAGTGAAATGACCGTCCGTTTACCAAGTCATGAAAGCTACGCCTCGGCTGTTGAAAAAGAACTGACCTGGCTTCCCGTTTTCAAGCCGCTTCTTTCCGTCCCCATTCCGGTTCCGGTTGGAAAAGGAGCGCCCACGGACGAATATCCTCTTCCCTGGTCCGTGAACCGTTGGATTGACGGCGACACGGTCACGCACAACAACATATCCGATCACAACCAATTTGCCGAAGACCTCGCCCGTTTTTTACAAGAGTTGGAGGCGATCGACGCAAGCCGCGGCGTCCCGGCAGGGGTCCAGAACTTTCATCGAGGGGGAAATCTTGCGGTATATGATGATGATACAAGAACGATCATCGAAAAGCTATCCGGTCAATACGATCACAAGCTGCTAACGGAAATATGGGAGCTTGCCCTTGCGACAACATACCAATCAAAGCCGCTATGGCTGCATGGTGATGTTGCCGTAGGCAATTTGCTGGTGAGGGATGGACGACTGTGCGGCGTTATTGATTTCGGAACGATGGGCGTAGGCGATCCTTCGAGCGACCTTGTGATGGCTTGGAACTTTTTTGATGAAGCCAGCCGCGACCTGTTCCTGAAGCGGATGGATTTTGATGAGGACACCATTCATCGCGCTCGCGGCTGGGCCCTATGGAAAGGGCTTATCACCTATGATTGGAACGAAAAGGGCTCGGAAGCTGCGGATTGGGGAAAGCATGTGGTGGACACCATTATCCAGGACTACAAGCGGCTATAAGAATGGAACCTATATGCCTCTAGCCACGCCCTTCTATCCATATGATACGTCCCCCCACGATTCATCTTAACTAAACAAGTTCTTGTCTTTCGAAAAAGACAAGAACTTGTTTTTTTGTTAAATGAATCGTTCCGCGAACTACACGGCATGAACAGGGGAATTTGCAAGTACTTCCCCTGCCGTTTCTATAAAAGATTCTATGATTGGTGAGAGCCACTTGTCTTTATGCCAAGACATCTGGGTATACACGTGCAGATCCGGAATTTCCCATGGAAGAGCAACAAGGTCGCCCCGTTCAACTTCAGCTTCCGTTACGATTTCAGGAAGAAAGGCAATACCGATTCCCGAAACGGCGCATTGTTTAATAGCTTCAGCACTTTGAAACTCTAAATACGTAATACTGTCTATCCCCTCTTTCTCAAATGACCGGTCGAACATGGTCCGATAGGGACAACCCTTTTCATTTGTCAGGAACACTTCTCCGTGAAAATCTTCCAGCTGAAGCAGGTTTCTTTTGGCGAGAGGATGGTCGGGAGCAGCAAAAAGGCGGAACGTCTCTTCCACCAACGGTTCCACGGCAAGTCCGCTCGAGCGAATGGGCTCGTCCAGCATAAAGACGACGTCAGCAGTTCCCTCAAATAGTGCTTGCTTGAGCTCCAGATTTGGAACGGAGCGGAAGATCAGGCGGACCCCCGGATGCTTCGAGCGAAATCGTTGAAAGACAGCTGGGAGCCGATAGGCGCACACGACCTCATTGGCACTGATCGTCAGGGTGCCGGTTAAATCTTCATTGTCATGAACGGCGCCGCGAGCTTCGTCCAGCTTGTCCAGAACACCTTGAATGTGAATTAAAAAGCGTTTCCCCGCCGTCGTGAGAACAAGCTGCTTGCCCAAGCGGTCAAAGAGACGAACTCCAAGCTCATTTTCCAATGCTTTTATTTGCATCGTGACGTTGGAGGGGACGTAGTTTAGCACTTCCGCAGCCCGACTGAAATTCAATGTGGATGCAACCGTACGGAACGTATTCAGCTGGCGCAATTCCATCACACGTTCCCCTTTCATTTTCAAAAATATTGAACACTGCTTTGAATTCTATTCACTTTTATTGAGAGTAACACAGAACTATACTGACAACAAGCAATACAATCTGTTGGTTTCATTTTGAAAGGAGCAAACGATATGATGGATTATGAAATTTTTGATTTGGGTGACGTAACCTTGCAATCGGGAGTGACGTTACCGAGCGCTTTCCTTGCTTATAAGACTTATGGAAAATTGAATGAAAAGAAAGATAACGTCATCGTCTATCCGACGGCATTTGGCGACCAGCACGTTCAGAATGAATGGTTGATCGGAGACGGCATGGCACTGGATCCGCAGAAATATTTCATTATCGTTCCGAATCTATTGGGCAACGGATTATCCTCCTCTCCCAGTAATACGCCTCCGCCTTTCGACCGGGCGAATTTTCCGCAGGTAACGATCTATGACAACGTTACATTCCAGCATCGGCTGGTGACCGAAAAATTCGGCATTCAGAAGATCGCCCTCGTTGTTGGTTGGTCCATGGGAGGCATTCAAGCCTTCCAATGGGGAGCAAGCTATCCCGACATGGTGGAACGAATCGCACCTTTCGCCGGAGTTGCAAAGACTTGGCCCCAAACGTATGTGGTCCTGGGCGGAATGAAAGCCGCGCTCATGGCTGCAGTCCGATTCGATTCCAGTAAACTTGACGGGTTGACTTCGGCTGACATGCGCGCCGTTGGCCATGTCTATGCAGGTTGGGGCGTATCTCAAGCCTTTTACAGAGAGGAAATTTATCGTGAGATGGGATTCAGCTCTTTGGCAGATTTTATGGCTGGCGTCTGGGAAGATAGCTTTATGAAGATGGATCCGCATAACGTCCTGGCCATGTTATGGACCGGCCAACATGCGGATATTAGTGCAAACCCCGCTTATAACGGGGATTTCGATAAGGCGCTGGGAAGCATTAAGGCGCATGCCTGCATCATGCCGGGAAGTACGGATCTCTTCTGTCCGGCGGACGATAATGAATATGAGGCTAAGCTTATACCTCATGCGATTTTTAAACCGATCGAGTCGATCTGGGGCCATTTTGCCGGCCGCGGAATCAACCCTCCCGATAATCAATTTATTGATGACAACCTAAAACGCCTGTTGGCGATTCGCGTAAATGAATAGTTCATTGAACTCATAACACCTAACTTAACAAATCCTAGTCATAGTAACAACAGCAGCCGATCCATTGGATCGGCTGCTGTTGTGTTATGCTGTGCTATAGTTTCCGTTCGTTAAACGAGCTGGCATTGGAATTTTCTGAATAGATACCGTCAAGAAACTCGATGGAGACGCGTTCTGCTTCGTTCCTTGGCACAATTTCCGAACCTTGGCGTAGACGCTGATACATCTGGATCGTATTTTTTAACGCATGATAGCAGCTTTCAAAGCTATGGATAGGGATCGTTCCTTGCAATTCCTCCATTTCCTTGGGAGCATATTTCTCGAGCTTTCGGACTCCTCTTGGGGAACGACCGTTGTGGATGAGTACCAATGGTCCTAACACTGTATTCCGCATAAATGTTATCGTATCGATCACTTCGAATAATTCGCCTCTCCCTAATTTTGCAGCACAGTAATGAACCCATACCCAGAAGCGATCTTCGATCCATTGAGGCTTAGGGGAGGGGAAAGATGCACTTGTATTATTGAGTATTGTTGAAATTCCACTCCCCCTCTCCCAAAGAATCAGTGGGTTCTCGACCCGGGATTCGAGCTCTTCCAAATGAACAAATTTTAAATCGACATGGAGAGCGGCTGGTCCATATAAACAAATAAGCAATCGGGGTTCCCCAACATGCTCGCCTGTGAATGCAGACAGTAAATGACCAAGCCTTTCGGCAAATTGGATGCGCTGTTCCATGATCTCTTTTTGAAAAGCATCCTCGTAGACGATAATTAAATCCAGATCACTATACTCATCCATTTCTCCATACATCATAGATCCGCCCGCGAGCAGGCCCATAAAACGTTGATCTTTGCTTACATGTTCAATCGCTTGTTTAATGAATCGATCGTGTAAAGATAACTTCATGCCAAGCACCCCTTAATTTGTGACCCATAAAATGGGTATTATTACAAAATAACATTTACAAAGATTGATCGTCAACTGCATGCCGTTGTCAAGGATGCGGACGTTAAAAGTATGCGTATTTTGTTGCGTTCGGGGGGCTCAATTTAAGCTTGACACGTTACGTTTACACTTGTAAACTTTAAATATCGTTTACAGCTGTAAACAAAAAAACAAGAAAGGTGAATACCATGCACGAATTCCCGCACATTACTGAAGCCGAAAGCGAAGTGATGAAGCTTCTCTGGCAAAAGGAGCCTATGTCCGCCAGCGAGATCATTTCCGAATTAACCCAGCAAATGCAATGGTCAGACCAGACAGTTAAAACCTTCCTGAATAGGCTTCACAAGAAAAAGGCCATTCGATTTGAAAAGTCCGGCCGGAATTACCTCTACTATCCGCTGGTTTCGCATGATGAATACTTGAAAGCCGAGAATATTCCTGAATAGAGTTTATAAAGGAGCTGTAGGGATGCTGTGCGCAAAATTTCTCGAAGAAGAGACACTTTCGGAGAAAGATATTGAGGAGCTTCAACAAATCTTGGAGAACAAGAAGAAGTCATGAAGTATCTGGAAACGGCCTTCTCTCTTCTGTTCGCAGCGTCAGTGGCATCGACGGTAATCCTACTGTTATTGCTTATGATCCGGAAGCTGTTCCAAAAGCATCTTAAACCTAGAGTTGTTTATATATTGTGGTTTCTTGTGTTAATTAAGCTTCTGGTTCCCATTGCTCCGCAGAGTCCGATGAGCCTGTTTAATGTGCTGCCGCAAATGTTCCCGATGGAACGAAATTCGGATCAACCTACTCAACAAAGTGAGAACGGATCCAGCACGGAAATTCAATACAATGAAACGGATGTAAAAAAACAGCTTCCTGAACTCACTCCAAATCCGGCGGAGGAACTTGGGTCTCCCTTCGTAACACGTTCTTCTCAAGACCATTCCACAGGCACCACGAGTGGACTGACTTGGCTTTCGATCGGCTCGCTGATATGGCTTGTAGGGCTTCTATGCTTGGGAGGATATTACCTGTTTTGCGCGCTCATTTTCAGAAAAAGAGTTGGAAACTCCCTAAAGATTGAGGAAACTAAAGTACTCAACGTTCTTGAAGCGTGTAAACGAAAGCTGAACATAAAAAAACGAATATACGCCTATGAAACAAGCCATCTTCGCAGCCCTTGTCTTTATGGCTTATGGAGGCCTAGGATTTATTTGCCTGAAGATATTTGCACGATCGCCGACCCAAACCAGCTGACGCATATCCTGATGCACGAGCTGGTGCACTACAAACGTAAGGATCTATGGTTCAATTCCCTGTGGGCTCTTTCCGTCGGGATGCATTGGTACAACCCTTTGGTGTGGCTTTCCATAAGAAAGATGAAAGCCGATCAGGAGGTGGCCTGCGACGCAAAAGTTCTTGAAACATTGGGAGAGCGTGAAGCTTTGCCTTATGGCAAGACCTTACTCATGCTGTCGCGTTCATTTTCCCATCAACCTCCTCCTGGCATCAACCTGTCGCATTTTGGGGACAGCAAATATGAGGCGAAACGGAGAATGAAGATGATTACCAAGTTTAAGGAAGGTTCGTACAAGCTATCCGCCGCTGCGATTCTTTTGTTTATGGTCATGGGAGCCATCTTGCTCACCAATGCGTCGGATGCCGGGAAGGATACTAAGTTGGATATGGTGGAACCATCCGTAAACCCTGGTTTGAATCTATATCCTACATACAACGACAGATTCAGATGGTTTCATAGTATCGATCGGGCACTTGATTTTCCGAAGTATAACTATAAAGTACCTGACTATCTTCCTGAAGGTTATCATTTGGAGGCTATCACATATTTTAAGAACGTCACCAACATTCATGATACCGATCCTATTATCGACGGAGTATCCGTTACTTTTGTATCTAACTTTGGCCAAAAAAATGAACAAACCATAGAGGTCAAGGCTTCCAAGGGCAAGGGAAATTTGTTGGAGGAGGGTGAATTGCAGGGAGCTCCTTATTCTCAGATTCCCCCAAATCCGAACAAGCCGCTTGAATACCGACAGGAAGCCGTGACGGTCGGCAATGTCAAAGGCACGTTATTCACGGAAATGAGACGCGACAAGAAAAGGCCGGAAACCGGCAGAAGCTTCTACTGGCAGGATGACCACGTATGGTACGCAATCAATTATTATAGCGAGTATATGTCGCAGGAAGATCTCACCAAAATGGTGCAATCTTTTGCTATGCCGAAGGAAATACAGCATGTCCGCTACGACGGAGCTGGAAACTCATTTCCCCTGTATGATGAGAAAGATTTGCTTGCGGCGAAGAACCTTCTCGGCTTTAAGGTGAAAATCCCTCAGGAATTGCCCGAACATAAACTGAGCGGTTCGGTACTGCTTAGAGCCGGCGACCAGAATACCAGGTTTGGTTTCAGACAAGCAACGGACACACTATGGACAACTTATCACGGACCTTCCGATTCCTCAACCGGTGTCTCGCTATATCAGAGCAAAGAGCCCCTTTTCGACGCGTCCCAATTCTCGCTCACCCGGACACTGGAGATGGACGGCGTCGAAGTTTCGGCTTATGAAGACAAAAATCATGTCTACTTATCATCAGACGATAACATTAAACTTCCTTATTACTTATGGAAGCAAAACGATATTTATTATACTGCCGTTTTCTGGGGCATGGACAAACTCCCGGAAGACAGCCTGAAAGCTATGATTTCTGCTCCATTGCAATAGTCCCTTGAAAAAAATAACTTTCGGAAATAGCACGAATAATAAGCAAGCCCCTCTCGATTATTATCGTGAGGGGCTTCCATGTTTTTCTCCCCCTCCCTTCCCTCTTTTTTTCATTTCATATAAAATGAATTAGCACTATGTAAGCAAATACATAGTTTCGCTTTACCGAAACTATACGTTCGGCATTTTTTCCACAACAAGAAAGGATGACTTGCATTGAATGTGAACACTTCGTCCGTGCTCCATAACCGCTCATTTTTGCACTTATGGATCGCGCGGATTTTCTCGGCCAGCGCGTTTCAAATTCTGTCCGTCGTCATTGGTTGGCAGATGTACGCACTGACGGACAGCGCCTTTCAGCTCGGCTTTGTCGGGCTGGCCCAGTTCCTGCCTATGCTGTTGCTGACGCTGCCGGCCGGGCAGACGGCGGACCGTTATGATCGCCGTACCATCGTTTATATTTGCCAACTCATGGAGTGCGCTGTCGTCGTCTTTCTCGTCATCAGCAGCATTGAGGGCTGGATCACCTCTGTCCATTTGTTGATCGCCGCTGCCATTCTCGGCGCTTGCCGTACCTTCGAAGGCCCGGCTTCTGCCGCCCTCGTGCCGGATATCGTCGACCGCGAGCAGCTGCCGCAGGCAGCCGCCTGGTCCGCCTCGGGGATGCAAACGGCGATGATCGTCGGCCCGTCGCTCGGAGGTTTACTCGTGATCTGGGGCATCTCTACGGCCTACATCACAACGCTGGTCGCGCTCCTAATATCCGTCGTATTGATTTTCTTCGTGAAGACCGTTCATTTCGTTAAAAAGCTGGATGCCGTCGGGATCGACACCTTTTTCAGCGGTCTGCGGTTCGTATTCGCCCGTAAAATCATCCTGGGCACCATCTCGCTCGATCTGTTCGCCGTTTTGCTCGGCGGCGCGACGGCATTGCTGCCCATCTTTGCCGACGAAATCCTGAAGACCGGTCCGACCGGTCTCGGCCTGCTTCGCGCCGCGCCAGCAGTCGGGGCGATCGTTGTTTCGCTGATTCTCACGCGTATTTCGATTGAGAAAGCCATTGGCAAAACGCTGTTTGCCTCGCTCGTGGTGTTCGCCTTGGCGACCATCCTGTTTGGCATCTCCCGCAGCATCTGGCTTTCGCTCTTCGCGTTGTTTCTCACCGGCGCAGCCGACGTCGTCAGCGTCGTGATTCGTTCGACGCTTGTACAGGTGAACACGCCCCAAGAGATGCAGGGTCGGGTCAATGCCGTTAACTCGCTCTTCATCGGCACTTCCAATCAGCTCGGCGAATTCGAATCCGGTACGATGGCCGGGTTGGTCGGTGCCGTGCCGGCAACCATCATCGGCGGCGTTGGCACCCTAGCTGTTGCCGTGATCTGGATGTATTGGCTTTTCCCTGTTCTTCGGAACCTGAAGACGTACTCGACGGAAGAAGGGTAAAAAACTGCATTGCATCTTACAATAAAATAGAAGCATCTAAACTCAAAAAACCTTCAATCCATGCCACAACGGATTGAAGGTTTTCGCTTTGTTGCGGTTCTTACTCCTCTTCGCTTTCGCAAATCACTTCAGTAAATATATTCAATGGAAAAATGGTAGGCACTCTTCGGCCCGGGGTCTGGACAAGCTCGACAAAACCCCGCCCCACGCGGATTAAAATCCCGTTCAGTTCGCCGATATCTTCTGCGGTGGCCGTCAAGTCAAAGGGTTTCGTCCGTATAACCCTTTCGTTCGTGACGATATAGAAGGAGGTCTGGATTGCGACTACAGTCTTGCCAACGGTAAACGAGGACTTGGTCACATTGGAGAGCTTGCCTGTCGTTTTGGTTAATCTCGGAAACCCGGGCTGGAACACCGTAACCGTTCGTCCCACAAGCGCCTGCAAGCGCTGCACCAATGTAATATTCTGTGGAGCGGGACAGCCGTGAATATTGTTGTTCCCCATCATATCTCCTCCTTAATCATCATAAGTTGACTCTATTAATGTATGTTGTCCCTATGGTAATGCTTGGGTAGAAACACGACCCGGCCAAAAGTATAATCTTTTTGGGAGACTAGTAGTGCCCAACAAAAATCCGATCAGTCCTTGGCACCATCGCCGAGGGCTTTTTACTGTCTTCAGTGAAGGGGGTTTATTATCATCTGAATCATCCCATAATGCTAATCAGGCACAGAACTGCGCCGGATCAAAACGGGAAGTGGTCAATAAGCATGGTCTATGTATTTGTCCTTTTTTTATTTCTGAACATTGTGTCTTTTTCAGTCCCAAAAAGTTTAAGCAGGGTCGAAATTTATGCGACTTCCTTTTTTGCCTACGCATTCGGTCTTACAACGGATGTGGTGTTTGACCTGCATTATGATCTCTATGGTTACCTGTCCCCCGGATTCCAGTGGCTGTCTATGTTGGCGATTATCATGTATTTCCCGTCCGTCAGCTTCCTGTTCTTGAATTTTTTCCCTTTCCATAAGAGATTGCGGTTCAAAATTACCTATATTCTAATCTGGTCAGTATTTTCTGTTGGCATTGAATGGCTCACAGTGCAGACCGACTTTTTTTATTACAACGGTTGGAAGCTATGGTATTCAGCTGTATTATATCCCTTTATATTCTTAATTCTTGTATGTAATTTGAAACTCGTGAGAAGGCAAATAGCCAATCTTTAAGTGTATTTATGGAGGAAAGTTCGTGGATAATTACAGGAATGTCGAAAACAAATTCCGCCGCTACAAGGCCCATATTTCCATAGCCGGCACCACCCAGTTTCATATCCGCAATCCGTATGTCATTGCTTGGTGGTCTGCGGCATTTCCGGGTTTCGGGCACCTCCTGTTAAGCAAATATTTACGTGGGCTCACCTTGTTTATGTGGGAAGTGATTGTCAATTACAACGCAAAAATTAATCTGGCGATGGTGCATTCGTTTTGCGGGAATATTGAGGCAGCGAAAGAGGTGCTGGATCCAAGGTGGATGCTCATGTATATTCCGGTTTATTTGTTTGGCATATGGGATAGTTACCGAACATCGGTCGATATGAACAAAGTTTATTTGCTCGCTGAAAAAGAAAATGCGCCATTTAACTCTTTTACCATCGGAGCGATGGAGATTAATTATTTGGATAAACGGCAACCCGTCATGTCGGTCATCTGGTCATTATTTATGCCAGGGCTCGGACAGCTGCACATTCACCGCATCGTCACCGCGTTTTTCGCACTTGCTTGGACGATCGTATTTTTATATTTCTCCAAACTGCTTCTGTCCGTCCAGTACTTGTTCCTTGGTCAATTAACGGAGTCAACGGCTGTGCTTGACAAACAATGGCTGCTGTTCATGCCTTCCATGTGGGGATTTTCAGCGTACGACTCGTATGCAAACACCGTGGAAAATAACAAGCTGTTTAACAACGAGCAGAAGAGTTTCCTGATCAAGCATTACCAAAGCCCTTCGTTTCAAGTAAAAAAGGGAAAGGTAGTGAAATAAACCCGATGGTACAAATATTTTCAACGTTTGAGCATTCCACCAATTTGGAATTAGCGATCACGGTTCTGGAGAAAAACGGAATCCATAAAGAGAACATTTTCGCTGTACCCTTAACGAATCGCAAAACGGAGCGGAGATTGTTTGACAGTATCCACAACGCGGACGGAATTTCGTTGATCAGCACTGGAGCAGCGCTTGGCACGGCGTTTGCCGTCATTGGTGCCAGTGTCGGTTTTAAGCTGGCCTGGGGGCCGATCTATTGCGGCCTGATTGGCACGTCTGTTGGTTTTATCCTTGGGGTTTGCATCGACTTGTTCTACTACAAAGTCATTAAAAAGAAGCGGCGTCTGTTACGGGGCAAATATTCGGAAGTGATCCTCTTGATTGAGTGCGAGGAGGATCAGGCTGATACGGTGGAAGATATTTTATGGCATCATTATGCATTTGGAACAGCAAGGGTCGTTTAAGAAAATACAAAAAGCCGCAACCATGCGGCTTTTTTCGCCTCATATATCCTCTAAACGTCGGCTTTTATATTGGGTTGGTGGCATCTCTGCATCCCAAATGCTAGCATAGGCATAGTTCCGTATCGTACCGTGCCAGCGATACCACTCCGAACCCTGTTCCTGTTGCGCATAGAACAGCGTGACTTCCGATTCAGGGTCCATGACAACGTAACAGCCTCTAGCGCCATCCCAGCCAAATTCCCCATGTTGGCTAAGTGCATTGTTATCCTCAGGATTCACTAAGGTTCTTACGCCTAAGCCATAACTATAGCCCAGTTTGCTTCCCCCGCCGAATTTGGCAAAATCCTGCTGCGCAGTACGCGACAGGCGGTTGCTTCGCATAGCATCCACTGTGTCCGGTTTAAGGATGCGCACGCCATTCGGTGCCAATCCGTAGTTGCACAATGCCTCTGCAAATATAATATAGTCTGACACTGTGGAATATAATCCGCCGCCGCCGCTTTCATAAGCTGGACCTGGCTTAAGCTTAAAGGTTTCTCCGACGCTTTCTGCCGTGTGCGTCTTACCATTAAATCGATTGTACAGCTTGCAAAAGCGGCTCTCATCCTTTAGCTGGAATGAGGTATCTTTCATCTCTAGCGGATCGAAAATATTCTCCTGCAAATATTGTCCAAAGCTTTGCCCTGTTATGACCTCGAGCAATGCACCCAGCACATCGTGGCACGCGGTATATTTAAAATGCGAGCCCGGTTCAAAGGCTAACGGCTCCTGCGCCACTGCCCTGATAACAGCAAGTGTCCGGCCCTCACTGTTGCTCTCGGCTACAGCCTTATGAACTGCATCCGTATGAATCGTTTCGATTCCTGCTGTCATTGTAAACAAATGCTCGATGGTAATTGGATTTTGTGAAGGAACCAGGTCGACTGTTCCATCTGGCAGCGAATGACGAACAAGCATGTGCTTAAACTCTGGGATATACTCATACAAAGAATCCGTGAGCTTATATTTTCCTCGCTCTAGCAGCTGCAGCAGTGCTGTACAAGTCACGACCTTTGTTGCAGAATACAATTTGAAAATACTGTCCCTTCTAAATGGAACCTGATTCTCTACGTCTGAAAACCCGGTATAATGTTCGTAAACAGGCTGGTGTTTGTGATACATAGCGACACCTAAACCAGGAATGTTTTTCTCATTATAAAAAGTATCCAGATACGCAGTGAGCTTCGTAAAATTCATCATTTTCCACCATCCCTTCTTCTATATTTACCCCGCATTAATATATTATCTGAATACATGCCTTCTATATAATAAGGTGTTATTAAAGATTCATGTGTATAATTGGCGTACCCCAGCCCAAAACGATAAATCCAGAACGATCGGAGGCTTGAATATCCAAAAACAACAAACGAGCTGTGCATAATGCGCTAGCTCGCTTGCCTGTTGTTGTATGGGCACCAAGGTTCAATCATGGAACTTTCTCAGCCTAATGCGCCCGGCTTTCTCCTACATATACTGACGATCATGACGCCGAACCTGATTTGGGTTTGGATTGTCATTCTTAATACCAAGCATCAGGGATCATCTCTCGCTCAAGTATCAGCAGTTCTTTGATGATCTGGTCTGCGTCGCTGATCGAGTTCACAAGCGGATCCGTCAGCATCGCTCTCCGCAGCTTCTCGTAGCTGTGCTCCACGACGGCTTCCGCCGTAAGCTCATGCGTATCCAGCACAAGCTCCTGCATGCCCCGTATTCCCCGCGGCATCTCGCCCACGTGGACTGGCTTCGCCCCGTCCATGCTCACGTCGCACAGCAGTTCCAGGAACGAGTCGTCGCTCATATTTGTGACCGCGCCGCGATTCAGCGTATTGATGAAGAACCGTTTCCCCAAGTTGCCCACCATATTTTCGATAATGTCTGTCGCATGATCCGGGCCGAAGGTACTCATGTAATCGGCAATCGGAATATTTCCTGTGAGGAAGTCGTCGACCTGCCGCCACATCTCGTCGTGACGCTGATACCGGTCCTCCGTCTCCCATATCGACAACGGCGGAATGGCGTCCGGCGTCTTGCCGTGACCTTGCCAATAACGGACGTACTCCTTGGTATGGGCTGTACAGGTAGGAATATACCCGAAAATATCGTACAGTTCATACGTAATAGCATCGTTATGAAGCGCCTTTGCCCCGCGATCTCCGCCGTTATTTTCCTCGCCAGCCGCTTTGCGCATCGCCTCCGCGATCGTCGGCATGACATCCTTGCCTTCGAACTCCGCTTTCAAAAGCCACGTGAAATGGTTGACGCCGGCGACGCGGAAGTCGAACTTCCGGTCGATCTCCTCATTGAACCCGCTTCTGTCCCCGATAATTCCCGCCCTTACGGCGTAATAGGCCTTTTTATGCGGCATATGATGGCTGTCACACAGCGCGAACGATTTCAGCTTCGGCGCATACCGGTGTAAAGCGATCCCATTGACGGTAGACGGGTTAATATAGTTGATCACCCAGGCGTCGGGGCACAGCTCTTCAATATCTCTGGCGCATTCCATAATGACCGGCAGCTCCCGCATCGCCCGAAATATACCGCCTGGTCCGATCGTATCCCCGGAGCACATGCGAATGCCGTATTTTAATGACACTTGGCAGTCGATGCCCCGATATTTGACCGATTGCTCCGCAAAGCTGAGTACGACAAAGTCAGCCCCTGGAAGCACCTGTCTTCGGTCCGTCGAGCCCTCCACCTTCAAAGATACGTTGTTCTCGCGGGCCACCATCTCCGCCAGTTTGACCATTTTCGATAATCGTTCCTCGTCCGTATCCACCAAAGCAAGCGTTCCCTGATTCAAGTATGGAGAATGGACCATCTGCCAAATGGACTGACGACCGAAAAACAGACTGCCTGCTCCAATGACGACGACCTTCGGCTGCTGCATGTTCACACTGTTCACAAATAACCCTCCTCGTATGGTATAAGTCCATTATAGGAGGATGACCGGAAAACGGAATGTGAGATCGTTTCAAGTACATGTCAAAAAGTAATATCATTAACAACTCATAAACCCTTTGATATACTAAGTTTAAAATCACAGATGTCATGCGGTAGAGGAGGTCATGCAAGCCGATGAATGCAAACATGAGCATTCTCAACGAACTCTCGGAGTATGTCACGCTCGGCATAAGCTCTTATTTAGAACAAGCTCACGATAAGAATTGGACCGAGCACAAGTCTCATCCCGATTACGATCTATGGTTCATTCAATCGGGCTCTGTGAGGGTAACGATCGGCGAGTCCGAACATACGGCAGGTCCGGGAGATGCGGTGTTTTTTTATCCCGATATGCCTTATATCGCTTCGACGACCGAAGACGGCTGCCGATTCATTTACATTCATTTCAATTTCGGTATCGGCGAACAACAGCGAATACTAGGTGAGTTCGAACTCCCTGGAATTGTGCCACGCGGTCTGATCCAGGAGGAAGCGATATTGTTCACACAGGCCTATCGCCGGTTGAAACAGGTCAGCGGCACACCAGGGAACCAGCTTTACTTGAAAGCCTGCCTCCTCGCCGTTATTGCAAAGATCCTTGAGCTTCACGGGCAAGGCGCCTACACCGGCACATTCCTCAACGGCAGGAAACCGGGTAAAACCGAAGGAAGCCTAAGTGTACTGCAGGACGTATTTCAATACGTGGATGCAAACCTGCACCGTTCCGTTCGGATGAATGAGCTCGCTGCGCTAGTCGGCGTATCCGAAAAGTATTTTATCTCCTATTTCAAGAAAAGCGTAGGCATTACGCCAGGACAGTACATTTCCCAAATCAAAATGAACCGGGCACGCGACTATCTCTACGCCAAAAAATACACGATCCAACAGATCGCAGGCTTTCTCGGGTATCCTGATCCGTTTACCTTTTCAAAAGCCTTCAAAAAATATTACAATGTGCCGCCTTCGAAATTCGAATAACCAGGGTTCTCTGCGCATTCACCCTTCCGTACGCCAGAGACGTCCCGTTATTTGACCTTCTCAGCCAGCTCCAAAATAATCCCTTCCGGCCCACGAACATAGCATAACTTGTAACTTTGTTCATATTGCTGGATCTCACTAAAGGTTTCCGTGCCCTTCTGTTTCAATGTGGATACGATGGCTTCAATGTCTTCAACCTCAATGGCCATATGCCGGATACCGAGCGTATAGGGATAAGACTGCTGAATTTCGGTTTCATCTGTCGGATGATAATATTTGACCAGCTCGATCCATGCCTGGCTCTCTGGTGCCCCCAATGCTATACAGGCTGTTTTTCCGTTGCGGAGCCCTAGGACCCGATCCAACAGCTCGCCTTCCATCTCCCATTCCGCTCGCACCTCAAAGCCTATATCGAGAAAAAACGCTTTGGCGGCCGAGAGATCATTTACGTTTATACTTACATGATCTATTTTATTGACCTTCATCTCGCACATCTCCTTCATCCAAGAAATAATGATGCAAATCGCTTTAGAAATGACGCAATAAGCACAACCCAATATTATCGTATATTAACGATTTCGATTTCTTTTCAATTGCTAAGTTGAGTTTGGTGAAACCGTTCCTCTTCAAGTTTACTCATTCACCGCGTGCCCGCACAGCTCCTGAAGGTGGCGGACGATGATCCGTTCAATGGTCTCCGGCGCGTAGATCTCCGACCGAAGCAAAGCCAGAACCGTCAAGCCTTCGATCAGCGCGGCCAATCTCAAGCTTTCGAGCTCCATGTCGATGGATGAGGGAAGAAGCTCTGCCTTAGCCAGAAGATCGAGGACGGTTCTGCTCAGGTCATGAAGCCCGTCCGTGAGCTCATCCTTTTTATCTTGTAACGCCAAGCTCGTGAGTGAACGGATCGCGAATACCCACCAGACGCCGGCTGCCGTTCGTTTGTCCGAATCCATGGGGAGGAGCTCTAATACCACTTCCAGCGCGGCTTTCATCGGAATACGGCTTATCTCTGTTCCTTTTGCTCTGTCGGCTCCTCTCGTCAAATAATAATCCACGATAAATAACAGCAGCTCGTCCTGCGTTGAAAAATAATACCGTAAGGCTCCAGGCGACACCCCTGCCGCAGCGGCAACGGCACGAATAGACGCATGCTCGATCCCCTTTGTTTCAATAATTCTCCATGCCGATTCCGCGATCAGTTTTCTTTTTTGGTCATGGTCCACAATTTTTGGCACGGTGAAAACGCCCCTTGATTTTATTTTAACACGATGTATTATTATAAATAGCACAGTGTGTTATTTAGAGTTTTTTTCAGTTATACCGCGTTGTGGTTACCACGTCAAGAGAGTCGGACTCTTTCGTGATTTAAGGAGGGGATATCGGTGCAGGACCAATCCAATAAATTTCGTTGGCAATTGATCTGTTATAGCTGCAAAAGATCATTTGATGTCTTCGAGGGCACTCCAGCATATGAGCGCGCGAAACGTAACAGAAACGGAATGTATTACTGCGAGGATTGCAAAAGCAGGATCGAGCTTGAAGCGAGGCTGCAGCTGGGAAGACGACTGTTGACCGGAAGGGATTAGCAAAAAACCGCGCCGCCTGACGGCGCACGGTAAGATTGCGTTATCCTTCATAAGGTAATTTTTGAATCTCAAACCCATCGTTTAGTGACTTGACTATATACAGCTCATCAAAACCCTCACTATAAGACGGCCGTTGCAGCTTCTTCAAAGTGCTAATCATTCCGATCTCAGGAACCTTTTCTTTCCCTTCCCTCTTGTTATTACGGTCTTGGGATAATTCATAGTCAGGTTCGAAATAATACCCTATAACCTTATAATGATGTTTTTTCACGAAATCGATATATTTTTTTCGATCCTCCACGGTGGGATTCGTATTGTCTACCACAAAGGATTGCATCGTTCGGACGGATGCTTCCAGAAAAACACTCTCCCGGTGTCTTGTTCTCAACATATCAAGATTAATCCTCATATGAGTTGCAAAAAACCTTTCCTTGTAAAATGTTGATTTTCCGGAAGCCTGTATCCCAGTGAAAATGACGCATTCCATGACAGTTTTCCTTCCTGGCCTGAAGATGGCGGGGCGTTTCGGATCCGATTTGATCTTTATCGTATCCCCCAGGACGATCTTTAATACGGGCCCTTATCGCGTAACGCTGCCAGACATGCGATGTGCGAAACGTTCGGCCGCCTGAAGGGCCTCCTGCTTGGCCTGCTCCAGTACGTTCTCTTTCGGTAAAACAGCGTTTCCCTGTGCGCGAATGATCTCGTAGCTGTCAAATCCCATAAAGGTAAACATCGATCGTAGATATTGATGGGAATATTCCACTTCCGTGTACCAGTCGTTTTTGGTGTATATCGATCCGCTTCCCTGAATAACGAGTACGCTCCGTCCGTCCTTAAGCAAGCCTACGGAGCCCGAATGGGTAAACGTGTACGTTTCCCGCGGAATGAGAATGGCGTCCATGTAGTCTTTGAGTTTGGACGGGATATTGAAATTATGCATCGGCATCGCAATGACGATGTTCTTCGCACCTTTGAACTGCCGCAGCAGTTCGTTCGTCCGGTCCGTAACGGCCTGCTCCTCCGGTGTAAGCCATTCTCCTGCTGCGGACTTGCTGCGGGCCGTTAGAGCAACGTGATCCAGCAGTGGTACCTCGTCACGATAAAGATGGAGTTGTTCGACCTCACCATCTGGGACAAGCTCTCTGTAACGCTGTAAAAAAGACTCGAGCACGTTTAAAGTCACCGAGGTGGTGGATTCTACGTCCGGATGGGCATTTAGAACCAGCATTTTATTCATGATGCATCCTCTCCTACTCATTTATAATTGTCGACAACATTGATCGTCGATTAGTTCTGTCGACATTATAACTTGCAATCATTCCGTTTGTCAATCGCGTTACGTTTGACATCAAAAATGTTTGCTTTTAACATTATGGTTAGTGAATTTGTCGGGAGGCAGGTGGCTTGCATGCAGTATAGTATTGGGGTCGAATATGCTTTGCATTGCCTCGTATATTTGATTGATCTCCCGGTGGACAGTCCGATCGGGATCAAAGAACTTTCCGCCTATCAAGGTTTGTCGGAGACGTATCTGTCCAAAATATTCGGGAAGCTGTCCAAAGCGGGTATTGTGGATTCGGTACCAGGGGTCAAGGGCGGCTACAAGCTGGCCAAATCCCCGGATGCGATAACGTTCTGGGACGTCGTAACGGCCGTCGAAGGAGATCAGCCCATTTTTCAATGCCAGAACATTAAAGATAAAAATTATTTCTACCGGAGCAAGGAAAACAACGATGCGTGCGCTTCCTGCACGCCTTCGGATTGCTTGATCAATATGGTCATGCTGGAGGCGGAGGAGAAAATGCGGGATTCTTTGCGAAGCCGGACACTGCAGTGGATGAACGAGGAACTGGAGCGCACCTTGCCCAAGGAAACCCGGGAAGATGCGCGCGCCTATTTTAAGAAGAACAACAAGGTTAAGTAGGCCAGGTTTTGGCAATTGGATTTAAAATAAAAAAAGCCGCAGCAATGCGGCTTTTTTAACTATTGTCTATTCTCGTAATCTTGCGATTTGCACTTTATGAAAAAGCTATGCCCGCCAAAACGTTGTGCAGTCTGCCTTATCCAAAATGTTAAATTTGATCATTTTCTCAAGTAAGGAGTAATCAACAGGACGATCCCAGCGGATCCGCACCAACTCCTTGGTGTGATCATAGCCAGATTGTACAATTTCATCGGAAAAATGAAGAATCCCCGCCCTTTCAGGGGCAACAGCCAGATGATGTTTGGCAACGCTGAAGCCGATGATAAATGTGCCGTGATCGGTAAACATAGGCTGATTCCACGCAATCTTTGGTGTTAAATTCGGGAATGTCTTCGTGATCCAGCCAATAATTTCTTCCAATCGGGCACGATGCTCGGGGTTATCCATCCGTGTTAAGTATTCTTCAAAAACTTCCATGGTCTCCCTCCTATGCCCATTACCCTTCCACGATATCCGCCCGCAAATCTCCTGCAATTTCGATCATAAGGGGTACGACGTCTTGATGTGAGACAGCTGCATACAACTCCCCCATATAGTGCCTAAAAGGAATGAGGGCGCCCCCATGCTGCCACATAAAGAAATCCCCTTCGATCGACATGGTACTTTCTTCCCCTTGTACAGTCAGCACCGTTTGGTAAGTAAAATCAGCCTTGGTTGAAAAATAAGCTTTGCATTCTTCCAATGAAATGTCTTGATCACCGGAGTCCGGCTGCATCGATCTCGTAATTCGAAAGCGTTGATTCATAAATATCCTCCAAAATAAATGACTTTCTACTTCATATCCTCCACTACCTTAATCGTTAAGCGGATCACTGTCAATGGAGGCTCAAGGGCTCTCCGTCTTTTATTGAACCGTGGAGAACTTGCGGGAGATGGTCCTGTATTTTGTAGGTGAGATGCCTTTTTTAGCCGTAAATTGCTTGATCAAGTGAGTGTCATACTCAAATCCGGCAGCGTGAGCAATTTCATCAAGCTTCATCCCGGTATGCGTTAAAAGTTCACTTGCAACTTTTAAACGGTATGACAGCAAGTAACCCATGGCTGTAAGACCGCATCTTTCCTGAAACAACTTATTCAGCGTCACTCGGTTTAAATGAGCGCAGCTCGTCAGATCCTCCAAAGAAATCTTTCTGGAATAGTTCGTGTGAATATACTCCAGCACCAAATCGACAGGGGAATGTTCGCCATTTCGGTTTAAATCCTCGAGCAAACCCAGAATTTGGATGAGGTATTTCTTTATTCTGCACACCCAGCGGGCATCACTTTGCGCCTGCACTTCCATGCCGAGTATAAAAAACCATTCAAATAATAGCGGAAATGCTTTCTCGGTGATACGGGGTACAGCTGTATATGGATCCTCCCTGTGAAAAAGGGAACGGCCTGCTTGAATTCTCGGACTCGTCGGGAAATAGCCCCGCGTTTCGGAGAGAGTGATCGTGTTAAGAAATTCGGGATGAAAACGAAAGGATTGTGCAGCAACGTTTTGTTTTTCGATCACTTCCATCTCATCATCCTCGGCCAAACAAAGGATACCAGGAGCTACGATCGATATCGGCCGTTCGTTTAACATCCCGCTCATCCTTCCTGATGTGAAGAGAATGAGAGTATAACGATCAGGATAAGGAAGCATGCTGAGATCCTCCACAGCGGTAAACTCAATATTCACAGTACGATGTTTGTGTCGGTCTATTTGCGGCATAGCCATCACCTATCAAATTTTATAGTTAGATGCTTCGTTTATGCCAGTGTACCATACCAGCACAAAGGATATAATGGCGATGCAACGACAAAAGGAGGGAAAGCACGATGACGATTGAGCGTTTTCACATTCATGTCGCAGACGAAATTTTGGACGATCTAAAATACAGACTGGATCATATTCGCTGGCCGGAACAACTAGATAACGATGGATGGGAACGAGGCACGGAATTAAGTTATTTAAAGTCGCTCGTTTCGTACTGGGAGGACCATTATGATTGGCGAGCCAAGGAATCCGAGTTGAACCGCTTTTCACAGTATTGCTGCCATATCGACGGGATCGATGTGCACTTTGTACATGAGCGTGGTAAAGGATCTAACCCTCTGCCCATCATTCTTACCCACGGTTGGCCCGACAGTTACCTTCGTTACGAAAAAATCATTCCTCTGCTTACGGATCCAGCCAGCTTCGGCGGTAACCCTGAAGACTCATTTGATGTGATTGTCCCGTCATTACCTGGTTTTGGGTTCTCAAGCCGCCCTGCACATTCCGGCGTCAACAATTTTCGTGTCTCGGAAATGTGGGCTAAGCTGATGACGCAGCACTTAGGTTACAAAAAATTTGCTGCCGCCGGCGGGGATATCGGCTCCGGTGTTACAAGGTACCTGGCAGCCAACCATCCGGAACTGTTATTCGGAATCCACTTGACCGATATCGGCATCATTAAAGATCTGATAACGGCAACGGATCAGGCAAAGCTGTCGGAAGAGGAACTGCGATACAAGAAAAACGCATCGGCATGGATTGCTGAAGAAGGTGGCTATATGTCCCTTCAATCCACTCGCCCCCAAACACTGGCGTATGGGCTATCCGATTCACCGGTCGGCTTGGCAGGCTGGATCATTGAAAAATTCCGGGCATGGAGCGATTGTAACGGTAATCTTGAGCAAAAATTCAGTAAGGATGAATTGATCACGCATTTGATGATTTATTGGGTGACAAACACGGCCATGTCGGCAGCGAACATCTATTATGAGAATTCTCATTCCTTGCCGCCACTGGGCTACATTGAGGTGCCGACAGGCATCGCATTACTCCCTGCAGATATATTGCTGCCGCCCCGAGAATGGGCTGTACGCAACCTAAACGTAACCCGCTGGACTACGCTGCCCCGTGGCGGACATTTTACCGCATTGGAAGAACCCGAGCTCTTGGCACAAGACATTCGTGCCTTCTACAAGCCGTTTAGAGGGACAAATCATCATTAATATTCATGAAGATCCAAAACGTGCACTCCCCAATACTACGATAAACAACGGCAGCCGATCGTGTGATCGGCTGCCGTTGTATGATTTCGCAAGGTTCCTCTCCAATGATTTTTCAACTCACGTGTCGTCTGCGCCGTTCGGCACTCATCCACTCAGGACTCCAGGTCTGCTCTTTGTCATCGATCCGTTTGCCTGGTGGAACAATGGCATCGATCGCATCCAGCACATCCGTACCGAGCCTCAATTCTGCACCGGCAATATACGCTTTTAATTGTTCTGAAGTGCGCGGTCCCCAGAGAGTTGACGTGACGGATGGATGACTTTGGGTAAAAGCGACTGCCATATCCGCTAGTAGAATCCCCGCTTCATTCGCAAGATGCTGCAGCTTTTCAATGATCTTAAACTTATATTCATTTTCAGCTAGCTCAGGATCTAACGCATCTGCATACCCTTTTAATGTCGCAGCACGAGAATCGCTTTGCGCGGCCTGACCTGCTTTGTACTTTCCTGTCAGCAAGCCACCAGATAAGGGACTGTACACGAATAGAGAAAGATCATATTGTTTAGCGACTTCAGCAAGTTCAAATTCCATTTGTCGATTGATCATAGAATATGGTGTTTGTTCACTTACAAATCGCTGAATATGATATCGATCGCTAATGGCTTGTGCCCGAACCATTTGCCAACCCAGGTGATTTGAAGTACCGATATGATGAATTTTCCCTTCTTTCACCAAATCGTTCAACGTTAATAGAATCTCCTCATAAGCAACAAATTCAAAAGGAAGATGGAGTTGATAAAGGTCTATATAGTCGGTCTGCAAACGTAGCAGACTTTGTTCAACAGCAGTTCGTATTGAGCGGCGAGATGCACCACTATGATTTAATTCATGGGTAGCCTCCGCACCAAATTTAGAAGCTAATATGACATTTTGCCGCCTGGTTTTAATCGCTTTTCCGATAATGCGTTCCGATTCCCCATTTCCGTATCTGTTAGATGTATCAATCAGATTGATCCCAAAATCCAATGCTTCATCAATCATTTTTATACTATCTTCTTCACTTGTCCTTGATCCAAAACTGGATCCGCCTAATCCAAACGCGCTGACTTTCGTACCCGTCTTTCCAAGATATCTATATTCCATGGTTTCCCTCCTAAAATTTGATATAGCCCGATGGTAATGAACACGTGTTGATTTAAGGCTATAGAAGCAATTATAATCAGGCATAACGGGGAGTTCAATGAACATAAAAGGCCACGTGTTGATTAATAGATATAACGTCAAAATTGTTGATAAACACCGACATTCATCATGGAGGTACACAAATGAGCCAAAGTAGTACGGATTTGAGAGTCGTCCGCAGTCGCACGCTAATGGAGAACGCCTTGTTATCTATTTTAGAAAATAAAGGCATTAAAGGGCTTACGGTTAAAAACCTATGTGAAACAGCAGGAATTAATCGAGGTACTTTTTATTTGCATTATAAAGATATTTTTCATCTGATTGAGGAAACTGTATTTATTCAAGAATTATTGAGCGTATTCGAACCTCTCAATCTTCAGGAGTTGATGCGCTATCCTGATCATGAGGGAGCTTATCCTCCGATTACCAAAGCCTTCCAATACATGCATACGCATGCCAGCTTTTTTAAAGCGCTATTCCATCCGGAAGCTCCAGCAGAGTTGAAAGAACGGCTCCAGTATTTAGTGGGTACACGTTTGTATGAAAATCTGAAACGAAATCAAGACGATCATTCTGAAAACCTATTTACGGATTATGCAATTGCTTATTTGGGAAATGCACAGTTTGGAATGATTCAACATTGGTTTACGGCGGATCGTTCTATTCCTCCCGAAGATATAGCGAGAATGCTGACCAGATATATACGCAATACACCATGTCTTGATAACGATGGTTGAAATTTGTATGGTACCTGCAGTTATTTGAGCATCGATGTGTAAGCAACAAAAAAACAGCAGTTCAAAGTTTTGAACTGCTGCTTTACTTTTAAGATCATACTCGAGAAAATGAAATCAAACCAGCTCCAGTGCTTTCAGCAAGGCGTATTCACTGGATTTGGCGCCTTCTTGCGAATAATGCGCATTCGGAAAGGCTGGAGCCAAATGATGATATCCAGGATATACATGCATCTCCACCAAGACACCGTCAAAGGCAAGCTGTTGGGCAAATCGTATCGCTTCATCTATGAACAAATCAATGCTGCCTATGCTGATATACGTGGGCGTTAAACCGGCCAGCGATTTCGCACGCGCAGGCACGTAATACTCGCTGGTCCCCTCTTGACCGGGTTCGTGCCCTAGTACCGATTTCCAGCCAAAATAATTGCTGCGATTTGTCCACACAAACTCGCCGGCATAGGGATGATCCGGCGAAATACTCGTACGGTCATCGAGCATCGGGCTGCGCAGCCTTAGATGATGAATATCGAATTCCTTCTGATCGCGAATGTATAGGGCTAGCCCTGCCGCAAGTCCGGCACCTGCGCTGCTCCCTCCGACCGCGACTTTCTGAATATCGATCGCGAGTTCCTCGGCATGTTCAATGCACCATTTCAGCCCTGAATAACAGTCCTGCAACTGGCTTGGCTGAATATGTTCCGGCGCTAGACGGTAATCCACAGATACGCAGCAAAAACCATGCTGCGCCGCTAAGGCTGCATTCGCTGAGCGATCGCCGACCGGACTGCCCATAACCATTCCGCCACCGTGAATCGAATAATATAACGGCATTTTATCGTACTTGGGCTCACGAGGTTTAATAATTTCTATGCGTATATCGGGTCCGCCAAAATAGCTTGGCACCGCTCTTTCTTCCCATGTGACAGGAAACAGCTGCGTTACATCCGTTTGCGGAATCATTTTTGCTTGATTTTCCCGTGATTCCATTAGGGTTGCACCCGTCAGATCGCTTGTCGGAAATAAATCAAGTGCACTTATAATCTCCGGATCGACCAGATGCCTGCTTCTGCTTTTTTGTTCGTTCATCGTTACGTTTCCCCGCTTTCTTATAGAATCCATCGAAGGATGATGTGGTCCAGCATTCCCCGTTGGGATCGATTTCATAAGTTGTTGTATCGATCTTCCGCCCCAGTGGATTCTTCCTCCACCTATTCAAATTCTAAAGAGCGCAATAAACGATTCATATGTAAACAATGACTTAAAATCGTTTTCGACATAAAAAAAACGTCTATCGATGTACCTTCAAAGAAGACAGACCGCGTCTAAAGGAAGTTTTTCTTGCGAGATCAGGAAACATAAGCTCCGAAACTTATACTTTCTGATCTCTTAAAAAAACTGATGAAGATAATCTTCATCAGTGCCGTTCGTTATTTATTTCCCGAATATACAATTTTCTTAATCGTTTCAATGGAGAGAAAATAGTCCTCAGCTAGCTGCTCGATACTGCTGTTATTCTTATATGCTTGTCTTATCTCGGCATTTCGCTGATCCAGCCACTGCCTTCCGCCGCTCAAGCTCCCCCAATGCTGATATTCCTTCTGCTGCTTCGGAATGTAAATCGTCTCTCCCTGGACATACTGTTGAATTTCTATAATTAGCTTTTCAGGTAGTATTTTTTTAGCATTCGTATATTTCAATTCGCTTCACTCCTTATTTTGAAAATAAGGTGCAAAGCCAAAATATTAGAAAAGCTTATTCAGCGTTAGTTAAAATTCCGCCCCATGCAAAGTAACGCTTCTCCAATACTGGCTTTGCATGAGTGAAAGAAGTCACAGACAATCTTGATCGATTCTCCATCAGTAAAGCACCCCCTTAACGTTCACAGTATACCATATTTCAGATGGATGGTTCCCGTCATTATGAATTCTAGTCAACCATTCTGCTCCAATGGCGCTTATTCAGCCACGGTCTGGTCCGTATGAAGAAAAAGGGTATTTACCTAAAACCAAGAACTTCTTAACATGTTAGATAGAATGAACTAAAGAAATTAATTGTTATAGAGCCGTATGGGACCGTTATAACAGGAAGTTCTAAGCTAAACTTTAGTTCAATCTATATAGTTGTTTTATTAGTATGAAGTTTATTTAAAGATTGGAGGAACTTTTCGTGAAAAGCAGAAAAATCAAATGGGGATGATTGTACTCGGTATATTCATGATTGTATTAGGCCTGTACGATTATAAAAATCCTAATTCCAGACTTCTTAAATTTTTGCGACGTGCTCCCAATACCGAAGTCCAACAAGTTCGCTCAAATGGTTCCACTGAAATGTTTGGCGGGATCATATTTATTTTGATTGGAGTAGTCGTTCTTCTGTTACGAAAATATGGGAACTTCTAGCGATCATCCAGGAACGTACCAACAACTCACACTGAACTCATTCAAAGGAGTCAATGAAATGCCTCCGCCTAACCAATCTAGTATCTGTTTCATCCGATGATTATGTAAATTAAAATGCAAAAAAGCCGCATCTTTGCGGCTTTTACTAAGTAGTTTAATACTCTTTCTTGATGACAAAAAACGAGCCCCGGATCGTTCCAGCCAATTTAGACTTCTGCCGGGCAAACTTAAACTTTTCCAGCTCCTTCGGTTCCTCCATCCCGTCCGAAAGCTTAAAACCAACGGCCCGCTTCTTCGGGTCATCCACCGTATACATTACATTGAGCCCCAGACCATCTTCATAAAAGACATAGGTGAATTGAATATTTTCGACTTGAAATTGCGATGTTTCCAAAGGCTTGGCTGAAAACTCGATCTCTCGTTCTTCTTTCAAAATCCGGTTCACATAATCCAGAGTCTCCTGGCTTTCGCTTGCGGGTATGACCGTAAATTTGTGCTTATACTTGTTCATGAAGTAACGGGCCTCATTCGCCCGAAGCCCAGCAAGCGCTTCTGCTACTGGAGAAGACTCAACACCAACGGTGGACACATTTTTAAAATCAACGATATACGACATTTCTATCCCTCCTAAAAGTTTTGCAAGGCGTTACACCTTAGAACTCACTTCGGGCAAAATCCGCCCCGATTACTTCACGAATTTACTTACTTCTTTACAACAGGAATCCACATTTCGCCAAATACGACGCCGTCCCGCTGCCCCATCTCAACGGTTGCATTCGGCCCTCCAACATAAGCATAATCTTGCGCTTCCGGCAGCACTTGACCAAACGCAACGCCAGCAAGCTGATTGCTCAGATCATTGGATGTCGGCGCTTCCCCTTTAACAACGAGGTATTCGCCCTGAGGGAATTGGATCATTCTCGTTGCCTCTGGCAGCGAAGCATCCGTCATGACGCCGGCATAGTACATCATCTTGTTGTTCACCGCTTCGTTCACGGCAAAAATGAAATCATTAGCGGCGATGGATTTTAACGTATCCAGCCTTCCATCTTCTTCGACAGCCGACCAGAATTCTGCTTTTTCTTTGTTGATGCCGGCGTAGTCTGTGTAATCGCTCTTCAGTTCCGTTCCAATCCCCAATACGATAAAGCTGTCCTTTTTTTCCAACGTATATTGTGCCATTTTGATTACCATCCTTTTTTTAAAATTTGTTCAAATGATTTGTGTTTTCATTTGATAGGTTTATAATAACCTTGAATCATGTCAAAAAGTGATACTGTTTAGGAGACTCCTATGAAAAAAGTTGAACGGATTAATATCATCATGCGGTATATCAACAACCGTGCCCACTTTACGATTTCCGAAATCATGCGGGAATTTAACATCTCCCGATCGACGGCGATCCGGGATATTCGGGAAATCGAAGCGATGGGGATGCCGCTTGTTGCAGAAGTCGGCAGGGATGGCGGGTATTTCGTCATGAACAACTCGATCCTGCCCACGGTCCGCTTTACCGATAACGAAATTAAAGCCTTGTTCATTGGCTTCATGGCTACAAGAAATCAACAGCTCCCTTATTTGAAGAGCCGCCAATCGCTGGCCGAGAAATTGCTTGGCCTGATTTCGAAAAACCAGCAGGATGACCTTGTCCTGTTGAATCAAATTTTGCTGTTTGAAGGAACCAACCCCAATAATCCCGACCTGCTCGACCTGTCGGACCTCCCCCATCCGATGCTGGAAAAGCTCATCCAAGTCCTTCTCAGGGATGAATATTTATGGATCACCATCCAAGAAGAGATGGAAATCAAGTCCTATCCCATTTATCTCCTGCACCTCTATCGTGAGAAAAGCGTCTGGCTGATCGAGGGATTTGATTTGAAGGAAGAGAAGAGAAGGATTATTCCTGTTGATGACCTTACCAATGTAGAGCCATACCCTTTAAAAAAAAGAATAAGTAAGAAAAAGATCCAAGAACAACTACGTAAGCAGGAAGAAATCACCAACCTGGTCATTGAGCTGGGTCCAAAAGCGATAGCGCAATTCAGAAAATACCATCCTATAAAAGTATCCCTGTCCTATACGAATCCTTACCAAACGACAGCCATTTTAAGGACATATGTTCATGTCGATAAAGCCGAAGAAATGACCGCAATAACCAATTGGCTGCTTTTCCTGGGTGGTGATATCAAGATCAGGGAGATGCCGAAAGAGATCTTGGAGGTGATCCAGGAAAGAATGGGCTTGTACCTTCCATAAACGGAACCGGTAAAGCCCCCTCTTTTCAGTCTGGCATCGAATTAGTGTTTTTCAGTAAATTTCATTAACACACGATTGCACTGTCTAATAAAATCAATGATGAACTCAAGTTCCTTATCATCATAATTAGATAGCAGTTGATTCATTTCCGCTGCAAATGAACTGAAGAGCGGGACAATGTTCTTTTCTGCATTTTCTTGGTTCATGTAAATGTTGACCCTTCTCTTGTCTTCCGGATCTTGTTCACGAAAAATATAGCCTACCTTTTCCAGCCTGTCCAAAACGCCCGTGACTGCTCCCGTTGTCAATCCAGTCAATGTAGCAAGCTGACCGGCTGTAAGCGGCTGGTTCTTCATAATGACATCCAAGCATTTGTGATCCGTGGAATTGATTCCTAACTTTGCAGCAATGGCTTGGTGAAACAGAATCGTTGCCGTACTGTTATTCCGTAATTCATCAGTAAGAATATTGATGTTTTTGCTTGTTGACATAAAAATCATCCTCTTTTATATTTATCTTATCTCATGAGATAAAATATTTTGCTGCTTTCATTGTATCAATAAAATTGCCGATGAGCAAATGAAAAGAGGCTGATAGATATGTCCCAAATTTCAGTGGCTATTGCTGGAGCTGGGTTAAGCGGATTGTGTTTGGCCCATTCTTTACTTCGCGCCGGGTTCGATGTGCATGTGTACGAAAGTGATCCGGAACCGTTTGCCCGCCGCCAGGGATACCGGGTCACGTTAGACGAGCACGGGGTGGCAGGACTTCACAAGTGTCTTCCGCCGCGTTTATTCGAGTTGTTTTTGGCCACCACATCGCCCACGGACGAAGATTCTTACTTTCGAGTTACAAATCAGAACCTTGGAGAGGTCTTCAAGCTTACATTCAAAGGGGATCGGAGTGGTACCGATTTACGAACGCCGCGTCAAACCGATCGCCAAACGCTGCGTACGATTATGCTCGAAGGGCTGCAGGATCGGATTCATTATGGAAAAAAGGCGGTTCGGGCCGATGCGGCAGCGGATGGCGCCACCCTTCACTTTTCTGACGGAAGTTATACACATGCTTCACTCGTCATCGGTGCCGATGGTGTAAACTCGGCATTACGCAAGCAGCTGTTGCCCGACTGCGACCCGGAGGATGCGAACAGCTGGGGAATTTATGGTCGCACGCCTCTTCTGCATAACGGGCAGTCCATCGTTCCTGCTCCACTGAAAACGAGCGGCGTATACGCCATTGGAAAAGCGGGTAAAGGCTTTTTCTTTACGACGATGAACTTTCGCGAAGCTCCGCAAGCGGCTTTTTCTCGATTTGGAGCAGAGCAATTACCTCCCATTTCTGACGATTATGTCATGTGGGCTCTTCTCTTGCCAAAAGAACTGTTTCCGATATCTCAAGAGAAACTTGACTCCGAAATACTGCATCGCTTTGCACTAGAGACTGCCCTGGATTTTCATCCCGTGCTGCGGCGGTTCGTGAATCAAGCCGATGCAGATTACACCATGCTGGTAAAATTAAAAGCGGCCAGGAAGCCGTCTTCCTGGCCGGTGTCCCGAATCACTTTAATGGGCGATGCAGTACATGCTATGCCACCAACTGGATCTCATGGAGGCAACACAGCTCTACGAGATGCAGCACTTCTCGCTGAAAAACTTAAAGCAGCAGTATCCCAAGGCGAACCTTTAGAGGAAGCCATTGCATCTTATCAAGCTGAGATGAGCCAGTATGCATTTCGTGAGGTGGAAGCAGCCAAGGCGATGCTGAAGCGCTTCTCCATTCATAATCCATTCATGAGCTGGGTCATGTTACGTGCAATGCCTTGGATTCGTTCCTTTAAAAACAAGCCGTTAACAACAACAGAATAACTTGACGACCCCAGCTATTCCAATATTTCAATGTACCCTTCTGTTCCATTCACACGAATTCGCTGCCCGTCTTTGATGAGCTTGGTCGCATGATCCACTCCGACTACGGCCGGCAGGCCATATTCACGCGCGATCACGGCTCCATGGGTCATCAGGCCGCCTACTTCCGTGATCAAACCTTTGATGGATACAAACAATGGGGTCCAGCTTGGATCCGTAAATGCGGTAACCAAGATATCTCCTTCTTCCAAAGCTGCATCTTCCATGCTTAAAATGACACGAGCTCTTCCTTCTATTACTCCAGAAGAAACAGGCAGACCCAAAATCGCATCGGCCGGGAGATCTCCCCGTTTGTACGAACCTCTAAACATTTCGCCTTCAGACGTGATGACACGCGGTGGGGTCAGCTTTTCATATACTTTATACTCGTCTTTGCGTTTGCTGATGATCCGATCATCCAGCATATTGGTGCGAACGGCTTCGTGAAGCTCTTCAAAAGTAAGGTAGTATATATCTTCTACATCATGAATGACGCCGGCTTGCACGAGTCGTTCGGCTTCTTTCAGTAAAGCCTGCTTATAAACAAAGTAGCGGCTCACCCAGCCATATTTAGGGTATTCCCGATACCCGATGAAATTTCGGACGAGATCGATCATCCGTTTCGTTTCGTCGGCTTTTTGATCGCCGTCCGGCAGCTGTCTCAACCGATTTAACAATTCTTGTTCTTTGGCCAGAGCCTCCTGGCGGCCTTGCTCGAATTTCCGGCGGCTCTCATGAGGCTCAAAGTTTTTGATGTTGCTCAGGATCATTGGGACCAGCGTAAGCGGTTTTTCGCTCCAACGGGTACGACTGATATCGATTTCTCCAGTACACCGCATGCCGTATTTGCTCAGATAATCATAGATCGCTTCCCGGGCTTCCCTTCCTCCATCAAACTTCACCAGTTCGTCCAGAAAGTGATCTTCTGTTGTATGCTGCAAATAATCAATGACTTCCGGATAAGGGCGAATCACATCCGCGACATCCAGCAGCGCCAAGCCCATTTCCGAAGTAATATTGTTGGGCACGGATTGAGAAAGCGTATCGGCTGCGTTTTTTTCGCCTAACCATTTGTTCATATGTTCATTGATCCAAAATGTAGCATTGATAGCCGACATAAACACAGCCGTACTTTGCGGATCAAATAAAATCCTCTTTAATTCCTGGATGTCTTCGAGGATGAAATCGAACAATTCTGCCCCGGATTTCATTTGAATCTTTTGTTTTAAAGCTGTTATCGAGGCTTGATTCCGCTGGATCAAGTCAGTAACGATAGCCGGATCGTTCTCGAAGGCTGCCGGCTTATCTGTAATACTTTTAGCGGGAATGGGTGCTGTTGGATCACTCGGTACTAATTTGACAAAGTTTCGCTCGATTACGTTCTCGATTGCGCCTATGAAAAGCGGATCGGATTCCAAGTTTTTTAATAAAGCTTCCCGGCCGGCAGTGGTAGTCAGCCTAGGCGCAATATCAATGAACAGCCTTCCGCCCGCTATACGCATAGGTGCAGGAGTAATTAACAGATAAAAAGACAATCCCAACGGTTTGATCGGATCTGTCATCATTTGTTGATGGCCAACAGATAGATAGACGTGATTATCTTGATCATTTGTTTCAGGGATCGGGTATAGCGTTGTAATCGGCCGGCTCTGAACAATATAAAATGTATCATCAGCCAAACACCATTCGATGTCCTGCGGCTGGCCGAAATAAGCTTCGACCTGTCTTCCGATCCGTTCCAGCTCTACAATTTGTTGATCGGTAAGGGTTTGGGCCTTCTGCTGTGCCGGATCGATTTGGCGTGTTTCGGTTCCGCCTTCTTTTTGTCCATAGATCGCCAATGTTTTGGCTGCTATCCTCTTATCGAGGATTTCCCCTCCTTGTACTTTATAATTATCAGCGGATACCAAACCGGAGACCAGTGCTTCCCCAAGTCCAAAACTGGCATCGATGGACAGCTGCTTCCGGTTTCCGCTCATTGGATCAGCGGTGAACAATATCCCTGAAGCCTGCGGGAATACCATCTTTTGAATGATCACGGATAAATAAATGTGACGGTGATCAAATCCATTTTGTATACGGTAGATGACTGCGCGATCCGTAAATAACGAGGCCCAGCATTTGCTGATATGCTGCAGAATGGCGTCAACACCGATGATATTTAAATAAGTATCCTGCTGCCCTGCAAAAGAAGCGTGCGGCAAATCTTCGGCAGTTGCACTAGAACGCACAGCGTAAGCGTGTTCCTCGCCGAACCGGGAGAGATAGTGAGTCACTGCCTCCACCACATCGGAAGGAATTTCCGCTTCAGTAATGGTCTGCCGAATCTTCCCGCTGATCTCACCAATTTGGTCTCGATCATCTGCGTTTAGCATGGTTAGTTGTTGGAGTAATGCATGATACGTTTCGTTTTGTCCGATGGCTTTTTGATACCCCTCTGTTGTAATACAGAATCCTTCGGGGACCTGGATTCCGTCAACTTTGGATAATTCTCCTAAATTTAACCCTTTTCCGCCAACGAGGTAAAGCTGCGATTTTTCGATTTCATGAAACCCAAGAACCATTGAACTCATTCGACCATCTCCCTAACCATTAGATTGAGAAAAAAACATTTGACAAGAGTTTAACCGGCATGTTACACTTAAAATGTAAGATAAGATACTTATGACTTTATAACATGAACAGTCGTGATCTGATTATATCATCACGTCTTTTTTTGTGCAATAAGAAAGAACCTGGGCAGATACCCAGGTTCTTTTTTGATATTTAACAACCTATTCTGAAGAGTTAATATTTCTTTCAAAGCGTTATCGGCTCCATCTTCCCTCTTGGAGTCGTTCTCTGAAAATTTCCGTTATTGTACATCCGCGGTCGGGCCATACATCCCAGGAACGGATATTCCGAGCAGTCGGAGATAGACCGTCAACTGCCCCCGGTGATGATAAACGTGATTGAACATCAGCGAACGTGCCATGTCGATCCGGGGAGCTTCCAAAATGGTCTCTCCCTTGCTGACGAGCCTCCAGTTTCTTCTTAGCCCGTCTTCTCCCCATTCCCGAAGCTTGCTCTCGGCGAGAGACACGCTCCATTCCAGTGCTTCGAGCACTTCTTTCCGGGTGGTCGGCTCCGGCAGCGGAACGACCGGAGCTTCGCTGACCGCCTCATCCAGCAATTGAGCCAGCCCCCCGGGAACTCCCGCAGCATGAAGGGCGAGCTGTCCCAGAGACATCGACCTCGGGTGCGGCCGCCAAGAAAGTTTGTCTTCAGGCAGCCTTTCAAGAAGTAAGCGTGTCGATTCGGCTTCCCTGTTTAATTCACGAATCCAATCTTCAATCATGTTCATGGTGATTTTTCCTCCTTTGGCCAACGCCATTCATCACCTTAATCCTATAACGCCAAGGGCGTGAAGGTTTCTTCAGGATTGCGGAATCGTGAAAGTAGTGTCTCTGACGAACCTCTTTGCGGTGCTGGACTTTAGTCGAGGTCAGAAACCTGCTGCAGTCTGGTCCGAATCAAGGCGTTATTCGTTACAATAGAATAAAGCAAGCACATTGGAGGAGCGATGGATCATGAATTACGAACATAAAGTCCAAAGGGAAGTTGCCGATTGGGAACAAAAGCTGTTCAAACCGCCGGGATGGATGGAAAAAGCATCGAAAACCGTCGGCAGCCGGATCAACCATTTGATTCCCCCAAAGGTGCAAAACGTCATCACGACCACCATCCGGTCGATCGTGCGCACGGCACTGTTCGGCGCGGAATACACCCCAAGGCGTCCGGTGCAAAGTACGATGGATCTGGAAGCTGCCGATCAAGAAGCAAAAGACCTGTTTGCCCTGTACCATAAAATTGCGGTTGCTGAGGGTGCTGGAACGGGAGCTGGCGGCATCATCCTTGGTATGGTAGACTTTCCGGCTCTCATCGCAATCAAGATGAAATTTTTGTTCGAGCTGGCGCATGTTTACGGTTATGACACGAAACATTTCTCCGAGCGGGTGTTTATTCTCAAGGTATTTCAAATGACGTTTTCGGGGCCGGATAACCGTGCCATGCTGCTCGATTCCATCAAAAATTGGCATATAGAAAAGGAACAATGGCTATCCGATACCGAATATTCAAGGACGATGGACTGGGAGACTTTTCAGATCGAGTATCGCGATGCGATCGATTTTCGGAAAATGCTGCAGATGCTGCCAGGGATCGGCGCGATCGCAGGGGCATGGGCGAATTACACCATTCTTGAGGAGCTGCGCGAATCCGCCATGAACGCTTACCGCCTGCGCAGATTGCACGATGATTTCGAGGTTTGATCGTATTGACTACTTTATCTTGGTACTGAGAGGTCCTTCACTTATTGCTTGCAGCCCACGCATCCAGCTGCCTTTGCTTTTCGGCGATCACTTTATCGATTCCGGCCGATTTTAATGCTGCGTTAAATTTTGGCAGGTACACATCCGGATCCAGAGTTCCTGTCTCAAGCGCCTTGGAATATTGCTGAACGACATTCTGGATCGCGGCCAGTTCGGTTTTGACCGGCTCCGAGTTATAGGTGAATCCGAGCGCTGCAGACTTCTCCGCACTTTGGTTAAACGCCTCCATTTGCTTCCATATATCCGGACTGTCCGTCGACCACGGATAAGACAGCAGCTGATTCCCGAACATCCACCCTTGTCTCATGTTGTAGCCGCTGTTCGTCGCATCCACACCACTAGGAAAGTCAATCGTCCCGTCTTCCTTCACTTGATAGTGCTTTCCTTCAATCCCCCAATCCAGCAAATTGATGATTTGTTTGTCCGAGTAGAGCAAATTCAGAAACATCATCGCACGCTCGGGATTTTTGGATTTGGCCGCAATGGCAAGCATCGCGTTCATAATCGTCAGCGTATTCATTTTGGGCGGCGCGAGTGCGACTTCCGTCAGCTCCTTGCCGGCCCATGCCCCCGTCTGCGTCGTGATCCCCGGCTTGCCTTTATTGGGTGTCGCGAACCCGATGTTTGCCTTGATATAATCCCGGCCGGTTTGCGAAGTCGTTGCAATGTCTTTGGGGATGTATCCTGCCAGGAACCATTGACGTATCACCCCGATGAACTTCGCATATTCCTCGCTCTCATACAAATTAACGACCTTCAGCTGATTCGGATCGGTAAGTACACCGATCATGTCGCCCAGTGGATCAATCGTTGTCTGCAGCAGTGGATAGGCAATGGAACCTCCTCCTGACGCTTTACCCAGCATATTGGCTTCCGGATGCTTCTTTTTAACGCTTTCAAAAATCGGCTCCAAATCCTCGATCGTTTTCACCTGGCTGACGTCCATATTGCTCTCTTTTAACCAATCCGTTCGCATCAGAATAGTCGGATAAGCGGCAAAGTCCCGGATCGTTGGAACGCCGTATATTTTGCCGTCAATTTTTGCCGCAGCCAGTACGTCCGGATCGAAGGCGGCAAGGATATCCTGGCCATGGGACTGAAGCAGGTCATCGATGGGCAGCAGCTTTTTTTGCGCGACTTCCGAAATATATTGGTCTTCCCCCGTGAACACCAGGTCGAGTTTCTCATTGCCGGAGAACATCAGCACTTTTTGCTGTGTCCACGCAGCCGCCTCAATGCGTTTCAGTTTGACGGTTGCATTGATTTTTTCTTTTGTAATCTTGCTGATCTCCTGCTCCACAAGACCAAGATCACGCTGATCCGGTCCCCAGAAAGCGATCGTAATTTCATAAGGGGCAAGTTTACCGTCACCAGACGCTTCTTGCGTTGACGACGACGGCTTCTTCTCACCGTTCGAAGAGGAGCTTGAACATCCGCTCAAAACGACGGTAACAGCCAGCACAAAGAACAACAAGGAATGAACCGACTTTTTCCACATAGGCTTTTGACCTCCCAGGATCTTCAATATGGAATCTCCACGCTTGGAGCTGAAGTGCAGCAGAAAGGGTGACGAACGCCGCGTCACAGCGGCATTCGTCCGATCCCGATCTTCATGATGCCGCCAACTCGGACTGCTTGCGGTATTTCATCCACATGAACGTAAAACCTGCCACCCCTGCTACAGATATGATCGCGCAAATCGAATACATCGTTTGGGGACCCAAATAATCGAACATCCAACCGCCAAACAGACCTGCGATGATGCCGGAAATACCACCCCACGTCAGGGCATAAATGGCCTGCCCGGTCGCTCTGTACTCGGCTGGTATTAACAGTGCGGTCAGACTGGTTCCGATATAGTAGTAGCCACCGAACGTAATACAATGCAGCACTTGGATAAAGATCACCTGGAGCGGTCCGCCGGCAACCGACATCAATAACCAGCGGATCACGAACAGGATACTTACGATGACGAGCCCTCCCAGCATCATCCTTGCCGATTTTTTCAAGAATCGGTCAAACAGCAGAAACACTGGAATTTCAAAGATCGCCGACAGGAACACCGACCAGCCAATCAATTCGTTGGAGCCTCCCAGGTTGGAAATGTACAGTGTGACGAACGTTTGATTGATCGAGTTGGGAACCGAAATGAGGATGCCAAGGATAACGAATACAAAGAACAGCTTGCTCGACAGCATCACTTTCCAATAGCTTTGTCTCTCGGTCTTCGGCTTGGAAGTCACTCTGCCCTGAGGGAGTCCGATGGTAAATGCCAGTGAGATCAGCATCATGATCCCGTACAACATCCAAAGATTCACCAGCCCCATCCAGCTGAGAACCGGTCCGGCCAACGCGGCGATGATCGCCCATCCCAGTGAACCCCATAGGCGAAATGCGCCAAACTTGTAGTTCGTGTTCTCGATGGCATTCAGAATCAGGCTGTTGCTCTGCGAGAACGTGGGACTGTTGAAGAAAAAGAAGATCAGCATGAAGGCGAAAATGACGGCATATTCACGGAGCTGAAACACTACGATCGTCGCTAACAAATTCCCGGTCAGAAGAAAAATGAGAATACGTTTCACATTCTGCAGCCGGTCGCTCCAATAACCCCAGAATGGATTGGCGAAGATGGAAATGAAGGGCCCACCGGCCATAATCATGCCGATTTCCACTTTACTGAGTCCGATGTTTTGAAAATATAAAGGAAAGAATGAAGTCAAAATCGCAATCGTGCCATACAGGAAAAAGTTGAAACGTTTCAGTGCCGGCAACGATCCGGAGGAAAGGCCGGCCGCCGGTTGGACCTTCCTCTTCCTTAAAGGCAGCATTAGAGCTGGATCGCTTTCGACAGGGATTGTTCGATGATCTCGTCACTGCTTACTTCCCGCCCAGGCCGGTCGGATAAATAAATGCCTTCGCTGATCAGCATCGTCTGTGAAGCGATATGGGCCGTGGGAAGCAGCTCCACTCTTCCCTGCAGCGCGGCGACCCAGTGATGCTGCGAGGACTGGTATGCGTCATAATTCGGCTTCAAATGATTCCAGCGTCCGTCCATCTCATCCAGGTTGACGCTGCCGTTGACATCCATATCGCAAATCGTCGTATGAAAACTGAACGGGGCCAAAATTTGCTGATCCGAATAGGCCGGCAGCTTGATGCCCCCTTTATCCCCAACCACAGAGCAGCCTTCGATGCTTCCCAGGTGAATGCTCCACGCTTCGATAATATCGAGCGTCGCGCCGCCTTCAAATTTAATGAACCCCAGCCCCAACTCTTCCACGTCAAAGACCGCCTGCCCGGCACGCCCGGCATCCACATCCATCTCCCGGTATCCTTTGCCCGAAATCCGCTCCACCTTCGGTGTGCCAAGCAGGTACAGCATTTGCGCGATATGATAAACCCCCATGTCGATCAGCGCACCCCCGGCGGCGATTTGTTTGTTTAGAAAAGCTGGGGTCCCGTATCCGTCAATATAAGGACGTCCTCTCCGGCGATGGCCGGTAGCCCTGGCATGATACAGCTTGCCGAGCATGCCCCCGTCGATCAGCGCTTTTGCCGCCTTGGTCTCTTTTCGATACAAGGTGCCCAGCTGAATATGCAGCTTCTTGCCGTAATCTTCTGCCGCTTCAAGCATGGTCAGCCCATCCCGGTATGTCCCTGCTATCGGTTTTTCACAGTACACGTCCTTGCCTGCCTCGAAAGCGGCTATCGTCACGGGGGCATGCAAATTGTTGTGCAGACAGACATCAACGGCTTCAATGTCATCGCGCTTCAGCATTTCTCTGAAATCGGTATAGACGTGGGGAATATGGAACTCATGCGCGACCTTGAGGGCTTCCTGTTCATTGATGTCGCAAATGGACACGATCTGAACATCCTCCATATTCGCGTAATTTCTCAGGTGAGCTTTGCCGATCAAACCTGCCCCAATCATGCCAATGCGAACGGTTCTTCCCATGTCAATCATCCCTTCGGTTTTTTATTTTAAACGGCTCAATAACCGCTTCACGGAAGCGATTGCCCATTCCATCTCTGCGTATTGATTGTCCGGCGCGTTGTACTCGATGCCCCAGTATCCGTCATAGCCGGCATCCAGCAGTGCCCTCACCATTTGTTCGCCCTTTGGTGATCCTACCGTCTTGCCGTCAAAATGCGTATGATAGACCCACGGCGCGACCAACGTGTCGCCAATGTCTTCATCCGTATCCCAGCGGCCCATATGGAGCAATATGCCAAAGTTCGGGTGATTGACCGCTTCGGCCACTTTTTTTAAGTATTTTGGATCTTTGGAGGTTCCCATATGATTTTCAGGTCCGACGATGAGCCCAAGCTCAGCCGCTCTCCGGCTCAACGCTTCGAACTTGTTTACTACATATTCGAACTGCTCTTCCGTCCCGGGCGCCGAGCTATGATCTCCCGCATCGATGCGGATGGTGCGCGCTCCAAGCTTCTCGGCAATGGATAGATAGGCGACAGCGTTTTCATAAAGCCTGCTGCGCTTATCAGGATCTGCATCCCATAAATGCGCACCATCCACCGCGATGTTGATAATCGTCATTTCTTTTTCCCGTATCGCTTCGGCCAGACGTTGAATATAAGCTTCATCAGGCAGTGAAAAAATGTCGTCCTTAACCCCTTCAAAGGTCCCGTTCCACAAATCAACGGTATCGAGATGGTATCTGTACTTGGAAGATTCCAGGTACCCGAACGTATCCATCTTCCCTTCCCGGATCATATTGAAAAAAGAAAAACCGCCAATGCTGATTTTCATGGATTAGCCTCCCTGATTTGGTTTCTTTTTTTATAACCACGTCCAACAATCTCTGGCAGCTCTCCATCACCTCCTTAACATGCTGCAGGGATATCATCCTTTGACCGCCCCGACGGTCAGCCCTTTAACGAAAAATCTCTGAAAGAACGGATACGTTACCACAATCGGCAGCGCGCCGATCACGGCAATAGCCAGGCGGACGCCCTGGGTCGGGATGGAACTGCCGTCCACCCTTGAAGAATAGTCTACATTATCAAGCAAATATTGTACGTTCAGCAAAATGGTATTCAGAAGCACCTGTATGCTGTACAGCCTGGAGTCTGAAATGTAAATGAGTCCGTTAAACCAGTCGTTCCAGTAATTAATCACCTGAAATAGTCCAACCGTTGCCAGCACGGGAAGAGACAGCGGCAGCGCCATTTGCACGAATATGCGAAATTCCCCCGCTCCATCCATGTTCGCCGACTCGAGTACCGCTTCCGGAACCGATACGGTAAAAAACGTCCGCAGCAAAATAACATAGAAGGCACTAACCAGAAGACCCGGGACGATCAGCGCAAGCAAGGTATTGGTAATATGAAAAACATTCGAGTAGATTAAATAGGTCGGAACAAGTCCACCGTTGAAGAGCATCGTGAAGAAGACGATAAATGAAAAGAAATTGCGCAGCGGTAAATCCTTTTTCGACAGCGGATAAGCGAGCAAAGTCATCAGGACCAGACTGGCCAGTGTACCTAAAATAGTCACAATGACGGAGATGCCGTAAGAATTAAGGATCTCCCCCGATTTTTGAAAAATGAATACATAACTATCCAGGCTCCATTCACTGGGAAAAAACGAGTAACCTTCCCGTATAATCGCATCCTCATCGGTGAGCGAGGCCGTAATCAGCAGCAGAAACGGCACCAGGCAAAACGCGACAATCAACCAAAATATGAAATGGATAACGACTTGTTCAATCCGTGTTCTTCTCAAGGACTTCGCCTCCTTATTAGAACAATGAGTTGTCGGGGTTTATCTTCTTCACAACAAAGTTGGAAATGAGGATCAGCGCGAAGCCAATCACGGATTGGTAGAAGCCTGCGGCGGAAGCCATTCCGATGTCCCCGCTCTTGAGCAGCGCCCGATATACGTATGTATCCAGCACATTGGTTGTTGGCAGCAGCGGCCCGGAGTCAAGCGTCACTTGGTAGAACAGACCGAAGTCCGCGTAGAAAATCCGCCCGATCTGCATTAAAGTCATGATGGTGATGACGGGAGTAAGGGACGGCAGGGTGATGTGGAAAATTTGCTTGAACTTCCCTGCCCCATCCAATGTGGCTGCTTCATAATACTCTTGGTCGATGCCGACGATGGCGGCAAAGTAAATGATGCACAAATAGCCGACGCTGTGCCACAACTTGACGATAGTGAGGATGACCGGCCAGTATTTCGGTTCCGTATACCACATGACGGGTTCCAGTCCGAGAAAAGGAAGGACCGATTTGTTCATGAAGCCTGTTTCCATGCTTAATAACGAAAATACCAGGTAACCGACAATGACCGTAGAGATAAGATAGGGCAGCAAAATGGCACTTTGGTAAAAGCGCTTTAAAAACCGCTGTTTCACTTCGGCCAGCAGTATGGCCAGCGCAACGGCGAAGACAAGATTGAGTATGATGAATACAACGTTGTAGAGGATGGTGTTCCGGGTGATGATGTAGGCTTCGGACGTCTTGAAGAGATACTCGAAGTTTCGAAAACCAATCCAATCCCCGCCGAAGACCCCTTTGGAGAAGTCGATTTCCTTAAAAGCGATGATGATGCCAAACATGGGAATGTAGTTATTGATGAGCAAGTAGACGATACCGGGGAGAATCATCAGGTACAGGATTTTGTATTTTTTGGCCTTTTTGAGAACTGTGCGGTCCAACCAGGATGTCATAGTAATTCCCCTCCTCGGAATAAATGACTGCTGCACGCCTAGCGGGATTCTCAAAGATTGAACTCGGTATCACCCTCCCTTTGTGATTAATTTTTCCACCGGACAAATTAATTAACGAAAAAAATCCGCCTCCTTGAGGCACGTTTGTGATCATTATAGGGACGCCTTTACGGCCCTGTCAATGTGTTTTTTTATTTTATTTGCTATCCCTTCCACTGCCCGCCTCGACTGGGACTCGTTGACAGCACAATGGGCATTTTTCTATAATCGCATTGACACAAGAATAGGCTACACTCCCGTTCCTATGCCCTCTTTCAGCCTAGCCGCCAGGAATCAGCACTCCTGTCCTGACGGGGACTCGGCCAATCATAACTTCCGAAAGTAGGAGAATGCGATGACGAATAAAGTAGGAAACCAGCAGATGCTGCGGGAGATCAACGTTTCGACACTGCTGCATATGATTTTTGAACATGGACCGATATCCCGTGTCGAATTATCACGAAAAACCAAGCTGAGCCCGACGACCGTTTCCGTGCTGATCGAGGAGCTCATCCGCGAACAGCTCGTGCATGAGACCGGTATGGCCGGTAAAGGTGTCGGTCGAAAAATGACCCTGCTGAATATTCGCGCTGACGGCGGATACGTCATTGGCGTCGATATTTCGAGTTCTCCGGCGCATTGCGTGCTGCTCGACCTAAACGGTCAGCTGGTGGCCAGCCAAAGCCTGGAATCGGTGCGCGGCCAGGACGAAATTCGAACTTCGCTGGTGAAACAGCTGCAGCAATTCATCCATAAGCAGCGGATTCCCCGTGAGCTCATCAGACGCATCGGCATTTCCCTGCCGGGGAGACTCGATGAGACGCAAAGCATCGTCATCTCTTCTAAATATTTGCAGCTGGAACAGTTCCCTATGCGTCAAGTGTTAGAGCAAGAACTCTCGATTCCGGTACTGCTGGCTAATGATTTGGACGCCGCCGGATTTGCCGAACGATTCAGCGGAGCCGCCAAAAATGAGCATACCATTATTTTCCTGCTGATCGGCCAAGGCACAGGAGCTGGACTTGTCCTGAACGGGGAGATTTATCGCGGCTCCAGCGGAGCGGCCGGACGAACCACTCACCTCTCTCCGTATTGCACGCCCATCCTTGCGGAAAGACTTCGCACGAACCATCCGGAAGAGTTCGGATCCATGTCGCCGGAAGCAACGGTTCATGCCTTTATGGACCTGGTTCTCGCCGGCGTCCAGCCCTTCAGTGACCAAGGGGAGCTCATCATCCGTGATATTGCCGATTATTGCGGAAAAATGCTGGAAATGCTCAATCCGCAAAAAATGATTCTGGGCGGCTGGATTACTGACAATGCGGCGTTTTTCGACCGTCTCGTGCATGCGATTCACGAAGCTGATCACTCCCCCTATGGAGACACGCCGATCGTCGTTTTCCACTGGAAAGAGTACGGGTCTGCCTTGGGGGCTGCGATGCTTGGACTGCATGAAATTTTCAAGAAGAAAACGGTACAGTAACTTTATGCCGTTGGTCCTTTACAGCAATATATGTTCATGCCCAGCGCTGCCGGACATGAACATATCGTTGCCCAGGAATTGCCTCAAACCGCTGCACCGACTGCTGCTGTTTTTAACGCGCACTAATCTCGTCCTGCAGAAGGTCCGCTTATTTGGAAAATGACTGCGTCATATCCGTTTTCAACTCTTTGGAGGCGGACTTTTGAAACTTGGAAGTCGAAATCAGTTCTCGAAGCAGCTCCTCGTATTGATCCGCGTCAAATGGCACGGCAACCATTTGCTTAGTGAAAGATGAGAGCATAATTCCGTTGGCGATGGTGACCGACCGGATCCCTTCCGTCCCTTCCGCAATCAGCTCGCCTTTCCCTGTGCTTATTTTTTGAATGAATTTTTCCGTGACCACCTTATGCCCTGATTCCACGTTTGTATCAACTTCGATTTCCTCTTCTTTATACTCCACGTTCCCGAACCCGTCCTGCGTTTCGCGCAGATGCTTCAGCATGGAAATATGATTGCGGTAGATCCGAAGCTTATTGTTTTCGTACAGAAGTCTTCCGTTCTCCCCAACGATCTCCAGACGGTTCACGCCCGGTGATTCTGCAGTCGTCACGATAAAATGCCCGATCATGCCGTTATCATGCTCGAAATAAGCGGTGACTTCGTCTTCCACTTCAATATGGTGGTACTTGCCGATATGGGCATGTCCGCTGATTCTTGCCGGAATCCCGAAAACCCATTGATAGAAATCGAGATTGTGCGGGCATTGATTGGTCAGGATGCCGCCTCCCTCGCCCGCCCAGGTCGCCCGCCAATCACCGCTGTCATAATAAGACTGTGATCGGAACCAAGCGGTATTGATCCAAGTGGCTCTCGTCAGCTGCCCCAGTTCACCGCTGCCAACCACTTCCTTGATTTTTTTATAATAGGGAAGCGTCCGTTCCTGGAACATCATGCCGAATACCAGATCCGGAAACTTCTTCTTGGCCTCGGCATAAGCATCGATGGTAAGCCTGGCGTCATTGACATGAACGGCCAATGGCTTCTCGCAGAGCACATGGATTCCGCGTTCGAACGCATCACTTGCAATGGCCGGGTGGCTGTAATGCGGCACCGCTATAATGACCGCCTCGAGCCCGGATTGCTCGAGCAGCTCCAAATGGCTGTAATATGCTTTTGTGCTGCATTCGGCAGCAAACCTGTCCGCCCGCTCTTGAACCGTATCACACACGCCTACAAGCTCAATTTGCTCCATCGACTTTATATTATGGATATGAGTTCTTCCGATGTTTCCTAAACCGACCAATCCGAGCTTCACTTTCTGCACGCTCATGCTTATAGCCCCTCTCCTTTGAGTATTCGATACGATTACGACCAAGCCAAGCCTTCATTTAACAGCAGCCTTTTTAAGGCTTGTGCCGCTATTTTAAATCGCTCGGGTCCTTCTTGTTCCGGGAATGCACGGTGCAGATGAGGCTCGATGGATAAAAATCCGGAGAAGCTTCTCTCCTTCAGTGCTTTCACAAACGCTGAAAACTCGCCGTCTCCTTCGCCTGCCGGGACAAACATGCGCGACTGTTGGTCCGCATCCTTGATATGTATATATTCGAGGTAAGTTGAGAGCTGCGGGTACGCCTCACTCACCGGCATCACCCGGTTCATGACAAAATTGCCGGGATCAAAGGCAAGTCTCAGGCAAGGAGAGTCACAATGCTGCAGAATGCTCAAGCAGCGCTCATGGGTATCTCCGTAAACGCCGCTGTCATTTTCCATCAACAGCGTAATATGTTCCTCCTCAGCTATTCCGGTCAGCATCTTCATACGGGAGAACACTTCGCCGCGGTAGTTCTCCGGATCTTCATTGTCGGGGATGTAATAAGAAAATACGCGGATATAACGGGCATCCAATTGTTTGGCGATATCCGATGCACGCTTTAATTTCGCAAGTTCGGGGGCAAAGGGGTCTTGAATCGGGTATTTACCGATTGGCGAGCCAATGGAGGACACGCGAATACTTGTTTTGCTTAATGCAGATTTCAATCGGATCAATTCTTCATCGGTCAATTCCAGTACATTTTTACCATACACGCTCCGGAGCTCCAAATAGGAAATGCCTTCGGACACAAGCACGTCGAGCTGTTCCTCCAAACGATCGGAAATTTCATCGGCAAATCCGGTTAGTACCAGCACTCACGCATCACCTCTCCTTAAATTCGCAGCGACTAGGCTTAACTGTCGATATGGATTAGTGTAGCAGGCGGCGAGACGCTGAAGGTACTTTCCGGTTGACCAGGTTGGTATCCTAAATGTTCTAAAATTGACTTTTTACCAAGCGTCTGTACTGCGTCGGTGTTTTGCCCTCCCATTGCTTGAACACCTTGCTGAAATGGGAATGATTTTTAAAGCCCGTTTCGTAACAAATATCCGTCACCGATTTCTCCGGGTCGAGCAAAAACAGGATTTTGGCCTGATTGATCCGTCTTCTGTAAATGTAATGAAATATCGTCATCCCCGTAACTTCTTGAAAAATGCGCACCAAATAATACTTGTTGATATGCAGGTTCTCTTGCAACTGGTCGAGACGAATATCGGTCATATAATGTTGTTCGATATAGGACAACGCGTTCTGAACGTGCTGCTCTTTTTCGGACGGAAAACCGGCTTCTTCTTTCACCGGCTTCATCAGCACCTGGCAAATGAAAAAAAGCGCATCCAGACACAAGACCCGAAACCGCTCATGGGAGACGGCATCCGGTGCGGAATATAAGCGGTTCAATTTACGCAGCATTTCTTCGAATTCATCCTGCTCCTCCATGCTGAGCTGAACTTTGTAGTTACGAAGTCTTTCGAAAGGCTGCAGAGGATTGATCGAGAATACATGCTCGGATGCAGCGCGAAAGTAACCGGGATCAAAATTCAGAAGCGTCCGCACATAGGGATGCCCTTCAAAACTCTTAGGCATATGAAGAGTCAAACCATGCATCACGATGAGTGTACCTGGTTTGAGAACATGAATTTTGTCGCCGATCAAATACTGCCCTTTGCCCTCATGGAAATAAAAGATTTCATAGTGATCGTGGGATTGAAAATTCCCTGCCGTTACCGGGACGCGTTTTAAATATTCATATTTCAGCAGATAAGCAGGTTCCACACCGCTGCCTCCGATCCAGGGACTTTATCAACTTTTGAATGACAGTCCCTTTTCTTCTAATGCGGTTCTTAAGATGGGTAAAGATTTCGGACCCATTCCGTGAATTTTCAAAATCTCTTTTTCCGTATATTTGGAGAGTTCTTCCAATGAAGTGATCCCGTGATGCCGCAGTGCGTTTCTTGCCGGTGAAGCGAGCAGTGACAGAAATTCTTGGTCAGGATTATGTTCTTCCTCATGTTTTTTCGCCACGGTTTCATCCCCTTCGATAAGTCTTTTTCACCACAATAATAACACTTATCAAGAGTCAGAATTTCTTCTGATTTGCTCATTATCAACGCTCATACACATCGTTCGGAGCTTGTCCAGTGCAAAACGATCTCATTTGTTTTAAATTTCCTCTTGCTCAATATTGCCTATCCTGCTATTATGGAGAAGCGTAAATTTTGGAAAGCGAAATATTCGGATATATTAGGATCTTTCCAAGCAGATAAACTTTGACCACTTCCTCTCGGGAAGTTAAGGCCATACGGACAGCCGGGTCAAATGCCGACTGGCAACTTTCGTTGCCTTATTGATTGAGTTAAAAGCTCAAATTTTATAAGTTGGTAACTTTATAACCAGTGCTGACGCACACAACTTGTGAAACGGTCAATAAGAGTGGTAAAAGTAATTATTTGCTATATAGACTCTGATCCTAACAAAGTATATTTGAATATTAAGAGCCCTTCCATGAAACGTTGCGTTTTATGGCTGAATGATAAGCACACTAGGGGTTTGTCCGGTTATGCTTATTGGAATTTCTTATTATTTGACTATATCAAGCAAGTGTGATGCGCATGGTGCGTGTTTCGCTTGCTTTTTTGTTGCCGTTTTTACAGAAAAAATTGAATTGGATGAGGAGATTGATTGAAAAATGGGAAAAGCACTAATCATCGGCGCCGGTGGCGTAGCATCTGTAGCAGTTCATAAATGCGTTCAAAACAGCGATGTCTTCGAAGAAATCTGCATTGCCAGCCGTACCAAGTCCAAATGCGATGAACTGAAAGCAAAACTTGACGGTGGAAAAACCAAAATTACGACCGCACAGGTCGATGCCAACAACGTGGATGAGCTGATCGCTCTGATCAACGAAGTGAAGCCGGATATCGTTATGAACCTGGCCCTTCCTTACCAGGATTTGACGATCATGGATGCTTGCCTGGCAACTAAAACACACTACATGGATACGGCTAACTATGAGCCGGAAGATACGGCGAAATTTGAATATAAATGGCAGTGGGAATACCGCGAGCGCTTCGAAAAAGCAGGAATTACAGCTCTGCTCGGCAGCGGATTCGACCCAGGCGTTACCGGCGTATTCTCGGCTTACGCGCTGAAGCACTATTTCGACGAAATTGAATATATCGACATTCTGGATTGCAACGGCGGAGATCACGGTTATCCTTTCGCCACCAACTTCAACCCGGAGATCAACATCCGTGAAGTGTCCGCCAACGGCCGCTACTGGGAAAACGGGGAATGGATCGAAACGAAACCGATGGAAATCAAACGCGAGTATAACTTCGCTGAAGTCGGCCAAAAGGACATGTACCTGCTGTACCATGAAGAGCTGGAATCCCTTGCGCAAAACATCCCTGGACTGAAACGCATTCGCTTCTTCATGACGTTCGGCCAAAGCTACCTGATGCACCTCAAGGCGCTTGAAAACGTAGGAATGACCTCCATCGAACCGATCGAATTCGAAGGAAAACAAATCATTCCGCTGCAATTCCTGAAGGCCGTGCTTCCGGACCCGGCTTCCCTCGGACCTCGTACGGTGGGTAAAACCAACATCGGCTGTATCTTCAAAGGGAAAAAAGACGGCCAAGATAAAACGTACTATGTCTACAATGTTTGCGACCACCAAGAGTGCTACAAAGAAGTCGGCTCCCAAGCGATCTCTTATACAACTGGCGTTCCTGCCATGATCGGCGCTGCGATGGTCCTCACTGGCAAATGGAACAAACCGGGCGTATACAACGTCGAAGAGTTCGATCCGGATCCATTCATGGAAGAGCTGAACAAATGGGGCCTTCCTTGGGTAGAAGACTTTAACCCTGTGCTGGTTGACGCCTTGCCTGAAGAAGCAAGAGAGCCGGAGCTTGTTCGTTAAGATGCGGTTCGAGGAGTTACCTACACCCTGTTTTGTAGTCAGTGAAGAACTCATTGAGAAAAACCTGAACATTTTGAACGGTGTCATGCAGCGTACGGGTGCCAAGATCGTGCTTGCGCAAAAAGCTTTTTCCATGACCGAGATGTACCCGCTTATCGGCAAATACTTAAGCGGTACGACCGCCAGCGGATTATTCGAGGCACGGCTGGGCCATGAGGAAATGGGCAAAGAAAATCATGTCTTTGCCCCCGCTTACCGTGAAGATGAGATCGACGAAATTGTTTCCATTTGCGACCATATCATTTTCAACTCCTTCTCCCAGCTGGCAAAGTATAAGGATAAAACTCTTGCAGCCGGCAGAAAAGTTGGCCTTCGCATCAATCCGGAATGCTCGACGCAAGTGGGGCATGAAATCTATGATCCCTGTTCGCCGGGGTCAAGATTCGGTGTGAAGCGGGAGGATTTCCAGCCGGAGCTGCTGGACGGCGTTACAGGGCTGCACTTCCATACCCTGTGCCAACAGAACTCCGACGATTTGGAAACCACGCTGAATGCCGTCGAAGATAAGTTCGGACAATGGCTGCCGCAAATGGAATGGATCAATTTCGGCGGCGGCCACCATATCACGAGAGACGACTACGATATTCCGAGACTCGAGGCTTGTATTACACGTATGCAATCCAAATACGGCTTGGAAGTCTACCTCGAACCCGGAGAAGCCATCGCGCTGAATGCGGGCTATATGGTCACTTCCGTGCTGGATATCCATCGTAACGGCATCGAGATCGCCATCGTGGACACCTCGGCCACCTGTCATATGCCGGATGTGCTGGAAATGCCTTACCGTCCGCCGCTCATCGGCTCAGGCGAAGCCGGTGAGAAGCCGTACACCTATCGGCTCGGAGGTCCGACCTGCCTTACTGGCGACGTCATCGGAGACTACTCCTTCGATCAGCCGCTTCAGAGCGGCGACCGATTAGTATTCGAAGACATGGCGATCTACTCCATGGTCAAAACGAATACCTTCAACGGCATGCCGCTGCCGGCCATCGCCGTGCAGGAGAAAGACGGCAGCTGCCGCGTCGTGCGCGAGTTCGGCTATCAGGATTTCAAGATGAGACTTGCTTGATAAATAAGAAAAACGTCTATCGACGGACCTTCAAAGAAGTCAGACCGCGTCTAGAGGATGATTTTCTTGCGAGATCAGGAAGCAGAAGCTCCGAAACTTATACTTTCTGATCTCTTAAGCAAAGCCTTAGCCCTATAATAAGGGTTAAGGCTTTTTGGTTTAACGTTTTCTTTTTTAGATAAAGCCTTGTATTGACCTACTTAAGGATAACCTTCAAATAGGCTAATTCCCCTGGCTGCATGATCATTTGTACATCTTTACTGCTGCTTGGGATCTGACGAACCACTTCCCCCAGCGGATTAACCAAGTAGGCAGCCTCGACTTCTCTATCCATTACGCTAAAGGTATACTCGGACGTCTCGGTTCCGGCATTTCGCAGGGTCAGAATAAACCCATTCCCATCCACAGCCGGTTTCACATATAGCAGGACGACTGTACCGCTTGACTGGCTAAACCACTGCCCTTCTTCCTCCCTATCACACATCACCGCTGCATTCATGGCTATAGGATCCGCTGCAGCGATGCCCGCACGATATGCCTCAACGGGATCAAATTGCCCGAACGGACTTAGCTCATAATGCAAAACGATCTCTCCCGGTTGACTGGCCCAGAAGTTGGTATCCCAATAATTGTTCATGGCCCATGCAAGCAGCAGCGGATTTTCCTGGCGGTCGATCTGCTTACTCTCCTTGCCGAAATGAAAATCGCCGATTTGAACGAGCGGCGCATCGGGACAGGCTAAGGTGATCCCCTTCTGCTGATCATAGATGGATACCGTTTGGTCAACCGTCACCCAGTCCCGGCAAGCGGTGCCAAGCTGCTCCCTGTCTAGCTCGACTAGCAAGCCGGCTGTATCATAATGGGCACGCCAGCCTTGATCCATCTGCAGCGGAAAGGCGAAATAGATCGACTCGGGCGTCCTTATATCCGATTTATTCATGGATGCAGCAAGGCAGATTCGGGGATGGATGGCAGAAAAGGTAATCCGCTGTTCCAGACTGGAAACCCCCGGCGCTTCAAGTTGCAAGACATACGTTACCGAATCACTGGTTTGTTCGACCGAATAAGCTTGCAGCCGGTTGGCACCGACACGTTTTGCTTTCCATTCATGATTCCAGACGGATATGCTGCGATTCCCTTTGTCGACATCCCGCGGGAACAAGGTGCTTCGATGCTCATGATTGTGGCGCCCGTCGATCGTCTCCTGAACAAACTCAAATAACGTCCATGGGCTCTTTTCGTCGAGCATAGGCCACTGATGTATCTTATCGAATAACTGCACAATTCTTCCGCTGACAGGGTTGTATGTCATCCGGTAAAATGGCGTTTCGATCACCCCTTCCGTGACCGAAATACGGTTGGACGAGGCGGCCAGCCGGGCTTCTAGCCGGGCAAACGGGATCTTTTTCCACGAAAATGGTGCCATCTCTACCGTTCCATACGATTTATAATTCTGTACCTCCTGCGTGTATGGCAAGAAGTCCATGACACGCGAAGCGGCTAAATGACGACCGCTGCCGAGGTAGTATTCAGGCACCTTGACCTCCGCATGCTGCGTTTCACTTGAGGTGTTGACCAGCATGACACCGCCAGGCTCACGGGATTGTCGCGGGTTCCCTGCAATCGCTTCCATTTGTTTGGCATACGCGTAAGCAGACAAGTCTGCCGATTTGTACGCTGTCACCCTCTTGTGCAGCTGCATCGAAATCGAAAGCGGATGGTCAGGGAGGTTGACCGAACCCCATGAACCCCAGGTATGCTCATCATACAGCAGCGCCTGCTCCAATGCCTCGGTTTTCGCTTTCGAGTACTGCAGGTTTGGCGTCCCTTGGATCGCTTCAAGAAAATCAGCCTTCTTCAGGTTTTGCTTCGTTTGGCGAACGATCTTGGTTTCTTTCGCGGAACTTCCCGCGCCGAAATTCCAGTAGTCCGTCCAATCGCCCGAATGAGTCTGGATTTGTTCTTTCGGCACCTGTCGAACCCGCTTCAGAAGCATCTCCGGAGTCGCGAAAATCACCTTCTGGTCATGTCCTTCTGCATTGTATCGGCGGATCAGCGACACCAGGTTCGGGTCCGGGCAGTTATTGTCATACAGCGGCGGATTGGTTGCCGTTAAGTACACGAAATCGTATGGATAACCCTCCCCTTCCAGACGATCGATATAGTCCCTAATCCCTTGCGCCATCAGCTGGGTATCATCCTGACTCGTGTGGAAAAACTGGCTGAACAGAGAATAATGCTCGCCCAGGAACGTCAGCAGCTGCCGATTGTCGGGGGTTGTCCAGTTAAACACGGCAGGACGTGGCAGCGGTATGCCCCCGAAATGGACGTTAATCCCGGTTATATAAAACTCGATCCCCGCATCGAGCAATACCTGGCTGAGCGGCCATGGCTGCCCGTTGACATCATGATTTATCGCCGTTTTGATGGAGACGCCAAATCGCTCCCGCAGCTCGCGAACCGGCCGAAGCATTCGTGCAAGCTGATCCGTATGCACAAGCGGCGTCGTATGCATCGGAAGTGCAGCAATACTGATCTGTCCATTGTGCAGCAATCTGCGGAAATCGGAAATTTGCTCAGAGGCGGCTGTCTCCAGCCATTGCATAACGGGATACGTGGCCTCGCAGGTCCAGCGGAATTTTGCATCCTCTGGCTCATGCTCCGATTGAAGGCACAGCCGGATTGCTTCATCAATATAGTCTTTCTGCAGCTCCAGCAGTAACGGCTGGGGATGCGTGTAGCCGATATCCAGGTGACTATGGTGCAGACACAATATTTCTTTGATTTTCGCCATTCCTGTCACGCTCCTAAAACTTTATGCATTCGTCATCCTTCATCTTCAGGGTTAAATGATAAATCTCTTAAAAATTGTATCAAGTTCTGTGGGCTGCGTATTTACAGAAACGTATATCTTTTATACAATCGTCATGCCTATTTTCGGAGAAAAGGAGATGGTCTGTAATGGATTTTGCCAATCTTCATCCTTACGTTTACCATGCCTGCCTATATCCATTTTCCAGAGGCCAGAGCAGCCTATCGCGTACTTGCTACGCTTCATCGCTCTATCTGATCAGCGAGGGTAAGGGCATCATTCGGTTTCGGGGAGAAGACCACCCGGTCGTTCCCGGTTCTCTCGTATATATGCCGCCGGGCTTGCTTCATGATTGGTATGCAGATTGGGAAGAGCCAATGGTTCACTATTGCTGCTATTTTGATTGGACGTTAATCGATCGCAGAGAAGCCTTCTCGACGCCCAACATGATCTGTTTCGACCTTTCTCAACTGCAGCCTCCGCTCATTGGGCCTGAGTTCCCTGTGCCAATTCCCGAATTGATGACGGTAAGCAAGCTGCGAATCTGGATGGATGGATTTGAGACTTTTTTTAATAACAATGAATACATAAACGAGCGAACCTATTACCGCGGTCTCAAGATTCAATCCAATTTCCAGCAGTTCATGGAGTACTTTCTCACCTTCGCCCTCAAGGAGAACAATATCCCCGATCCGCGAATGCTTCATCTTTTAGAACGGCTGGATCAGGATCTGATGACCGGCAGCGTGAAGCCGCTGGAAGTGTATTTTCGGGAGCTTCACATGAGCCGCGGCTATTTTTTTGAAAAATTTCATCAGGCCACCGGCTTATCACCCACGCAATATATGAACCATTTCCGGATTAACCGTGCCAAAGATGATCTGCGGTTCTCCCATTTGAGCATCACGGAAATTTCCGAGAAATACGGCTTCTCGTCGGTTCATTATTTCTCTAAGCTGTTCAAGCAGTTAACGGGAACGCCGCCAAAAGAGTACCGCGCAGCTTATATCAGCGAGGGCATGAAGCAGGCAGAAGTTTTTTCACCATAGTCAGGGGCGTGAGTCTACCAGTTCGCTCCCTCTTGTTCGAATTGCTAATTAAAAAAAGACCGCTTTTGGCTGACTTTTTAGTATACTCTTGGTATACAGCCAAGTTCATGCAGCGTAATTTGCAGATTTCGACTCTTACAGGAAAACATGATGCGAGGTGGGATGATCTGATAACGTAAAGCAAATCTTTTCTGCGGCTCAATAAAAATATGAATAAGGTGGGTTACGAATGAAAATTACAGGTTATGAATTATTCCTTGTACCACCACGCTGGTTATTTTTAAAAGTCGAAACGGATGAGGGCATTGCAGGTTGGGGAGAGCCTGTTATTGAAGGGAAAGCCGCAACGGTAAAAACGGCGGTCGAGGAGATGATGACTTATTTAATCGGTAAGGACCCTTTGCGCATTGAAGATCATTGGAATGTGATGTACCGTGCTGGATTCTACCGCGGCGGCCCGATCCTGATGAGTGCGATTGCCGGTATAGACCAAGCTCTTTGGGATATTAAAGGAAAGTTCTATCATGCACCTGTCTATCAGTTGATCGGCGGCGCATGCCGGGACTCGATGAAAGTGTATTCCTGGATCGGCGGGGATCGCCCAAGTGAAACGGCACAAATGGCGCTGGAGTGTGTGAAAAAAGGTTTTCAAGCCGTTAAAATGAATGCAACCGAAGAATTGCAATACATCGATAGCTATGACAAGGTCGAAAAAGTGTTGGAAAACGTTGCGGCGATTCGGACCGCTGTCGGAAACCACATCGGAATCGGAATCGATTTTCACGGCCGCGTACATAAGCCCATGGCAAAAGTACTGGCTAAAGAGCTCGAAGTGTTTAAACCTATGTTTTTAGAGGAACCTGTGTTACCTGAAAATAATGAAGCATTGAAAGAGATCGCCTCGTTAACCTCCACTCCGATTGCGACGGGAGAGCGGATGTTCTCAAGATGGGATTTTAAGCATCTGCTGTCCGGCGGATACGTGGATATCATCCAGCCTGATTTATCCCATGCCGGCGGCATCACGGAATGCAAGAAAATCATCAGCATGGCGGAAGCCTACGATATCGCGGCTGCTCCTCATTGTCCGTTAGGTCCGATTGCACTGGCCGCCTGCTTACAGGTCGATGCCACCGCCCACAATGCCTTCATCCAGGAGCAGAGCTTAGGCATCCACTACAATCAAGGAAATGATCTGCTTGATTATTTGATCGATCCCGCTGTTTTTCATTATGAAAACGGTTACGTTAAAATCCCGGACGGCCCAGGCTTAGGGATCGAAATTAACGAAGAAAAGGTGCGCGAGATGGCGAAAATAGGCCATCAATGGCAAAATCCGCTGTGGCGCCACAAGGACGGAAGCGTAGCCGAGTGGTAGAACCGCTCCTTGCGCATCTCATCAAGGATAAACAAAAGATCGTTCCTCTCACGATGGGGAGCGATCTTTATTTGTTTCAAAATTAGCGAGTATGTTCAGTTTTACTGCCGTGACTTCTTCCCCACCGGGATACTTTGGGCAAAACGGAATACATTATGGGGGTCATATTTCCGCTTAACCCGCTTCAGCCTGTTAACATTCACTCCATAATACGCCTTCGGCCAGTTTTTGATTTGCAGATCGGGGAAGTTTACATAATCCCCTTTGACAAAGGGACGTAACGCTTTGCGGAACCTTGTCACCCACTGGATATTCCGCTGCTGCTCGCCGTCGTTCCTCCATCTTGCCGACAGCTCATAGACTGTCTCTGCCTTCCGATGTGGATAGGCGGTCGCAGTCGGGGATATCCGGCTTACCGCACTTCCCGCCCCGCCTAAGCTTTGACACCACACAGTAGAATGCTGATTAGGCGCATGGGACAGAAAATCACGAATCACTCGCACGCCTTCGCGAGGCAGCGGCTTAAACCCGAATGCTCCGGTAATTTTAAACTTCGGCTCCAGATTGAGATCCCCTTGGGCAAAAAATTGGGTCGCTTCGATAAAAGGTACTGTCCTTACCATCACCTTAACCGGGTTTCCTGTTTGCAGCAAAGGTTGGATGAATCGCCGCAGTTCTTCCCCGCTTCCCAGCAGCTGTCCGGTAGACACAATGGTCCCCACCTGTTTCGCGGCGACCTCGATGGTTGAAGTTAAGCGGTTCGTAACCGCAGGAGCCCAGCGCTGCCAAGCCGGAAATACCTTCTCCAGATCGCGCCATTTCCAGGTGATGCTGTAGATGGAGACGTTCTGGATGGGCCTTACCCGAAACGTATATTCGGTAGCAATCCCGAAGTTCCCTCCCCCGCCCCCTCGTGATGCCCAGAGCAGATCGGAATGTTTCTTCTCGTTGGCGATGATCGGCTTCGCCCCTCGCCGTCCTGAAGCCACAACCATCTTCACCTGTTTCAGGTTATCGCAGGTAAGTCCATACTTTCGCGAGAGCAGCCCGATTCCGCCTCCCAGGGTAAGCCCGGCAATGCCCACATCTGGCGCCGTTCCACCCGGCAGGGCTAACCGCTTGTTCCATAGTTTTCTGTATACGCGGGCAAGTGGATTGCCTGTTTGTATATGGGCCACCATGTTTTTGCGATCCACCTTCACGCTATTCATTTCGCTCACATCGATAATTAACCCGCCATTGACAGACGAAAATCCTTCATAGCTGTGCCTCCCGCTGCGGACTCTAAACCGTACTCCTCGCTCACGAGCCCATTTCACTGCGTTGATAACATCCTGCGTTCGTTGGCAAAATACGATGATCCGTGGAAACTTGGAAAAGCGCCGATTGTATTCCATTCTGGCCGCATTGTAAGACGGATTGCCAGGCACCACGATTCTTCCGGTCAATGGGGTGCCGGCTGTATTCCGCTTTTGTGTCATTGTATGTCCACCATCCTCGATCATGGAGTCAGCTGTACTCATCTGCTTATTCCTATGTCGGGGCAATTGACCTGGCAACGGCACCTGCCTTATAGGCGCTTTGTATAGTAACCTTAGCTTTTCCCGAAAATCATGTCACCTCTGATGTCGTGTATTTAGTGAATCGACATGCAGGAAAGAAAAAACGGCTCCGGTTTACGGAAGCCGTTTCTTCGCGGTACTACTTCACTCAGCAGCTCTTTCCACTCTTCTTGCCTGGATTCATCGGTTGATTTCCCCCGGTTTCAGCCAGCTTCTCTCCGAATTGATCCAGCCGTTCTGGCGAAGATGCAGGGCCGTCGTTTTTCGGCTTGTTGTTTCTTCCAGTCATGACGCTCACCTCCATCCATAACATGAGCGCCTGGCCTTGTTTTCATACCCTGGACCTTCATCCGAACTTAAAATCGGGTCCTTTTTGCAGATTGCTTTGAACTCGGCACTATACAACCACTCCAAAAGCGCTTAATATTTTCAATAGCAAGTTGTTTCAAATCCGCAATCGTTGCAGTGAACTTATTCGAGAAGGAGTCATCAGAGGCATGCTGGAACCAAACATCACCAACTTATTGAAAAATACGTTAAAAGCAAGTATTGATAACAAGGAGATCGCCGGCGCGAACTTCATGGTGCTTAAGGACGGGAACGAAGTTTTTTACCATGAAGACGGATTAGCTGACCTTGAGTCGGGGCGCCCGATAACAAGGGATTCGATTTTCCGGTTATATTCGATGACGAAGCCGGTGACTTCCACCTCCATCATGATGCTGCTGGAGCGTGGAGCTATCGATCTGTTCGATCCTGTAAGCCGTTACATTCCGGGTTTCAAAAACCAGCAGGTTGAGAAAAACGGCGAACTGGTTCCGGCCGGCCGCGAAGTCAACATTCACGATTTATTGAATATGACATCTGGATTAGTATACGGCGGAACGAACCAAGGCGGACAGCAAACGGACGCATTGTTCCAGGAGCTGGGCAGCCGGTTGAACGGTGATAACCCGATGAGCACACTGGAGTTCGCGAACCGCCTGGGCCAGATCCCGCTTTCGTTCGAGCCGGGCTCGTACTGGCAGTACGGAACGTCGGCCGATGTGCTTGGCGCCATTGTAGAAGCGGTGAGCGGTATGCGGTACGGACAATTTTTGAAAAAGGAAATATTCGAGCCGCTGGGCATGAAAGATACCGGATTCTGGCTGCCTGAAGAAAAAAGAGACCGTCTTGTGAAAACCTATCAGGATGATGGCGAAGGCGGCTTAAAGCTGTACTCACACAGCCACCTTGGCATCGCCCATCAGCTGGACCGTGATCCGGCATACGAGTCCGGCGGAGCCGGCCTGGCATCCACGATAGACGACGCTGCCAAGTTCACGACGATGCTGATGAATCAAGGCAGCTACAATGATGTTCAACTGTTAAAGCCAAGAACGGTTCAATATATGACGTCGGCGGCATTAACCGAGTGGCAGCAAAAAGGCTTCGATACGTGGCACACCATGCGCGGCCACAGCTATGGCAACCAGATGCGCATCATGACCGACCCCGGAAAAGCCGGATTTATCGGCAGCCCGGGCGAATACGGCTGGGACGGCTGGCTGGGGGCTTACTTCAGCAACAGCCCACGGGACGGACTGACGATCTTGTTTATGATCCAGAAAAAAGATGGCGGCACGATGCCAATTACGCGCAAGCTGCGTAATATCGTGTTCAGCACCTTGTAAGGGCAAACGAAAGAACCGCATGGGAGTTGGGCTCCATGTGCGGTTCTTTTTTTTTACAAAAATTGGTCTATAGGTGGGCGGCTCCCATCAGGAAGCGCTGAAATCGTTAAAATAGTGCACGCCGTCATGCGCCGTATCTCCGGGTTCGGTTCTCCGGTTAGTGCTGAACCATAACTTATCTCCGTTCGCAACTCCAACGCCCTCGATCTCAAACAGGTCAGGAAATGCTGAAGACGTCACGCGGAACGATAGATTGGGATCCGCTTGAATAGTGCCCGAAGCCGTAGAAATATTGCGATAAACGAGCACAATGCTGACGTTTTTATATGTCATCGGAACATAGATGGTGTTGTTATAATAACCGAAGCCTTGGAAAGCATACGAAGTGATATTGGATATCGTACTGCCGTTGACCTTGGCATCTTCAATATTCAGAGAGAAGCTATTTGTTACATGGATCGTTCCACTGGATGCGGTTAGCGGCAGCGAACCTCTGTACAAGGTTCGTCCGGATTTGAATAAAAAGTTTATGTTGCTCGCGTCTTTGCTCGTAATTTTCACACCCGACATCGCCTTGTCTGCACCATCGTATTTAATAGTGTAATTACCTACTTTGTAATAAGTCGTTCCTACATATTTCAGTTTCACGAGACTCATGCTGCCAGCGTTCATGGTGACGACGAACATATAATAATTGCCGTCGTTGGAGCTGAGAACGACATCATTGGCATGGCCGAGATAGGTTGCGTAAGTAGATCCGTTATCCCCGTTGGTCATGAGCGTTGTAGTACCGTCACTCATTTTGGTACGATAAATGACCGCCTTATTGTTGTCGCCATTGACTTTTACAGAATAGACGTAAGTTGATCCCACGGCAAATCCCTGAGCGGCGTAGCAATCATTGGCATTGCCCAGCGTAGCGACGGTGGAGTACGTGTTGTAATATGCTGCACTGGCTGCAGCGGGCATCAGCATGGATGCGCAGAGAAGAATAGCGATAAATAAGGTCAATCGTTTGCTGCTCCTCCAAGTCTGGGCCATGACAGCCATCCTTTCCGTAAACCTCCACTTCATACACGGACACCTCCATAAAATTGATGTTATGTTGTCTGTATGAATGAAATCAGTTTCCTACCTTTGCCAACCTCCACATTACAGAGCAGCTGTTTATTGGAACTCCTGCAAGGAATGGATCGTTCTATTGTAGTTTAACCTGAATCCATGCTCATTCAAGTCATTATAGTCCTAAATCAGGGTGGTTCTGGTCCTAATCCTTTTGTCCCCCTGTTCGGATCCGTCTCATAGCTGGTACTCAGATGTAAAATTTCCCCTTGAACCTTACGCAGCGTCATGTCCTAAGATTCAATTGCCGGCAAAAAATTAAAAAGGGAGATCGATGATGATGACGAAACGACAACTTCAACACAGCACACCGTTTTTTAAGTATGCAAGGCGAGGAGTGGGATCCAAATGAGCAGCACATCGTACAGCAATGAGCTGAAAGCCGGCCTAAAGGAATGGATCGGACTTGCCGTACTGGCGCTGCCTGCCCTTCTGGTCTCGATTGATCTCTCCGTGATGATTCTCGCACTGCCGCATATCAGCGCCGACCTGGGCGCAGACAGCGCACAGCAATTATGGATCATCGACATCTACGGATTTATGCTCTCCGGATTTCTAATCACGATGGGCTCGCTGGGAGACCGGATCGGCCGCAGGAAACTTTTGATGATCGGCGGAATATCTTTCGCGGCAGCTTCCATATTAGCTGCGTTTGCTCCAAATGCATGGACTCTGATTGCAGCGCGTGCGCTGCTGGGGATCGCCGGGGCAACGGTCGCGCCTTCTACGTTAGCTTTAATCAGCAGCATGTTCCGCAATCCCAAGCAGCGCTCTCTCGCCATTGGCATATGGATGATGTGCTCCATGGGCGGCATGGCGCTTGGTCCGGTCCTCGGCGGGATGCTGTTAAATCACTTTTGGTGGGGCTCGGTATTCCTGCTTTCCTTGCCCATCATGTTGATTTTGGTCCTTACCGGACCCGTTCTGCTGCCGGAATATCGTCATCCCCAAACCGGCCCTCTTGATGTAACAAGTGTTTGGTTGTCGTTGCTTGCCATTTTGCCGGTCATCTATGGACTTAAACAAATAGCCAAATACGGCCTGCAAATTGCACCATTACTGCTTGTATTCGCTGGCTTAGTCTTCGGCGTGTTTTTCGTTGCGAGGCAGAAAAGGTTGACCAGTCCATTGGTGGATCTGCGTCTATTTGCGAACCGGGGATTCAGCTCCGCGCTGGGAGGCATGTTCGGCATCACTTTTACGGGAGCAACGATGCTCTATATCGGGCAGTATCTGCAATTCGTAAAGGGGCTGCCTCCGCTTGAAGCAGGGTTATTTATGCTCCCCGGAGCCATCGCCTCCATGGCCGGGATGTTACTCTCACCGTTTGCCGCACGCCTGGTGCGCCCGGCTCGCCTGATCGGTGGAGGCCTTTTGATCTCCGCGACAGGATGCCTGTTCCTCACTCAGGTGGGCAGTGAATCCGACCTCACCTATCTTGTCATCGGGTATGTGCTGTTCAACTTGGGTGCTGCTCCATTACCCAGCCTGTCCAGCGATCTGGTGATCGGCTCGGTCTCGCCGGCAAAGGCAGGATCGGCCGCAGCCATGCTGCAAACAAGCGGAGAATTTGCGTTTGCGTTGGGCATTGCCGTTTTGGGCAGCATTGGCACCGTCGTATATCGCAGCCAGGTGGCGAGCTCGATCCCTGCCAACCTCACGGAATCCTCTTCACAACTCTCACGCGACAGTTTGACCGGGGCGATCGAGACAGCAAAAACTCTCACCGGGGAAGCCGGTACTTCGCTCTTCGAGGGGGCAAGTAAAGCTTTTATGGGCGGGTTTCACGCGATTGCAGCTGTAAGTGGAGTCATCATGCTTGGTATCATCGTTTTGGTCTCGATCCAGTTCCGTCACTTACGGCCGATTGGGGGAAACCAGCCGGACCCAGCAGAAAGTATTCCGGAAGCAGAGCATTCCCTGCTCTAATGAATAATGATCTAGAATAGCCTTGGCATTAGGCCAAGGCTATTTGCATAATAAAATCCGTTTGTTCTTCGTCCCCCATATAAAATGAGTGCGCGCCGGTTTGAACAAAACCTAATTTTTCGTAAAAGCGGATGGCGTTCTCGTTCTTTTCCCAAACTCCGAGCCACAGTCTCTTTTTGTTGTGAGTTTTAGCGATATCCATCGCTTGGTTGATTAAATATTGGCCAAGCCCTTTTCTTTGAAACTGGCTACGAATATAAATCCGCTCTATTTCAAGCGAATCATTGCCCATGGGTTCGGTTTGGGCATCATTCATATTGACCTTTAACAATCCGGCAAGTTCATCATGGAAATAGACGAAATAGAACTCCGAAGAGCTATGGGCCAATTCTTTTTCCAACTGTTCGGCGTTAAATGCCTTTTCCAAATAGGCTTTCAAATTCTCCGGTGAATTCTGGTCTTTAAAGGTATCCGTAAATGTTTCGATGCTGATTTCCCGGAGCCGCGGTAAATCTTCGCGGCTGCACTTTGTTATGCGTACTGTCATGTTAGTCGAAAGCTCCTTTATCTAAAATCAATAACCCCTCTTGTTCCCCTTTTTGACGTATTCCCAATCTACTTCGATATTCTTTCTAACCCTTTGCAGAAGTTGAAAAATGGTATCTGTTTCTTCTTCCGAAAATCCCGCTAACGCGACCCGATTCGAATGATCATGTTCTCTTTGAATAAAAGGATATACCGATTGCCCTTTTTCCGTCGGAAAAAGTTTTTTGATCTTTCGGTTATGCTCGTCCGCCTTTTTCTCAATAAAGCCATTCGCTTCAAGCTTTTGTATGGCACGGGCTGCAGTAGTCCGGTCTACCTTAATCATTTCGGCTAGCTTTTCTTGAATGATCCCCGGGCTCTCGCAAATCCGGACAAGATACAAATACTGCCCTTTCGTCAGGTCATATTCCTTAAATTCGATGTTGCTGATTGAATCCAACGCCCTGGCAATCATTCCGATTTCGCGCAGAATTTCTTTCATACGGGCAGCTCCTCATCCTTTTCAACTGTTCAATCGTTCTTGATCAATATTATATTATTTTTATTGCATTTGCAACAAAATGAAAGGTGCGAATGATTTAAGTAATTAATAGTAAATACAACATCAGATTGTTTAGAGCGTAACCTTAAGGCACTTTCGGCAGACCCAGGCCATTCATGACATAGGGACGAACAATGCCCACAAGTATATCGGTTCGGTCATTCTCTCCCACCGTTAACCAAGCATGCGCAGCGCCATAAATCGCAGAGGCAGTCATCGCCGAGATGATTTTCGTATGGCTGTCTTCCATGAGATGAAGATTCCCTCTCCGTAAAATGTCCTCAATGGATTGCTGCAGCAGCTGCTTGATTTTCTCATCGACGAGCGATGCAATCGGTTTGGAATCCAATCTGCATATCCGATAAAAATCCATAATGTAGTGGTAAGTCATCATAATCAGCCCGTCACAGATTTCATCCGTAAAGTCGCGTGCATTCAGCACTTGATCAGGAATTCGATCGCGAAAAGCCTGCTCGGTGATTTCTTCCAGCAAAGCGTATTTATCTTCATAATGCGCATAGAAGGTGGCGCGGTTAATCGTTGCTCTTTGTGCAATATCGTTAATGGTTATGGAATCAAAGTCTTTCTTTAGGAGAAGCTCCCTAAACGCTTCCCTGATTAACTGGCGTGTACGCAATACCCTCGGATCCTGCTGATTTACCATATCCAGCCTCCTGTTAAAACATCAAATTTCAAAATATGTTGTCTATGCAACGTTCCGCTTCATCTGCCGATTGAAAACATTAGCTTGCCATACTATTATCTTACCCAACAGATGTTGCTTAAGCAATCTCTGACTAATTCATGGAAAGGGTAGATCATTGTTGAATACAAAACAAAAGAGAATTTTAATATTTGGCGCAGGTATCGTTGGCAGCATATACGCGCTCCGGTTTGCCCAATCAGGTCTGGATGTCACACTGTTGGCTCGGGGAAAGAGGCTCGAAGCCCTTCAAAAGAACGGACTGCGCTACAACGATCACGGCATGATAAAGCAAATGTCGATCACGACGATCGGGAAGCTTGAGGACGACGATATTTACGATTTTATCTTTGTCCCGGTACGGTTTGATCAAGCCGAATCCGCCCTGTCTGCGATCAAAAATAACCGGAGCCAAACGATTGTCACTTTGACCAACACCATCGGTTATGAATCCTGGTTAGATATCGTGGGCGACCGGCTGCTCCCCGGATTTCCCGGGGCAGGTGGAGACATGAAAGAGGATGTATTACACGCCCAATTCGGTTCGGAAAAACACCAAGGGACCATTTTTGGTGAAATCAATGGACAGACGAGCGAAAGGGTCAAAGAACTGGCCAAAGTCCTTGAAACGGCGGGTTTGCATCATGAGATCCAACATGATATGTATGCATTCCATGTTTCGCATGCTGCGGTTGCTGTGGGCAACAAGCATTTCTATACGGACGAGGGTGTGGTCGATCTGGAGACTGCAAGAAGCGAACGCACGCTCAGCAAAATCGCTGCTGATATTAAACAAAACCTTCGCTTGGTCGAGCTGGCCGGAATCCCAGTCGTACCGAGCGAAACGAAGGCCATGGGGGAATTGTCGGAACAAGAACTTACCGCGATGTACCGCCAGATGCTGAGCAATGATTTTATTATTGATGTCATGCTTGGGGATCATGCCGTCAGTCAAAGAGCGGAAATTAAGCTGTTGGATGAGAAATTTCATGAAAAGTTTTCTGTGGGGCAATAACACCAGATCGGCTAGCCCGGTTAATCCCATGCAAAAAGAAGCGGCAGTCTAGGACTTTCGAGCCCGGGTCTGCCGCTTTTCATAACAAATAGGCATTTTTGATGTATTGGGTACTGTTGCGTTTTCAGACGGCTTTTCTCGCTTACAGCAGGATCAGAGTTAGAATCACAAATTGCACGGAACCGACAATTTCCATGATACCTACCCTCATCGGCTTTAACGGTTTGCCGGAGTACATCCATGTCTTGATCAGCGGATAAACAAATGGCAAGCACATCCAAGGGCTGAGCAAAAGCAGCGGCAGTACCAGCGCGATGATATGATATACCTTCGCATAGAGGGTCCACCGTATATTTTTCCGCTCACGAAATACGGATTTAACGAAAAAAACGGTTCCCATAAAGTACAGGAAGTTGTACAGCACAACCTCCGCCAGTTCCCTGCCCCATGTTCCGCCACCCAGCAGATAAGCCGCCGCGCCGGCGGTACAGAACAGCAGAATCGCGCAAACATCGTTCAGCAGCGCCCGCTCGGACTTTCGCCGCACATGCCAGATATTTACGGTGAGAAGCAGGATAAGTACCGGTGCGAACCAGAACAGCCATAACTCCTGAAGCAGCACCGGAATGAGGCACAGGAGGGCCACCGCCGCATAACCTGCCCCCCATTTGAGCCACCAGGTCCGCTTGGTCGTCTTTTTTAAAGCCTGCAGCAGCGGATAGGATGACAAATACAGGAACAGCCAGGCAAGGAACAAGGGAAGATGCAGAAGAACGGGGTTCGCCGACATCATGCCGATGATAAAGGGAATGCTGACCATCGCCCAGCCCCCGTGCTCCCGTGGAATGACCATGCTTATTTTTTTCATACACCTTCTGCTCCTTTTCCATGGCTGGCTGTTCACGCCTTTGGGTTCAGGCCGCTCAGCCGCCGATATAGGACATACCAATCTTTTTTCTGCTCATCGCCCTTTGTTCCGTTCGCTCTTCCGAATACCGGTCTTCCCGCTTCTCCCACACGCCGCGGATGGCCGCAAGCAGCAGTTCATCCGATGCGCCGGATCGCAGCAGGCTTCGGAGATCGAACCCTTTGGAGGCAAACAGACAGGAATACATTTTACCGTCCGAAGACAAACGGACCCGTGTGCAGGAGGAGCAGAATGCTTCCGATACGGACGAGATAAAGCAAACCTCGCAATCCCCGTCTCTGTAGCGGTACCGTTTGGGCACTTCCCCGGGATAGCGCGGAGAGACCGGCATCAGCTCGGCATCGCCACCCAGCCGTTCGAAGATGTCCCGCTTCGTCATGACCTGCTGCATACGCCAGCCGTTGTCATTTCCCACGTCCATAAATTCGATGAAGCAGAGCGTGATGCCGAGTTTTTTGAACAAAGCCGCCATCGGGACGATCTCCTGATCGTTGAGGCCTTTCTGCACGACCATATTTACTCTAACCTCGATTCCGATGCTGCGGGAGCGTTCCATGCTGGCGATAATGACAGACGGCTGAATGCCCCTTCCGTTGATACGGCCAAAGCGTTCCGGATCGAGCGCATCCAGGCTTACATTCACCCGCCGAAGCCCGGCATGATAGAGGCTCTCTGCCTGCCCCCCAAGCAGTAGGCCGTTCGTCGTCAGCCCGATATCATCAATCCCCGGAATAGCAGCAAGCATACGAATGAGCTCGGGAAGTCCACGACGCAGCAGGGGCTCACCGCCGGTCAGGCGAATCTTTCGTATGCCAAGCGATGCGTATACCTTGGCTGCCCGTGTAATTTCCTCAAATGACAGCAGCTGCTCCTTGGGCATGAAGGCATAGTCATCCCCGAAGATCTCCTTCGGCATGCAGTACGTGCAGCGGAAGTTGCATCGGTCTGTCACGGAAATCCGCAGGTCGCGCATCGGTCTTGCCAGCTGATCCAACTGAGGGTTTACCGCCATGTTTCCTTCCTCCTTCGTATAGCCGTACATGCTTCAGCCCGCTTTATCCTTGCAGCTGCGGACTGGTTTTCAGCTTTGAACTTCCGCCTCCATAGCGGTCGTTTGTAGGCTTGTTCGTAATATCGCTGAACGTTCCGACATATTGGATAACGTCTCCGGCATCATCTTTAACGGCATTAATGATTAATAACTCTAAATACTCCTCGCCATTTTTTCGACGGTTCCAGATCTCCCCTTGCCAGCTTCCCCGCTCCTTGATTTCCGCCCACATCGTGCTGTAAAATTCACCGGATTGACGGCCGGACTTCAGGATGCTCGGATTTTTGCCGATCACTTCCTCCTCCGTGTAGCCCGTCAGCTTCGTGAATGCCGGGTTCACGGCATGGATTTTTCCACTCAGGTCCGTTACGAGAATACCTTGCCCTGTGGAATTGAACACTTCCGAAGAAACGGCCAATTTATCCTGGTAATACATCCAAACGACGATGACGAGGCTGGCGAGCGCAATTTGGGAGAGCGCCATGAAACCGATCGAATACTGACCGGTCACCGAATGGATAAAGGAAAGCATCAGCGGCGGGAAGAAGCCGCCAAGGCCGCCCATCATCGACACGATCCCGTTCACGATCCCCGCCTGCTTGTTGAAGTACAGCGGCACCAGTTTAAAAATGATCCCGTTGCCAAGTCCGGCGCCTACCGCGATGGTTAAACATCCTACGGTATAGAGGCCGATCGACGGAGAGAACGCCAAGATGATGGCTGCAATCGTAAGACCGACGAATACAGCCATTAACAGGAACAGCGGCTTAAAACGGTCCGCCAGCCACCCGCCCACCGGTCGCAAGAAGGTCGCCACCACGATGAATCCGGCCGTGCGCATCCCCGCATCCACCTTCGCCAGCTCAAAATTCGAAACCAGGAAGTTGGGGAGGTATACCGTAAACGCAACGAACGAACCGAAGGTGATGAAATAGAACAATGAAAAATACCACAGTTTATCGTTTTTATAGACGCCTTTGATCTGCTCCATGAGCGGCGTTTTGACCTTCGTCTCTTTGCGGTCACCCAGGAATACGTTCAGCACCGCAAACGCGAGCAGCAGAATTAAATACAGCTGGACGGTACGCGCCCACCCGATTTGCGTAGCAATGACAGGTGCGGCAAAGGTGGTAATGGCTGTACCGACATTGCCCATTCCGTAAATTCCATTAACCAAGCCCAGCTTTTCTTTCGAATAATATTTAGGGAGCGAGGTGACACCGACCGAGAAGACGGCTCCTCCGACACCCAAGAACAGGCCGCCGATCACGAGATGCCTAAAGGATGTGGCCGTGCTGATAAAATAAACCGGAAACAGCAGCAGAATAAAGCTTGCGATAAACACGATCCGTGCGCCCAGGACGTTGGCGTAGTATCCCAGCGGCAAACGGAGCACCGAGCCCAGCACTACCGGGATCGCGGTCAGGATCGCCAGTCGGTCCGCCGGGATGGATATGTCCTCCCGAATGAACGGCAGCAATGCGGAAATGATAACCCATACCATAAATCCAAGCACCAAATTCATCGTCTGCAGCGGCAGCTGCGCTTTTTTGATCATTTCAACCACCTTTTCTGAACGTGATGAATGGCTGACTTCATTGATCCCCATGCCTTATTGTACGTGACGATATTCACAAAGATAATAGGGAAGTTCCCTGAATTCGTCAGGGGAACTTCCCTATATCCTGTGGCTGGAACACCCGGTATCCTTAAAAACGCTAGAAATCCAGCAGTTTTTTCTTTAGCGCATACTCCACCAGCTCCGGGCGGCTTTTCAGGTTCAGCTTCTCCATAATTTTGGCCTTATGGGCCTCCACCGTTTTGACGGAGACATACAGCTTCTCCGCAATCTCTTTGTTGCCGTAGCCTTTGGCGATGAGCGGCAAAATCTCGATTTCCCGTGGGGACAGGCTGTTAAACGGATCGTTATCCGCGCTCTCGCTGTCCTTTTTAATATACTCCCGAACCAGGGACGTGGCCATTTGCGGATGGATGTAGGTTCCTCCCTTATGTACCATCCGGATGGCCGAGACCAGCTCTTCATCAGGCGCGTTTTTGAGCACGTAGCCGGAGGCGCCGTTTTTCAGCACATGGAACAAATAGTCGTCGTCATCGTACATGGTAAGGATCAGTATTTTCGTATTGGGAAAATCATTGCTGATCTTGCCCGTGGCAATCAGGCCGCTCTCGCCCGGAGGCATGCTGAGGTCCATCAGCAGCACGTCCGGTTGATGCTTTGCCACCATGGCGTAAGCCTCCATGCCGTCAGCGGCCGTCGCCACGACTTCCATATCCTCCTGATAGTTCAGAATCATGGAAAAGCCGCTCCGGACCACCGCATGATCATCCGCTATGACAATTTTCATCGTGTATCGGTCTCCCTCTCCCTCTCGTTCTCCTCTGAACACGGAATGCGCAGCTCCACCTTCGTCCCTCCGCCGATGGCCGAATACAGCATGAACTGGCCGCCGACAAGTTCGGCACGCTCACGCATCCCGTATAAGCCAAGGCCGGTGCCCTTGGCTTCATTCTCATTCATATTGAATCCGGTTCCGTCATCCTTGACGGTCAGCTGCAGGACCCCGTCCTCTTCGCATAACCGGACATGCACCTCGTCTGTACCGGCGTATTTCAGCGCGTTCAGGACGGCTTCCTGGCATACGCGGTAGACCACGGTCTCGATCTCGCTGCCGTAACGGGCCGCGGACAGCTCCGCCGAGAAATCGACGAGCAGGCCGTAGTTTTTCTCGATCCATTTGAAATGCGAGCGGAACGCCGCTTCCAGCCCCAGGTCATCGAGCGAGGCGGGCCGCAGCTCCACGGACAAATGGCGGATGTCGTCCAGCAGCCGAGTCAGCGACACTTCAGTCTGCTGCAGCTTCTTCAGCACATCTTCGCCAACCTCCATATATTTGACCACGCGCAGGTCCACAAGCGAGCTCAGCAGCTCCTGGGCGACGCTGTCGTGCAGTTCCCGGGATATCCGCTTTCGCTCATCCTCCTGCGCTTTAATGACGTATTTCAGCAGATTCGAGCGCTGGAGCATCTCCTGCGTCTTCTGCTGTTTAGTCAGATCCAACAGCATGAGCACGCGGATTCCCCGCTCCTCGTCGATGGTATGATAGCTGGCTGCATAAGGAACGACGCCTTCGCCCCTTGTTTTGAGATAGACCTGGAATGAGGAGAAATCCCCTTTCGGATAGTCCAAATAGCATTTGGAGCACGAAATCTGGTCTTTTTCGTCCGTGTAGCCCTTGCAGGCCTGGCAGAAGGAATCGTCGACGCCGGACTGCATCCGTTCGATCACGTCGATATCCAGTATATTCTCCGCGGCCGGGTTCATGGCGACGACGCTGCCTTTTTCATCGATAAAAAAGATCGCCTCCATGCTGTTCGCATACATCTTCTTCAGAAGATCATTTAAATGTTCATCTGTCATCCGAATCAAGGCTGTCCCACCTCCCTCGCATGAAAAGCGCCAAATTCCCTGCCAAGTCCCTCCTGGAACTGATCGAAGGCTGCTTGGGTCAGGCGGTTCTCCGCGCGGTAGCCCACCAGCAAGACGCCCTGAACCCGCGCTGCTTCCCACAGCGGGATAGCCCCGAGGCTCTTCAGCTGCTCCGCCACGATGATCGGATAATTAAACAAATCCCGGGATTCGATATCGGTGTTCACATTTTGGATCAGCATCGGCTTGCCGGTTTTGAATACGATGCCCGCAATGCCTTTCCCTGAATGCAGCACAATCCGCTTATAGCGGTCGTTCATGTTGCCGGAGGCATATTGCCAGGTCAATACGAATCGGTCCTCAGCCGGCTGAACCAGAGCCAGGGACACGAAATCGAATTGAAACCGGTCCCGGAGCTTTTCGATTTCCGCTTGGTATTGATAGTTCGGCTGATTCTTCATGGCCATAGCTCCCCTTGATGTAGAAAAGAAGGCTGTTCGCCTTCTTTGGTCTACGATTCATAATTGCGGTGCTTCCTATAAAGGATATATCTTCTGCCTACATAATTCAACGGAACGCTCCATACGTGCACGAGCCGGGTAAACGGCCACAGCGCGAAAATCCCGAATCCTGCCAGAATGTGAATCTTGAACGACAGCGGCACATTTACCATCAGCGCTGCATCCGGCCGCAGCATAAACAAATCCCGGAACCAGACCGAGATGCTCTCCCGGTAGTTGAACTCCGGCTGGACGGCGTTCGTCACCAGCGTGCTGTATATGCCCATGAACACAATGAACAGCAGCAGCACATTGACAATCATGTCCGACGCGGAGCTGAGCCGGCGGACATTACGGATCGTGAACCGGCGCGAGGTCAGCAGGATCATGCCGCCCAAGGTCAGCAGGCCAAAGACGCTGCCGATATATACCGCACCGATATGGTACATATGATTGTTGACTCCCGCCGCTTCCATCCACGATTGGGGAATAGCCAAGCCCACGACATGGCCCCCGATCACCGGGATGATGCCCAGATGGAACATCAGGCTGCCCAGCTTCAGCTGCTTTTTCTCGATAAACTCACTGGACTTGGCCGTCCAATTGAACTGGTCGGTACGGTACCGGTAAATATGTCCGACGACAAACACCGCGAGGCTCACATAGGGGAATATGACCCATAGAAACTGGTTAATCATGCTCATACACCTCCGTCTCCTGCTGGATACATGCTTTAAACGTTTCGCGCAGACCGCGGATCAAGTGAGCGTACGGGCTGCCGGACTTCTCCAGCGCTTTCAGCAAATGGTAGGTGCCGTCCTCCATGACCGCCAGCATGAGATCCAGGCTCTCCGCCGCTTCCTTTTCATGCCCCTGCCAGTTGGCGGCATAGACGAATTCGCACATGAGGGGCAGGTAATCGGACAGCTCGGAGCCGGCAATATCGAGGCCGTACAGCTGATACGTTTCCTTGAGCTTGGCCAGCATTTGTCCCCGGTCCCGGCTGTCCTCAAATTTATGGAAGGTCATGTACAAGGTCGTTTTTTTCTGAAAATCGAACGTCTGAACGTACATCTCCTCGATCTGCTCCATACTGTATTCATGCATCAGGTCCCAGAATGTACGGACCGAAGTATAGGCCGGATGTTTGGAGTCCAGCGACTCCTCCAGCACGGACGGGTGGAAATCCAGCTTCTCCGGGTAAGTCAGCATTTGAGCGAAAAAACCGAATACAGTTTGATCGCTCTGCAGCTTTTCGAGATTAATCACGCCAGATCCCCCCATAGAAATTTTCTTCGTACAGTTCCTTGCCGGTTTTGCCCTGCGGGCTTGCCGGTCCGCAGCCGCTGCAGCCCATGCTGAAGCCTTCGAGGCCTTGGGAGCGGTATACATCCATATGGTTTTCTTTGTGCGATGTCGGTACCACGAACCGGTCATCGTATTTGGCAATGGCAAGAAGCCGATACATCTGCTTCATTTGACCTGCCGTCAGGCCGACTCGCGCCAGCCGCGCTTCGTCAAACTTGGCACCGGACGACTGGGCCCGCATATAGGAGCGCATCATCGCCATCTTTTGCAGAGCATCCTTCACCGTTGTCGTATCCCCTGCCGTCAGCAGGTTGGCGAGGTACTGAATCGGCGTGCGCATCTCCTCGATCGCCGGGAAGATCATGTCCGGATTTTCGATCGAATCTCTTCCTTCAAAGTAGTTCATGATGGGGCTGAGCGGCGGCACGTACCATACCATAGGCAGCGTCCGGTACTCCGGATGAAGCGGGAAGGCCAGCTTGTATTCGATGGCGAGTTTATAGACCGGCGAGTTTTGGGCCGCCTCGATCCATTCTTCGGATAGTCCGTCTTTGCGCGCCTGCTCGATCACCGCCGGATCGTGCGGATCAAGGAACAGGCTGCATTGCGCCTGGTACAGATCCTTTTCATCCGGCGTGGAGGCCGCTTCCTGCACGCGGTCGGCGTCATACAGCATCACACCCAAATACCGGATGCGGCCGGTGCAGGTCTCCGAGCATACCGTCGGCAGCCCTGCTTCGATTCTTGGAAAACAGAAAGTGCATTTCTCGGCCTTGTTCGTTTTCCAGTTAAAGTACACCTTTTTGTATGGGCAGCCGGTCATGCAGTAGCGCCAGCCACGGCAAGCTTCCTGGTCCACGAGCACGATGCCGTCCTCGTCCCGCTTGTACATTGCGCCCGAAGGGCAGGACGCTACACAGCTGGGGTTGAGGCAGTGCTCGCACAGGCGGGGCAAATACATCATGAACGTCTGCTCGAAGTTGAACTTGATCTCTTCCTCGATCTTTTCGATATTCGGATCCTTCGGACCCGTTACATGGGCGCCCGCCAGATCGTCCTCCCAGTTCGGGCCCCATTCCAGGTTCATCGTTTCGCCGGTTACCGCTGATTTCGGGCGGGCCACAGGCTGATGCTTCTTCTCACCGGAGTTGGTCAGATGCTCATAGTTGTAGGTCCATGGCTCGTAGTAATCCTTCATTTCCGGCATATCGGGATTGTAGAAAATTTTGCCGAGCGCGATTTTGGACAGCTTGCTGCCGGATTTCAGCTGCAGCTTGCCCTTTTTCAGCGTCCAGCCTCCCTTGTATTTCTCCTGGTCCTCCCAACGGACCGGGTAGCCGACGCCCGGCTTCGTTTCCACATTGTTGAACCACATATATTCCGCGCCCGGACGGTTCGTCCAGGTGCTCTTGCAGGTGACGCTGCACGTATGGCAGCCAATGCATTTATCCAAATTCATGACCATGGCGACTTGCGCTTTAATCTTCAAGCCAATCCACCTCTTTCATTTTGCGGACAGCCACGTACACATCCCGCTGATTGCCGATCGGTCCGTAGTAGTTAAATCCATAGCTGAGCTGGGCGTAACCTCCGACCATCTGGGTCGGCTTCACGTGGATTCTCGTCGGTGCGTTGTGACTGCCGCCGCGGTCCTTCGTAATTTCCGAGCCCGGCACGTTGATGTGCTTATCCTGCGCATGATACATGTACATCGTGCCTTTCGGCATCCGGTGGCTGACGACGGCGCGGGCGGTGACGACGCCGTTGCGGTTGTAGACTTCCAGCCAATCGTTGTCCTGGATGTCGTTTGCCGCCGCATCGTCGTTGTTGATCCATACTGTCGGCCCGCCGCGGAACAGCGTCAGCATGTGCAGGTTATCCTGGTACGTGCTGTGGATATTCCATTTGCCGTGCGGCGTCAGATAGCGGAGCACGAGTGTGTCTTTGCCGCCGGTAATCTGCTTGTCGCGCGGACCGAATACCATCGGCGGCAGCGTCGGCTTATAGACCGGCAGCGCTTCGCCGAATTGCAGGAAAATTTCGTGATCGATATAGAAATGCTGTCTGCCGGTCAGCGTTCGGAAAGGCACATGCCGCTCGATGTTCGTCGTGAACGGCGAGTATCTTCTCCCCATTTTGTTCGAGCCGCTGAACACCGGCGTCGGGATGACTTCCCGCGGCTGGGCCGTGATGCTTTGGAACGTGATACGCTCCGCCGCGCGGTCCGCGGATATGTCTTTCAGGCTCACGCCGGTGTCATTTTCCGCCGACTCCCAGGCGCGCTGCGATACTTTCCCGTTCGTCGCCGAAGAGATATGGAGAATGGCATCCGCCGCATTTCTGGCGGTATGCAGCTTCGGCAGGCCGTTTTTGATCGTGTCGTCATCATAGCTTCCGTTCATGCGCTTCAACTCTTCGTACTCCTCGGCCACCGAGAAGCTGACGCCGTGCGCCCCGATTTTGCTTGCCGCCAGGCTAGGGCCAAGCGTCACGAATTTGTCGTAAATTTTCGTGTAGTCGCGTTCGACAACGGTCAGGTTCGGCATCGTTTTGCCCGGAACCGCTTCGATCTCGCCCTTGCGCCAATCGAGCACCTTGCCATAAGGCTGGGCGATTTCGCTGATCGAATCATGCGCCAACGGGCTGGCCACGAGGTCCTTGTATACGCCGGGAAGATGCGTTTTGGCCATCTCCGAGAAGGTCTGTGCAATCGTCCGATAAATGTCCCAGTCCGAGCGCGATTCCCACAGCGGATCCACCGCCGGATTGAACGGATGGACGAATGGATGCATGTCGGTGGAGGACAAGTCGGTTTTCTCGTACCAGGTCGCTGCCGGCAGCACCACGTCGGCATACATCGGCGTCGAGGTCATCCGGAAGTCGAGCGCGACCAACAGATCCAGTTTGCCTTCCACGTCTTCGCGCCACACCATTTCTTCCGGCTTCTCCTCTTCGTTCGGCGTCGAGAGCAGGCTGTCCGAAGCGCCAAGCAAATGCTTCATGAAATACTCCTGCCCTTTTGCGGAGCTGGAAATCAGGTTCGAGCGCCATACGAACAGCGATCTCGGGAAGTTTTCCGGCGCATCAGGATCTTCGGCAGCGAATTTGGTATCTCCAGAGACGATTTGCGTTAACGCATGCTTCACGATCTCCTCGTTGGTCGTTTTCCCATGGCTGGCCGCTTCCTCCGCGAAAGCCAGGCTGCTCTTGTTGAACTGCGGATAGGACGGCAGCCAGCCGAGTCTCGCCGCAAGGACGTTATAATCCGCCGGATGCTGGTAACGGATGTCCCCGCCCGTAGGCGATTTCAAGGAATCCGCACCCATTTCTTCGTACTTCCACTGGTCGGTCGCAAAATAAAAGAACGACGTCGCATTTTGCTGCCGCGGCGGCCCCTGCCAGTCTTTGGCGAAGGCAACCGTGGACCAGCCCTCGATCGGGCGGCATTTTTCCTGGCCGACGTAATGCGCCCAACCGCCGCCGTTCACGCCTTGGGAAGCCGTCAAAATGACCAGGTTCAGAATTGAGCGGTAGATCGTGTCGCTGTTGAACCAGTGGTTGATGCCTGCGCCCATGATGATCATGGAACGGCCGCCGGTATCCAGCGCGTTTTGCGCGAATTCCCTGGCAATCTGCACGATGATCGAAGCCTTCACGCCGGTAATCTTTTCCTGCCAGGCCGGGGTGTAGAAGGAATCCGCATTGTCGTATCCGCCCCCCTGTGACCCGCTGTCGGTTGAGACAATACCGTATTGGCTTAACATCAGGTCGTATACCGTTGCCACGAGGCGTTCGGTACCGTCGGCAAGCTGAATTTTTTTCGCCGGAATTTGGCGTTCGAACGTGCCGTTGGCGTTATTGTCGAAGAACGGGAAGCAAATCGACTGCCGCTCTCCCCCCTGGGATTCCACGGAAAGCGCCGGCGCAATGACCGATCCGTCCTCGCGTTCCAGAATCAGGTTCCACTTCTTGCCTGGCTCCCAACGCTGTCCCATCGTACCGTTTGGAACCGTAATTTCATTTTTGTTTTCGTCGTAAATCACCGGCTTCCACTCCGCATGCGGGGTCGTATCGCCAAGATCGCTTGCGCGCAGGAATCGTCCGGCCTTATACCTGCCCTCATGTTCATCCAGCAGAAGAAGGAACGGCATGTCTGTATACTGCTTGGCGTAATTCAGGAACATCGGTTCCTGACGTTCTTGGTAGAACTCTTTCAAAATGACATGCGTCATCGCTTGAGCGACCGCCGCATCCGTTCCCGGATTCGGGGCAAGCCAGTTATCGGCGAACTTGACGTTCTCCGCATAATCCGGCGCCACCGATACGACCTTTGTGCCTTTGTAGCGCACTTCCGTCATAAAGTGGGCGTCCGGCGTCCGCGTTAAAGGCACGTTCGAGCCCCACATGATCAAGTAGCCGGCATTGTACCAATCGCTGGATTCCGGCACGTCGGTTTGCTCGCCCCAAATTTGCGGGGAAGCCGGCGGCAGGTCGGCATACCAGTCGTAAAAGCTCAGCATTTCGCCTCCGAGCAGAGAAATGAATCTCGCCCCCGATGCGTAGCTGATCATCGACATCGCCGGAATCGGGGTGAAGCCGGCAATGCGGTCCGGTCCGTATTTGCGGATCGTATAGATCAGCTGCGCGGAGATCAGCTTGGTCGCATCCGCCCAAGAGACGCGTACATGACCGCCTTTGCCGCGCGCTTTTTTGTAGCTTCTCGCTTTTTCAGGATCCTCCACGATGCTGGCCCAAGCTGCGACTGGGTCGCCATACTGGTTCAGCGCTTCATTCCACATGTGCCACAGCTTGCCGCGCATATACGGATATTTCACGCGGAGCGGGCTGTATTCGTACCAGGAAAACGAAGCTCCGCGCGGACAGCCGCGCGGCTCGAATTCCGGCATATCGGGACCACAGGATGGATAATCGATCTGCTGATTTTCCCAGGTGATGATGCCGTTTTTCACAAACACCTTCCAACTGCACGAGCCGGTGCAGTTCACGCCGTGTGTCGTGCGCACAACTTTGTCATGGGACCAGCGCTTGCGGTACATGTCCTCCCAGTCCCGGCTTTTCTCTTCAAGAACGGACCAGTTGTCCGAATAGCTTTCCAATCGTTTGAAGAACTTCAGTCCCTTCTTCCGTTTCATTGGACGGTTCAACTCCTTTACGTGAATGACCATGATCGGGGAATCAATGTGTCGTCCATTCGTATGCCTCCATTATGAGAGCCTGCTGCTGCGTTTGGTATCAGGGAAACTCCTATATCCGGGCGAGAAATCCCTTGGTTGGTGAGGGGAGCCAGTTTGAACCCCCTGATGCCGCGAAAAAAGTGCGGTCAACAGATTGGGAGGTACCTTCTACACTTGTCCATGGGGTGGGATGGATTCCGGGTTCCAGCCGCTGCCTAAATCCGTGTTTCCTGGATCAGATAAAGATGTAGGAACACAGATTCAAAGGCGGCACGTAAACTTTCCACCCCGAATCCATTCCCTGTTTGGTGATACAGTTGCGAAAGTGGAAACCTTAAAAGTCGTTTAGTCTGCCCCCATTCCCTTTCTGTCCTTTTCATAGAGCCTGAGCCCCGCTCTTTCATGCGAACTTCGGCAACCGAATGGGGCCTCCCCTTCCTCCCACAAAAAAAACCCCTCTTCACGTCGTGAAGAGAGGGGCCTCTAAATCACCGTTATCCGGATCAGCTGCACCGCTCGCGAATCCGCTCGAACAGCACGTTATTTTCCAAATGGATGTGCTCGAAGGTGTCTTTTTCCAGCAGTCCAAGCCGCTGGTAGACAAGCCGATACGTGCCGCAGGCATCTGCCGGTAGGGAGAAATCGCCGGTCACTTCCCGCAGCTCCTTCAGCAGATGTCCGGCCTGCTCATGCTCCTGCTCCAGCCCGGGCAGCAGCAGCCGAAGTTCCTCCAAATGCTGCGGATTCGGATTCGCCATAGATTTCAGGATCTGCGGAAATACGTTGTGATCTTCGTCCTCCGTATGCTCCTGCAGTTCACTTTTCAAATCAGTGAATAATTCCTGCACCCGCAGCAGCTCCGGATGACGTTCTCCATGGACGCGGGCCAGCTTTGTCACATAAGGCGTTAACGCGGGAAGTTCTTCGCGCAAAAAAGCGTGATGCTTCTTCTGAATGTATTCGATCAGCTCCGGTTCCGCCAGATCTCCAGGCCGGCTGTCCTGATACTCCGCCATTTTCGTCTCCAGTGTCCGGATCTGTTCCAGAACAGCGCTGGAATCGAGCTTCCGTGTAGTCGCTGCTTCCTCCAGAGGGATTTTGCCTCCGCAGCAAAAATCGATGCGCAATGCGCGGAACAGATCGGCTGACTGCGGTACGGCTGTGACGATGTCGGCTACGTGCGTTTGAAGCGTTAATTGACTCATTGAAAGGACCTCCTGTAGTGGATTCATTCCCATATCGTGATGCAGAACTCATTTACAGCCCCAGTATAAGGAATCTTCGAAGCCTGCCTTGTGATTCCAGTCATACCAAAAGCAAACGAAATGTGAAAACATCCACGGCAGAAAAAAAAAGCTTCCCACACCCTCCCGAACGAGAGGATATGAAAAGCTACATTGCTATGCATCGCCAGTTTAGGTTGTTTAAAATTTCTCGGGAAACTGTTTCACAATGCCTTCTGTCAGGATGTCTGCCAAATGAATCATATGGATCTCGTTTTTGTCGGTTGCCGCGATATCTGCTTTCCAGTCTCCCTTGAGGCAGTCAAGGACGATTTCCGTGATCAGTTGAAGGTGCGTGTACAGCATATCCTGCAGCTCTTTAAACGACCAATTCGGATTCGCAGCGCTTAAAAATTTGGCGATATCGTCGGCGTTACGATGCCAATCCGCTTCTAACTTTTGCACATCCGCCTGGTTACCCGCTTTGGCTGCCGCGACAATTTTCCCTGCAATGAGAATATGTTCTCTTAGAATCTCAGCCAGCTTATTACCGGCAGCTTCCCCGTAATAGGGTTTGATCACATTACCGATGTCCTGCTGGTTCCGCAGGAGCCGGTCCAATACGTCCTGCTGATCCGGACGGTTCGAAATGGCGCTGACAATATAACTTCTTGTCCAGATGGTATGGTCAATCCAAGCTTTTTGCATATCGGTTTTCAGCTGCACCATTTTAGGGCTGATACAAACCGGATTCTTCTTCCCATCCACCATGGCTTGTGCAGGTGCTGCGATCTGAATCATGCTGAAAATAAGCGTCAAGGTTATAAGTAAAGCCTTAAGCCGTTTGTTTTTCACTGTTATCTGCTCCTCTATACGTTTGGAATACATCAGGCTGTCTTAATATGGATAAAAAATACCCGATTTTATACAGAGGAGCAGCTTCATTTCTGATTGCTTCGTTGATTCCTTCTAATTAGACGGTAGGGACGGTTCCTCCATCAATGACATATTCAGCGCCCGTAATTGAAGCAGCACGTTCTGACGCCAGAAAAGCGACAAGTTCGCCAACCTCTTCCGGAAATCCAGGTCGTCCAACGGGAATTCCTCCCAATGCATCCATGACCGATTGGAGCGCACTTTCGAAGCTGCCTGTTACCTGTGCGATATTCTCCATCATCGCGTCTGCTGCAGCCGTTTGAATAAAGCCGGGAGCAACGCGGTTTACACGGATGCCTTGTGGAGAAAATTCTTTCGAAAGGCTTTTGCTGTAGTTGCTTAACGCCGCCTTTGCAGCTGCATAAGGAATTGTAGATTCAACCAGGGGCAATACCCGCTGGATGGATGAGATGTGGATGATGACCCCCTTCCTTTTTTCGAGCATCAACGGGAGCAGTCCCCGATCCAAGCGTACAGCAGCCAATAGGTTCAAGTTTAGAGCTTCGAGCCAATGTTCGTCACTTGCCGCAAAAAAACCTCCTGGAGGTGTGCTGCTCCCCCCTACGTTATTGACGACGATATCGATCGTGCCGAACCGCTCTTTAACAGCTTCGATGACCTTCATCGTTCCTTCATTTGAGGATAAATCGGCCTCCACGAACCGTTCCGGATCAGCAAGGTCCGCTGGCACAGAACGTGCTGTTGTCATCACCGGAGCATCCAAGTGAATGGCAGTGTTGATGGATCAAAAAAAAGACACCGTGATGTGCACGGTATCTTTCTAATCCTCTTTTAATCGCCGGCTGCTTCAAATGTCGTGACAATTTCGTACATCCCCGGCTCAAACTTCGCTATTTTCAAAGCTTCCTGCAGATACGGAAGCGGCCTAGGGTCATTTCGCATGGCTTGATAATCCTCTGCGCTTCTCCATTGGGAATACATCGTAACCTTCGTTCCATCCGTACCTCGATGGAGAATACATGTTATAAATCCTGGGGCGTGTCGGACGGAAACATTCGTTGCGTCGGTCAGCAGTTCGATCAGCCGTTCCTGATTTGCCGGTTCAACGGTAAATACATTGATCAGTGTAAGAACCTGGTTATTCAATGATATTTGAGTCAAGATGTCATCTCCTTGTTGTTATAAGTGGATCCGCTTATATCATGACTCCGGAAGCGCTTGAATCATGCGCGAAACCTCCGGATCCAATTCTTTTGCCGTGTAGTCCGTGGACAGGCTAAGTTTCTCCCAACGCTTGGTTTCTTCCAATTTGCCCTTATCCACTGCGTTCGCAATCGCAACAGCATCGCTTCCGAGCAGTAAGCGGAGCGGCGGGTTATCCTCATTCACGATGGAAATGATCGCTTGCGCAGCTTTATCGGGATCTCCGTTCTCCCTGCCGGTAGTCTCCCGAGCATGCTTCAAATGATTGCCGACCGTGTCCTTATAATCGTCGATAGGCTCGATATGCTTCATTGAGGAACCTGCCCAATCGGTACGGAAACCGCCCGGTTCGATCAGCGTAACCTTTAACCCGAGCGGTCCAACTTCTTTGGAAAGCACCTCGGAGAAGCCCTCTACCGCCCATTTTGCCGTTTGGTATGGTCCTAGACCGGGCGCGCCGATGCGGCCGCCGATCGAGGAGAACTGGACGATATGTCCGTGACCCTGCTCTCTCAGGTGCGGCAGCGCTGCTTTCGTTACGTTAATGACACCCCAAAGGTTCGTTTCCAATTGAGCCCGGAAGTCATCCATCGGAGTTTGTTCAATGGAAGAGATATTGCCGTAACCCGCATTATTCACTAGTACATCCAAACGCCCAAACGTTTCGAAGGCGGCTTGCACGGCAGTCTCAGCCTGCTCAAACCGGGTTACGTCCAGCTCAACGATGTGGACTTGGCTGCCATAGCGTGCTGCAAGATCGGCGATTTGTTCTGTATTGCGGGCTGTTGCCACCAGCTGATCTCCTTTTGCAAGTACCGCTTCTGCAAGACTGCGTCCAAATCCCCGGGAACTGCCTGTAATCAGCCAAACTTTACTCATATCAAAAATGCCTCCTCAACATAGGTTTGGAATGTTCGTTCCAAGATAAATATAACTCAGACATTTCCTTAAGTCAAGAATTTTTGGAATGTGTATTCCATACGAACAAGTTTGACTCTATTTACAATCCGAAGGCTAGATCGCTGAAATTGTTCCGTAAACATGATAAACGGTAGGTTTCTAAAGTGTAAAAGGCTGCATCCTTCCCTTGTTTTATTGAGTTACAATCAACATAGTAGATAAGGAAATTAAGAAAGATGGAATATTAATTCCAATCCAATGTTTTAGATTCAAAGTGCAGTTATTGTCCATATTGGAATATATATTCTAAATTTCACCGCTTTGAGATCGCCGGAAACGACACGATTAAACACCCCAAAAGAGCCAAAGAGGATAACAGATGAGGGCAGCTGAAGGTTAAATTTGATAAGAAATTCATTAATCGGAGGAGTCAAAACAACATAAAAACAGCCTTTTAAGGACCGCAGGCGTCCAAAAGGCTGTTTCTACACAAGTATAGCTTTCCATGAGGCTTCCAGCACTTGCTGAACCTGGACCTCGTCTAACGGATATTTCTGAATATAGTACCCTTTCACGATGGAAGAAATGATCCCATGGATGAGCTGATGGCATAAGTGAGGGTCCATTTCTTTCATGATTCCCTGCTTCTGGCCCTCAACGATCAAAGAAATGACCACGTCACTCGAATGGAGGGCATCGCCCATGTTCCGCAGCTCCGGCGAAATATACGGGGAAAAGGAAAAGCTGTCGATAAACAAAAACTCTTTGGGTGAATCGATCCCGAACTTCAACCTGTTCAGCTGCAGGCATTTAAATCGCTCATACAGGCTCGCATCCGGGTTATAACCGTGAAGGAGGTACTCCCCCATATGTGTCCGCGCTTCTTTGTAAACCGCATTCACCAACTCTTCTTTATTGGCAAAATAGTTATATACCGTGCCGGAACCTACGTTGGCTTTCTTAAATATTTTGGAAAAGGTCACCGACTGCAGCCCCTCTTCATGGATCAAATCCAGCGTGGCCGCCATTATGTCCTGCTTCTTGCTCATGTATTCCACCTCTTGAAACAACATTAGTACGGGCTTGAGGGAGATGTCAAGTTCACACCACCTAATAACAATGTTGTGCAGCATGACAATGATAGCAGAGAGGGGCAAGATGTACGTCAAGTATCCGGGATTCATCATACCGTTAAACGCATAAAAAGCCGCAGTTTATGCGGCTCTTTAAGTACGCTTTTCATGACATCAAACTAGCAGCGACTAACGATATCCAGAGGCATCTGCTGGTTTGCCTGCCTCCTGAACTTCTACAAGGTACCGCCAGCAGTCTGGCTGCGAACCGTCGAGGTCCGTAAAACCATAGACTTTTGCGAGCTGACCGCTTGACAAGGACTTCCCGTTCCACCGGGCAGCTTCCGGATCGCCAGCTAATGCTGCAACTGCACGGCCTACATAACGCGGAGATTCCGATATGATGAAATGGGGTTCCTTTTCGGTAGCATCACGCCAGTTTTCTTCCTTCACACCGAAATGATCAAGCATGATTTCAGAACGCATCCAACCCGGCGTCATGGCCACTGCGGTACACTGATAAGGCGCTAGTTCATGCGCAAGTGATTGTGCCATGCGAATGACTGAGTTTTTGACTAAATCATAAAACATCGATATGCGGTAATTGTTATGATTGTACTCAGCGGTGCCGTCCGTCATTTCGACCACCAGTCCGTTCTTATTTCTGATCAACAACGGCAGGGCAAAATGGCTTGTAATCAAATGCGTGTCGATGCCAAGGCGAAGCATACGAAATCCACGTTCGAGGGAGTGATCCCATACAGGCACATTCCAGTCTGTCAAATTTTCAGCGCCCCATACGTCATTGACCAGAATATCCAATCTCCCCTGCTCTTTCTCAATACGGGCGATAAGGGCCTGGACCTGCTCAGGCTGGAGATGATCGACTTGAACGGCAATTCCTTGTCCTCCCGCAGCACTTACCAGTTCTGCCGTTTCCTCAATCGTTTCAGGACGGTTGTATTCGGATCGTTGTTGGCGCGTCGTTCTTCCTGTGACGTATACGGTTGCCCCTGCTGCCCCTAATTCGACAGCGATGCCCCTGCCGGCGCCTCGTGTTGCTCCAGCGACCAAAGCAACTTTTCCACGTAGTGGTTTCATATCACGTATCACTCCTATCGTTGATCTAACGTTCAATGTCCATGATATAACCTAACTACGTCAAATCTTGTCGTATATAAAAGCAGAATTTCGCATGATACGAACTACATTGTCGCCAGGAAGACATCATAACATTCGGCCAAAAAAACAGCCGCAGCGTACGGCGATCCATGCCGAAGCTCTGCGACTGTAAGTTTAGTCTTCTTTATTATTGGCCATTTTCGTCGGCCGAAGGACCATAGAGGCCCGGTACCGGAATATCGAGAAGCCGCAAATATACCCCGAGCTGTGCCCGGTGATGGATCATATGGCTTAATCCGAAAGTACGAAGAGCGTTAGCCCGTGGTTGGCGAAGGATGATATGGTCGCCGTTACGCAAGGTCCACTCCTCGCCAAGCGCTTGTTCGTCACAATCGTCTAACAGCTTGTCCAGCTTGACGACGTTTGCATCAAATTCATCCAGGATGTCCTGACGACTTGTCAGAGCTTCCCGCCGGAGCGGCACGGTCGATAGATCCAATTCCGGGCTAAGAAAAATCGCGACCTGCCAGTTCAGCAGGTTGATCAGGTGCGTAGTCAGTCCGCCAAGCGTCATCGATTTCTCATGCGGCTTCCATGTCATATGCTCCTCGGGCAGGCGTTCCAGGATGCGGCGCGTAATGGCCAACTCATGCTTTGCATCACCGATGATCAATTGTTTTACCATGAATTCCCTCTCCTTTCTTATAAGACAAGCATACTATAACACCCAGTAAGAGGAAAGGAGAGGATAAAAAGCGGGGAAGAGCTCGTGGCTCCTCCCCGCAAATTCATTTTTATTGATAATCCGAATTCCAAATCCGGGCTTTATAGAAGGCTCCGCCTGTAACGAGACGCTGATCCGCCGGCTGGTACAAGTCAACCGCATCCGTGGTCCAAGTGTACTTTGTGCCTTCTTTCTGGTTAGTCATCACAACTTGCCCGGAAGGCTGGTTGCCTACACTCTTCACCCAATGGTGATTGATCTCAGCGGCCCCCGGATAATCTTCAGACCAGGAATCCGTGGATTTGCTGTACTGATACACCTGCGTATTGGAGGTCACCCACAACTTGTCGGTATCTCCATAGACCGCAAAGAGGTCGTGGCCCCAATTGGTGGGCAGCCGCTTTCTGAGAACCTCCTTCAGAACAGGCGCTGCCGGTGTTCCTTGCACTTTCAGGGCAATTAAATCGTAGTCGCCGACGGCCCACAGTACGTCTTGAGCCGGATCCCACAGCACACCGTGCGCACCAGGCAGCGAAAATTCGGTATACGTTGAAGAATCGGCTCCCTGCGAAGCCGTATAGACCCGCACCCAACCGCCGGCACTCGCCGCAACCGCTACGTTGCCGTCCGGCAGCAGCTCGGCTGCATGCGGGTTACCGCCTACGATGACGCCCCATGCTCTGCTGTTGCCCGAAGGATACGGAACAAGCGCAGCAAGCCCTCTGGAGTCGGTCACAACCATAAATTTGCCCCCCGTTTTACCTTCCCGCAGCTTCACGTCGGATGGCAGACCCCAGCCTTGCAGCAGTCCGCCAAAACCGTTTTTATCTGTGGGCGCCCAAGACCATTTCAGTGCATTAGACTGGTTCCAGTCTTCCTTCTCGGGATCGTAAACACGAATTTCCTCCGAACCCTGATCCGTCACGGCAATCCAATAATCCTTGTGCAGACCGGGATCGGCTGAAGCATGGTGATTCACCATCGTGAACGTTACCGCGGTCATCATCAGAAGCAGCAGACGGGACCTGATGCTGAATTTTCGAATACTCATGTTTATAACCTCCTCATGGTTTAGAACTTGCGTCAAGGATTTGATGCCAATTCACCGTGATGGCCTCCGGATCCGGGTTTCTGACTTCATGCATCATGGGTCCCCGGTAGCCTGCTGCAGCAAACGCATTAAGGATTTCATTCCATTCCAGGTTCCCTGTTCCCGGCATCCAATGCTTTTCGTCCGTTCCGTCATTATCCGAAATATGCGTCGTCACAATCCGTCCGCCCAGTTTCTCAATGAACTGCTGCGGTTTTTCCTTAAACAAATGATTGACGTCGCAGCATACGCCGAGCTCCGGATTACCTTCGGTCAAAAACTCCATTTCATCCGCCGAATGCCCGAGACAAGTGCGCGGGAGGCACTCCGCCGCCAGCCGAAGACCGCCAGCGGCCGCTTCTTGAGCAAGAAGAGCGAGCGTTTGTTTGGAAGTCTTTAAACGGAGCGCTCTTTCTTCCGGTGGAACTGGTTCCCAGCTAGGGTGGTATACCAGCGTCCCGATCCCCCAGTCCGCAGCATAACGGAACAGCTGCCGGACTTTGGCGACGACTTGTTCCAGGGTGTCCTGATCTAGACTGGACGGGTCCCATGCCGTGCCGAAAGGAATGTGCAGCGACCAGACGTCGATTCCCAGACGCCGGGCAGCAGCTACCACCTCATCACACTTCATTTTGACTTCCGGATCGAAAATATCCAGCGGCTGCCACGTCAGTTCGATGCACTGGATTCCAGATTCGGCCGCTTGGTTCAAATCGATCGGGTTGGCCAGGCTGAACGAGGTGCCCAGCTTCCAATTTCCCGGTTTGCGGTTCATGCATTTCCCTCCCGATCCAAACTCGTTTCAGAATTTCCAGCAACAAGGCATGACAGACGGAAAGCTCCACCCTGCGGCATGCTGCAGCTGCTGCCATCTGGCATAGCAATGAGAAGAGGCGTACCTTCCGGCGATTCACCGGTAATATGAAATACGCCGTCCTTGATGAACCAATTCGCTCGAACCGTTCCTTTGGGGGTTATCGCTTGCCCCCGCATATCCTGCAGCGACAAGCAATGCGGTTCGATCCGGATCGTTTCCCAGCCGGGTGCTTCGGGCCTCACCCCCAGCAAGCAGCGGGTGAATTCGTACAGAGGCAGGGCGCCCCAGCCATGACAGTCACTGCGCTGCATGAAGGGATCCTCAGGCCAGGTGGTCAGGTTCAGTTCCAACAGGTCTCGCCACGGCTTCCACATCTGCTCCGTTTCTTCGTATAGTCCTACCTTTTCTATCGCCCTGAATAAATAAAAAGACATCGCATACGAGCACGGCAGCAGATCATCCCGATCCATCATCCGCCGAATTAACTGCCGTCCCTGCTCTCCAGATGCAAGGCCGGTCAGCACGGCCCAGACTTGGGCGTGCTGGCTGTACTGTTCGCATTCGGGACCTTCACGGTACAATCCTGAAGATTCCGACCAACATAGCTGCTGCAAAGCCTGAAGCACATGCCCGGCCCGCGCCTCATATTCGTGTGCAATCTCAAAGCGATTCCCGAGTCGGCTTAATCTTGCTGCGGACTGAAGCGCATAGACATACAGGAGATTATGGATCGTAGAAGGACCGGTAAGCGTCGCCGTCGGCGCACCGTTCAGTTCATCCCATGCTTCGACCCAATCGATAAATTCCCAATAGCCTAACCGGTATACGAGTCCCTGCGGCCCGAGCTTGCGGTCGTACCAGTCCAGAACCGAGTCGATCGTGGCCCGGTAACGCACGGCAACCGATGGATCACCGGTTTGCCAGTAATAATCTTCAACCATGAGAATCCAATGGAGCGAAAAGGCAGGAATGACCTGCGACTCCATGCATGGATACCGCGCTTGGAGAATCCCCTCCGGCAGCAGTGAAGCATGGTAATCGTCGATGGCCCGGCGAGCCAGGCGGGAGTCTCCGCTGACGGCATAAGTGAAAAGAATTTGCAGCCGGGTATCCATGGCATACTGTAATTGCTCGTAATAAGGGCAATCTTCATAGGTTTCATGCATGCATCGCTGCAGTGTTCTGACGCTTACATCCCATAATGGACGAATCCAGGCGGTGGAGGACACAGCCGCTGATTGGACATCCAGCGGATATCCCGTTTCCCTGAACTCCGGGGGGTCAATGACCAATGGCTCGTCACAGGTCTCCACCTCAATTTGCATGAAGCGGAAGGTCCGGAACCAGAACGGCTCGTAAGTCTCCCTCCCCCCTGACGGAAAATACACGTCCTGCTGCCCGATCAGATCATACCGCATTGCATCGTCCCGCTTGCCCTTTAGCGGGAAGCCGCCTTCCCGGTGCTTGGAAAAGCTTTCAGCATACAACAGTGCAACCCGGCTGCCCCGCCCGCCAGACAGGGGGAGGATGATATAACCTGTCGTAAGCTCGCCTGCGTCAAGAACTACCTTCCGCTTCGAATGCGGGGGGATGACATCCGGCTGCGGCTCCGCTGCGCCTTCAATGAACGAAAACAGCTCACCGTTTCCTTTCTTTACATCAACTTCACTCCTGAACCGGCGACTCGTCTCATAGAGGAGCGGGATGGGACGCTCCATCAGCGGAAACGGCGGAATGATGCCGTAAGGTCTGCCGCCCGCCTTCCATCTTCGGATCGGAATAAGCCATTTCCCGTTCTCCGCACTCCCCGGAAGGTTCCAGTGACGAGGCAGCCGCGCGCCATCGACCCGCTCCATTCCCCCCATAAAATGCGTGGGCCCATACGCTTCCCAGGAAACCGCGTCATCCAAACAGACCAGCCATTCGTCCCCACGCTTGCCTGTTGCAAGATCCGCCAATACTTCCCCGTCTTCCGCAACGCAGCGTCCGCTGGCGATCAGGCAAGGGCCTGCTGCGTTGGACGTTACGCTGAAGGGTCCTCCCCAGCCTGGCGGCTGTGCTTCATATGGGCTGTATGCCACCACTTTTACGGCAAGGACATTGTCGCCTGCAGTCAGGTATGAACTTACGTCAATCGTTTCGTAGTAATGACGCCAGCGATCCCCCTTGCATGGGCCTGAAAGAACGGCTTGCCCGTTGATCCATAAGCGGTAGCGGCTGTGGGCGCTGATTGACAGCACAAGCGTGGCCGGTTTGACCAGTGAAAACGAACGGCGGAAATAGGCAACCTCGTTGCGTGCAGCGTTATGTTCATTTACGTGATCCGGATCCGAGCCCCGGGCAGATAGCCACCAAGCATCCGTAAGTTTACTGACGATATCCATTGCGTTCACTTCCAATCGTATGATGGAATTCCAGCCGAACCGGTCCGAGAAGCCCGCCATCCTCCGGGATCGAGAACTGTTCACGGCGCTCTTTCCAATCCGGGCCTGCGTCCTCGAGTTCTTCCGCCTTGCTCATGAGGTTCGATACGACATTGGTGACGCATACCTTAAACCGGTTCAAGCCGGGGGCCAGCCATGGCATCACATCAAAGCGGTATGGCGGAACAAAGCTGAATCCGGCTGATGTGCCGTTCACCTCCACCTCCGCAATTTCCTCCACGTGACCGAGATCCAGAATAACCCGATTCAAAGCCTCCAGCTCGGATGGCGGTATATCCATGGTCCAGGTATATGCCAGTGTACCGGAATAAGAAGGATCCAAGCGGAGCCACGACGGTAACCCGCGCCTCGCTTCTCCCTGCCAGTCAAAGTGAATCTGCCCGCTGTCTATGTCAATGACACCGCTTTGCTGCCCGCCGCGGATATAGGCCGCCGGAACGGGACCCTGCACTTCTTCCTGGACATCGAGAACAGTCGGAATCAGAATCAGTGAACGGTAAGGCGGAATCCGCAGGTGAAATTCCCGCTCATGAGCCGTGTCTGGTGAAATCCGTGACCGCAGATGCCATCGTTCGCCAGTCAATGGCTCCCAGGCATGCAGGGCGTTTACATCCGGTTCCCCTGGCAGACGGATCCATCCGTCAACAGCGGTTTCTACATCTTCATTGCTGACCATCCATAGAGATTGGTTCTCCCTGATCCGGTGGAGGATGCGCAGGTTCTCCCGGCCGCTTCCTTCAAAAGGGAGCTGCGCGGAAATACCGCTGTGGCGAAGTAATTCCGGCAGATCGGACGGGTCGCTTGCCAGATGCATGCCCGGCCCTGACAGGAACGGTGACCGTGGCATTGCTTCCTGCTTCCGTTTCAAGACCCCCGTCGGTCGACGGTTTACAAACATTACGGGAACGCCCGACTGAACCATCTCATGAAGCTTATGAAGCAGCACTTCCGTTACGGCCTCCGTCCCGGGAACAACGACCGCTGCGTAGCTCTCGCTTCGTATCTCCAGCCGGCCCCCGGCGATTCGGGACAGCAGCAGCTCTTCCTGTGGTACGAGGTCGTAGTCGTATTGATTCTCCTGGAGCACCTGCTGGACATCCTCGATCGGGGTCGATTCGCCGGCATTGCCGAGAGCCCCTGGATATAGAAGCAGCAGCGATGCGACATGCCTCCCTTCGCGAAAAAAATAAGAGAGCCGGTTCACATACTGGATATAGGCCGGAAAATAAGGCCATTGCGGATTTAGTCCACCGTCATAAAAATAAGGAGGGCAATCCAGATCGGGCCACTTCGGGTTAAAAGCATGCAGAATAAAATGATTGACCCCCCGCACGGCCTGCCAATCGGTCAGCCACTTCATCATCCTAAGGCCCAGATGCCAGCCGTAGGCCCCAAACGTCTCCGACATGGCCAAATCGTCTTTCAGGCCATAGACATGGGCGGCGGAGCTGGCCAGCTTAGGCAGCCCCCAATAATCCCGATTCCGGTGGCCCGGAATGATCTGGTTGCAAACGACGTCAATCCCGCCTTCATCTGCAAACCGGGAAACTTCAAAAAAGTCGCCCGGTCCCTCCGTGGTCCGCTCATGGAACATGTACCTTTCCCCATGATTCGGGCTCGCTTCGTGTTCGTACCAATGCCCGATATATTTCAGCCCATGATTGCGGCACCATTCGTGAATCGGTCGGCAGTAAGTATCCGCGTATGCTTTATTCAGAAAATCATAGTAATCGTAAATGAAACATTCGCTGCCCTTGCTCTCCCCTTTCAGCCATAATGCCGGCAAAAATCGGATCGGATCGTATCCTTTCGCTTCAATAAACCGCCGACGCAGCTCATAGCCCCAAGGTATTTCCTGTTCAAGATTGAAATAAGCCGGTTCGTCAAAGAAAAAACCTCGGACCGGATTGCCAAAATACACCCCGACTTCTCTTTTCGACGATTCATACACGCGGTCAATGAAAGCTTGCACGGCTCCCGGGTGAAGGGGGTCGATGTAGTTATCGGTCTTATCTTCGATGACAAAGCAGACGATCCACTCTCCCGAAGGGACGTCCCAGTGGATGCCGTGCACGATCCCGTGCATGTGCGGTGAATCGGGGCGGTGCAAGCGTTCGGTCAAATCAACACCCTGCTCGTAACCGATCACCCCCTCCGACATCGGGTAGGCATACACGTTTATCACAACAGACCGGCTCCGGTGCGTCCATGGAGGCATCAGGCTTACCCGATTCAGCGGCCCGCGGTAGCGTATATATTGGAGGCGGATCGACGAACGCCGAAACGCCGGGTCGAGCTTCTGGATCGTATTGCCGGCCACACCGCTCGGATACCATTTTTCATCGAACAGATAGGCACTCACCCCGGCTTCCCGGCACCATCCCAGAATCAGCTTCAAGTCCGACCACCACTTCGGCCCAAGATAGTCCCAATGGGGTCTCGACTCCAGCGTCAGCTCTCCGATTCCCGACCCGACGGCCAAGTCGAATGTCTTCCGGAGCTCTTCGGGGCTTTCCGTCCCATGCAGCCAAAATAAGGTTCCCGTCAACTTCGGAGGCTCCAGGAAGTGATGGCTCCATGAATCAGGTACACGCATGTTCGTTTTCATTGTTTCGTCATCCTTTCACGCTGCCCATAACAATCCCTTTAATAAAGAAGCGCTGCAGGAACGGGTACACCAGGATGATCGGCAGTGCCCCGAGAAAAATCTGGGCCGTTTTCACCGTTTGTTCCGATAAATCCTGAAGCAGCGACAAATCGGTTGAAGTCAGCATCGTGAGGTCCTGACCGACAATGATCGTTCTCAAATAGCTCTGGAGCGGGTAGTTTTCCGGCGAGTTCATCAAGATGAGACCGTCAAACCAGCTGTTCCAATGGCTGACAATCGTGAACAGCCCGATCGTCGCCAGCGCAGGCAATGACAGCGGCGCATAAATGCGCCAAAGCGTCGTCCAATGGCCGGCTCCGTCCATAAAGGCGGACTCCTCCAGCTCCTTGGGCAGCCCCCGGTAAAAATTCAGCAGCAGGATCACGTTAAAAACCGGAACCGCCCCCGGTAATACGAGCGCCCAAATCGAATCGAGCATCCCCAGGGACTTTATCGTCATATACCAGGGGATGAGGCCGCCGTTGAACAGCATCGTCAGGACGAGCAGCCACGCGTACATCGTTCTCCATTTGAATTTCGATTTCTCTTTTGCCAGCGGATATGCGGTCAAAATGGTGAGAAACATGCTGATGGATACGCCAAGCACGACACGTTTCAACGTGATCCATAATGCAGTTAGGAATTCAGGCTTTTTCAATACGTATTCGTAAGCATTCGGCGTAAATTGAACCGGCCATAATTTGACCAATCCGCCCATCGCCGCTGCACTGGAGCTAAATGATACCGAAAGCACGTGAACAAGCGGCAGCAGGCACAGGACGGAGATAGCGAGAAGAAACGTGTAATTGAAAGCCACAAACAAGGTGCGGCCGATCCCCCGTTTTCGAACCATGAAGTCCCCTCCTCCGTCAAAAGATCCGGTATCCGGCAAACCGGTAAGCCAACAGGTATGATGAAGAGATCAGCACAAGCGACACCACGGATTTGAACAAGCCTACGGCCGTCGCCACGCTGTATTGCGCATCGATCAATCCGATCCGGTATACGAATGTATCGATGATATCCCCGCTTTCATACACCTGCGGACTGTACAGATTGAACACCTGATCGAATCCGGCATTCAGCACATTTCCCAGACTTAGCGTCGTCATCAGGACGACGACCGGCAAAATACCGGGGATCGTAATGTTCAGTGTCTGCCGCCAACGGCTTGCACCGTCGATCTCTGCCGCTTCGTACAGCGACTGATCAATTCCGGTAAGCGCTGCCAAATATACAATCGTACCGAAGCCAAAGTCCTTCCACGTATCCGTGGCAACCAGCACATACGGAAACCAGTGATTGTCGCCCAGAAAATAAACCGGATCCATTCCTAACCAGCCGAGAAACTGATTGAGAATCCCCTTCAGCGACAACACATCGATCAAAACGCCTCCCAAGATGACCCATGACAAAAAGTGAGGCAAATAGATGAGCGTCTGGATCATCCGCTTGATCTTCTCTCTCGCCATTTCATTCAGAAGGAGCGCTACCGTGATCGGAACCACAAGGCCTGCGATAATTTTCATGACGGCAATAAAGATCGTGTTGAATACGATTTGGGAAATACCGGGAAGATGATACACGTAGAGAAAATTGTCCAAGCCGACCCATTCCGATCCGAAAAAGCCCTTATTCGGATAAAATTTCTGAAACGCGATGACGATGCCTACCATCGGCCAATAGCTGAACACGGCAAGGAGGACAAGCGCCGGCAGAAGCATAAAGTGAAGCGGCAGTTCATGCCTCCATTTCTTGAATGTCATTTCATCGCCTGCCCTTCTTTGATTACTTGACCGATTTGGCCCAGTCATTAACTTCGTTGGTCATATCGGTTCCGCCAAGCTTTTTCCAATCCTCGACAAATTTATCGAACGCACTGATCGGTTCGCCCATAATAACCTTGGTAAATGTCTCCAGTTCCATTTTGTCCAGTGTCGCTTTCTTGTCCCCCATGCTCTCGGTCGGTGCTCCGAAAAACTCGTTCATGAGCGGCAGGTTTTCCTTTTGATACTGGTTGATGACCGCGAATGAGCTGGAATCGCCGAACACCCTCGCCTGATTCCATTGCTTATTGTCACCGTTATTAAATTGCTTGATCTTCTCGTAAGTCGTCAGTTGTTCTCCATTCAGCTTGGATGTGTCCCCGGTTTTTAAGCTCTCGATGACAGACAGGTGAACATCCAGGTTTTTCGTTGGAGACCAGGCATTGAATGGCGCATGCTTAAACAGCTCGATGCCATCCGGGGAACTGAAGAAGTGGCTGAAATCCGCCTTCTCACCCCAACCCTTCTCGATAAACAAGTTGACCATCTGCATGACCGCTTCGGGATTTTTGGCGCCTTTTTTGACTGCATAATACGCAAATACCGGATTTCCGACTTGCGGCCTTGCCGGATCGGAATCAACGGAGACGATTTTGTAGGCCTCCCACTCCATCTGCGGATCCAGGTCTTTACCTTTCTGGAGCGGATTGATCGGATTCCACATCGCTCCGTAATACAGCCCGATTTTTCCTGCAACCGCATCCTCGCCCGTCTTGTTTCCATCCTTCACGCCAAACTCCTTATCCAGCAGCCCCGCTTTGTACATTTCCTGCAGCTTCAGCAGCGCCGCCTTTGTCTCAGGCAGGATGGAACCATAGACTAAGCTGCCGGAACTATCCTTAATCCACGCTCCGGGATAAGCATGGAAACCGTTAAAGAAGCCGCCAAGACCCATGATGCCGCCGCCGACGATGCCCTTGTTGATCCCCAGTCCGAAGGTGTCGTTTTTTCCGTTTCCATCAGGATCCTGCTTGGCAAAGGCCTCTGCGATTGTATAGACGTCATCCATCGTTTTTGGCTCCGGCAGCTTCAGCTTCTTGAGCCAGTCGGTCCGAACCCAAAGGACGTTCGCTCCATCAATGGACGAGTTCGTATTCGGAATGGCCATCAGCTTACCATCAAATTTGGCGGAATCGAGCTGTGCACCATCCATAAATTGTTTGGCCAGCGGAGTTGCATACTTTTCATAAACACTCGACAAATCTTCGACCATATCGGCGTCTACCAATTGTTTGAGCTGATTTGCGTTAACCGGAATAATGTCGGGAAGATCTCCTGATGCAATCATGACGTTCATTTTCTGGGTCGCATCATCACCGCTGGTAGCGATCCATTTAAATTTCAGATTGATGCCAAGTTCGTCCTTATAGGCACGGGTCCACTCGTTATTCTCAAGGGTATCGCTGCCGGCAAACTTTACCGAAGCATCCGCGGTTCTCACCGTAGTCACTTCGATTGGCGACGTGTACTTGCTGAGCGGCCCTGCAGAAGCTGCTGTGGAAGCAGCCTTATCCGAGCCGGCATCTGGCTTGGTATCCGAAGATTCGTTTGTGGAAGAACCGCAGGCCGATACGACAATCATCGAGCTGACCGCGAGAAGCGCCAGCATAGCTTTGACTGACTTCATGAGTACCCTCCCATTTCTGTTATCGCTTTTCAGCCCTCGTGATCCACGGGTTACCACTTGCCGAGCTCTGGACAAGCGGTCTGTCGACCGGTGATTCTAGGCCTTACCCATATTATAAAGTGACGTATTTAGCCATCCCATAATAAGAATTGCACATTACTTGCTCGAATTGCACGACTTGGAGCACTGCTGCGAAACACCAGCTGCATCAATTATTTAAATCTGGTCGGCTGGTGCTTTTCTCTGAACTCCTGGGGCGTACTGCCCGTTTTCTTTTTAAAAATCCGTGTAAAATAGGCAGGGGATTCAAACCCTACTTTTTTGCATATTTCATGCATCTTCAAATGGGATTCGACGACCAGTTCTTTTGCTTTTTTGATCCGTTCGTCGGTGATATAATCAGGCAAATTCACGCCGGTCATTTGTTTGTACAATCTCGACATATAATAGGGATTCAGATGTACAAGATCCGAGAGCGTCGTCAGGGACAAGTCGGAGTCCAGATGTTCTTCCACATAGCGGTTCAACCTGGATACCACTTGATTCGTATGCTCCTTTTTCTCATCATCACGCGCTTCGATCAGTCGCAGTGCCGCATGAATCAAATAATGGAATGCGTCTTTTCTGGTCGCGTGCAGCTGATAATGAGACACCCGGTCCATCTCTACTTCCTCTAGCGCCGCATGATCCACAGCCCACCGGTTCAATTGAGTCAACAGATGCGAAGCGATGGCGTAGTAAATTTCGAGAAAAAAACCAACATCCTCGTAAAACGGGTCCATCATACCGGACAGTAAGGAAAGCAGCTTATGCATTTCCTGCTTCTCCTCTTCGGAGACGTAGTCGTTCCCCGACCATTTTCGAACCAATTGACGTATCGTTTGCTTCTGAATTTCACTTTCGTCCACCGAAAAATCTCCCGATTGCTGGCCTTCGATCAGGATGGTCTCCTGGCCGATTCCCAGCCCGCGGCTAAGGCCTGCGCGCAGCTTCTGATATCGGGCCGGGATTTCTCTCCATTCCACCCCTTCTTTAGCAGCCGCCAGTGAAAGAGGAATCTTCAACAGCTCCAGGCTCGTCGATTGGATCATTTCCAGGGTGCCATGAACAAACCTGATCGTTCGGGACCATTCGTCCTCAGGGGCTGCTGCATGGGTTGAACCGCATTCCAACAGCACCTTAGGCTGGATCAGCCAGAAAAAGCGGTTATGCTCTACATCGACGGATTGAAGCGCACAGGAAGACAGGTATTCCTTCGCAATATTATGGATGGCAAACATCATATGCGCTTTATCCGCAGCCTTTGTCATTTGAATGGGCCAGCGGTCGACCCTCCCCATAACCAGCATGACCTTCCCGTCAAGCGTAAGTGGAATGGATAAACTCTTCAGCAGCTCGGGCTTCAGCGATTTCAGCGGCTGGATTCCTTCGCAAAATCCTTGAAGAATTTCTCTCTGCAGCGCCGGTACGGCTAGCTGAAACTGCTCCGAAGCTTTATCGAGAAATCCGGCATTCATTCGTTCGGTTTGCAGCAGCTCGATCGCCTTTCGGACGCTGCGCAGCAGCGTTTCGTCGCTTTCGGTCTTGAGAATGTAATCCATGCACTGATTGCGAATGGCCGTCTGCGCGTAATTGAAATCCGGGTGCCCGGTCAGAAAAATGATTTTGCAGGCCGGCCATCTCTCGTTGATATGCTCCTGCAGCTCAAGGCCGGTCATCCCGGGCATCCATATATCCGACAGCACGATGTCAAACCGGATCGCATTCAGCTTCTCCAAGGCTTCATCTCCGCCATAAGCGCGGTGCAGATCCAATTGCAGTTCTTCTTCCTCTTGCAGAAGACGATAGATTCCGTCAACGATAATGGGTTCGTCATCAACGATCAGCAAACGATTCATATTCTGTCCTCACCCTCCGAAGGAATTGTCATTTCGACCCTTAACCCGCCCAGCTTGCCTCTCGACATCCGGAGACCATAGCGATCACCGAATTTAATTTGAATTCTTCGATGGACATTGACCAGTCCCGTCGTCTCAAGCGGGGGTTGCCCCGTCCCAAGCTTGGACTGCAGCTCTCTTAAACGTTCATCCGTCAATTCGTCCCCATTATCCTCCACAGCGATCACAATCCCATTGGCGGCGTCCTCAAAGGTGATTTCGATCATGCCGTCCTTCTTTTTGTTCACCAGCCCATGGTTATACACATTTTCGACGATCGGCTGAAGAATCAGCCTTGGAACTTCCCGCTTCTTGTAAGCAGACGGCAGCTCACCCAGCTGTACGGAAATACGGTTCGAAAACCGGAAGGATTGAATATCGACGTACGTCTTGACAAACATCCACTCCGCCTCGAGCGTCACTTCCCCGTCGCCGTCGCGCGTGACGAATTGGAAGTATTGCCCCAAGTATTGAGCGAACGTGGTCACGCCTTCGTAATCCTCGTTTTTGGCAATGCGTGAGAGTGTAAAGAAGCTGTTGTATAAAAAGTGGGGGTTAATCTGCGACTGCAGCTGCCGGAACTCCGACACCTTTGCCCGGTATTTCTGCTCGTACACTTCGTGAATCAACACGCGGATATGTTCCAGCATTGCATTAAATTGAATGTAAAGGTATGAGAATTCATCCTTGAAACGGTAGGAAACCACATGGTTGAAATTCCCGTGTTCGACCGAGCGAAATGCCTTCACCAAAGTCCGCAATGGCTGATGTATCAATCGATAAATGATGTAGGAGAAATAGGCAATGATAAAAATCGAGATGATGGAAAAAAGGCGAAACCAGAACCGGTAGGTATTCAAAGGTCCCAGCACGCTGTCCTGAGGCAAATAGGTCAGAAGGACAGCATTCATGGTCGAGGAGTGCTCATAACTGATAAAATAGACTTTCGATCCGATTTCAATCGACTCTACTCCTTTCTTGGACCCGGAGCTGATTTTACCCGTAACCCAATCACGCAAGCCCGTTTCCGTCTCAGGACGATGCAGGCTCGAGAGGCTCCATTGGTTGCGGTCGTCGATCAGCAGGGCGCCGCCTTGAGCGTTGTCAATCATGTCGCCCAGCGCCTTGACGATCTCCTTTTGATCAATTTCTATATCGACGAGATAAGAGGGTTCTTCTTCGGACAGAATGTTTTCGGGGTAAGGCATACTGATAAACAAGCGGTTTTTCCAGGCGATAAACGGCGAATACCCCCGTTGTTCCGATGTGCTCAGCACGTTGAATTCATCCTTGGGGATGATATCCACACCATTGTTGGATGAGATGGTCCGATCCAGCATCGAAATATGAATGCTTGCATTGGTAATGTAACTGCTGGATGCCTTCAGGAGCAGCATCTGCTTCTGCAGGCGCAGCATCGCCTTCGTCCGCTCGTAATCCGGCATGATCGAGGCAGCCACGCTGAGCTTACCGATATCATCGTCCGTAATATACTCTCTGCCGAGCTTGATCATTTTACTGAAGTCCTGGTCCAGCGAAGCCAAGTAAAAATGCACTTTTGCCAGCATGGAGCTGGAGATTTCCTCCTTGACGGAGTTCTGTCCGACCCGGTTCATCTGGGCGCTGACTGCATAGAGAGGAGCCACGATAAACAGAAAAGTAAGCACCAGCCTCAAGTAAATGCTCAGTTTGGGACGTTTGATCAACGACATGGGCACCCCCGTTTTTCAGCTTGTCCGCCATGGACAATGATGGTTAGGATCTCAACATTCATTCTATCGCCGCAGGAATATTTAGAAAAGATAAAGAAACATCCGCCGGCTGTATACCAGCTGGTGGATGTCGGAGGTTGTTTTATTGCTATCCGAGACTTGCGCCTTCATTGTAGATTGTGTGAGCGGAAATCTCCATAATAATCATTCGTGTTCCGTTGTCTGATTTGGAGCATTTTCCGGGTTATGCACCGAATGACCATGAAAAAAGACTGCCGGTAAATGATCACCGACAGTCTTTCTTTTTGAAGCAGCATCTGTTTTGCGTCATCCGCTTACAGCACAAACCGGAGTACCATCAAGGAAAGAATGCCTACCACTACCGTTCCTAATAAGCTTCGCGTCAGGATCGCCGTCGCAAAGGTAGGGATGGCGGCCAAAATTTCAACGTAATGCTGTAAAATATGGACCTTTCCGTCCGTCGTGAACAGCTCCTGCGCAATTAATGCCGCCATAACGGCAACAGGTACGTAATTAAGCCAGCGCATGGTCCACTCAGGCAATTGCATACGGCTCAGCAACACGAGCGGAAGAACGCGCGGAAGAAGCGTGACGACGGAGGCGCCCATGATCGCCAGCAGGATGTGCCATCTTATTTCCATTTTTCCACCACCATTCCAATGGCAGCCGCCACGATGGTTGCTATAATAACCGCCACACTCCCGGATACAAAGGAGCCCGCTCCGAGCACGATCAGAACCGCGCAGACGGCTACGATGAGATCTTTCCGGATGATCTTTCTGCTGATCATCTGGAGGACAAGGAGCCCGATAAACATGGCGGTCAGTGCAAAATCAAGGCCGTATTTCTCAGGATCGGTAATCCACTTCCCGAAAAACGCTCCCGCGATGGTGGCGATGATCCAATTCAAATATGCGGTAATATTAAGGCCGTGCATCCATTTTTCACTGAGGGAGCTGCGATTCATCGCCTTATTCATGGCGACCCCGAAAGTTTCGTCTGTAAGCAGCGTGCCGATTAACATCGTCTTGAATGCGGACAGGTGGCGGAAATAAGGCGACATAGCTGCGCTGAGCAGTAGATGGCGCAAATTGACGATGAATACCGTAAGAATGATGGCTGCCGCCGACCCATGCGCCGCAATCATGCCCGCCATTATAAATTGTGCCGAACCGGCATAAATCAAGGTGGACATCAAGGTAATCTCGAGGACGGATAAACCGGAGGTTTTGCCTACGACACCTGCGGCGAATCCAATGCTTAAGTAACCCAGCAGTGTGGGGATGCAGTCTCTGATCCCCTGCAGCAAGCTGTCTTCTTTCACTTCGATTTCTTGTTGATGGAGTTGAACATTCTCTGTCACGTCTTTTATCCTCTATTCTTTTCGGTGTTGTTCGTTGTTGAGCCGGAAAATAAAATAACGATGCGTCTCTAAGTGTGGTCACAGGCCGGCCAATTCGTGCGTTATACCATCCTTTTTGTACATTATAACACACAATATATCGGGTGCGGATGAAGTTGATATAATTTCAGATTCCATTCGGGCTATCCTGCCTCTGTTCTATTGATCCTGTAACCCAAGCAAAATCAAAAAAACCGGCCCCCCTTCGTACCCAGTACGAAATGGAGCCGGAGTCTGAATCATCCGCTGCTTAATCGTTATCTTCGATGACAGCAATGCCGTCGATTTCAAGGAGAACGGATGGGCGGGCGAATTCCGAAACAAATAGAACCGTGACCAAAGGAGGATGTTCTAATTCACCCGCTATCTCCTGAAATGCTTTGTAACCAACTCGGGGATCGCTTCCGCTGACTAAATAAATATTGAGTTTAACCAAATTGGCGAAACTTGCATTTTCAGATGCTAGAATCGTTGCGATATTATGCAGCGCCTGCTTGGTCTGTACTTCCAAATCACCGGGTCCAACAAGTTCGCCTGACGCATTAACGGCATTTTGCCCACCGATATAAATTGTTTTTGCCTTTCCGCTTACGGTAATCGCCTGACTGAACGCTTTGGATTGGAATAATCCCTCCGGGTTTTTATGCTCCATTCTGAATGTAGACATTCATCTTCCTCCTTCAAGTTTCATGGTTTACATTCATTATAGGCATCTTCACTGACAGCCCCCGTCAGTGAAGTTCAATTTTCATCTTCCGCATACAGCTCGGCGATTTGACAGGCCATTGCTTTGATTTGATTTTTCAACGCGATCGGCTCCAACACCCGGATGCTCGTTCCAAAGGTAAGCAGATATCTCGGAAGATATTTGTCAATCGTTGGGGTGTCGATGAGGAACCGCGCTTCGGCGTCGGTACGTTCCGTCAAATAGTGATGCATATGCCAGTGGCTGCATATCGCATCCAGACTCCTCGTATCTCCTTCAATTCGGATTAACACCATCGGTCCTTCCGCTTCTCGCTCCTTGTGCGATTGTTCGCGGAAATAGTCCTCTGTCGAGAAGTTCTCCGGCGTGGTGAAAAAGGCTTCCGTCCGGAATACACTCTCGATCCGGTCCACACGGAAAGTCCGAATTTCGGAAGATTGGTGGCAGAATGCGATGAGATACCATTCGTTTCTGCGTAAGGTCAACCCATAGGGATCGATACTCCGATCTTTGGCCGAATCGGAGTTTTCTTTACGGTAAGCGATGAGAAGCGTCTGTCCGTCCAAAATCGCCTGCTCCAACTGCCGGAGCATAGGAACAATACCCGGATGGGACGCGGAAGAGATGACACTGAAGCCGCTCGTCAGACGCTGCAGATCCAGCATTTGTTCTTCATTCAAACTGTGTTCAATTTTTTCCAGCGCTTGCTCGAGTTCATCCGTATACGGATACCCGACACCCTTCGCGAACTTCGATGCGTCTACGATCGCCTTGAGTTCTACCGACCGAAAAAATAAAGGCGTTTCCTTGAAGGTCTCCAATATATAGAACCCTCCGTCATGCCCTGAATCAGCAACAATCGGAACGCCGCTGACGCTTAATGCATCGATATAGCGGTAAACCGTCCGAACGCTGATCTCCAATTGATCCGCTATTTGCGCGGCGGTCAGCTTTTTTCTGGATTTAAGCATCCAAAGGATGGCCAGCATGTTATCCCATTTTGCCAAGATGAGGTACTCCTTCCAAACCGTATTCTTCCAAAAGTATACCTTTGAAATGGGTGCGGAGGAAGAGTCTTTATATAAGGGACTTCTACTGAATGACATTTAACAGATAACAAAAAATCCCCAACCTCCAATTGGGGAGATTAGGGATTAGTTCAATTCGCTTTCGTTAAGCCTGCACAGGCTCGCCCTGAAAAACTTTCAACTCCATTGGAGAAGCCAGCAGCATTTTGGCCGTCTGCACGAATGCCTGGAAATGGTCGCTGCTGTTATGCGCCTGAACGGCTCCAAAATCCTTCCAAATCTCCACCATGGTATAATAGTGCTCTTGCTCCACGGATTTGAACAATTCATAGCTGATATTACCCTCTTCCGCTCTGGTAGCAGCAAGCAGGCTAGCGGCTTCCTTCAAAAAGCGTTCCTCTTGCTCCGGCAAGATGTCAAGTTTGGCATGAACGATGATCATGATGTGTACTTCCTTCCTTGATGTTTTATAGTGCTTATTCAGTATTGGCTTATATTATTACTGCAATCGGGTAAGCATATCCTTCAAATTTGCCATTTCCTCATCGTTAAAATCTTTAGGCATCGACGTGCGCAGCCTTCTGCAGGTAGGATTGGGTCATTACTTCCGAGCTTCCATGCTTTTTTCTACTCGAACCGCTGCACCCTAGCTCGAATAAAGGGAGCAGTATGTACGATCAAAATTGCCGGCCAGCAAATCTTCATTCCGGATGAAAAACTGCAGTTCGCCGGCATCCCACCAGCAAAAACCTACATCATCGTCCGAATCTAGTGCTAACAGCAACAGGGTATCCCTGATTTCCTGCTGCGCCCGATCCGGGTCACCGTTCAGGTGCCGAGTGATCTGCTTCAGCGCCTCCGTTTCGGAATAGTTGTATTTTTCGCCGGTCAGCAGCTTCAGTGCCGCTTCGTATTCGCAATCGCCATGCTGGGTTTCGGGATAGCCGAACATCATCGCCAGGTCATTAGAGGTGTATCCGGTCAGTTCGAAGCAAAGCTCCTCGTAATGTTCGTAATCATGCTCATCGTCTTCCACCTGCTCGTAATCCACATAACCGTAATTAGGCGGCTCCAGGGTGGACCTTGCCGACACCTTGTAACCCGTAAATGCGTCTTCCAGTGCCGTCACTTCCGGTGCATGCCGCCGCTGCGCTGCTTGAAGCTGCTCCTCCTGCAAATAGAGCACTTTATGCTCAATGTCATAAGCCGGTTCATCGATTCCAATGAAAAAATAAAGCGCGCCGTTTGCCGGAAATCGGGAAGCTTCATCATAATCCATCAGCTCACGCAGCCTAAGCTGGGCCAGGAACGTCATGGGAGTTCCCTTTGAATCCACAGGCCATTCCACATCAGCCGGAAGATCCGGATCACCACCAATGCGGGAGCTTCCAACTGCCTTGTAATCTTCTACCCCACTTTTGCTCAAACGAATGCCTTGGCGCACGGTATCCATTAGATAGTCTGATGCATGCCCGAATTGCTGTTCCTGGACAATCTGCTTTAGTTTATTTTCGTTGTTCTTACTTAACATCGATTTCCACCTCCTCATTGTTGTGATGTTATTTGAATACCTTATGATCAAGCCGTTGCAGAATAACTTTGATTTTATCCCGAAAACAAACTTCTCAGGAAGCCCTGTCTCCGGGCTTAATACATTCATATATCTGATAAAGCCACGTAAATCGCGGCTTTATCAGAAGGTAGTATAGGTTTTTACGTTCACGTTTGTTTATTGGATGGTTACCTCAAGTATTTTCCCGTGATCGACTGCTCCGCGTGGATAATCTCTTGCGGCGTGCCTTCGAACACCACCTGTCCGCCCTTGCTGCCTCCGTCCGGTCCCATATCGATGATCCAATCCGCTTGGCTGATCACTTCCAGGTTATGCTCAATGACGATCACCGTGTTTCCGGCATCCACCAGGCGGTTCATGATCTCAAGCAGGTGGCCGATATCCGACATATGCAGGCCGGTCGTCGGCTCGTCCATCACGTAGATGCTGCCTTTCTTATGCAGCTCGCTAGCCAGCTTGATACGCTGGCATTCCCCGCCAGAGAGCGTGCTGAGCGGCTGGCCGAGGGTGATATAGTTCAGCCCCACATCGTTCATGGCCTGGAGTTTGCGGACAACCTCTTTGATCTGGAAAAATTCCAAAGCCTGCTCGACCGTCATCTCAAGTACTTCGGCTATGGACTTGCCATTCAGCTTGTATTCGAGCACTTCTTCCTTAAATCGTTTCCCTCCGCAGACTTCGCATGGCAGCTTCACGCTTTCGAAGAACGAAAGATCCAAGTACACTACGCCCAGCCCTTGGCAATTCTCGCAGGCCCCCTTGGAGTTAAAGCTGAATAAGCTTGGACTCACCTTGTTCGCGGAAGCAAACGCCTTGCGCACATCATCCAGTATGCCTGTGTAGGTCGCAGGGTTCGAGCGTGTCGACACGCCGATTGCCGATTGGTCGATGACGATGGCGTCCGGATGCTGACTGAGGAATACATCGTTAATTAGGGTACTTTTCCCAGAGCCGGCGACGCCGGTTATAACGTTCAGAACCCCGGATGGTATATCGACATTCACGTTCTGCAAGTTATGCAGATTGGCATTCCGGATGGAAAGCTTGCCGGATGGCTGCCTGCAATCTTGCTTGAGCTGGAGCTGACGCCTCATATGAGTACCCGTCAATGTGCCGGATTCCAACAGACCGGAGTAACTTCCTTCATAGACGATGGTTCCTCCGCGGCTGCCGGCATGGGGTCCGACGTCGACGATATGATCCGCTACTTTGATGACATCGGGATCATGCTCAACCACCAGCACCGTGTTGCCTTTGTCGCGCAGCTTCTGAAGCAGTTCATTTAACCGGTGCACATCGCGAGGATGAAGTCCGACACTGGGCTCGTCGAAAATATAAGTGACATCCACCAGGCTTCCGCTCAGGTGCTTGACCATTTTGACGCGCTGCGACTCTCCGCCGGATAAAGTATCTGTCTCACGGTCCAGCGTCAAGTAATCAAGGCCGATATCCACCAGATGCTGCAGCCGTTCCGTCAGCGACTTGACCATCGGCGCTGCCGCGGCATCGTCAATCTCCCGAATCACGCGAATAAGATGCCCGACTTCCATGGAAGACAGCTCCGCGATGTTGTGTCCATTAATTTTGCAGCCCAGCGCCGCTTGACTAAGCCTTGCGCCGTGACAGCTGGAGCAGGGCCCCTCGGTCATGAACGGAGCAACGGTCTGCTGCGTGCGTTCGGACTTCGTTTTCACGTCCTGTTTGATATATTTGTTGGTGAACTTCTCAATGACGCCTTCGACGGTAATATTGGTTGCCTTACCTGCGAAATCCATCTTCACTTTCCGTGCCTTGCCATACAGCAGCTGATCCAATTCTTCATCCGAATAGTCGCTGAGCTTCTTATCCGGATCAAAGGAGCCCGACTGGATGAGCATGTTCCATTCCCATCCGTCCACCGTATATCCCGGCAGCATAATGGCCCCTTCCCGGAGCGACTTGAACATATCCACCGCTTTGCTCATGTCGACCCCGAGGCTGCGGCCAATTCCGTTACATTCGGGACACATGCCTTGCGGATCGTTAAACGAGAACATGTTCGCCCCTCCAACATAAGGCTGACCCACTCTGGAGAAAAGCAGCCGGAGTATGGGGGAAATATCGGTAATGGTTCCCATTGTGGAGTGGGACCCTCCGCCCAGCCGCTTCTGATCGACTATGACAGCCATGCTCAGGTTTTCGATCGCATCCGCATCCGGCTGCGGATATTTGGGCAGGAACGTCCGTACAAACATGCTGAAATTCTCATTCAACAATCGCGTAGATTCTGCGGCAATCGTATCGAAAACGATCGATGATTTGCCTGATCCGGATACCCCGGTGAATATCGAAATTTTCCGTTTGGGTATTTGCAGGGAAACGTTTTTGAGATTGTTTTCCCTCGCAGCCGAGATGACGATATATTCCTGACTCGATTCGCTCATGGCTAACATCCTTCCGTTCATGATCATTTCTATTATTCCATTCGTATTGTACCATTCATTGCCCAAAGAAAGTCTATGAATCGTGCAAAAGATAGTCTTAATTAAATAGTCTTAATTAAATGGAACAACCCGCTGATCCACACAAAAAAAGACAGCTCAGCAAGTGAGCTGCCTTTTCTTTTTTTCACTGCGCTCCGACAACCGGATGCGGAACATACGGTTCTTCCAGAAATGCAATCTCTTCCGGAGATAATTTAACGGAAAGCGCACCTACAGCATCTTCAACCTGGCCGATTTTCGTCGCCCCTATGATTGGAGCAGCTACCGATTCCTTTTGCAGCAGCCAGGCTAGCGCGATATGGATACGGGGTACACCGCGTTTCTCTGCAATCGAGGCCACTCGCTCAACGACCAGCCGGTCTACATCCGCCGTCGCATCGTACTTGGATTTTTGGACTTGATCGGTCTCCGATCTGTGCGTCGTTTCCGACCAATCGCGGATCAACCTTCCCGATGCTAAAGGACTGTAAGGGGTCACCGCTATTTTTTGATCCTTGCACAGCGGCATCATCTCCCGTTCCTCTTCGCGATAAATGAGGTTCAGGTGATTTTGCATGGAGACAAAGCGCGTCCAGCCATGCTTCTCTGCCGTATACAGCGCCTTTTGAAACTGCCACGCATACATGGCGGAAGCACCGATATATCTTGCCTTTCCGGCCTTCACTACATCATGCAGGGCTTCCATCGTTTCTTCAATCGGCGTGTTGTAATCCCAGCGGTGGATGATGTAGAGATCTACATAGTCGGTGCCTAGTCTTTTCAGGCTTTTATCGATTTCGCTCATAATCGCCTTCCGGGAGAGCCCCCCACCGTTGGGGCCTGGATGCATGCGCCCCCAGACCTTGGTAGCGAGGACAATCTCGTCCCGATTCGCATAATCCTTTAATGCGCGTCCAGTGATCTCTTCGCTGGTTCCCCCGGAATAAACATTCGCTGTATCAAAAAAGTTGATCCCGAGCTCGAGCGCCCTTTTAATGATCAGGCGGCTTTGCTCCTCATCAAGCACCCATTGATGCCCTCCCGGCTGCACTTCGCCGAAGCTCATACAACCAAGGCATATCCGCGAGACATCCATACCCGTATTACCGAGCTTCATGTAATCCATAAATCAGGCCTCCGTTTCAGTTGTTATGTAAGCCCTAATCGTCGACTTCCATTATAATTCCCATGAGCGAACATGCAATTGTTAAATATACGGGATTTGTTTAATACTGAACGGATTTGTCGAGATTGTTCATTATTTTTTATGGTCTTTATGGGATTTAGGGATGTCATCGCAAAAAAACAAGCCGCGATTTACGCGGCCGCAGTCATTGTTAAATCATATAACAAAATTCATCCGGCGTTTTCTCCTTGAGGCCGAATTCAAACGTGTCTTGGCGAAGTCCGCGCCGGAGTGTCTCAAGTGCCATGACTTCGGTCGGAGCGATATTTCCCAGGTGAACATTGGATCCGAATTTGCGCAGGAGCATGGCCTGTTGGTTTTTAAGGGGCGCCTCCCAAATTAGTGTCCGGTGATCCGGAACGAATTTGAGGATGTCGTCCACCACATCTTCCCTGCATTCCCCATGTTTATCGAAAATGCCGACACTGACCCCCGACTCGCGGGCTTCGACCGTAACATATTCGGCGCCTGCAGCCAGATCCAATTCCACGGTATCTGCAAGAATAGCGGCATCAATCAAGGAACCGGACAGCTTCTTCCCAAATTCGGAAAAGACCCGAAGTCCGCGCTTCTTTCCTTCCCGGATCAGCTCTGTGCGTTTTTGGCGGGACAGTTCGATCGTACCGTCGGATACTTCGAGCGCATTAAAACCAAGATTGCACACCGTATCAAAGAACGCAGGCACGATATCCTGCTGAACGGCAATTTCCAGCAAGGTGCCGCCTGTCATTACGGATATGCCGTGCTGTTTGGCAAGGCCGATTTTGTATAGAAGCATATCCGTCCTATACAGCGGGGCCGTTCCAAATCCAAATTTGATGCAGTCGATGTAAGGCGAGGCGGTTTCGATCACATCTGCGAACGTATTTCTGCCGAGGCCTTTATCGATGACCATCGTCAATCCCCGGTCCGGATCCCGAGAGACGGCTGCGTCTTTCTTTTCCTTGTCGGAATCGAAGCGGGTCCCGCTCGGGTCACGTAACTCCCTGGGCCACACTGCACGCATGGAGTTGTTCATGTTGGATCTCCCTCAATTCTTTTTGGTTTGTCGTTTGAATCCCATGACATGCATATCATATGCGGGAGACGCATGACACGTGCCCAGGTCCGCGTGTTCTATTCCATGACGAATGCTTCGGAGAATCAGGCGGTTGGCTCCTCAACAAAAAAAGAGGGCTTCCCCCCTTTATTTCCCGCGGACGACACGAAATCCCTGATCGGGGCCGAATCCGTTGGGATCGAATTTGCCTCGAAATGAAACCTCAGTGTTGCTGATATCCCCGATCCAGCCGCCCCCCTTCACAACCCGGAAGGAACCGCCTTGACGAACCGTGCCGTCGCCATACCAGTCCCAGCACCATTCCCTTACATTGCCGGACATATCGTAAAGACCCAGCTCATTGGATTTCCGGGTACCGACCGGTTTCGTCCGGTTGTGGTTGCTCTCGATAACCGGCCAGTTCCAATCCCCTGATAAATATTTATCCCCGGCGTTTCTCCAGTACCATGCGACATCCTCGGCTTTATTGCTTCCGCTGTATTTGAAACCTTTGCCCTCCAGACCTCCGCTTGCGGCATATTCCCACTCTGCTTCTGTAGGCAGCCGGTAACCGTTCGCTTTCTGATTGACCGTTACGGTCCATTTTATTTGATCGTTTTCGTTTATGTTGTTCGGATCTTTATGATCCTTGTCTATGTTGTAAAACGGTTTTAAGCCCTCCTGGATACTTCGTTTGTTGCAATACTCCACGGCGTCATACCAGCTCACCATCTCTACCGGCAGCTGATCGCCTTTGAATGCTGAGGGGTTGCTGCCCATGACGTTGGCCCACTCCGCTTGGGTAACCTCGTATTTGCCGATATAAAAGTCTGAAAGGGTCATGCTTGTTTCAGTATAGTTGGAGCCATTGCTCTTAAAAGTCCCGCCTTTAACGTACACCATATCTTCCTGCTTGCCCGTTTCTTCTTGTGAACAAGCGCTGGCCAAAAACATAGCTGCTAGTAAAATACAAACCCATAGCTTTCTCATAGGGATTTCTCCTTTAGGACGAATAGGAAAAAGATAGACCGCGGCGGACCGATGCCAGTATCCTTCAACGTCGAAGACCGTTCGTCTGATGGCAAACGGCCTTCAACATGTCTGGATGGATTAATGTGTATGACTTATGAAAAGCAGCCTCATGCTGATTACCACACGGTTACGTTAGAGCTTCCGCTGCTCTGGTATCCCTCCGTTGCCAATACCTGATAAGCCCAGCTGCTGCCTAAATTCATGCCTGCGTTCTTCCATGCGTTGACGTGATTGCTGAACGTGATGGAAGAATTGACCCCGGTCGCTCTTTTCGACTGCCGGACACTCCAGAACTGCTGGAAGGTTTGTGTGCCGTCAATGGATGGCGCGTTATACCGCATGGTCGTATAAATATCATAGGTGCCCCCGTCACTCGTCACGGTTCCTTTGTAGGTTCCGGTAGGCCGGTAAGTTCCCCAGCTGTCCACGACGTAATATTCAATGAGGGAATTTCTCGTCCATCCATAGAGCGTCAAATATCCATTTCCGGACGGCGCCCAGACGCCGGCATTATAGTTAATCGTCCGGTTAGGCGATCCGGTATTCCAGCCTTTGCCGACAACAAAGTTCCCGGAATTTTGCCAGGTCACGCTGTAATTTCCGCCGGATCCGTTGACGGCATTCACCGTGCCCCCGCCATCGGTCCAATTTTGCCAATAGTCCGTCGTGGCTGCATTTGAGGTAGCTGCAAATAATCCAAGACTCATGGAAGCTGCAAGAACGACCGTTAACCATTTTTTACTCCGTTTCAACATAAACTGCCTCCTCATGTTTTTTTTGCACCTTACAACTGTCTGCCATTGGATTCTCTTGGCTCTGCTGTGCTCAACACGGCTAGTCCTTCTCTTTTTCCTTTCCTCCTTTCTGTGAAAATTATAAAATGACAGCGGTTACATAACACTTCGCAAATTAAACATGATATATAGATTTTCTTACAATTTTTAGAAACCGACGGACCATCCGGGAAAAATGGGCACAAAAAAACACCCATGGACCGCGCTTTTTTAAGCTTTTGGACCATGGGTAAGTTAATAGAGAATATTTGGGGTAACCCTTTGAATCTTAATTATACGACGTGTCGACTACGTGTCGACTAATTAAAGTCTATGTATGAAGCTTAGATCCGCTCGTAGAGACTGCTGGTTGGGATCACTTGAGCAAAAGTGCCGTCCAAGGATGCCATAAACGTATTATGAACGGTTTGTGCAGAAATCACGGCACCATCCCAGAGTAAATCTCTGGTTGTGCACGCTTCATCAAGCACGAGAACTTCATAACCCAGACGGTTTGCGGATCTTACGGTAGAATCGATACAAATGTGGCTCATCATGCCGCAAATGACTAACCGGGTTACATTCAGCGATTCAAGATGCTGCTGTAATTCCGTTTGGAAGAAGCTGTCCGGCGTATGCTTGATGATCACTTTTTCGCCAGGCTCGGGTAAGATGCCTTCATGCGGTTGAATCCCTTCCGTACCGGGAAGAAAAAATGTGGCGTTGTCATCGAGAAGAATACACTGAATATGAACGATCGGTAACTTCTTGCCCCGGAACAGAGTTAAAGCTTCCTGCGCATGGGTTAATGCCTTGTCGGGACGGAATAACTCGTTTCGGCCCCCTTTAAAATAATCCTTCTGAATGTCTACCATTATGAATGCGGTATTCATGGGTCATGGTCTCCTTTAATTTGTAAGAGTAGTTTCTTACCGCATTATAATATCGGTATCATGAATGGTGAATTACCCACTTTTTTGTGGGTATGGAATGCCTTTGCGGTCCAGAAGCTCCGTCTGTCCCCGTTCCACCATATAATCAATTCCGATCTCCTGCATAATAAGTACCGCATCCAACAGCCTTTTTCCCCGCTCCGTCAGAAAATACTCTACATGCAGCGGGTACCCTTCCGTTTTAATTTTATCCACAATCCCGCTGGAAATCAGTTCTTTAAGATGCTGCAGCAGCATCTTTTGGGTGATCTGGTCAATATCCCGTTCCAGTTGGGCCAGGGACGTATTTCCGTCTTTCAATTGATAAATGATCATCGTTTTCCATTTCCCTTTGATGATGTCATGAACAACCTCCAGCGGGCAGGTGCACTGCTCCCGAATCATCATGAAATTCACCTCCATCCATGTTCTCTGGATCTGATATCCATCCGTTCTCATACATATTAACAAACAAAGACCTGGATTCGTAACCCAGGCCTTTGTTCATTTTACGGCAAATCATAAACTGCTTATTTCCAAAAGGTGATCTTATCAGCGCTCAAACGAACGGACTCATAACCTTCTTCTTCCGCTTTACCGATGGCAAGAATGAGTACCGGAGTATATCTTTCCGGATCTAATCCGAAAGCAGCTGCGATTTGATCCGTCTCAAATCCACCGATAGGATTGGTATCATAACCATGAGCTCTGGCGGTGAGCATGAGCTGCATGGCCAGCAATCCACTATCCACTTTTACAATGTCATTTACAACTTCTTTAGGGAGCGAAGGATAGATCGTAAGAATGCTTTCCAATTGCCGGTCCCGGACTTCCGGCGGCATTTTCCCCTGTTCCACCGCCGTATTGAAAATCTCTTCCGCATACTCATAAGATTTCATGTCCCCAAAGATCAGCAGCATGGCCGAAGATGTGTCATTTTGCTGGGTATTGAAGCGGATCAAAGGCCGCAACGTATTTTTCCCTTCTTCGCTTTCAACGACAACGATGCGCCAAGGCTGCAAATTTGCTGAAGATGGGGCTGTGGCAGCTTCTTCAATCATCTCTTTAAGCTCTTCTCTGGATATTTTAAAAGCGGGGTCATAGACCCGAATCGAACGTCTCCCTTTCATAATATGGGTAAAATCATTGTTTTCATCGTAATGTTCATATGGATACCTCTCCTCTTTTTTTGATGTGTATTCTGATAACTCATTTGACCCTTTGAAATTCATTAAGTTATCATGAGGAAAGCATAAACTATGAACTATAGTTCATAGCAAGAAAGGATTTGGCATGATTTCGATGAAGATTAGCGACGTTTCCAAAATGGTGGATTTGCCGATTTCAACCCTCCGCTACTATGAAAAAAAGGGGATTATCCCGGAGACCTACATGGTAAGAGATGAAAATAATTACCGGGCCTATGACGAAAAAATAATCCCATTCATGATGAGTCTAAAATCATTACTCTCAGCCGGCTTCTCGATTCATGAGATTAAGGATATCCTTTCCCGAAAAGAACTTGCGCGAGAACAACAGTTGGAAATCATCGAAGAGAAGATGAATGAAATTGAAGAATTACAGAAAAAATTGGACGACGCAAAACACTTTCTTCAAGACTCCCTACAGTCGGCAGAGGACTGCACCTGGTAACAAACCATCAAGTCGCCTCCTACCGCAATGAGATCCGATAGATTTAGATGCTTCCCCTCTCTCTTTTCGCAGCATTATACAACCCGTCTTCATCACTCTTCCCCTGCTATCGTTCCATCATTCTCCCTCTTACCCGGGCATGCTTATTTTCAAAGAGTAAACTCCCCTTCATATCACTTTCATTTCACCACCTTAAATGCGAACCTGGTCTAAAAATTCATAGAAGGGAAGCCCATGGCTTCTCTTTGAATGGTCCGATTTCGACGGTTTTGGTTCGATCGAATGGGTTCCACGACAGCAGAAATCCATTTTACGAATGTTTTACAATCCGACATTTTACAAAATCCACGTTTAGCCAACTCCTCTCGTTCTGGATCGAACCGAAATGAGCTTAAGCATTCATGTATTGGGCCTTGAAGCGTTCCGGGCACGATGCTGCTCCTTCCGGATGTAAAGCTTAACGAAGCGGTTCTAATGTCATTTTCCCTAAATATGGATTATTAAAAGGCTTTCATCGAGATTGGCTTTTATAATGATCGCCAATTCGTTTCATACGCGGCTTACATTCACGAGTTAATCTTGGGATGTGGGAACGGTCTCACATTCAGAAAGCGGGGTTAGTCATGAGTCATACGATCCGGGAAATTGCCCAGTTAGCCGGGGTGTCCAAGTCAACCGTATCCAGAGTGATTTCGGGAAAAGGGTATATTCACCCGGAAACAAGGGACGCGGTGCTTAAAGTCATTGAAGAACTGCAATATAAGCCGAACGCTGTAGCCAGGGCCATGGTATCCCAGCGGACGCACAACATCGGAGTCCTGATTTACCGCAGGGAATACCCGATTGCGTCCCACCCGTTTTACGGCAAAATTGTGGATGCCATTCTGGCGACCGCGGCCCGCATGAACTATTCCGTCTTTGTGACGACAGATCATGAGATGTCGCTTCGATCCGCCGATTTTATGCTGGAGAAACGCGTGGACGGACTCATTCTGATCAGCCGGCTGCAGCAAAATGTGATCGATTATATTCACAACTTTGGCATTCCTTACGTCATGGTGAACGGATCTACCGATGTCGACAATGTGGTACATGTCGTTAACCGGGATCAGGACGGAGGCATGATGGCAGCCGAATATTTGACCGGTCTAGGGCACAGGCGAATCTTCGTGCTGGCCGGACCGCAGACCCACCGGAGCCATTATTTAAGACTGCACGGCTTTCGCGATTATTTGAATGGTGTTGGATCTCCTCTCGATCCGTCATCGCTCGCCTACCCGCAGGCATCCACCTTTGAGCAAGGATACGAAATGATGCGGCAGCATTGGCCTGATTTCAAGTCAGGAGGCTATACGGCCCTCTTTGCGACGAATGACATGATTGCGCTCGGTGCGATGAAATTTCTGATCGAGCAATCGGTCCGCATTCCGGACCAAGTGGCTGTTATCGGTTTTGATGGCATCGACGTCGCCTCCATTTATACCCCTTCCCTAACGACCATCAAGGTGGACACGGAAGCGATGGGCAGAACCGCCTGCACCCTCCTGGACAAGCTGATTGACCAGCAGCCGGTTAACGAGCTGGATATTGAGCTGGTGCCCGAACTGATTATTCGTCAATCTACTTAAATCCATATTAGTAAAAACGAAAGGAGATTGATCCATGCGCTGGTATTTCAAAGCCATCGGACCAAAGAAAATCTTTGAATTTGTTGCACTTGTCGTGTTTGTCATCTTTTTTATGGGGCCGCTGCTCAATTTGGCGATTCTGGCCTTCACAGGCAAATGGAATTATCCCGATCTGCTTCCCTCCGTTTGGTCGCTCAAATGGTGGACCTTCGTCTTTCAGCAGCAGGACATCGCCAAATCCATCGGGCTTTCCTTTGTGATCGCAGCGCTGGTGACGGGCATATCGATCGTGCTCTGCATCCCGGCGGCGTACGCATTTGCCCGGATCCGTTTTCCGTTAAGCCGATTTTTCCTGTTCTCCTTCCTCCTCACCCATGCTTTCCCCAAAATGGGCCTGTACGTGTCGATCGCCGTGCTGTTCTATAAGTTTGGTCTGATGAACACGCTGGCGGGGGTCATCCTGATCCACATTATTAATGTGCTGATGTTCATGACCTGGATCCCGACTTCCGCGTTCCGGAACGTTCATACGGCGCAGGAAGAATCTGCGAGAGACGTCGGCGCCAGCCCGTTCCGCGTGTTCCGCAGCATTACGCTGCCGATGGCCCTGCCCGGGATTCTGGTGGCTTCGATCTTCACCTTTTTGAATTCCCTCGATGAAGCACAGGGCACCTTCCTGGTCGGTATTCCCGATTTCAAAACGATGCCGATCGTCATGTATTCGATTATCAGCGATTATCCGGCGTATGCCGGTGCGGTGTTCTCCATCATTTTAACGGCGCCTTCCATCATCCTGCTGGTGGCTGCCCAGCGTTTCGTCAGCGCGGACGTGCTGGCGAGCGGTTTCCAGATCAAATAAATAGATCGCGATAGATGTATTAAGGAGGTCCCTATGAACATTCAGTTATCAATTCAAAACCTGTCCAAACGCTATAAAACTGGCGACGGCGTATCGGATATCTCGCTGGACGTGCAGAAAGGAGAATTGATCACCCTGCTTGGGCCTTCCGGATGCGGAAAGACCACGGTGCTGCGCAGCATCGGCGGTTTTCTTGAACCGGACTCGGGAGACATCTTGATCGAAGGAAAGAGCGTGGTCAAGGTTCCGCCGGAGAAACGGCCTACATCCATGGTATTTCAAGGCTACAATTTGTGGCCGCATATGTCGGTCCATGATAACCTCGCGTTTGGCTTGAAAATCCGCAAAATCAAAAAGAAGGACAGGGAAAAAGCGATTCAGGACGTGCTGGAGCTGGTTCGTCTTCCGGGAGCTGGCAGCAAATTCCCAGCACAGCTGTCCGGAGGCCAGCAGCAGCGGATTGCCGTTGCCAGGTCGCTCCTGCTGAATCCCGCCGTCCTGCTGCTCGATGAGCCTTTCTCGGCACTGGATGCGAAGCTCCGGCACGAGATGCGCGAGGAACTGCGGGAAATCCAGGCCAATACCGGCCTGACCATGGTTTTTGTCACCCACGATCAGGAAGAGGCATTGTCGATTTCGGACCGGATTGTCGTTATGAATCACGGCAACATTGAACAAATCGCCTCCCCCCAGGAGATCTACGATGCGCCGAAGTCACTCTATGTGGCTCAGTTCATCGGGAAAATGAACTTCGTAAAGGGGGTGATTGACGCAGATCAAATTACGGTTGGTTCTATTCGCTTCCCGAACCCCTCCCGTCTCACGGGCAATGTCACGGTTGCCGTAAGGCCGGAAGATATTATTCTGGATCAGGCCGGCGGCAGCGGTCTGCCGGGCACAGTCAAGCAAATCATGATCCTCGGGCATTATGCCGAAGTTTCCGTTGATGTACAAGGTTATGGCACCATCCGCGCCTTCCAGGCACGCGATCAAATCAATGAACTGTCTAACGGGCAGTCCGTTTCCGTTCAGTTTGCTAAGGTTATCGCGTATCCGTAAGACGTAATCGGAATCAACCAACTTTACAAACCTATAGGAGGGTTTACTTCCATGTTGAATAAGAAATCGGCATTTGCATTTGTTACTTCCTTTGTCCTCGCGGCTTCTCTGTTGTCCGGCTGCGGCAGCAGTAAGGACAGCGGCGCGAGTTCGGCTGCTGAAGGTACGGGTACGTCAAGCAAACAGGTCGAATTTTCGTTTTATTATTCCGGATCACAGAACGTGGACGATTTGTGGAAAAATTTGATTCCGATGTTCGAAGAAAAGAATCCCGACATCAAGGTTAAAGCCGTCTACGTGCCATCGGGCACCGGAGCGCAGCCGACCTATGACCGCATTCTTGCCGCGAAACAATCCGGCAAAGGCTCGGGTGATATTGACCTCTTTGAAGATGGCCTCGGTGTGGTGACCAAAGGGCAAAAGGACGATTTATGGGACAATTTAAGCACGGACCATATTCCGAATTTGAACAACGTGGACCAAAACACGCTGAACGATGTGTCTAACCTCGCGATCCCTTACCGCTCCTCGGCGGTTGTCCTTGCCTATAACAGCGAAACCGTCAAGGATGTGCCGAAAACGCTGGATGAAGTATATGAGTGGATCCGCAGCCATCCGGAGCGGTTTGCCTACAACGATCCGTCGACCGGTGGTGCAGGAAGCTCCTTCGTCACGACCAGCATCTACAAATTTTTGCCCGAAGACGCGATTCACAACACGGATCCGAGCATTGAAAGCCAATGGGATCAAGGATTCTCCCTCTTGAAGGATCTGGGCAAATACATGTACGGCAAGGGCATCTATCCTAAGAAAAACCAAGGTACGCTTGATCTGCTGACGAGCGGCGAAGTCGACATGATTCCGGCTTGGTCCGACATGGTGCTGGATCAGCTGGATAAAGGACAGCTCCCGGAAACGACAAAAATTACGCAAATCACGCCTGGATTTAACGGCGGACCGACTTACTTGATGGTACCGAAATTATCCGAGAAGAAAGACGCTGTGTACAAATTCCTTGATTTTGTGCTGTCGCCTGAAGCCCAGAATGTCGTCGTCGATAAAATGCACGGCTTCCCGGGCATCAAGCTGACGAACATGTCTCAGGAGGTACAGGATTCCTTTAAAGGCGCTTCCGAAGGATTCCGTTCGTTCAACATTGGCGATCTGGACAAAGACATCAACAAACGCTGGCAAAGCGAAGTGGCTGCACAATGAGTAAATCATTCAAAAGAGGGATCCTGGGCATTTCCATGGTCCTTCCCTCCTTTCTCGTGCTGGTGCTGATTGTCGTCATCCCGATCATGAGTTCACTCCGCGAAAGCTTGAAGAATGATAACGGCGGGTATGATTTATCCAATTACACCTATTTGTTCACGGACAAACTGATGCGCTCCAACATTATTTTCACCTTGGAAATTACCATTGTTTCCTCCATCCTGGTTTTGCTTATCAGCTATTCGCTGGCTGTGTATATGCGGTTCAATAACGGCTTTGCGGTACGGTGGATCCGGCGCACCTACATGATACCGATCTTTATCCCATCGGTCATTGCGACGTATGGCCTGATTCAGCTTCTCGGCAACCATGGCTGGATGGCAAGGATCCTGTACCATCTGGGTACGGACAGCTTTCCAAGGATTATATTTGACATGAAGGGCATCATTCTCGCGAATCTTTGGTTTAATATTCCGTTTACGACGATGCTGCTGGGCTCGGCCTTGTCGGGCGTACCCGATGCAGTCATTGAAAGCGCAAAGGATGTGGGTGCCGGACGGATGAGAATCTTTTTCCGGCTCATTCTGCCGCTGACGTTCAAGACGCTGCTCGTCGCCCTTACCTTTGTATTTATGGGCGTGATCGGTTCTTTCACCGCTCCCTTTCTGATTGGACCCAATGCGCCGCAAATGCTGGGCGTGTCTATGGAGCAAATTTTCAGTGTGTTTCAGGACCGCCAGCTGGCGGCGGCCACAGCTTTCTTTACCTTCCTGCTTTGCTCTTTTGTCGGATATTTCTATATCCGCTCCATGATCAAAGAAGAAAGCGTGCGTTCATCATGAATACTTTACTCGTTAACGTACAGGGAGCTGTAACGCCGGAGTGCTCCAAAACGCATATCGCTTACCGTTTTTTTCTGGCCGAATCCGGAGGGCGGATGAAAATCGACTTTTCCTACAGTCCGAAAAATCTGAAGGATGGCGCCAAGGCGAAAATGCTGATTGAGCAGGGTCTTGACCGATATATTGAGGATGAACTCCGTGAACAGGCCAAGTCCAAATGGCAGTCCTACCTTCCGCTGAAAAATTTGATCACGCTGTCCGTTGACGACCCTTCCGGCCACCGCGGGGCTGCCCACCGCCATGATCCGGAGCAGCATTTGTTTATTTCCGGGCTTGAATCGTCTCCCGGACTGAGCAAAGGGGCGCTGCAGGCAGGCATGTGGACGGTTACCCTGAGCCTGCATGCCATCGTGACGGACGACTGCCGCTACTCGCTGCAAATCTGGCATGAGGAGGACCATGGATGAACTGGATGGCTTGTGAGCTTCATACCCATACCTTTCACAGTGATGGAGGTCAGAGCCTGGAAGAATTGGCTGCCGGCGCAAAAGCTCTTGGATTTGACTGCATCGCCTTGACAGACCACAACACGATGTCCGGCTTATGGAATAAAGAGACGGTTGAGCAGCAGACGGGCATGAACATCATTCAAGGCATGGAATGGACCACCTTTTTCGGACATATGGTGACGCTTGGCGTAAAGGACTATATCGATTGGCGTCCGGTAGGTCCTGGTGACATTCACGCTGGACTCGCCCGAGTGCACGAGCAAGGCGGTATCGCCGGCATGGCCCACCCTTTTCGCCCCGGCAGTCCCATGTGCACCGGCTGCTATTGGGAATTCGAGCTCCGTGACTGGAATGACCTTGATTATATCGAAGTGTGGTCCACGACCTTTGCCCCGCTGAAAAATAACAACGCCCGCGCATTTCGCCTCTGGACTGACAAGCTGAACGAAGGCTTCCGGATCGCGGCGACTTCCGGACGGGATTGGCACCGCCAGGAACAGACGGATGAACCGCTGTCCGTCACGTATCTGCTTATGGAAGAGCATGGAGGCTCGATTACCGACAAGGCGGTCGCAGCCCTTTCCGCTGGAAGAGCCTCCGTCACTCTTGGGCCGCGGCTCGATCTTGGCGTCCATTTCGGCGGCCAACTTTACGGCATAGGGGATGCCGTCCCAGAGGGAACTTCGCCGGATCACACGATCGAACTGCAGGCAGCTGCCGATTTCGAGGCACGGAAAGAGCATTGGGAGCTGCCGGAACAACTCTATACCTTGCGCTTTCACAGCAATCTTGGTATGGTATCGGAACTCCCCTATGCTGCAGATAGCAAGGGCTGCAATGTGACGCTTTCACGCGAAGGATTGCGGTGGGTGCGTGCGGAGCTGTGGGGAACAATCCGCGGAATCCGCACGATGATCGCTTTTACCAACCCCATTTATTTTAATGAACCGGGAGGTGTGATAACGCGCAATGACAGCACCATTTCCACTGATCACGGCACACAGCGGCTGTATGGATACGCTCGATAATACGCTATCCTCGATCAAGACCGGCATCCGGCTTGGCGCCGACATTATTGAAGAAGACGTCCGGGTCACCAGGGACGGGATCGCCGTGCTTGCCCATGACGATGAATGGCGGACGGAGGACGGCAGGCTCATTCATGTTTCGAAAATGAATATGGCAGAACTGCAGGAGCTGGTTCTCAGCGTAGACTACGCCGGCAAATCCGGGACAATGACAATCGCAAGGCTGGAAGAGATGCTGGCCAGGGTTCAGGCTGCCGGTATCACCGCGAATCTGGATCTCAAAACCGATGACAGCGTCGAAGCGGCTGCGGCGCTCATTCATCACTACAAGATGGTGGACCAAGTCTTGCTGACAGGCTGCGGACCCGACCGGGCCATGCTTGTGCAGCAAACGCAACCGGAGCTTAGAAAGCTGCTCAATGTCGACACGGAGCTTTTTCTAACCCAAGAGTATACGGATGCCGTCCGTCGTACCTGTGAGGATGCAGCTGCCGCAACTTGCATCGGCCTCAATGTTCCGTACCAGCTGGTCAGAGAGGAACTGTTGGAACTGGCTGCAGCCCGCTCGCTTCCGGTTTTCGTGTGGACCGTCAATGAGGAGACATGGATGGAACGGTTCGCAAGTATGGGGGTCGCCTCCATCACGACGCGGAACGTCGATGCTTTGGTCCGGCTCAAGAGAAGTCTGATTACGGAAACAACAAAGGTCCCGGAATAATTCCGGGACCTTTTGCTGTACGATCTCAATTTGCCACTCTTCATCAGCAGCGGATAAACGGAGATCTTCCGCCTTAGTTCGAATGCCGATCTCTGAATTCGAAAATATGATCGACCGCTTGCCGGTAGCCACCTGATTTGCGTAAAGATTCGCCCATCCTTGCGGCGGCTTCCTTGAAAGAAGCGCGGCTTAAAACCATGTCTGCTGCTTCCCTCAGCTGATGGGCCGTCAAGCTCTGCATGTCTAAGGTCATGCCCGCACCGGTACGGGTGACTTGCCCCGCGATGACAGGCTGATCCGCGCTGAGCGGGAGGACAATAAGCGGAACTCCGAAGTATAGGCCTTCATGAGCACTGTTCATCCCGCCATGAGTAATGAATAGTTGGGCGTACTGCAGCACTTCGGTTTGCGGAACATAACTTTTGACGATGAAATGATCCGGGATGTCTCCTAAATCGGATATCGGGGTTTTACTCCCGACCGACATAACAATCGTATGATCGGAACTTCCAAATGCCTCAAAACAAAGCTTATAGAAATCCAGCGCCTGATTCATGACGGTGCCCAGTGAAATGTAGATCGGGCTTTTCCCCTGGATTTCAGAAAGGTCAAAGTCATCTTCCATGGACCGCGAAGTGATGGATGGACCCACAAATTTATACGACGGATCGAATGTATCCCCTCCCGGCTGGAACTCCCTTGCTGTATAGACAATCGTAAGTGATGCAGGGTTACAAAACGCCTCGTAAGGAGAATGGATCTCGACGCCGTATTTTTGCTGGATCATGGCCGTCAGGCTTTGATACTTATCGTTGATCGGTTTAGTGATCTCTTCAGGGACATCGTTGAAAAATTGTTCCATCGTATGGTCGAAAGATGGTTTGGACTCTGCAAAAGTACTGCAAGAGCTGATGGCGGGAAGTTTAAGAATCTCCGCCAGCAAACGTCCGCAGCCGAACATGGAGTCATGGATGATATAGTCAAAATGCTCTCCCTGGATCTGTTCAAGAACGCTGGGGATCACGACATCAGCCGTCAGCAAGAGACCGTTGACCCTTTCCAGCAAATAGTTTCTTCCGCCGGAGATAAAGGCTTTGATAAATTTCTGGTCGTCAATTGTCCGTACGACCGCTCCCGCTTTCTCCAACCTCTCCCGAAAAGCTTCGATGCAAAAGTATACAACCTCTTCACCGCGCGAGGTCAGCTCCTGAACAACGCCAATCGTCGGATTGATATGCCCCTCTGATCCGGCATTAATAAATAGAACGCGTGCCATATTCAAATACTCCTTTCCTGTATTACAATGGTAAACCCTATGTCAGTAAGCTGGTCTGTTTCAACAAGTCTAGTCTTCTTGGGCATGGTGTGCAAGTCACCCAGATGTCGCCTATTCGCGTCATTAATGTATCCATCCAGCGACATCGTCATGTTGAAGCGATCATCCGCAGCTTCTCCACGAACAGCAGCAGAACGAGCCCCTGGCCGTAAAGCGTTGGAAAAGTCGGGACATGATCGTAAGCCTCGACGCTACCCAGCACTGGCGTACCTCCCGAGACGCCAAGGACAGCGCCATCCTCACGAACTTGCGTGAGAACGGCGGCGACTGCGCGATCAGCGCTGGCAAGTGCTAATTCCGCAGGAATCCATCCGGCGCGTACCGCTTTGTACAATCCGCAGGCGATGCCTGCGGAACCCGACGTCTCCTCATAAAAGTAGGGACGGTCCAAGACCGTCGGCCACAAGCCGCTCTCATTTTGACAGCGGACGAGCGTCTCGGCTAATCGCGAATATCGTTCGCGGAGCTCGCCGATCAGCTTCATGTCGCCGCACAGTTCGCCCGCCTCTTCTGCAATCATGGGCACGCCAACGGCAATCCAGGCGTTAGCCCGATTCCACCGTGCGGCCGACATCCAATCCCCCGTCTCGCCGTTCCAACCATGGAATAGCATCCCCGTCTCCTTGTCCTGCAGCGTCTGAAGGTGCAGCAGCGTCTGGCTCATCGCTTCTTCCGCAAGCACTTTTCTCCCTGCTAACCGGGCCGTCCGGGCCAAGAAGAGGATGGCCATGAAGACGGTGTCCGCCCATACCTGCTCGCTAAACGAGGCGCTCTCGGTGACGGTATGCTCAAACGCACCATTTCTTGTTCGCGGCGCCTCCTTGATTAACCAAATCGCCATCTCCTCTGCCTTGTCCTTGTAGAAGCGGTTACCGGTCTGCCGGTAGAGCAAGGGGAATATCGCGTAGGGTGCGAGTGAGTTAATGACCTTTAGCTTCTCGGATCCGCCAATGTTTTGCTCCGTCCAGACCTCTACTGCCTGTATCATCCCTTCCGCTCCGCAGAAGGCTCCATAATCGGCTGCCGCGATTAAGCCGACTCCCGGATTCCAATCCCAGCGGTTCCGTTCCATCGCCCATTCAGCCCATTCGTGTCCGCCCCAGCTCTCCGGGCTGCTGAACATCAGATAGCGATAGACGCGGTCCGCCGCAGCCTTCAGGTCCGTTTGTTCCATTTGCATTCCCTGATCGCTCCTTTAAATGTAGTTGTTTCGATAGTCTGTAGGGGTCAGTCCAAACTGCTTCTTAAACGTTTCGCGAAAATGGTCCTGATCAGCATAACCGATCCGGTCGCATATCTCGTAAATCCGATTCGCGGGATCCTTCAGCAGCCGGGCCGCCTCTTCCATACGCAGTTTGACGATCCAATGGTTGATCGTCATGCCGGTCACTTCCTTGACCAGCGCGTTTACATACTTCTCGCTAAGGCCAACCTCATTGGCAACGTCCCAAAGCGACAGATCCTTCCGCGAATAATTTTCACGAATAGCCTGGATCGCTTGTTCGACAAGCTTCTTCTTCTTGAGGCTGCCGGACCACTCAGCCATTGGCAGCGTCTGGGCTAAATTGGGCAGTCGATCCTTAAGCCTTTGTTCCATCAGCTCGACACCGCGCTGTTCCTCCCGCTCCTTGTGCAGCTCCGCAACGATTCTGGCGAATACTTGCTCGATCTCCTCCGGATCGATTGGCTTCATAATGTATTCCTGCACCTGCAGCTTGATCGCCTGCCGCGCGTACTCGAATTCGTTCAGCCCCGACAGGATGATGCACCTCATGTCCGGCTTGCTGGCCCGGAACGCCTCAATCAGCTCCAGGCCATTCCCCTTCGGCATGCCGATATCGGTAAGGAGCAGATCCGGAGGATCGCGCTTCAACCATTCGAGTGCTTCCTCTCCGTTCTTGGCGGTTCCGACGAGTTCAATGCCGAGCCGCTCCCAGTCGATGGAGCGCGACAGCGTCTCCCGGACGAGTTTGACGTCCTCGGCGATCAGCAGTTTATACATCAGGCGATTCCTCCTCAGGGTCGATTTGAACATGGGAACGCAGCGGGAGTACAACTTCAACGCATGTTCCTTCGTCCACGGGCACGTAGCGCAGCCCAAAGCCTGGCCCGCATTGCAGTTGTATCCGCCGATGCACGTTCAGCGTTCCATAACCGTTCTCGGCAGATGAGTTTGACGTTAATCCGTGTTCCCCCGACTCCTGCTCCCGCAGCACACGATTGCGCTCCTCTATGCTGCATCCCTTTCCGTTGTCTTCGACGCGCAGAATAAGCGTAGTCCCTTCCGCCTGTGCGGTAATCGCGATACGGCAATCGTCCGTTCGCCCGGCAAAGCCGTGAACGATGGCATTCTCCGCAAGCGGCTGCAGAATAAAGTGAGGAATGACGATGTCGTGCAGATCGGAAGCGATATGAAACTCGGCGAGCAGATCGTCGTGCATCATTTGCTGGATGTGTAAATAGGCTTCTACCTGCTTGATCTCATTGTCCAAGGAGATCCACGTTTGGCCCCGGTTCAAACCGAATCGGAACACATTGGCCAGCGAGCGCACGATCGCGCTCGTCTCCCGGTCTCCGGCCAAAATGGCACGGCAATTGATCAGATCAAGTGTATTGTATAGAAAATGAGGGTTGATCTGGGCATTCAGCAGTTCCAACTGAAGCTGGCGCCGCTCAATCTCCTCCTCAAAGCTCTTCTCAATCAGGCCGTGAAGCGTAACCAGCATGGACGCGAATTTCTCGTTCAGCGTCTCAACCTCGTGAATGCCTGACTTCAATTTGGGCAGCGGCTCACGGAATGCAAGCACTTCGGGACGCTGAACAGCGTTAACGAGCCGGGTAATCGGAACGGTAACCCGTATGACGATACGCCGCAGCCACAGTCCCGCGATCAGTACGGCTGCGATCGCAGCCAAAACGCCGATCGCCGAGATGGCAAACGTGTATCTGCCGAAGTGGCTCTTTGGAACGGCGGTCAAAAGCTTCCAGCCATTGTCCATTTTTACACACGTGACACGGTGCACCGTCCCTTCCACTTTCGCGTCGGCCGAGCTTCCATCGCAGTTGGCCGATCGAACGAACGGAAGCCCGCCGGCCGGTTCGAGAAATGCATACCGTTCGCTGTAAATGACACGGCCTTCTTCATCCACCAAAAGGTGAAAGCCTGATGTCAGCGCAGCGTTCTCGAACAGGCTCCGGATGCTTCCGGTATCCGCCCCGATCATGACAGAGCCGATCACGCGGCCGTCCTTGGTGCTAATTTTCTTGGTTGCCGAATAGATCATCGCCATCCCCGAGCGTCCAGCCTTTTGTCCCCACCAGACGTTGCGACGCCCTCCGGAGATCAGATCACGATACCAGCTCTCGTTCTTCAGGTCCGTCGATTTGTAAATGCCGGTCACCGGGTCGAAATGGTCGGTCGCGAGGGTGTACAGGCCGCTCTCCGGCTCCAACGCGACGGCGACGACATAGGTCTGTTGAACGATACTGCCGGAATTGGCATCATTCAACAGTGACAAGAGAGACAGATTCTGCAAATTCGTCTGCAGGGTGAAGAAGTCGTTGACCGCTTCGTAGGGAGCTGAATGCTCCGTCTCGAGCAAATTTTCGATCGATTGGTTGGACAGCAGAAAGGCGGCCATATTGTTCATTGTGTCCAGCTGATATTCCAGATTGCGGTGCACGAACTTCATTGATTGTTCCGCCATCTGACGCGTATGTTCATTTTGCACCCGGATGAGAAGGTAGCTTGCCGAAGCGGCGAACAGGGCGATGACCGTCACGACCAGCGCAAAAACCGGCAGACTGATCCGGGCCAGCAAGCTGGTGTGGCGCTTATTCGTGACCATCACCAAACCCTCCCTTGCCAAATTGTTTTCCTTAAACCTCCAAGTAAATCACAATCTATAGTCATCGTGGAGGCGAACGCTTTATTTAGCTTCTTCCCTCTTTCCGCCTAAATCTCCTGCAATATCGTGAGATGCCGGCGGCTTTCACCCGCTGCGTTCCTCTGAAACCGAGACGTTCTCTATTCAAACGGCAAAGCACCTCCCCAATGCTTCCGGGATGGCCGGATTACACCAGGAAGGCTGCTGACGTTACGTTTTTACTTGCCTGCTTTTTTCTGATAGGAAGCTTCTAGTTCGCTCAGAATTTGATTGCCCCCTTGCGACTTCCATTTCTCTACGAATTCGTCGAATTTCTTGATGTCAGCACCCATAATGATTTGAGTGAATACCGAGTCACGCATCGTATCCAGCTCTGTCAGCTTGGCGATTTTCGTCGGCGATTCAAGGTAATTGGAAGCGTCGGTGATTTGATGCTCATTGTTGATCGCGACGCCGAGTGCTTCGGAGAACCGCAGCGGCAGCGACTCAAGGTAATGCGGCCAGCCCTTCAGTCCTGGAGCGAATAGATAGCTCTGCGTGCCTCTGAAGTTGCCTTTCGGATCCTGCTGTGTCTTCGGATCGACGAGGGTCGTGTTCGTCTTAAGCTTCCCGTCTACGAGGGAATAGTCCTCGCCTTCAATGCCCCAGACGGTCAACATCTGGTTCTCCTCGGATAGCGAATCCTCGATGATCGACAGTACGCGCTTCGGGTCTTTTGTTTTTGCGCTAATAGCATTCATCTGCGAGAACGGTGCCCCCATTGGCGCAACGGCCGTACCGTCCGTCCCCAGCAGTGACCCGGTCAAAGTCAAGTATTTGAAGGGCTGATCAGCCTGGTTCGGGAGTGAACCGTCCTTGGCCAGTTTACCGCTCTTGATCAGTTCATTGGTCTCGATCTGCGTGTCGTAATCGCTGGCCGTCGACCACCAGCCCATCCAGGAGAACACCTTGCCGCTGAAAATTTTTGCACGCAGCTGCTCTTCCTTAATCGTCGAAAACTCCTTGTCGATAAGACCTTCCTTGTACATCTTCTGGAGAAACAGCAGCGCGTCACGCATCCGGGGATCGATGTCATAGTTGCTGAATTTCCCATCCTTCTCTGTGAAAAAACCGGGTGTGACGCCGAACGCGCCGAACACGTTGTCGAAGGAATTGTTCGCGAATTTTACCTGTCCGATCTGGGACGTATAACCGCCGAGCGGAATGACATCCGGATGCTGCTCCTTGACCTTTTTCAGCAGGTTATAATATTCGTCAAGCGTCTTTGGTACGGAAACGCCTGCCTGCTCCATGTAGTCCTTACGCATGACCAAGTCCCAGCGATACCCCGCCCCCGGCCCGCCCTGATACGGAATCCCGTAGATGCGGCCGTTCACCTTCGCCTGCTCGAACACATCCGGCGGTACTTCCTTCATAATATTCGGCGTGTCCTTTTCGTTAATGAGGTCGGTCAGATCAACGAAAGCTCCTTGCTGCGCGTATTTCTGAAAGTCATCGGCAAAATCGATCTTCGTCACGTCCGGAATGTCGCTGCTCGCCATCTTGAGATTCAGCTTCGTTTTGTACTGCTGGACATCGACCATCTCCGGGATGATCTTAATATTCAGCTTGGCCTCAATCGCTTGTTTCACCGCGTCCTTCGAAGGGTCATATGGCAGTGAAATATCCTGTGCCTTCAGCCACTTCAGCTCGTAAGGGGATTGTTCCCCAGTCGCTTCAGACGTACCTGACGGATTTCCCGGCTCGGGGCTTGCGCTCCCGCCTCCATCGTTGTTGCTGCCGCATCCCGACAGCGTAAGCGTTCCCAAAAGTAAGGCGGCGAGTACGCCGTAACCCCAATGTTTAACTGTCTTTGACATATACAGACATCCCCCTGTAATTTCACTTAAATGGTTGATTACCCTTTAACTGAACCGATCAGCATGCCTTGTTCAAAATACTTCTGAATGAACGGATACAGAACCATCATCGGCAGCGCTACGATGACAATAGCCGCCATTTGGATTCCGATCGTGGGCGGCGGCGTTCTCCCTGCCGCTTCGAGCAATTCAGGCGGCAGGCTGGAACTCGCGATGATGGTGCGCAATACGAGCTGCACCGGCGCTTTGTGCCAGTCCGTGACATACAGAAGCGCATTGAAGAAATCGTTCCAGTACGTCACCATGTAGAGCAAGCCGATCGAGGCAATGACCGGCATCGACATCGGAAGAACGATCGAACGCAGCGTCCTGATCTCGGATGCCCCGTCAATTGCAGCAGATTCCTTCAGACTGTCTGGAATACCTTCGAAGAAGGATTTCATAATGATCATATTAAAGGCACTAAAGGCCATGACCAGGATCAGTACGTAGTCTGTGTTCAGCAGACCTAAATTTTTGATCGTGATATATGTCGGAATTAAACCGCCCTTGAACAACATCGTGAACACGAAGATCAGCATAATGATCCGCCGGCCGGGCAGCTTCTTCTCCGCCAGGGAGTAAGCAGCCGCTGCCGTAAGCAGAAGCGCAAGCAGGACACCGGCGGCTGTATTACGGATCGTCACCCCATAAGCGTTATAGATGAGCGATCCCTTCTTGAGCAAGTAGGCGAAATAATCAAAGCTGAGCGATGTCGGGAACAACACCAGCCCGTTCTTTTCGCTGAAGATCGAGTATGGCGTTACGGACACGCATAGAACATACCAGAACGGAATCATGATAATGAGCGTAATGAGCGACAGTACGAAATAGTTGGTAGCGATAAAAATGGATTCGCCTCGAGTGAGCTTCACGATTCGGATTCTCCTTTGTCAGAAAATGCCGGAATCATTGATTCGCTTCGCGATCTGATTGGCGATCAGCACCATGACGAAGCCGATGATTCCCTTGATGACGTCTGCCGCCGCCGCGAGACTGAGGCTGAACTGCTCGATGCCTACCCGATAGATGTAGGTGTCGAGAATGTCGCCAACCTCGAACACCATCGGGTTGTACAGGTTGAGCACCTGGTCCAAGCCGGCACTCATCAGATAGCCGACCCTTAGGATGAAAATGACGATAATCGTGCTCGATATGCCCGGGAGCGTGATGTGGATGATGCGTTGGAACCTCGTCGCTCCGTCCATCACCGCGGCTTCGTACACTTCGGGATTCAGCCCGGCGATGGCGGCCAAATAAATGATCGCTGCCCAGCCCATTTCTTTCATGGCATCGGTGACGACGAGAATGATCCGGAAATACGCAGGCTCGACGAGCAGATATACGGGTTTGCCACCAAACCATTCGACGATTTTGTTAATCACGCCGGTCTCCGGCGAAAGCAGCAGCGTAATGATGCCGCCGTAGACAACCCAGGACACGAAACGCGGCAGATAAACGGCCGTCTGCAGTGTCTTCTTGAACCATTTGGTCCGAATTTCGTTTAGCGACAGCGCTAACAAAATGGGACAGATAAATCCGCTGATCATCTTGTACAGGCTGATGAGCAGTGTGTTGCGAAAAGCGTTCAGGAACATCTCCGACGCAAACAACTCCCGGAAATGTGCGAAACCCACCCACTTACTGGCCCCGAATCCTTGGATGACGTTGTAGTCCATAAACGCGATGCTGATGCCATACAAAGGCAAGTAATCGAACACAATGACCCAGGCCAGTGCCGGCAGCAGCAAGGCGTACAGCCATTTGTATTTCCATATCTTCATTAGCAGCCGCCTTCGCGGCTTCTCCGTTCTCGCGGGAATTCCCGCAGTAACGATTTCCATCGTCCCTCCTCCATCCTACTTCCTATCCCGGACAATCCGCATTTACCTCTGCGGCACTACACCTGCCACTTACGGGATAACCGGTTGCACCAATCCATTTCGTAGTAGGAACGGCGGTCAGCAGGATGAACACCGATTTCTGTTCCGCCGCTGCCTTCCAGAATGGAAGTGCTTACATGTTTAAGAATACCGCCTTCCTTGAACGTGGAAAACCGGAGCGAAGGATGATAATACCGGGGAAAAGTCGGAAATCTGACATTGATTCCTGATTCCAACCGCAACGATCCCCGCTTAACAAGCGGGGATCGTTTTTTTGACCAATTTTATTAGCCTGATCAAGTTCCTTAGGGGATCTCCAAAGCTATCTACCATCCGCTGCAGGTTCCATTTACCCATTCTCCTTTGACGCTTGGTTTCCTCTCTTTTTTTCGCCCGAAAATAACATCTTCAACAAAGGCGGCGTGACAAGCGTCGTCAAAATCACGACAATAACTACGGAGGTGAAGTATTTCTGCAGCAGCAGTCCGGACTCCAAACCCGTTGCCGCTATAATGAGAGCTACCTCACCGCGAGAAATCATTCCCGACCCGATCGCGAGCGATGAGCGGCCGTTAAACCCGGTAAGCTTGGCGCCCAGCCCGCCTCCGAGCAGTTTGGTCAGAATCGCAACAATCGTAATTACACCCATGAAGAGCAGCTGGTTAGCAGCACCTTCAAACGTAATGTTGAGACCGATGCTGACAAAAAATACGGGGACGAAGATGGAATAAGCCACCGGCTCCAAGCGGTCCTCGACGTCATGCTTGAACGGGGTCCGAGAAACGGCAATGCCCGCCGCAAAAGCGCCAATAATGGCGGCTACACCCATCAGATCGGCAAAATACGATAAGGTAAAGCACACGATAAGCGCTCCGCTGATGATGGCTTCTGTTACGCGCAGAGGTGCAAAAAACTTCAAGAACCAAGGTACCACCAGCCAACCGACAACGATGGCAACGACAAAAAACAGCAGCTTTTTGCCGATGAGCAGGCCAAGGGAGATGTCGTGACCGGTGCCAAGCAAGCTCATCATCACAGCCAGCAGGACGACGACGATGACATCATCCACAACCGCTGCACCCAAGATCGTCGTGCCTTCCTTTGTGTTCAGCCGGTCCATTTCTTTCAAAGTCTGAACGGATATGCTAACCGAAGTGGCACAAAGCAGCAAGCCCAGGAAAAGTCCCTGGTTATTGCTCAGGCCAAAGACAGATGCGGCTCCATAGCCGCCGATAAACGGCAGTATAATGCCTCCAACCGCTACGGCGAACGCCGACTTCCAATTTTTTCGCAGCTGTTCCAAATCGGTTTCCAGACCCGCTATAAACATCAGCAGCAGGACGCCGATCTCTGAGAAGATGGATATAAATTCATTCGGATGAATCCAGCCAAGCACAGCAGGACCGACAAGAATGCCAGCAAGCAGCTTTCCCAGAACAGCAGGCTGACCGAGCCTGACGAACAAGTCCCCAAGCAGTTTGGTAGCGAGCAAAATAATAGCCAGGTACAGCAAAATTTCCAACATTTAAGCGCCTCCTTCGAGTATGAATATTGTGACCAGCCTTGAACTCCACCATCCATATCCGGAAAAAGGCACAAAAAGAGCCCGTCAACGACAGGGCTCTCCTACAAGAACGCAGAAAGAGCCTGTCGTGACAGGCTCCTCCGGTGTTCCGATGTATGAATTTCTTATATTATACATGATTAAATACTTTTATGCAATTTCACAGCCAATCAATAAAACTACCGTCTTACTAGTTTAAATAAATCATTACAAATGGAATGGTCTGATTTTAACTTGAGCTTACATGGAGTAAAATTCTGCCGCGCCCATGTCTGGTCTCGCTTTTCTCCAGAGCGTTCTTAGCTTGATTCAGCGGAAAACTGGCATCGATTGACGTTTTAAGTGTCCCGTCAGCAATCAGTCCTGCAATCGTTACCGAATCTTCTGGGGTTGGAAATTTGGTGTTGAACTTAGCAGTGACGCCATGCTCTTTAGCTGCTTCTGCGGATGGTGGCTGGGTGAGTGAAACCAATATTCCGCCGCGTTTGAGCACAGACCAGGATCGGTTTTCCGTATCCCCGCCAACGGAATCTACGATGAGATCTACACGGGGAACAACCTCCTCGAACCGGGTTGTTGTGTAATCGATGACGTGATCCGCGCCCAAGGATTTTACAAAATCAAGATTGGCTGTGGAAGCCGTACCGATCACAGTGGCTCCCTTCCACTTGGCCAGCTGAACGGCGAACTGTCCCACGCCTCCTGCTGCTGCATGAATCAGAACCGTTTGGCCGGGCTCCAGCTCACCTTCCGTAAACAATGCTTTCCAAGCCGCTTCCGCTCCAGCCTTGATCGTTGCCGCATCTTCAAAGGATAATGAAGCCGGCATGTGGACCAATTCGTTGGCCGACGCAACAGCATATTCGGCATAGCCACCCTTTACATTTCCGAATACGCGATCACCCGGCTTGAACGCCGTAACATCGGGGCCTACCGCTTCGATGTGCCCGGAAGCATAGAAACCCGGGATGTAAGGGAATGTAACTGGGAATACATCCTGAACCCAACCGTTACGAAGTTTAAAGTCCAGCGGAATTACGGCAGCGTATACGATGCGGACAAGCACTTCGCCCGTATTCGGTTGAGGAACCTCCACTTCTCCCATTTTCAACATATCCGGGCCGCCATATTCATGGATTTGAGCTGCTTGCATCATTTTAGACATATGAACATCTCCTTAAATTTTTTGATAGATTTTTGTTTTCACTTATTCCTCTGCCGCCTCCAAAGAAGCAGCTATTTTGCGTGCCAAGGTCACAAATATCATTTGTTCGTCTGCTGTGAGTGCTTCGGTCGTCAAGGCTTCCACCTTACTCCACGCGTCATTCACCCTGCGTTCAATATCACGTCCTGCCTGAGTGAGCGATACGATAGTGACTCTCTTATCTTCTTCGGAGCGGCTGCTTATAACCAGTCCGGCGTCTTCCAAACGACGAACCGATTTAGCGATCGTGGAGTGGTCCAAACGAGTCGACCGGCACAAGCTGTTCTGCGAACGGTGGTCCTGGTGCCACAATTGCATCAGTACGATTTCCTGGCCAGGGTACAAGCCTGCTTCCCGCAGCAGTTGGGCCGCAAGCCCGCGGTGTGAGCGCGCCATGCTGAATATCGAGAAACTTACGGGAAACTCCCTCACCGCGCTGACTTCATCTCCGGGAACTTCAACATGATGCTTGTTATTCTCTTCCATCTAATGATCCTCACTTTCTGTAAGGTCTGTTCTTAATATGTGGTCGTCAACATATTTGGTAACAGTGCAACTATAACACACAAATAGGTGGTCGGCAACACATAAATGTGGTCGGCAACATATTTGTATGAGAAATAGGCAAAAACCACTGATCCAGGATCAGTGGTTATCAGGCATTGATGTAGCATGATTACCATTTACGGATAGCAATCATAAAGGAAATCAGCGCTGCGATGGAGGAAATCGTTCTTACATGATTCCAGGGTACCCAGCCGGCAATATACTCGCTCCATACTTGCGCTCCCTCGGCAGCCCCCGGACTTACAGCTGCTAGAGAATTATTAAGCGGAACATTGAAGATGGCCGTAACCAGAAACACTCCGACAAAAATAAACAAGCTGCCAACGATTACATAGACCCCGCTATGGGTGCCCGATTTGAAGAGAGAAACAATGCCCAAAACAACGCTTAGGATGGTGGTCCCCATAAAAACGAGCATAAACAACGATTGCAGTATCGTCGAATTGATCGACTGCATGGCAGATATGCCCTGCTCTGCAGAAAGGCGGGAAAGCGACGTCATCACGAATGCCGAAAAGGTGAAAAATACGCCGGCCAGCAATCCGGATCCTAACGTAGATGCGAAGGTCAGATAATATAAAAAATTCACCACAGTTATTTCCTCCTATGATTTGATGAACCGCTTTGCTAAATTATTGTTTTAAACCCAAGCTCCTTCAGTAGCCGCCTGCCGTGCAAAGTCGAAGAAATCCCTTGGCTTCCTTCCTAAAATTTGCTCCACTCCATTCGCCGGAATCTCGTTTCGGCCATCCAGCACGGTGGAGAACAAATAAGACAGCAGTGTTACATACTCATCAGGTACTTGTTGTTGTGTTAGCATGGATAGGAATTGTTCGGAAGTAAGCTCGACATACCGAATATTCCGCTGACAGGCTTGAGCGATCAAGGACGTAGCTTCCGCAAAAGTAATCGCCTGCGGACCCGTCAATTCATACCGCTGCCCGATATGCCGGTCATCGGTCAAAGCCGAGACGACTGCATCTGCAATATCGTCTGCATCAATGAACGGTTCTCTCACGCTTCCTGCCGGCAGTGCTACCACTCCCGCTTGTACCATGTCATACAGGAAGCTCTCGCTGAAATTCTGGCAAAACCAGCTGCAGCGGAGGATCGTCCAGTCCGCGCCGGAGTTCTGCAGTGCAAGTTCGCTCCGCTGAGCTTCCTCCTCACCTCGGCCGGACAAAAGAACTAATCGGCGCACGCCGGTTTCTACGGCCAATCTCGCGAACGAACCGATGGCTTGAGCAGCACCCGGAACGGCCAAGTCCAGATAATAGGTAATATACGCTGCCCTTGTCCCTTGCAGTACAGGCTCCCATGTGGACGAATCGCTCCAATCAAAGGGCTGCTCAGCGGAACGTGATCCGGAACGGACCGGTATTCCCTTTTGCAGCAGCTTCTCTGATACCCGACGCCCTGTTTTCCCCGTACTGCCTACGATAAGAACCGGCTGATTCATTCAATCTCCTCCAATATTTCATTTAGTTGCACAAGCAAATGTTGTGCGATTGAAAAACCGAATGCTCATGTCATTCGGCGCTTTCCAAGCGGTTGCTTACCTCGTTCAGCTGAAGCGAGAGTTCATCATCCTGGCTGTCTAATATTGTGTTATAACGCTGCCGCAGCTTTTGCCAACATTCGTGGATTTGACTCTCCATCTCTCTTCCCCGGTCTGTTGCGTAAATCAAGGACAGTCTGCCGTCCTGGCGGCTGCTGAGAAGTCCTTTGGCTTGAAGGCTCTCGATGAGCCGCGTAATGGTGGAAGGCTTAAGATGGAGGCTTTGGCCGATTTCTTTTTGCGAGATGCCGTCCTTCTCCAGCACCCTCAGCATCAGAAATGCAGAGGTTGGGTTTAGTCCACTTGGTGCAAATTCATCTTCGGCCATCTTGGTAATAATCCTGCTGAGGCGATTGGCTGTGAAATACAAGCATTCTTTAAAATAAGTGTCCAACATGTCGCTGCCTCGATTCCATGTTCAAATTAATGTTTGCACAAACAAATATAATACACTTTTTCCAACTTGTAAAGACTGGAAATGTGAAGTGACTTGCATATTTTGATCAATGGCACGTTAGTGCCTTATTGCCATCGTGGACAAAAAGGAAGACTGCCGGACATCAGCCCGTCAGTCTCCTCTTCCCTACTTCGCAGTATGCTCCTCATCATATTCGCTGGACAATTCCTTCAGCGATTTGATTTTGCCATGGGGATGCTGTTCTTGCTTGCGTGACTTCCAGGCTGCTTCATTTCTTCTTTTCTGGTGAGCCATGACAGATATCCTCCTCTGGAAAAGTGAGTTGTATACCACTTCCTTATGTTGTCATTCCAGGGCCTTGTTCATTCGTGAAAAGAAACAGCCTCTATACCGAAATAACTCCTGACGGCGTTCAGGCAGCGCACTATTGTTTAGCCTTTCTCAATCGGATCTTGGGCTTCGTCAATTCGTAGCTGTGCTTCACCATCTCATGGATATCATCATCCTGGAGGTCCCCATCCAGGATCACCGTATTCCAGTGCTCCTTATTCATGTGATACGCCGGCGTCACTTCTTGGAACACACTGCGCAAGAAATCGGCCCGGCTCGGTTCGCATTTCAAATTGACGCACAAGTGATCGTTGTGATTGAAAATCAGCGCAAAGCTCTTTTTGTTCCCTTTATGGCGGATTACGGTCCATTCTGCTCCAAACGGATGGTCTTCATAACAGGCCGGGTAGGACAGACAGTATTCAATGATTTCGTCGATCGTCATTGGTTTCCCTCACTGCTTGATTATTTTACATTTCGACATGATTACTTATTATAATCCAGCTCTATTGGTTTTTCATTTTTTTGTGAAGAGTAGAAGCAATCCGTAGATAAAATAAAGGATGCACGCCGTGACGACGCTATACAGAAAAACAGGAATAGACGTCGGCGCCCATACTTGAATGAATGTCCAAGGTAATCCTCCGAGCAGGAGGGTCGGCAGCATGCTTATCAATATTAGAACGGCAGCAACCATACCAATATGAATGAGCAGCAGCAGCTTTCTTTTTCCGGTTAAAGGGCTTCTTCTGCGTTGTTTAACGGCTAACTTTCTGACGATACGGGCTGACAAGGCAATCCATAATACACCGAATAAAATGACGACGATTTCGAGGATACTCACGATGCGATCCAGCAGTTGATAGCTGTCGGTATGATTCATCGCCGGAGCCCGCCCCTCCCACAAGTCCATCACGCCTTGTCCAATTGCCGTTGTATAGCTCGTGTTCATGTTGGCGAGAATCGCCACACCCAGCTGTTGATCCGGCTGCAAAATAAAATACGACGTAAATGACGGATTCTCACCGGCATGAAAAATAACTTTTTCCTTGCTTTTGCTCATGACAGCCCATCCGTTGGCATAATACGTATTCTGGTCAAAAGGATGTACCGACTTGTCCGGATTGTGCGACTCCTCAATCAGTTTGGGATCGATGACCTGTTCGGGAGCGCTCTTTAGCTGGAGCTTGATCCATTTCGCGATATCATTCGCATTGCTGACGATATAACCCGCAGGGGTGTTGCCCCGATAAATCGGAGGTGTGAATGGCCTATGATTCATCCATCCGATTTTATAGCCGGAAGCCATATGGTCTGGTTGAGTCGACGGTACACCCACGAACGAGCTAGTCATGCCGATCCGATCTAAAATGTGCTGCTTCACGTACTGATCATAGGGCATGTTCGAGACCCCTTCGATAATTAGGCCCAGCACGTCGTAATTGATCGTTGCGTATTTAAAGGAACTTCCCGGCTTTCGGTTCAGCGTCTGGCCCTGCAATGTTTTTACCGTCAGCTCAAGCGCGTTGTCCGCTTTGCTTTCAGGGATCCGGGTGATCGTATTGGAGGCGATGCCGCTGGTATGATGCAGCAGCTGGTTAATCGTTATCTTTTGCGGCACACCGTGATAGGTCAGCTCTAACCATGGAATGTATTTTTGAACATCATCCGTCCGATGCAGCAGCCCTTGCTTCTCCAGCTGCAAAATCGCTAAACCTGTAAAAGCTTTGGTCGTCGAACCGATTTCAAATAACGTATCGGAAGTTACGGGAGTTTTCGTCTTTACGTTCGCGTATCCAAAGCCTTTTTGATACACCGTCTCCCCTTTCTCGACTATCACCAAAGAGATTCCGGGTATTTTACTGATGCTTTGCTGGTTTTTAACATACTGTTCGATCTTCTGGATCTTATCGTTGGACTCCGCCCACACGATTCCTGGAGCGATACTGCTGATAGTCATAACGGCTGCAACTAATAACAAGCCTAATTTGATCCATGATTTCAATGCGTTCATTCTTGTTCTCTCCCTAGTTCATTGACATCTGCCTGGCTTCATGAGTCGATTGCGATTTACTTATTTTCCTTCCGCCGCACCTCGCTAATGTAAGCTAGATTGAAAGTGATTTGAATAGAGAAAGCCTTACATATGCCTTACACTTTAGTAAGGGAATCATTTCCTCATACGAAAAGACGATCATCCCTAATAGGAACGACCGTCTTTAATCACGGCAATGCCGGGTGCAGCAAACGATGTATTTTCCGAAGGCTTAATCCATGAAAAAAGCACCCTGCGACTCGGTATAGGTACATACCGGGTTTAGGAGTGCTGCTGCCAAACTAATGATTAATGTCACATTTGTTCATAATAAATGCGATCTGATTCTCGAGGCGGTTAATGTCTTCCTGCGTCTTGGGGTCTTCCTTGCCCATGCCCCGGAGCGAGGCGAGCTCCTGCTTAGGCTGATGCAAATCCTCCCCGGCATTGCTGCAGTCATAGTTGCTTTCCAGGTTTTCGAGCATATGCTTTTCCTCCATTTTCTCTTGGATGTACTTCCCTATTATGGAGGATTCACCCGAAATTATTCAGAATGGGGTCAGCGAAGAAATTGGTTATGCTCCTTTACGAACCACACTCTAACCACCTTGGTTTAAAAGCACATGCACGGCGTATGGTTCCAGAAGAATGCGGCCTTCAATGGTTTGCTTGCTCAAGGCATCTATATACGTGCCCCCCAGTTCTACATCGACGGATTCACTGCGGTGATTCAGCAGCATTAAGTAGCTTTTGCCATCCTTTTCTCTTTCTACTGCCTCGACTCCATCATATTTTTGGGGCAAGGATGGGACAGCGCCCTCCCTTTCCAGAACCAGCTTCATCAAGCTCTCCATCGCCCGGTCATCCAGGTCGCACCCGACGTAATAAACCTTCCCTTTACCATAGGTGTGAACAGTAACTGCCGGTGTTCCGCTGTAATAATGACTCTCATAATCCGCGAGGCTCTCAGCCCCTTCCAGCTTAAGCACATCGCACCACATGGAAGCGGTACCGTCCCCGAACTCTCCGCTCACGGATACGGTCCGGCCGAAATTAACCGAGTCATATTCTTCCAGCTCAACGCCTGCCAGTCTCCGGAACAAGCCCGGCAGGGTCAAAGTCGTCATCCGGTTATTCCAGGTACGTGTTCCCGACCGGAACGTGATAAGCAGCGAACCGCCGCCTGCCACATATGACTCACATTTGTCTGCGATCTCCTCCGTCATCAAATTAAATGCCGGCATCAGAACAAGCTTGTAAGGTGTAAAGTCAGTCTCCACGCTGACCACGTCTACGCCGACATGCTGCCCGGCAACTGCATCGTAGTAGCCTGCCAGCAGAGCTTCATAATTGAAATTCCGGTTATGAGGCTGAGCGCGGTGGCTCCACACTTGATCATAGCTTTTAATGAGGGCTACGGTATTGTTGTTGGCGGCCCCTACGAACAGGGGTGACAGTTCTTTGAGTTCATGTCCGATCGCGGTGATCTCCCGGTACCTTCTCCGGCCGACGCCGTCATGATCAAGGATGCCGTGCCAATACTGTTCGATGCCGACCGTGCAGGCCCGCCAGCGGAAATAGACCATGGCATCCGCTCCATGCGCGATCGCCTGATAGGTCCATAAACGCAGTTGTCCCGGCTCCGGCGTATCACCCAACGAGTGCCAGCCGCACGGACCGCTCTGCTGTTCCATCATCCAGTAGTTTTGATTTTTGATGCCGCGCATCAGATCATGGGCCATGGCGACGGTCAGAGGCGACGATTTGCCCCACATATTATTCGGATAGTTATCCCAAGAGATAAAGTCAAGATCCTTGCCTAAATCGAAGTAATCGATCTCGCTGAAATGACCCATCAAGTTATGGGTGATCGGCAGGGAGCTGCATGCACGAATCTCTTCGATTTGAAGCCGCTGATAGGCGGCCGTCGAATCGGAATAGAATCGGCGGTAATCGAGCTGCATGCCGGGATTATGGTTATATGGGGTGGACATCAATCCGCCGGAACCGCCCTGGCTGAAGCCGTCGCTTGCGGCATACGTGGGAAGCATAATTTCTTCCCAGCTGCGGTAAGTATGGCTCCAGAACACGGTTCCCCATTCTTCGTTCAGCTTGTCGACGGTGCCGTACTTTTCGCGGAGCCAGATCCGAAAGGCATGCAGATCGCTCTGGCAGTAGCACGGACCGCCGAATTCGTTATCGATCTGCCAAGCAACGATGTGCTCATTGTCTTTGTAATGCTCGGCCATGACCCGAGCAATGCTTGCGGAATACTTCCGATACACCGGATGATTAACGCAATAGTGCCTCCGTGTACCAAAACCTTTGGTCAGGCCGTGGACATCGACGGGGTACATATCCGGATATTTGTCCATCAGCCACTTGGGAGCCGCCGCCGTCGGTGTTCCCAAAATGATTTTGATCCCTTCCTTGGCCAGCACTTCAATGGCATGATCGAGCCACGCAAAGTCGTACCGTCCTTCCTCCGGCTCCAGTTTGGCCCAGGCGAATTCCGCCAGCCGGACAATGTTGATATTCGCTTCCCGCATCATTCGGGCATCGACGGCCCAACGTTCTTCGGGCCAATGCTCAGGGTAATAATCCACGCCGAAATACATAGGCATATCCTCCAATATGTATCATTATTTTGCTTGATAACATCTTCTTGAACCCATTATATTATTAATCATATGAGGCTGGAATCGTAAGATTTTGATACTATAGTATAACAATTATGCTAAAAAGGAAGCTGAGATATGAGAATCAATTACTTCATTCCGAGCCCGCGCTTCACGAACCTCATTTGTTATCCCGAGTCGTTCGGACATTATGCAGATGAGCCATCACACAGTGAAAACCGGACGCACGGACTCTCCACCTATAACTGGCATATCGTACGCGGCGGAAAAGGATACATTCAAGTCGGTGAAACCACACTGGAACTTGGCCAAGGTACCGGCTTTCTATGCGGCCCCGGTGTTCCCCAGCGGTATTATGCCGATCAAGACGAGCCTTGGGATATCCGGTGGGTTCATTTTACGGCTCCTGGGCTTAGTACGTTACTTCAAGGGAGAGGTGAACGGGAGGCATGGGTATTTTCGTGGGAGGGCGCGGACCGGCTTGATCGGCTGTGGTCGGATCTCCTGGCTACCGGCCTTCACCCGCTGCAGGAAGGCGAAGCACGGTTGTCCGCGATGCTGTACGAGATGCTTGCCGAGTTCATCATGTACGTAGATGGTTCGGAAGAACGTCCTCAGCCGGGGATGCGCACCAAGCTGATGGAGACGGCGCAGTGGATTCGCACTCACAGCCATCAACCCCTTACGCTCGAGCAAATGGCGAGCCAGGCAGAGTACAGTCCCTCCCATTTCAGCAGGCAGTTTCACAGTTTGTTCGGCAAAACGCCGATCGAATTTTTGAACGAATGCCGTATTCTTCAATCCAAATCCCTGCTGATTTCAACCGGTTGGACCGTGAAAAAGGTCGCGGAGACGGTCGGATTTACCAGCAGTACGTACTTTATTCAGCGTTTCCGCAAAAACGAAGGCATGACGCCAGTGCAGTTTCGTGAACTTCGGGGCGTTCACGTCAAGTGATGTGCGTTATTAACGGGCGCCTCAATCCTCACAGACGGTTAGAACTACGTTGCCTTTCTTGTGGCCTAGCTCAACATAGGCATGTGCCTCGGCGGCTTGCTCCAGCCGGTAACGACGGTCGATGACCGCCCGGAGCTGACCCGCTTCGATCCGATCCTTCAGAAAGGCCAAGTCTTTCGCGTTTTCCTTCATATTTCCGCCAATCACCTTCTTGCTGCTCGTCAAGCTGGCCCACAGCCCGCGAACGATGATCACCGGGTTCACATGATAAGCCCGAAGGTAGACACCGTTGGGTGCCAAAAGCTTGACGCATGCACTAAAGGGGCTTTTTCCCACCGTGTCGAAAATAATATCGTAAGGCGGGCCGTCATTAGGCAGCTGCTGTTTCGTATAATCCACAACCCGATCGGCACCGATTGAAGTCACCAGCTCTGCATTCGAAGCGCTGCATACTCCGGTGACTTCCGCTCCAAAGTGCTTTGCCAGCTGCACGGCATACGTCCCGACGCTGCCTGAAGCACCATATACGAGTACGCGCATGCCGCTTCTTATTTTCCCTGCTCTAAGAAACTGGAGCGCTGTGAGGGCGCCAACCGGAACGGCAGCCGCCTCTTCAAACGTCATATTCTCCGGCTTTAGCGCCACGCTTCCCTCCTCGGGCAGGCATTTGTATTCCGCATATGCACCAAAGCTGTTGCCACAGGCTGCGTAGACGGCATCCCCTGGCTTGAAGCGGGTAACGCTGGATCCAGTGGATTCGACCACACCGGCCAATTCAAATCCGAGAACCCGGATGCGCTTCGGTCTCCACAATCCGTTGAACAGTCTTGCCAGAAAAGGGTCCGCCCTGCGTAATCGCCAATCTCCTGCTGCAGCGGTTGTAGCGTAGACCTTGATTAATATGTCGCCGGCTTTAGGGGCCGGCTTGGTCACTTCCTTGAGCTGAAGCACATGTGGCGGTCCGTATTGTTCATATACGATGGCTCTCATTTTTTCTCCCCCCGTGTTGTTTTCGGACCTGTCGCTGCGCTGCTTCAAGACTCCGTTCTGACCAAACCGCATAACCCATACCTGCGAGAGCGATTCCCATCGGAACCGCCAATACCCGATCCAGCGGGTGTGGAAGCAGTGATGAAGCCAGTGTCGACACAGCGGCGCAAGCCAACAGAACAGCTGTCCAGCGCGGGAGGATACCGGCGCGGAACGTAGCTATGCCAAGCAGCAGACCGCCGAGCACATACAGCCCACCGCCTACAGGTGCTACTCCGGGCAGGAGCCCAAGGTTGGACACGGCTGATGATCCGGCAAAAATCCCTAAGTACCCCTCCACGAAACTCGGTGCATCTGCAGCGATAACTGGTAAAACAAAAGCTTCTACGAAGGTGAAAGCCGTTGTAGCTGTCCAAAAGAGACCAAACAGGAGAAAACCGGCCAATCCGGTCCACCCGGCTACATGAACTTGCCTTGTATAAATTCCGGTTATTCCGAGCAGTCCGAGCAGAGACATCGCGAGGGTCATGTAATGGACGATGGCCCAGGCCTTTGTGGTAACGGATGATAGAAGTTCAGGCGGATGAATTGCCTGGATGACGATAAAAAGAATGCCTGCCAAGATGGCGGATAAACCGCTCCAACGAATGACGCTATAAGCTGTAATGTTCATATCGTTTTCTCCTCTTTGTTTTATTCTTGTCGACGATTAGCAAGTTCTGTTCACTCCGGTATATTTACTGACAGCCTTCTTGTGTCCTATTAATCTCTGATGGTGATTCCTGCTGTGGTTCTAGCCGGATGACTGAAATCAGCCGTAGGTTGAGATCGCGGAATCTTCTAAGCAAGCCGTATAAGGCGGGTTGATCGGCCACAGGTCCGGTCAAAATGGATGTTCCGTCTGGCTCTTGATCGAGACGAAGTCCCTCGAACCCGTCAGCCCACCGGTCGCCGAGATATCCCTGAAACCGAATCTCATACCGTTCAGGCTCATTTGGATTATCTCGTATATCATGTGTCTCGTTCATTCAACCGCCTCCCTTAATTTCCTTTCCATTTCATGTCGTGGTCAGTCTCCTTTCATCGTGCGGCTCCGTTCCTAAATTGAAGATACAAGATCATGTGGTGAGACGGCATCACCAGATGTGGTGATTTTAAATGGTCACCATACATTCATTCGAAGTAATTGGCATAAAAAAGAGCCCCGATCCTGGGCTTATTGCTTCTTCCAGGTCCGGAGCTATACGAAAATTGCGATGTCACAAGTCATCAAGCTCTTCGGCGCGCCTTACGGCTGCCCGACGGTTGTTCACCTCAAGCTTGTCATAAATGTTTTTGGTATGAGTTCGCAGCGTATTCAGCGAGACGTGAAGCTCACGTGCGATTTCAGGCCCGCTCAAATCGGTTTTGAGCAGACGCAGCACGTCCCGCTCCCGTTCGCTCAGCGGCTCTCCAACTGCCTTTTTCGCAGCCGATCCGCTCCCCTCCTTGCCAAAGGATAGCAGTAGAAGCCGCACATAGTTTGGACAGATCCCTCCATTCCATGCTGCTTCCAGCAAAGCGGCCATCGGCTGGCCCTCGTCTGCAAAAATCCGAACGTACCTTTCCGGCTCTGCCAGAGTCAGGGCACGCTCCAGCGGCGCAAGTGCGGAGGACATGTCACCTTGGCTGTGATGAGCAAGGGCTTGAAGGATCAAAATCTCGATCTGACTCCCCGTCCTTCCGCTGTCTGCCGCTGCTTGGGACAGGCGTTCCAGGAATCCCAACGTTTCCTGAATCTGTGCAAGGTTACTTGGATGCCGGTGCAAAAGTACCCGGGCCAGGGTTATGTGCTCAAATTCGCGCAGATAGTGCAGGTCATCCGATGTGGAGAGACCCTGTTCGTGTACCCACTCCGCAGCCTCGCTCCATCTATTCAGAGCCAGCCACACGCGTGCTTTTAAGGCTGACACCGGACGCACGTTTGGAAAAAAATCACCGACATACCGCTGCTCAGCCTCTTGCAGCAGCTCAAGCGCGCCATCCAAGTCTCCTTGCGATTGCCGAATACGCGCCATAGCTACCCGCCAGCGATATGGATATTGGGGCAGTCCCATTTGCTCACCCAACTCCTGGCTTCTGTGCAGATGCTGCATGGCGGCGTCCAAGTCCCCCTGCTCCCGGCTTAGCTCGCTCATTCCGACGTACATGTCCGCTGTGCCCCGCATTTCAGGAGTACCCATCTCCGCAGCAAGCAGTAATCCATTCTGAAAGATATCCATGGCCTGGCGAAGCCGTCCCAACGCTATGTTTATATCAGCCAGAGCGATGGAGCCCCCGATCGCGTCCGAGATGTTCCCTGCCCGCCGGACATTCGCCATTCCTTCATTGAATATCCGGTACGCCTCCTGAAGATCACCGCTCGTCCAGGCCGCAAGACCAAGGAGTGCGGCTGCCGCGCCGCGCCGAAGATGATCGTCCGCCGGAACGAGCTCAAGGACCCTCTTCGAATATGTAATGGCGGCGGGTATATCCCCCATGGCCTGGGCATAAGCGGCGCGGTATCCGGCAATGGTGCCCGGAAGGCGGCGAAATTCCTCCTCGTCTACGTAACACATATCGGTTGCTGAAGTTTCCGGCGTCCTATCCAATGAGGAATTCTCCAGCCACCGCTCGGCATCGCGCAGCCGTTCCTCTGCCCCTTCGACCTGGCCGACGGCAAGTAACGCCCATGCATATTCAACGCTGAGAACGGGCCTATGACGAATGATTTCCCTGGGCAACGCCTGAATCCACCCGAGTACTGCAGACTCCTGCCTGCTCCTGCGCATGGCTGCCCAAGCCTGCTCGATCAGATCCGCCGCTCGCGGGAAGTCTTCGGCGGCCAACGCATGCCCTATTGCTTCAGCATTGGAGCCGTGCCGTCCGTACCACTCACTCGCACGCCGATGCAGTTCAGGAATGAGGTCAGGCTGATCCGTTCTTAAATGTATGGACAGCACTTCACCAAAGAGATGGTGATAGCGATACCACTGCCGCCTGTCATCCAGGGGCACGATAAAGAAGCTGCCCTGCTCCAGCGATTGAAGCCGAGCTGCCCCTTCGTTCTGGCCGGTTACGGCATCGCACAGCGGGCCATGCAGCCGATCCAGAATCGAGGTCTGAAGCAGGAAATTGCGGACATCGGCCGGCTGACGCTGAAGAACCTCCTCGACCAGATAGTCGACGATGTACCGGTTGTCTCCGGCGAAGGAACGGATAAAAGCGGGAATGTCATTACGTCCCTGCATCGATAGAGCCGCGAGCTGCAGCCCCGCGATCCAGCCCTCGGTACGATGATCCAGCGCGTCAATATCCTCTGCTGACAGACGCAGCCCCATCACCTGATTGAGGAACTCGGCTGCTTCGCCTGAAGTAAAGCGCAGGTCGGTGTCGCGCAATTCGGTTAAATGGCCAGCGGCGCGAAGCCGGCTGAGGGAAAGCTGCGGGTTTTCCCGAGTCGCGATCACCAGGTGCATTTGCGGCGGTAAATGCTCGACCAGGAACGCGATGGTATGATCGATCTGCCTGTCTCCTACAGCATGATAATCATCCAGCACAAGGACGAATTCAAACGGTATTGTTGAAATTTCATTCAGCAGCATTGTGAGCATCGATTCGGCTTCCGGTGGCGGTTGGGAGTGGATTGCACGCATTACGGCTTCTCCGAAATGCTGCTCTATTGTCTGCAAAGCAGCGACTAGGAGCGTAAGCAGACGCAGGCTATCCTTATCCCTTTCGTCTAAAGACACCCAAGCGACAGGCCGTTCACAACCGGCAGCCCATTCGCTGATCAGTGTCGTTTTGCCAAAGCCGGCGGAAGCAGAAATTAAGGTCAACTTACGCCCCATCCCCGCCTTCAGCCGCTCCATCAGACGCGGCCTAGAGACGAGCCTCGTTCGTGGCTGCGGGATGTATAGTTTAGTAGATAATACAGGAAGTTCCGGAATATTCATGGATATAATCCCTCGTTAAACCCATTTTTGCTCATATCAATCCGCATCCGAGATAGCCCCATTCTATGATTTATATCCATCATGATATCTTTAATCGGATGTTTCCACCACTAAAATTTAAACGAATAGACGGCTGCTTTTACATCTTCAGTGAATGTTTCTATGACGATGACCGCTTACCGCTGCATTCTTTCCAGCATTCGTATCACTGCACTATAAAAGAACAAGATTAAAAACCGATTAGAATCCGCAGTGTTGTTGACGGCAGACAAAAAAAGAAGAGCGCAGCAGCATGCCAGCACTCTCCTATCCCTTAACGCTTTACCCTTGCTTATCATTATTGATATTAATCGTTGAATGTTCATTCAATTTAATGATCCGGGATGAAATGCTGCCTATGATCCGTGCGGAAAACGTACTTGCGATCAGGCACACCCCGATGAATACAAATATTTGCGGTACCTGCGTGCTGATCACATTCTCCAATTGAATGAAATTCAGCAGCAGCGGTACGGAAAAGGAAGCAATATTTCCGCAGAACACCGCGGTGACCAGCAGGTAAAACGACTTGTTGTCCCTAAAGTGCATCCCGGTGTCGGTATCCGTGTTTTTAACCAGCAGGAAGCTGGTTACACCTCCTACGGACCCGCACAGCGTCATGGTCAGAAAATAAATCTCTCCTTCTGATAGCGCCTGAAAAAAGACAAGGCGTGCCAAATACCACAAGATCAGCAGCAATGCCACAAGACAGCCGACCTTAAACGCCGCATCGACATTGATCAGCCATAGCGGCTCCTTCGTTGGCTGGGGAGCAGCCGCCTCTTGGGAAGACGGCTGCTGAACGGCCATAGGGGCTGAATCCAGCATCGGGGATGAAGCTAAGGAAGCATGTATCGGAGTGGATGGATCATCCATTGGGGGTATCCACAATTAAACCAATGATTTTCGGAATTCCGCTCGTATCACGAACTTCGAAACCGTCCTGGAGCTGGGTCGTCATCGAGCTGTAATCGGAACCGGAAGCGGACGCCGACTCGAAATTGAACGGGCCGATGCCAAACGTTGCTTTGGCGGACCATTGGGTTTGCGTCGTTGTGTTGGTCCAGTCTTTGGATGAGAATCTCAAGTAAGGCGCGTATCCAAGGACGACTCCCTTGACGACAATATTCATGAGTCCGGATTCGCCCCAAAGCGGTTTACCTGCAAACACGCTGCCCTGCGGCCAGTTGGTGTAATCCTTATACGTGGACAGCAGTCCTTCGAAGAACCAATCCCCCGGGTTGATATTCACGGTAATCACATCTTGATACGTGATCAGAATATCGTAAGAATAATCCTCTTTAAACTGTGTGGATCCGGAATCATTGGTGCTTCCGCCAAGCCAGAACCAGTCGATGGGGATGCCCACGTTGGCACTGAATTTCCATGAGCTGTCCCTTTCGGTCTGCTGCTGATCATTTAATGCGATCTGCACGTTTGCCTGCTCTCCGAACAGCGGACCTCCGTTCTTCGTAGCGATGCCATTTTGCTTGATAAGCCATTCCCGGACGTCTTTAAGCTCGCTCGTTTTAAACCGGGGAACACTTGCTGTCGTATCGTTCTCCTTGATCGTCATTTGGAACTGAGCCGTTTTTTGCAGCTCATCCGCTGAATGAGGCTCGAAAGGATCGGCGAGTGCGACCGCTTCGGTCGCATCGGCCAGCTCCTGGTAGCCAGGTCCGAACTTTTTCAGCAGCAGGGCGTTCAGCTGTTCAGTCATTCCGCCGAGCAGGGCGCCGTATGTCGTTTGAAGCGACTCTACCTTTGCCTTATAATCTTCGGTTCCCATTTGCTGGGTACGGAAGTTAGCCCAGGTCGGATCCGGCGGATTGGTAAAATACACGCTGCATGCTTTTCCCGTTGAATCGAGCTCCGCACAAACTTCGTTCAGCCAGTCCGAATAGATGCCTTGGTTTATTTTGGAAACGTCGCTGCTGAGGAGCGCGATTTTTGACCGGAGATCCTCGATTTGCGTGTCCAGCGGATCGGCCGATCCCCCGCCGGAAGACGAGCCGCCGCTTCCCGAATCGCCACTGCCGGCAGGGACGATATCCCGGACCCATTGCTGGTAAATTTCGAACAGCTTATTATTGAACGCGCCGCTCCACGTTAACCCCCAGGAAGGAATCGTATTGCCTACATTATAGGCGTCCGTCAGAGCGACGACTTCAGTCTCGCTGCCCAGATGGGAGTCCACCCGTCCGGCCGCCGCTATGAAATTTTTCGGATCGCTGCCCGGCAGATGCCCGGATATCGCTTGAACGAACAATTGCCAAAAACGTGCCTGGTCCTGCGCCACCGCATTATTGTTCATCACCATTACGCCTCCCCAAACAGCTCAGCTAAGCCCTCAAATTCGTTTTCCTCATTGCCTTGAAATTTATCGTCAACCGGATTTGGATCCTCTTGAACATTTTCCTCGTTTTGATTGATTTCTCCGTTTTCGTTCATGTTTTCAATGCCTTGCTCCATCGCCTGAACATCGCTTGCCGGCGGCAGCTGCTCGTTATTAATGAAGTCGAGTCCCTGCTCATTGTTGAAATTTTCCGGCTGCACATTGTCGATATTGTCCACAAACGAACCGTTCTCCTCGAGCGCTTTCGGATCACTGGATTCCTTGATTTCCTCTTTGGTGCTGTCGAGCTTCTTCTCGACTTCCGGTTTATTCGGTTCGTTCGGCTTTTTGATTTTTTCTACGAATTCCGATATGGCCTTAAACCGCTTAGGCACAGAGGCGATGAAATCCACGACGAACACCGCAGCCATAAAGTAACCGAGGTATTTCATCGCTTTATCAACGACGGACAGCTGTACGGATGGCGGAGTAGGGCACGATTTCCGATTTCCGTCGTGACTGCCCGAAGAACCTTCCGGCGGCTTGCCGATCCGTCCAAATATGCTTTCCTTCTTTTCGGTGCCGTCGCTGTTGGAATACGTAATCGTACCGAAAAACTCATTGCCGACGTATGCATCTTTATCGTCTTTGGCTGCCCGGGTAACCTGACTGAATGTCAGCTGACCCGAATGATTCACCGTAAAGTCATCCTTCGTCCAGCTGAGTACGCCGTCCTTGTAAGTGACTTTATTCAAATCTTTATCCAGCATATCGCTGCCAATCGAGATCCCGTCGAGGCTGTCGTAAATAATGACTACGGGTCCCGTATCCGTTGTGCCGTCGGATGTGGTCATCACCGTATTGCCATAAATACCTGTCCAGAACTTCATGTCTACATTCCGCATCGCCTTAAAAGAAGCGTTGACCTGCTTCGCGGTACAGTTATAGCCGTGCTGAGCCAGGAACTGATCCGGCGCCGACGTATCGGTATCCGTTGCCTTTTGCATCGTATCCTGCCAGCCGGCCAGAAGCGGGGTCTTCGCCAGGATGTCCTGGACGAAACGGTCGGACTCCGCATTCGGTTCGCTTTCCTTCAAATGGTCTTCGTAAAAATCGGTACGGGTTAGCTCAAGCACATACACTGAAGTGGTTTCATACCCTTTTTGCGCCAAAAAGTTGTTGATGATTTTGATTTTTTCTTTATATACGGTCTCTTTGTCGCTGCCGGCCGGGGGATTCGCGTCGATTTTCGATTTGATATTGGCCAAGAGCGAAGTCCACTGCTGCTTCAGCACCTGGTTGACCTGCAGGTCAGATACGAACAGCATCGCGTCCGCCTGCATTTTCAGCTTATCCGGATCCGTCGTATTTGGATCAAAGATTGAACCAGCGTCCGTTCCGTTTAAATTGGTGTTCACCGTCGTCACTTTTAAATTCCTCCTTCGATTCGGTTATGCTCTCAACGCCTTCATCATAACGGGCATTCCTTGCTGTCGATAAGTGACTGAAGTGTACATTTTGTCATATGACCGGGATATGACGAAAGTAACTGTACGGGATCCTGGTTCACCGATATACTTATGGAATAAAAAAAACACCGCTTCCTTTGAAGAGGAAACGGTGCTGTTGAGAAGTTCATTTTCATTTAGTTTACAGCCTCCAAGGCATGCTTCAGCAGCAGGATGGCCTTGGTCCGGTCATTCGTCCCGATTTTCTCATAAATCACGCTGATGTAGTTTTTCACCGTCCCTTCGGTGATGTACAGCGTATCGGCAATTTCCCGGTTGTTCTTATGTGCCGTAATCAGCCTGGCGATCTCAAGCTCCCTCGGGGTCAGCCCATAATCGATTCCGGGCTGCCTGGGGGCTGCTGCTGTGCGCATACGGGCAGCAAACTTGGCCGCCAGCTTGGAGGGCAGCATCAGCTCGCCCCGAACCGCCTCTTTCAATGAGTGAATCAGTTTGTCGGATGAAAAATCTTTGAGCAGGTAGCCGGACGCTCCGCTGGCAAGACCCTCAATAATATAATCTTCATTGGTAAACGTCGTTAAAATCAGAACAATCGTCTCCGGGCTCGACTCCTTAATCAGCCGGGTCGCCGTAATCCCGTTCATCACCGGCATTTCGATGTCCATCAGCACAAGCTGCGGCCTCAAGCTCTTAGTAAGCTCATAGGCGGTTTGGCCGTTGTCGGTTGTCGCTACAACCTCTATATCGGTTTCCAGATTAAGGATGGTCTCAAGGCCTTCCCGCACAAGCGTCTGATCTTCTGCGATAAGTATCGTTAGTTTTGACATCATTGATCCTCCCTTCTACTTGGCAGTGTGAGCACTAATAGGCAGCCTGCACCTTCATTCGTGCCGATCCGGAAGGTTCCACCCCTTCGGCGGATCGTTTGCCGCATCATGGTCAGACCGAAACCAAGCCGATCCGATGCAAATGGCAAGCCGTTGTTCTCCAGTGTGAACCGGACCGCGCCGTCATCTTCCACCAGCTCGAACCGAAAATGCGTACACCGGCCATGCCTGATGCCGTTCGTGATGCCTTCCTGCAGTGCATGGCGGATCAGCTTTTCCGCTTCCGGCTCCAGACGGCCATCCGTGATTTCAATGATGTGCTCCAGTGTCACCTCAGCGTATTTTTCCGAATCTTCTATGATCTGCAGCAGGGAATCCTGGAACGAGGATGCGGCCGCTGCTTCCTCGCCCAGCATATGTACCGATTTCCTCATTTCATGGAGCCCTTTGCGAACCAATTCTGATGCTAGATTCAACTTGTCGACCGATTCAGGGGCGCTCGTGGATAACATTTTCAGACCGGCTTGAAGCTGAACGATGCTCGCCGTAAGAATATGCCCCACATGATCGTGGATTTCGCCGGCAATCCGGTTGCGCTCGGCGAGGACCGAGACTTCGGACATCGCTCTAGCCCGCTCCTCAAGCGAATGCTCCAGCTCAATCGTTCTTGCTTCAACCTCGCGCTCCAGGGTCTGGTTCCAGCGGACCAGCTGCAGATGCAATTCCAATCTTGCCAACAGCTCCTGTTTGTCGACCGGCTTCACAAGATAATCGTTGCCGCCATGCTCAAAGCCTGCAACGAGGTCGGTCATTTGACTCTTGGCGCTGAGGAAAATCACCGGCAGCTCACCGGAATTGTAATGCCGGCGTATCTCTTGGCCCACCTGAAGCCCCGAGACAAACGGCATCATCACATCCAGCAGAGCGATGTCCGGCTTGTAGCCGTTCCTGATCCATTCCACGGCTTCTTGCCCGCTTCCCGTTGACATAAGCGCATATTTCCCTCCGAGAAATTGCAGCAGCACCTGGACGTTGATCGGGTCGTCATCGACGATAAGCACTGAAGGCAGATGTGTCTGGGCTTCCGCGGGTTCCGCGGTTGTCCGGATCATGCTCCAATCCGTATGCCGATCCTGCACCACGGTGTCCTGTGAAGAGAGCGCCGTTCTCGGCTGTATCCGTGGTGTTTGCGGCATCGCCAGCGGAAGCGTAAAGCTGAACGTTGAGCCCTCGCCCAATTTGGACACCACTTCAATCTCGCCTTCATGCAGTTCAATCAGCTTCTTCGTAATGGACAGCCCAATACCGGTTCCGCCCTCCTGAGGACCGTTCATGGGATGGACCTGCTCAAACGATTCGAAAATGCGGGACAAGTCCGACTCAGCAATGCCGATTCCCGAATCCTTAATCTGAATTTTGGCTTGACCGTGCGACTTGCGTCCCGTGATCGCGACGGTTCCGGATTCTGTATAAGCAATGGCATTGCCAATCAAGTTATGCAATATTTGCTGAAGCCTGTTCTCGTCCGCTATTACATACAGATCGTCCGGCAGCTTATTTTCCATATGGAGTCCCTTGTTTACTGCCAGAGGCTTAAGGACTTGAAGGGTCAGGTCGACGGCAAGGCGCAAATCCACCGTCACTTTGTGCAAAGTAATCTCCTGGTGTTTGAGCTTGGAGAAATCCAGGATGTCGTTCACCAGATGGGCCAGCCGCTGCCCGCTGATTTTCATGAGCCGCAGCAGCTCGATCACGGGCAGAGGGAGTTTGCCGGAGCTTCCGTCGATCAGCGAATCTGCCAGTCCGATAATGCCGTGCAGCGGTGTCCGGAGTTCATGGGATGTTTTGGCCAAAAATTCATCTTTCAGCTTATCCAGCGTTAACAAGCGCTCCGATAAGCTCTCGACCTGGGAGAAGGCACGGGAAAATTTTTTGGATATAAGCAGGGATTGCATAAAAACAAAGCTAAGTACGCCAAATTGCAGCAGTGCCGGGGTATCGAGAATGCCTTTCCGGTTCAGCGTATCATTCAGTGCGGTCACGAAGATCAAACTAAACCCGAGGATGAGCAGCAGAGACCCTTCCTGGCGCTGACGGGCGATCCGGTAAGAAGCATAAATGGCGTACAGCACGAGGCCGATCGAATAAATCTCAAAGGGCAGCAGCGAATAATCGTAGATCCGTATATCCGTGGTAAGCACAAGCAAAGTCAAGATGAGGGTAAACATTTGGGTAACGCGTCGAACGGAACGCGACAAATATTGAGGAAACAAATAATAAATAAATGAGATCAAGAAAAATTCGCCCACGTAAACCGTTAAATAGGAGGCTTTGGCGAACCATTCCCACGAAAAACCGGGAAGGATCTCCAGAATGTATCTCGAACCGACCAGCATCGTTCGAAAGACGATGCACATGCAGAACAACCCGAAATACAGCGGGGTCACATCTTTTCGCCTGAATCCATACAAGAACAGATGGTAGATTCCCATGACAAGCAGCGCCCCGATGACCAGGCTGTCCTGAACCAGCTCTCCTGACCTCTCCTTCTGAAGCAGCTTGGCATCTCCCAGCTCGAGAGAATTGTTGATTCCTCCCTTGGGATAAGTGAAATTGGACACCTGGATCAGCAGTGTCAAGCTCCCTTCCGGGCTGGGTTTAACCGGTACGACGATGGAGGCACCATACTTTGGAGATGTGTTTTCGGGCGTCGTTCCGGGTTGTCCGGATGAAGCCTCCAGTTCGTCATTCACCCACAAAGCGTAAGAAGAATACATATTCCGCAGTTTAATGGCCACATCGTCCGACGGGTGAAGCCCGCGAATCACCATACGATACGTTGCATAGCCGTCCGGCGGAAGCGGTGATCCGTTCAGCCTGTGATTCGTCCAGTAGCCGGGGACTTCCACATATCCGCTGACCTCTGGTGACGTTGTGCTCTGCAAATCATCCGGCCAGAGGAGCTGCTTCCAGTAAAATTCCCAAGTCCCGTTCAGTTCGATCGATCCGTCGCTTCTAAAGTCCCATCCGGAGAGCTGCATTTCGCCGTTCTTCACAGTCAGTGAAGACGAAGCGGAGATTACCGCCGGATTCCAGGCTGCAGTGAAAACCAGCACAGCAAAAACGGCAGCCCTGATGCGGCGACGCCAACTCATGCACGAAACGAAGAGGCGTCCAAGTAAATTTCGTCGCCGAGTCTGGCGTTTCCAAGCAATGACAAACGATGCTTCGATGTGAAATCTCTAGGTTCGTAACTGTTAGGCGCTTTGGCGGAGGACAGCAGTTTGAGCCGGATATACGTTTCAGCTAACAATTTGCTGCAAAAAAAGTCGCGGAATGAAGATGTTATCCCGAACTTTCCCTCTATAATTTCCCAATACATTCTTTTCTTGTCGGGAAAAACTGCACCATGCACTTCTTCAATGAAGCGATCGAGCATAGCCTGCATCTCCGGTGTACGATCAGCTTGAAGCTGACGGATTGCGAAGATCGAGTCATAATGGTTCCCGACGTCCGTAGACAGGCGGTCACGAAGCTTAACGAGCTGAGGACCGGATTTCTTGACATGCAGCCAAGTATCCTCCAGATTATCCAGTGACGTGGATTCCCACAGCAGCGCTTCACCGTCCGGCGCCCGGACCACCATCGCCACGTGCGACCATGGACAATGCTCCAGCTCTTCGATCCGCTGACTGCCTTTGGCGACGCCGTGTGCCAGCAGAATATCCCCCGTTTGCAGCTTAGGTTCAATTTCTTGATAAGTAACCGTTAACAATTTCATCCAGACCCCCTGCCGGTATATGAAATACCTAATTTTTTCCTTCCATGTTTATAGTAAACCCAGCCTGACAATTGTCAATAACTTGATAGAACTGGGTGTTACCATTACTCCAGAAAGCTTCGCAGAGGACGTGAACACGCAGCAAAAAAGCCGCCTGCTAAAGGCGGCTACGTTGTCTGGATTAAACTCAGGTCATTTCCCGGATACGCCGTTCCGCATCACGGATTACGCGTGCCATATTCGCGGTCATCATGTTAACGGCTTGATCGAAACCGATGTATTCATATCCGTCTACCTCCGGCTTCGCCTGACCGCTGTATCGGTCAATAAACGTAGAGGTACAGGCCATTTCCTCTATCAGGGGGAGAGATTCCGTCTCCCATAAGAAAAGATGAAGGTTTTTGGCTCGGTTATACGGGAACACGCCTAAATCCTTGATTTGATCCGGTAGAATGTTAAGGCCGCTTTCTTCCCGGACTTCCCGGCATGCGGTCTGCTCCGGTGTCTCTCCCTCCTCTGGCATACCTTTTGGCAGATCGTAAAACGTATTGCCCGTGGAATGGCAGGCGAGGAATACGGTACGGTTCGTGATGATGACTCCGACGGATGTTGCAGGCATATCGGCATGTTCCTTTCCTGGCATGGATCATTTATTTTATCCATACGATGCTTCTGTATAAGTATCTATTCTTACCGTTTATGAGTGATTATTATCGTTTTTCAAATCCCCGCAAAGTTCATTCGCATTGAGTTCATCCAATCCGCAAGTACGCCCCTTGCCCGATGCAGCCTTGCCCTGACGGCGCCTTCCGAAATATCAAGGATTTCCGCGATTTGCTTGACCGACAGGTCCTGATAATAAAACAAATGCACAACCAGTCTTAGCGTATCGTTTAACCGGTCAACAGCCTCCTGCAGGTCGCTCGTTTGATGATCTGCACCATGAGCAGCGAGAGGGTAGTTCGTTTCGGGAAGCTCACCCATGACGATGGTTCGTCTTCGAAGCCGCAGCACTTGATTGCATTCGTTGATCAAAATCCGGATGATCCAAGTATTGAAAAATTCGGGCTTCTTCAACGTATTTAACGACTTATACGCATTAAGCAGCGTTTCCTGGATTGCATCCGCACAATCCTCGTCACGCTTCACAATAGACTTGGCCAAGCCGTACAGCCGTGATTCCAGTTGGCGTATAAGCATGACAAAAGTATCGAGATCGCCCTCTTGAGCTTTTTTGACTTCCACTACCATATCCAGCAAGTTGTTTTCTCTCCTTTTCAAGCACCATCATTGAGATGGACCGGCCGCATAAAGCGTGATTTGGATTTGACACAAATGTTGTAGGCCGATAAGATAATTGTAATGTGACCCATTAGTTTTTACAAGAACCTTATGGTCATTCCCGTAACCGCACATCGCGTTCGGAAACGTATCTGAGCTAGACATGAGTAGTGATTGAGCGCCAACGAAGGAGGCGGCACGAATGAGTGTGCTGAAGGAGAAAATTTTGGAGTCGGCAATCCGGCTTTTTGCAGAAAAAGGTTACCAGGCGACTTCCATACAGTATATCGCCGACGATTGCAGCATCGCCAAAGGCTCGCTGTACAAGCATTTCAGTTCGAAAGAGGAACTGTACATCAGCATATTGGAGAAGCGCCGGCAGGACATGATCGATGCTGTCGATCGAATCCGGAAAATGCAGCTGCCGACGAAAGAAACCTATCTGGAGGAGCTTGCCTATCAGTTCGATTTTTATGTGGAGCACGGGTACTATATTTCGCGTGACCATAACGAGCTGCCTCCGGTCAATAACGATAAAATCGAAAACGTTCTGAACGGAATGAGAAGGAGCATGTTCCTGTACTATCAAGATATTCTGCTCCGCCGGTACGGGCCTGGCATCGAGGAGTGGAAGTGGGATGCCACTGCAATGCTCAGCGGTCTAATTCGAGAGTATACCTTTCACCTGTTGTTCGGTTATTTGCCTATCGACAAAAAAAGATTAGCTGTGTTCATCGCTGAGCGGATGGACGATCTAATGGAGGGGTTGGCAAAAGGGCCGGCTCCCTCCCTGCTTACCGACGAGCTCATGGCGGAATATTCTCAAATCGATCTCAAGGGCCTGTTTGCATCCCGCGAAGGGAGAAAAGATGCGCTGATCCAAAAAATAGCGTCGATCATTCCGGATATCGCTGTACCGAACCAGAGAAAGAATGAACTGGCGGAGGTCGCCGCCATGCTTCGGGAAGAATCCGCGAAGGACCAGCCGAGACGTTTTCTGCAGCTTGCACTCCTTCGCGATTTAGAATCGGAAAGCGAACTTTCCTTTTATGCGAAGCAGCTTCTCCCCTTGATTTAAGCTATAAATTCAATAAATCTATATAAAAAAATCCATATCTTGAAACATTTTCATATTTAACGACGTCTAGTGCATGAATACCTAAACCATTTGGAACCAAGACACAGGAGGGAAACAACAAATGAAAAAATGGAGTTCTATCACCTTATCGGCCGCCGCCCTTTCGCTGCTGCTGTCTGCTGCCCCGATCTATGCGGCACCCCAATCCATGCCTGCTGAAGCGCAAATCGAAGCATCTTCCGTAAGCTTGGATCCTGCAGTTGAAGCTCAATTGACAAAAGTTCTGAACAAACTCTCAGGCAGCACCAAGATCGAATTTACGAGCGTGGATAAGGATGCAAACGGCCAGCCCCTGTTTATTTACGGAAGACTCAGCGGTCAAATCGATGCCGAGTTTAACCAGCAGTATAATCCGGCAAAGAAACGGGTGGAATCGACCAGCATCATCTATAAATCTTCGAATACCAATGCGGTTATCGGTGCAGCCCTGGCCAATAAAACGGCTGCCTTCTTGAAAACCTATGACACGGATCACAAGTTCAAAACAGAAGCCATCTGGCGTGTTTACTCCCCTTACCAGGATAATGCTCCCCGAAATTATTGGGTTCTCTGGGGGAACAACCAGAGCCTGTACATCGATCTGGATCAAGGGAACCAAATATCGGCCAGCATGACTTATTCATTAGCCTCCGTCAAAGCACAGCTTGCCAATAAAGCGAATCAGTCCCTGAAGACGCTGGGCATCAGCCTCACCAAACCGTTCGAATATGTGCTGCGCGAAAAAACTGGGGACAAGAAATTTGTCTGGAACTTCCGGGACGATGAGGATAACAATCACGTCGTCATCGGGGCAAAAACCGGTAAGGTCTGGGAGGTCCAAAATTTACTCGGCCAGGATTGGACGAGCGACCAAGACTTCGCCAAATCCTTTGCCAAGCCCGTTCTCAGCAAAAACCAGGCCCTTTCCGCGATCAAGCCCAAAGCCAAAGCTGTGTTCGGAATTCAAATGAAAGGCTACTCGGTGCAGATCAAGAAGAACGAATACATTTTTACAAAGAAAGGCGCAGCCACCATTACCGGTAAGATTAATAAAAAAGGAAAGTTTTATTTCCTCCAGATGACACCGGTGAACGGCATTAGAAACTGATCTCCGGCAGGAGCCTTAGGGCTCCTTTTTTGCTGCCAGAGAACGGAAGAGCCCGAACGGAACATGCTCAGGTCAAAATATCCTAACAGGGACGTCCATCCCCCTTACCTGTTCGGCGCAATCCGCCGCGCACACTGATGACCGATCCACACGACAGGCAGCACGGTAGCAGCACCAACGGGGATGCTCCAGACGAGGTCTGAGCCATATACCAAGCCTGCATCCAGCAGGCGGTAAAATAAGTACATTGAATACGGAAGTGTAACCAGCACCGCGGTCACCACGCCAGGCGTATATCTCCGAAGGTATATACTCTGCCCCACATGCGTAAATACATGGATAAGCATAATCGTATTAAAGCCTGTAAACAGAAGCATCCAACGATGCTCGGCGGCCAAGTATGTAAAAGGGATGAATAAGATAAACTCGAAAAATACGGGTACGGCAAACTGGGAACCGGTGATATTAGAAAAATCTTTGAGAATCCGCCCCGCTCCCTTAGGGACGATCCGGCTGAGCTGATCATAATTTCGCCTCATCCAGCCTTCCACCGTAATGATTTCTTCAAAATCGTGAATCATAAATGCAGCAAGAAACAACCAAATGAGCGAATTGATGCTCACTGCTTCGTTGATAGCTTCTAACATGCAAGCTTCTCCCCCGTTTCTGCCAAAATCTCGCTAAATATATTATCGGGCTAGGCGGGAAAATGCTCAAGCATCGCATCGTCTTCCAAGCCTCCGATGTGAAGGGCAATGCTAAACAGCCGCCCTTTCGGGCGGCTGTTCGCGCATACTCGCTCTATTCGCTTGTATTTGCTGTTTGATCGTTTTTAAGCCTACAGTTGTGCAGCGATTTTATATGCCGTTTGCTCGCCGTTAGCAATACAATCCGGAATGCCGACGCCATAATAGGAACATCCGGCCAGATAGATGTTCGGGAACCGCTCGGCCATTTTCTGTTCAAGCTCCTTGACGATGCTGTGGTGCTTGATATGATAATTTGGCATCACGTTATGCCACTTCGTGACCTCGTGGGTGACCGGCTCGCCGGTAATCCCCAGGCTCTTACGGATATCTTCCAGCGCAACGTTCAGCAGCTCTCTCTCGCTTAACTGAACTAGCTCATCGTAGCGTGGATTGCTGCTTTTGTAAAAGAGTCTGACGAGCAGCTTACGTTCACGGGAGGTATGCTCCCACTTCCGGCTTGTCCATGTGCAGGCATTGCACGTAATGTCGCTGCCATCGGCCGTAATAAAGCCCGTGCCGTCTGCGGGCAGCTCGGCATCCGGAAGATCGAAACCGACGTAAACGCTGATCATGGAGCTGTTCTTCAGCTGGTTGAATTCCTGGTCCAATACCGGATCCGCAAGCAGCTGCTGTGCCGCATAGTGCATCGTGCCGAGCACCACATAGTCAGCATCAATCACGCGGCCGTCTGCCAGCGTCACCGCATAACGGCTTCCATCCTTGGCCACAGATTCGGCCCGTACCCCCTTCACGATCTCCGTTCCGGTCAGCTGCTGCTCTAAGGCATCAATCAACGCTGAAACACCGTTTTGGAAGGACATGAACTTTTTTTGCCCGCCGCTTTGAAATTTTGCGCGATTTTCGGACAGCCCTTTGATCAGGCTTCCGTATTCGTTTTTATAATCGATCAAGTAAGGCAGCGTTGATGCGATCGTCAAATCGCTCAGTTTGCCTGAATAAACGCCTGACAAGACGGGCGCGATCTGCTTCTCCACGAACTCCTTTCCAAGAAAGGCTTCCAGAAACGCACCGACCGAATCATTTTTTGTGAAATGCTCGTTGGGGGTATACAGGTCTTTCAGGGCTTCCACCTTGCCCTCCGCGGATACCAGCTCAGTTGTGGCAAGCGATTCAATACTGGTCGGAATCCCAAAGACGGCATCCTTCGGTATCTGCTTCAGCCTGCCGTCCGTATAGATGTAGGAAATACCCGTCGCATTATAGACGACCTGATCCGCCAGGTTCAGTTCCTGAATCAGCGGAGCCACATTCGTTTTCCGGGTCACGATCGAATCGGCGCCGGATTCCATCGTAAAACCGCCGTCGTATACGGTCCGCATTTTTCCGCCCAGCGTCTGTTCCGCTTCAACGAGAATGATGTTCGCCGGCTCCGTCTGCCCGCTGTATTGATTTAAGGTCCGGCGCAAATAATACGCGGCCGACAACCCCGTAATCCCCCCGCCGATAATGACGACTGTTTTCAAGACGCTTCACTCCTGCTTCCAAGATGACTGCATGTTCAACCTTCCCGTAAATTATAACATAGTGCTTCGTACCCGGACTTCCTCATTCGTGACGTTAATCGTACAAAAAAACCGCGGAATCCCGCGGAGATGTTCGCCTGCTTCATATTATTTATGCTTAGCCTTCTTCTTAAAACGGTCACGTTCCGTATCAATATCGCCGTCCTTTTGATTGCTCTGAACGACCCCGTAAGCGACATAACTGAGCATCCCCATAAAGAGGCCGGTGCCCACAACGATATAAATCATCGTAAAAATTTTGCCGAGTCCCGTCTTGGGCATGAAGTCCGGATGACCTACCGTACTCAGCGTCGTGATACAGAAATACAGCGCGTCTATGACAGCTAAGTTTTCTTCCGTAGTATAAAAAATCGTGCCAGAAACAAGCAGCAGAACAATTAAGACAAAGAAAACCTGGAAATTTTTCAGTTTAAACGCATGAAACAGTCCGGTCAGCAGCCGTTTCAAGGTCAAGACAAAGGATATCATGGTTGTTCCGCCTTGTCATAGATATTGGTAAATGAGTCCGCGTTCGAGTGGTGATTCTCCCTTAATATTCCCCTTTTTCCATCCAATAAACCGTGACTTGAGCACGAACTTTGGAGTAGCGTTTTTTACTTTGGCTTAACCTAACGCAGGAGATTTTCACGACCATGGGTCCGGAAAATCATTTATAATGAAATAGACCTAAACAGAGAAGGCTCGAAGGAAGGGAGTTATGTTATGAAACATTTAGCTGTGTATTGCGGATCAAGTTACGGTGCGTCACCGGCGTATCGGGAAGCGGCAGTCGAGCTGGGCAAAGAAATGGTACGCCGCGGGTTAACCCTGGTTTATGGGGGATCCAGCGTAGGGATCATGGGCGTACTGGCCGATACGGTCATTGCTGAAGGCGGGCAGACCATCGGCGTCATTCCACAGGTGCTGGTAGACCGGGAAATTTCGCATCAAGGGTTGACCGAGCTTCATGTGGTCGGTACGATGCATGACCGGAAGTTTAAAATGGCGGAGCTCGCCGACGCATTCCTCGTGCTTCCGGGAGGACCGGGCACGATGGAGGAGTTTTTCGAGGCGTTCACATGGGCCCAGATCGGCATTCACCGCAAGCCCATTGGCATGTTGAACGTGAATCGTTATTACGATCCGATGATCTCCCTGTTTGAGCATATGGTACGGGAACAGTTCATGCAGCCGCAGTACCAATCCATGGCTATCATTGAGCCAAATGTGTCTGTATTGCTGGACATGATGAGTAAATATGAAGCCCCTGCCGTTAAAAGTTACGTTAAATAAGCCTTAACATACAGACAGCCGCAGTCCGGAGACTGCGGCTGTTGTTCAAGTGGCAACCCGGGTAATGGACCCCAGGCTCGATCACGTAAAATGACTAGTATCGTCTTTGGTTAAGCGGGGTATCCACTTTGCTTTGGAGATGTGCCAAGCGGACCATAATCGTCGCCGCTTCAGCCTTGGTGACCGGCTTTGCCGGGTCGAATTTGCCCCCCGCGGCGTCCATCAGTCCGAGCTTCAGCATAAGCGCAACAGCGCCTTTGTCCTGGATCGCATTCGCGTCGGAGAGGGACAACGCCTGTGCATCCTGCTGGAAGAACTTGGACAGGCGGTTGTAATGCAGAGCCGTGGTCAGGCTGGTGGCCACCGCTTCACGGGTCAGCTTCTGCTCCGGATGCAGCTCCGAGGATTTCACGTCTTTCAGCCAGCCTTTATCCATGAACAGCTGTACCGCTCCCGCGATCGGACTGTCGGCTGGAACGTCGGTGAAGACTGGTTGATACTGGCCCCCATAATAGCCTTGATCCGGGTAAACCCCTTTTGCCATCATTTGGATCCAGTCCCCCAAAGTCAGCTCCGCATCGGGATGGAGCAAGCCATCTTCACCAGGCGACAACACGCGGTATTCGAGCAGCGTCGCCAAATCCTTGCTTGAGGCGTGGGTTGCCGCATCGCTCGGAAGCGCAGCGCTCTTGTCCTTGTTCGAAACAGGCAGCAGACTTAATGCTTCGGTTTTCCCTGTAACCCCATCGATATATCCTACGTTCCGGTCTCCGTTCAGCGTTGGAACATACGCCAATCGAACAGCCGGTTCCACGTACGTGTTATCCACTGTGTAACCGCCGCTGCTGATGTACCGAAGCTCCACGCTGAGATCGTCCAGCAGACGCTGCTGTGCGTCTTTCGCATCAACTTTTGCTGTCAGGGTATCTAACGCTTTGATATCCTTATCCGACAGGTAGGTATCCGCATTGTAGCTTAGCAGCTTGCCGCTGCCGTCAATGGAGACGCTCACAGTCATTCCGTTAACAGGCAAGTCCTTGTAGAAACGCTGGAACACGAATTGATATACCGTGCCCGATGCCGGATTCAATGTTTTGGCATCTGACAGCTTCAAAACTTCGGCGGCATTCGGATAATGGGCCAGCACCAGCTCAATGGCTTTCGCTTGTGCCTGGGCTTCTGTCACGGACGGAGCGGTAGCTTTGGCCGGTTCGGCATCCGGATACTGGAACTGATGGTAGCTCAGCAGCTGCCCTGTGTCGGCGTCCACATACGCGTACTTGCTGTCATCCCGGTATATCCCGGCAGTTCTTTTGTTCCAGTTCAAGCTCCAAGCTTGCTTACCGGTGCCGCCCCAATAATTGCCGAGATTGGATTGGATCTGGTAATCCGGGCCCGGGGCAATGCCTTGAAGCCGCTGCAGCACTTCGTCCGAAGTCAGCTGCCCGCCTTTGTTCGGGGTGAACAATTTACCGGAAGCCTTTAATGCAGTATAGCTAACCGCTTGGCTTGGGCCTTCCAAATCCTTGCCAAAAATAGTATCGATCCGCTTCCCTGAATTGGCATCCATCGGCTCCAATGTACGGTCTGGAACATAGCCGATCTTCCATTCCCGGTTGGCGGACGTATCGTACAGCGAGGTGGACGGTATGTATGCCAGCGTTACGGACAAGCCCTGCTCAAGCCTCTTCTCCGCATCTTCCTTGCTGATGGTGGCTTTCGCCGCAGGATAATCCCCCTGGTTAGTATTGCGGTTAAAGCGGACGATATTTCCGTTGCCGTCCACGTCCAGGCTCACTGACTCATTGTCGGCAGGAATCCCATTGACGTCAATCGTGTAAGAAAATGAATACTGAACCGGTCCGAACAACGCCTTGTTGGATGAATAGAGGTTCTGGTTTGACGGTTTCATCGTACCTGCTTTAATAGAAGGAGCCGCTTTGGGTATAAACGCCTCGGCGATTTTCTGAGCTTCCTGCTCGGAAACCGCCGGCGGGTAATAGGCTGTGTTGGAATCGTCTAACGGGTACATATATGGATAACTATAACTGAGAATATCTCCTGTAATCGCATCCACTTCGGTACTGAAGCCCATCGAGTGGTTCCCCTGTTGAATCGTCCAATTCTGCTCCCATACCTTCTTCGTGTTGGATGGGTACACGTTCTGCTCACCATAGGTTACTCCGTTCAGCTTTGCATCCTTCAATTCAGGAAACAAAGACCTGATACGCGATTCCGCTTGGGCTTTCGTAATTTTGGCGTCAGCCGGATTGAGTCCCTTCGAGGCTGTGGAGCCGCTGTCCTGGGACGCTGAAACTACGGAATCCTTCACAACGGAAGTCCCGCTGACTGTGTCTGCTGATGCCAACAAGGGCACCTGCAGCAGACTGAGTCCAAGTGTGCCTGCAAGCACTTTTTTGGCTACAGATGTGTTTCTTAAGCTCCTCTCCTTTGCCTGATTTTTTGGCATGCCCGCGGCATGTTGTTGTTCGTCCATCCTTCTTCCTCCCTGTTATACCAATATAAACCATTTTGATTATAACATGGGACGTTAGAGAATTGGCCTCCAATTTGGATTTTCCAGGAAAATTTTTGTGCCACAGCATCTTGTGCTAAACAGAAAGACCGTTTATGCTATAATCAGTTGAACCCCGGAAGCTTTGATTTGCCGTGAAGTTAGACACCGGTTCCCGGGCGAACATGATAACGATGGAGGAATCTACAGATGAAAAGACTGAAGATGATCGATTCCGGGAAGCCGCAAAAGGTTTCCAGCGATCCGGTTCTCGGGGGGCGTAAATCCTGGAGCCGCAAACCGATGACACAGGTAGTCAGCAATAAGAAAGCAGAACAGCGCCGATCGTGGTGCCGAAAAGGCACGAACGACGGCGCTTTTTTAATGGGAAATCAGAAAGTATACATTTAGCGGATGGATCGAACCATTCGGGATGAAGCGGGATTAATAAGCCGTCCAGCCGGCGTCCGCTGTAATGACCGTACCGTTTACAAAGCTGGAATCGTCCGAGGCGAGGAACAAAGCGACCTTCGCGATTTCATCCGGCTTGCCGGTTCTTGGATTCACGCCCATGCCGGCCATCGCTTGCTGCACGCCAAGCGCGTTCATATCCATACTAGGCGTATCGGACATAATGTTGGTCTCCACACCGCCCGGGGCGATCGCGTTGCAGCGAATGCCGAGCTTCGCGTACTGGTAGCCGACATTTTTGGTCAAACCAATCACGGCATGCTTGGACGCCGTATAAGCTGCCCCTGCCCGGGAGCCAAACAAACCGCCGACGGATGCCGTATTGACGATGACGCCTTTTCCCTGCTTGACCATAATTGGAAGCGCTTTGCGGATCGCCCGCATCGGGCCTGTCGTATTGACGGCGAAGACACGCTCCCACAGTTCGTCGGTCACTTCGGCCGCTGCCACCATTTTATCCATAATTCCCGCATTGTTGACCAGCACGTCCAGCGATCCGTACTGATTCACTGCGGTATCGATCATGTTCTGCACATCTTCTTCCTTGGCAACATTCGCGATGACCCCAACTGCGGTACCGCCCTGCTGCTGAATTTCCGCAACGACTTGGTCAAGAGAGGCCTGGGAGATATCAGCGAGAACCAGTTTGGCGCCTTCCTTAGCGAATAAAAGAGCCATTTCCTTTCCCATTCCTGATCCGGCACCTGTAATAACCGTTACTTTGTCTTGTAGCTTCATGACCAACCTACCTCCAGCCTTTGAATTAGACAACACATTGTCTATAATCATTATAGCGCCCGTCCAATTTGGCGATCAAACGTCAATCTGGCCGAAAATGTCTATTTTACAGCGTTTTCAATAACATCTGGAGGATATTAGACATATGAACAAACGAGTCACCTACACCCAGCACTATCTATCCGAGGCTTTAATCAGCCTTATGGCAGAAAAGGACTACGCTTCGATCACCATCCGCAACATTGTGGAAAAAGCGGGCGTGAACCGTTCGACCTTCTATCTTCATTATTACGACAAGGATGACCTGCTGAACCAAACCGCATCCGGCGTTCTTACGGCGCTTCGCAGCGCGATGCGCAATCCTTCCTATACCCATGAGTCGGCCAGGAAGGATTATGAGGAATCCGGTAAACCGATTTCTTCAGCCGTGGCCTTGTTTGAGCATATCCGTCAGCATGCGGCATTCTACACCATCATGATGAATGTCAAGAATTTCCCTGTCCAGCTGGACCAGGTGATCAAGAGCGAACTGCTCGCTTTCACCACAGACGCGCTCCAGGCTTCCTTCTCCTCCGGCGGGATGATGGGGCTCATCTACTATTGGCTGAACCATCAAATGCAAGAGACGGCTGAGGAGATGGCCCTATGGCTTACGCGTGCCGCGCTGTATCCGCTGAATCGGCCGGAGGCGTAACCCGCAGGACCGACCTTTTTCCCCTTCTGCACCCTTCTCAACGCATGCTAGCCGAACTTGATCACGAACCTATGAATCCAGTTTCTATATTCCATTTGCAGGGCTGCCGTGACTCTCAAGCGTCTAATGAATATGATGTCACTGGTCAAAGGTAGCTAAGTGGATCGTGAGCAGCGCCCCCCGACTTAAGTCCAGTTTGAGACTGGTCCACGGGCCGTTTTGTTTGAACGCATGAAAGCATACACTGTTACTATAGCAGGTTCATTACATAAGCTTACCCACTTATAACATAAGCAAACTTTTTTATAGAAACGAGGGCCGCTCTCTAGCGAAGCCCGAAATTAATCTAGGTAGAAGGTGAACAATCGTGCAAAAGAAGCGTGTACTCATATTATCCGAGGGATTCGGCAGCGGTCATACCCAGGCGGGTTATGCGCTGGCTGCTGGCATGAAGGAAATTCAACCCAATGTGCATACCAAGGTGATCGAGCTTGGCTCTTTTCTGAATCCTACCGTAGCTCCATGGATCTTGTCGGCCTACCGTCTCACGGTAAGCACCAATCCGGCCCTTGTCGGCATGCTTTATCGAAAACAGCATGACAAACCGCTGAAGCGTCTGACCGCTTTGGCGCTCCATAAATTGTTCTACAATCATACGGCTGATGTGATCCGTCAGCTGAGACCCGACCTCATCGTCTGCACCCATCCGATCCCCAGCGCAATCATCGGACGGCTGAAGGCTTCCGGACTGGACGTTCCGCTCTGCACGGTCATTACCGATTACGACGCACACGGCTCCTGGATGAACCGTCAGGTGGACCAGTTCCTCGTATCGACGGAATCCGTCCGCCGGATTTTGTTGAAACGCGGGGTTCATCCAAACAGCGTGAACGTAACCGGCATCCCGGTCCATCCGACGTTTTGGACGAAGGAAGATAAAGCGGCGGTAAGGCGGAAGCTGAAGCTGAAAAACATGCCGACGGTCTTCATTATGGGCGGCGGCTGGGGATTGGTCGCAAACAAGGAGCTGTTCTACCAGCTCGCCCAGTGGAAGGACCGCGTACAGCTCGTGTTCTGTGTCGGGAATAACCAGAAGCTGCTAACCAAATTAAAGAGCTCGCCTGCATTCTCGCATCCAAATATCGTTGTGATCGGGCAGACGAAGGAAGTCAGCAAATGGATGGATGCCTCCGACCTGCTCATTACAAAGCCGGGCGGGATGACCTGCACCGAAGCGATGGCCAAAGGGCTGCCCATGCTGTTCTGTGAGTCCATTCCGGGCCAAGAGGAGAAAAACTGCGAATATTTTGTCAGCGGCGGCTATGGGGAAGTCCTGAGCCCGCTTGTCCTGGACCGGTGGCTGCATGCCATCAGCACCGGCGGTACGGCTACAGCACCTCACGGCTTCCGCATGAGCCCGTACCATTCCGTTCCACGCGAGGTTTACCGGCCGGAGCGGTGCGCGGAGGAGCTCGTAGAACTGCTGAACGCACGCACGGCCGGTTCAAGACCGGCGGAGCTGCGGCGCAGTCTCTGGGCCAGCATGTAACGCTGATCCGTGCTTACGATCATGAGAAAAACATCTATCGACGTACCTTCAATGAAGACAGACCGCGTTTAGCTGAAGTTTTTCTTGCGAGATCAGGAAGCAGAAGCTCCGAAACTTATACTTTCTGATCTCTTAAACAAAGAAGGAATGCGCTCATCAGCGCATTCCTTCTTTTTGCATTGTACGGGTGAACCAGTCCCCTGGCCCTTCCCATTCCTAAATTTTATACGGATTGATGCTTTTTCACTTGTACATCTTCCGCCGCTGCCTGGACATGCTCCTGGTCTCTCTGAATCCGTTCCTCGACCAGCTGTACCGCCTGCTCAACCGACCCGATGGCAAGTACCGGTTCCTGATGGAAAGCTTCCCCGTAAGCCTCGGTGGTATGCGCATATCTCGGATCGTAATAGTATTCCAGCAGCAGTCTCACGGCTGCTCCATAATTTCCTTGCTGCATGCTGAATTCGATTTCCTGGGCGATCGGCGTATGGATCCGCGACTTGATCTTTGAGAAAGCAAGCAGGCTTTCCGCAGGATACTCCCACGGGCGGTAATCGTCCAAAATGTGTTTCACCCGCAGCTCCACCGGAGCTTCGAGCACGATATGCCGCCCCATCTCTTTCTTCTGGACCAGAAATTCAGGCAGGACCACCTTTCCGATCCGCTTGCTCTCCGCCTCAAGCAGAATGTACGGAGAATCCTGATATCGGATCAGGGACTCCACCAGCAGGGCATCGAAGGTCTTTTGGTTGCTGCTCTTCAGGCCAATCTCGCCGAAAATGGAACCGCGGTGCCCCGCCATCCCTTCAAGATCAACGACCGGGTAGCCCTTCTCCTGCAGTTCCCGGAGAATCAAGGTTTTCCCCGTTCCGGTGTTGCCATGGATCACGTACACGTCCGGAGCAAAATCCATGCTCTGAAGCGTGTCGACCACCCATTTCCGGTAAGTCCGGTAGCCGCCCTCAAGCCGGTGCACATGAATGCCCATCAGGGACAGCACTGTCGCCGTCGTACGGCTCCGCATGCCGCCGCGCCAACAGAATACCGCCTTATTCCCTTGAATTTCAGCAAATTGCTTTACGAAGGAAGGCAGCTTCGCGGACACAATCTCGAGGCCCCGCTCCTTCGCAGCCTGGGTGCTCACCTGCTTGTACAGCGTGCCGATCTCCGCCCGCTCTTCATCATTGAAGAAAGGGATGTTGATGCTTCCCGGAATCGTCGATTCCGCATACTCGGACGGGGACCGGACATCGATGACGGTGATTTCATTTTTTGCTCTCAGTTCATTAAGCTTCTCGATCTGTATATCCTGAAACATGATACAGCTCCTTACTCAATCACAATTTGCCCGCTATGTTGTGCGGTAACCTCACCTATAAGTTTCGCTTCCACGCCGGCATCCACCAGCTCCTGAAGCAGACGCTCCGCTTCATCCGGCCCTACAGAAATGAGCAAGCCGCCGGAGGTAACCGCGTCGCACAAAATGTACCGGTCCGTCTCGTCCATCTCTTCCGGGAAAATCACATGGTCCTGCACATGCGCATAGTTATTTTTTGATCCGCCTGGAACCAGTCCCTGCTCCGCAAGCTCACGAACCCGCGGCAGGACGGGAACATCCTGCTTGCGAATCCGGATTTCCACCCCGCTGCCTTTGGCCATCTCAAGCGAGTGGCCCATTAAGCCAAACCCGGTGACATCGGTGCAGGCATGGACATCATAGCCGTCCATAATTTCTGCCGCTTTCTTGTTCAGCGTCGACATGACTTCCGTCACCCGCCGGATTTCTTCCGGGGTGAGCTGATCTTTCTTGATCGAAGTAGTCATGATGCCCACGCCGATCGGCTTGGTCAGGATGAGCTTGTCTCCGGGCCGAGCTCCCGCGTTGCTTCTTACTTTATCAGGATGCACCAGTCCGGTGACCGATAAACCGAATTTCGGCTCTTTGTCGTCAATCGAATGTCCGCCAACGAGCGTGGCGCCCGCTTCCTTGACTTTATCCCCCGCTCCGCGGAGAATTTCGGTCAGCACGCGTTTATCCAGCGTGGATATCGGGAAGGCGACGATATTGAGCACCGTCAGCGGTTTTCCGCCCATCGCATAAATATCGCTTAACGCATTCGCCGCGGCGATTTGACCAAAAGAATACGGATCGTCCACGATCGGCGTGAAGAAATCAAGCGTCTGTACAAGCGCCAAATCGTCATTCAGCTTGTATACGCCGGCGTCATCGCTCGTATCGAGCCCAACCAGCAGATTCGGATCATGCACTGCCGGCGGCAAGCCGCGAAGCACCTGGCTCAGATCGGCAGGGCCGATTTTGCAGCCGCATCCGCCCTTGCTGGAATAAGATGTTAATTTAATATTCAAATCGGAATCCATAATCATGACACAACCCTTCTATATTCATCATTGGCATCAGCCTGATATTTTGTTAAACCCGCAAATTCCATCGTACACATCGCTGAAAAAAAACGCAAATAAGCCTTGCCCTGGTGCGATACAGCTTCCATTTGGACAAACCCAACAAAGAACAGCAGAATGTCATGATCAGAAGCATAAACTGGGCTTCCTTCATAACTTTCTGCTGTTTATTGCAGCCTGCTTTATTTGGATACCGGAACCGCGCTTCCAAAATACTGCTCGAGCGTGATATCCTTCTTCGTCACGTCTTCGGCAATGTCTTTGCCGACGTAGCGAATATGCCACGGCTCGTATTTGTAGCCGGTAATCGATTCTTTTCCTTCCGGATAACGGATGATAAAGCCATATTCGTAAGCATGGTCAGCCAGCCATTTCGCTTCCTTCGTGCCTGCAAAGCAGCTCTCCGCGGCGCATTTGCCGTCGGTTCCTGACACGTCAATGCTCAGACCGGTTTGATGCTCGCTGTGGCCTGGTCGCGCGCTGTAGGTATCGGCTGCTTTGACGCCGTCCCGATCCACATAGTTGTTATATAATGTCGTCTGGCGGGACTCGGAGCGGTATCCCGATACGCCGGCCAAGTAAACGCCGTCCTGCTTGGCCGCGTCAAACAGCTCTTTCAGAGCGTATGCGGCCACTTTGCGCATTTTACGCTTGTCTATTTTTTCCGAAAACGTGAATGCTACGTCAGGATAGACGAGGTCCGGTGGAACGTAACCTTCCGGCAAACGATACGTTTTATTGACCAGTACCGTATCGCTTGTCGGATTGGATACGACATGCTCAACGTCGTACGTATTGACAAATTCACTGTTGTCCGATGTTCCGCCAGCTGGTTCGTCCGATCCATTCCCTGCATCCTGGCCTGAATTGCCGCCGGTTGCAGCGGAATCCTTGCCATCATCCGTTTGTCCGGCATTCTGGCCGGTCGTGCCGTCACCGGCGCCTCCCGTGGCATCGCTGCCGGTACCGCTCGTGCCTTCCGTATCCGATGTGCTGCCGTTATCCGATGCAGTATCTCCGTCTCCGCTGGTGCCTTCAGGATCTACTGTACCGCCATTATCGCTTTGGTCTCCGCCGCCCTGGGCGAGAGCCGGAGGATTCTGTACGGTCGCCTCATCCTTGGCCGTTCCTCTGCTGTTCGCAAAATAGATCAGCGCGCCGCCGACAATGATAACCGCGACGATCAATGTTGCCCATTTTCGCATGTGTTCACCTCAAATAATACCGCGTGATTCAAGACCACGGCTTTCTATCAATCTATAAATCTATCATACCCGGATCTATTATACGACATATTGGAGGAAGATACGACAAAAAAAGCCCCGATCTTTTCGATCAGGACTCATCCAACGCTAAAATATGTACGCTTCTTTGGTGAAAGGTATTATTCGGAACCTTTCAGCCGTTTTTGCATAAAGACAAGCTCGTGGGCCAGCCGCTCAATCCGCTCCAACACGTTCGGATCCGTAATCTCTTTATATTCGTTAAAATGATCATCATGGACGTAGACATAGCCTGGCGCCACATAAGAACGGAAAAATCCCGCGATCGGCTTCAGCTGGTTCTCAATCACCAGATAATGCTGGTACGTTCCGCCTGTGGCGACGAATCCTACGACCTTTTGCTGCAGCGCCGTGACCGGAATCAGGTCGAACAGGTTTTTCAGCACGCCGGACATCGACGCCTGATAGATCGGTGTGCCGATCAAGCAAAAATCGCTGGAAATGACCGCATCGATCACTTTTTTCGTGTCGCCTGTATATGCCGATGGATCGCGTCCGTCACAGAACTGCACATCGTAATCTTTCATATCGAGCAGCTCCGTCTCCACATCGGGATACTGCTTCTTGACCTCTTCCAGCACTTTGTTCACCACAAGAGCCGTCTTGCTGCCGATGATCGCGCCAGATATTCCAACCAGCTTCATGATGTTAACTCCTTTTCTGTTTGTAGTTTCCTTAATATTCGACTTCGCCTTCATCCGTATTGACGAAAAAGAATGCAGTCATCGCAAGCCGCTCCATCATTTGCTGGCGCAGCATTTCATCCTCAATAACCTCTTCCATGGCCTGCTGCATGCAGCCGATCCAGGCTTCCGCGCGCTTTGGCGTGATGGCAAACGGAAGATGCCTAGCCCGCATGCGGGGATGGCCCATCTGCATCGTGTATAATTGAGGTCCTCCGAAATACTGGGTCAAAAACATTTCCTGCTTCTTCATGACAGGCAATATATTCTCCGGAAACAGCGGAGCAAGCAGCGGGTGCTCCACCACTTTGGGATAAAAGGCTTCCACCAGCGCCTTCATCGTGTCTGCGCCGCCCATTTGCTCATAAAAAGACGTCGGGCGCGCTTCCCGATTCCCCTGATCCGCCCGTTGTCCGGGATCCTGATTCATATTCGAGTCCAATGGGGAATTGAACCTCCCTTCACGGGTGTGAGCCCCTAATTAGTAAACATAAACGTATACTAATTATTATAATTGAGCGTTCTCTTTGTCAATACTTGTTCCGTAAATATTCTTTACTTTATATACATATATGTTGACTATATTACCCGTGTGAACTACAATTACTCTGATAATAGTACATACCTGTTCTGTAATGGGAAAACACGACGGGAACTGATCCGTAAAAGGGCTAGAAATCGCCGGTTTTATCTACAGGAGGTCTGTACTGCTGTTTTGAGCCATACTGTAATAGGGATAGAATGGACTGAAGAAACGACGTTTCATGCACCAGTTCAATCTATCATAGATAGAGAATGAAGGTGATCAACCATGACCAAAGAAGACCTGGTCGCTGCCCTGACCCATTTGAAAGACCATGAGCATAAGCGCCCCCTTGCTGAGCTCGGCTTGATTCGGGATATTACAATCAATAAGGACCATGCGGCTCTATCGGTGCTTCTGGATCCCGACATGTCCGCAAGCAAAGAGAGCATCGGGGAACAGATTGTCAGCGCCTTGAAGGGAATCGGCATCGCGGACGTGCATATCCGGTTTAAAGCCATTTCAAATGAAGAAAAAAATGATATTATAGCAATTAAGCTGAATAAATCGGTACGCCGTGCACCAACGCTGATGAATTCCCCGCTCGTCGCCGCCGATTCTGGCGTGACGTTCATCGCGATCGCCAGCGGCAAAGGCGGTGTCGGCAAATCTACGGTAACCGTCAACCTGGCTACGGCACTGGCCAAGCAGGGTAAACGCGTAGGAATCATCGACGCGGATGTCTATGGTTATAGTATTCCGGAAATGATGGGAATTCATGATCTCCCGAAGAAGCATAATAACCGAATCGTACCGGTAGAACGGCACGGAATCAAGGTTATTTCAACCGGATTTTTCGTACAAGGCAACAAGCCCGTCGTCTGGCGCGGCCCGATGCTGGGCAAGATGCTCGGCACGTTCCTGAATGAAGTGGAATGGGGTCCGCTCGATTTCATCGTGTTGGACCTTCCTCCGGGTACAGGTGATATTGCCTTGGATGTTCACAATAAAATTCCGCAGTGCTCGGAAATTTTGGTGACCACGCCCCACCCTACTGCCAATCATGTTGCTGCCAGGGCCGGTGAGATGGCGATTCAGACCAACCATCCGATCCTCGGAGTCATCGAGAACATGTCTTATTTTACCGACCCCTCCGGTCAGAGGCATGATCTGTTCGGCACAGGCGGCGGAGCTGCTCTCGCGGAGCAGCTCAACACCAAGCTGCTGGCTGAGATCCCGCTTTCTGCGCCCGGCCAGCCGGCGGACCCGGAGAAATCCCCGGCCGTATTTGGGGATGACAGCGAGCAATGGCGTATTTTTATGAATTTGGCTCAGAGAATTATTAACCATGATATTTAATTAATTTGAAAGGGTGAAACAAATGTCTTATGTAATTACTTCGGCCTGCATAGACGAAAAAGCGGCTGATTGCGTGGATGTATGTCCTGTCGATTGTATCGAGGAAGGTCCGGATCAATATTTTATTGACTCGGATATTTGCATCGAATGCGGTGCTTGCGAAGTTGCCTGCCCGGTAGGTGCGGTATACTATGATACCGATCTTCCGGAAGAAGAAAAACATATGATCCAAAAAGCGGAAAACTTCTACAAATCCAAATAATTGACGATTTGCGATTGGTTCAGCCTGTTGATTTCCAAATCGACAGGCTGTTTATACTTTGAATTCATTTTTACAAAGAAATGTATGGCCCGGATCAGTGAATAGGCGGTGTTAACATGAATCAACAGCTGGATATTTCAACCAGGGACAAAATACTGCAGATGCTGAAAACCAAAGGCGAACTCAGTGCAAAGGAAATTACGGAGTTTATTGGTATCACCAGCATGGCGGTCAGACGCCATATCAACACGCTAGAAAAAGAAGGCTTGATCGAATCCAAGACGATTCGGCAGCCGATGGGAAGGCCTTCCGCGATCTATCGTCTGACAGAGCAGGCTGAAGATTTTTTTCCCAACAAGTATCATTCGCTTACACTGGATCTTCTCGGGGAACTCGAGCAGGATGCAGGGACGGAAATGGTGAACCACCTCTTTGACCGTCGGGGCGAATCGCTGCTGAAAAACCATGCCGGTAAAATGGAAGGCAAAGACTTTGCCGAAAAGGTCGAACAGCTGGCCGAAATTCAAAACGAAAACGGCTATATGGTTGAGCTTCAAAAAAACAATGAAGATGAGTATACCTTATTTGAGCATAATTGTCCGATATCGCAAATTGCGAAAAAATACAATCATGCGTGCGCCTGCGAGCTGAAGCTGTTCGAATCGCTGCTTGGGGCCGAGGTATCCCGCGACGAGTGTCTCGCCATGGGCGACCGAAAATGTGTCTATAAAATCCGCAAAGCCCACCGATGATCCGCAAGGTCTGCCACAAACTTCTCATTTGGGATGAGATCGCTGTGTGTGGATAAGCTTGCGGATCTTTTTTGTGCGATCGGAATGATAAGTTTTTTATTTCAGCCCCGCAATTTCACATACCCCCGGTTCATTCTTCATACCTTGAATTGTGCCATTCTGTTATTCAGGTCCTTTCTTTCGTCTCTTCCGGATTTGACACAAAGGGGGTGATCATATTCCTCTAATCGTTAGAGCAACTTTCAATGCTACGGGAGCGGTCACGTTTACCGGGAATACCCTCGGACTCAGCCGATCGGACACGACGGGCGTTCCGGGAACGCTCGACAGTATTGGTGCGTTTGCGACGACCAACACCAGCTCGGTTTTTGGAAGCTATCCGGCAGGAACGACGAACGCTTTTCAGAGCAACAGTTCTTCGGCTGTATTATCCCTTCCCACCGGAAGTACGGTTTTATATGCCGAACTGATCTGGGGCGGATCTTACATTATTTCAGGCAGCGTTAATCTCAGCAGCTCAATTAACAATCCCGTTACGTTTATTACGCCGGCAGGAACGAACAGCGTTACTCCCGATCCGGCAACCGCCAATTCCATAGATTTCGGAAACGGAATGACGGCGTACGTCCGGTCCGCGAATGTTACATCGCTGGTTCAGCAAGGAGGTGCAGGTACTTATACGACCGGCGGCGTTGTGGGAACCATCGTCATCGCTAACGATCCTACAGGAAATCACGCCGGATGGACGCTGGGCGTCATTTACCAGAATCCCTCCCTTCCCTTCCGGAACATGTCGATCCGTGCGGGCGCCGTCCTGGTTCAGGCCAACTCCGACCCGGTTACGACGACCCTGACGGGGTTTGCTACCCCGGTTTCGGGCGCGTTGGGGGGCAGAGCGCTGTTCAGCGCCCAGGAAGGCGATGCCAACCGGACCGGAGATCAGGCGTTGTTCGGCCCGACATCTAATACGGCTTCCGCCTTGTCTGGCCCAAACAACTTTGCCAACAACTTTTTCGCATCCCAGATTAACAACGATGCCGGCCAATTGAATACGACCGGGACGTTCGGGACCCGCAACCAGACCAACGGAGCGCCCGGAAGCAACATCATTGGGGGCCGTCAGGGCTGGGATATCACGAATGTCGACGTCTCCTCCCGGCTTGTCAACAACCAGTCATCAGCAGTACTGATCCTCACGACCTCAGGAGATGCTTATGCGGTAAACGCGAATGCGATTCAAGTGGACATCAACGCGCCGGCCATCACCGTAGCCAAGAGCTCCAGCACGACGACTGCCGTTGTCGGCGATGTCATCACGTATACGGTGACGGTAAGCAATACAGGTACCGCCAATGCCAACAGCGTTGTCCTTTCGGATGCACTGCCGGCGGGATTGAGCTTCGTCAGCGGCAGTGTAACGGTTGGGGGTATACCCCGCCCGACCTACGATATTGTTGCAGGATCACCGCTAGGGACGTTAAACTTTGGCACTTCAGCAACAGTCACTTATCGGGCAACGGTAACGGCACAGCCATCCTCCAACCAGCTAGTCAACACAGCGAACGCTTCCTTCTCCTTCCAAAGCGTTGCTGGCGGGTCGACGATTACCGGCGTAATCCCATCGAATGCGGTCACTGTTACCGTCGTATCGCCGGCCCTTACGCTGACCAAAAGCTCCAACCGGACCAATGCGACAGTAGGCTCCACCGTTACATACACCATTTTGGTGGCCAATTCCGGAAATATCGCCGCAAATGTCACGCTCACCGACAACATCCCGACAGGCAGTTCTTTCGTTACCGGCACGTTCACGGTTAACGGAACGGTCATTACAGGGGCAAATCCTGCGGCAGGCGTTGCGCTTGGCAGTATTGGTGCGGGATCATCTGCGATGGTAACATTTCGGGTACAGGTGAACTCTCTGCCCTCTCCACCGCAGTTTGTCGACCAGGCCGTTGCTGCATATACGTTCACGCCTTCAGCGGGAAGAACGATATCGGGTTCTGCATCGTCGAACACGCTCACGCTCCCGGTAACCCTGCCGAATATTACGGTTACGAAGAGCGCTAATTTCTCGGATATTGCCGTAGGAGAGACGCTGACCTATACGTCTGCAGTAGCCAATAACGGTACAGAAGCCGTGACGAATGCCGTATTCACCGATGCCATTCCTTCCGGTGCCGCCTTCGTACCCGGCAGTGTAACCGTCGGCGGCACAGCGGTGACATCAGCTAATCCCGCCAGCGGTGTATCCCTGGGAACTCTGGCAGCAGGAAGCTCCGTTACGGTAACATTTCAGATTGCCGTTCAATCCGTCCCCGCATCCGGGGCCTTGTCGAACCAGTCGACCGTAGCGTACAGCTCAGGTGCCTTTCAAGGGACGGCGGTGTCGAACACGATGACGACCCCCGTCTACCAGCCGGTCATCACGATTGCCAAAAGCGCCTCAACCTCAAGCGCCACGGTTGGCGACACGATTACTTACACGCTTTTGGTCCGGAACAGCGGGAACCGGGCAGCCCAGGTTACACTGACCGATAACATTCCTTCAGGAACCAGCTTCGTAGCGAACTCGGTTACGGTTGGAGGAGCAGCAGTGCCCGGGGCCACTCCAACCGGAGGCATAAGCGCAGGGACCGTGGGAGCAGGGGGCTCCGTTCCCGTCACTTTCCAGGTCGTGCTGAACTCGCTCCCTTCTCCGCCGTCGCTGGCCAATACGGCAGCAGCCAGTTATAACTACCAGCTGCCAAGCGGGCGCACCCTGTCGGGATCGGCAACCTCCAACACGCTGACGATTCCGGCCTCTGCGCCAAACGTGACGGTGGTCAAGAGCGCCAACACGTCGGCGGCGACCGTATCGGACGTTATAACCTACACCATTACAGCGACCAATAACGGGATCGGTCCTGTGAGCAATGTCATCGTATCGGACCCGATACCAGAGGGGACATCGTTGATCAGCGGGAGCGTGACGGTAGGCGGAACCCCGGTTCCCGGCGGAAATCCCGCGAGCGGCGTGTCCGTCGGATCTTTGGGTGCAGGGGCCACTGCCGTCGTAACGTTCCAAGTCCGCGTCAATTCCCTGACAGGCACAGGGCAGCTGAGTAACCGGGCCAGCGTCGCTTTTACGTCCGGCACCTTTGGCGGTACCTCCCTGTCCAACACACTGGCTATCCCCGTCTTTTTGGCGGTCATCAACATTGTGAAATCGGCCAGTACGCTAAACGCCACGGTTGGAGACACGTTTTCCTACCAGTTTCAAGTAAGTAATACCGGCAACACGGTTGCTGCCGTCACGCTGACCGATAACATTCCGCCTGGCTCCGTATTTATTGAAAACAGCGTGCTCATTAACGGCAATCCCGTTCCAGGCGTTAGTCCCGTGACCGGAATTCCTCTGGGTTCTCTCGCGGCCAGCACTGCGGTAACGGTCAGCTTTGTTGTTACGATTACTTCCCTGCCCGCTTCGAGACAGCTTACGGATCAGGCGGCGGCATCCTATACCTATACATTACCGGGCGGCAGGCAAGTTACGGGATCTGCAGCGTCCAATACAGTAACGATTCCTGTAGCGCTTCCGAACGTTAGCGTTGTCAAAACAGCCTCGAGGCCGAATGTTGTCGTGGGGGACGTCCTGACTTTTTCAAGCACGGTCACGAATAACGGAACGTCCAATGTCAACAACGTCAACCTGATCGACAACGTCCCTTCAAACGCTTCGTTTATTCCTCAAAGCGTAATTGTTAACGGTACCTCGCGCCCGTCAGCAGTTCCGTCCGAGGGCATTTCAATCGGTACCCTGACCCCTGGTTCTGCGGCTACCGTAACTTTTGAGGTGAGGATAACCATGCCGATTCCATCGCAGATCAACAACCAGTCAACCGTAAGCTTTACATCTGGCACGTTCTCAGGAACCGCGTCTTCGAACATTACGACGACGCCTGTCATACAACCGCAAATCGCTGTGACCAAAAGTGCCAATACGAACAATGCCACCGTCGGTGATTCCGTTACGTACACGGTAACGGTCAGTAATAGCGGCAATCTCGGAGCAGCCGTTACGCTGACGGATACGATTCCGGCTTCGACTACGTTTACTCCCAACAGCGTCATCGTAAACGGCTTTCCAATACCGGGCGCATCCCCGGCAGCCGGCATCGATCTAGGGACTCTAGCGCCCGGAGCAAGCACAGTTCTGACTTTTGTGGTGGTGATCAACTCGCTGCCGAGCCCGCAATTCATCACGAACCAGGCGACGGCCAATTTTACGTATACGCCGCCTGACGGCCGGACGCTGAGTGGCTCCGCATTATCCAATACCGTTACGATTCCCGTATCCGCGCCGAACGTGAGCGTGGTCAAATCGACGGCCACGACTTCGACGACCGTTGGGGATACCATCGTATACTCTGTGGTAATCACCAATCAAGGGATCGAAACGGTCAACAACGTCCAGTTTACCGACAGTATTCCGGCGGGCGCGTCATTTGTGGCCGGCAGCGTAACGATTAACGGCACGCCTGCCCCAACAGCAAATCCGTCCGCCGGCATTTCGCTCGGCCCGATAGACTCCGGCGCCACCGTCACGGTAAATTTCAGCGTCTCCGTAAATTCCGTTCCCGTCAGCGGGATCATAAGCAATCAGGCAACTGTAACGTTTACGTCAGGGAGTTTCTCGGGACTTGCCGACTCCAACAGTGTGACCACTCCGGTACTCAACGGCGTGCCAACTGTGGCCAAGACGGCAAGTACCGCAAATGCCACTGTGGGCGATACCATCACGTATACGTTCTCGATCGGAAACACAGGAAATTATCCTGCTCAGATCACGTTAACGGACAACATTCCGTCAGGGACCATTTTCGTCGCAAACAGCGTTCTGGTTAACGGGGCACCGATTCCGGGGGCAAGTCCCAGCACGGGTATACCTGTCGGCGTCGTCAATCCGGGACAGGCGGCGACAGCCGTATTTTCGGTTAATATCACTTCGCTGCCATCCCCGCAGCAGCTTGTAAACCAAGGCGCCGTCTCAGGCACTTTTATTCTTCCGGACGGCCGTTCCTTTACCCGGACAGCCGTATCCAATATACTGACCATCCCGGTATCCGCTCCCAACGTTACGGTCGTCAAAAGCACGCCGTCAACCGCGCTGACGGTCGGCGATACGGCGACTTACACGACGACGATCACGAACAACGGGATTGAGACGGTCAGCAGCGTCCTGTTTACCGACCCGATTCCGCCAGGTGCCGCCTTAGTGCCCGGTTCCGTCACAGTCGACGGTGCACCCCGCCCTGCAGCCAATCCGGCCACAGGCATCATCATCGGCACGATTGCTACGGGAGCCACGGTTACCGTGTCTTTTAACATCACGGTGACCTCGCTGCCAACGCCTGCCCAGCTCGCAAATACGTCTTCGGTCAGCTTTACGTCGGGTACCTTCTCCGGGGTCACCTTCTCCAATACCGTTACTACCCCGGTATTTGAGCCGATCTTCACCGCGCAAAAGACCTCCAGCACGACCAATGCAACCGTCGGCGATACGGTCGTATTTACCGTTAGCATGAACAATGCAGGCAATTTCGGTGCGGCCGTCACCTTAACGGATACACTTCCTGCCGGAACGACTTTTGTGCCAAACAGCGTAATTCTCAACGGCCAGCCGGTGCCGGGAGCCGATCCGGCTGCGGGAATCCCCCTTGGGGTTGTCGTGACAGATGCGGTCGTCACATTCTCGGCAGTTATTGATGCGGTACCGCCAACCCAGCAGCTGACCAACCAAGCGACCGCAGCCTTTACCTTCACGCTCCCGGACTCCCGGGTCATCAATGGTTCTTTTGCCTCCAATACGCTGTCGATTCCGGTATCTGCACCAAACGTCGCCGTCGTCAAAGCTTCCGGTGCTGCTGAAGCTTCGGTGGGCACGGTGGTTCCTTATACCATCACTGTAACCAACAATGGAATTGAAAATGTCACCAATGCGGTCTTCTCGGATATGATCGCCGCAGGGAGCCAGTTTGTAACGGGCAGCGTAACGGTTAACGGAACTGCCCAGCCCTCGGCCAATCCGGCGGCTGGCATCCAGCTGGGTACGATCGCCCCTGGTGCTGTAGTAACCGTGACGTTTAACGTAACCGTCCTGTCCATCCCTGACGACGGCAACCTGACCAACCAATCGTCCGTAACGTTCAACTCTGGCACATTCACCGGCACCGCGTTCTCCAACGTTACGTCCGTCCCTGTCTATCAGGCTATGATCAGTGCCGACAAAACGGCCAATACGACGAACGCCACGGTTGGAGATACGATCGTCTATACGGTAACGCTGACGAATACAGGCAACATTGCGGCGACAGGAACATTAACCGATCCTGTTCCCAACGGAGCTGTCTTTGTCCCTAACAGTATTCAGGTAAACGGCGTGCCGCTGCCAGGTGCGGACCCTTCAACCGGATTCTCCATCGGCACGATCAATCCTGGCCAGACCGTCCATGTGACCGTTACCATGGAAGTGACGGTGGATACCCTGCCAAACCCGCAGCAGCTCGTGAACCAGGCAACCGTAAACTTCTCCTTTACGCGTCCGGACGGGGTGGTCGTTACCGGAACTTCCCTATCCAACGTGCTGACGATTCCGGTTTCTTCGCCTGACGTTTCCGTCGTCAAAAGCACACCGTCCGTTGACGCGGTCGTCGGAGACATCATTACGTACTCTATTTCCGTCACAAATAACGGAATCGAAGCCGTCAACAACGTTGTTCTTGTTGACCCGGTACCGACAGGTTCGGCGTTTGTACCAGGCAGTGTTACGGTCGCCGGAACGCCTAGACCGACCGCCAATCCGAATACAGGCATTACAGTCGGCATCATCGGGGCTGGAGACACTGTGATCGTGTCGTTCCAGGTACGGGTGACGACCCTATGAAGTCCGGGCTGACATCTGATTTTATTTTAAAAAATCAAACCATGGTCCGCTTTAGCGTTGGTGGAGCCGAGTCGGTTGCCTACTCCAATACCGTCGATACGCCATGGATCGGCCCACTGCTGAAGTTCAGCCAGTTTGTCCAAAATAGCGTCGTTTCGCTGAATCAAATGGTGACCTACAGCTTTTCAATACGCAATGATGGCAATCGCGAAGCCGGCTTGATATTGTACGATCCGCTGCCAGCCGGTTTGTCGTTTATTCCGAATAGTGTCTTGAAGAACGGCGCCCCCGTCCCGGGGGCTCACCCCGGTTCAGGTATCGATCTCGGCATGTTGGGGCCTGATGCTTCGGTGTATGTTGTGTTTCAGGCGATCGTGGTGGCGATCCCCCCATCGCTGCAAATCACCAATGAAGGACGTGCTGAGTACACGTTCCAATCCCTCGGGGGAAGAACGGTACGCGGCTCCATCGCCTCCAACCCGGTGACGCTGTCCGTGTTACCTTCTTCCGTATCGCTAATCGCCGACGTCAGCACCTACCAAACGTTTATCGGGGACATACTGTTCTACGAACTTCTGGTGACAAATCAAGGGAGTGTACCGCTATCCAAAGCGGTGATCTTTATTACGCTCCCACCGGGATTAACATTTGTACAGGGCAGTGTCGTCATCAATGACGTCCTATACCCGGACGTGCAGCCCGAAAATGGAATTCCGATCGGGACGATCGCTCCCGGCGCTTCCATCCGCATCAGAGTCAGCTTAAGAGTCGGGATGGTGGACACCGATTCCGTGGTCATCCAAAGCTGCATGAAGTATTACATTGACGGGATGGAGTATACGGCGATGGCCAATGAGCTTCAAGTGAACGTGATCGACCCTGAGGTCAGTCTCAGCAAGAAGTCAAACAGAAACCGGGCAACCATCGGCTGTATGATCGGTTACGAATGTACGGTGCAGAATACGAGCAGCCAAGCGGTAGATGCAACGCTGCAGGATGCGTTTCCCCAGGGATTATCCCTCGTTCCGGGAAGCGTACGGCTAAATGGTCAAAACTTGGAAGGGTCACCATTGATGGATGGGCTCTTCCTGGGGACCCTTTCTCCGGGGCAGCAAGTAAGCATCACTTATGAAGCAAGCGTTGACCCGTTTATACCGTCTGCAGCCCCGCTGCGTGTACCAAACGAAGCAACCGTATCTTACGCCTTCCACCTGCCCGACGGCCGGATCGTCCGCCAGCGCACCTCACCCGATACGGCCATAGTTGAGCTGCTGGCCCCCAGCCTGACCGCAACGGCACATGCCGCCCATTACGTACTTGAGCCAGGGGATGAACTGCTGATTACCGTCAAACTGAATAACAGTGGAAGCTTAGGAGCGTCCGTGGTTCTCGTCGGCTGGATGCAGGATCCCAATCTTTTGCAGGCAGGCACCGTGATCGTAAACGGCAAAGCGATTAATCCTCCCCATGATGTCCTGTTGGGCTCCGTGGACCCTGGCGGTTCACTCACGTTCAGGTATGCAGCCAAGATTCTCGATCCGGTGGACGGACAGCTTGAGGAAATAAACGGCTATTTTCTGTTCCGGACCCTGGCGGAAGTCGACGGATGCGTCTATGAACGGGAATGGGTATCCGAAACGATCAGCATTGCCGTCAACACAGAAGATGAATAATAGCAAAAAACAGCGAATGCCGATCCTATCGATCGCATTCGCTGTTTTGTCATTCGTTCATTTTTCGAGGAGTAGTTCATACATGCCAAGTGGCTGATTATCCCCGAAACTGCTTCAAAAATTGCACCGCTTTGGAAATGTCCGCCTCCGGATCCTCCCCGACCTCGCGCTCAATGGTCAAGTATCCTTGATAGCCGATATCTTTCAGCGCCTGCAAATAGCTCTGCCAGTTCACGCTGCCTTCGCCAAGCGGCACTTCGCGGAAATACTGCCCTTCCCCGGGAACAAAAGTATTGTTCTCGTTGGCCGGCGGCTCGAAGCCAAGGGTTTCATAGATGTAATAGGCAGGTACTTCTTTCAGACGGATACCGTCTTTGGCGTGGGTATGTACGATGTAATCCTTCAGGTTGTGCACCCCTTCAGCCGGATCGTCGCCGGTAACCATGACCATGTTTGCCGGGTCGAAGTTGACGGATACGCCCTTCGAGCCAAGCCCGTCGAGGAAATCCTTCAGTCGTGCGGAAGGCTCAGGGCCTGTTTCGATCGCAAAGAAAGCGTTCATGCTGGTGGCATAAGAAGCCAGTTCCTCGCATGCATCGTGCATCGTTTGGTAGATTTCGCTGTTCTTGTCCTCCGGTACAAGTCCGATATGCGTCGTTACTACGCTGGTTCCGAGTTCTACCGCCAGATCGAGAATCCGCTTGGACTTCTCAATTTTCTCCGCGTTGACCGTCTTATCCTGGAAACCGTATCCGCCGAGGTCGCCCACCAGCGCCGAAATTTCCAGTCCCAGAGACTCGATATAGCTCTTCAGTTCCTTGCGCTGCGCCGCAGACAGGTTAGCCGGGTCCATTTCTCCGCTCACGGCATAGATCTGCACACCGTCCGCTCCTACCTTCTTCGCCTTGGCCAGTCCTTCCCGGACCCCGACCCGGAAGCTGTCGACAATAACGCCGATTTTATTGTTCATTCCAGTCACCTCTCCCTTGTTTATGCTGAATCATTTAAAAGATTGGCTGCTTTGATTCCCGGCCTATACCTCGTTCCAGAAGCGTTTGACGTTCTCCAGGCCGATTTTTGTCCCCTGAAAGCTGTCTTCCATTCCTTCAAACTCGATCGAGAAATACCCGTCAAATCCGGATTCCTTGATGATCCGAATCGATTCGCGCAGGTTGATGTCTCCGTGCCCCGCAATGGCGCCTCTCAGGAAATTCCCGCTGGCCGTGCGGAACCATCCGTCACCCGGATTAAGGGCCGCTGGACGCAGATAAAAGTCCTTGATGTGCACCATCGAAGCATAAGGAATGTTGTTCTTGACGGCGGCCACCGGATCTTCGTCCGCGCACATAAAATTGCCCACGTCCAGCGTCGTCCGGAAGTTCGGCCGGTCCACGGCTTGAACCAGCGTCTGTACCCGGTCGCTTGCCTGGATATAATAGCCGTGGTTTTCCACGCTTGTCGTAATGCCATACTGCGCCGCATAATCGGCGATTTCGCGGCATGCCTCCGCCAGACGTCCAACCTCCTGGTTGAACTGTTTGATGGATGTGTCTTGGCGGCTGGCTACGTCATGGCGCATCAGCTTCACGCCAAGGCGTGCGGCGATGTCCACTTCTCCTTTGACGCGCTCGATTTCCTTACGGTAAGCCTCCTCGGTGTCCACAGCGAAGTTAGCGCCGATCGCATAGTTGGATACGTCGATCCCGACTTCCTTCGCCTTGGCCACGATCTGATCCACCAGCTCCGGATTCCCGGTCAAAGTGTATCCGATCGGAACGATTTCCACGTGTTCTCCGCCCATCTCGGCGATTTTCTCGATCGCGCCCAGAACCGTGATTTCACCCGATTGAATCGGACGGTACAGGCTGTATGTGCTTACTCCGATTTTCATAGCTGAATTTCGACTCCCTTCTCAGAGGATTCGTAAATGCCGTTCAGAATCTTCATCATTTCCACGCCGTCGTCGACCGTGGCGATCGGCTCCGTGCCGTTTTTAATATTTTCGATAAAATGATTGACTTCGTTCTGGAAAGCGGCGGCAAAGTTAAAGCCTTTATGGTCCACCTGCGGCTCAATGTTCAGGATCGTATCGTTTTTCTCTGTGACGATGACCAGAGCCGGATCAATTTCGAAGCCGCCGTTCGTACCAAACAGCTTGATCGCTGCTTCATCCTGCTTTGCATGCAGGGAAAAGCTTACGTCCACGAGCAGCGACGCTCCGTTCTCAAAACGGATCAAGGCGTTCGCCATATCTTCTACGGTGTTTTTGCTGGCGTCGTAGTCGGCCGCTTTGTAAAAAGAATAGTTCTTCACATGGCTGCGGTTGCCCAGCTTGTGGTATACGTTGCCGGACACCGATTTCACTTTCGACTTGCCCATCATATACCAGCACAGGTCGATCGCATGCACGCCGATATCGATCAGCGGTCCGCCGCCGGAGCGCTCCTTGTCGGCGAACCAGCCGCCCGGATTGCCTACACGGCGCAGGAGCGAGGCTTTGGCGTAGTACAGCTCACCGATTTCGCCGCTCTCCATAAAGCTCTGCAGCACTGCGACGTTCGGGTCAAAGCGGCGCACATAGCCCACTTGGAACACCTTTCCGCCGGCATGCGCGGCTTCCTGGATCTGAAGCGCTTCCTCAACCGTTCTGCACAACGGCTTTTCCACCAGGACATGCTTGCCCGCTTTGGCGGCCGCAATGCTGATTTCGGCATGCTGGTTGTTCCATGTGCAGATGCTCACGGCATCGATGTCCGGGTCGGCCAGCAGTTCATGATAGTCGGTATATGTTTTCGGAGCTCCGTATTTCTGGGCAGCGGCCTTGGCTCTTTCCCCGTTCAAATCGCAGATCGCGACGATCTCTGCCTCCGGGTTGTTTTGATACGAGTTTAAATGGGACTCCGATATGGACCCTGCTCCGATTACAGCTACTCTTACTTTATCCATGCGTTTTCAACTCTCCTTTTGGTTCTCGCATTTGGCTTCCAAATGTAGATTGAACCCATGCAGTCCTTCCTGCGCGTGAATGTCACCCATAAAAAGGCAAACACGATCAGGCTATAACGGTGTAAAAAGATTAGTTCAACCTATATATATTGAATTATAATAAGAACAGGCGGAACTGCCATGAAGAGCTATGCTAATAATTTATCTTATTGTGCGATTTTGAGGTGACTTGGATGGATAGACCCCTTGCTCTGCTGGAGCCGATGGATATGCCCGACCGTTTTTTTCCGATGAAGATCCATTATTGTACCGCCAAGGAATACGGGAAAACGCTGTTTACCCACCATTGGCACAATCATATGGAGTTTCTGTATTTTACCAAAGGCTCCGCGCTCATCGAGCTGAACTCGGTTCCTTATGAAGTTCAAGCGGGTGAGATGGTGGTCGTGAACAGCAACGACCTGCATTACGGGGTATGCCTGTCCGATGATTTGGTCTATTATGCGATGATCGTCGATATCAAACTGCTGCAGAGCCAGACACCGGACGCTGTCGAAACGAAGTTTATTACGCCGATTACGCAGAACCAGATCATGTTCGCAAGCAAAATTTCCGGCGATCCGGAAATTACCGAGTGCGCCACATCCCTGATCCGGGAAATGGACGAACGGGAACTCGGCTATGAGCTGTCGATCAAATCCTATCTGTACCGTCTGCTAGCCATACTGCTGCGCCGCTACGGCAAAGATACGCTTTCTCCGGAAGAGAGCCTGTACAGGCTGAAAAATTTGGAGCGGTTTACCCCTATTTTTCAATATATTGAGGAGCATTACCAAGAAGAACTGTCCGTCGATCTGCTGGCCGGGCTGGCCGGCCTCAGCCGTTTTCATTTCAGCCGCCTGTTCAAGGAGCTTACGGCGCGGACGGTGACCGAATACGTCAACACGCTTAGGATCAACAAATCCGAATACCTGCTGCGCAACTCCAGAATGAACATTTCGGAGATTGCCCTGTCTTCCGGCTTCAAGGACATCTATTATTTCAGCCGGGCCTTCAAAAAATACAAGCATGTATCCCCCTCGGAGCTCCGAAAGAGTTTCAGCGTATAGAAAGCACTGGTTTCATGATTGCTTCCTGTGTTCGGATAAAACAGGCAAAAGTGCGTCAAATCTGGGAATTTCGTCCGAAAAAATATCGACAAATAGGTCCGGCTAAGTGATAATAGACATGTTAAGCAGAATATATAAACATAAAACGTTCTGCCAAATGCAGGAGGAGGAAATCACAGTTGGATCCACATTCACCAGACCCGTATCAACATTTTCAGCCGCAGCCGCCAATGACGCCGCCCAAGACGAATGGCAAAGCCATTGCCTCAATGGTGCTCGGCATCCTAAGCGTAATGATTTTGTACATAGGATTTATCCTGGGGATTCTGGCGATCATCTTTGCCGCCCTTTCTTTTAAGGAACTCAAACGGGGGTATGAACAAGGAAAAGGCATGGCGATTGCCGGGCTCGTGTGCGGTATTATCGGCGTGCTCCTATGGGGCCTGATTCTGCTCTTCGTCGTGCTCGCGGTCGCGTTCTTCGGATCGGATATCGACTCGTCCACTTTATATGACGTTATGTCTACCGTACCAAGAGTGAAAACGGCATAACTCCCGTCCAAACGGGTACACAAAAAGGAATGAGGCATCCCGTAGCCCATTCCTTTTTCTGTTTTTAAAAATTCAGTACGTTTTCTGCGCAGTTGGGCGTTCCACGGACAGAGCGCTGCGTTGCTCGGCCGGCTGATTTATGTCAATCCCTTCGTCTCCGCGACCGCATTGGCGGACATGATCTTTAATTTGCGGATCATGTCATCGGTCTCCTCGGAGGTCAGGCCGCTCGAAATGATCTCCGTCCACGCCTTCAGCTTCGACCTGATAAACTTCCGCTTCTCCAGCCCTTTCTCGGTCAGGGTCACCAAATACGCCCGGCTGTCCTGAGGATCCCGAATACGCTTGACATAACCGAGCGCCTCCAGCCTGCTGATAGCCCGTGCTGTCGCCGCTTTGTTGATAAACAGGTTGGCCGACAGCTTCTCCTGCGATACCCCGTCCTCGATATACAAGTTGACCAGGAAAATGTACTCCGACGAATTAATGTCATGCTCCTTCAATTCCCGGTTCAAATAGACTTGAAACTGGCGGTGCAGCACCGATATCCACCTGGAAACACTGCCTGTCTGCTCCAATACTCTTCACCTCGAAAAAATTGTTTACTAATCAACTACATATGCTGAAGTATACCTTGATTTAACGGCTTGGTCAATGAAACCTGAAGCCATATAAAAAGCCTGGAACTTCTGCAAGTTCCAGGCTCCAGCCTGTAGGGCTTATTCTGTGATGATGCCGTACACCAGTGTTGGCGCTTCGGCATGATCGGAGATTCGGATATTTTCGTAAATCTTGGCGATGACGTCGTCCACGTTTTCGCGGTTCGCATGGATCGTGACGAGCGACTCACCCTTCTTCACAGAATCCCCGATCTTCTTGTTCAGCATCAGGCCGACGGCCAGATCGATCTCGGATTCCTTGGTCGCGCGGCCGGCTCCCAGCCACATGGCCGCCGTACCGATCTCGTCGGCGACGATTTCGGCGACTACGCCGTCTTCCTTCGCCGGTACTTCGATCTGGTATTTAGCCTGCGGGAGATTCTCCGGATGGTCGACGACATCCGGGTTGCCGCCCTGGTTCTTGATGAACTCCTTGAATTTCTCCAGCGCTTTGCCGTTTTTGATAACTTCCTTCAGCTTCTCTTCGGCTTCTTCCAGGGAACTTGCTTTGTTCGCCAAGAACACCATTTGGCGGCCCAGGGCGAGGCAGAGCTCTTCGAGGTCCTTCGGTCCTTTGCCCTGCAGCGTATCAATGGCTTCCTTCACTTCCAGCGCATTGCCGATCGCGAGTCCGAGCGGCTGGCTCATGTCAGAGATGACGGCCATCGTTTTGCGGCCGACGTTGTTGCCGATGCTGACCATGGCGTGAGCCAGTTCCTTGGCATCGTCCACTGTTTTCATGAAAGCGCCGGCGCCCGTCTTAACGTCGAGCACGATGGCATCTGAGCCAGCGGCTATTTTTTTGCTCATGATCGAGGAAGCGATCAGCGGGATCGAGTTGACCGTGCCGGTCACATCGCGCAGAGCGTACAGCTTCTTGTCGGCCGGCGTCAGGTTACCGGTCTGCCCAATAACGGCGATTTTGTCCTGGTTCACCAGACGAACGAATTCTTCGCGGTCAATCTCCACGTGGAAGCCTTCAATCGCCTCCAGCTTGTCGATCGTACCGCCGGTATGGCCCAGACCGCGGCCCGACATTTTGGCCACCGGAATGTCCAGCGCCGCTACGAGCGGTGCCAGCACCAGCGTCGTCGTATCGCCCACACCGCCGGTGGAGTGCTTGTCGACCTTGACGCCTTCGATGGCGGACAGGTCAATCGTGTCGCCGGAATTCACCATAGCCATGGTGAGATCGGCGCGCTCGCGCTGCGTCATGTTCTGGAAAAATACAGCCATGGCCCACGCGCTCATTTGGTAATCGGGGATATCCCCTTTGGTATATCCATCAATAATGAAATGAATCTCTTCCGTGGACAGCTCGCCGCCGTCCCGTTTCTTCTCAATCAAGTCAACCATTCTCATCGGATGTCTGCCTCGCTTTCCATGGGATTGTTAGTCTGTGAATGGGATGAAAGAATGCTGCCTTTACAGTCCGATCGCCGTTTCCAGAGCCACTTCCATCATGTCGTTAAACGTAGTTTGGCGCTCCTCGGCACTCGTTTCTTCACCGGTCAGAAGGTGGTCGCTAACGGTCAGCAGGGTCAATGCATTGACGCCAAACTTGGCTGCCAGCGTGTACAGGGCTGTCGTTTCCATCTCAACGGCCAGAACGCCGTGCTCCATCAGCTTCTCAACGATGGATTTATCGTCACGGTAGAAGATGTCCGAGCTGAATACGTTGCCTACGTGCAGCTTCAGACCTTTTTCAATCCCTTTATCGTACGCGGATTTCAGCAGGTTAAAGCTTGCGATCGGCGAAAAATCGTATCCTCCGAATTGGTGGCGGTTGGCGCCGGAATCGGTGCAGGAAGCCTGCGCAAGGATGACGTCACGCACATGTACATGCTCCTGCATGCTGCCGCACGTGCCGACGCGCATCAGATTTTTGACGCCGTATTCGCGGATCAGTTCATTGACGTATATGCTGATCGACGGAATTCCCATGCCGGTTCCCTGCACGGAAATACGCTGTCCTTTGTACGTGCCTGTAAAACCGAGCATGCCTCTCACTTCGTTGTAGCATTGCACATCCTGCAAATACGTTTCCGCGATAAATTTGGCCCGCAGCGGATCCCCCGGTAAAAGGATCGTTTCTGCGATTTCTCCTGCCTTGGCTCCAATATGAGTGCTCATTTCTTTTCCTCCCCATAGATCATGGATTCATGTATATTGTAAAATCGTGCTACTTCAGGTCTCCCAGGAAGCTGGTGCCGTATTTCGGCATCGTGACGCCAAAGTTCTCGGCCACGGTTGCACCGATATCAGCAAACGTCTTCCGAAGCGCGAGCTCACTGCCTCCATTGGCGAAGCGCGGTGAATATACCAACAGTGGTACGTATTCACGCGTATGATCGGTGCCGCGGTATGTCGGATCGTTGCCGTGGTCCGCTGTGATGATCAGAAGGTCGTCATCCGTCATCTTGGCAAACATTTCAGGCAAACGAGCATCGTATTCTTCCAAGGCTTGCCCGTATCCTTGCGGATCGCGGCGGTGGCCGTACAGCGCATCAAAGTCCACCAGGTTCAGGAAGCTGAGTCCCGTAAAGTCCTCATCCATAACACCGATGATCTTATCCATGCCGTCCATGTTAGATGTGGTGCGGATCGCCTTGGTCACGCCTTCCCCGTCATAAATGTCGGATATTTTGCCGATCGCGATCACGTCGAAATTCGCATCCTTCAGCTCGTTCATCACGGTGCGGTCAAACGGCTTCAGCGCATAGTCATGACGGTTGGCGGTACGCTTGAAGGATCCGGGCTGGCCCACGAACGGACGGGCAATAATCCGGCCCAGCATGTACGGATCGTCCAGCGTAATTTCCCGGCAGAATTCGCAAATTTCATAGAGTTCTTTCAACGGCACGATCTCTTCGTGAGCCGCGATTTGAAGCACGGAATCCGCTGAGGTGTAGATGATGAGCGCTCCCGTCTTCATATGTTCTTCCCCGAGCTCGTCGATAATTTCAGTGCCGCTCGCCGGCTTGTTGCCGATGACTTTGCGGCCTGTCTTCTCTTCGATTCGCTGAATCAACTCGTCCGGAAAGCCATCGGGGAACACCCGGAACGGCGTATCGATGTACAGCCCCATGATCTCCCAGTGGCCGGTCATCGTGTCTTTCCCTGCGGATTTTTCCTGCATTTTTGTATAATACGCCAGCGGCTTGTCCGCTTTGGCAATCCCTTCGATTTCGCGGATATTGGACAGGCCGAGCTTGCCCATATTCGGCATGTTCAAGCCGCCGCGCTCACGGGCGATATGCCCGAAGGTATCGACGTCAAAATCGTCGAACTGGGCGGCATCCGGCGCTTCACCGATCCCCACGGAGTCCATAACAATCAGGTGGATACGTTTAAAGTTTGGCATAAGTTTCTATCACTCCTTCATCCTTGAGTATACATGACGCAAGTCTTTTATAGAAACAGTCCGGCGATGATCGCGGACAAGACGCTGACCAGCGTCGCCCCATACAGCAGCTTCAAGCCGAAACGCGCGACGACGTTACCCTGCTTCTCATGCAGGCCTTTGACCGCACCAGCGATAATACCGATGGATGAGAAGTTTGCAAAGGAAACGAGGAACACGGATACGATGCCGGTCGTGCGTGCGGACAATGCGGTATGTTTGCCGAGTTCCAGCATGGCAACAAACTCGTTGGACACCATCTTGGTGGCCATAATGCTGCCCGCTTCCACCGCTTCCTTCCATGGAACGCCCATAACAAAGGCAAACGGTGCAAAGATGTAACCCAGCAGTTCCTGGAACGAAATGCCGAAGATGCCGTCAAATATGCCATTGATCAGGGCGATCAGGGCGACAAAGCCGATCAGCATGGCTGCAACCGTAATGGCGACTTTGAAGCCGTCCATAATGTATTCGCCCAGCATTTCGAAGAAGGACTGCTTTTCTTCTTCCTGAACGACAAGTTCATCTTCTTCCTTGGTCACCTTGTATGGGTTCAAAATCGAAGCAATGATAAACCCGCCGAACAGGTTCAGCACCAGCGCGGTAACCACGTATTTCGGCTCGATCATCGTCATATAGGCGCCTACGATCGACATTGAAACGGTGGACATGGCCGAGGCGCAGAGCGTGTACAGCCGGTGCTTCGGCAGCAGGCCGATCTGCTTTTTCACGGAAATGAACACTTCGGATTGGCCCAGGATCGCGGAAGCGACCGCGTTATACGATTCCAGCTTGCCCATCCCGTTCACCTTGCTCAGCACGAGGCCGATGTACCGGATAATAAACGGCAGAATGCGAAAATACTGCAGGATGCCGATCAGTGCCGATATGAAAATGATCGGCAGCAGCACGCCGAGGAAGAACGGCGCCTGTCCTTCGTTGGCGATACCGCCGAACACGAAGTTCACCCCTTCTCCGGCATAGACCAGCAGCTTTTCAAAAATACCGGAAAAGCCTTTGATCAGCACGGTGCCGAGAACGGTGTTGAGCAGAACGTACCCCAGAATAATCTGGAGAATGATCATAATCACCAGCGGGCGGTAGCGGATCTTCCGCTTGTCGTTGCTGGCCACGAAAGACAGGGCAAAAACAACAAGTAACCCTAGTACCGCAATCAAATATTTCATAGCTGTCTCCCCAGTTGAAATTTTTTATGAAACCAAATCTATTAAGCGCTTACAGGCTTGGTATTAATAGAAACGGAAGCTTTCCGACCCGGTTTGCCATATTCCGATGTGAACCGCTTCCGTTCATTTCATGCACACTTTACTTTAGCGCGAGATTCTTACCTTCCTTATTAATAGGAAGCCGAGGATTGGCCGCCCTCCATAATCTTGACGCCAGAGCTGGCACCGATACGGCTTGCGCCCGCTTCGATCATTTTGTTCATGTCTTCGAGACTGCGCACGCCGCCGGATGCTTTGACGCCGATGTTCGGACCTACCGTTTGGCGCATCAAGCGAACGTCTTCCGGAGTAGCACCGCCCGTGGAGAAGCCCGTCGAAGTTTTTACGAAATCGGCTCCCGCCTTAACCGCCAAGCGGCTTGCGCGTTCCTTCTCTTCGTCCGTCAGCAGGCAGGTTTCAATAATGACTTTGACCAGAGCCTTGCCGGCAGCCGCATCTACTACCGCTTTGATGTCGGCTTCCACGAGATCGTCCTCGCCGTCCTTCAGCGCGCCTATATTAATAACCATGTCAACTTCCGTTGCGCCGCCAGCGATCGCGTCCTTCGCTTCAAATGCTTTGACGGCCGAAGTCGTGGCTCCCAGAGGAAAACCGATGACCGTACAAACCTTTACTTTGGAATCCTTCAGCTGTTCTGCAGCGAATTTGACCCAGGTCGGATTCACGCACACCGATGCGAATTCATACTTCTTCGCTTCGTCAATCAGCTTGCTGATCTCGGCCCGGGTGGCATCTGCCTTAAGAAGGGTATGATCGATCATTCCCGCCAAATTTGTCATTCTGATCCACTCCTTGATTCATGATAGGTTATTCTTTTATTTATCCAATTCCCTGGAATTGAAAAGCTTTTCTTTCAAGCTGCACGACTATCATAACACCGGCCTGAACATATGTAAATAGATCGTGAAATTATGTTCACAAATCGTTCTGCCCACTCCCGTAATGTGTGCAAAAAAAATCCGCCCTATGTAATCCGGACGGAATTCAAAAAAAGCAATCGATATGAAATGAATGATTTTCTAAGAGATCAGAGCCTGCGCTGTAAACTGATCCGTGATCAAAATGTTTGCGTAATTGCCCGCGAGAGCCGCTTGAATGGCCTCCACCTTGCGTTCTCCACCGGCAACCAGAATGGACTTTTCCTTCTTTTGAAGCTCGTGAAGATCGATACCAACCGTCCGGTTATTGATCTCTTCGCTGCAGATCTGGCCCGTTTCATCAAAAAAACGTGAACAGATGTCTCCGGCACCGGACTTCTTCAGCAGCTCCTGCTCCTGCTCGTTAAAATATCCCAGCCGGAAAAGCAGCGCGTCTTCCTTCACCGTACCGACCGTGAACACGGCAATGTTCGCCTGTTTGCCAAGCTCGATGATCCGGCTGATATGCCGGTCTTCCTCCACGATCCGCTTCAGCTCGATGTTGTCGAAGATGACCGGCAGCGGCAGGTATCTCGCTACCGTCTGGAACGCCTCCGCAAACAGGTTCACCGTCTCCGCCGCGTAGGTGTTGACGTGGGAATGGCTGACACCGCCCTTCAGCTGTACGACTTCGACGCCTTTTACCTGCTTGGGCGCAAGCTGAAGCGCGACAGCATGCATTGTGGTCCCCCAAGTGACCCCGATAATATCCTTGTCCTGGACGATCTCGTGGAGGAATTCGGCTGCCTTTTTGCTGATATGCTTCTTGATCTCCTCGTACTGGTTTAACGGGGAATAACAGACCTGTACCGTATCCAAGCCGTATTTGCGCTTCAGCTTCCGGCCCAGTACGTTTAAATCTTCGCCAGGGTCGACAATTTCGATCCGCACGTATCCTTGTTCCTTGGCATGCTGAAGCAGTCTCGAAACTGTCGGCCTGGAAACGCCAAGCCGCTCGGCGATATCCTGCTGGCTGTAATCGGACTGGTAATACAGTCTGGCTGCCTCAATTGCTAATCTTTGTCTTTCAATGTCCATCGTCCTCAGCTCACTTGTCCCGCTCTCGCATGATTTGGCTTGCACTGATCCTATTATACCTCTTGTTCCCGAAAGCCCAAACCCTTTTGTCGATTGAACGGTTTTTCTGGTATCCATTTTTAACCCTAAGGTTTATTTAAGCCGCTTAACATGCTATAATTCAGTTCGCATTAGTAACGCGCAATGTCACAGTTTATTTTGGGATTCACTTCCCGTTTACATACTCTTGAAACGACAGGAGCTGGTTTGGCATGGCCCTACTTTGTTTAGAAAGCGAGTGTACCATGAACACATACTCCCCTTATTATACATTTGACCGGAAAGACTGGAAGGCGGCACAAGAGGACTCGAAACTTCCGCTGACAGAAGAGGAATTTGAACGCCTCAAAGGCTTGAATGAGAAAATTTCGCTGCGGGAAGTGCGCGACATTTATCTTCCGCTGACCCGCCTCATTCATTTGTATGTAAGTGCTTTCCAGCAGCTTCAAGAAAAGATGAACACATTCACCGGCATCCGAGCGCCCAAATCGCCTTATATCATCGGGATCGCCGGCAGCGTAGCCGTAGGCAAAAGCACGACCGCACGCCTGCTGCAAACGCTGCTGTCCAGATGGCAGGAGCATCCGCGCGTGGACCTGGTGACGACGGACGGCTTTCTGTACCCGAACCGCGTCCTTGAGGAAAAAGGCATCATGAACAAAAAAGGATTTCCGGAGAGCTACGACATCAAGAAACTGATGCAGTTTATTAGCAGCGTCAAATCCGGACAGCCTGCACTGAAGGCCCCGGTCTATTCGCACCTGGCCTATGATATTCTGGCGGACGAGGAGCAGCTGATCGACCAGCCGGACATCCTCATTCTGGAAGGGATTAACGTCCTTCAGGTCAATACGGAGGCGCCGGTCTTTATCAGCGACTTCTTTGATTTCTCGATCTATATCGATGCCGAAGAGCAGGACATCCGCAGCTGGTATATCGAGCGTTACCAACTGCTGCGCGATACCGCCTTCCAAGATCCAAGGTCCTACTTTCACAAATTTGCCAGTCTCTCCGAAGAGGAAGCCGTGCAGAACGCGTCGGAAATCTGGAGAACGATCAATCTTAAAAATTTAATGGAGAACATTTTGCCGACGAAGGCGCGTGCCAAGCTGATCTTAAAAAAAGGGCCGGATCATCAGATCCAGCAGGTGTTACTCCGTAAATAACCAGCGGCGAAGCTGATGCGGCAGCCACCAATTGACATGCCCCATCAGCTTCATTAACGCTGGAACGAGCATAAAGCGGATCAGGGTCGCATCGATCAGGATCGCCGCAGCGATACCGAACCCAAGCTGTCTGACTCCTTCGACGTCCCCTGCGGTAAACGGCAAAGTGACGGCGATCATGATGGCTGCCGCTGAAGTGATCACTTTCCCTGTGGAAGAGAGTCCCGCAGCTATCGCCATTTCAGCATTTCCTGTACGATGAAACACCTCGGTCATTCGGGACAGCAGGAAAACGCCGTAATCCATACTTACCCCGAACACCAATCCGAAGATAAATACCGGGATCATGACAGCAATGCTGCCTGATCCGCCCCCCAGCATCCCATCTTGAAAAAAGTACACCAGCACCCCGAACGAAGCCGTAAGGCTGAGCAGGTTCATCAGCAGTGCTTTGACCGGTATGATGATCGAACGAAAACCTGCGAACAGCACCACAAAATTGGTTATAGCCATCCAGAGAAGCACCGAAGGGAGCCTGGCTTTGATCTCTTCACTTACTTCCAGCCGGTACTTGGCTTCTCCCCCAAGCAGTATCCGAATGTCCTTCTCACTCTGTCCTTGAATTTCCCACTTCTGCAACCACGCCTCGGTTTGCTTATCATCCATGCCTGGCCGAAGCGTTACTGACATCAACAGGTTGTCCTTACGAACGAGCGGTTGGCTCGTATTCTGTGGCAGCTGCTGCAGCATTTTGGGGTTTAACAAGACCCCCGACTGATCATTGAACTTGGGGATATTGGAAAAGATGGAATCCACCCGGAGCACATCCCGGTCCGCCTTCAACCTTTGCCACAGCTTGTAAGCTGCGCTCCATTCCGCTGCCGACAAGGCATTCCCGCGTCCAATCACCACCATCGGGATCACTGAGGTAAAAGGGGCGTTGAAACGGAAATCGACCAGCTCCGCACCAAGCCGTGACGGATAGCTTGACGGCAGAGAGGCAGCATCAGGAACGGAGGTCTGCAAGTAGCGAATCGGCAGGATGCTTGTCAGCAGAAGCGCTGCGGACAACAGCGTCATCCGGACTGGCCTCTCCATGACGTAGCGGGTCCATCGCTGCATCAGTCCGGGCTTGAAGGTGGCTGCTGCCGCTGCGGAACTCCGCCGAATCGGGATCACCGGTGACCATAAGGTCAAAAAGGCCGGGACAAGCGTTAAATTCACCAGAGCCGATACAAAAACGACCACCATTGCCCCGACGGCGACCGAACGGAACATCGGCATCCGGATGAATGTAATGGCGATGAGCCCCATGATCACGCAGGCGGCCGAATAGAGCACAGCCCTGCCAGCCTGCCTGATGGTGACCGACAGCGCCAGCTCTATGCGGCCGCTGGATGCTCCCCATTCCTCACGGAAGCGGCTGACAAGAATCAGTCCAAAATCGATGCCGAGCGCCAGGCCGACCATGGGTATGACGTTCAGCACGAAGTTGGACAGCTCCAGCTGCACGCCGCTCCCAAGCCAATAAAGAATCCCCATCGAAACGCCCACGGCCGTGCACCCTGCTGCGATGGGGATGAGGGCATAGATCCAGCCGCCGAACGCGTAGAACAAGATTAGAAAGGCCAGCGGCAGACCGATCAGCTCTGCCCTCTTCAAGTCGTGCATACTCGCCCGGTTGACATCGTCCTGCACGACAGGCTTGCCGGTCAGCGTAATCTTCACACCGGGCGGCTCGGACAAAGCTGAACGAATGGCGTCAAGCCCCGTCCCGGCGGTCTGATCCTGGTTGTTCAACCCCAACAGGGCATAGGCGGCTTGGTTGTCCAGCATCCCCTCATGCTCCAGGGGTGAAATGACGGTCAGACTGCCGTCCACCCGCCGGAGATGTTCCAATACAGTCCGGATTCCCGATTCCAACGAAGCGCGGGAGGCTCCGGGCTCCCGTTCGAAGACGACAACGGCCGGTTCATTGGGGAGTTGGTAATCTTCCGACAGGATCCGCTCGACCTGTGCGGAAGTTCCCTCCGTACGCAGCCCGTGATCCTTCAGGATGGAAGGCAGTGATATCGCTGCCGAACCGCACAGGACGAGCAGCGCAGTCCAGCATGCCAGCACCCACGCAGGATAGCGGAGAGCAAGTCCGGTTATGAAACGGTAAATCACCCGATTCCCTCCTCCTGTCGGCATGCGGTCTGCAATCCAACTAAGACATCGTGTTCTTCAGCCGCGTCGCTTTGACCAATGAATCCGCGACCGGCGGGAACAGCCGGGCAAAGCCTGACAGAATCCTTCCGGCAGAGGGCCGGCCGCTGATCGCCTGCAAAAAGCGCCCTTTTCGCAAAATACCGCTGAATTCACGGTGCACAGCCTCGGTATACAGCCGCTCCCAGTCCTGCATGCTCAGCTCGCCCCGCAAATAGCGGTCGGCAAACGAGGCGCACAGAATGCCCGAGCGCAGGGCGGCGCTCATCCCGTCTCCGAAGAGCGGCGGAATCATCGCGCAGGCATCTCCGGCATGCGGAATCATCCGCCAGGGCTGAGGCCGGCGGGACAAATATACCGGCGCGGTCGAGATCATCGTCCCGTCGGTCGGTGTTCCTTCCGACAATCGGCGGGCAAGCTGGGGATTGCCGCTTGCCGCAAAATCCAGCAGCTCTTTCATCTTCACTCCCGCGCCTTTCAACCGATCCCGCCGCAGAAGCGCGGCTACATTATAGGTGCCCGCTTCCACAGGGGCGATCCCGATGTAGCCTCCGGGAACCAGATAAAGTTCCACGGCTTCCGTCCCTGCAAGCCCGGTCACATGCGTTTTAATCCCGATGTAGGCATGCCCGTCCTGCCCTATTTCTTCATAATCGATCAAATCCGGCCGGCGGTGACAGCCCCAGGCGGCGATCACCGTCCTCGCCTCCAGCGTATCGCTGAGTCCGCCGGTCCGGGTCCCGACGATATATCCGCCTCCATCCTCACGGGCATGAATGCTTGTGACCGTCGTCGCGTCCCGTATTTCCACGCCTGCCTCCCTTGCAGCCCTGTGCAGGCCGGCATCCAGCGTATAACGGCTGATGCCCCAGCCTGTACCGGGGAGCGCTGCTTCCAGCACCTGTCCATGCCTCAGCACCAGGCGGGCCCGGTGAATCGGATTCGGCTCCATTCGCTCGACAGCCTCCGCTACACCAAGGCTGGCCAGCGTCTCTCTCGCCTCCGGAGACAGAAATTCCCCGCATGGCTTATGACGGGGAAAATACTGTCGGTCTATGAGCACGGTCTTCCACCCTTGGGCAGACAGCCGGATAGCTAAACTGCAGCCGGCAAGGCCAGCTCCGATCACGACCGCGTCCTGCATGGGAATCATCTCCTTTCGCTGATTTATACTTTTCCCGTTTTATGAACAACAGCCACATAACGGAATAACGGCTTCCAGCTGTACAGCAAGTCCGCTTGAATATCCCGCTCCTGCAGCCGCTGTCTCAGCCTGATCCAATCGGAAGACTTGAAACCCTTCGCAACCGACAATGGCCCGTCATGCCGTATATAACGGTTGCCTGAAACCAGGTGCGCCACGACCCAAACGGCGGACCACGAAATCCAGTGCCGATGAATATCGCTGATCACGACGCCCAGACGGGATGCATTCAGCATCTGCCCCACCACTTCGGGAAGCCGGACGTCGTCAAAGTGGTGTAGGAACTGCGATGACATGACGATATCGGCGCTGCCTTCCGGAAGGTCAAACAAATCGCAGCGTCTGACCGTAATATTCGGTACCCGCTGGTACAGGTTTCTGGCCTCCTCGCAGGCTTCTTCCGTAATGTCCACTAATGTAATCCGGACATCGACCCCGTTTCGGGCAGCCCAGCGCAGAATGCGGCGGTTCACATCTCCCGAGCCGGCGCCAATATCCAGCACCGATACCCTGTCCGGTCGGCCGGATTGACGCCACAACCGCTTGAACCCGTATAAGGATGGAGACGAAGCACCAAAGATCCGGTTCAGCCGTCGCAAATGGCGCAGCGCTTCCAGCAGCTCGTCGCCGCCCGTGCTGAAGTCGTCCATGTATTCCTCTTCCACGGCCCGCCGGTTTAACCGCTTAAAGGCCGGCATACTCATAACTTGACTCCCGTTTCGTAACGAATGATGGAACATACGTAAATCGAAGGAGTTCTGCAGTCAAGCCCGGGCCAAACGCCAGGGCCACTCCGGACCGTTCACCCTCGCCTTGTTCCCTCAAACGCTCTCTCATTCCTTTTAATACGAACAGCAGCGTCGCCGAGGATAAATTCCCGGAGTCCCGCAGCACGTTCCGGCTGAATTCGGTCTGGCTGTCCTCCAGTCCGAACAAATCCTGGACGGCATCTACGATGCCCCGTCCTCCCGGATGGATCGCCCATAATGGCGGAAGTGCTCCTCCGTCCAGCAGCCGGTCCACTTCATCCCGCAGGAACGTTCTGAGCAGCTTGGGGATATTGGGGGAGAGGTATAAATCAAAACCGGTGTCCCCGACCTCCCAAATCATTTCGTCTGCAGAGTCCGGAAGGAGCACAGAGTGTCCTCCGCCGAGTTCGAACCCTCCCTGTTGGTCGGCTTCACCGGAGCTGACGATACATGCCGAAGCCCCGTCCCCAAAAAATGAAGCGCCGAACAAGGCTTCACGGGATCCTGAAGGCTGCAAATGGATGGTGCACAGTTCGACGCAAACGATGAGCACCGTCGCGGCCGGGCTCGCAGACACGATTTGCTGTGCTAACTGAATCGCCCTCAAACCGGCGGCGCAGCCTTGAAAGGTAAGCGGGATCCGCTGAATCCGCGCAGACAATCCAAGCCGATGAATCAAGGCGGTGTCTAATCCGGGAAGAAATTGACCGGTGCAGCTTACCGTCAGAATGTGAGTGATTCCGGAAGCCTCCACTCCCGCATCACGCATAGCTTCTTCCGCCGCCTTCTCCGCGAGAGGAACCGATTCTCTCCGGTACACCTCCATCCGCTTGGAGGTCGAAGGGGCAGCCTGCTGCTTGTCCGTGGACAGATACGTGCACTGATCGGCAGGTTTGAGAAAATCCTCCTCACAGGTGTACCTGACCTGGACTCCGCATTGCTTAAATATTCTTTTCGCCCACCTTAGCGCGTGGGGATCTTCCCTTAACGAAGCTTCGATTTTGGCAAATACGTCATCCTGGCAAAGGCGGTGAGGCGGAAGCGCCGTACCGATGCCCTGAATCAATGCCCTGCCTGCACCATGTTCACTAACCATCGTCAAAAGATCACCTCCATTCATTCATTTACGTCCCATTTACGCACATAAGCCTTAGAACAAGTATATTCACCGCAATAACGCATATGCTCCGTGAGGACAAATACCTGTTTGCCTGCTTTAGGTGGTATAAACCAGGATGGATCGCTTTGTACAGTAATCTCCAACTTAATGGGAAAACCACCCTCCTGCTACTGATGCTTACCCGATTCCGGTCAGCGGAAAACGTGTGCACCAAAATTACGTCATACACAAAAAGCAGGCATGGGGCTCATCCCCAATGCCTGCTTTCTACATTTTTATTCGCAAGTATTTAATTTTACAGAGCTTTGTCGTCCACACTGTTCAACCAGTTCTCAATGACGCCGATCACCGAAGCGACGGTGCCGTCTTTAAACGGCGACTGCAGTCCGGCAAGCTCCACAAGTCCGGTAAAGGAACGGGATCCTCCCGCCTGGCACAGTCTCAGGTAATCCGCCCAAGCCGCTTCGCGGTCCTCGTTCATCTTCTTCCAGAACTGGAACGCGCAAATTTGCGCCAGCGTATAATCGATGTAATAGAACGGCGCCTGGAAGATATGCCCCTGTTTGTGCCAGAAGCCGCCCCGCTCCAGGTATTCGTTGTCCGGGTACTGCCGGTGCGGCAAATACTTCTTCTCGATTTCACGCCAAGCGCGTTTGCGTTCCTCCGGTGTCGCCTCCGGATTCTCATACACGAAGTGCTGGAATTCGTCGACGGATACGCCGTACGGAATGAAGAGAAGCGCACTGGACAGATGGTCAAAATGGTATTTCTCCGTGTCTTCCTTAAAGAAGTTATCCATCCACGGCCACGTGAAGAACTCCATGCTCATGGAATGGATTTCGGCCGATTCATACGTAGGCCACAGGTATTCCGGCACCTGATAATGACGGCTGGAATAGACCTGGAAGGCGTGGCCGGCTTCGTGCGTGAGAACGTCAATATCTCCGGAAGTGCCGTTGAAATTGGAGAAAATGAACGGCGATTCGTATTTGCTGATAAACGTGCAGTATCCGCCGCTTTGCTTGCCCTTTTTGCTGACGAGATCCATCAGCTCCCGGTCTACCATGAATTTGAAAAATTCATCGGTTTCCGGAGACAGCTCCGCGTACATCTTCTTCCCTTGCTCCAGAATCCAGTCCGCATCCCCTTTTGGCGTCGCATTCCCAGTCTTGAAGCTGAAATTGTCGTCATAGATTCGCAGGGAATCGACGCCGATCCGCTCGCGCTGGCGTTCCTTCAGCTTTTGGGCTACGGGTACGATGTGTTCCAGCACTTGCTTCCGGAAGTTGGCCACCATGTCGGCGTCATAATCCGTACGGTTCATGCGAATATAGGCAAGCTCAACGTAATTTTTATATCCGAGCTTTTGAGCCATGCGCGTCCGGGTTTTCACGAGTTCATCGTAGATCCGGTCAAAATCCTGCTCATGCTCCGCCATGAAGGAATATCTCGCTTCCGACGCTCTCCGGCGCAGGTCGCGGTCCGGCGACAGCTCAAACGGCAGCAGCTGGGACAGCGTCCGCTCCTCGCCTTCGAACGGAATCTTCGCAGAGGCGATGAGCTGACTGTACTCGGTGGCCAGCTTGTTATTGAGCTGCATATCCTCGATGATATCCGGATGGAAGGCCTTAAGCGCCAGCTCGGCAAGCTTGAACAGTTGCGTTCCCCACTTGGCTTCGAGTTCACTTCTGAATTTGGACTCTACCAGCGCTTTATAATAATCGGTTATGTATTCTTGATAGACCGGACTTGCTTCATCGATGTATTCTTGTTCGGCCTTGTAAAATTCATCGTTCGTATCGATGGAATGGCGAATGACGGCAATCTCTGCCATGCTTTCGAATTCGCTGCGCAGCTTGTTGATATCGGACATGGCCTTGTCCTGCTCTTCAAAGGAAGCCGCCTGCTCGAACTGCTGGATCAGTTGTTTAAACCGTTGTTCAATTTCTTTCACGTCTGGCCGCTTGTATTCGTACTCGCTGAACTTCATGCATCACGCATCCCTTCTTGATTGGCTTTCGTTACCATTATACTAGAGAATCAGGCTTAGACAACAGATACGTCAAAAAAAATTTAATGTTCGTGAAAGCACTTCCCGTTAGTCAAAATTCTACAAGCTTCCCTGCATGGAATGGCTATATTTTACAGATGGATCCATAACAAGGTTCCGAGAATTGCCCAATATTAACCGCCCTTATGCTTATATCCTCGTTCTTCCCTTTTGCCACTTGGTTGTGTTATATTAGTTCGTACCTAAAAATATTAGGCAGCACCTAAATGATTGAATATACATATACTGAACATACAAAGGTGGTTTGAAAGCGATGCTCATATGGATGCTGCGCCAAGTGATGGCAGAACGCGGAATTTGGACGGGAGCCGCACTGGCCCGTCTACTGAAAGACAAAGCCGGCTACGAGCTGTCTCCCCCCTCGATCAGCGCCCTGCTGAACGGCAATCCGAAGCAGATAAAGGCCGATACGATGGATGCGCTGTGCACAGCTCTCGACTGCACTCCTAGCGACTTATGGCATCATACCCCATCGAACGTTAGAGGGGCCTAGACGTTTATTGAAACTGGAGGTAACAAGCATGTCGGAAAAAGAAATTCTTCCCTTCGGAGATCCGATTCTCCGCAAAAAAGCAAAACCCGTTACGGAAATAACGCCGAGAATTTACAAGCTGCTGGATGATATGGCGGATACCCTGTACGCGGAAGAAGGCAGAGCCGGCCTGGCCGCACCGCAGATCGGCATTCTCCGCAGGGTGATCGTCATGGACTGCGGGGGCGGGCTCATTGAGCTGATCAATCCGGTGCTGCTCGAGCACGCCGGGGAGCAAACCGGACCGGAAGCCTGCTTATCCTACCCCGGGTATACCGGTATCGTGAAGCGGGCGAAATACGTGAAGATCAGTACGTTAACCCGTGAGGGCAAAACGATTGTGATGGAGGCAGAGGATTATTTGGCACGCTGCATTCAGCATGAGATGGACCATCTCGACGGGATTTTGTACATCGACCATATCCAAAACGGGGAGCTGTTTGTCAATCGGACGGAACGCAGAGCGGATTTGATGGCTGCCTTAAAGCTGACTCAGAACGTTTAGCCGCACTTCTATGCTCTTATTGACAATCCATAAAGTCTCTTTATAAGTCCCAACATATAAAAAAATAAGGAGCTGTCCAAAGGTCATTCACGACCCGGGGACGGCTCCTTTTTATAAAGAAAAATAATGTGATTAACGGTGCGCTGTATACTGATTAGCCTTACTAAAGCTGCGAATCTGCTCGATCTCCTCGTCAGTGAGCGCCGGAGCGTCTCCAGCCGCAGTATTGTGGATCAGCTGCTCCAGGGAGCTTGCTCCCGCGATGGCCGTCGACACGACCGGATTCGCCAAGGCGTACCGGATCGCGGTCTGCCCCATACTCCGGTCATTCTTGACCAGGCGCTGCAATTGCTCGCGGATCTGGATCAGTTCGTCGGAACTGTAATCCAGGTACCCCTTCGCCACTTTCGCTCCGCCCTGTTCGGTCAGGACACCGGAAGCCACCGGACCACGTGCGATGACACTGATATGGTTATCGGCCAGTAAAGGCAGCACCTCTTCCTCCGGGCGGCGGTCCAGAATGCTGTACTGGCTCATGACGCTGATGATTCCGGAACGCTTTACGTATTCCCGGATCACGTTTGGTCGGATCGACGAAATGCCGTAATAGCGGATCACGCCCTCCTGCTTCAGCTCCTCAAACGCCTCGATCGTCTCGTCAATCGGATCGTCCAGCGTACCGCCATGGAGCTGGTACAAATCGATATAATCCGTTTGGAGGCGGCGAAGGCTTTCTTTTACCGCAGAGCGGATATACGCTTTAGAAGGGTCCCATACCCAACCTTCTTTACCGGGAATTCTCCGGTTTCCTACCTTCGTCGCCAGAACAACGTCCTGCCGGCGCCCGCGGATCGCCTTACCGACAATTTCTTCGTTTCTGCCGCTGTCGTAAAGATCCGCGGTGTCCAAAAAATTCACGCCCCGCTCCAGCGCCGCGTGAACGATTCGCTCAGCCTGCGCCTCATCGGTTCCCAAGGACATGCAGCCCAGCCCGATCTCGCTGATGTTCAGTTCCGATGTTCCCAATTGGTTCCTTTTCATTAACTTCACCTGTCCCTTCCCCTGAATTTACCCGTTTAAAATCAGCAAATGAATGGCGCTCAGCACGATGCCGATCACGAATCCGCAAATCGCGCCGTTGACCCGGATCCACTGCAGGTCGCTGCCGACCTTCTCCTCCAGCATGTTGACGAGCGACTGATCGTCCAGCTTGTCCAGATTTTCCCGCACCAGCACGCCGATTCGGTAATAATTGGATTCCACCAGCTGAACGATCATTGCCAGAACCCCTTGTTCCCACCGGAGGGTTAACTCTTCCTTGGATTTCAGCAAATCATGGCACCAGCGGAACAGACGAATCCATATACGCCCGCCTCGCTCCCGTTCGGCTTCCATCCACAGCAGCAGACGTTCACGCATATGGTTCAGCTGGCCGGCAATCCATGCTTCCGCGTTCTCAGAGCTCAGCTTGTCATCCAGCCAACCCTTTATGCGGCTTTCCGTTTCAGGACTGTCGGCTACTTGGGCCAAACGCTCCCGGATGCCTTTGACAACCCGTTCCCGGTATGGACTTTCCGGATTCGCCACTTCAAGCAATGCCGAGAGGATCAGCTTCTTCAAAATCGCTCCCAATTTTTCCTCGTTCATAAAGCCCAGCATCGCCTGAACGGCAAAGCCTTTCATTCCTCCAAGCTGAAGCTCGTCCAGTTTGGCATGCGCCAGCTTGCCGAGCATCATTTCGTTGTCCGGGTTGTTCACCCATTCTGCGGCGTACAGCAGTCCGTAGTCCAATACCTTCTCGTCCAACTGGTGCGCTTCCGTCTCTTTGACCACACGGTTTAACAATTCGGTGATGTTCCGGCTATGAATGTACCGAAGCACCATGTCCCGGATGTGCGGGGCCGCTTTCTCCAGCGGCAGTTCGCGAACGGCCTGCTCCAGCGAAGACAGGAGCTTCATGCGGACCTCTTTCCGCCGGATCAGCTTGAACAGCCCGGTCGACACAGACTGGAACAGCTTCATCTGCCGAAGTCTGGACGTGATGCTTTCCTTATTCAGAAGTTCGGTTTCCAATGCAGAGATGAGCGAATTGACGATTTTGTTGCGATTTTTAAGCAGCAGCGACGTGTGGGGGATCGGAATCCCCATCGGATGGCGGAACAAGGCGGTGACCGCAAACCAGTCGGCAAATCCGCCGACGAGTCCGGCTTCAAAGCCTCCCAGCAGCAGCTTGACCCACGAATTTTGCGGCAGGAAAAGCATGACGAGAAAGCCCGCACCCATAACAGCCAGGGAATACCCGGCCAAATATCTGGATTTCAATCTGCATACCCCCATATGTACGTATACCATGATGGCGTCGATTCGACTTGCTTCAATGACCGATCACGCTATCAAACTATTAACCATATTGTAGCCCATTTGTTTCGTTTACAGCCGAAAAACCCGAGCTCGCGAAAAACTCCCGGCTTCCCGGGAGTCTGCTGTCTGCACATCATGATTCCAAATGTCCGTTAACAGGGCATCAGGAATAAGACTGCTTGGGCTCGCGGCGGAAAATCACGGACAGAATAATGGCCACGATGCCGATATTAATCGCGATATCCGCGATATTCATAATGCCTGTCATGCGGCCGAGGACGATAAAATCCGTAACCTTGCCGAACAGCACCCGGTCGATCGCATTGCCGATCGCCCCGCCGACGAGAAAGCCCGTGGCCAGCTCCATCCATGTCCCCTTAAGCACGCCTTTGGTCCGGTAATAGATAATGACGGCCGTAACAAACACCGCAAATACGACAAATAACTTGCCGTAGCCCTGGAACGAGCTGAATGCGGCACCGGAATTTTGGTAGTACTCAAAATGAACGTACGGGTCAAGAAAAGGCCTCGAACCTCCGACGACCATGGATGAGCGGACCCAGAGCTTGCTCAGTTGGTCGATCGCAATGACGATCAGCGATATGATGTAAAACAAAATAATGATGCACCTCTTTCCCTCTGCGTCCGTTGTCTCATTTCCCCTTGTTCAGCGAAGGAACAAATCGGGTAGAGACGCCGATGCCGACCCTTTCTAATGGAGCCATGCAGCATGCCTGTATGTCCATTATGCGTCAGATCGCTCTGCGTACACAAGTTTGACTCCCATCCTGCATCTGCTGGCTGCCACGAACTTGCCTCAATCCCCTCCAGGGACGGCTACATCCGGGCTGAACACCGGCCGTGAATCCATTTCCCCCGGGCGTACCGGGTAGAGCGTTCCGTTCAGGGCAAAAGAAACCCTCCCCGTCTCCTCTGAAACGACAAGGATCAGCGCATCGCATATTTCTGACAGCCCCAATGCGGCCCGGTGACGGGTTCCAAGTTTCCCCTCGCGCAGCGCTTTAGAAACGGGCAGTACATTGCCGGCGGAGACGATTTGGTTCTTGTCGACCAGCACCGCCCCGTCGTGCAGAGGTCCCCCCGGATAAAAAATCGATTCCAGCAGGGTATGCGACACGTCTGCCCCGACCGGTATGCCGGAATGCACCAGCGGCGGGAGCGCATCGTTTCTTTTGACGACGATGAGCGCCCCGTGATTCCGCTCCGACAGATGCTGCAGCGCCGTGGACAATGCTACATAGCGATCTGTATAAGGCGACAGATACGCATTCAGATAATAGGATGCGGCCGTCATCTGCATGTCGGTAAAGACGCTGTGGATCTGCTCAAACTCGTTCAGAATGCAGCATTCCTTCTGGTCGATCGTCGCCAGCATGCTCTCGATTTCCGCCTTAATAGTGGACAGGCTCTTTTTCAGATGGACCTGTATCGTTTCAGACAGACCCAGCTCATCTTCATTGTTCACGTCGGCTCACCTTTCCTTATGACTTAAAATATAGACTGCTCCGTCCAGCCTTCCGACTATTCGGCGTCTTCCATCGTATCCATCGCGGCATCAAGCAGCGCATCAAACAGGTCGTCATCCTCTTCCAGCCGCGCATCGGCCTGAAGCATCTCCTCTTCGATGCCCGATTCGTCCGCATAGTTCAGGCTGTAATCCCAATCATTGCCCTTCTTGCTGAAAAAGGTAACCTCATACTTGGACTTATGCCCCTCCAAAGTAAAAATGGTGTGCCCCACGTAGTGTCGTTCCTCGTCCAGCTTCATCCCGGCTTCGATAATTGTAAAGTCCATGAATCCATTGCTCCTTCTAAGTGGTGTATTTGATACTATAGTATACCATGGAGGCGGCCGTTTCCATCAAACGGCAGAGCTTAGGTTTTCATTATGCGGAACAATTTAGTACAATACTACTTGTGTCAGTTGATAACCAGTATCTGGAGGGATGAATCCATGACCGATTTCATCAGTCAATTAAACAAATATGCCGATCTTGCCGTCCGTGTAGGCGTCAACGTCCAAAAGGGCCAAACGCTGGTCGTCAACGCATCGATCCAGTCGGCGGAATTTGTCCGCTTAATCGTGGAAAAAGCGTATGATGCGGGCGCCAAGCTCGTCAAAGTCAATTGGAGCGACGAAATCGTTACCCGTCTGCAGTATGAACGGGCCGACGATGAAGTCTTCGCGATTCCACCAAAATGGTTTGCAGGGGAAATGATCGAACTCGTGGAAAACGGGGCAGCCGTGCTGCACGTGATTGCCGAGAACCCGGATTTGCTGAAAGGGATCAAGCAGGAGCGGATTGCCATGAACCAAAAAACACGCGGCCAGGCGATGGCACCTTACCGTGCTTACCAGCAGGCGGACAAGTTCAGCTGGTCAATCGTGGCTGTCCCTTCGCCGGAATGGGCTGCAAAGGTGTTCCCTGACGCTCCCGAATCTGAACGGGTGCAGAAGCTGTGGGAAGCGATTTTCCATACGGTGCGCATTGATCAGGAAGACCCGGTCGGTGCCTGGAAACAGCATCTGGCCACATTGGAAGAAAAATCGAACATCCTGAACGCCAAAAAATATAAGAAGCTCCACTATATCGCACCGGGAACCGATCTGACCATCGAGCTTCCGGAAGGACATATCTGGGCAGCCGGCGAGAGCATCAACGAGAAAGGACACAGCTTCGTCGCCAATATGCCGACCGAGGAAGTGTTCACCGCGCCGCTGAAGACGGGCGTAAACGGCACGGTGCGCAGCACCAAGCCGCTGAGCTATGGAGGCAACATCATCGACAACTTCTCCATTACATTTGAGAATGGCCGGATTGTAAGCGTCAGTGCCGAACAGGGGCAGGAAACGTTGGAGCATCTCGTCGAAATGGACGAAGGCGCGCACTACCTCGGCGAGGTCGCGTTGGTTCCGCATCAATCACCGATTTCCGAGTCGAACATTTTGTACTTCAATACGCTTTTTGACGAAAACGCCTCCAACCATTTGGCGATCGGCAGCGCCTACGCCTTCTGTGTTGAAGGCGGCAAGGACATGAATCAGGAGCAGCTTGCTGAGCGCGGTCTGAACACAAGCGTGACCCATGTCGACTTTATGATCGGTTCGGGGGAAATGGACATTTTCGGCGTTAACGCCGACGGTTCGGAAGAGCCTGTATTTAAAAACGGAAACTGGGCATTTTAAGGACTGACTCCAATCGGTCCATTAATGCTGTGAATCCTTGTTCTGCATACGATGAAATATTGGAGCCGCAAGAGCCTTCCTGGAGCGATGACAGGAGGGCTCTTTTGTAGTCAGGTGTTTTATTTATCCAGTGGTTAATTTATAATGAGGAAGAATTGAATACATATGTGGAGGTAGAGCCTATGCTCTCGTTCGAAGAGAAATTAAACAATTATGCCGAGCTTGCCGTCAAAATCGGCGCAAATGTGCAGCCCGGACAAACGCTGGTCGTCAATGCAACGATCGACGCCGCCCCGCTCGTTCGCCTGATCGTCCGCAAGGCGTATGAGATCGGCGCCAAGCTCGTCAAAGTCAATTATACCGACGAGGCGGTCACCCGGCTCCGGTACGATCTGGCACCGGCGGAATCTTTCCTTGAAGCCCCGACTTGGTATGCGGGCGAAATGACCGAGCTCGCTGAGAACGGAGCCGCTTTCCTGACCGTTCTCTCCTCCAGTCCCGACCTGCTCAAAGGAGTAGAGCCTGGAAGAATCGCCGATTATCAGCGCACCTATGGTCAGGCGATGGCGAAATACCGCCAGTTTCAGCAGGCGGATAAAATGAGCTGGACGGGCGTTGCCTTCCCTTCCCCGGACTGGGCCGCGAAGGTGTTCCCGGATGCGCCGAAGGATCAGCAGGTCGACAAGCTGTGGGACGCCATCTTCCATGCGTGCCGCGCGGACCGCGAAGATCCGATCGCCGCTTGGGAAGAGCATATCGATACGCTGCAGAAAAAATCGGATGAGCTGAACGCCAAAAAGTATCAAAAGCTGCATTTTACGGCACCGGGCACGGATCTGACGATCGAGCTTCCCGAAGGCCATATTTGGGCGCAGGCGGGCAGCGTCAATGAGCAGGGTACGGCGTTTGTCGCCAACATCCCGACCGAAGAGGTGTTCACCGCCCCGCTCAAAACCGGCGTGAACGGAACCGTCAGCAGCACCAAACCGCTCAGCTACGGCGGCAACATCATCGACCGCTTTACACTGACATTCGAAAACGGCCGTATCGTAGATTACAAAGCGGAAGAAGGCCAGGACACGCTCGCACGCCTGATCGAGATGGACGAAGGCTCTCACTACCTTGGCGAGGTAGCCCTTGTTCCGTTCCAGTCTCCGATTTCACAAAGCAACATCCTGTACTATACGACTTTGTATGATGAGAATGCTTCCTGCCACCTGGCAATCGGCAGCTCTTACGCCTTCAATATACAAGGTGGTAAGACGATGTCACAGGACGAGCTTGAGTCCCAAGGCATGAACCAAAGCATCACACACGTCGACTTCATGATGGGTTCCCCCGAAATGAACATTACCGGAATCACCCATGATGGCAAAGAAGAGCCGGTGTTTGTCAACGGAAACTGGGCATAATTCACTGGCAGCACCCCTGACGGTCGCATGACCGACGGGGTGCTTTTTTGTGTTTACAAAACGCCGCCCCCCTCCTCCCTCCCGTTGAGGTATAATCATGGATTCCATTTGACGCTCCCGGATGCCGGTGGTACGATTTGTACGAATTCACCTACCATGGAGAGGAGCAGTTTGATGATATCCATAGATCTTACGGGGAAAACCGCTTTGATCACCGGCGCCTCCGGCCAGCTTGGACGGGTCATGGCCCGTACACTGGCCCGTGCCGGGGCCGATGTGGCCGTCCACTACCGCGGCAACGAACAGAAAGCGCTGGAGCTGAAGCAGGAAATTGAGGCGCTGGGCCGGCGCTGCATCGCCGTTCAAGCCGACATCACCGATGCCGAATCGGTTACGGCGATGAAAGACCGCCTGCTGGGAGAGTGGCAGGCGATTGACATCGTTGTCGCAAACGCTGTCATTCAGTATGAATGGACCAGCGTGCTGGACCAGCCGGCCGAGGATTACCGGAGCCAGTTCGAATCCTGCGTGCTGCAGAATGTCCTTTTGGCCAAAGCCTTCATCCCGGCCATGATCGAGCGCAAGCAGGGGCGGATGATCGGGATCAACACCGAGTGCTCCATGCAGAACTTCCCCGGCCAATCCGCTTACGTTGCCGGCAAGCGCGGTATGGACGGCGTCTACCGCGTGCTTGCAAAGGAGGTCGGCGAGCATAACATTACGGTCAATCAGGTCGCACCCGGGTGGACCATCAGCGACCGCGACCGGGAGAATAACACCGAGGTCAGCGAAGGGTATTCGAGCAGCGTTCCCCTCAAGCGCCGAGGCACCGACCAGGAAATTGCCAATGCGGTCCTGTTCCTGGCGTCCGACTTGTCGAGCTTTATTACCGGGGCTTACATTCCGGTGAACGGCGGCAACGTCATGCCGGCCATTTAGATGCTACATACCAAACTTTATCGAAGCGTGGACAGTAAAAGGACAGCCGGATGCTGTCCTTTTGTTTTTTTGCGTTATACCATTCCTATATGAAATGACGCTGCTACAGCCTGCCGTATGCCCGCAGTGTGATCAGCCGGTTGACCGTGATCAGCCCCCGCCATTCCGCCCCATTGCCCGGACTGATAGATGGGAAAGACACCTTCCACCCGCCATCGGCCTCCTGCTGTTCTTCCAAATTGTCCAGGTGACGCTCGATATCCGCCGGGGAGATCAGTTCCGCGGCGTAGCTGGCCGGAACAGGCGCCCAATCGAGCACTTTGTGGACATAGCCTTCCGCGCGAGGGTCAAGCTCAATGACGTCCGGTTGCCGGAGCCAGCGATTCAGCTCCTCCTGCATCGCTGAAGCCCTTCCACGATCGGGAGCATATTGCAAAAAGGTAATGCATTGGTGCAGGTCATGATAATCCGTCTGATCTGCCTGGGGAATCCGGTTCCAGATACATTCCACGCTTCGTGTGAACCATTCCTCTTGCTTGAAATCGTTCACGGCCGTCTGCTTGTAAAGCAGACCGAGAATATTTCCGGTCGGATTCAGCGATGGCTGCTGGTCGTCTTCCGTTATCCACCAAGGAGCATGCGGGGCGTCATTGACGGACAGCAGCGCCCGGGGCAAACCGCCTGTGACCGGGACGGTAATCGATTTGAGATATGACGCGATCCCCGCGATGATATCCGGATCAAACCGGTTCGCCTCGTCCATGATCCAGAGTGCCTGCTCCACCGCTACAGGCTGGCTTGCGGATGTACGCATGTCAGGCTCCAGGGCATTGCCGAACCCGCCGTCAGGGTTCTGGTAGGCTTTGAGCGCAGCAATAACCCCATCTGCGGAACCTCCTTCGAACCCCATTTCATAACGACGCCGGTCCAGCAGCCGCGCGTTGGCAAGCACGAATGCTCTGGCTTTTGCCAGACGGGCTGACCTTCCTTCCTTTGCTCCCATCAACAGTTCCTCCTTAAATTCTGATTAACGGATGCCGAACGCTTTATGCATGTACGCTGCTGCTTCCGGTGTACATGCATCCTCCATTTTCATCTTCAGCTCAGTCTGCGCCTGCTCCCTCGTTCCCCGGAATCGCTCGATACCATACTGACGCATCCAATCTTCTGTCGTCTGATAGGAGGTGCTGCTCCAGCCGTTTTTCTCTCCGAGCAGGTTCCGCTTCTCCTTGACACCGGAAATGACGATGGCGAGCTGCCCTTGCAGCTCCGCCAGTGCCTGGTCAAACTCCTTTTTCTGGTCCGGTGATTTCATGCCCGCGCGGGCCCGCAGCTCCCTCGTCTCGATCCCTTCGTCGTCCCGGATCAGCTGGTACAGCTCCCATGCCGGCTTGGATAGCAAGCCGTCCCGGTAACGCTTCTCGGGATCCTCTTCACTACCAAGCAGCCGCAGCACCTGCGGAAACCAATCCGCCGCGATCAGCACCGCCTTCTTTTTGATGAATTTGCCGTAAGCCGCCGTCCCGTCGCCGGGAAACCGGGCGCGCCACAGCCAGGGATCCCGTTCGGTTCCCGTATGCCAATTCTCCTTGGGAGTGACCCCGTCCAGGGATGGATGTCCCGGAATCAAGCCGGCCAGCGGCAGGATGCCGACACGGGCGATTAAATCGCAAGCGTCCTCGTACCGTTCGATGTGCAGCGGTTTTTGTTCATTTTCCTTAAGCACCTGATCATCTCCTCCAACGTCTTATGTATGGTCTGACTCATAGACTGTCAGCAGACCCGCAGCCTTGGCGCAAACCTCCCGGCGAAGAGCCTCGGGCTCAAGCACCTCCGCCTCCGTACCAAGCGCGTAAAAAAGCTGTACGGCCCAATGCCACTCCGACACCGGCAGATGAAAATCCGCCAGCCACTCTTCGTTTCCGACCGCGCTGATTTTCTCCCCGACATGCTCGTCCCGCTCGACCTGAAGCATTCCGCGGTAGGTCAGCTTCGCCCGGATATGGACCGTCCGCGGCTCCGACTTTCCTTGATGACGATCGCCATCGCCTTCACCCAATTCAGGCGGGTCTTCCGGACGAAGCTCCGTCATCCGGTCGATCCGGAAGATCCGCTGCTCCCCGTGGGTTTGCGAGTAGGCATCACAGTACCAAAACCCGTTGGCGGCGTAAATCCTAAGCGGATGGATCAGCAGCCTGCGTCGGTTGTTCATCGAATGGTAGAACACCGATACCCATTGATTGCTGGAGGCATAATCCAGCAGCTCGTTCAAGTGCGGAACGGTATACTTACGCTTGGGCACCTCCACTTCCAGGCGATCCAGCATCGGATGGACCGTCTCCGCGGTTTCCCGGGGCAGGACGGCCTTGATTTTGTCCATCACGGTCCACCGCTCCGAATTGAATGGCGTGTCCGCGTAACGGGTCAACCCTTCCAGCGCGAACAGCAGGCAGAGGGCTTCGCGGGAATTGAGCTGCAGCGGCGGCAGCTGATAGCCCTCCATCAGATAATATCCGCCTTGGGGGCCGCTCACCGCGGCAAGCGGAATGCCCATTTCGGAGAGGGCTTGCATATCCCGCAAAATGGTCCTCCGCGACACTTCAAGCTTGGCGGCTAGCCCTGCGGCCGTCTGGTTTCCCTGCTGAAGCGCGATGAGTATCGCCATCAGGCGGTCCATACGGTTCATGTTTTTCACCTCTTTACGCTGTAGAATCATTGTATCAGCCTATTGGTGACAACTTGGATGTCACTAATGTTTGGCCGAATTTTCTTTTTTAACATAATGCAAAAGTTGTCGAATGACGCGGTATAGGACGCTGGCGGGACTTTCCCTTCGGCCCCGGCTCAGTTATAATGCATTGGGAAGAGCCATACAATAGCATAAAAGCGAGTCAAACGACTGGACAGGATATGAAAAGCCGCTGTGACCGACGCAGGGGCTTCATCAGAACACGGACGCAAGGAGGAGAAAACCCGTCATGTCCAACTTTTTCAACAAAATCAAGCAGGGCGTTTCGGATGCCGGCAAGAAAGCGCAGAACACGGTTGAATCCACAACCCTGAAGTTTCAAGCGGCGGCGAAGGAAAAGGAAATCGAAAAAAATTATACGGAAATCGGCCGTATCGTCCATCAGTCCTTGGAGAAACCGGACGGCACGATCCCGAGCGCGGAGATCCAGAAATACCGGGAGGCCATTTTTGCCTTGGAAGAAGAAGTGGAAGAGCTGCAGCGGAAAATCCAGCACCTGCAAAACCTGAAGGAATGCGGATGCGGCAAGATGCTTCCCGCGGACGCAACCTACTGTCCGTTCTGCGGACAGCAGTTCCATACGGTGGTCGTTCAGCCGGCAGCCGCCTCAAACTCGATTCCCAAAAGCGCCTACTGCACCAAATGCGGAGAACCGGCCTCATTTTCGGATCATTTCTGCCGCAGCTGCGGTCATAAGCTTCAGCACGAGTAATTTATCAGGTAAATCAGAGAACGCCGTATCCCTCACTGCAGCAGGGACACGGCGTTTTGTCGTTTATTCAAGAGCGGATCAGGAAGCCCGGCCGCGATGCTTAATTTCTTTTGAGCGCATACAGAAAGCTCGTCTCTTCCCACTTCTCGCCTGGGGTCAAGCCGAACAGTCCCATTTCCTCTGCGGGAATATTTTTGATATTCGGAGCGTTGACGAGGTTGATCTGAGGCTCAGGGCAGAAAAATTTGCCGCCGGCGAACTGGTTCCAAACCATCCAGTGCTTATAGCCGGTACCTACGTCGTAAATCAGCACGTCCCCGGTGCGTGTATCCGTGAGCTCCATCCGATTGCGTCCGTCCTGCGGTTCAGCCGTATAATGGAAGTCCATTTCGGTGAAGTAAGGGAACACGCCTTCTCCTTTGAGCTGCTCCTCCTCCGGAGAGAGCGGCTGGAAAGCGCCTGTCGGCAGCATCCGGTCATCCAGCTCACGCCGCTGGCCGATCGTAATTTTAACCCGGTAATCCTTCGCTTCGCTTCCCGGCACGAACGGGGCATTGACCGCCGTATGGAACGCCAGCAGTACAGGCATTTTTTCCTTGCCGTCATTGGTGATGGTGACCTGCTGCCGCAGCCCTTCCCGGTTCAGGGAGTATCGCAGCGTAATCGTAAAATCGAAAGGCAGATACTTTTTATACAGATGCCCTTCTCCTACGCGCTGGGACACTACGACTGCGCTTTCATAAGCGTCGCTGGTTATGTAATCCACGGTCCATGGGATCGTATGCATGTATCCGTGCAGCTGGTTGCCCGTGGCTTCTTCATTGATTGGGAACTGGTAGACTTTGCCCTCCCATTCGAATTTGCCGCCATCGTAACGGTTGGGCGGAAACAGTACCGGAATGCCGTAAACACCCGGATTTGCCTTGAAGTCTTCCATTTCACCGGCCTCCGGTTCCCGCAAAAACTTGAAGTTTTGCTCGGTATCACGGAATAAAATCAGATTGGCGCCGATCTCAGGCAGCACCGCCGCTTCGTATTTCCCATGCTTCAGCCAGATCGCCTTTTCCCCATTAAAATCGCCTTCAAATGCCGCAAATTGTGTCAACTTGTTCTCCTCCTGTTCATGATTAAAAGGAATGTTCTTCTAATATACCATTTGTGGCATTATACGAGAAGCACATCGATCCGGCTTGCCCCATGAATCAGCCGTTTCAGCATTCTTCGGCGTGCATATCTAGTCATGATTCCTTCTTCTGAGCGTCCTAGAATCATCTGGGTTGCATGAATTTGTTCGGCCTGTCCCAGCACTTTGGCCGGCAGTCCTTTCCACCCGTCTGTTTCAAGAATGCCGAAATGCCCCTGCAAGCTTTCGGTCAGCCCCTGCCATCGCCCCAGGTCGCAATCCCGGCCTTCCATGCGGACGCAAGTCACGTGAAGCGCGGCCTTGAGGCGGTATGCGATCCGGAATCCGCGCCGGATGAGACGCTCGGCAGAGGTCCCGGGGAGGATGCACACAAAGATCACCTCTTCCTTTCTCCAAGGTCCGCGAAGGGACATATTCCGCTGCCAGGACTCCAGCCGCTCGTCCACATCGTCGGCCAGTTCCCGGAGGGCCAGCTCCCTTAGCGCGATCAGATTCCCCGTTCGGAAAAAGGAACCCAGCGCCTGATCGACCTTGTCCGCCGCATAAATTTTCCCTTCCCTCATCCGCTCCTGCAGCGATTGCGGCGTAACGTCAATCAGCTCCACCTCATCGGCCATTGACAGCAGCGTGTCCGGAACCGTCTCGGAGACCCGGATGCCCGCGATGTGCTCGACGGCATCGTTGAGGCTCTCCAAATGCTGAACATTCAAGGTTGTTATGACCGAAATCCCGTTCTCCAGCAGAAGCAAAATATCTTCATACCGTTTGCGGAAACGGCTGCCTGGCATGTTGGTATGAGGCAGCTCATCGACGAGCACGAGCTCCGGACTTCTTGCCAGCAGCTCCTCTGTATCCATTTCGTACAGCGTAGCGCCTTTATAGGAAATCTCCTTCGGTGGGATAACAGGCAAACTGCCGACCTGCGCCGCCGTCTCCGCGCGCCCATGCGTCTCGAGCCACCCGATAACCACATCCGTTCCCTTGGTCAATATGTCATTCCCCTCGCGAAGCATGGTGTACGTTTTGCCAACGCCGGGGGCCGCGCCGATATAAATTTTGAATCGGCCGCGCTCGATCCGCTTCACTTTCTCGTTCATTTCCTCACGGCTGAGACGGTGATACCCCTTCCCCTGCTTGTTTTGCGTTCGTCGGGCCGGCAGAATCCGCGGTTCCCCTTGCGCCGTGCGGTCGGCTACCCAGAACACGTCGATGCCATGCGCATGCTTCAGAATGCCGTTCGTCACCGAACCCTGCCACAGCTCCTGCCAGGGGCTTTTCCGGGAATGCCCGAGCACGATCCGGGTCACTTTTTTATCAAAAGCATACCGGATCAGCGACTTGGCAAACCGTCTTGGAGACGACAAAGGCAGCTCCTCCAGCTTGGCGTCCGTCTTGTCCGCCATTTTGTGCAAAGAACGCTTAAATGCCTCTTGCTCGCGTGACAGTAACGGCTTGGGCCGCGTAAAGACAACGACGAGCAGTTCGCCGTTCAGGCGCTTTGCGATTTGCTGTCCGCGTCGTACATAGATCGAACCGTTCCAATGGTATTGCGCCGCCACCAGGATACGCTCCGAGGCACCGGAGGGACCGCTGATGCCCTCGTGCTCGCGGAACTTCTCCAGCGACTGGTTCACATCGTCGGCCATCAAGCGCAGCGCAAGCTCCCGAAGGAGGGCCAAATCCTTGCGGGAAAAGGACGCCCCGTCCCGGAGGCTCCGCAAATGGCCTTCGTTTAACCTGGAGATGAGCGTTTCCGGAGAAACGTCGATCAGCCGAACCTCGTCGGCCATACCCAGAGTCGTTAGCGGAACGGTTTCCCTGACCTCTACCCCGGTCCATTTGCGGGCAAGTTCATGAATGCCTTCAATTTCATACACATTGACGGTCGTGATGACGCTGATGCCGTGATTCAGCAGAAACTGGATATCTTCCAGCCGGGTTCGATGCTCGGCGTGCTTGCGGTTTCGATGAGCTAATCCGTCTACAAGCACAACTTCGGGATTCCGGCTTACAATGCCCGGCAGATTCAGATCCTTGTATTCCGTTTCTCCTTCATTCCAGTGGATGCTGGGCACCCTCTCCAGGTCGGCGAGCTGCTTTTTCGTTTCCGTACGCTGCAGCGTGGACACCGCGCATATGACGACGTCAATCCCCTGGGACTTCAGGGTTTGACCCTCGCGGAGCATGTGATAGGTTTTCCCGGAACCGGTTACCGCCCCGATGATGATTTTGAGCCTCCCCCGCCGCAGTCTATGGATTTCTTCGAGAATTTCTTCAGGCGATTTGCGTCTGTAATCCCCCATGGCTCAAGCCCCTTCTGCACATTGTTGATATGTGGTGAATCTTACCTGTTCACAGCCATCTTTGTAAAATCGTTCACCGCCCTTTTTGGTTCACCCTGTATTGGTATTGCCCGATCTAGCGTCTTTTTCGGAAGAAAATGCGGCTATTTAAGCCTGATTCACCCTGTCTCTTCCGTATCCGTTTCACATGAAAGAATAGGCTAAACTGGACATATCATGTAAAATGGGAAAGATGAGATAAAACAGACGAGAGACGGGCGAATGGGAAAGAGGGGAAAACCATGCCGAACATGATCCGGCTTCTTGTGTCTACGGATTACAACGATCTCAGCCGGGATTTACAGGAAGAAATCTATTATGAGTACTATGATTATGCCTACGGCATGATCATGTATATCGTGAAAAACCATTCCGTGGTGGAAGATATTATCCAGGATGCTTTCATTAAGATCATCAAAAGCAAACCCGTGTTTGAAAATGAAGCCAAGCTGAAAGCCTGGCTCAAAGTCGTGACGCGCAACACGACCATAAATTATTTACGAAAAAATAAAAAGTACCGTAACCAAGTCGATGTCGAAGGTGTCTTTATGTATAAAGAAGAGATTGCACAGCCGACGGTGTCAATCGAAAATACGGTAGAAACGAAGTTCATGGAAGAATCGATTATTCAGTATTTAAGGGAATTGAAACCGGAATACCGGGTTCTGGTCGAGTATCGCTGGCGAAAGGGCCTGTCATACCGGGAAATCGCCGATCTGCTTGAAGTTACCGAGGATGCCGTCAAACAACGTCTGTACCGGGCACGCGAAAGTATCAAGAAAATGCTCTTTAAGGAGTGGGGGGTAAAGGATGAAAAGCGAAAAATTTGAAGATTGGTTCGATTCCGCCTTCGAGAAGGCAGCCTCTTCAACTTCCTTGACGTCCGAAGATAGCAAGAAGGCATCTTGGAACAAGGTTCAAGCCCGGCTGAACGAAGTGAACCGTTCCCGCAGACGTAATCGGCACCTGCAGCTTGGCGGTGTGGTGGCCGCATCTTTCGTGGCCGGAGCGGTCATTTTCAGCTCCACAGCCGTGACGAAGGCCATTTCTCCGCTGATCGACTCCATTGTTGACTGGGGAGACGGCGTTAAGAATGTGGCTTTTCTCCAAGACGATCAGACTGATACGGGAGGTATCGCGAAAACCCCTCCACCGCCAAATTATATGGACGGGGAGCCGGAACCGCTGCCATGGGATGGGAAAATCATTTCTTCGGAACAGGGTGTCCCCACAACGCGCTCGCTCAGTGAAGTGCAGAAAGAATTGAGCTTTACCATTCCGGATTTTAGCGGCCGAATTCCGGAGCGTTATCATTTCAAGCAATCCACCGTCATAGCAAAAGATCTCGAAACAAAGAAATATAACGAAATTACCATGCTTTATACCGGGCCAAAGGAAGACGATAATCTGTTTATTACCGTGAGCCGAGTTCTCCCGAATTCCAGCACAGGTTATTTCACGAACGGAGAACCTGTCAAGATCAAGCTCAAGAACGGTTATGAAGCCTATTATACCGAAAGCAACATGAATTCGCTGATCATGAAATATAATAAAGTGCAGCTATACATCATAAGCACGGCGAGTAAAGAGGAAATTCTCAACCTGGTTGAGCCGCTTCCCTAATGAATGATTTGTTGGCATCCCCCTATTCAGCGTGACCAGAAAGTGACCGCCCGCAGGCGGTCACTTTTATTTATTATCCTATTTGGCCAACACTTGTGGGGAATACGTGGTGGTCTGTTCGAAAGCAGATCCTTGATATACGGTATGGTAGGCTTTGGCGCGGTAATAATATCCCGTGATCACCGTACCGTTGTAATCCCCGGATATAGTGCTGTTTCCAGTGTCCAGGTACCGTCTCGTTTCCATATCGACCCATGCAGATCCGGTCCAGCGCTGCAGGGTTAGATCGAGACCAATCTTGTCAACGCTCTGTTTGGCGTAAGTGCTGGCCTTTAAAGCCACGGTTGTGCTATTGACGAGCGAGGCTGACGCATAGCAGTTGTTCAAGTATGTGAAAGACGCGAAGCTCGTGATGAAGTGTTCAGGAGGCGGAGGAGTGGTTAAGGCTCCCGGTTCTTTTACGGCGGCTGCGGAAATGTCCGCATCATCGAATCCGGCTGGTTCGGCACCCGCCCCGGTCGCGAGAAGCATACTGAGTACGGTAGTGGCGGCAATAATGGCTAGCAGTTTGTGGTTGATCCATTTCTTCGTCATGACTCTCACCTTACCTTTAGGAAATATTGAATTTCACTACTATTAACGGCAGCCTCCTTTCAGAGGTTTCATCATTTTTTCATCATTTTCTTTGCTTTTTCTCACATTTTCATTAAAAGCACTAAAAAACCCCCGTTTCGATCGAAACGGGGGTTTCCCTTCCCCTAACAAGGGGTATTTTACACTAGGTGACAAGCAACGAAGTGACCGCCGCCCGCATCGCGAAACTTCGGCACTTCTTCTTTACAGCGGGCCTCCGCAAACGGGCAGCGCGTATGGAACTTGCAGCCCGAAGGCGGATTGGAAGGGCTCGGAATGTCGCCCTTGAGCACGATTCGCTCCCGCTTCAGCTTCGGAATCGGAACCGGCACGGCCGACAGCAGCGCCTTCGTATACGGATGCAGCGGATTTTTAAACAGCTCATCCCGGGTGGCCGTTTCGACCATGGAGCCCAGGTACATGACGCCGATCCGCGTACATAAATGCTCCACGACGCTGAGGTCGTGGGAAATGAACAAGTACGCAAGCCCGCGGGTTTCCTGCAGCTTGCGAAACAGGTTGATGATCTGTGCCTGGATGGATACATCCAGCGCCGAGACGGGCTCATCGGCAATAATGAGATCCGGATTAAGCACCAGTGCCCGGGCTATTCCGATCCGCTGCCGCTGACCGCCCGAAAATTCATGCGGGAACCGGTCAATATGATAAGAGGACAATCCGCAGGATTGAAGCACTTCCAGCACCCGGTCGCGAATCTCCGCTTTGGGCACCAGGCCGTGATCCAGCAGCGCTTCGCCAATGGCGTCTCCGACGCGGATCCGCGGGTTCAGGGAACTGTACGGATCCTGGAAGATCAGCTGCATGCTCGGCCGAAGCTTGCGCAGTTCCTCGGGAGGGAGATCGTAAATATTGATACCCTTGAACTTGACCTCCCCTGACGTCTTCTCGATCAGGCGGATGGCCGTGCGGCCAACCGTGCTTTTGCCGCTGCCGGACTCGCCGACCAGCCCGAACGTTTCGCCCGGCCGGATCGTGATGCTGATATCGTCAACGGCCTTCACGTGACCGACAGTGCGGTTCAGTAGACCTTTCTGGATCGGAAAATATTTTTTCAAATGGCTGATTTCAAGCAATGCATCAGACATGAACAACCGCCTCCTCATACAGCCAGCAAGCGGCTTTTTGCTGATCCGCAACTTCCTTAAGCGCCGGCTGTTTCGTTCTGCAAATGTCCATGCAGTGCGCGCAGCGGTCATGGAAATAGCACGATTCGGTCAGATCCAGCGGATTCGGCACCTGCCCCGGGATCGAATACAGCTCATCCTGCCGCTGATTAATGATCGGCTTGGACTTGAGCAGCCCCTGCGTATACGGATGCTTCGGCGACTCGAACAGCTTCACCACTTCGCCTTCTTCCACGACTTTGCCAGCGTACATGACAACGACGTAATCCGCCATTTCGGCCACGACGCCCAGATCATGGGTGATCAGCATCATCGACATGTTCGACTTCTTTTTAAATTCGCGCAGCATATCCAGAATTTGAGCCTGGATCGTAACGTCCAGCGCCGTCGTCGGCTCATCGGCGATCAGCAGCTTCGGACCGCAGGAGATCGCAATCGCGATCATGATCCGCTGCAGCATACCGCCGCTCAATTCATGCGGATAGGAATCGGCGATTTGCTCTGCCCGCGAGATCCCCACCTGCTCGATCAGTTCGATCGCACGGGCGCGGGCCTCCTTCTTGCTCAGCTTCTGGTGCACCATAAGCGGCTCCATAATCTGCTGCCCAATTTTCAGAACCGGGTTCAGCGAAGACATCGGCTCCTGAAAGATCATGGAGATGTCATTCCCGCGGATCGTACGCAGCTCGTTTTTGCTGAGCTTCAGCAGGTCCCGGCCGTCAAACTCAATGCTTCCGCCAACCACTTTACCTCCCGGTTCCTCAATCAGACCCATGATGGACATGGCGGTAACGCTTTTACCGCAGCCCGACTCGCCGACGACGCATACCGTTTCGCCTTCCCGGACGCGCAGGCTGACGTCATTTACGGCTTTGATCACGTTTTTGTCGCTGAAGAAATGCGTGCGCAGATGGTCGATTTTAATGAGATCTTTCATAGAACGCTGTTCACCTACCTCTTCTGTTTGGGATCCAGCACATCCCGGAGTCCGTCTCCAAATATGTTAATGGCAATTACCGTGATAAAAATAGAAAATCCTGGAGGAATCCACAGCCATGGATGCTCCTGAAAATCGATCAAATTGTTCGCCGCGTCGATCATATTCCCCCAAGTCGGTGTCGGCGGCATGACGCCGAGGCCGAAGAAGCTTAGCACCGACTCGCTGAGGATCGATCCGCCAATATTGAGCGTCGCAATGACGATCAGGAGCGGAACGATATTCGGCAGCAGGTGGTTGAACAGCTTGCGGCGGTCGCGCAGACCGAGCACCACGGCGGCCTGCATGAATTCGCGCTCACGCAGGCTGAGCATCTGCCCTCGCACCATCCGGGCAAGCCCCGGCCAGTTGACGAGACCGAGCATCAGCATGACGATATACATGCGATAATTCGTCGGCACTTTCCACTCCGACAGAAGCGCGCCGAAAATAAACAGCAGCGGCAGTCCCGGAATCGTCAGAAGCAAATCGGCGATCCGCATAATGATTTGGTCAACAATCCCCCGGTAGTAGCCGGCGATCGCGCCGAGCAGCGCACCGATAAACACGGACAGGAACATGGAAGCCAGACCTACCGTCAAGGAAATGCGGCCAGCCTGAAGCACCCGCGTAAGCACGTCACGCCCCAGGGCATCGGTACCGAGCCAGTGCTTCATGCTTGGCGCTTTGTTCATCACGTTCATATGAATCTTGTTATCAGCATAAGGCGAAAATACGGGCCCCAGGAAACAAGCGATAAACATGATGACCACGACGACAAGTCCAAAAATCGCCAGCTTGTTACGCAGCAGCCTCCGCATCGACTGTTTAAATAAGGAGGAAGACTTCGGCGTCGTTGTTGCAGCCGGAACGGCATCGGTCATTGGTGTACTGTTAATGGCCATAAGCGTCTCCCCTCCCTAATGCAGCCGCACGCGCGGATCGGCGATGTGATAGAGCACATCCGACAGCAGCGTGCCGATAACCGTCAGAATGGCCAGCAGCATCGTGAAGCCCATGAGCAGCGGATAGTCCCGCAGGCTGAAGGACTGCATATACAGCTGGCCGATTCCCGGCCAGTTAAAGATTTTTTCGATAATAATCGATCCGCCGAACAGGGCCGGCAGCTCAAAGCCAACCAGGGTGATGGCCGGCAAAAGCGCATTGCGCAGAGCGTGTCTGAACAGCACTTTGTCTTCCTTCAGCCCTTTCGCCCGGGCCGTGCGGATATAATCCTGCTTGATGACGTCGATCATATTGCTGCGGAAATAGCGCGTCAGCGAGCCGACGCCGAGCAGCGTCATGACGATCACAGGCAGCGTCATATGATGGATGACTTCCTTAATATAAGCCCAGCCGGTCGCGTTGCTTCCCGTCGTTAACATCCCGCCCGGCGGAAGCCATTTCAGGTCGACGGCCAGAATCTTGATCAGGAACAAGCCGATGAAGAAGGAAGGGATCGACATGGCGGCAAAAATAGCCACCATCACGATCGTGTCGAACCACGAATACTGCTTATAAGCGGAAACGACCCCGATGATCACGGCGATGACCCAGGTCAAAAACGTGGATACGACCGCCAGCAGGAAGGAGTTCCAAATATACTGGTTAAACAGCTTCAGCACCGGCTGCTGCTGTGCCAGCGAGAAACCGAAATCTCCGTGAAATACGTTGTTCATCCATATGCCGTACCGTTCCAGCAGCGGCTTGCTCAGTCCGTAAATCTCCCTTAACTCCGCTTTACGTTCCGGGCTCAGCTTAATGTTGCTGCTGATAAAATCCCCCGGAGTCAGCGCGTAGAGGCTGAAGATCAAAAAGGATGCCGCAAACAGGATGACGATCATGTAAATGATACGCTTCGTCAAATAAGTGCCCATCATTCGCCTCCTAATTACATGGTCCCCCGCCGCAGAAGCGGCTGCTTCGCGGTCGGGGGACTCCATTGTGGGTCCTTCTGATTATTGTACCGGCTTCAGCGACCAGTCAGGCAAGCTGTTGGCAAGTCCGACGAACGGGCTGACCTTCAGGTTCTCGATGCGGCCGTTGTAACCGTACACCGTCTTCTTGTAGTTCGTGAAGATGACCGGCAGCTCGTCGTTCAGCAGCTGGAACAGCTCTTTGTAGATGGCCTTGCGCTCTTCGATGTCGGAAGTCGCGAGCGCTTTGTCATAGAGCTCTTTCACCTTCGGATTGTCGTAGGCTTTGATCTCGCCGTCGATAAACTGCATGACGCCGTCCGACGGATCCTGCAGCAGCGGAGTCGAGAAGGATACGAGATCGTAATCCCCGCTCTCCACTTTGGACACGAGGGAGTTGAAGTCGGCGAACACTTCCGGCTGGAAGTCGACGCCGATCGCCTGGAAGTTCTCTTTAGCTACCGGAATAAAGATATCCGTCTGCTTGCTCTTCGAGCCCAGGTAGTGGATCGTCAGCTTCTTGCCGTCTTTCTCGCGGATGCCGCCTGCGCCCACTTTCCAGCCGGCTTCGTCCAGCAGCTGCTTGGCTTTTTCCGAATCAAATTTGTACGGGTTAATGCCGTCTTCGGTGTAAGCCCAGGAGATCGGCGGAGCCGGAATGTTAGCTACTGCACCGGCACCTTCGTTCGCGTCCACGTAGATGCTTTGACGGTCGAGGCCGTACGCGATCGCTTGGCGAACTTTTTTATCCTTCAGCGCTTCGTGTTCCAAGTTGACCTGCAGGTAACCGTAGTTGCTGGCCGTGTAAGGCAAAATGTTGGTGAAGCCGAGGGACTTCAGCTTCTCGATATTTTCGGTTGTAGCCGGGAACGAAGTGTAGTCAATTTCTCCGGTCTCCAGGTACTGCCAAGCGTCGCCTTCGGACGTTTTATAAATAAAGTGCTCTGTTTTCGGCTTGCCTTTATAGTAGTTCTCATTGGCGACAAAACGGACTTCCTGGCCTGGAATGAATTTCTCCAGCTTGTATGGGCCGTTGCCGACCGGCGTTTGATGCAGGTTTTTGATGTAGCTCAGGTCACCGAACTTATAATCCTTGCCGTAGTATGCCTTGGACAAGATGTTCGAGCCGAGCGTGACGAGCGCCGTTGCGTTCGGCTTATCCAGCGTGACGGAAATCGTCTGCGGATCGACCACCTTGATGCCGGAAATGCTCTTCGCCTTGCCATCCTTATAATCCTGCGCGCCCTGGATCGCGATCGTGCTCGGAATGATCGAATCCCCGTCATAGGACGGGTCGAACAGGATCGTCCACGTAAACGCGACATCGTCAGCCGTCATTGGCGAGCCGTCGCTGAATTTCAGATCCTTCCGCAGATGATATGTAATCGTCTTCTGATCTTCGGAAATGTCCCATTTCTCCGCAAGGTCCGGAACCGGCAATCCCTTATCGTCCACCGTCACCAGCGAACCGAACAGCAGGGAGTTGACGTTGCCGTCATAACCGCTCTGGGTAAAATAGGGTGTGAACGCGCCGCTCGGGTCGGTCAGCGCCACGATAATTGTGTCCGTACGCTGCTTGGCCACATCGGGCAGTTTGGACAAGTCGGCTGCCGTGTAAGGCTCGGTCAGTGCAGAGGTTCCTCCGGCATCGGACGAAGCTGCTGTATCTTTTGTACCCTGCTCCGTTTGAGCCGTTCCGCTGGATGAACCCCCGTCATCACTATTGTTCGAGCATGCCGTAACCAGCATTGATCCGACGATCAACAGCGAAGTTAGCAAGTACACTCCTTTTTTCATCATCATAACCTCCCGTTTTTACTCACCATTCCGATGAATTAAGTATGATTTATATTTGTAGATGATATCGTTATTATAGAAACCATTTCGAGTTCTGTAAATAGAGAACTAAAAGTTTTTTTCTGAAAGTTTGTCATATGCGTTTTCTGTAAGGGAAACAGCCCGTTTCAACGTTGAGGAGATGTCCCCAGTTTGTTCCCGTTTCGGCATGACTTCGGCCGTAAAAATATGCTAGGATAAGGTAAATCATAGATTCATTGACGACTGGCCAAAGGAGACTTCATTACAGTGACCATTAAACACGAAATATTCATTGAAAAAGAGCTGGATCTGGTATGGAGGGCTTGGACGGAAGAAGACCGCGTCAAGGCGTGGCTGGCTCCTGCAGCACGGATTGAACCATGGGAAGGCGGCAAATACGAGCTGTACCCTGACCCGAATGATCAGACACCGACCGGATGCAAACTGCTCAAATATGAGAAACCGCGGGTGCTGCAGTTTGAGTGGAAAGGACCTGAAATTTTTGCGGAGACGATGAATCTGAACGGGGATTTAACCATGGTGCAGGTCAATTTCAAACAGCTGGAGGACCTTACCCGCCTCAGCGTGATGCATATCGGATGGAAAAATACGCCGCAAGGCATGGCTGCAAGGCAGTGGCATGTCCGTACGTGGCTTCAGCTTCTGGACGAGCTCAAAGCGGCGATAGAGTCCAAAGATCATATACTTAGCCGGCCGTAAATGGTTAACGTACAAATAGCCTGGTTCCGTAAATCTACGGCCAGGCTATTTTTTATAATTATATCTGCTCGCATCTGTCTATACGATCTGCTGCCGAATGCCCCCTTCGTGTAATAGGGTCCGGTCCCTCATGCTCTGCTGTTCCAATCGGTATCGAAGCTTCATCCTTCTTCTATGTACCCGAGCAGCCGTTCCTGCATCTGATGGATGGCCCGTTTTCTCAGGCTGTATTCGGTCAGGTTCTCCCCTTCAAAATGGGCGTAGATAAACCCGGCGGTGCGCAGCTTCGAGATGTGGTCATGGGTAATGCCTTTGGACAGCTGGACATGACTGACGATTTCCGTAAACGTCCGCGGTCCTCCATGCAGAAAGCGCAAAATTTTAAGCCGGCTTTTCTCGCCGAGACTGCGGATCATCCGCAGGTCATGGGTCGGAATATAATCATCGTCTCCCAAATAAATGCGGGAATTATAATGGCAGTAAATTGTCCGTCCATAATGAGTCACCATGTTGACCGGCTGAAAATGGTATTGCGGAATGAGCACCAGCTCGTCCGCGCTGTCCACCGGTTTGAACAGCATGCCGTTGGTCGTCTCGTCGACAAAATCCGCCCCGTCCGCGTCCGTCAGCTGCTGCAGCCGCTCCTCTTTCTCCCGTTCCAGCGCCTGCAGAATGGCCGGATCCACGTTCCGGAAATACTGCTCGTACCACTGCTCAAACATCGACCGCGTCCGGGCCAGGAAAACCTCCAGATCCTCGTCCGGAAACTCATTGCCATTCGCCGTAAACAGCTGGACCAGGTCCTGAATCGTCAGTTTCTCCAGCCAGTCCAGGAATCCCTCGACGCCCCTGCCCTCCGGAACGAGGAGGCCCAGCAGGTAAGCAAAGCTCCACCAGTCGCCATTCACAAGCATCTCGTCCAGCATGGCGGCAAATTCCGGCTTGAGCTGTTTCTTGGTGGCCGTTGCCCACGAAGGGGACAGATCGATCTTTTTGTAGGACGCCCGGCAAATATAGGTATGAAGGCTGTTCATAAATTCATGTACGGGCTCGAATTTTATGTCAATGCGGTAATCCAATCCTCGGTTCCCCCTCTCAAATTAGTAATCATTATAACGTGAATACTCCGTGATGTTCCACTCCTTTAACGAATCACCGTGCGATAGTCCAAACGGCATTCGATCGAAATGCTGTCTTTTCAGCACAAAATGGAACTTAATATAAGGATTTCTTATCGATTTGCTAAGAAAAATTGAAGACCAACCTGTGAATATAAAGAGCACAGCGCCGCAGCACTGTGCCCTTTAGAAAGCACCCGCCAATCCGCGGACTGCTCCCGTAAACTTCTCCCTATATGTTACAACTCTACGCGCCCGCTTCCTCGACCATGACCTCTGGCTTCAGGAGCTTAATCCTTGAAATGCGCTTATTATCCGTTTCTTCCACTATGAAAATGTGGCCGTCCAGTTCTGCCGACAGTCCTCGCTGCGGAGGAATCGCCTCGATGCGTGAGTACAGCCAGCCGCCGATCGTATCGTAATCGGATGTATCCAGCTCCAGACCAAAGCGTTCGTTAATTTCTTCAATCAGCATCAATCCGTCAATCGAATATTCGTCGTCGCGGATTTTCTCGATTCCCGGACGCTCCTCGTCGAATTCGTCCTGAATTTCACCGACGATCTCTTCCATAATGTCTTCCAGGGTAACCAGCCCGGATGTGCCTCCATATTCGTCAATCAGGATGGCGATCTGGGTTTTGCCCCGCTGCATCAGTTTCAGCAATGCACTGATCTGAATGGATTCGGGCACAGTCAGGATCGGACGTATCAAAGTATTGTATTCAAGCGTTGTGGAATGTAATAAGTCTTTAATGTGCAGGAAGCCGATGATATGGTCCTTATCCCCGTCACAGACAGGGTACCGGGTCCGCATTCCTTCATAAGCGATCTCGAGATTCTCCTCCCGGGACAGCTGAGTATTCAGACAGATCATCTCCGTTCGGGGAATCATGATTTCCCGTCCGGTCGTTTCCGCAAATTCGAATATGTTATCAACCAGTGCCATTTCCGTATTGTCAATGAGTCCGTTTTTATTGCTTTCTTTCATCAGAATGCGGATTTCTTCCTCCGTATGCGCCGAGTCCGACTCGGAAGCCGGGGCGACACGGAACACCCGCAGCAGGCTGCCTGCCAATCCGTTCAATACCCAAATGAACGGGTACATCAATTTGTTGAAATAGATCATGATGGCCGACGACATGAGCACGACCGATTCCGCCTTGCGGATGGCCATCGTCTTCGGCGCCAGTTCTCCAAGCACAATATGGAGAATCGTAATGAGCAGGAATGCAATGACGACCGCAATGCCGTGTACAGCTGCTTCCCCAAACCCTAGCGAATGAAGCAAAGGTCTGAGAAGCGTCGCGACCGCCGGTTCGCCGAGCCATCCAAGCCCCAGCGAAGCAAGCGTAATGCCCAGCTGGCATGCGGACAAATACGCATCCAAATTGTTGACGATCTTGCGGGCATACACCGCGCCTCGTCGTCCTTCTTCTACCAAGGTCTCTACCCGGCTGCTCCGGACCTTGACCATGGCAAATTCAACCGATACAAAAAAACCGTTCAATAATACGAGTATAAAAACCCATATCAAACTCGGTAAGGGGTCTCCCAATCTGCTTCCTATTCACCGTCATCCTTGACCGGCAAATAGGTACACCTCCTTCGTAAGTTAAAATGGCGAACCACCGTTATCCACTGCTGCGAATAGGCCGTCAACTTCCCAATGGATTCATCTCCCTTCAAATAAACGAAATCTTTAGCTTAATTTATACACTATACTTAATTATATAATTATACACTACACAGTCAAACGGCAAGGTATGACTGCATCATTCAGGGACGGCCTGATATTTCAAGCAATCGAGCGGTTGCCAGGCTAAAAGAGCCGTCCCTTGTCAATTCAGACACCAGGGACGGCTTTTTCGTCATTTGCTATGGGATTTATGGGCGAAATGCGGTTTAACGGGTTGTCGGCGGGTTGCCGATAACACCCGGATATTGATAGGTCAGCGGCTCGTCAAATGTGATGTAGTCCAGGTTGATCGTCAGCAAAATAATCCGTTTGCCTGTCGAACGTTCGCTGATGATGATGTGGTCACGGCCTGCCGCCTCGATGACGCCGGTGAATATTTTTGCATTCCACTGCGAGTTGTTTTCGTATGTCATGTAAAAGGTGCCCGTTTTGCCCAGATTCAGGCGAAGTATGTTCTCTACGTACGACTGCTCAAACTGTTGGGAAGGCGGTGCCTGGACGACAGCACCGGTCTGTGTCATCGGGCTGCCGCTGGTCACCGGCGGAGGAACGGTTCCCGTAGTTCCGGGCTGTCCCATCATCCCCTGCTGACCCATCATCCCTTGCTGCCCCATTGGACCCATCATTACGTGCTGGCCCATCGGACCCATGCCGGAGACCCCGGGATAACCTCCTCCAGAATACGTAACAGGTCGGAACGGTTGCGGTATCATTGTGTTTTGCTTCCTCCTTTATATATAACAGATTGGAAAACCATGTCCCATGTGCTGCTTGAAGGTCTATCCATAGACTCGTGGGCAATCCGCGGCGGATGGGCTGAAGAAGCAGTGGGATTTAAAACGTCCGGTTTGTTGCTGGTTGAACCAGGTCGGCGGGCATTCTCCCGTCGGTCGGAAAAACCACAGTGCATTGGAAGCCGGCCAGGTTCTTTCACCGTTAATCGACCGCCTTGCGAGCCTGATGTCGGCGTCTCTCGCTCTTTGATAGAAGTACCCTTTTTGCGTGGACTCAAACCCGCCGGGACTTTGAAATACCATATCCCGAATGCTGCGGATATTGTTGAAATCCAGGCAGTTGCCGAGCACCCGGTTCACCCCGACATTGCCGACCATCAGCATGCCCAGGTCTCCCTCAGATTCCGCTTCCGCTCTCATAAGCCGTGCCAATAGCCTGGTTTGCTCCGAATTGGTTTTGATGACAGCCAAAGGTCCATCCTCCTTGCTTCGATGTTTTCCTCTACAGTGTATGTGCATCCGCCCAGTTGGTGACCAGAAAAATTGCGCTTCTTGTCCTTTCATGCGGCTCATTTACAAGCATTTGACAAAGTTGTCCGTTCCGCAGGAAAGCTTTACATTCGTCTGATTTCCCGTTAACAACGCCTCTCTATACTGGGTAAGGAAAGTCCACATCATTATAAAGTGAGGTCGAACCAGGCTGATGGAAAAAGACATGACGCTACCAAATCCTCCCCGATCCCGCGCCCATGCCGGGGCCATCCCGCTGAAATCGCTGCGCGTTTCCCGCTGGAAAGAACGACTGCTGGCCTATTGCTTCCTGGCTCCTTCTCTTATCGTTTTCGGCATCTTCCTGTTTTACCCCCTTGGTAAATCCGTCTACCTGAGCTTGTTTTTGACGGATCCGCAGGGCCGGATTGCCGAATTCGTCGGAATCGACAATTTCAAGGCCGTGTTGAGCTCGGACCAGTTCTATAACAGCCTGTGGGTAACCGTAAAATACATCCTTTTCACCGTGCCGACCGGCGCCGCGGCGGCCCTGCTGCTTGCCTCCTTGTCCCACCAGAAGCTTAGAGGCATGAAGATCTTCCGTTTCATCTTTTCTCTGCCGATGGCCGTCTCGGTCGGAACAGGCTCTGTCATCTGGATGATTCTGTACCACCCGACCCTCAGCATTCTGAATTACGGGCTCAGCTTTCTCGGCATTCCGGCGATCCAATGGCTGACCGATCCGAAGTGGGCCCTGCCTTCGATCGCGATTATGACCGTCTGGCTGAACCTCGGCTTTAACTACATCGTGCTGCTGAGCGGCCTGCAGGGCGTTCCGGACGACCTGTACGAAAGCGCCAAGATCGACGGCTCCGGATCGGTGCGAACGTTCTTCCGGATCTCGCTGCCGCTGATCTCTCCATCCCTCTTCTTCGTTGGGGTCGTGTCGGTCATCAGCGCATTCCAATCCTTTGCCCAAATCAACATTTTGACCAAAGGCGGCCCGATGAACAGCACGGACGTGCTCGTGTATAACATTTATCAGGATGCATTCATCAACTATCGCTTCGGCAGCGGCAGTGCGCAGGCGCTGATCCTGTTCGTCTTGATCACGGCGCTGACGATTCTGCAGTTTAAATTCGGCGAAAAGAAGGTGCATTACCAATGACCCTTAGCAGAATCCACCAGCCGCTGCTGTACCTTCTCCTGATCCTGGCGTCTCTGGCGATTTTGTTTCCGCTGCTGTACACGCTATCGTCGGCCTTTATGAGCAGTGCAGAATCGGCGGCGTACCCGCCCAGGCTGCTTCCGTCGGGACTGCATTTCGCCAACTTCGTTCAGGTGTTCCAGACCATTCCGGTGGCCCGGTTCATCGGCAACAGCTTCGTCGTCGCCACGGCCATCATGCTCGGCCAGCTGATGACGGCCAGCCTGGCGGCGTATGCCTTCGCGTTCTTGCGCTTTCCCGGCAAGGCGCTGCTGTTCTCCCTGTTTCTGTCGACGATGATGATTCCATGGGAAGTCACGATGATTCCCAATTATTTGACCGTACGCAGCTGGCATTGGGTCGATACGTATCAAGGCTTGATCGTTCCCTTTATCGCTTCGGCGTTCGGCACGTTCCTGCTCAGACAGTACTTTTTGCAGCTGCCGAAAGAACTGTTCGAGGCGGCAAAAATGGACGGCTGCGGCCATCTCCGCATCTTTTCCCGGTTAGTGCTGCCTTTGTCGGCGCCGGCCCTGGCGACCCTTGCCGTCTATTCCTTTCTAACGAATTGGAGCAATTATTTGTGGCCTCTGCTCATTACAAACAAGGAAAGCATGCGGACCGTACAGATCGGCATCGGCATGCTGCAGTTTGAGGAGGTCACTGCCTGGAACGTCGTCATGGCCGGCATCGTGGTGCTTCTGCTGCCGTCCCTCCTGCTCCTGATCATCGGTCTGAAGCCGTTAGTGCGGGGAATTACGGCAGGTGCGCTCAAAGGCTAGTGGCATGAGGAAAACGTCTATCGACGCACATTCAGTCCATTTACACTCAATGAACCGGATCGTTGTTATAAGCCGGTTGGCGTTCCGGCCGGCTTATAATTTCCGATATATTAATTAACGATTTCAAAAAGGGAGAGATTGTTGAAGATGAAACCATTCGGCAAGAAATCACTCGCCATGATGCTGCTGTCCTGCATGATGCTGATTACGGCGGCATGCGGAACATCCAGCGGCGGCCAAGCTTCCGGGGAAGATACGGCAAATGCCGCTGCTTCCGCATCCGGCGGCAGCAGTCCTGTAAAAGTGGTCTGGTGGCATTCCATGAGCGGAGATGTGGGAAAAGCGGCACAGCAGCTGGTGGATGAATTTAACGCTTCTCATAAAGATATCGTCGTTCAAGCGGAATACCAGGGGACGTACGACGAGAGCCAGAACAAGCTCAAAGCTTCGCTCGGCTCGGACAGCGGTCCTTCCCTGATTCAGGTGTACGAGATCGGAAGCCGCTTCATGATCGACACCAAGGCGATTACACCCGTACAGCAGTTCATTGATGCGGACCAATTTGACATTTCCAGCCTCGAACCGAACATTTTGAACTATTACAAATTTGACAATAAGCTGTACTCTATGCCGTTTAACACGTCCAACCCGATTTTGTACTACAACAAAGATGCGTTCAAAGCAGCCGGACTGGACCCTGAGAAGCCGCCGGCCACGTACGCCGAAGTGGCGGAAGCGGCGAAGAAGCTGACCAAGCAGGGACAAGCCGGCGGTTCCTTCGCGATCTACGGCTGGTTTATGGAGCAGCTGCTGGCCAATCAGGGCGCAGAGCTCCTGAACAACGGCAACGGCAGAACGAGTATGGCCACCGCCTCGCAGCTGAACAGTGACGCGGCCGTCAAGACGCTTGATTGGTGGAAGCAAATGGTGGACGACAAGTCGCTCTTGAACCTCGGTCGCAAGACGGATGATACGTCCAAAGCATTTGCCGCCGGCCAAATCGCCATGACGCTCGATTCCACGGCTTCGCTGCGCAGCATCGTTAAGGCTGCTGGTAATAAGTTTGAAGTCGGCACCGCCTTCCTGCCGAAGCCGGACGCCGCAACGAAAGGCGGAGTCATTGTCGGCGGGGCGAGCAACTGGATCCTGAACAATCGGCCGGAAGCCGAACAAAAAGCAGCCTGGGAGTTCATCAAATTTCTGGCCGAGCCGAAATCTCAAGCGGAATGGCATATCAATACCGGCTACTTCCCGATCACGACCAAAGCTTATGACGAACAGAACGTGAAAGACAACATGAAGCAGTACCCGCAGTTCCAGACGGCCGTAGATCAGCTGCATCAAACCGAACCAAGCCTCGCTACCCAAGGCGCGGTGATGGGTGTGTTCCCCGAAGCGCGTCAGCTGACAGAAACGGCAATCGAGGAAGTGCTTAACAACAAGAAAACGTCCAAGCAGGCATTGGATGATGCCGCCAAAGAAATTACGAGCAAGATCGAGGAATATAACAAAACGGTTGTCCATTAAGGTCAACTAATAGCTTGAACCCTTAGCATGACCCTCTTATGTTGGCGAAGACAACGCTTATAGCAGCAACAAACAGAAAAAGCCGGAAGTTCTCTTCTCGAGAACTCCGGCTTTCGTTTTGTCTTTTGAAGGAATTAGTGTCCGCAAGCCGTTATAGGGAGATCGGCGGCATCGTCTTGCCTGTTTCCAAAAAGGTTTTGAGATTGCTGAGGATCGCCGGCCAGCCGTTGTTATACCCTTCAAAGGTTCGTTCCTCATCAACAAAGTCGCTGTCCAGCAAGTTCTCGTGCCGGAGGATCAGCTTCACGACCGAACCCATGGGCTGCAGCTCGAAGGTGACAACGCCCGGGCTGTTCCGTGGCGTGCTGTCCCCTTTATAGGTCCAAGTAAAAGACAGCTGTTTGGGCGCATCGCAGGACAGTACCTCACCATAATCCGTTACCTCGCCGCCCCGCAGATAGTTCACAGCTGATCCGACTGTCCACTCGGATTCCACCCGTGTTCCGAAAAAGTATTTTTCGGTCAGGTCGCCATCAGTCAACGCTTGCCAAAGGTTTTCGGGCGTCGCAGCAATATAGGTGACATAAACAAAGGAGCGCTTGTCCATTTGGTTCATTTCCTCCCTCTTCTCATGGATTGCGGAGCTTGTATCATCATAGACAGCAGACATAGGCAAGTCAAGTAAAGCCGCTGCGGGATAGCCATACACCAAAAAGCCCCGTTCCCAATGATTTGGAAACCGGGGCTTTCCTATGATGCAAAGACGCGGATAACCGTAATTAATCGCCGACGACCGACGAGTTCGTCAAGGCATCCACTTCGGCCGAGATTCCTTTGGCCAAACGGCGGATGGCCTCCCGGTCGACCGCCTGGTCATAAATTCGCAGAACGGGCTCCTGAACTTCTCTGATTGTGGCCAGCAGGGCGATCGCTTCCTTCATCGAGCGGGAGTAGCGCCCGCGAATTTCGGCGATCTGATCCTCATACTGTTCGTCGGTTCCTGCCGTAATCGCCAGCTCGTAAACATCGAGAATTTCGTCGCCCTCACGGCTCGGAAAATGCTCATGGGGCGCCGTGCTGTCAAAGATCGCCAGGCTCTGCTGCGGAAAAATAATCATGTCCAGGCTGTTCGGATCAAAGCCGCAGTGATAGATTTCCGTGTCGACCCCTCGCTCCTCCGCCGCTTTGGCAAGGCGTTTAAACAGCGTCGATTTGCCGGAACCCGGGCGGCCTTTGACGAAGACGCGCTTCTTGAGGCCATCCGTTAAATTCAGAACATAATCGACAGCCCCTTCACAGGTAGCCGCTCCAAGGAAGCGGTGAACGGCATGGGCACGTCTTGGCCGGATCGGAACGAGATGTTCTTCCGCCCACTCTTCGGCAAGCCGGTCCATGACGGCCCGATCCAGATTCTGGATATAGAAGGCTTCCCATTCATCATGGATCCGCAGCGTTTTTTGGAACGTATCGTAGGCTTCGCTGTAGAGCGCGCTCGTTTGCCGTTCGGCTTCTTCCATTTCGCCGGCATGCTCGTTCAGCAGCTCCGTGGAAATCGCATCCTCCAGATCGATCATGCGGATTTCGGTTCCTTCGAGAACCGGATCGGCGCTCCAGGCGTTGCCGTCGACAACCCCGATGCCGATATCCTTCAGGATGAGGCCTTCCAGCCAGTCTCGGTTCAACGGATGATGAATATAGTGAAGGCTCCAGCCCTTTTGGCTCCATGCTTCCGCAAGCTCCGAGAGAAATGCCGAGACCGCCGTCCCTGCCCGGCCCTGCAGTACGAAGACCGTATCCAAGCCGCTCAGCACCGAATCAAACAGCGTATATAAACCGTCCGCCGTATTTCCTCTCGCAAAATAATGCTTCACTTGATCCGCCATACGGGTCAACACTCCTTTGTCGTCCGAAAATGTTTACATCCTATGTTATGCATGGCGGCAGATCTGTGTGAATGCCTAGGGAAAACAGGTTAAGGCTTCGCGGTTCTCCAGTAGTCATAAGCGTGAACAACATTTCCGGAATAGGACGGCGAGTCGGCCAGCAGCTCAGGCAACTTCGCGAGTTCTTCCTCCATGTAGGCGGATCCTTCCTCGGCAAAAGTAATATGGTTCCCTTCCCCGCTGTCCTTCATTTCGACAGAGATGAGAATCGGCTTGCCAAGCTCATTGGCAAAGGCGATCTCTTCTTTGGAGACGGCTGCGATCCCATTCGTTCCTCCCGCCGTATCGCGGAATGCCATCAGGGATACAAAATCCATCTTGTCGATCATCCACTTGCTGATGGATTCATCCGTGCCGGGGACCTTGTATTTGTCCAGCCAAACGGCCAAATCCATGCTGGCCTGCAGATTCGAATCCTTTTTGATTTCCTGGACAAAAGCGCTCAAATTCCCTGTCCATTCCTCAAGGAGGTGGTCCGGATCCTTTCTCCATTCCGGCAGCACGTACGGCTCGATATCCAGATGGATACCGTGGAAACGCTCGTCCCCTGCCACCTCCTGGTTATATTTCTTCACATAATTCACCAGTTTCATCATCTTCGGCCGGCTCTCCGTCAGTGCCCAAATCGGGTGACCGCCCATGGCGTGAACTTCGATGCCAGCCGCCGAGGCTTCCTTCACAAACGAACGATACGCTTCGACCGGCTGCTGAAGGTCCAGGCGGACGAACAGCCAGTTCAGCTTCTTCTCCTTGGCAAATTCGATAATTTCCTGGCCGTGTTCCATGACCTGATTGGCTTCCCATACGTATGTACCTCGCACCTGCTTATCCCTGTCAACGGGATCAGGGTCCGGCACTTGGCCGTCTGAAGGTGTCTCAGGTTCCGGATCTGGATTAGGTGCGGGATCCGGTTTGGTGCCTCCCGGCTCTCCGCCGTCCGGCATGTTCTCCCAGTTGCGGAAGTCGTGAATCGCGATGCCTCCATACGAGGTATAGGATTCCAGCGTGCCCGACAGCGATGCAAGCGATTGATCCATTTCGCTTTTACCGCTTCCGTAGAAGGACGTATGTTCCTCACCGGGCATTTGCTTCGTATTGACGGCCACGAGGACTTTGGTGCCGAGCCGCTGGGCGGATTCCATCTCGTCCCTGGCCAGTTCCACGATGCCGTGTTCCGAATCAACCGTATTGCGGTAAGCCAGAACCGTAACATGGTCAAACGACTTCATAAACCATTCGTTCAGCTTCTCGTCGCCCTGGCCCGGGACGGTATACCCGTCAAACCAGAACGGAAGATCGATCCCGAGGTCCAGCTCGGAGCCTGAAGCGTGCGCCGCATCCAGGAACGCTTGTATATTATTGATCCAGGTCCCGATGACCCCTTCCGGGTCGGTGCCCCATTCCGGAAGAACATAAGGTTCGATGTCCAGATGGATACCGTCGAACTGGGCGTCGGACGCTTCAGCGTTGTTGTAATCGTTTACCCAATCCACCAGGCCCACAAGCCGGTCACGGTGCTTGGTCTGTGCCCAACCCGGGTCACCACCGAGCGCATGCACGGCAATGCTGTCCGCATGAGCATTTTTTATGAAAGCTTCATATTCGCTTGCCGGCATGTCCCGATTAATCTGTAAGTAAATCAAGTTGATTCCTTGGTTTTGGGCAAAGTCAAGCAGGTCCTTCCCGCCATCCTCGATCAGCTCCGTCTGCCATACCCATGTGGCTTTGACCGGTCCGGACGGGGATGAAAACCCCATCAGCAGCCAAGCCGAAAGGCACATCAGCGCGGTCAGCAGGATTCGAGAACTTTTGACAATCATAATTTCCCTCCATTCCTATAGATCTCTAGCAGAACGGAGTAATTATAGCATTGATGTCGAAAAAAGAGATGAGCCCAAGTCCTTATTAGGCTGGGCTCACCTCGGGCAGCAGGTTTCCCGACTGCATAGAAGGAACTAAATTCTCCAGTTAATTTTTTCCTTTTACAAGGCTATAGAGAAAAATTGGAAAGGATTAGTACCTTTTGATTAGTCGAAAAGTTACGGTTCATATATCATTTTGCGGGTCATGCCCCCATCGACTACGAGGTGGGTCCCGGTTACAAAAGAATTGTCCGGATCTGCCAAATATAGACAGGCACGGGCGATATCATCCGGTTTACCTACTCGTCCCGCCGGATGCTGACTGTGGTCCTCCTCCCGCAGGGCGGAGTCACCCGTTTCGATCCATCCCGGGCTGATGCAGTTGACACGAATCCCGTCCGGCCCAAGGGAGACGGCCATCGCATGGGTCAAGGCCACGATCGCCCCTTTGGAGGCGGCATACGCCTCGGAATTAGGCTCTGACATGAGTGAACGGGTCGACGCCATGTTCACAACGGATCCATGATTCCCCTTCTCCTTCATGATCCGGGCCGCTTCCCTGGTCGCCAGGAAACAGCTGCGGACATTGGTGTTCAGTACGTCATCCCATTCGTCCACCGTCAGATCGTACGGTGACTTCCAGCGTGACACGCCGGCATTGTTGATCACGACGTCGAGTCTCCCGTATTCGTCCAGCGCCGTCTGCATCAGCCGCTTGATATCCGCTTCACTTCGCACGTCGCACGGGCAAAACACGGCTTGTCCCCCGTCCTGGCGGATGGAGGCGGCAGCTGCCGCACCTTTCTCCTCATGATGATCTCCCAGGACGACCAGCGCGCCATGCCGGGCAAAAGCCCGGGCAACCCCTTCTCCGATTCCCTGTGCCGCCCCGGTTACCACGACAACTTTTCCTTCGAATGACATGACCATTCCTCCTTTAGATCTAATCTCGATGTCTCTATTTAACCTTAACGCAGCCGGGGAATCAAGAAACGTCCGTGCTGCACACCGCCCGCGCAAATCAGAAAAAAAGCGCCTCCGGCAGAGCGATCTGCCGAAGACGCATCCATTCAATGCTTTGGATTCGTGTTCCGAAACTATGGGTTCATCCTCCGAAAAGCGCTGGGGGTGCCTTCTTCTCCGGATACGCGCATGTAGCGCTGAAATCCCAGGTATCTCGTTCCCTGGAAGGTAAGACGGCCTGCGTCGCCCTCGGCGCATAAACCGTACTGTTCGCCGCTGACCGCAAATTCCATCCGGTCGCCGCTCTCCACTTCGAAAGTAAGGTAATAGGTCGTTTTCGTATAGCTGGATAGATGGTCATTGGTATCTTGATGCTGATGATGGCTGACCTGACTGCGTTTGCTGACAATCCGGGAATCCACGGTGAGCACGGGCTGCTTGTTGTTGCGCCCCCACTGCAGAATACCTTTTCCGGCAGACAGTACAATAATTCCGATAACAACGACAAAAAAGATCGGCATGACCTTTCCGAAGAAATCGAACATCCAGAAAGACGTATCTCCCATGCTCTTCCCCCTTCCATCCACCAGCTTCAAGCTTCACAGTGACACGCATAGCATGGTCATTAACAGTATATGCGTCCATTTGAAGAACTTGATGCCAATCTTACGGGATCAGAGCACTTTCCATGTAATTCCCCCATCAATCGTCTGAAGGAGCCGCGATCGCATTTCGTCATTTTTCATAACGAGCATCCAGCCGACTCGCTGGGAGCTGAACTGCAGCTTACCGACTTCGGGATATTCCTTTAATATGCTGGTCAGCACGCGGCTTGCGGGCAGCGGCATCCACGTCTTCCCTTGGTCTTCGGTGTGATACACCAGATTGCCGACCAGAGCCCAGCCTTGTGTAGAATTAATAAATGAAGGCCGGAGCGACTGGTTTACGCCCTTATTCCAACCCAGGTTAAAAGGGGCAAAAGTCCAGGTCTGGCCTTGGTCCGTCGTGAAAAAGCCGTTGTACTTAGCTGAATCGCCGACCTGGCAGCCGACCGGAATCCAGCCTTCCGTATTTGACGTATCGAAAAATTCCGGGCTTGACGGAATAAATCCGCTGCAGGACGCCAGCTTGTCCCGGTTAAAAAACGCCGGTCCTTCACTCCACTCGCTGCCCCCATCCTGTGTACGGTACAGCTTCGGCACCCCAAGCTCCTGAATCATCGCAAAGCCTTTTGCCGGGCTGGTAAAGGTCATGCCCATCGCATAGCCGAGCGGCGGAATAGCACCTTGCGTCGATGTCTGATTGCTGCTGATATAATTATGCATCACCATTTTCCATTTGGCTCCGCCGTCTTCGGTTTTATACAGCTTTTTATCCTGTTTGCCTGTCGATGATTCCGCGGTCAGCATAATCCAGCCGACATGATTGGAATCGAAAAAGATCGAGGTCACCTTGTTCTTGTCCGGGATGGAGGCCACTTTCCAGGAACCGCCTCCGTCCGACGTATGCAGCACGATCGTCTCCGACGTGCCGGAAGCGCTGCGGACCACCCAGCCGTTCATCCGGTCCTTGAAATACAGGTCTCTTCCATATTTTAAATTGTCGGGAAATTGTACATTGGAAGCCGGCGAGATGTTGACCCACGTTTTTCCGTTGTCTTCCGTGAGGTACATCCGCAGTTCATTTCTCGTCAGTCCCCACGCGATACCCGTCGTCCCGCTTAGGAGCTGGAAGTCCGTCAAGCGAGTCTGTATCTGGTATTGGGATGGATCTTCCGCAGCGGCCTTGGCTGATTCTGTCGGGACCACGGTCAGTGTTTGCCCCAGCTCCGCAGGCTCGGGATTCGGGACAGGTACAGACGCGGGTTCTTCCTTCTCTGATGTGCAGGCAGAGAGCAATAAACAGAACAGGAGACCCATGCCCGTCCATTGTTTCCACCGTTTCATTCTCATTCCTCCTTCGCTGAGGACCCTTACACTCAAGTCATCTTCTAAAATAAATATTATAACATAAAGAGGTGCTCACGCCAGTCGGATACAACTGGTATGCAATGGTACACAAAAATACCCGGCATCCTCATAAAGGACACCGGGTATTGTTTACTGGTATGAGCGCAATGGATCAGCGAACCACTTTCACGCGTTCTTCGATCGGCTGGAAGTCCTTGTCCCCCGCCGGGGCCGTCGGTTTGCCGAAAGGCATTTGGGCGATCAGCTTCCAGGATTCGGGAAGGTTCCATTCGCCGCGGACGCGCTCGTCGATCAGCGGGTTGTAATGCTGAAGCGAAGCGCCGAAGCCTTCAAGCTCAAGCGCCGTCCAAACGATCAGCTGCACCATCCCCGAGGTTTGATTGGACCATATCGGGAAGTTTTCGCTGTAGGCGGCGAATTGGTCCTGAAATTTGCGGACGACGTCCATGTCTTCATAGAATAAAACGGTGCCGTAGCCGCTGCGGAACGAACCGATCTTTTGCTCGGTCGATTTGAACGCCTCCGGATTGTTGACGACCTCTCGCAAAATATCTTCCGTAATATCCCACAAGCGGTCATGATTGGACCCGAGCAGAACGACCGCGCGGGAGGTTTGGGAATTGAACGAGGAAGGCGCATGCTTGACCGCGTCCTCCACGATTTCCTGAATACGCTCATCGGTGGTCACGTTCTGTTTGCTGATGGTATAGATGGAACGTCTTCTTTTCAGTGCTTCGATAAAATCCTTGGGCATCGCTCTTTCTTACCTCCATGTTATATATCTGGCGACAATGTGCCTGGACCAAGGAAAATGAACTTTGGCCGTTACCGGTTAACTTTCCCAGCCGGCTTTTTTAATATGCGGACCCACTGGGATTGTTTGCATCAAAAAGGCAGGCCCATCCGCTGATATCACGAATGGACCTGCCTGTTAGTTACACGTTGTTCAATGCTTCAGTTCAATGGTACGCTTCATAACCGCTGCCCCCCGGTCGACCCGGATCTGGATTTCTGCTGCCTGCGGATTTCCTCATTTTGCTCTTTGGTGCGCGGAGACATGATACGTCCACCTTTTCGTTGACTTAGATACCGGGTTGTCAATTTGCTGGCCATCGGCGACAAACTCAAAAAGCCTTAGGGCTGATTCAGCTCGGAAAGGCGTTAGATCCCCTCCCGCTCCTCAGCCGCAAGGCTTTTTCGTAAGCAGTGATAAACTGCTAAGAATTATCGTTTCACCCAGGCCCGCTCCAGGTTCATTTCCTGGATACATTCCTCCGTGTCGTGCGTGTCGTTGTCGATGAGCGGCGTGACCGCATATGCATGCATCTCTTCCGCCGAATGCGTACGCAGAATCGGATCCAGCGCGTCCAGATCCATCGTACTTTCATCCAGCCAGCGCTCCATGTCACCGGGAGACAGAATCGCCGGCATCCGGGCGTCGAATTCACCGATCAGCGGATTGGCATCCGTCATGACCAAAGTGCAGGTGCGCAGCGGCTCTCCACGCGTATCCCGCCAAATTTCATACAATCCGGCCACCCCGAACATGCTGCGGTTTTTCATCACTACACGGACGGGATAGGACTTCTTGCCTTCTCTCTTCCAGTAGTAAAATCCGTTGCAGGGGATCACGCAACGCTGCTTGTCCACCATTTTCCGGTAGCTGGGGTTCTGGTGCACATTCCGGAGGTCCGCATTGATCGCGTCTTTTCCCCAATAGGGGATAAAGCCCCAGCGGAATTCATCCAGAATCCGCGCCCCGTCCTGCTGGAGCACCACCGGCATATGCTGCGTCGGACTGATGTTGTAGCGATTTTTATAGTAATACATCACCCGTTCGATTTGAAAATGCTCCTGAACCTCCGGCAGCTCGGCGGCCATTGAAAAACGTTGACACATGAAGCATCAGCCTCCCTTTACCCCGTATTGTTTGCCATTGGAGGGAAATTATTCATGTGCCTGCCGCTTGTACAAACAAAAAAACGGCCCCTTCGCGGAGGGAACCGTTCTGACGCTTGGTTACTCGGAAAACACTGCCGGAGTCTCGGTCAGGTTCTCGTGTGATTATTTTCTTCCTCGTCTTTCTTATGAAGCAGCCGCTCCGCGACCGCCTGGAAGCTTTCGGGCTGAAGCAGCTCCATCGGCGAATCGCCCGAGCTCTATAGATTACGCGTGATCAGCTGGTCCCGTTTAGGCCCCACGGATACGTATTTTACTTTCACCCGTGCGGTCACTTCGATGATCTCGATATATCGCTTCGCCGCCTCAGGCAGCTCTTCAAAGGAACGAATGCCGGTAATGTCACAGTTCCAGCCCTTGTGATGCTGCAGAACCGGCTTGGCCTCATCCAGCTTCGCGCTCACTGGAAACTGGTCGGTCACCGTCCCGTCAGCCAGCTGATATCCGATGCATACAGGGATTTGGTCCAGGTACCCGAGCACGTCCAGGTTGGTTAACGCGATCTCGGTAGCTCCCTGAATCATGCAGCCATAGCGGGTTGCTACCGCATCGAACCAGCCCACTCGTCTCGGACGTCCGGTTAATACGCCGTATTCGCCCGCATCGCCACCCCGCCGGCGCAGCTCCTCGGCTTCTTCGCCTGCCAGCTCGGTCACGAACGGGCCGGCACCGACGCAGCTCGAATAAGCTTTGACCACCGCCACCACTTGGGATATGGCATACGGCGGCAGGCCGGCACCAACCGGCGCGAATCCTGCTAACGTTGAGGAGGACGTGGAGAACGGGTAAATGCCGTGATCCGGGTCCCGCAGCGCTCCCAGCTGTCCTTCCAGCAAAATGCCTTCCCCTTTGCGGTAGGCCTCATTCAGCATTTGGGCCGTATCACAAACGAACGGACGAATCTTCTCGCCCTGCTCCAGTAATGCTGGCATGAGATCCTCCGGAGTTAGAGGCTGATGACCATAAAGATGTGTCAGCAGAACATTTTTGGCTTCCAGCATCTGTTGCAGCCGGCGCCGAAGTCTTTCTTCATCGTACAGATCGGCCACCTGCACGCCGAGCTTGGCGTATTTATCGGCGTAAAACGGGGCAATCCCCTGCTTCGTCGATCCAAAGCTCCGTGCCCCCAAGCGTTCCTCTTCCAATTCATCCAGCAGCCGGTGAACCGGCAGGACGACCTGCGCCCGATCCGATATGGCCAGTTTCGGTTCGGGGACGCCTCTTGCCAGCAAAGCTTCCCGTTCGCTCACCAACACGTTCACGTCCAACGCCGTTCCAGTTCCAATCACGTTCGTCACATGCGGATAAAATACGCCGGAAGGCAGCATATGCAGTCCGAACTTCCCGTATTCGTTAATAATCGTGTGCCCGGCATTGCTTCCGCCCTGATATCTCACCACGTAAGATGATTTGGCTGCCAGCACGTCCGTCATCTTGCCCTTTCCTTCATCGCCCCAGTTGGCTCCAACAATCGCTGTTACGGTCAATGATTTGGCCTCCTCTTGTTTTCCTTTACAGCGATCATTATAATTTGGATTGGTCACATAAGTAAAATTGATATTAATAATGATCTATATAAATTGAGGTAATGACGATGAATATTCAAATGGAATGGTACCGTGTTTTTTACTGGACGGCCAAGCTAGGCAGTTTGACAAAGGCGGCAGAGCAGCTGCATATTACCCAGCCTGCGGTCAGCCATACGTTAAAGCAATTGGAAGGTGCTCTGGGTGGAGCTTTATTTTTCCGGACAGCAAAAGGAGTCACGTTAACCGCAGAAGGCGAAGTGTTGTACAGCTATGTGGAACAGGCCATGCAGATGCTGGACATCGGGGAGAAAAAGATGGCCGAGATGCAAAGTCTGCTGCTTGGGGAAATCCATATTGGAGCGAGCGACACCTTGTGCAAACACTACCTGCTGCCATGCCTCGAACAGTTCCACCAGCAGTATCCGGACATCCGGGTGCATGTCACGAACCGGACGACGCCAGAGACGATCACCTTGTTAAAAGAAGGAAAAATCGACTTCGGGATCGTGAATCTGCCTGCGGACGACCCCAAAATCGATTTTCGGCCAAGCGCTCCCCAGCAGGACTGCCTTGTCGGGCATCCGAAGTATGCGGAACTGGCCCGGCAGCCGCTGCCTTTGGCGGAGCTTCACCAGTACCCGCTGCTGCTTCTGGAACCGGGTGGAAGTACGCGCCGATTTCTTGACAGCTACGCCGGGGCGCACGGCACGACCCTTCATCCGGAATTCGAGCTTGGCAGCCTCGATCTCTTAGTCCAGTTTGCCCAGAGCGGATTTGGGCTCACCTTCATTACGCGCCAATTCATCACCGAAGAGTTAGCCTCGGGCAAGCTGGTAGAAATCCCTTTGACACCTCCGATTCCACTTCGGCACATTGGGATTGCGACGCTCAAAAACGTTCCCCTCTCGGCTGCATCCAAACGGTTTATCGGCTTTTTGTCGTAGTTGAAAACCGGAATGCTGCCTGAGATACCGTTCACGGATGAGCAATGATGGATCCGCTCCCGGATTTAAGCATCCATCGATTCCCGCCGGAGCAGGCGAAATCCGAAATCGCGTCCGAACACGGGCGATAGCGCCTGCCACAGCATGCCGATCCCAGCCTCTATCCGTTCCATATTTTCGGAATCGCCGACATCCACCGGATCCAACCCGATGTCGCGGGACAACCGGGCAACCGTATCCTTTGCTTCGGCATCCTCCCCGCTGATATAAACGGTGGCATTGCCCTCCTCGTATCGGGGCTGGGCAAGCACTTCCCAAGTAAGGGTATGGTATGCCCGGACAACCCTGGCCTCCTGCGCCAGTCTACGCACTTCCTTATCTGCCGACTGCCCGTCGAAACGGATGGTGCAATTGATCAAAATTTTGCCGGTTAGAGCCCCGGCTTCCGCCAGCACCCTTTCCACTTGGTCCGCCATTACGGCCAGCAGAATGACTTCGCCAAAAGAAGCCGCTTCCTGCACGGTTCCTGCCTGTGCTTGAGGGCCGGCCTCCTGAAGCAGAGCTTGAATTCTCTCATGATGCGGATCCCGAGTGCCGAACATCACCTCATGCCCCTCTGCGGCCCATTTTTTCCCGAGCGTTCCACCCATGTGTCCCGTTCCGATCACACCTATTTTCATGGTCATTCTCCTTTGCGATGGATAGATTGAGGGGGAGCAAGCCCCTCTCTCAAGCATTCTAATCGCTGGAGCCGTCTCCAGCGCAAGTCATGACATCAACATTTTTAATCGGGTAACCTCTTGTCTTTTTCAAGGTTCAGCACCATCTTTTTGTTCCCTCAAGGGGTGGCACCCGGTATTATGTCATTTCCAACAACCTGGTGTCTAGGATCGAGTTAAAAGGTGGTATGAAGATCGTCACTTGGCAGGCGCACATCACACCGGGCATGAGACCTGTGGAGGAGCTATTTGCACAGCAGAAATTTACGGACGCAACCGGACCGTTACCTTGGAAGGATACGACCTATTTTTATTACCGCGAAGGCAGCATCGTGAACATCAATACGTATACGGCGGGACGTCTAGATCCGGATGGAAAGTTGAACAAGCTGGCATATAAGCTGACGCAAGACGGGGAGATTCGGGAGCAGTCCGGAACTCTTACTCTGAAGCTCCCTGACGAGGTCCGGACAGATGTGAAGAAATGATCGATGTGCACTGAACTCACCCATTCTGCCGAATTTCAGCCCGGTTGGGCTGGTTTAAGTGCTCCCACTGTCCGTTCACAGAGCAGAGAAAAGGCTGGAACAACTGAGCGATCACACGTGAATCCCTAAACGGAATTCCAGTTAATGTATGGTATACTGTGTTAAAAACGAAACGGGGCGGCCGATTGATGACAGTATATATTGCACTGCTGCGGGGCATTAACGTTGGCGGACATAATCTGGTGAAAATGACCGAGCTCAAGAAAATGTTCGAGGACATGGGCTTCCACGATGTCAAAACGTATATTCAAAGCGGGAACGTCTTGTTTAAAAGCGATGAAGAGCCGCATGGACTGAAGTCCAAAATGGAGCAGTTTTTGGAAAAGGCGATCGGCAAGCCGGTATCGGTCGCCCTGAAATCTGCGGAGGAAATGCAACAGATCATCGCGGGATGTCCATATGACGCCTCTGCTTTGGGCGAAGGTGAAAGCATCCATGTCTCCATTCGCACCTCACAGCCCAGCCAGGAAGCGCTGGACAAGCTGGCAGCCTTAGACAAAGGCGGAGATGACTTCCACACCGTCGGCGATGTCGTATACCTGATGCTTCGGCAAAGTATCCGGGACTCCAAGCTTGCCGCGAATTTGTCCAAGGCTGACGCTCCGGCTACGTCGCGAAACTGGAATACGATGAATAAGCTGAACGAGCTGGCCAAAACGTTGTAAGCAGCCAACTGCCCGTCCAATGGAAATCTATCTAACGAAGAAACTATCACGCCGGAAACACCCCGCTTGACCAAAAAAAGCAGGCAAAGGAACGTTCCCGTTCCTCTGCCTGCTTTTTCACGTCTTGTGACATAGACCCGGCAAGTAGTCTCGGCCCAGCCCATCTAATACAAAACGCACCGTTTACCCCTTTGTACCTCCCTGCAGCCCAAACCCTTTGGACATAAACTGCTGGGACAAAATATACAGCACGACTGACGGAAGCGCATAAAGGACGGAGAATGCCGCCAGCTTGCCGTAATCTGCCATGCCGTATTGGCCGAAAAACTGATACAGCTTGAGCGACGCCGGAAAGTTCTCCGGGGATTGCAGCAGGATATACGGGACGAAGAAGTTGCCCCAGCTTCCGGAGAACGTAAAGATGGCCACGGTGCAGATCCCGGGGATCATGAGCGGGGCTACAACCTTACGAATGCCGGTGAACACCGAGGCGCCGTCGACCCATGCGGCCTCCTCCATATCGTTCGGCACGGAATCCATAAAATTTTTCAGCATCCAAATGCCGTACGGCATCGAGGAAGCGACGTAGAATAGAATGACGCCAAAGATATTGTTGTACAGCTTCAGGCTGAGAAACAGCTGATACACGGGAACCATAACTGCCGTAATCGGCAGCGAAGTCATGAACAGAATGGTCAGCATAAACGGTTTCTTATACTTCATTTGATACCGGGACAGCGGATAGGCGGCCAGCAGACCGAGAATGACAACGATGACGGCTTGGCCCAGAGACATCACAAGGCCGATCAGAAAGGCGCGCTGGTTCTCGCCGTTCGTGATCACGTCACCGTAATTAGCCCCCGTGAGCCGGGTTGGCATTTTGAGCGATTGCATCGCATTGGGATCGACGGACGCGACCAGCACCCACAGCAGCGGAAGCAAAAAGCAGATCCCGATGACGGTAAGGATCAAATACGGCAGAATACGGTAGATGAGATTGCGTTGTTTCGCGTTCATACGAAGTCTCCTTGTTTATTGCTCTTTCATCGAGCGGATGTAGAACAGGCTGAGCACGATGCCCAACAGGAGGAGCAGCAGCGATATGGCCGTGCCGTACCCGAGCTGGTAATTGACGAAGGCCTGGTTGTACATAAAAATCGGCAGCGTCGTCGTCGACGTTCCCGGTCCCCCGCCCGTCATCGCATAGATCAGGCCAAAGACGCCCAGCGTCTGCAGTGTGACGAGCATCATATTGGTCAGAATGGTGTCTTTTATGTAAGGAATGGTGATCCGGAACAAGATTTGCAGCCGGGAGGCGCCGTCGACGACGGCCGCTTCTTCGATCTCCGTCGGCACGTCGTCGAGTGCAGCCTGGAATACCAGCATCGAAAAGGCGGTGCCGTGCCAAATGTTCGCTAAAATGATGGTCAGCATCGGTACGGTATAAAGCCAGGTCACATCGGAGATCCCGACGAAGGAGAGAATGGCATTCAGCGTCCCTTCATCGCCGAAAAAGCTGTATAAACACAGCGCGCAGACGATTTCCGGCGTGACCCATCCAGCCAATACGATCGTGCCGATGACCCGGCGAAACAGCCGGTTTTTGTGCTTCATCAAGAGCGCAATGATAAATCCGAGCACCTGCTGGCCGATGACAGCCGAGCCAATCAGGAAGATCAGCGTGTTCCAAATGCTCACCCGGACCGTGGGGTCATGGAACATGCGGGCATAGTTGTCGAAGCCGACGAATTTCAGTTCCTTGGCCGCTTCCCCCGTCAACGCCAGGTTGGTGAATGAATAGAAAAACGTTAACAGGATCGGATAAATGAAAAACACGAGCATGATCGCGATTGAAGGAAGCAGGAAGTAGAGCCATGTATACGACTTCCTTTTTTTGTACACGGAAGATACGGTTAAACTGCTCATCCAGGTTACGTCTCCTTCCCCTAAGCTGAAAATAAAACCGCTTGCCCACGCGCTTTTCCCGACGGAAGCTGCAGCATGAGCAAGCTTTGATACGTTACTTCTCTACGATATGGTCCTCTCCGACAATCCGGGTTACGTCCTGCGCGTATTTCTTCGCAGCATCCGCAGGAGAGGTTCCGGTGGCGACGCTCTCGACCATCGTCTGGATCTGCGTGGACACTTCCGGATATTTGTCCTGCGCCGGTCTGAATTCGGCGTGCTGCAGGTATTCGGTAGCGATACCGTTAAACGGCTGAGCCGTATATTCGGGATCCTTGGCGACGTCCGCACGGACGGTAATGTTGCCGGAAGCGATGACCAGCTTTTTCGTGTTGTCCTTGTTCAAAGCGTACTTAATGAAGTCCCATGCTTCGTCCTTATGCTGCGCGTTGCTCGGGATCGACAGCGCCCATCCGCCGGCGAGCGTGATGGAACCCGGATCCTGGCCTTTGCTGGTCGGCATCGGGGCAAAGCCCAGCACGTCTTTATACTCCGGCCAAGGCGCTGCTCCGGTATCAAAGTAGTTGCCGGTAATCCACGATCCGTCGAGCGAAATCGCCAGCTTGCCTTTCGGCAAATATTCGCGGGACGCGGTGTTGCCCGCCTGGCCGTTCAGCACTTTGGACAGCGGAGGTCCGAGCTTCTCCTTGTTGACCGTCTGGATGAAAGTCAATGCGTCGATGATGCCTTGGCTTTTGATGATCCATTTGCTGGTATCGTTGTCATAGAGACGCTCCCCGGTGCCGTACAGCAGCATTTCGTACGTTTGCATCGAGGTGGCTTCCCCTGTCGCCTTGCCCATGTTCATCCAGATCGGCACGACATCCTTCGTTTTCTCTTTGATCGTCCGGGCCGCGTTCAGCACGTCGTCCCACGTTTTCGGCTGCCAGTCCTCGGGAAGTCCCGCCTGTTTGAAAATTTCCTTGTTGTACCACAGTCCCCGCGAATCGGTGTTGTACGGTACTCCGTATACCTTGCCGTCGCTGGCCGTAACCCCTTTTTTCATCGCCTCGATAAAGGAGCCGTTCGTCCAGTCCTCCCAAGCCTTGACCTTATCATCCAGCGGTTCCAGGTAACCGGCGCTGGCATCGGAATTGAGGATAAACGTATCCTCCGTAACGATATCCGGAGCGGTATCCTTGGACTTCAGCGCCAGAGCGACCTTGGCAAAATAATCTCCCTCGGATGCCTGGATCGGCGTCGGCTTGATTTCCACATCCTTGTTCGGATACGATTCGGACAGCTCTTTCAGCCATTTGTAGAACGTGCCCTTCTCCCCGATTCCGTCGTCCCGGTAAGTGATCGATATCGTCGTTTTCGTCTTGGCGGTTCCTTCACCTGAAGAATCCGTATTGCCGGTGGTCGTGGTCGTCGTCGTGTCCGTCCCCGGCTCCGCCGTCTTCGTACCGCCGCTGCCGCTTGAGCAGCCTGCCATCGCCACCGTTAACGCGCAGAAGAGCGCGGTGGATCCGAGCAGCCATTTCTTTTTCCCTTTGACCATACTTGCCCCTCCTTTTTGATGTAAAGCCTTGGGATCTCTGCCTTGAAGCCTTGGAGTAAAGCGCTTTACTATGTATGTGTATTAGCATTTCAGGTTTTCATAACAACATATTTTGGGGTTGGCCGGACAGAACCATTTCACTTACAGAACACCTGCAAATCTCTTCGATCTCCGCTTTCAACAAACCAATCCGCTGCAGAATCAACAAATTCAACACCTTCTCCCATTTCCGCGTATTGCACACCCGCTGTACGAATCATTGATTGCCGCCAAATGTAAGCGCTATCTATAATGGACATGAATTTTAGTTGACATTTCAAAAAGAGGAGGATGGAAAAGCGGAGTTTACGGGAATAGCATCCCAATTCAAATTTGAGGAGGCTGCAAATGAAGCGTTATCTGGCACTCTTGTTATGCTTGGTATGGGCTTTATCGATGTACCCGCTGCAATCGCCGACGGCACGGGCTGATAACTCCCTGCTCCCGGCCTTTCCGGGCGCTGAAGGGTTCGGTTATGCGACTGCGGGCGGCCGCGGCGGGGAAGTTTATCATGTCACGAGCTACGAGCTCACAGGCCCGGGCACCTTTCATGATGCGCTGATGACAGCCGGCGATACGCCGCGCACGATCGTTTTTGACATCTCCGGCGAGATTACGATCCCTCAAATCGTCGTGAAGGATAAATCCCATATTACGATCGCCGGTCAGACGGCATCCGGGGATGGTGTAACGATCCGGGGAAACAATATCCGGTTCATCGATTCCCACGATATCGTCATCCGCTATTTGCGTTTTCGCATGGGCGACCTAAGCTTTAACGACGATACGATGTATTTTGAAAACTGCCAGAATGTGATCATCGACCACTCCAGTTTTTCGTGGGGCACGGACGAAGTGTTGTCCATCAAGAGCAAGAACTACGAAAATCCGCTGTCCAAAAATATCACCGTCCAATGGTCCGTCATCTCCGAAGGCCTGCTCACCCACTCGATGGGCGGCCTGATCGAGATGAATACGATCACGATGCACCATAACCTCTATGCCCACAATAACGACCGGAACCCGAAAACGAAGGGCCAAATCGACTTTGTGAACAACATCGTCTACAATTGGGGCGACTTTCCGTATGTGGCGGGCGGCGAATCCGGGACCAAGGGCTACGGTAACGTGGTCGGGAATTATTTTATTGCCGGCAAAAATTCCGCCGCTCCCGAATACGCCGTCGTTCGCGGTAATGAGAATTATCAGGTGTATCTCGAAAACAACCGGATCGACAGCAACAAAGACGGTGTGCTGAACGGCAAAGATGCCGGAACCGGTATCGTCGAGGCGGAGAGGCCGAGCGTTGTCGTATCTGAACGTTTTGAGTACCCGCTGGTTCATACGGAGGCTCCGGAACAAGCTTATGATCATATCTTGCATTACGCCGGCTCGTCCCTTGTCAGGGATGCGGTAGATACACGCGTGATCAACAGTGTCCGCAATCAGACGGGCGTGATCATCGGTGACGAGGATGATGTGGGAGGTTTTCCTCCTTTGAAGCAAGGTACGGCACCTGCCGATGCCGATCAGGACGGAATGCCCGATGAATGGGAGCTCGCGCATGATCTCAATCCGGCCAACCCGGCAGACCGAAACGGCGATTTTGACGGGGATGGCTACACGAACCTGGAAGCCTATTTGAACGAACTGGCGGCTCCCGGCTTCCCTGCCAGCTATCCGATGTCGCCTCCCGCATGGTCCGGCCCACCGTTTATTCCGCCGGCAGAGCCTGCCGAACCGGACCCCGATCCGGTGCCTGCGCCGAGCATGGACGGTAAATCGGTCCGCAATGTCATCATCAATGACAACAGCAGCAGCGGAAGCGCCAATGCGGCGAACTGGTCGGTTCAGGATGACCTCCAGCCTGGAGACATCGTATTCGGCGACCGGATGACCGGCAGCAGCAGCAAGATTTATAAGTTTGATTCCGTCCCGGAGCATTTGAAGGGCCTAGAGTGGATCCGCTCGGCCGTAGGCTCCAGAAGCTCGACGAGCAGCGATCTGGTCTCCTTCTATTTGGCGGCGGACGCAGATGTGTATGTCGCGTACGATTCGAGGATAACGACGGAGCCTGATTGGCTGACCGCAAACTACGAGGTGACGGGCGAGACGATCGCAGACAGTCAGCCGGTGGAGTATAAGCTCTACAAAAAGCGTTACCCCGCAGGCTCTCATGTCATTATGGGAGCGAATAATAACACGTCGAAATGCCCTTATTTTGTGATATTGAAACCGGCGAATCCGGAAATGAAGCCGCCTGCGGACGCCCCCTCCCGTCTGGCAGGTGAGCCGGCTGGCGGTGCCGGCGTATCGCTGCATTGGATTCCCGTAGATGGATCGAGTGCGTATCTCATCTACCGCTCCTCATCCAAGGATCCGGTGTCCAGAGCTGTTGCAAGCACCCCTGCGGCTGGTTACGAGGACACCGCTGTTGAACAGGGAGTCACGTATACTTACAGCGTTTCCGCATTAAATGCCGGCGGCGAATCTCCACTCTCCGCAGCCGCGGAAGTGCTTAACTTCGACGCTTCGCAACCGGCGCCTTCGGCTCCGTCCGATCTTCGCATCACGGTTGCGAGAAGCCTGTCCGTCGAGCTGGAATGGAAGCCGGTGGCGGGTGCGATGAGCTACAGCGTCTACAGAGCCGGAACGGACGGCAATTACAGCAAAATCGGCACTGCTGCTGCCGTCGCTTACACCGATAAAGCGGTAAGTCCTTCTCACGACTATACCTACAAAGTAACGGCGACTGGAATAGGCGGCGAGTCCGCGGCGTCGGGCGTCGCTGCAGCAACAACAGCAGCACCGGTTCTTCTGCCTGAAGTGCCTGCAGGGCTGGCTGCTGGATCGGCTTCGGCTTCGGCGTTCGAAATCAGCTGGGAGCCAGCGGCCGGCGCGGAGAACTATAACATCTACAGGAAAGCGGATGACGAGGAGTCTTTTGCCAAGATGGACAGCATAACTTCGACACACTACATCGATGACAGCATCAGCGTAAGCAGTACAGGTTATACCTACAAAATATCCGCTGTCAACGAAATGGGTGAGACGGATCAGACAGATGGGCTGCGGATCGCCATGCCCGTACCGGCAGCCCCTTCCGATCTCACAGTGGGCCTGGTGGGCGACACTTTTGTCGGACTCATCTGGACATCCCAAAATGGTGAGACCCAAACCAACGTGTACAGGGAAAGCGGCGGCGAGGTCGTCAACCTCGGGTATGCCAAGGTTCATACGTATTATGACCGCACGGCCGAGCCGGGTGTGGAATACACCTATTACCTCAAGGCGGAGAACGGCGCCGGAGAATCCGCAGTGTCCAACCGCGTGACGGTCACGCCCGGGTTAATGACGGTGCTGGAGAATTATACGGAGCAGTTCAAGGCGACAGGCGACCTCAAAGGCCCCCTCGCCCCGCAGCTGACAAACAGCCTGAAGCAAGTCAAACATCATTTAGAGCAGGGCTCGAAGAAGCAGGCGGCATCCTTTTTAGAGAAGTACTTGGAGCAGCTCGGCAAAGAGAATACGCAGGCGTATCTTTCTTCCGAGGCTTCATTCACTTTGAATTATTATGCAACATCGTTCCTTGAGCGGCTTGAGAAGAAGTAATGGTTGTTGAAGTCGTAAGCAAGCCGGTTGCGATCGATTGCGTGATATGGTACACATCCAACAGCTTCTCTATGGAGAGGCTGTTTGGCCTGGTGTGAGAAGCGATACGGGATCAACAAAAAGACTGCCCTTACCCGGGCAGCCTCCTATCTCGAAGTTATATTTTATCCACATGCAGCAGCTTGATTTGCTTGACCTCGTACGTATTCTCCAGCCTCTCTTCCGGGATAACACGCAGGCGGACCAGACTGGAAATTTTCGATCCGTCGGCTTTGGACATCAGCCGCCACAAATCCGGGTCCGGCAGCGCTTCGTACAGCTTCTGGTCGTCGTATTCCTTGCGGATTTGCGATACCAGCTTCACCTTATAGGCTCCAATCTCCAGCTGATCCGCCTGCTGCGTTTCACAATAGGCGGTAATTTCTTCGCGAAGCTGCTTAAGCTCCTGCTCCGTTTCTCTCTGCCGCTGCTTCAGCAGGTAATACTTGTCAACGATCTTGTCCATCTTCCCACTCCCTTCTACCTACACCATATGTGTGCTGAAGCGGTTTTAGGATCGATTTTGCATCGCGGACGCGCCCATGGTACTGTGGGAATATCATACAAACGGGGAACGGATAAATATCCCATTTATTTGTATTGTTACTATGAAAATGGAAGGATGGCTCATCATATGCCCAAACTGGATTACATGCTGTCGCTGCTGTGGCTTTTGCGGTCGAGGGGTAAAATGACGGCGGAACAATTGGCCGAAGCGTTGGAAGTCAGCGTCCGCACCGTCTACCGGTACATCGACCTCCTATGCCAGAGCGGCGTTCCGGTCGTCGCGGAACCGGGTCATGGGGGCGGATTCACGCTTCCGGACTCCTTTCGGGAGTCGCCGCTGTTTTTTGACACCAATGAACTGAAAGCGATGACTCACAGCGCGCGGATCGCTTCCCAGGCAGGGTATCCGTTTGCAGACGCTCTGGAACATGCTCTCGATAAAATCAGCCACCGGCTGAATGAGGACCAAGGAGAAGAATTAAGGCGACATCAGGCCGGGCTGGAAGCCGTCCCCTATTCAACAAGCCGGGAGATTAAGCGGTTACTTTCCGACCTTGAAGAAGCGGCCGCCCATTCCCGTGTGTGCTGCATTCAATATGCCAACACGACTGGAGATGCCGAGCGAATGCGCCGCATCCACCCCTACCGCCTGGCTTACCGGACGAACCGCTGGTATATCGCCGCTTACTGTGAGCTGCGGGGTTCTGTCCGAATGTTTCGCGTCGACCGGATCGAACAGCTGAAGGTAACGGATGAAACGTTTGAGAAGCCGGAAGATGTTTCGTTTACTGATCTGGCCAGGGATACTTTGGCCGGTCATTCGAAAACGGACCCATCCTGGGTTACGGTGCGAATTGGCGGCGATTCGGACGTATTGGAGTCCATCGGGAATCAATATTTCGTACAGCCTTTTCTGACCGAACACACGGACCGGGAGCTTCGATTCGAAATGCCGCTCTCCGTGATGCTGACCTACATGCCCCACCTTCTTCTTTCCTTCGGTAAGCTCGTATCTGTGCTGGAACCATCCCTGCTGGGAGAACGGATCGCTGAACTCTGTCACGAAATTGCCGAACATCATACAAGCCCTAAACTTCCCTGACAATCTAGCTGTCAGGGAAGTTGTCGTATGATGCGGTTATCCTGTAATACAAGAAAGGAGTCTAACCTTATGAAATTGGATAACCGCAAGCTGGATTTGACCAAAGCGTACCCCTCGTATTATTCCGCCCCTCAAGTCCCGCAAAAATGCTATTTTGATGAGATCCCCTATCTCACGATCGACGGTGAGGGCGATCCAAACGGACCAGGATTTGCTGAAGCGACCGAAGCCCTCTACACCGTAGCTTATGGCATAAAAGGGATGTGTAAACCGGAGGATCAGGATTTTACCGTAGCCAAGCTCGAAGGACTCTGGTGGGCCAGGTCCCATTCCGGACAAGACGCCATGTATGCTTCAAGGGACGATTGGATGTGGAAGCTGCTGATCCGGATGCCGGACTTTATATCGGCCGAACGATTCGAAGAAGCCCGGATGCTGGCTGTGAACAAGAAACCGCATCTTGCCCCCCTTCACTCCGTGAGCTTCGAAAGCCTGTATGAGGGCGATTGTGTGCAGATGCTGCATGTCGGTCCGTTCAGTACCGAGCCGGAAACGATCCGGCAGATTTCCAAGTATATTGAGGCCCAGCGCCTGACACCAAAGGGGCGGCATCACGAAATTTATTTGTCGGATCCGCGCAGAACACCTCCCCATAAAATGAGAACCATCCTGCGTCATCCAGTCATCCAGCAGGAGAACTGATCAGGTCCTCTGAGCCCCGCAGGGGGACTTTCCGATCCTCTTGGCCTCCCGTCTCATGGGAGATCAAGAGGATTTTTGTCTTTCGGCCTTTCGCATTTCCCTCTTTCTTTAGTCCTACGATAACGATTCTATAAACCTATCTAACCGATAGGATAAGGCAAAAAATATCCGTTGTGCCACAGAAAGCGCCGTTTTGGAGCATTTCGACACCTCTGCTCGACAGCAAACGCCCACCCTGCCCAAAGTACCTATCAACCTTTTGTCTCATCCCAATAGAATGCAAAAATTGTAAAATGAAAAATGTATTTTACTAGTGTTCAATTAGTTTCGCGCAAAGGAGGATCGTTTTTTCGGCATGATTTCCTATTTCATTCGATAAAGGAGGACATCTTTTGAAAAAAGGTTCATCGACCATCCGTACTTATTCGACGCTGTTGTTAAGTGCCTTGCTGGCTATTGGTGTCGCCTATCCGAACGCCAGCGTGTCGGCGGCTGCTGCACCCGATCTCCGCTCGGCCGACCATTCGGCCATCCATCTGGAATCTTCCCTGCGCCAAGGGGACTGGAAGCTTAACCCTCCGGCCCAAGGCACCTCATCCCCTGTTCAAAGCCTGGCGGCTGCGGCGCCGGATGAGCCCCAAAACTTCGTAGATCCATCGGACAGCAGCGAACCGGTAACGGTCATCGTTCAGCTGAAGAACGATCCGCTTAAGGTCTTTGAGGCCAAACCGTCATCAAAAGCCCGTTCATCCCTCGGCAGCTACAGCAGCATTTTGAATCAGGAGCACAGCGCCTTTAAATCGGCAGCCTTATCGAAAACCGGCGCCAAGTTCAAACGGGAATATTCCAAAGTGTTTAACGGTTATTCCGTGACGCTCCCGGCGAACGAAGTGGATAAGCTGCTGACACTGCCGAACGTCAAAGCCGTCTTCCCGAATGAGGAAATGCACGCCCTGCCGGTTGCAGACGGGCATGAAATGACGCCGAACATGGATGAAAGCGCTCCGCTGATCGGTGCGGAAGACATGTGGGATTCAGGTTATGACGGGGAAGGTATCAAGGTCGGCGTCATTGATACCGGTATTGACTACAATCATCCCAGTTTGAAGGACGCCTACAAAGGCGGATATGACTTTGTCGACAACGATGCCGATCCGATGGAAACGCTCCCGGATCCGAGCAAACCGGTCGACAGCAATGGCAGCACCTATGATACGTATCACGGAACGCACGTCTCCGGAACCGTTGCCGGACGAGGCGACCCTGAGCACCCCGATGCGGGCAAGGGCTGGGTCCGCGGCGTAGCACCGGGATCGGATCTGTACGTATACCGCGTACTCGGTCCTTATGGCAGCGGCTCGACCGAAAACGTCATTGCCGGGATTGAAAAGGCGGTCAGCGACGGAATGGACGTCATTAACCTGTCGCTGGGCTCCAATATGAACAACTCGTATACGCCGGATGCCATCGCAGCGGACAACGCGGCGCTGGCGGGAGTCACCGTCGTTATCTCCAACGGCAATGAAGGACCGGATGCGGAAACGGTTGGCAGTCCGGCTGCGGCACAGCTGGCCATTTCCGTTGGCGCCTCGACGCCGCCGCTCCAAACGCCGATTTTCACATCCGACACCATCGGCATTACTTACGCCCAGCTGGCGGCGACATCGCCGAAGCTGGAAACGGAAGGCGCGGACTTGGAGCTTGTGGACGCCAGCCTCGGCCGTACTTCCGATTACGCCAACATTGACGTCAAGGGCAAAACGGCGTTTGTGCAGCGTGGAGAAATCTCTTTCGCTGAGAAAGCGAAAAATGCGGCAGCCAACGGCGCCGTGGCTGTCATCATTTACAATAACGCGCCTGGCGAAATCGGCGGGGCTACGCTGAATGGCGAGGAAGACGTCGTGCCAGCGTACACGATCAGCCAGGAAAGCGGCAAGAAGCTGAAGAGCGAAATTGCCAAAGGCAATAACCACGTAACGTTCAGCTATAAAGCCGAAGTCGACCTGCTCGCAGACCTAAGCTCCAGAGGTCCTGCTCTGCCGAACTATACGATCAAGCCGGACATTACCGCGCCTGGCGTGGGCATCAAGTCTTCCATTCCAGCTTTTGGCGGCGACTATACCAACGCTTATGAGGAACTGCAAGGCACAAGCATGGCTGCTCCGCATGTGGCAGGTTCGGCTGCCCTCATGCTGGAGAAGACGCGCGAAGAAGGGCTTCAACTGAAGCCGGATGACGTGAAGGCTCTGCTTACGAACAATGCGGTCTTGATCAAAGACCGGGATAACCGTGAGTATGGCACCAACGAGCAAGGCGCCGGCCGCGTTGACCTGAAAAATTCTGCCGAGGCGGATGCCATCGTTAAGGTGGAAGAATCGCTTCCGGCTCAGCTTCAGGATGATACCCACCAAACCTCGTACTCCGGCAGCATTTCTTTCGGTCTGCAGGGTGCAGGTGCGGACGTCACCCGCAAGCTGACGGTGGAAAATATCGCGAATACGGATCAGTCCTATTCGATTGAGGTCAAATGGAATCATGGCGGAGGGCCAGTGTTGACGCCGGCAGCGGATTCGGTAAGTCTGACCGCAGGCCAATTGACTGCCGATCTGAACGTATCCCTGAACATTCCGGAAGGAACCGCAGATGGCCTGTATGACGGTCAGCTTATCTTTACGCAAGCCGGGAACGGGCATGTCCTTCATGTGCCGTTCAGCGTGTATGTCGGCGAAACCTACAACCTGGCTGATATTTCGAACGTAGAACTCGATCCGATTTACCTGTCCAGCACCAAAGAAGGCAAAGGCTCGACCCTTTATTATGCGCTCAACAAAAAATTGGTGGATTATGAATTCGACGTCTACCGTTTTGATGACGAAGGGAACGGCGAGTACGTAGGATATATCTACGACCGCGACTTCCAGAACAAGCTGGACCCGTTCTACTATTCCTATGAATGGGACGGCAAAGTGGATATCGCTACAGAACCTGGAAGAAAACGCGTGAACCTGGATCCGGAAGGCGTCTACGGCATCGTTCCGGTAACGGTCGAGGAAGGCGACAAAACCGCCGAAGTCGTGACCGACTCGCTGTCGCAGTTCCTGGTCGACAACACTGCACCGGATGCGTTGGTGCCAGATGAGCTTGTAGTCAATCCGGATAAACCGAATGTCGGCTTGCTTCAAGGAACGATCAATGGAGATTTGCTGCTGGATTACTTCTATGACGGCACGAATCTGCAGGACCTGATCCATATAAAGGCAACGAATACTGTCTCCAAAACGAAACTCTGTAAAGAATATCCTGCAACAATCGATGAGGAAGGTAACTATACGATTGAAGTTCCGTTAGAAGACGGTCTGAATACGATCGATCTTTACGTCACGGACGATGCCGGCAACGGATCTTCAAAACCCGTTAAAACCTATAAGTACACGGCAAAGCCAGAAACGCCAAAAAATACAGATGTCTCCCTTTCAGTACCAAATCAAGCAAAGGTGAATGAGCCATTCGATGTAAAAGTTGATTTTAAAGGTTCTGAAGAAATCCAAGCCATGACGGTAAACGTAACTTACGATGTGTATACTGAACTGGATCACATCACACCGGTCATTGATGGAACTTCAAACGGCCCCGTTGAGTCGCTAACGAGCCCTGAGTCGACGGACACAAAGGATGGAAAAAAGACAGCGACCTTTGGCATTCAATTTAATCACCCTGTCAAAGAAGGTACACTTGCAAAATTCACCTTTAAAGGAACAAAAGCGGGGCAATACGATTTTGAAGTTACGAAGGCTACCCTAATGAATACAGAGGGAAAAGAAGTTCAAACCGGTCAGTTCACAGGCACAAGCATTGAGGTAACTCCTGCGGAAGAACCAGATGGTTCTCAGACTCCGGATCAAGTAACGGGTACAGATCCAAATCAGGCACCTGATTCCGAGCAGATCCAAGCAGATGAACCTGTCACCCAGCCGGACCCCGGCTTGACTGATGATGTAACCGGCTCCTTTGAAGTCAAGGCAGCCAAGCTAGACGCTCCGGCTTCAACACCTGACGCCGAAGAAGTGACTGCAGAACAAGACATCGCATCTACAACGATTCCTTGCACGACTCCTGACCCTGATCCGGGTCCAGGTCCAGGCCCAGGCCCAGACCCAAACCCTAATCCAAATCCTGATCCAGACCCTAGTCCAAATCCGAATCCTGGAACAGGTAGTTCGGGTGGAGGCTCGGTATCCAGTAGTTCTAGCATCGTGACTCCCACCGTACCCGCTGGCAAAAAGCTTGCAGCTGGTTCGCTGGTCGAGCAAGGCACCGGAGATCAAAAAACGGCTTCGTTATCAATAGACGCGGCGTATGTAACGAATCAATTGAGCAATGCCGATACCAAAGCCGTGACTTTGGATATCAGCGATACCGACGTTGAAACCTATCATACGCTCAATATCCAGCTTAGCAAAGCGGTAGCCGATCAGCTGACGAAAAGCAATAAAGGTTTGATCATTAAAGGAAAAAGCTTGGAACTGTCGGTTCCGGCAGATGATTTGTCCAGCTTTATTACAACTAACGGGTTAACCATTGGCTTGGGATACTCATCCAATCCGGCTGGCACTCCTCAATCGCCAACCGGCGGGACAACAAACTTCGTGTCCGGAGCGCTTGTCTTGAGCGAACCTGCAGCTTCGCTGGCTTCACCGGTCACTGTGACCTTGCAGCTGGATCCTGCAAAAATCAAAAACCGGAACAAAGTAGGCATTTTCAGCGTGGATTCTAACAATCTTTGGACTTACCTGAAGCCAGGAAGCAACTCGGCAAATTCGGTAACGTTCTCTTTAAACAAATCCGGTTCGTATGCCGCATTTGAATCCAACAAAACGTTTGCCGATTTGAACAATCATTGGGCCAAGGACGAAATCGAAGTCATCGCCTCCCATTATCTTGCTACAGGCAAAGATACGACTGAAACCTACAAACCTAATGATCAAGTAACACAAGCAGAATTTCTTACGCTCCTTGACCGCCTTTTGAACACAGGAAAAACTTGGAGTGACCGTACCGCCGAAACGGGTGCTGCCCATTCACTGACACGGGAAGAACTGGCCGTGCTGCTCGCTCAAGCACTCAAGGCAGATCTTACAAACTCGAACGCCACTGAACTAGCATTTACCGATCAAAACAGCATTCAGCCATCGGCATTAAACGCGATTGCATATGCAGTGAAGCAAGGATATCTGCAGGGTAACCCGGATCACTCCTTTGACCCCAAAGGAAAACTTACACGGGCAGAAGCAGGCGTTATTCTTTACCGGGTTTTACAGGACATTCAATCCAAATAAAATCGATGAAACAGGCGCTGACGGGGTCTTTTCCCGCAGCACCTGTTCATTTTATTCAATCATATTAATTCAGCGCTTCCCCCATCCCGTACCGTTCCCGCGATCAATCGGCGCAAATCTTGTACCCGGTTCGGCGTCTCCGCCGTCGAGTGGCTCAGCATGTCGCATAAGGCGACCAGGTCCTCCAGACTGGACAGTAGCCTCCAATTCTTTTCCAGCACCATTCCCTCCGCCTCGTAACCCTTTATGAAGTGCTGTTCGATCCACGAACCGTTCGCCTCATAACGCAGCATATTGCCGAGATCCGCATGCCGGTTCCAGGCAAAGGCTTCTTCCCAATCGAGCACGGCCGAAACGAAGTACCCCTCGGAACCTTTCTCCATCAGAATATTTAAGCCGTTATAATCGGAGTGGGCCAGCACGGGTTTTTCCTGACTAGCCGATAACATGGGCCCATATCGTTTGCAAAATGCCCACAGCTCGCGGCTAAGCTCTTCTCCCAGCCAAGCTTCGCATGGACTATGGAAGATCACGTCATCCATAAATGCAAGAAATCGCTCGCCGCTCATGCTGAAGGGCTGCGTGACCATCAAATCGCTGCCGAAAAAACCGGAAGCTTCAAACGGAAATCCATGAATATGGGCGAGCGTTCTGCCGGCTGCGGCTGCCGCGGATGCTTTCTCCTCAAGCGTACCATCCCGGATTATATCGCTCAGCAGTACACCAGGCTTCCATTCCAGCACCGCCCAAGGTTTCGGATACCTGCTGCAACTCGTATCGGCATACACAAATTCGGCGACCGGTACCCGTTCCCGAACGAGTCGGGTAAGGGCGACTTCTTTGCCGGCAATGTCTTTCCCCCGGCGAAAAAATCTCAATACATACGGCCTGCCGTCCCCCTCTACCTGAATTTTATAATTGGAGTTGCTAAGACCCACGCCTATTCGCCGGAATGAGATTATCTCACGGCCAGGAAATGCAGGGGCTGCGATCTGATTCAGTTCTTCCAGACTTAGTTCCAGCGGCTGCTCCGTTCGCTCCCAGCCTTCTTTCATCCATACTCGCCTCCGATCCGATCAAGGATTTCTTCTGATAATAGGTTATCGATTCCTTGCTCACGTGTATGAATCGACCTTTAAAAGCTCGAATAACCACACTTACACTAGATCTCTAAGTTAACATAATAAAAATTATGGTTTTTCGTAGCTCCTTTTTTCCAAATGATCTGCTGTTAAGTACGTTGTCATGGTGATTTAGCTTGGATAATCTAGGGTCGGTGTTGTGACGATTTTTCTATTATGAATTTTTCATATAGTGAGTTTTTGAAACAAAACAACTCAATTTACTCCGTTTTAAAATGACCTAGCTGCAAAAGTACTCTTCTTTCGCCTTCAACGGCTGTGTTCCTTCCCACCAGGCTATCCGTATACGATCGTTTCATCGACAACCGTCATCCGAACCTTATTTTCCAAAATGGATTCCGGCGGTTCGCCGAACGGGTCCCGTTCCAGAACAGTAAAATCAGCGGCGTATCCCGGCTGAATCCGTCCCCGGTCCAGTTCATGCCCTGCTGCATATGCACTGCCTGTCGTATACAGCGAGATCGCTTCATACATGCTGAGCCGCTCATCGGAACCATACACGCTCCTTTGAGCATCCCCCGGCTTCATACGGGTTGCGGCAGCGTATATGCCAAGAAGAGGCGAGACGCTTTCGATCGGCGCATCCGATCCGCCGGCACAAGGAATCCCGCTGCGAAGCAGCGTCTGCCAAGCGTATAGATGCAGGCCCTTCGCATCGCCGACCCGGTCCAGCACCCACGGAAAATCAGAGGTGACAAAGCTCGGCTGAATGTCGACGATAGCAGGCAGCTCCTTCAGCTTCGCCAGCAGCTCATCCCGCAAAATCTGCCCGTGAATCAGCCGGTCCCTCCTGCCCGCCGGGCATGGATGTGCGGCCAATGCGTGCAGCACCTTCTCTGCGGCCCCATCGCCAATGGCATGCGCAGCCGCCGCAAGCCCAGCGCTCCTTGCCTTGGCCACCAGCAGGTCCAGCTCCTCATCCGAATGAACGGCCACGCCGCTCGTGGTTGAATCATCTGCGTAGGGGCGGCTGAGCAAGGCCGTTCTTCCGCCCAGGGATCCGTCCGCAAAGAGCTTCATCGCTCCGTATTCGAGGAACTCGGATTCAGGCACAAGCCGCCTTCCTTCCTCGAGCCATTCGTCGAGCGCAAGATGGTGGATCAGAAGATGCGTTCTGAATTTCTTTTGCCCCTCCATAATGACCTTTTGGAACGCTTGCAGCGTTCGGGTACAGCCGCCATAGTAGCTCAGATCTTCCGTATGGCATCCGGTGATCCCCTGTCTCCAGCAGTCCTCAATGGCCATCGTCAGCGCAGTCTCCAGGTAGCTCTGAGTCACCCCGGGCATCCGATGCAGGATCAGATCCTGGGCCTGCTCCTTAAAAATACCGTCTAAGCATCCGTCACTGCCTTTTCCCGCGACTCCGCCGCTTGGCACCTCTGTGTTTTCATTAACGCCAGTCTCCTGCAGGGTCATTGTATTGACGGTCAGCACGTGCCGGCAGACGCGCCGCAGCATCACGGGATGATTCGGAGCGGCCCGGTCCAGATCCACTCTAGTCGGGAGGAGCGCTTCCTCCCACTCATTTTCGTTCCATCCTTCCCCGATGATCCACGTGCCTGGCGGAAGGCGCCGGGCTTGTCCGGCAATCTTGTCCAGCAGCTCGCCCCGGTGCTTCAGACCGGAAAGCTGCAGCTTGAGAAAGGTCTCCCCGTGGCCGATCAGGTGAATATGACTGTCCACAAATCCAGGGAACAGGGTGCCCCCGCCAAGATCGATCACCTCGTCGATCCGGCCGTGAAATCTCTCTTTCAGTTCCCGCGTATCGCCAGCAGCAATGATGCGTCCTCCTTCGGTCATTACCGCTTCAACCGTCTTATGTTCCTGTTCCATCGTGTAGATGGTTCCGTTCGTCCAGCACTTGGCCATGACGCTCCCTCCTCCATCGCTTCATTCCTCAATCATCGATAAGTTTGACTGCTACAAGAATAGCACAAAAAAAGCAGCCGGTCCCTTGACCGCTGCTGCCTCATATCAATCAATCTATCGCTCAATGCATCACGTATTTCCAGATCAGCCAGCATATCAGCACACAAATCCACGAAATAAAACCGAAGATCGTAACAATTTTGTTTTCGCTCCATCCATATTTCAGACTGAAATGGAAATGGATCGGGGTCATTCGAAATAACCGCAGCTTCGTCTTTTTGTAATACCACACCTGTAAAATGACCGACAACTGCTCCGCAAGATAGATAAAAAACAGGATCGGTATCAATATTTCAACCTTTTCAATAACGGCCAAAATGGAAAGCGACCCTCCGATCGCCATCGATCCCGTGTCCCCCATAAACGCCCTTGCCGGATAGATGTTGTAAAGAAAAAGTCCAAGCAGACAGCCGATCATCACCAGCGAAAATGTCTGCACCTCAGGTTTGTCCGAAATCAAAAAGAAGAAAAAATACGTCGGAATCGCCACATTGATCAGCAGTCCGTCCAATCCATCCGTAAAGTTGATCGCATTCGCAGAACCTACCACAAACAGCAGTATGATGGCCACATATACGTAAACAGGCAGCTGCAGATGGTATCCTTGAAACAGCGCGATATCACTTGTTACGCCAAACGAATGGAGCAATACATACAACAGGATGCCCGTAAAAGCAAATTGAAGCACCAGCTTCGTACGGCCGGAAATGCCGGCTGGGTCTTGCCAGAAGGCCTTTTTGAAGTCATCGAGAAAGCCAACCGAGCTGAACAACAGAAACGTAGCGCATAGGAGCAGCATAAGGGATGCCGGTTGTGATTGCAGCGAAATCGCTACCCCGATCAGCAGGATTAATCCGGCCATCAGCGGCGTACCGCGTTTGGCTTGATGATCTGCCGGAAGCTCGGCGCGGATCGGCTGCGTCAGCTTCAACCTTCGCAAGGTCCAAATCAGCAATGGCGTCAGTACGGCAACCAGAAGGAAAGATAAGCCGGAAACAGCCATAATTCCAAACATATGACGAACCCCTTCTCATTGAAAAATATAGTTTCCTTACATTATAAATAATTCGGATGTGTAGACAAACATTCCCCAAAGGCAAAATCTCTTTGAGATTAACTTATCCGATGCTATCCATCTATGGAAAATATGTACCTACTATATACCTTGATATGTACCTTCAACCTCACCATTCACTTCCCAGGAGCAGCTTCCTCTTTTTTTGTATGTAGCGGCAATGTAATAATAAAAGTCGTTCCTTCGCCTTCCTTGCTTTCAATCGAAATCTGTCCGTTCATCTCGCGTATGATATTGAAAGTTACCATGGTTCCGAGCCCCGTGCCTTTTAATTTAGTGGAGTAATATGGGGATCCCAGCCTTTTGACCTGCTCTTTCGTCATGCCTACGCCTGTATCCGAGATATAGATTCTGGCCTTATTGTCGCTTTCGTCCACAAAGTATTTAATCGTTAATGTACCGCCGTCCGGCATCGCTTCAACCGCATTTTTGCACAAATTAATGATAGCTTGCCTTAACTTGGATTTGTCTCCATAAATGATACCGGAGGAATGAAATTCGGTGACCATTTTCACATTTTGTAAATTAGCATAGGAGCTCAGCACATGGGAGGTTTCCAAAAACTCTTCGTTCAGTGAAATCGGTTCCAATTTCTGGTTTTGAGGTTTGGCTAATGACAAGTAATCGGAAATGATCGATCCCGCCCGATCCAATTCCACGAGGGTAATGAGGGAAAATTCCTTACGCTTCTGATCCGTCAAGGACGGCTCACCCAATAGTTGAACAAATCCCCGTACAGTAGTGAGCGGATTTCGCACTTCGTGAGCGACCGATGCGGCGATTTCGCTGACGACCTTCAGCTTTTCGGCTTCGATCATCCCTTCTTGAATCTTGACGTCGCGACGGACCGTTTCCAATATGTACACCAATAGAACCGACATCGCGCACTGCATCAGAACGATTGGCAAGGAAGGCACAAATGAATCCAGGAAGTACGATGGGCTGCCATTAAGCAAATAATAAATATTCAAGACGGTAATACGTAAAAAAAAGCAAAGACCAAACACGATCAGCATCCGCTTCAATAAGCTCGCACGGTTAAATACTGGAATCGCCAGGCAAACCAGCACCAGTGTCGGCGCTAGAGACAGCGCATAATAAACAATATGAATATCACCCAACACTTGCCGATAAATAATTGCACTGGCGAATAGCAGTAAGGCACTATACAACCCGCCGTATAAGGAGCCCACCACAAGCGGTATTCCCCGCAAATCTAAAAACGTATTAAACACTTTGACAGGGAATGACATTGTAATAATTAGAGGTACAAGAAACAGCAGGAAATAGAGCACGGTTTTTTTCGATTTACACACAAAACGATAGAACATGATAGGCAGTAATATGATGAAAACATTGAGGATTAGGTTGGATTCAATATGCATTTCCTGTAGCCCCTTCGACTGTGGTAAATAAGCATTCTCGGGGCCCAGGATAAATTCCTTCTCATTAAATTGTAAATTTTTCCGCATCTGCGCTCATCATCATGCATGATCTATAAAAAACAGCACGTGACCATAGTGCTTCATGAACCTTTTATAATCCGCCGATTCCTTTAAGACAATGATCGTGGAATAAGCATTTACTTTGCGCCGTTTTAGTCTGGTGAACAGTTCTTTCTGTTCGATACAGTAAAATTTGCCACTTTCATATTCAATAAGAAGAGGCGGAAGATCCGCAGCGTGATCATCCGCCTCAGCCGAATCATCTGCCTCTAGCTGTATTCCATCCATCTGGATCAAGCGTAATGGAAACTTGACGACGCCAAAATAATGATTTTTCTCTCCTGAATCATCATGCAGCGTCGAAGCCACCTGCCTCGTAAGCATCAGGTAGCACTGAATCCATTCTTCCAGCAGCCCATTATTGGCATATTGTACTGCCGAGCGTACCGTCGGAGCATAAGTGATATGCCTGTCATTTTTCTTCGAATAAATGATTTTCTTTATGGAATCCAGGGATAAGAAGTACTCGTCCGCAAGCTCCGAAACCGTCATCCCGTTGGCATATTTGTTGCGGATCATCACATTTCGCCTTTGCAGGCGATCCCGGTAGCCGGACGTTTCTCCCCAGCCTTTTTTCTCCTCACCCTTCGGTATATACAACAGTTTCCCGGCGGCGTATTTCTGGATTTCTTTCAGCAGCTCCTCAGGCAGAACCTCGCCGGCATTTTCATATTTCATACGATCACCTTTTATAGAGCGTAAATTCGATCCTTCAGTTCGCTGATGGATTTCATGATGGACATGCACGATTCCTCGTCATCGATCGACGCATGCCACCGCAAAACATCGATTCCCTTATAATACGCCATACATAAAAATCTTTCTTTAAAATCCGGGATGACGATGTTTCGTTTACTGCAATATTCGAATAACAATTCAGGAATGTTCAAATAGGGCTTATTTAAGTCCATAATGGCAAAATCCAGAAGGAAGTCGCATATGCCGGACCGGCTCCAGTCCGGGAAACCAACCTGCGTTTTCCCATCGGTGATCATAATTTCAAAAAACGTATTATTGTTCACTAAATAACGTCTGCCTTCACAATACTCGATTCTGGCTTCCATCTCCATCAAGTATTTTTCGACAAATTCACGATCCAGAATCGTCGTATCATAGAGCTCCTTCCAATGATACCAATATCCTTCTTTATCATTCGCGAATGTGTCAACGAGAAACTCCCTGCAGGTGCTGTACTCCGTTTTACAATTCTCATTGAACTCACCGTAGCCTTCGACGCCCGTTATATCTGATGCGCTGATTTTTAAGATGCTGTCAAAAAACAATTCGTAGACTTTGGCAAATTGCTGCGGATTTAACGCATCGGCGAGAAATCCGTTGGGTGTCATGCTCACCTGTTCGGAAAGCATGGACTTAATGATATGATCCTTACTCATGTACAGTTCCCCTTTACATACACAAATGATTGATGTTTCAGTGTCAGCTACGCGCATCTGATCTGTCGTCATCATACCACTTGATCATGTAACGGAAATAGGCAATGAATAGGTTAAGTCAACTTTACCCTCGAATGAGGCTAGTACAGCAGCGCCGCTTGTCTTTTATAGTGATCTTCGATCACCATACAGGCCATCGCTTCAATCACCGGTACGACTCGCGGACAGATGCACGGATCATGCCTTCCGATCGTTGTAATTTCCCTTTCGTTTCCTTCCGTATCTACCGTTCGTTGAGGTTTGGAGATCGACGAAGTCGGTTTCACGACAACCCGGAAAATGATGTCGGCCCCGGTGCTGATTCCACCGATAACGCCTCCGGCATGGTTCGTAATAAACCCGTTCTCGTCCATTTGATCGTTGTGTTCGCTTCCCAGCATGGATGCCGCCCGAAAACCGGTCCCGAACTCGATTCCTTTGATCGCGCCGATCGAAAGCATGGCCTTGGCCAGCTCAGCATCCAGCTTATCAAACACGGGCTCCCCAAGCCCTGCCGCAGCGCCGCTGATCCGGCATTCAACGATGCCGCCGCAGCTGTCGCCCTCTGCCGCGAGTTGTTCGATCCGCTCGATCATCTTCGCCGCCGCTTCAGGATCACAGGCGCGAACAGGATTTCGTTCGATGGCATCGGGATGGAAGGCTTCGCAGCGGATACCGGCGACCTCGGTCGTATAGGCCATGACGGAGACTCCCCGCCGTTCCAGCAGTTTCCGCGCAACCGCTCCGGCCGCGACCCGTGCCGCCGTTTCCCTTCCGGAAGCCCTCCCGCTGCCCCGATAGTCCCGAATGCCATATTTCTGATCGTAAGAAAAGTCCGCGTGCCCCGGGCGATACATCTGTTTGATGTCATCGTATGCGGACGGACGCATGTCCGTATTATTCAGCATCACGCTGAGCGGAGTCCCTGTTGTCCGGCCTTCAAACACACCGGATAAAATCCGGACCTTATCATATTCTTTACGCGGCGTTGTGACCGAAGACTGGCCCGGCTTTCTGCGGTCCATCTGAACTTGAATATCGTCCTCGTTTAGTTCAAGCCCTGGAGTGACGCCTTCGATAATGACTCCAATGGCTTCTCCATGCGATTCACCAAACGTCGTCATTTTAAACCGTTCACCAAAAGTACTTCCCGGCATAAAAATTCCCCCTCTATATAGATTGATCTAAAGTTTTGCATTGAACTTGCAACCATCTCTTTAGTTCATTCCATCTAACATCATGTATTGTCCTTATGTACTAGTTTAGAGGTATACTTGTAATAAATGAAATTGTAATATTCGACTCTTGCCATAGAATGGATTGATGCCAAATGATGATTAACACGGAATGGTACCGGATTTTTCTTCATGCTTCGGAAACCTTGAATATGACGAAAGCCGCGCAGCGCTTAAATATGACACAGCCCTCCGTCAGTTATGCGATCAAGCAGCTGGAAGACGCGCTTGGTGTTAAGCTGTTCGACCGCTTATCCAAAGGAATCGTTTTAACAGAAGAAGGGCATGCCTTGTACGATCAAGTCAGACAAGTATTCGATAAACTGGATTACGCCGAACGTTACATGAAGCAGTTGGGACAGCTGAACGAAGGGCGGTTACGGATCGGTGCCAACGGAGCGATCATCCGCGACTATATCGTTCCTCTGCTCGATATTTTCCGGTCCCAATACCCCAACATTCGGGTTCAAGTCTCGCAGCAAAAGACCGGTCAGATTTTGGAGCAGTTACAGCAGGGCTTGCTTGATCTGGGCTACGTTTATCTTCCGGTGAAGGATGCGGAGATTCAAGTCGTGGATACTTTTGTCTCGCCGTATGGTGTGGTGGCAGGGAAACCCTTTGCCGCTCTGGCAAAAGCCCCCTTGTCCGCTGCACAATTGGCCGAGCTGCCCCTGTTAATGCTTTCCCAGGGAAGTGCGACCCGCTCCTATATCGAAGCCTGGTTTCAATCCCAAGGCGTGGAAGCGGCGGCCGATTTCGAGCTGAACAGCTTGGATATGCTGGCGGAGTTTGCCGAGCGGGGGTATGGCGCAGCTATTTTGCCGAGAGCGTTTGTAGCTTCAAAGATCGATGAGGGTGCTTTATTGGAGCTTTCTATGGAAGTTCCGCTGCCGGACCGACACGTAGGCGTAGCTGTCAGAAAGCATTCGTCTCTGTCGCTCGCTGCAGAGGCCTTTTTGAACATACAAAACAGCCGGTCTCTTTGACCGGCTGTCCTCGCCGCGTTCCGATTATGAACGTGCATCCATTTTACATTTCTTGTAAGCAAGTGGTGTCATATTCATCGCCTTTCTGAATTTTTCTATAAAGTAGCTGGTGCTGTTAAACCCAACTTGGTAGGCCACCTCGGTAATGCTGGAATCGGCTTGCTGCAGGAGGACTGCGCTTTTCTGAAGCCTGTAATCGGTCACATAATTCAGCGGAGTCGTGTTGAGGATTCGTTTAAAATAGCGGCAGCATTCCGAGCGGCTCAATTGACCGGCTCTGGCAATATCATTTAACGCGATTTTTTCGGCGTAATGGATATCGATCCAGCTTAACATCTGCTTCATCCGCTCGTTTTTTACCGCTTCCACCTGGTCATATTGCAGTTGAAATCCGTTCAGGATCAGGTTTTTCCAAATGAAAGCCAGCTGCATCGTCATATCCAGTTCAAAGTATGGCGGTTGATGCTGAATCCATTGATGAATGTTCACCAAGGCATCTAAAATATTGGCGCCCCAAGCCTGATTAGGATCGATGTATAAATAAGGCAGATTCGTCGCTTGAATATACGGAGCAACATAGGCTCCATATAGCTCCCGTGATACGACAAAGTCAGGGGAGACATTCAGGCAAATATACACACAGCCCGATGCGTTCCGATCTACCGCCATGTGCAGGCGGCCGCTGTTGATGAAGATCCCTTCCCCTTGCCGAACAACGAGCTTCTCTTCGTTAATTTGGAACTCGGCTTCCCCTTTGACAACCCGAACGAATTGCAATTCATCATGCCAATGAAGCGGAATATGACCGTGTATGTTTTGGTTAATCGTCGTTTCGTAGCAGGCAACCGGAAGCACGACCGTCCGGTGCTCGGTTAATTCCTTCAAATTGCCGCCAATCCTGAAATCTTTAATTTGCAAAAAAAACCCACCTCAATATTGTTATATTTTTATATCCAATTTCGGTATTCCGAACAAAATTTTTTACCTATTATAACACTATTATTATATTTAAGGCGGAGAATCGATCTATGAATCCAACAGCTAGAAGAAAAGGGTTATTTCTTGTCATTACAGGAGCGATATTCTGGGGAATGAGCGGCACCGTCGCCAAAAAGCTCTTTGAGCAAACCGCAATCGATGTTAACGGACTGGTCACGGTACGCCTGCTCATCGCCGGTAGTTTACTGTTAACCATTCAATTTTGGGTCAAAGACCGCTCGCAAATCGTTGGGGTATGGAGAAACCGTCGGACCGCTTTGCGGCTCCTTGTTTTCGGATTAGTTGGCATGCTATCGGTTCAATATACGTATATGGCATCGATTCAACATGGAAATGCCGCTGTGGCAACGCTGCTGCAGTATTTGGCGCCTGTCATGATCATCTTCTATTTAATGTTGCGGAAGCAAATGGTTTTCACGCGAAAAGACTTGCTCACCGTGATCCTAGCTTTAGCGGGTTGCTTCTTCTTATTAACCAACGGCTCGATCTCGGAGCTTTCCGTGCCATTTCCAGCCGTAGTTTGGGGTATTTTATCAGGCGCGGCCTTGGCGTTCTACACCTTGTATGCCGTCCCGCTGCTGAGGCAATACGATTCCCTAGTCATTGTCGGCTGGGCGATGATCATCGGCGGTTTGGGCTTAAGTGTGATCCATCCACCATGGCACACCGACTTTACAGACTTGACGATCGACGCCTATCTATACCTTGCTTTCGTGGTCCTTTTCGGCACGATGATCGCATTTTGGTTTTACATCGAAAGCTTACAAAGCCTTTCACCTCAAGAAACAAGCCTTTTAGGCAGTTTGGAGCCGCTGGCAGCCGTGATCACAACCGTATTTTGGCTAAAAGAGCCTTTTGGTTTTTTTCAATGGCTGGGTACAGGGTGTATCATCGGACTGATTTTGCTTCTGGCTTGGAATAAGAAGTCGTCGTCCAGCTAATATGAATTTTTCATATATCGAATTTCTCATATGCTGCTCAAAAGAAAAACCGGCAAATTTGCCGGTACTCGCGGGTTGTATGCAGCTATTCAGAAACGAATCTATCCTTTCACCGCACCGGCCGTCATGCCGTCGATGAAGTACTTTTGGAAGGCAACAAACAGGATAAAGATCGGCAGAATCGAAAAGAACGAGCCGACGATGAGCAGGTCATAGTTGTTGCCGTACGGCGTCAGCAGCGTCTTCAAACCGATCGGCAGCGTGTACTTGTGCGAATCGCTCAGCACCATAAACGGCCACAAAAAGTTGTTCCAGCTGTTCATCCCGTTGAGAATGGCCATCGCCGCGAAGGAAGGCTTCATGACAGGAAGGATCAGCCTGGCGTAAATGCCGTACTCGCTCGCACCGTCCACCCGGCCGGAGGCGATAATCTCTTTCGGAATGCCGGACAGATACTGCCTGAAGAAGAAAATCGTCGCCGCATTGGCGATGCCCGGCAAAATAATTGCCGAGTACGAGTTCATCATGCCGAGGTTAAAGGTAAGCGTATATAAAGGAAGCAGCAATATTTCAAAAGGAACCATCATGATCAGCAGTACGCATATAAAAAGGATATTTTTCCCCTTAAAATCATAAGCGGCAAAGCCGTAAGCTACCGTCGCGCTGACCAGCAGCGTCAGAACGACCTGCACCACGGTCAGCAGCAGCGAGTTGAAGAACCACGTAAAATACGCATGATCCCCCGTGAACAAGAAAACAAAGTTATCCAGACTCATGACCGAGAAATCAAGCTTCAGGTTCAATCCGTACCGGATCAGCTCTTCGCCGGGCTTGAAGGAAGCGAGCGTTATAGCGTAGAACGGCAGCAAGATCAGGAAGCAGATGACGGCGAAAATGATGACGAGGACGATGTTGAGCGCGGTGTTCTTTTTCATCCCTAATCCTCCTTCTTAAACATGCCGGAGAACGCCAGCTGCGTCAGATTAATGATCATCGTCACGGCGAGCAGCACAATGCCGACCGCGGCGGCGTAGCCGAGATTGTTCTTCTCGATCCCTTGGCGGTACAAGTATCCGACGATCGTAAGGCCGATGTTTTTCGGCGAGTTGTTGCCGTTCCACAGCATGAGGCTTTCGATAAACATGGCCAGTCCCGCATAAATGCTGATCGTAAGCACATAAATCGTAGTCGGTTTCAGCAGCGGCATCGTGATTTTCGTGAATTTCTGGAATGCGGAGGCGCCGTCGATCGAGGCGGCTTCGTAGTATTCCTCCGGAATATTTTTGAGACCGGAAAGGAAGTACAGGATGTTAACTCCCGTCCACCGCCAGGTCGCCAGGGCGAGCAGGGCAACAAAACCGGTCAGATGCCCCTTCAGAAATTTCACCGGCTCGATACCGAAAACACCAAGGACGCTGTTGATCAGCGACCCTTCCATCTCCCCGAACATCAGACGGAAAATCGTCCCCGCCACCACCACGGATGTCAGTGCAGGAAAGAAGAAAGCCGATTTAAAAAATTCGCGGCCCCACATCCATTTGTTGTTGATCAGCACCGCAAGCAGCATCGGAAACGGAATCAGAATGACCAGCGTCAGCACCATATACAGCGCGCTGTTGCCGATCGACATCAGGAACACGCTGTCCCCCATCAGCTTCTGATAGTTATCCATCCCTGTCCACTCGGCCTCCTGCCCCAGGGTGACATGCTGGAAACTCATGCCGAACGAGCTGAGCAGCGGGTAAACCCAGAACACCAGAAAAATGGCGACAAACGGGAACACGAACACGTACGGGGCGACCTTTTGCGAATATATAAAACGCTTGATCATGTCTCTACTCCTTTCTGTTTGAAAAAGAGCCGCTCCCCGAAAAGACAAGAGCAGCTCTGGTTCCGGGCATGCCGGCTATTTCAGTTCCTGTTCGATCTGTGCCTGCGCGTCGTCCAGCGCTTCCTTAATGTCACGTCCGTCCTCGAAAATTTCGTTGAGCGTCGTCGTGTACAGCACGTTGTTGATCGTCGGCGAAGCCGGCGTCGATTTGATCAGACGGATTTCATCCTTGATGTCGTTCAGCACGTCAAACGGGTTGTTGACGAAATACTTCACGAATTGGTTTTCGGGATTATGCGTCACGTCCTTCATGTTCCATACGTCCATATTGATCGGGTCAAAGCCAAGCGTGTTCCAGATTTCAATGTTCGCGTCGAGGGACAGCTTGGCGTACGCAATGAAGTCTTTGGCCAGCTGAACGTCTTTGGCTGTTTTCGTGACGACGGTACCGGTCCCGCCTCCGCCGTAAGAGCGCGGCATTCCTTTTTCCATGACCGGAATCGGCGCAAGTGCGATTTTACCGGACAGGTCAGGCATGTAGTTCGTGTAACGTGACATCATCCACAGCGGCATGAAAGCCGTCGCATATTTTCCTTCGTTAAACTCGCCGTACGCTTCCTCCGTATCCGGCTGTCCGCCGGCAATTGTGGCGATGACGTTGTTATCCTGCAGATCTTTCAGCACCTTCAATCCTTTGACCATGGCGTCCGAATTGACGATCGGATTGCCCGCATCATCGGTAAAATCGCTTTTCTGCTGAGCCAGCATCATCGATGCCTCCCAACCGGCGCTCGTATCCGCCGTACCCATGTATTTGCCGGTCTTCTCGTACACCTGCATGCCTGCCTTCTTGAAATCGTCCCAGGTGACGATCGATTTGTAGTCCACGCCGGCTTCCTTTAGAATTTCGGTGTTATAGAACGCAACCGACGCACCGACGTGGGTCGAGAGTCCGTAAACCTTCCCTTCCTTGCTGTACATATCGATCTGGGACTGGACGATGGTATCTTTGTAAGGCTCGACCACGTCGTTCAGAGGCTCCAGCTGAGGGGTGCCTTTCAGAAAATCGGGAAACTTGCCGATCTCAATGTCTGCAATATCCGGTGCCCCAACGCCTGTCTGTACCGCGATCGAGAGCTTGTTATGCATGTCGTCATACGGCATGACCGTGACGTTCAGCTTAATTTGGCGATCCGGGTTCGCCGCGTTCCATTTCTCCAGCATCTTCTTGAAATGCTGCCCGTGCAGCTCCACAAATGTCCAGTAGGACAGCTCGGTTGCCGTGTCGCCGGCCCCTCCGTCCAGGACGGACGTTTTGCCTTCCGCACTATTGGAAGACTTGCCGCATCCCCACAACATCGTCGTCATCGTGACGACCAGCAGCAGCATCAGCCATTTTTTCTTCATATCCAGGATCCTCCCCTAAGCTTCAATGATTTTTCTTGCCGCCAAGCACTTGCAGGACAAAACAAATCTGACTGACCAAGAACGGGTGACCTAAAAACATGAATAAAGCGCTTTCATTTGTGTCTGATTTCAACTCCCCTGCCGGGCTCCGGCGGCTCCTCATCTCAGGAACCATTTTTCCGGGCGCCGCTTCCGCAAGCTGAACCGGGGCAGCTTCGGTAGGTTGCTGCGAAGATGACCTCCTCGGTTTTAATGTTTTCTAAAATAATTCAATACATATTGAATGAATCCGTTTGCAAGTATAAAATAACATACAGGAAATGGAGTTGTAAATATAAAATCTAAAACATTTTATATTTTTTTAAAACATAATAACAGGGGTCACATTTACCTCCAATACGTCCTTTTCTTCATTTAGCTGCCCATACTAGCTCTTCTCTCCCTTTACTTAGCGATCGTTATCCTCATTCTCTGCATTCCACCCCAACCAATCGACATTTTTCTGCACGTTTCTTCTAACGTCCCTACTATTTTATGTTTTTATAAAATAAAAAAAACGGAGCCCAAGCTCCCACTTTATTCCCGAGCCTATGTAAGTAATTTTGTCAAATCCACGGCATCGACAGAATGTTATGAACAAAAAGTGAACGCTCACAAAAACAGATTGTAAACTAATATTACATCCATTTATAATAAGAGGTATACACCAACTGATCATGTCATTTTATATAACATTTCTTTTTTGGAGGGATGTTTGATGACCCGCAGACGGAAACCGGTATTAAGAAGAACGCTGATGACGACGATTGCCGCTACTGCCCTGCTGACCAGCTTGCTTCCGGCAGCGTCCGATGCTTCTCCGGAAAAAGGATTATCTGCTATCGCATCAGCCCTGACTCCCATCCTCCAGCAGGCGGAGAAGGATGGGATTCGCATGTCGGTCGGCATCCGCGACCTCAGCGGCCATTACGGGCATGAAACACTGCTGCTTGGATCGCGGGAGCCGTACATGCCGGCCAGTACGATCAAGCTTGCCGTCGTATCCGCGTTGATGCAGCAGGTTGATCGGGGCGAGCTGTCCCTGGCCGATCAGGTCACGGTAACACCCGAAGACGTCGTGGGCGGCAGCGGATCGCTGCAGAACGAAAGCTTTCCGCAGGACCTTACGCTGGAACGCCTTGCCCGTCTGATGATCACCCAGTCGGACAACACGGCGACCAACGTGCTCATCGACAAGGTCGGCATGGACAGGGTCCAGCAGCTGATGGACCAATTGGACCTTCGGACGATGCACCTTGGACGCAAAATGTTTGCGGCTGCCCCCTCCCCCGCCCAGGACAATTACATCGACGCCGCGGATTTGACGGAGCTGCTCGGCCAAATCTATCAGGGTTCCTTCCTCAGCGTCTCCTCGAGAAACCAGATCATCGCCTGGATGGCCCGGCAGGAGGTCAACACCAAGTTTGGAGCAGCGCTGCCTGCGCCAATCGCCCATAAAACCGGGGAAAACGCCAACGTCACCCACGATGCCGGGTATTTCCTTGTACCGGGGCATGAGCTTGCCGTCTCCGTGCTGCTGCAGGTAACGACAACCCAGGATTTCGACGAAGCGCAGCGGATCGGCAATCCCATCGTGCAAAAGGCCGCCAGAGCCATCTACAGCGAGCTGGTCAAGGATCAGGAAGCATCCGCCGGCAGTCCGCTCACCCGCGCCGAGTTCACTTCCCTGGTCGCCAGAGAGCTTGGCCTGGCATCCGCTGCGGATCATTCGAGCCGGTTTCACGATATCGGCGAAGACAGTCCGTATGCAGGCGATATCGCCGCAGCCCGTCAAGCCGGTCTCGTAAGAGGAACCGGCGACGGCCGGTTTGACGGAACGGCGGTAATCACCCGCGCCGAGATGGCTGCGATTGCGGTTCGCGCCTATGTGTTTATTCACCGCGAAGCCTCGGCGTCAGAGGAAGCTCCCGAAGCCAACGAAGGCACCGTTCCCTCCTGGGCCGCAGGTTATGTCAGCCGAGCTCTCCAATTAGGAATGATGGAGCCTGCTGCAGCTCGAAGGACGGACCAACCTGCAAACCGGCAGGACGGGTCCCGATTCATCACCGGCATGTGGAATTTTACTCGCTGATCCGGTCCGGCTTCATCTAAGCTGCCGCTTTATTCAACACATAAAGGGATGCCCTGCCGTCGTATCGGCGTAAGGGCATCCCTTTTGTCTTTATTCCTTGCTTTTTCGTCGGGCTCAGCACGCAAGGGCGATACTGGATCAGCGGCTGTTCCCTGATCCATTTTGCCAGTGTCCCCTCATTCCTTCACGGAGCCCAGCGTAATCCCCGTAATAAAGAACCGCTGCAGAAACGGATAGATGACCAGCACCGGAATCATCGCAATGATAATTTTGGCCGCATTCAGCGTCCGGTTCGACAGTTCGCTCATCCGCTGAATCTGTTCGGCCGTCATCGTGTTGGCATCGATCACCACCACCATCTGCTGGATATACGTCTGAAGCGGATAATGGTCCGCCGCCGACATCAGCACGAGCCCGTTAAAAAATTCGTTCCAATGATACACGATGCTGAACAGCGTAACCGTAGCAATGACCGGCCCCGCGAGCGGGACAAAGATTTGGATCATCATCCGCCAGGGACCCGTACCGTCGACAAGCGCTGCCTCCTCCAGCTCTTTAGGCAGATTACGGAAAAAGTTAATGACAAGGATGACGCTGAATACCGGCACGCTGTTGCCGAGAACGAGCGCCCAAATGTTGTTGATGAGCCCCAGCGACTTCACCGTCATGTACCAGGGAATCAGTCCGCCGTTAAACAGCATCGTAAACACGAGGATCCACATGAGTACATTGCGATACGGCAGCTCCTTGGCATTTTTGGATAACGGATACGCCATCAGCAGAATGACCACAAAGTTCAGCCCCGCCCCGAGGATGACCCGCTGCACGGATATCCAGAACGAGTTAAAAAATTTGCGGTCTCCCATCAGCTCCTGGTAAGAACCGAGGTTGAAACCGACGGGCCACAGCCCGACCCGGCCCGAGCTTGCCGCTGCATTGTTGCTGAGGGATACGGCAAGGGTGTACCAGATGGGCAGGATGCATAAGATTGCGATGCCTACCAGGATCACGATCAGCGCAATATCAAACAGCCGGGAGCCTGCCGTGTTGTCTTTTACCATTGAACATGCACTCCTTTTGTCATCAAAAGATACGGTAGTTGGCAAACCGGTAAGCGAGATAATAGGAGATCGTGATCATGAGGAAGCTGACCACCGATTTGAGCAGGCCCATGGCGGTCGCCAGGCTGAACTGCAGATTGACCAGCCCCGTCCGGTAGACCCAGGTGTCGATAATGTCGCCGCTGGAATAGACCAGCGGGTTGTATAGATTGAAGATCTGCTCAAAGCCCGCGTTCAGTACATTGCCAAGGCTGAGCACCGAGAGCAGCACGATCGCCGAGACGATGCCGGGAAGCGTCACGTGCAGCATCCGCTTGAACCGGGTAGCCCCGTCGATCGCAGCCGCCTCGTACAGAGCCGGGTTGATGCCCGTCAGCGCGGCCAAATAAATGATCGTGTTAAACCCGAATTCCTTCCACACGTCGCTTCCTACGATGAGGGCCGGAAACAGGTCCGCCCGCCCGAAGAACAGGACCGGCTTGATATGAAACACCGACAAGATTTGGTTCACCGGGCCGGTGTAGCCGAAGATATCGAGCAGAATCCCCGAAAGGATAACCCAGGACAAAAAATGCGGCAGGTATACGATCGTCTGAATCCAGCGCTTCAAATACCGCAGCCGCAGCTCATTCAGCAGCAGGGCAAAGACGAGCGGGATGACCAGATTACCTACAATTTTGAGCACGGCGATCACCAGGGTGTTGACCAGAATCGTGACGCTGTCGTTCAAGGAAAACATGTATTTGAAGTTTTCAAGACCGACCCATTCCGAATGCAGAATTCCGAGGCCCGGGTTGTAATCCTGAAAAGCCATGACGATGCCGAACATCGGAACGATGCTGAACAGGGTCAGCCAGATCATTCCGGGGAGAAGCATCAAGTAATAGTGCTTGGCGAATCCTTTGTTAATCATCTTGCAGCCCCTTCCTTTTCCGGGTCATATGCTTAAATAGGGGAGGCGCCGGAACGGTTCCCGGCACCTGCCTTTCGTTGGAGCGTTAAAAGCCTACTGCTGCGCGATTTCCGCGACTTCCTTGAGAATGTCGTCCCCGCCCTGCTTCCGCCAGTCCTTCACGAACTGATCAAAGGTGTCCAGCGGGGCCGCTCCCATAATGATTTTCAGAAACGTTTCCTTCTCCATCTTGTCGAGTGTCGCCCACTTGCTCTCCATCGTTTTCGTTTGGGAATAGGTCAGGCTGTACGTCTTTTTATAGGGCTCCATCAGCGGCGCAATGCCGACCAAGGTGGAGTAGAGCCGCTTCCAGGCGCCTAAATCCGCATTCGGGTCCCAATACTGAATGTCCATTTTATCGTATGGTTCGAGCTTCACCTTCTTAATGTTCTCGGCATCGGCCTTCAGCAGCTTATAGCCCGGCAGATCGAGCTCCTCCGGCTTTTTGGTGCCGGCCAGCACTTCCTTCATCGCGTTGTAGGTCACGTACATTTCGTCCATTGGCGCAAACACGATGCGCAGCGGGTAATTCCCGATGCCGACGCTGACGTCGAATTTGGATTCGTCCCGGAGCAGAAGGTTTTCCATTTTGATCGCAGCTTCCGGATGCTTGTAGCCCTTGCGGACGACGAGATATTGGTTGGACGGCGTTCCCATATGAGGTGTGAACTCCCCGTTCTTGTCGAGCAGGGTGTAGGCCTGCCAGTTCGCCTTCGGATTGTTTTTGATGGCGTCCGCCAGCGGGCCGTACCCTCCTGCCCACCACAGGCCGAAGTAGATTCCGGATGTGCCGTTCTTGATCAGCTCCTGCGCGTCCTTGCGGATGCTCATTTCCGGATCGATCAGCCCTTTGGCATACAGGTCCCGGAGCTTGGCGAGCGCCTCCTTCGTTTCGGGTTCGATGGATCCGTAGGTCGGCTTCCCGTCTGCGCCCTTCAGCCAAAAGCCCGGATACGCGTGATAGGCGCCGAAGATCGGATCAAATCCGTAGTTGTTGTTGTTCGGATTGATGAAATCCGCATTGAGCAGTCCGCCGGATTGCGGGCCGCTGATGCCGATGGTGTCGTTTTTGCCATTACCGTCCGGATCCTGTTCCACAAAGGCTTTGGCGACCTTCTCCAGCTCCTCGACGTTACGCGGGACTTCAAGACCGAGCTTGTCGAGCCAGTCCTTGCGAATCCACATAATATGCTGCATGTCCGATTCCGCCGTCACGTTTGGCAGCGCATACATTTTTCCGTCGAAGGTGACGGATTTCATCGCAAGCCCATCCGTCGAATCGATGATCTTTTTCAGCACAGGGGAGGCATACTGCTCGTATACTTCCGACAGGTCGGCCAGCTGGTTGCTCTTGACCATCTGCCGCAGCTGCGTGTCCGTTACGACAAGAGCATCCGGAAGGTCGTTGCTGGCGATGGCCAGATTTACCTTTTGCTGATAATCCTTGCCGACGCCGGCCTGCCAAATAATCTTCGTATCGATATTGAGGTTGTCCTTGACGTACCGGGTATAGACGTTATTTTCCGGTGAGTCTCCTGGCGGAAGGCTCTTATCTGCCGAGTCCACCTCTTTGCCGATGTTGATCGTAACCGTCTCGCTGTAATTGCCGAACGGGTCCACCGGATCTTTGGATACGTCGGCTTCCTTCTCCGAAGCGCCGCCGCTGCCGCAGGCCGACAGAACCAGCATCAGGCCCGCTATCGCCAGGCTCATCATGGATTTTGCTCTCATCTTCTTCGCCCCTTCTTTCGCTCTTGGTTTGCTTGCACCTCTAAGGTAACACAGGGTTCCGCTTTTCCCGGTTAGACGGAAGTTTCAGGTTGGGATAGACAATTGACTTCAATCGGGAGGATGTCAGCGGTTTCACTGAAGCGTTTTCGACGAATTTCCTACTTGCCGGAGGACATTTCTCTACCCTTCTCTATCCTGATCCGATTGATTCCGATATTCGCTCGGCAGCAGCCCGGTATACTCCCGGAAAGATCGGCTGAAATACTTTTCGTCCTCATAGCCGACGTGCTGTGCGATCCAGAGGACCGTTTTGGTCGTATTCCGCAAGTAATGTTTGGCTTGATCCAGACGGATGCGGCGCAGGTAGGCATTGAAGTTGGTCCCGACAATTTCCTTGAAGCACTGGCTGAAATAACTGCGGCTCATGCTGACCCTGCGGGCGATTTCCGCCGCCGTCACCGGCTGGTCCAGCTCCTCGTGCAGCATGGATACGGCTGTCATCACGCTCTGAACAACTTCGGGCGAATAAGGAGCCCTGCCCCATTCTTCGCGAAGCTGCTTGCGGACGCCGTTAAACCACGCTTCGACCTCGAACCAGGAATTCAGCGGAGCGGGCAGGCGAATGCGAGTCGTTCCGGTTTTACCGGCCAGCTGGTCCAACCGGTCGGCCAGCACGTACAGCCGCCCCGAGAGCTCCGCCTGCGGCAGCCGCAGTTCTTTCAGCTCCTGCAGATTTGCCTGCAACAAACCTTCCCGGTAGATCCAGCCCGGCGAGAGCCACTGGGCCATTACGGTGAATGTAAGATCATCATTTACGGGGCTCACGCTCTGCGCGAGCAGTGACAAGGATCGATCCATGACCTTTACGGCCGGGTCATATTCATAAAAAAACTCCCCTTCGCAGTACCTCCGCACCTGGTCATACACTTCGGAAGGCATTCGGCCCTGGATACCCTTTAACCGGATCAGCGTCCACCCGGCGTCCGCTGAAGCCAATCGTACCAGCTCATCCAGCCCCTCCTCCCCCTTCTCCCCTCCCCCAAGGGTAAAGAACAAGACTTGGCGCCCCAATTCAGCAAAACGCTCCGCATACCGGACCGCCCACTCCACCACAGCACCTTGTTCCGGATCGCGGACCACTGACAGCAGCGCATAACCACGGTCCGTCGCAAAGGATTCGTCAGGGCTGCTTGCCCCGGGCTGTATGCGCAGCTTCCGAAGCCGCACTTCCTGCTCTGTGATGCGGCGATGAATCCGTCCCAGCACCTCCTCGAACCGTTCCTTCTCCAGCTGGACCTTGGCGATATAATCAATCGCTCCCAGCCGGATCGCTTCCTGGATGTATTCGAAATCCTGATGCAGGGTCAGCACCGCGATGTAAACCTCCGGATGCCGTTCACGCACCAAGCGCATCAGCTCCATACCGGACATGACCGGCATTTCCAGATCCGTCAGCAGCAGATCGACTTCATGATTGTCCAGAAATTCCAGCGCTTTTGCTCCGTTGTTCGCCTCCCCGATTACCTCCATCTCGAAATCCTGCCAGGGCATCACCGAAATGAGCCCTTTCCGGACCAGTTTATCGTCATCGACCACGAGTACTTTAATCATGGTCCGCACCTCCTTCATTAGGTAAGCTAAGCTTGATCGTCGTCCCTTCTCCGAGCCTGCTCGATAGCTCGAGCTTGGCCCTTCCGCCGTAATGCATCCCGATGATCCGGTTGACGTAGCTCATCCCGATGCCCATGCCGGCACTCCGGTTCCCGACCTCTGCGGACAGCAGCGCCTCGATTTTGTCCTCGGGAATGCCTGCTCCGTTATCCCGGATGGAGATCTCGATTTGATCCAACTGCCGTACATCCACCTGGATATAGCCGTCGTCGTCCAATCCGTGATAGAGGGCGTTCTCGACGAGCGGCTGCAAAATAAACCGGGGAATAGGCACATCCAGCACCTCCTGATCAACGTGGATATGGACGTCGAACTGAAAATCGTAGCGGATTTGCTGCAAAATCAGGTACTGCTTTACCGCATCAATCTCCTCCTGAATGGTGGACGTCTGGCCGAGCTTTCCCAGATTGTAATGCAGCAGTTTGTTCAAGGAAGAGACAAGCCTGTCGATTTCCTCCTGCCCGTTCATGACCGCGATCCAGCGGACGGTATCCAGGCTGTTCATCAAAAAATGCGGGTTGATCTGATACAGCAGCTTCTCTACCTCCAGATCCGCACGCCTTTTTTCCTTGGCCTCGACTTCCCGGAACAATTCCCAAATTTGATGCTTCATTTGCTGAAACCGCCGCACCAGCAGGTCGAATTCCGGAATATGGGTGCGGGCAGCCGGACTGCCGATGCGGCTGTCAGCCATTTGTTCGATTTCCCGGTGAAAGCCGCGAAGCGGGCGGTAGACCATTTTCCACAACAGCCAACCCAGCAGCAGGCTCATGCCGAGAAACAGCAGCGAAAACAGGCCGATCTGCACGAACCAGCGGTTCATTTCGCGGTTATAGTCCGCCTTGGATGTTAACGAGACGATGCTCCAGCCTTGATTGCTTGTTTCTTTAAACCAGTAGTAGCCTTGTTCCGTGCCCGACGACTTGGCCTGATCGAAATGCGGAAACTTCGTTCCGACCTGAAACGAATCCGGGGCGTCGCTGTAGGCGATCCGCCCGTCGTTATCCACAAACACATGGGAAGCCGTCCCGCCGACGGCATCATTATTCAATATGTTCTGCGTCAGCTTAAAGCCGGTCTCCATGTAAATGTACACGCCGTCCAGGTTAGGCAGGTCCACTTTGCGCATGGCCGAAAGCACGTATTGGTTGTCAAAACGGCTGTTGCTCACATGCGGTCCGTAGTACGAAATTTGGCTGTACTGGGCCAGCAGGGGGAGCTTATCGGGAGCAAAGCTGTCCTTGACGCCCGTATTCTCCAGTTCATAGTGACGGTCGTTCATAAAATAATACATGGCCAGTCCGATACTGGGGTTGGTGAACGTAATCAGGCCGAGCTCCTCCTTCAAATCGCTGAGCGTTTTCGCCCGTTCGAAAGGCTCCTCCGCCGACAGCATTTCACTCAGCTTGTTTCCGACGCTTCCGCCTACGGCGAACTGCTGCGACACATGGTTGAGGTTGTTGATGGAGTTTTCCAGGGAGAGCTCGACCTGCTTGAGGTTGCTCTGGATGCCGTTTTGGATTTTGTTGGTGAGGATGGAGTAAATGGTGAAATACGAGATGAGCACGATACTGACAAACGGAATCAATGAGCTGAACAGAAAAATGATCATAATCCTTCGTTTCAAGGTCAAATAATGATAGATACGCGCCTTCCACTTTGTTTTCATGACAGTCATCATGGCAGTCCCTCTTTTCTCATGCTTGGCTCGGCCCCTCCTTCAGGTCTCGGAAAATGAATTGGGAGAAGATCAGATGTAGGTTAACACAGGCGAAGCCAGGCATGCATTAACGATTTATCGCTTTAGCCCGGAAAAATGCTCTGCATGCGGTAACTGCGTTGACAACGGCAAAAAAAAGCCCGGCAGAAACGGCGATCGTTCATTCGCTGTTCCGCTGGGCTTTTACGGATGTCTTTTTCCAAGCTCAATCAGGCGGTGCTTAATAAATTTTCTTCATCAGTTCCATCACTTCATCCAGAGTAAGGCCGAAGGATTTGTAGTATGCCGTATCGTTAACCATCTGCTTCAAAATCATTTCATCGCGTATTCGCAGCTTGTCTTCGGGTGAGAAATCGGCGACAAAGCACCCTTTTCCCGTGACCGTGTTGATCAAACCGCATCGCTCGAGTTCTTCCCAGGCTTTCTTTACGGTGATGACGCTAACGCGCAGCTCCTGGGCCGCTTGCCGGATCGGCGGTAAACTATAGCCGCTTTCCAGCTCCCCTTTCAAAATTTGGGCGCTGATTTGTTCGAAAAGCTGCTGGTAGATCGGTTTTTCGGAATTGTTCGAAATCGCAATGTTCATTGGATCTCCACTTTGTGGAAACGTTTAACCGCAATCTTGTAAGCAATCACAGTGAGTGCGATGAAAATAACGATTCCGGCGATCAGGATGGATGCTTGCAGCGCCGCATTGTGGACGCCGTCTCCATTGAACATGTCGGACACAAAAGAATTTTGGATTCCGATCCATTGGGCGAGTGTGGCAAAAACCATTGCTCCGGCAACCCCTGCGAATAGCGCCCCGCCATACTTATACGCGGTTTTGTAGTACATAGGGATAAAGAGCATATTGAAGATCCCTAGCATCACGAAGCACAATCCCCAAAAACCCGCATATGGCCCGAAGAAATAGTAGGTCAGATCCGGATACAGGAAGATGTTGATCGTTCCAAAAATGACGGCCATCACCAGATGCAGCATTTCCAGAATGACAATGACGAGCACCCTTGCTTTTACCATGTCTGTTTTGGTGACTGGCATCATCGAGGTAAACATCAAATCGTTTTGCGCCCGGAATTGGCCAAATATATTGGGAACCGTGATCCAGCAAAAATACAGCAGCACGATAAAATAGAGCCAGCCTGGAATGAGCATCAACGCGCCAAGGACAACAGGCATAATAAAAAACAACGGGTTGATTCCCAATTTTAAATCCTTCATCACCAAGTTATACATACAGTTCCTCCTGTTTCGCGAAATAAATCATAATTTCCTCAAGCGTCGGCCGGGCCGCTTGTATATCCAGGGACGGATCGAAGTCTTCGGCATGGATCAAACCCGTAAAGCCGAACGAGTTCGTTTTATAGGATATCAACAGCTCCTTCACCTGATCCAGCTGGCTCGCGCTACCGTTCAGCAAACGGTAGGAGTCGATAAACTCCTCTTTTTCGGCGCTGTTGATGATTCGCCCGTTATGGATATAGGTAATATAATCCGCGCATTTTTCCAAGTCCGATGTTATGTGCGTTGAGAACAGAATGCTGATTTCACCTTCCGCGACGAGCGATTGAAACAGTTCGAGCAGATCGTCCCGGGCGATCGGATCCAGCCCGCTTGTCGGTTCATCAAGAATCAGAAGCTTTGCGCCATGGGATAAGGCAAGGGCCAAACTGTACTTTACTCTCATCCCTGTCGACAACTCGACGATTTTTTTGTTCTCATCCAATTTGAATCTTCTTAAATAAGACGAATAAATTTCATCATCCCAGTTGGAATAGAACCTTTTAACCACTTCCGTCAAGGCTTTTATTTTGCTCCGGGTATAAAAATCGATGCCGCCAAACGCATATCCGATGTCCTGCTTTAATTCGATTTCGTGTTCGGCAATGTTCTTGCCTAAAATTCGCACTTCACCGCTGTCGGTACGAATCAGATTTAAAATCGATTTGATCGTCGTTGTCTTTCCTGCGCCATTGGCGCCGATAAATCCCATAATATATCCCTTTTCCAGCTGAAATGAGACGTCTTTCAACTGGAAATTCGGATAGGTTTTACTTAAGTTTCGAATGTCTAAGGCCAGCATACCGTTCCTCCTCGATAAATTGTGTATATCGTGTATGCACAATATATCATCACAGCAATGCTCAAGTCAATGGATGGAAAGCGGAATGTTGAAAAGTTTTTATTCAAAAGGCATGAATTCAAAACCGCCCGGCGTTCTCCAAAAGTTGTATCGCATACAAAAAAAGAAAAGCATCGCCGCGTCGGCGCTGCTTTTCTTTGGGTCTAAAGGGTTAATATTTTGGCCACTCCTTGTTCTGGACTTGCGAGAGGAAGGATACGGCGGAATGGCCTGAGTTGCTTTATTTGGCCGGTAAAAACTCGGTGGTAAATACGTTGGCGATCGGCTCCGCTTCCTTCAAAACGCCGACTTCGATGAGCTGCTTCTGCACCTCTTCCCACCGCTCCTTCGTCATGGTACCGACGCCCTGCTCCGCCGCGTCACCGCCGAATACGAGATCCATCTCCTTCTCGGCGCTGTACTTCATCATATCCAGATCCATATCCGGGTTTTGCTCGTGGATGGCTGGATTGACTTCCTCGGCGAGGTTCTTGTAGTAATCCCACCCTTTTACCGTCGCTTCAACGAACGCTTTGACTTTGTCCGGATGCTCCTTGATCATCTTCTCGGTCGTAAAATAGACGTTGGCGTAAAGGTTATACCCGGAATCCGCGATCAGCAGCGTGCCGGCGTCCACTCCCTGTTTTTCCAAAGTATAAGGCTCGGAAGTGATGTATCCCTGCGTCAAAGCGTTAGGGTCGTTCACAAAATTGACCAACGATCCCGTATACTTCAGCTCCTTGACCTGATCCAGCTTATATTTGCTTTTCATGTACAACCAGAAACTCGCCGTCGGAGCGACGTAGACCGCATGTCCGTTCAGGTCGGAGAAGTCCTGGATTCCCGCTTCCTTGTGAAAAATCAGCACCTGCGGGCTCTTCTGAAACGAGGCGGCGATGGCTACGATCGGAATGCCCTCCTGCCTTGCGACCAGAATATCGTCGCCGTTCGCGATGCCGAAATCGGCTTTGCCGGAAGCTACGATCTGTGTGGAGGATACCTGCGGACCCCCGGGCGTCAGCGTCATGTCCAGCCCCGCGTCCTTATAGAAGCCTTGCTGGACGGCCGCGAAGTTGCCGCCGTGTTCCGGTTCGGCGAACCAGTTGAGAACCAAGGTGGATTTCTCCAGCTTCGGCTCTGCGGAAGCCGTCCCCGTCTTTTCCCCGGAGGATGCTGTTTCCGGAGCTGCCGTTTTCCCCGAACAGGCGGCCAGCATTCCCGTCATCAATACGGCGCATAAGGACAATGCCATCATCTTCTTAACACTGCGTTTGTTCGCTGTCATTTTCGTTGCCATGTTATCCATCCCCCTTAGGACTTGACTTTCTATGCCTATCATAGGAGATACGTCAAATTAGCGTCAACAAATATGCCGTCGATTTGTAATCACGAACAAAAAATCAAATTAAATGTGTATCGAACGCCTATCCCCTAACATTACCACCTTTATTTTGTGAATTATACTTACATGAACCTGACTAAATTGTATCTGTCTTCACCCGCCCGGGCCCGTAAATTCCAAAATTCCATTGGCACAATCCAAAAAAGCCGTTTGCGCTTTTCGACACCCTTAGTCGAAAGGCAAACGGATGGATGGTGCCTGAACCTAACCCACTCGCGCTTCTTCATACGCGTCTAATGCCGCCTGCACCGCTTCACCCGCCGGCAGCTTGACGCCGGCCCGGAGCAGTACCGCCTCCAACGAACCCAGCAGGTGCAGGATATTCGTTTGCCTGCAGCTGTATCCCATGGTGCCGATCCGCCAAATCCGACCCGCAAGCGGCCCAAAGGAGCTGGCAATTTCGATGCCGAATTGGTGCAGCAGCATCGAACGTACCATCTCCCCGTCTACGCACTCCGGAATCTGCACGCAGGTCACCATCGGCAGCTTGGACAGCGGGTCACCGTACATGGACAGTCCCATCGAGGTCAGCCCGGCCATCAACGCGGATTCATGCATACGGTGCCGCTTGAAACGCGCCTCCAGTCCCTCGGCCAGCACCAGGCGAAGTCCTTCATGAAGCGCATACAGCATGGAGGTCATCTCCGTATGATGGTTCAGCCGCTTGGGGCTCCAGTAATCCTGCAGCTGGGCCAAATCCAGATAATTGCTCTGGATGGGACTAGGCCCCGGAGGAGCCTCCTGTAACGGGAGGGAAGCGGTATTGCTGCGCAGTCCCCGCTCAATGCGTTTGCGGGCAACAATTTTCCGCTCTGCGCGGTCGTTATACGTGATCGGCGCCATGCCTGACGGAACGGAAAGGCACTTTTGCGTGCCGCCGATGACCGCGTCGAGCTGCCAGGCGTCCGTATCAACCGGCGTGCCGCCGATGGTTGCTACGGCGTCAATGATCAGCAGCGCGCCGTGGCGACGGCAGGCTTCGCCGATCCCGGCCAGCGGCTGCATTCGGCCCGTGGAAGTCTCCCCGTGTACCATGGCGACGACATCCGGCTGCTCGCGGCCGATGGCTTCGATCAATTCGGCAGGGTCGAACACAGTACCCCACGGCTTCTCCAGTGTAATGACCCTGCCGCCGCACCGCTCGGCGATTTCGTGCAGCAGGTGGCCGAAACGCCCGAAGATCGGGACGAGCACCTTGTCTCCCGGCTCGATCAGGCTTGCCATCACAGCTTCAATCCCGGACCTCGACGTTCCGTCGACGGGGTACGCCCATCGGTTGTCCGTACGAAACAATTCGCGAAGCATTCCCATCGTTTCATTCATCAGCTCCGTAAATGCCGGATCGAATTGACCAAGAATGGGATAAGACATGGCCCGCAGCACGCGCGGGTCGGCTTCAACCGGTCCCGGCGTCATAATGATGCGCGAAATCGGCACAAATTCATTCCAGCTTCCCCCGGATACCCTATTCATCATCCATCCACTCCTGTCGTATAGGCAAGCTCATGCAGGCAGGCAGCTAAAACCGCCGCTCCTTCCGCAAGGTGAGCCGGTTCCGTGTACTCCTCTTTGGCATGGCTGATCCCGCCCCGGCTCGGAACGAACAGCATGGCCGCGCGGCTGACGGCGGCCATCATTTGCGCGTCGTGTCCCGCGCCGCTGACCATGCGCAGGTACGGCAGACCCGCCTCCATGCAAAGCCGCTCGATCCGTCCCGCCAATGTACCGTCCATCGGGACAGGCTCTGTCTTCAGCCAGCAGTCGGCCTTCACCTGCAGCTTTCTTGCGGCGGCTATCTCTTGGAACGTTTCAAGAGCTGACTCGCTGAACTCGTTCAGCATCCAACTCTCGGTATGACGGATATCCAAGGAGAAGCGTACCTCGCCGGGAATGACGTTCGGAGTATTGGGCAAGGCTTCGATCCGCCCGACGGTCGCTACCACTCCGTTACCGGCCCGCTTCGCCATTTCCTCCACCCGGACGATCATGTCGGCCGCTCCGGCCAGTGCATCGGCACGGTAGGACATCGGCGTCGTTCCCGCATGGTTGCTGTTGCCCGTCACCGCGATCCCGTACCGGCGCTGTCCGACGATCGATTCGACCACGCCGATTCGCCGTCCGGCTGCCTCCAGCACGACGCCCTGTTCGATGTGCAGCTCAACGTAATCGCCAATGTCCCTCCGGCGGCAGTCGGGTTGGCTCCCGTGTCCGAAGCCAGCTGCTTTCATGGCCTCATCCAGCGATACACCCTCTGCGTCGTAAATGCCGATTCCATCGCCGATCCGGTAGCGGCCGCCAATACTGCCCGAGCCCCAATACGTTAAGGGGAACCGGCTGCCTTCTTCCTCGCAGAAGGAGACCACTTCGAGCGTACGGACAGGCATCCCGAACCGCCGCTTCAAATAGGACAGCGCGGCGATACCGGCGGCGATGCCGCCGGCTCCGTCGTAGTCTCCACCGGCGCGAACGGTGTCCACGTGGGAGCCAGTCAGAACGACGGGTAGATCGGGACGGGTGCCCGGCAGCCGCCCGTAGAGGTTCCCGACCCGGTCATAACGCACCTCCAGCCCCGCATCTGCCATGCGGCCGGCCAGCAGCCGCTGCGCCTCCTGCCAGGACGGCGAATACAGCAGTCGGGTGACGCCGCCCCCGGGTTCGCGCCCGATCCGGCCCAGATCTTCCAGCAGACGCATCATATCGGCAAAAGCACCAGATTCAGCGGCAATATTCATGGCGCCACAACCTCCCCGCTGCGGCCGGCAGTGTGCGGCTTCAGCGGTGTCAACCGCCGGCCGGCACCCGGACTTACGATCCCCGCCTCCGACGTATAGACCAGGCGGCCCCGGCAGTACGTCGCAGCTACGGAGCAGCTGAAAATCCTGCCGATATAGGGGCTGTGCCGGTGGCGCTGCAGCAGATCCTCTCTGCGCAAGGCGTGCGGAGACGATGGCTGAATCACCACCAAATCGGCATCCATTCCCACCTGAATTTTGCCTTTGCGGCGGCCAAGGCCAAATCTTCCGGCCGGACGTTCCGACAACAGCTTCGAGAGCTGCGGAAGCGGAATTCCCCGCTTGATCCATCCTTCCTCCAGCATCAGCAGCAGGGTGCTCTGGGCACCCGCGATGCCGCCCCATGCTCCAAAGAAGCCGCCGTCTTCGGTCACGGCCTTCATCGCTTCCGGGCAGGGCGAGTGGTCGGAAGCGATGAAATCAATCGCACCCGCCTTTAGACGTTCCCACATGCCTTCTATTAGAAAGGCCGAACGGAGCGGCGGCGCACATTTGGCCGCCGGTCCGATGCGGATCATATCCTCCTCGCTCAAAGTCAAATAATGCGGGCAGGTCTCCAGCGTTACGTCAAGGCCGCGCTGTTTGGCATCCTGAATCAGATCGACCGCTTCGGGGCTGCTAATGTGAACGAAATGCAGGGGGCATCCCGTCTCTTCCGCAAGGGCAAGTGCGGAGGCTACCGCCTCGAGTTCGGCTTCGACCGGGCGGGTCAACGCATAAGCTGCCGCATCGGTCCGCCCTGCGGCAAGGGCCTCGGCAGTCAGGCGTGACGTCATTTCGTCGCTTTCGGCATGCAGTGCAAGGAGGCCACCGAGACCGGCAATGTGCCGCATCCCTTCCCTCAGTTCGTCCTCCCCTACCTCACGGAATCGCCCCTCCCCTTCCCCGCCGGGATTTGACATGAACGCCTTGAATGCGATGACGCCGGCATCGGCCAGCGCTCGCAGCTGGTCCAATCGCCCTGGCACCAGTCCGCCCCACAAGGCATAATCCACCGCCGACCGGCCTTGCGCCAATCGTTCTTTGTGCCGCAGCGCATCCAGCGTAACCGTCGGCGGGTTTCCGTTCAGCGGCATATCCGCGTACGCCGTGCAGCCACCGGCCGCGAGCGCGGCAGAGCCCGTCTCAAACCCCTCCCAATGTCCGAAGTTGGGCTCATTGAGATGGACATGCATATCCACCACGCCGGCCATGACGATCTGGCCGTCCGCTTCTACGATTTTCGAAGCGGACGTCCCCGAGATGCGGTCTTTGATTTCGGTGATCTTTCCATTGCGAATGGCGATATCCATCTTTGCGACTTCGTCCTCAAGCACGACGTTTCCGCCGCGTATGATCCATTCTTCGTGCGCATCCATGCTCCGCCCCCCTTTTTCTATCAGCTTCCGCGGTACGTGCTGTACCCTCCCGGCGCCAGCAGCAGCGGGATATGGTAATTTTCATCACCGTTAGACACCCTGAACCGGATCGGAACAAGGTCCAGAAACGAAATCCCGTCAGCCGCCGCCTGTTCACGGAAATAATCGCCAACCCAAAACGTCAGCTCGTATTCGCCCCCGGGTACCAAATCGCCGTCCCACAGCGGCTGCGAAAGGCGCCCATCAGCTCCCGTTATACCGGATGCCAGCAGTCGTCCCCCTTCCGCTTCCCGCCCCAGCAGCCGGAGTTCTATCTTAAGGCCGCTTGCAGGCACCGCGCGGGACGTATCGAGCACATGTGTCGAAATCCGCCCGCTCATCCGGAACTGACGGTGCCTTCAGCCGGCTCCGGTGCGGCAATTAGATCTTCCCGGGTCATCGAAAAGCCCTGAAAGCCGAATGGCGGGCGCGGCTCGGTAAAGACCCCGGAAGACAAGCCGTCCGCGGGTTCCACGACCGTCTCCCATGTCCGGTTGCTCGTTTCAAAGCGGACCTCGGCCAGCTGTGGAAACCGGATCAGAATCCGCTGCCCGATCAACCAGATCAAATGCTGGATCGACGGGGTCGCGAATTCATAAAAGACGTTCTGGGCAATGTCGCGTATCTGCTGGACAGGCACATGCTTGCCTGCCTCCGGACGGATCGCATCCTGCGGGTCGTCATATCTCCAGCGGATATCGAGAAATATAAAGAGCGGCCGGTCATAGGCATCAGGCAGCGTCGTGTATTCATCACGTATAAAGCCATAGAACGAGCTGCCACTGACTTTGATCAGCTGCAGGTCCGACAGGCCGCTCCACGCCTCGTCGAGATCATACCCCTCGGCGCCGCGCGCCAGCTTCATCTCCGCGGCGGCATGATCGTTGTAAGAACGCCTGTACACGAGACGGTTATCCAGAAACCCTCCCGGGCCCGGCACCGGCAGAGGAAGAAAGGGAATCCGGTTGGCCGAGAGCCGCACGGTGTCGATATGGCCGTAAGTCTCCATAAACCGTACGGCCAAAAAATGCAGCAGCGCTTCCGTCGTCCCTCCTTCAAAGGTTGCAGCTTGGCGCAAAATAAAATTTTTCATGGAATCGGTGGCCACCAGCTGCGCGTTGTCCCCGTCGGTGAACGAAGTCAGCAGAGCGTCACCACTGACCGCAAAACGGATGTTATGGGCAAACAAAATATTATCCTCCCCGACAAAGGGAGATTCCGGTATTGGGGCCGCTTCCAACGGCTCTGCGTAAGTCCTGTAAACAAGGACGTCTCCTTTTCCGTAATAAAGCGTGCGTCCGGAGTTTATTTTCAGCATGATTAGGTCATCCTTTCTATTCGTGGCTGCGATCCGTGACGATTCGTCCCAGCCTGATTCGCGTAATTCGGGCAATCTCGCGCAGCGCTTGCGTCCATTCGCGCTCCGGATCATGATCCATTCTTTGCCGCATCGCTTGCGCGATGTCGTCTTTGGTGCATCCGGTTACGGCCATAATGAAAGGAAAACCGAATTTGCTTACATACTGCGCATTCATGGATGTAAAGGCTTCGTATTCCTCCCCTGTCAGCTGATCCAAACCCGCACCCCGCTGCTCTTGAGCCGAAAATGCTGTGACTTGCATGCGGGTGGCAAGGTCGGGGTGCGCCTGAAGCAACGCCAGCACCTGGGACTCAGACGCTGCGTACACCTGCTCCATCATCCGCTCGTGCAGCTCCGCAGCCGATGCGAACGGCCGCAGCTCCCATACCTGTTCCGCCACCCAAGGCGAATGCTCGAAGACGCCGCCCAGGTGCCGGACGAACGATTCGGCCGTCCCTTCGTTCAGTTCGTTGATCGTGATCATATGCGCGCATCCTCCTTCCCTCCGGGACCGCGCCTTTCCCAGATGATCCGTTCCGATGCTCTCCGGACCGACCTTAGAATCGCCGCGTATCCCGTACAGCGGCACAGATTGCCGGACAGCGCTTCCTCTACCTGTTCCGGCTCCGGATCGGGATGTTCATCAAGCAGCGCAATGACGGTCATGATCATTCCCGGCGTGCAGTAACCGCATTGAAAGCCCCCTTCCTCCAAAAAAGCCTGCTGCACGGGATGGAGTCCATCCCGTCCGATGCCTTCGATCGTCGTAATGGACCGGCCTTCCGCCTGATACGCAGGGACCAGGCAGCTGTTGACCGGCACGCCGTCCATATGCACCATGCAGGCGCCGCACCGACCGATGTCGCATGACCGTTTCGTCCCGGTCATGCCCAAATCGTCGCGGAGAATGTCGAGGAGCCGTCTGGACGGCGATATGTTCAACGACACCCGCCCGCCATTGATCTCGCAGGTCCACGGCTTCAGCCGGATACGATCCGTTTCGGATTTCATACCATCTCCCCCTTTCTCCCAAGGAAGGATACATCTTGCAGCAATGCCGGATTCGCAGGGAGTTTCTCCAGCCAAATTCCCGTCGCCTGCCGGACAGCCGCTGCGATGGCCGGCGCAAGCCCGACAGAGCCGATCTCGCCAATTCCTCTCGGTCCGTGTTCGTCGCCTTCCGGCAGATCCTCGATCGGCAGCACTTCGACGGGACCAGCCAAGTCGGCTGCGGTCGGAATGAGGTAGGTGTCGAGGTTTCCGGTTTGGTATATTCCCTCCTCCATGACGGCATCCTCACTCAGCGTAAAGCCTAGCGCCATCCCGCTCCCTCCCTCGATTTGGCCGAGATAGCCCTGCGGGTTCATGACCGGGCCTGCGGCCACGGCATGGAACTGGTCCAGCAGCCGAATGCGCCCGGTCAACCGGTTCACCTCGATCCTGACACAAACCGCAGCATACGAATATAAATAGTGAGCTCCGATCCGCTTGGTAGGGGACACAGGGTATGCAAAGCTCGTTTCGGCACGGATGGGATCCTTCGCGGCGGCGGCCAGTTCCTGGTACGTCATCACCCGCTTCTGCGTGTAAATGTCGTAAATACCTCCGTTACCGATCCGGAGACATTCTACCGACACGCTCGCAGCTTCGGCAGCGGCGGCCAGCAGCCGTTCTGTAAACGGCTCCTGCATCCGCTTCAGAGCCTGCCACATCATGCTGGTCGCACGGGACGCAGTGCTGGAGCCGCTGTCCGGCACCGCATCGGTATCCCCGATGACGAGCCTGAGATCGGAAGCGTCCAGACCGTACATCTCGACCAGCATTTGCTCCAGCGTCGCGAGCAGCCCCTGTCCGCATTCTTCGAAACCGAACGCGACCTCCACCTTCCCGTCTTGCGCGAGCAGAAGCCGTCCGCCCGACGGGTCGGGAATGCCATAACCAAGGCCTGCACCATGCATGACGAAAGCAGCTCCGACGCCAGTCTGAATCCAGGGCCGCCGGTTCCCGCTTTCCGTGAGATGTTCCCGTTCCTGCCATAACCTAGATTCCTTCAAGGCATTCCATACTTTGAGGGCCCCGCCAGTCACCGAAATCGGCTGACCAAAGGGTCCGGTCCCGTCCGGCGGAAGCAGGTTGATGCGGCGGAATTCCCATGGGTCCATGCCGAGCGCCTCGGCGAGACGGTCCATCTGGCCCTCCAGCGCAAACAGCGCCTGATTGCCGCCAAATCCCCGGAACTCGCCGGACATGCCGTTGTTTGTGAACACCGAGATGCTTACGGCATCGACGGCGCCGAAGGCATAAGAACCAACGGCATGCTCCGTCGCAAAGTTCAGCACCTCCGCACCCAACGTGGCGTAAGGGCCCGTATCGGCCAGAACTCTGACCTGATGGGCAAGGATACGTCCCGATGCGTCCGCGCCGGTTTTCATGCGGATGGTCATCGGATGGCGCTTCAGGCCGGCCCGTACCGATTCCATGCGGGATTGGTGAATCTTCACCGGTTTGCCCGTCACCCTGGCGAGAAGCGCCCCGTACGGCTGGACGTTCAGTTCGTCCTTCCCGCCGAAGGAGCCCCCGATCGGGCTGGACACGACCCGGATCGACTCCGGCGGGACCGCCAAAATCCGCGCCAGCTGCAGCCGGTCCATCAGGCCGTGCTGTGTAGGAGAGTAGACGTTAAGTCTCCCGTCTTCTCCCGGAACGAACAGCCCGCCTTCCGTTTCCATATAGGTGTGCATCTGGCGCGGCGTCCGGTAGGTCGCCTCCACGATATGAGCGCACATCCCGAACGCCTCGTCGGCATCGCCACGGCGGTACTCGCTTCGGTGAAGCATGTTGCCGTCCTGATGAAGCTGCGGCGCACCTTCGGCCAAAGCTTCATCAGGCTCGGTAAGAACCCGGAGCGGCTCGTAATCCACCTCGATCAGCTGAAGGGCGTATTCGGCGGCTTCCGGTGTAGCCGCTGCGACGGCCGCCACGGCATCGCCTGTATACCGGACACGCTCCTCGCAGAAGACCGGCTGGTCGGCGCGGGCGATGCCGAAACGGTTCAGCCCGGGCACATCCTTCCAGGTCAGGACCGCCTCCACGCCGGGCAGCGCCAACGCCCGTTCCGTCCGTACGGACCGGATGGCCGCATGCGGATAAGCCGCACGCAGCACCCGGCCGTACAGCATATCCGGCGCGCTCATGTCCGTCAAATACTTGAGCTGCCCCGTCACTTTATCCGGGCCGTCCGGACGCACCCTCCAGCGCGTTCCGCTGCTGGATCGGTTCAGCATAGCGTCTCCCCTCCTTCGGATGCAGTCTGTTGAAGCAGCTGCCACAAATCTGCGGTGATCAGCGATGCTGCCGTCTTGCGGCGGTAGGATTCTCCGGCGAATATATCGCCAGCCGGTCTGTACTCTTCCATGACCCGTTCATAAACGTCCGGAAGCCGGCTCAGGTCTGCCTTGCTCCCTTCCAGCCATGCTTCAAGAGCGTCAAGGCGGGCTGGCTTTGCTTTCCCGCCGCCTGTCGCGATCTTCACCTGCCGGAAACAGCCGGCGGCATCGATTTCCGCAGACACCGCCGTCGTTACGAGCGACGGAGAGAAGGCTTCGCGTCTCCCTACTTTGTGGTAGACCGCGATCCGAAGCAGCGAAGGCAAGCCGTTATCGCCGCCCGATGCCTGTTGGATCCCGGTTGCATCCACCCTTGCAGGAAGCCTGATCGTCAGCAGGATCCGGTTAGGGTCCAAGGCATCGGCGGCACGAAGCTCCAGCCATTCCGTCAAAGGCAGCGGCGCCACGGGGCCGTGTTCATCCTGCCATTCCAACTCTGCGTCGTAGAGGAGCAGCGCCGGCAGCACGTCCCCCACGCCGGAGCATACGTTACCTCCAAGCGTCGCCACGTTTCGTACGGACGACGCTGCCGTGCTGCGGATGGCTTCCCCCACCAAAGGGTAAAGGCTGGCTAGGGTCGGATGTCTCCGGCATGTCCCGAGGGTCACCTGGGAACCGATGCACAATCCTCCGGCCTGCATGAACACCTCCCGTATGCCGGTCACACGCTGTAGGTCGATCCAATGCGGGGAAATACTCCGTGTTCCGGCTTCCCATTCCGTACGGAGGAGTGTGCCGCCAGCGACATAGTCCGCTTGCTGACCAAAACGGCGTTTCAGCAAATAGGCTTCCCGGGCATTTGCCGGATGCCATACAGTCGGTGCACTCATCACCGGGTTGAAGGCAGCATCCATGGCCATCTCTCCTTTGCAGTGTCTTGAATGCATACTGGTGTTTTAATGGAATAGATTGGTTGGTTTTTCACACTATACGCCGCCACCGTGTTTGTGTAAATAAACTTAACTTCGATTTAGGAGTCATGCACAATCATGTTTGTTCGCATTGTGCCCGATGCCAAAATTGGGCACGACTCTTCAAAATTATGTCATCATTTCTTACACATAGGGGGATGCTGGTTCGTCTGAAGCATCCATATTCGTTTGGCCTCCGCCCACTCTTCCGGCGTGTCAATATCCAAAAGAAGCAAAGGATTAGCAGGGGCCAAGCGGAGCCCTTGAAACCGCGAAGAATCCAGAAGGCGCTTCGCCCCCTGATCCCCTTTCAGTCCGGCAGCCACCTCAAACATCGTTGCCGACAGAACCGCAGGCGGCATCGCCTCCCTTTCCGCCTTGCTCATCACATAATCCAGCCCGGGAGCCGATCGCCACGCGTCGATCAGCTGCATCAGCCAAGCCGGCGACACGTACGGCTGGTCGGCCAACGCCACAAGCACAGCATCGGCACCTGCATCGGAAGCAGCACGGATGCCGCACTGCAGCGAGAGCGCCATGCCTTGATCCGCTTCCAGGCAGACAGCGACGACAATGCCAGGGCCGTCCGCTTGGTCTGCAAGGAGGCCGGCGTCCAGCCATACCAGCGGGTCTTCGGGATGAACGACTACAATCAACCCGCTCACGCCGCTGTCCCGAAGCGCCGCCAAGCCGCTGCCGGCCAGATGCATACCTGGTGCAAGCTCCAAGGACTGCTTGCGGCAGCCCATTCTCCGGCTGCTTCCCGCCGCAAGGTATACGCCCATGATGCTCATGCACGCCGCCTGTCCCGAACAGCCGCCTCAGCGCCGCTCTTCCACTGCACCAGCCGGGCCGCGATGCTGACGGCGATTTCGGCGGCGCCTTCCGCGCCAATGGGAAGACCTGCAGGAGCATCCACGAAGTCCGGGAGCGGCAGCTCACCAAAGAGCAGCCCGATCCGCCGCGCGGAGCCGATGACGCCGACGTACTCCGGCTGCAGTGGAAGAAGGCGCTGCAGCATCTCCTGGTCGCGGCGCAAATGATGGCTGGCAAGGACGACGTAATCGCGGATGCCGATGCGCAGCTCCTCAACGATCCTGCCGGCATCGCCAACAACCGTTTGGGCCAGCGGGAACCGCTCCCTGCTGCACCAATCCTCGCGCCAATCCGCCACCGCTGTCGCAAATCCGATGGAGCGCGCCATCGCCTCCAGCGCCGCCGCTTCCTCCCCGGCGCCGAAAATGATAAGCCGGCGGCTCGGAGCCAGCCGGGTCGCATAGAAGAACACTCCCCGCCCTGCAACCGAATCCTGTATGGGGCCGTCTTCCTCAAGCCGGTAATCCATCTCTTGATCTTTGCGGAGTTCCCGAATGAGCCGGACAGCCGTCCCCTGTAGGACGATTTTGGCCGCTTCCTGAAGCACCGCTAGAAGACGGCCTTCGATCGGCTCCAGCAAAATGACCAGCTCGCCTCCGCAGCCCATATCCTCTCCCCAGATCGGGTCGACGCCAGGCTCGGTATTATAGCTCACCCATTCGAACCGGCCGCGCTCGAGAATCCGGGGAACCCTTGCAGCGAGATCCGCTTCCAGACAGCCGGGGCTGATGTTGCCGATGCGGTGTCCATCCGCGTCCATCAGCATCATGGCTCCGGACTTGCGGTAAGCATGGCCGCGAACCGATACCAGGCTCGCAAGCACCGCCGTCCCCTCTTCATTCTGCACGTACCGGAGAATACTTTCCGTCTCCATCCGAACTCCTCCTTACATGCATTTCCCTAAAAAACAGCGATCCTGTTCCTTGGAGTAGGATTACAATCTACGGAGCAGCTTTTGCAAGGCCAGGTTCGCTCCGGCCAGTACCCGCGGCTTATCCAGGGTCAGCACCTGCCTTCCTTCCATCACAACATGACCGTCGATCATCACCATTTCAACATCCCCGCGGGTGGCGGCGTAGACGACCCGTGAGAACCAATCCGCGTCAAAGGAAGGATAGACATGATAATCTTCCAGGTCCAGCAAAATCAGGTCTGCAAGCTTTCCCGTCTCAATGCTTCCGATCTTCCGTTCCATGCCAAGCACTTCCGCTCCGCCAATCGTGGCCATTCGCAGCACGGTCCTCGCGTTCATGACCGTCGGGCCGTGCTCCACCTTCTGCATGTATGCGGATAACCTCATTTCCTGAAACATGTCAAGGTTGTTGTTGCACGGGGCTCCGTCCGCGCCGAGGCCGACCGGGATACCACTTCGCATCAATTCCGGCACTTCTGCAATCCCGGATGCCAGCTTCAGGTTGGATCCCGGACAGTGGGTGACTTTGACGCCGCGCTCGCGGATGATCCGCTTTTCCTCCTCATCGAGCCAAATGCTGTGCGCGAGCACGAGATTCGGTCGGGCAAGGCCGATATGGTCCAGATAAATCACATTCCGCATCCCCCGTTCGGCCTCGACCATGGCGATCTCGCCCCGGTTTTCCGACGCGTGCGTGTGCACCAGAACACCGTAATGCTCTGCCAAATCCCGGACTTCGGTCAGCAGGCGCTCGGTGCAGGAGACGACAAAACGCGGGCAGAACGCATAACGGATCCGCCCCTCGGCAGCCCCGTCCCACACTTGCAGCAAATCGACGCTTTCCCGGAGGGAGCGATCCGTATCCTCCTGAAGCGCCAGGGGTACCTCATCGCCGTGATCCATCATCACTTTGCCGGAAAACGCCCGAATGCCGCTTTCCTCGATCGCCTGAAAGGCCATAGAGGTATGGTGCACGGTTTCCATATCGAGAATGGTCGTCGTCCCGCTGCGGATCAGTTCACCGAGGCCAAGCAGCGCCGAATAGTACACCGACTCCTCGTCATGCGCGGCTTCGAGCGGCCAAATTTTTTGTTTTAGCCAATCAATCAGCTCCAGGTCGTCGGCCCGTCCGCGAAAGAGCGTCTGGCATAAATGGATGTGCGTTTGCACAAAGCCGGGCAGCAATACTTTGCCCCCGGCTTCGATCACCCGGTCGGCTTCGCTCGGCGCGCCGGGTCCAATATGAGTAATGCGGTTGTCCTCAATCCGAACATCGCCATGGATAATTTCGTCGGCCGGATTCATTGTCATGATGATGGCATTGCGTATGATCGTCGTTGTCAAAGGCGCTTCCCCCTTCTTGTACGGAAAGTCCGGGAGCTGCCGCACGAATGCCGCTTCTCCCGGACACGGTTCTTCCTCGCATCGCCCGGCTGCTCAGCCCATTTTCCCCGGATTCAAAAGGCCGAGCGGATCGTTATGCCTCTTGCGTTCCTGCATGCCGGGTATTGCCCCGCGTCCACCATTGTCCAGCAGCCAGGTATGGGGATCATAAATTTCCACGCCGATGGACCGGCAGGTGTCTACGATATGGTACAGCCGTTCTTCCGTGCTGTAGCGGACGACGGGCAGGCCGTTCGGCTGGAGTTTGCCCCTCGAGCGGATCCATTCAAAATGCAGCAGCATTTCGTCCCCGAACATCGATTTCAGCGTCCGGATCTGCTCCAAGTAGCAGTCCCGCTTGAAACCTGCTTGCAGGTAGGTATAGGCCGGGTCACGCTTCAGCGCCCAGAGCGTCGTATGGTTCCAGGTAAAATCGGACAGCCCGATCGATTTGCGGTACTTCTCGGGGTCAATGACATAGCCGATTTCCCCGCCGAAAGCTGCGGCAAGTGCCGGCAGCGCTTCGGCAGCATGCCCGGCGATTTCGGTAAAAACCACCGATTTGCCGTGTGCGATCACTTTTTCCAGTGGCTTGAAGAAGGAGGGAATCGGCCACTCCATCGGCGTGATCAGCCGTTTGGGGATGGCCGCTTCCTCCGCCAGCGCTTCCCCGAATCGGACCGCATCTTCCAAGCGATCGAAGTTCACCACCACCTGTGCCCACTCGGTCCGGGGTGCCAAAGGAATGACCAGCTCGGTGACGATGCCCGTCGTCCCGTAGTTATGAATATAGTCCTTGAGATCCTCGCCGTGGACTCGGAGAACCTGCGGCTCCTCTTCCATCGTCAGGACGGTCGCCTCCAGCACGTTGCCGTCCCACAGGTCGCCCCAGGTAATCGACCCGACGCCCCCGGAGCCGCCGCACACGAACCCGCCGACCGTCGCCTTGGCGAAAGTGCTCGGGTAAATCCGCAGCTCCTGTCCCTGCTCCCGGGCCGTCTTCTCCAGGACGCCGAGCTTGACGCCGCACTGTACACGGGCATAGCCGCTGCCAATCTCCAAGATTTCGTTCATGCCGCTGAGGTCCAGCACCAGGCCGCCTTCGAGCGGGATCGCCTGTCCGTAGTTCCCGGTTCCCGCTCCGCGGACAGTGACGGGAATCCGGTGCCGGTAAGCAATGCGCAGCGCTTCACGGATTTCATCGACCGTAGCGGGTACGAGAACGGCATCCGCTTTTTTGTCCTTCAGTTTTCCGCTCAGCACGGGGGAATACCAATAAAAATCCTTCGACAGCTTTTCGACCGCCGTTTCGTCGGTAAGCAGCTTCAGTGCGCTGAACGCTTCAGGCATTTCAGGCTTCCATACCATTGACATGAGGAACCACCCGCTTTCTTTGGATTCACAGCTTACTCCATATAGAAGAACATTTCGTGAGGACAATTTTTCGATTTCATAAAACGGTGCTAATCCGTTCCTGAACGACCGGATTCCGCAGGGGAAGCAGGGAGCCGATCCGGCATTCGGCCATATCCCCATCCTGGACGTCTACCGATCCCGGTGTCCCGGTCATGATGATATCGCCGGGGTAAAGGGTCATCATCCGCGAGAAATACGAGAGTATCATCCATGGGGAATAGATCATGTCGGATACACTACTTCTGTACCGGACCGATCCGTTAAGCACGGTCTGTATATCCAGTGCATCCAGGTCCCCGATTTCGTCCATGCCGACCAGCTCCGGTCCGAAACTGAAGAAGGTGTCATAACTTTTCGAGCGTCCAAGAAAACGCGGGTTGCGGGCATGGATGTCCTGGGCAGTCATATCCAGCGTCGGAACGATGCCGGCAAGTACATGCGGCGCCTCTTCGGGGCTGACGTGCTTGCAGGTCTTACCGATCACCAGGCCGATCTCCGCCTCGGCAGTAATGCGTCCGGCCCCGTCCGGAAGCAGAATGGCTTCGCCTGGGCCGATCATCGTGCTTGCCGGCTTCAAGAAACAGATAGGCTCTTGCTCCGGCGGCACCACGGCCATATCCGCGGCCTTTTTCCGGAAATTCGCGCCAACGCCCCAGACATTGACCGCACCATGATACAAGGGGCCAAGATGTGCCTGCTCCAGGGGAACGGAGGGGATGGCGGTCAGCACCTCCTTCCCTCGTTCCCGCAGCCATCCGGACAGCGCCGCCGCCTCGCCGGTCCGCAGCAGTTCCAGAACGGTCGTCGGCCAAACCGTTCCAAGCGATTCATTGATCCCGGTTAATGGAAATACCCGATTAGCTGCGACGATTCCCGCGCTGCCTGGCCCGCTTCCCGCCAAGGTGACGAGCCTCATCGCTCGGCTCCCGCTTCCGCCTTGGCCCGGATATCGCCGAACTCGAATTCGCTCAGCTCACGAAACACCTCCGCTAGAATGTCGGTCACCCGTTCCTGAATGATGCTGCCTTTGGCTGCCGTCGCCTGGGTCGCATCGCCGCATATGCCGCTATCGGAAATGTCCGCCATCCGCCAGGCGAAGCGTATTTTCCCCTCAAGGGTCAAAAATTTCTGCCCGGTCATGGACGGGGTCTCTGAGACGAGCCATTGATCCTGCACCCATCCCGGTTTGATGGCCTTCACGATCGACGTTTCGTAGTCCCCGCCATGAATGCCGTATTCCAGTTCATCGGCGGGCATGAGATCCTCCGCCCCTCCCAGGGAGGAGGGCGATAAATAAAAGACAAGCATATCGTGGCGAATGCGGATTTCCCGGGACACCACGTTCAGCAAGTCGGTATTGCCGCCATGCGTATTAAACAGCAGCAGCTTATGGAAACCGCTCAGCCGCAGGCTTTCGGCGATATCCATGATCACGCTCTGCAGGGTCGTTGCCGACAGCGAAATGGTTCCCGGCAGGCCGAGATGCTCATTGCTTTTGCCGTACGAAACCGGCGGCAGCAGCCACACCCGCGCATCGGGCTTCAGCTTTTCGAGCGCCAGGGTCACCGTAGCCTCCCCGATCAGCGTATCGGTCATGACCGGCAGATGCGGTCCATGCTGTTCGATCGCGCCGACCGGCAGAATGACCAGCGTGCTTTCCTTGGGAAGCTCCTTAATCTGCTTGCTGGTCAGCCTTGGCAGGAATCTCTCCTCCCAGGCTGCTCCTTCGTATCGTGTAAACATCGGCATGTTCCTTTGCTATTGGATTTGGTTGATCACGGCCGCGGGCTGCATCGACGCCTCGATATCCGCTGCCCATCGAAGCAGCTTCAGGTCCTGGCCTCTGCCGGCAATGAGCGACAGCCCGACCGGCAGACCGTCCGTCTTAGCCAGCGGCAGTGTAACCTGCGGCAGCCCGCCCAGCCCGGCGATGCAGGACAGCTGCAGGATCCGCGTGCGCGTCATTTCAATTTCCTCGCCGGGCAGCCCGATCACAGGGGCTCCGCAAGGCGCTGTGGGGATGACGAGCACGCCTTCGCTTCCGAGAAGGGCCTCAAGCCGGGCAGCAATCGCTTGCTGCCGCTGGCTCGCTTCCCGGTACGCTCCCTCGGAAATCGTGGCGGTCCAGGCAAATCTTTCGGCGATGCCGGGACCGAATCGGGGATGCTGCGCCGTGATCCATGCGCCATGGGCGGACCATATTTCGTACCCCTGAATCGTGCGGAAAATGCCGGCCCACGCCGCGAGTTCCCCGTCCGTCAAACGGATGGGTTCGAACGTTCCAAGCGATCCGAAAGATTCAAGCGCACCGCGGAGCGATTCGGCGCAGCCAGGCTCGGCAGCTGCCCACGCTTCAACCGGCAGCATCATTCGAGCGAATCCCCCGCCGTCATCAAGCGGTTCCTCAAGAAGCACGCGGCCGACCTGCAGCAAGGTGCTTGCCCGGCGTGCCATCCAGCCGACCGTGTCAAAGGCCGGAGCCAGCGGGATGACGCCCTCCATGGGCACGCCGCCGTGTGTCGGGCGAAATCCGTAAATACCGCAAAAAGAGGAGGGAATCCGCACCGAACCGGCAGTATCGGTGCCAAGGCCAAAGTCCACTTCCCCGGAGGCAACAGCAGACGCCGAGCCGCTTGAGGAACCGCCGGGAATATGTCCTGGAGCGATTGGGTTCAGCGGCGTGCCGTAATGCACATTTTCCCCGTTCAGGCTGAACATCAGCTCATCGGTGTGAGTCATTCCACGAAGCTTTGCTCCGCTGCCGAGAAGACGTTCCACGGCGGCCGAATGCTTCACGGCAGGCTTGTGCGTGTGAAGCCAATCGGGATTGCCGGCAGCATTGGTGTGTCCCGCCACGGCAAACACGTCCTTTACGGCAAAGTTGAGCCCTTGAAGGGGACCGCCTTCCGCGTGTCTCGCCTCCGTTCCCAACCGAATCCACGGCGTGCATTCTGGCTGCATACGAGTTCCTCCAATCGTTATGAGTTCGCGGGAGCGGCTGCTCCCGGGAGAGCCGCTCCGCGCAGCACCGCCAAATCCTCCTCGTCCAGGCTTGCCGCCGGACCTGACTTGATCAAATCGGAAAACTTCTCGTCGGGCACCATGGTCGTCAGAACGTAAAGCCTGCCCTCACCGGTATTTTTGACCTGATGGTTGTTGCCGGGAGGAACGACGAAGAACGATCCTGTGCGAATCCCGGTTTCCATATCGCCTACGATGGCAATGCCTTCTCCGGCCAGCACGTAAAAATACTCATACGCTCCGCTGTGCTCGTTCGGCGGCGTCTGTCCGCCGGCATCGAAAATTTCCACAACGGACACGAACGGCACCTGCGTCCCGTCGCACAGCATGACAAACTTGTTGGAATCCTTGCTTGATATTTTGCGTACCTCGCATTGCTCGAAATGCCCCAGAACCAGACCATCGATCATATCAATTCATCCCTTTCTTTTCGTGCGCAGGCCTGCAGCAGATCCTCGGAACCGGCAACAAAGCCATAGCACTGTTTGATATTGTATAAGGCAGCCTCCGCGCAGTAAGCCGGAGAACTTGTCGCGCAGCAGTCTTCCAGCAGAATGGCGTCGTATCCGAGGCATACGGCATCCTGAAGCGTATGCATCACGCACTGGTCAAGGTTGACACCGGCAAACAGCAGCGTCTTCACGTCCAAATTGCGGAGAATGCTGTCCAGCGGCGTATCCCAAAAACCGCTGATACGGTATTTATCCACCCGGATATCCCCGGGCTCCGGTACCATCCGATCAATCAGCGCCGCGCCCCAGCTCCCCTGTTCCAGCACCTTGGAGCCTGTATCCGGCAGCGGGCTGCCGATTCCATGGCTGACACCGTCCGGATTATATACGTGGAGCACCGAAGGGCTCAAGTTCATCCGGTCCTCCCGATTGCCCCAGTTGACCCACAGCACCGGAACCCCCTGTTCGCGTAGGGCCGGAAGCAGCCGCTGAAGCGGCTTGGCGGGGGCCAACAGCGGGGCGGTATTGACTCCGATAGAGTCCAACCACCCGCCCGGGCTGCAAAAATCGTTCTGCATATCAATGATGACGACGGCGGTTTTGGCGAGATCCAGTGTGATCCGCTGCGGCAGCGCCGGCAGGGTCACGGTGACGAGCGGTTTGGGATCGCTCCTGGACAAATCGGCCAGCTCCTCCGACACGTTCCAGTAATTTTTCGAATTCCCCAGTTTGTGCATGGGAACTCCCCTCCTTTGTTACAAACTTGCCGCTCGGCTTGGCGGATGCGGTTAGCCGGTGATGGCCGAGTCATGCCAGGAACGCAGAAGCCGGTTCGACAGGGCATTGATCAGCAGGAAAAAGACGATGCCGACCACGGCGGCCGACAAGCCGCAGGCGAACAAATACGCCGTCTGCATCCGCGTTGCCGCGACCGTAATCGCGTAACCGAGCCCGCCGTTCAGCCCGCCGATGCCCGCGATATACTCGCCGACGATGGCCCCGACGACCGACAGGGAGCAGGAGATTTTAAAGCCGGCCAAAATGTAGGGCAGCGCTGCCGGAAGTCTGAGCCTCCAGATCGTCTGCATCTTCGTGGCGTTATACAGATAGAACAGATTCTTCATGTTCTGCTCTGTCGAGTTTAGCCCGATCAGCGTATTGGACAAAATCGGAAAGAAACTGATCAGAAAGGCTATAATAACGATGGCGTTCATGCCGGCCCCAAACCAGATGACGATGATGGGCGCAATCGCCACGATCGGGATCGTCTGCAAAATGATCGCATAAGGGTACACGCTCCGTTCGACCGTTTTGGACAGCGCAAGCAAAATGGCAACAGCCACGCCGAGAATGGCGCTAAGGGCAAATCCCAAGACTGCCTCCATGATGGTCGTGCTCACTGACACCACCAGATTGTGCCCGTTCTGCGACACCGCTTGAACGATATCGGACGGCTTGGGCAGCAAGTACTCTGGGGTGCCGGTCAGCCGCAGTACCATTTCCCATACAAAGACGACGAAGACGAATACGCTCAGCGGCGGTACGACCCGAGATACCATTTTCCCCCAGACATGGCTGCCGCTGCCGACACTCCTCCTGACCATAGGCACGGCCGGCGAAGCCTGCTTCGCCGCATCGGGAACCGCGCTCACTGCTGCTTTTTCCATGACCTCAACGACTCCTTTCGTAAGTGGCATGTTTCCATGCACCTCTAAATTTCCCATTATCCAGGAAGCACCGGCTTCTGCGAGCCTCAGTGATTCAGCACTTCGGTTATGCTGCGCACATATTTGCCGAACTCGGACGTGGTCCGGAATTCATCCGTACGCGGATACGGCGCCTCAATCGGCACGATATCGGAAATCTTCCCCGGCCGCGGCGTCATGACGACAACCCGGGTGGATAGAAACACCGCTTCGAACACGTTATGGGTAATGAAAAGCACGGTCATCTTCTGATCCTGGCGCCAAATGCCCAGCAATTCATCCTGCAGCGTCTGGCGGGTGATTTCGTCCAGCGCCCCGAACGGTTCGTCCATCAGCAGCAGCTTCGGCCGGGCTATGAGCGCACGGGCGATCGACGCCCGCATCTTCATGCCTCCCGAGAGCTGTCTCGGCAGTACTTTCCGGTAATCTTTGAGTCCAACCAATTCCAGCACGCGTTCACCTTCTTCGTTGCGAGCCTTTTTCGGAACGCCGCGGAGGGTGAGCGGCATCGTCACGTTGTCCAGAAGCTTCGCCCAAGGCAGCAGGGTGTGCTCCTGGAACACAAAAGCGATTTCGTTCTGCTTCCGCGCTTCGCGCGGCGTCGTACCGAGGACCGAAAGCTGGCCGGTCGACGGCTCGGTCAAGCCGGCAATCATGTTAAACATGGTCGATTTTCCGCATCCCGACGGTCCGACAAAACAAAGGAACTCCCCCTCCCCCGCTCGCAGATTGACCTGCTGAACGGCAATCGTTCCATTCGGGTATACCTTACCGATCTGGTCCATGCCGACCAATAGCTCGGGAGCGCCGGGACTTCCGGGCGGCTGCGGATTTGCTGCGGTTTGCTGTGCTGTATACATTTCCAGCCCTCCTCCAATCCTTTATGTAATAATAAATAACATCTATGCCTATGCTGCTCAATGAATATCCGTTGTTTTTGTGGTTAATTACAATAAAACGTAATTCTTTTGGGTTCATTTACGAAAGATATGATCATAAATGTCATTTTACCTAACACAAAAAAGTCCGGAATTCATCCGGACTTTCATGAAATACCTCGGCGATCGATGCCACCTTCTGCCGTTACCGGTTACTTCAAAAAACCTTGGGCCTTCAGTGCCTCCGCGCACAGCGCCACGCGCCGTCCGAGCCGGCCGGCCATCATCAGTTCGCGTTCATCCGGCTTGAGGCTGCTGTCAGGACCCGCCAATGTGGAAGCTCCGTAAGGAGAGCAGCCGATCGGATCGGCGGTCAAGTATTCCGGATTTTCGGAATAGGGCAGCCCGACCATGATCATGCCGAAATGAAACAGCGGCACCATTGACGTCAGCACATTCGCTTCGTGCCCGGTATGGATCGATCCGGTGCTCGTCAGCAGACCCGCCGGTTTGCCTTCCAGGCTCCCGTCGGCGCACAGGTCCCCGGCAAATTCCAGAAACAGTTTGACCTGCGCGGGCATAGAGCCGTAATACGTTGGAAATCCCCAGACGATGCCGTCCGCCCAACTTAAATCTTCGTTCGTGGCCACCGGTATGTCCTGCTGCCGGCGCATTGTTTCTTCGTATTTGGCGAAGCGGTCAACCGTCTTAAAACGGGTCTTCAGCTGCGAAGATTCACCCGGCTCCCCGGTGCGGTGCTTATCCTGATACGGGGTCCGGTTACGCTCTGATTCCAGCTCGGGAATGCGGCAGATGCGGACATCGGCTCCCGCCCTGCGCGCTCCATCAGCGGCCGCCCGCGCCATGTCCAAGACATGGCCGTATGCGCTGTAATAAAGCACCAATGTGCGGCTCATCCTCATACCTCCTCATTGCATAGTGGAAACGGATCATGCCTTCAAACGGATCGAATCATAGCATGAGCGCACGTTTCTGGACAAAGTCGACTCGTTCGCACGAGTCTTCCCAATAGCCCTGTAACAATGCGGAGCTCCATTTCTCCTTCGCCGGGGCTGCTTTCAGGCAGGTGCCGCCGCGCCATACCCAGCGGCGTTCCGGCAGCATGGTCAACAGTTCCTCCGGCGTCCTGGCATCAAGCGCCACAAAATGGGCCGGGTTCCCCGACAGGATGCCGTAACCGTCAGCACCCGTTACCCTGGCCGGGTACTCGGTGATCATCCGCAGCACTTCGCGCATCTCGGCAGGACTGCCCATATGGGCGGCATAGGCAGTAACCAGGGCGATCAGCAGCAGGTCCCCCCTTCCGAACGGATGAAACGGGTCATGCATATTGTCTGAAGCCGCTGCCAGCGGAATGCCGGCCGCCAGCAGCTCCTTGACTCGGGTGACCCCCCTGCGCACCGGGAAGGCGTCATGCCGGCCCTGCAGGTACAGATTCGCTCCGGGAAGAGTAACGGCGCCCATGCCTGCCTCGGCCATAAGTCCAATGATCATGGCGGCATCCTCATCCTTCATGGCGGCTAATGAGCATAAATGCCCTGCCGTGACTTTTCCCCTCCAGCCGTATTCCATCGCGCGCCGAGCGATATGGATTGCCGTCCGCTGGTTCGGATCGTCGCTCTCGTCCGTATGCAGATCAACCGGGCAGCCCAGCTTATCGGCCAAGGCGAACAGCCTGTCGATGTCGGGTTCCGGGTTGGGGGAAAGATGAGGGGCGCCGCCCAATCCCGTCACGCCCATCGCAACCGATTCCTCGGCTGTATCCAGAGCTGCTTCACTGAGCTCAAAATATGGGAGCAGCGGGAACAGCTGCAGTTCTGCATACGGCTTCAGCTCCTCTTTGACTTCGATCGCAGCTTCGATGGTGCGCATCGCGACGTCTTTTCCATGCTTGACGTGAAAATCGAGATGGCTGCGCAGCACCACCGTTCCGTAAGAAATGGACTGCAGCGCCGAGCGCATGATGCGTGCTTTGATCTCCTCCTTGGAAAACCTCGGGGCGGCTGCGGCGTAATTGACGACCGCTTCGCCAAGCGTGCCGGAGACATTCCCGACCTCCGGGAGCGAAAAAGCTTTATCCAGATGCATATGGGCGTCCACGAAACCCGGCAGAACGATTTTTCCCTTTGCGTCGAGCAGCAGACGCGCATCCGCAGTGGATCCGTTCCATTTGTCCAGGCATACCGCCTCAGGAGCCTCCACTTCACCGGTTTGGGCCGTCACCGACGTCCACTTTCCGCCGCCGATAGCCAGCGTGTACAGCGTCTCCTCTGATTGCAGCGGCAGGGAGGCGTTGAAGATCACCACTTCTTGTTCCATATCAATCCCGCTCCTTTCATCCGTCGGTATTTATGTTTTCTACTTCTGCACTTTCGTGCGCCAGGCTCTGAGGACATAAAGGGCGTATGCGTTCGACCCGGCGGGCAATAAGCGTTTGAATGCAGGCTCCCGCTCCGTTGTCACGCAATGGTTCTTTTCATAGTCCGCTTTATTCCGAGGTGTCACCAAGAATCGGCAGCTGAAGCCACGAGGCGCCTCCACTGGCATCCACCGCCACTGTGGCAATCTGCAGCGCATCCGGCCCTTGGCGTGCGGCTTCCTGCAGCGGAATGCCGTTGGGGTGGCGAAGCAGCAGCGGGTATGCGCTGCCGCTCAGTTCCAGCCGGAGCATTGAACCGACCGGGAGCTCGGCGGCCAGCGGCCGCATCCGGATCGTCGCCGTCTCCCAGCCGCTGATGCCGCCGGAAGCGCCGATCTCCGTGCGCCCCACGGACAGAAACCTCGCTTCGCCCGCTGATGTGACCTGCGTGAGGATGGCCGTAAGGTCGGTAGGACCGTCCATCACCTGGCAGGAGACGGTTACCTCCGGGGCGCCAAGGATCCGCAGCGGCTCGCCGGCAGGCTCCCCGGTATACACCAGGATTTCGAAGCGGTCCTGCTGGGCGCTCCGGTCCTGCGGGAGCACCGAGCGAAGCGGCATCGGCAGGCGCGCGTCGTAGACGAACACGTCCGCAGCCCGGCCGGGCTCCGCGCCTGCGCTCACAGAGAGCCGGCCGCCGCCGGAAGCCCCGTTCGCAGGCAGCTGCGTACCGGTTAAATACCACCGGCTGTCGCCCTCCGCTCCGGCCGGATACGCTTCGGCTTCGACCCAAACGCCGCTGCCGGCTTCATAATAACGGACCGGATGCCGCTCCTTGAGGGCTGAACCGCCTTTCCCCTTCAGCCAATAGTCGAACCAGGCCAGCTGTTCCAGGTGGATATCGCCGTCCGCCTTCGGTCCGTAATCCGTTCCGCCTGCTTTGCGGCCCCATGGAATATGCGTCCATGGCCCGACCACCAAACGGTGGAAGCAGTCCGCCCTCATCTCCTGTGCTTGCAGTGCATTGTAAGACTGCAGCGTACCTTCCAGCAGAAAATCGTACCAGCCCGCGATATGCAGCGCCGGAACCGGCTGTTCCTTGAAGGCGTCCAGCCAGTTCAGCCGGGACCAATACTCATCATACGAGGGATGGCCCAACCAATCGAAATATGCGGGGAGGTAAGCTTCGAGCAGCGGGTGTCCCTGCGCCATTGGCAGTTGGGCCAGCACACCGGAAGGATCGCTCATCACGCGCGAACACGCCGCTTCGGCTTCCGCGTCGCCCTTCCTTCTCGCCGTATCCCTGGCCAGCTGATAGGCCCAGGGCAGGCAGCTCTGCAGATCGAAGCTGCCGAATGTGTACATCCAGCCGTGGTACAGGTCGGCCGCAGTCATCGCAGGCGCGATGGCAGCCAAATGCGGCGGATGCTGCGAAGCGGCAGCCCACTGCGTCGCTCCCTGATAGGAAAAGCCGTACATGCCGACCTTTCCGCTGGCCCCTTCCAACCCTGCGGCCCATTCGACAGTGTCATAGCCGTCTTCGGCTTCGCTCACGAATGGCGTGAACTCTCCCTCCGAATCCCCGCGCCCCCGTACGTCCTGAATGACGACGATATACCCCCGCGCAGCGTACCAAACGGGATGGGCGTATGTAACCGTTGAGGCGATTTTCCGGCCGTACGGCTGCCGCATCAGCAGTACCGGGTATGTTCCTTCCTCCGCCGGACGGTAAACGTCGGCATACAGCGTGATGCCGTCCCGCATGACGCAGGCTGCTTTCCTCTCCACTTTCACATGTCCGAATTCCACGGCTGTCCCCCCCAGTGCGATCCTGTTTTTCGTTAGATGTTACATTTTATAACAGACAATACAGGAGTCTACAACGGTTCAGGAGGCATCTTTGTGACGAAGCACAATAAATAGGCCGATGTTTGGACATCGGCCACAAGGAACCCGTTTACTATGTCATATTTCATAACTTCTTTATGATATGGTGAACTACCAGCCGATCGCCGCTCCGTCGGAGCGGGGGTCCGAGCCGCCGATCCGAAAACCGTGAGCGTCCAGAAGGATCGCCTGCGCATGCCCGGTCAAGGCATCCCAGTCGCCGATCTTTCGAACCTCATGCCCCATGGCGGCCAGCCCGCCGAGCACCTGCTTCCCCACCCTGGCTTCCATCTTCAGTTCCGTGGAGGCTTCGCCCCATGTCCTTCCCCACACCCAGCGAGGTTCGTTAATCGCTTCCTGAGGGTCCATTCGGTAATCGACGATCCGGGTCAGAAGCGCCGTCTGCGTCTGCGGCTGTCCTTCTCCTCCCATCGAGCCGTAAAGCAAATAAGGCTTCTGGTCCTTGAGCGCAAGGGCAGGCATCAGGGTATGAAAAGTCCGTTTCCGTGGTTCAAGCCGGTTGGCGGAAGACTCGTCCAGGGAGAAAAACGAGCCGCGGTTCTGCAGCAGAATGCCCGTTTCCCCAGCGGTCACGCCCGATCCAAATTCAAAGTACAGGCTTTGGATAAAAGAAACGGCGTTGCCGTCCCCGTCCACCACGGCGGCATACGCCGTATCGCTGCCGAGCGGTTCGGCGGTGAGCGGAACGGCCGAATCGCGGCTTATGTGTCCCGCCAATTCCCTGCAGTAGTCCTTATCCAGAAAGCGATCCACCGGAATATTTCGAAAATCCGGATCGGTGAGCTCAAGGTTGCGGTCGCGGAAAGCCAGCTTCACCGCCTCCACCAGTACGTGGTAAAATGCTACCGAACCGTGCGGAATACTGTTAAAATCAAAATGTTCGAGCATTTGGGCGATCACGATGCCCGTAAAACCTTGCGAATTCGGAGGAAGCTGATACAGCTCCAGATCGCGATAGGAACCGGTGAGCGGGGTAACCCAATTGCCCTCATGATCGGCGAAATCGTCCGCCAGCAGCAGCCCGCCGGACTTCCGGATGTATGACGTGATATCCCGGGCTAATCCGCCCCGGTAAAATTCGTCCCGGCCATTCGACGCGATCCGGCGCAAACTTTGGGCCAAGCCGCTTTGGATCCAGCGGGTGCCTGCCGGCGGGACACCGCCGCCTCGCAAATACGCTGCAGCCGAATAGGGATTCGCTGCCAGCAGCCCGGCGCACAGCTTCGTATTGGCGTACTGGCTGCGGGATACCGGATAGCCCGCTCCGGCGTAAGTCATTGCCGGCTCGAGGACGTCCCCAAGCGGCAGGGTACCATACTCGCGCAGAATGGCGCTCCAGCTGTCCACCATGCCTGGAACGGTCAGTACGCTGCGGATCCCCCGCTTCGGAATGGCCTGCTCGCCGGCATATGCCTCCGGCGATGCCTTGTACCCCGAGCGGCCGCTTCCGTTGTAACCCCGGACTGCACCCTCTCCGGGACTGTACAACAGCCAGAATGAGTCGCCACCCAGCCCGGTCATATGCGGATACACGACCGCCAGGGTACTGCTGACGGCAACCGCAGCGTCGAAGGCATTCCCGCCCTTTTCCAGTATTCGGGCACCCGCGGCCGATGCCAGTGCATGGGGGCTGACCACCATCGTTTTCGTGCCGATTGAAGCCTGCCTCATCACTCATCCCTCCTGCATCCTTAAATTGTTAACTAAATTAACATGCAGCAGGATTTTTTGGCAATAACTACTTTTCATCCGGAAGGAAAACCGTTATAGTGTAAATTTAAATAACATCAATGCTGCACGGATGATCACCAGCTTCGGAAACGGTCCAACTCCCTTTCCCATGATGCCAGAGCTTTGCCTGTAGAATGCGCCCCTCGCATCCTACCCGAATCCGAGAGGAAATGCCAGAATAGTTGATAGACAAGGAAGGAAGTGCACCATGCTGAAAACATACGCAGAATTATCCCTCGCCATGTTCCGGACCGGAATTCTCGGGTATGGCGGCGGTCCGTCGACCGTCCCCCTCATCCGGCACGAGGCGGTCTCCCGGTACAGGTGGATGGCTGATGAGGAATTCGGGGAGGTGCTGGCCATCGCCAACACGCTGCCCGGTCCGATCGCGACCAAGTTGGCCGCCTATCTTGGCTACCGCCTGAAAGGAACGCTCGGTGCGCTGGTCGGGCTGCTCGCCCATATTCTACCCACTGCGGTTGCGATGATCGCCCTAGTCTCTTTTATCGACGTATTCAGTTCGTCCCGCATCATCCATGGCATGATCGAAGCGGTCATTCCGGTCGTGGCCGTCATGCTGGGTCAAATGTGTTACGAGTTCGGCGAAAAGGCAGTCAAAGGCCTTGGCAAATATATGGCGCTCGCCTGCGGGGTCATGGCGTTTGTCCTGCTGGAGTGGGTGCAGCTGCACCCGGCGATCCTGATTGCGATCGCGCTTGCCTATGGCTCGGTACACTTTAAAGTTATGGGCAAGCTGAAAGAAACCCGCAAACGGAAGGAGGAACGCCGCCATGGAGACATGGATTGAACTCCTCATCGGCTTCTTTCTAGCCAACGTATTCGGCTATGGCGGCGGCCCCTCCTCCATTCCGCTTATGTACCGGGAGATCGTGCCGCATTACCACTGGCTGTCGGGCGCCGAATTTTCCAACATGCTCGCTCTCGGCAATTCGCTCCCCGGGCCGATCGCGACGAAGATCGCCGCTTACGTGGGCTATGATGCGGCCGGATGGATGGGGGTGCTTGCCGCCGAAGCAGCCACCGTCGTGCCGTCCGCCGTCGCCCTGATCGTATTGATGCGAATTTTGCAGAAATACAAGCAGTCTCAGGCCGTCAAGGGCATGACGCTGCTCGTGCAGCCTGTCATCGCCGTCATGATGCTGCAGCTCACCATTCAAAGCTCCAAAGAGTCGATACTCTCCATCGGCTGGATCCAATTCGGCGCTATCGCCCTCATCTCGTACTGGCTGATGCAGCGCCGCAAAGTTCATCCCGCGCTCGTCATCGTTGGCGCTTTTGTTTACGGAGGCATCTTTCTGGGAAGATAGTCCTCCCCTCCGTAGCCCTGAGCGAACCCGGACGGCCGTCCGATTCTATCCCCTGTTGCAGTAACCGCCTTTCCTGATGATTGAATTCAATCCGGTACAGCCCTTCCCCAAGGGCTTACCTTGTACGTTTCGGGTTTCGACAGAGTTCAGTTGCGAAAGGATGATGACTGTATGTATTTGACCATCGAAGATGCACTCACCATTTACCCGCTTTCTGAAGGTAAACTGACCGCAGGCCGCAGCGGTTTGAACCGCATCGTCAAATCGGTCAACGTGATGGATGCACCCGATATTTCGGACTGGGTCCGGGAAGGGGATATCTTGTTCACGACGGCTTATTTGATCAAGGACAATCCCGCGGATGGGGTCCGCCTGCTGCAGAAGCTGGTTGACAAAGGGGCGGCGGGAATCGGGATCAAGCTTGGACGGTTCTGGGCTTCGGTCCCCGACGAAATGCTGCAGGAAGCAGACCGCCTCGGTTTTCCCCTCATCGAGCTTCCCTTTCCGTTTACGTTCTCGGATCAAATGAAAGGCTTGTTCAATGCCGAACTGCAAAAGAACACGCTCCTCCTCCAAAACGTCCTGGACAAACAAAAGGAGCTCATCCGCTTTGCCCTATCCCCTGTTGATACGGGCCGCCTGTTTGACCGGATCCGCGAGATTCTCGGCGTGCCCCTTGCCGTCACCGGCATGCGCGGCCAAACGCTCTTCAGCACCCTGACCACAGACGAAATGCAGCTGCTCAAAAAACGTCAGCTCAAAGATACGCCGCAGTGGCTCCGCTGCGAGCAGGGAAGACTGCTGTGCGTGCCCCTGAAAAGCCCTGGCCAGGAGCATGATTTTAACAGCCGGGCGATTTTCCGGCTTCCTCCCGGCATTCCGATGAAGGAGGAGGAAGGGCTGTACCACCAGGCGGCCGAAATTATCGGCTATCATTTGAACGCAGTTGAACGCAACGATCTCACCCAATCGACCCAGAACGAATTTGCGGCTATGCTGAAAAACTACCTCAAGCAGCAAGTCTCCGCCGAAGCGCTCGTTGCCTGTGCTTCCAGCCACGGCATCCCTTTCGGCAGCGATTCTTTCCAATGCGTGCTTACCACATGCGATCCCGAATACACCGGCCGGGCCGACCATCTGCTCAAGAGCGTCAAGCAGGAATTCCATTATCATCCGATGCTCAAGGATTTATCTCCTTTGCATTTTCAACTCGAGGACACCATTCTCTCGATCTTTCCTTCTGAGCTCCCGCGAAGCTCCGGCAAGCTGCCTCAGCTGCTGACACGTGTCTTTTTCGAGCTTGCCGCCAAAGCCGGCAGGCATCTGCGCATGACGGTGAGCCATATCAAAACCCGGCCCGATCAATTGGAAGCGGCTTACCGTGAATGCCAGAACGCCCGCGACACGGCCGCCCGGCTCAACCTGGACGCTTTTGTCGTCGAGTTTGCCAACGTGGAAATCTCTTATATTTTCCAATCCGTCCCGGTTCATAAAATGCGGCAGTTCGTCGAAATGGCATTGGCCCCGCTTCAGGACCGAGCCCCCGACTCCGCCCAAGAGCTGCTGCGAACGCTGGAGCTGTACATGGCGAACAACGGACAGATCCACGAAACCGCCAAGCAGCTGTTTATACACCGCAACACTGCCGCCTACCGGCTCGAGAAAATCAGTGAGCTGCTTCAGGTCGACTTCAAGGATTATCACCACCTGCTGCGGCTGAAACTGGTCCTAATGTTCCGGGATATGCTGCGGACGTAAACGGAAGCAGGACGGTCAGAATGTCCAGCTGTCCCACAAGCAAGCACACTATAAATTCGCAACAAAGCATCCCCTGAGACGTGCCGCTCCGATCAGGAGGATGCTTTTGCGATAAGGCGGTAGATATCAGGCGCAAGCCGCCTTTTTTTCCGGTATAGATCCGCAGAAATGATGGTTTAGGTAGGTATGGTCTAGATACGAATATGATACTGTTTTCTATTGTGAATTTTTCATATGTTGATTTTTTAATACATTTAATTCGGTTAGTCCTCAGTGCTCGTTGCGTTCATGCGTCGGATCAAGCGGCTGAGCACGTTCCCCGTTGTTTCGTATTCTTCCTTCGTGATCAATGCCAAAGCATCATGACCGTTTTAGCCGTAAGCAAATAAACCGGAGTGTAAGCAGGAAAAGGCAAGCGTATGAAATACGCTCGCCCTTTAACCTGCATTTATTGTGAATTTTTCACATATTGTTATATTAACACCTTAGTCGGCTTTGATCACTCGCAGGTGCTTGATTCTGATCCTATTCCTGTTTCATATCCTGACAGTTATCGCAGTCAAGCCTCACCGCTCATACGCTTCCAATCGAAGTCGATTGTCTGCAGGAAGGCTCGTGCGATCAGCATGTGGCCGGTCAGGCTCGGGTGCACCCGGTCCGATGCGATTGCAGTAGGGTGCACGTAGCCCAACATCTGCTCAAACACCGCTTGCGTGTCCACAAATAACGCACCGACGCGATCGGCAACCCTGCGGGCCGCCCGGCCGTACTCATCCATCCGCCGTCTCATCCCGTCCTCGGCGCTGCGTTCGATATAAAACGGAGTCATGATGACAAGCCCTTTCAAACGAGGGCGAACCTGCTCCGCCAATTCGGTCAAAGTGTGCTCATACTCTTCCAACAGCACATGCGATTCCGGAATCGCCGGCTGGTCGAACTGCCGCCACACGTCGTTGATGCCGATCATAATGGACAGCCAATCCGGCTTCAGATCCAGTACGTCCGTCTGCCACCTTTCTTTCAAATCCCTGACCGTGTTGCCGCCGATTCCCATGTTCGTAACCCGCAGGTTCAGCTCCGGATACGCCGTCTGAAGCAGGGTGTCCACGAGCGACACATACCCTTTGCCTACGCCTTGAAACAACCCTTCCCCGTAAGGGAATTTCCGCTCGCAGTCCGTAATCGAATCGCCGATCATGACCAGGCGCTGTCCTTTGTCCATCTTCATCTTCGCGCTTCCCCCCATCTTTTGTTCCTTCTACTCCCTCTTCTACGAATCAAGCAGCACAAGCCGAATCGTTTTCACTTCAAAAGGGCGGAAATCCAGCTTGAGCTTCCCTTCAGCAACCGGCAGATCGGCCGTCACTTCCTCCAGCATATTGGTTTCGTACGCTGTTTTGACGGGGAGGTCAAAGGTCAATCCGCTTGATACGGTGGCACCTTTGCATTCATAGGCCCGGATGATCCAGTCTCCCGATCCGTCTTCGGCCAGCTTGACCGTCTCTGTAATTACGCTGGCTTGATCCGTTTGCAGGAAAGACTTATGACCCACCTGGTTTCCACCGTGCACGAGGCTTACCGGATAGTTCAGCTCATACGCTTCCTGAACGACGGGACTGTCCAGAAATGACCCGTTCCATACAAAGAATCCGTACGTAAACTTGTGCGTTCCCTGATCCGACGTTTCGTCCGGATGCGTCGGCGAACGAAGCAGCGTCAAGCTAATCATGTTGTCCTGCACGGCGATCCCGTACTTGCAATCGTTCAGCAGCGCAAAGCTGCGGTTCGTCTCCGCAAGCACCGCCCACTTATGCTGGCATACTTCGAACCGGTCGGCATCGTGGGGCCTGGAAGCATGATTTGGCCGTTTGACGTAACCGAACTGAATTTCCTGTAACGATTCGTTCGCATGGACACGTACAGGAAAATCGACCCGCAGCATTTTGTTCTTCTCATGCCAATGTACCGTCGTGTGAAACTCAACGCGGCGGCTGCCGGCCCGGATCCGGATATCCTGGATTAATTTGGATCGATGAAGCATGCGCTCAACGCGGATATTAGCAAACAGGGGCCCGTCTGCGGTGACATAGACTTCGGCCTTCTCATCCAACGCGACCGGAGCATCCTGATAGCCGCGGTCGATTTCCCACGCATCGAACGCCGAAGGCTGATCGCGGTACATCTTCATGGCGTTGCAATGTCCCGCCGTCCATTCCGTTCCGGTTTCCTTGTCCAGGATGCTGACGATCTCGCCGTATTCATTTATCTCAATGGCTAAGTATTCGTTCTCAAGATGCGACTTCGCAGCAACTAGGACAGCTTGTCCCGGCGCTTCCGGTGTTACGTCAGCCGCAGTAACCGTGTATGCCGCCCATCCCGCAGACGGCGTCTCGACTTCGGCGTAACGTTTGCCGTCATGCCGCTGCACAGGGAGCGTTTTTCCGTCCCGGTCCGCGACACCTTCTACACCTTCGGGCAGGGCAACCAGCTCTTTTCTTGCCCAGGAGAGCGAGTTAAACACCGTAACACCGGAACGTCCGCTACCCGCAAGCACCTCTCTTGCGCCGGAAGCCATCGCATCGACGAGCCCGTTCAATTCCGTCAGCTCTGCCTGCGCTTCCTCATGGACGCGGTGAATGGACGTGCCCGGCAAAATATCATGGAACTGATGCAGCAGCAGCTTCTTCCACAACCGGTCCATCTCCTCGTACGGATAGGCCCGGCGCTGAAGCAGGCTGGCGGCGGCACCCCACATTTCAGCCTCATGAAGCCCAACCTCCGCCTTCCGGTTTAGCCGCTTGATCTGAGCCTGCGTCGTATAGGTTCCCCGGTGCGCCGGATAGTACAGCTCCCCGACATATTTGGCGTCCGGAACACCTCTTTCGATCTGATCTTCAAAATAGTCGATCGGCGATCCGTGCGCCGTACGCGGCACCCCCTCCAAATTTCCTAGCCGGCGGAGGAATTCCAAGTCGTCCCGGTTCGCCCCGCCGCCGCCGTCGCCGTGGCCGAACTGTACGAGTCTTGTCGCAATGCCGTCCTTCTGCACCCGATCATTCCATTGCCGGATGAGAAACGACGGATTGACTCGAATCGGAAAATCGCCATAATCCAGCAGATGGGTCAGCACCTGCGAGCCGTCGATCCCCTCCCAAAGAAAGGTATTGTACGGAAACGGGTCCGACACGTTCTCGTACGTCTGGAACATTTTCACGGAAGCAAAATACCGGAGCCCGCAGCCCTTCATAATTTGCGGCATGTTGCCGGAGTATCCGAACACGTCGGGAAGCCACAGCATTTCGTTTTCCTTGCCGAACTCCTCCTTGAAAAAGCGCTTGCCGTGCAGTATTTGCCGGATCAGGCTCTCCCCGCCGGGCAGATTCGTATCGGATTCCACCCACATGCCGCCTTCCGGAATGATCCGTCCTTCCTCCACCGCTTGTTGGATGCGTGCGTATAACTCGGGATACAGGTCCTTGGCAAGCTGGAACAAGTACGGCTGGCTCTGGACGTAGCGGTAATCGGGATACTCCTCCATGAGGGCAAGCTGATTGGACATCGTCCGGGCGATTTTCCGCTTCGTTTCCTCCATCGGCCACAACCAGGCGATATCGAGATGGGACTGCCCCATGAGGTACAGCAAGGGCGCCGTCGATCCGTTTACGCATTCCAGGAGCGGCGCCATCCGCTGCCGGCACTTGCGAACGTTATCCGTCAGCGCATCCTTCGCAAGCCCCCAGTCGATCGTCCGGACGACCTCCGTTAAACCGCGGTCGATTTCCGCCGCGCGCAGCGAATCCGGATCGATATGATTTCGGACCTGAACCAAACATTCCAAATCGACATAAAATTGATAGATTTCCTCTTCAAAAAGGCAAAGCTGCGATTCCCCAAACATCGGTTGGATTCCCGAATGTCCGGCATACGCCTCGGCGGTGACTTCAAACCGCTCGCCGGCCTTAGCGCTGCGTGTCAACGTCACGTCATGGTGCTGAAGATCCAGCGCGCCCCGTACGATTCCGTTCACGTAGACTGTCGCCTCCGAACCGAAATCGGCCCGGATGACCAAGCGTTTGCCCTCGGCTTCCATGGGAGCTGTAACCGATGAGTGAAACCATGCATACGTCCAGTCTTCGCCCCACCGGTCGCCCGGCTCGATCGCTTCAAAACGCTTACTCTCTATTTCATCGAAGGATAGCCGCTCCTTCGTGACAAAGCAGGTAAAATCGACCGGCGAGACCACGTTATAAATGTAACGGTTTTTATCCTTCAGCAGCTTCTCAACATGGTATAGAATCTCTTTTCTCTTATCCAAATGACGGATCACATCCTATGAATTGATCTGGGTTGCAGCGGATGCCGCTGTACCGGAGCGTGGCGAGACCATGCTGCAGCGACAGGTTCACACGAGAGGACGGCTGGATCACATCCGCCCAGGATCCAAGGGGCATATGCCCCTTAATCCCGCCATGGTATCCGTCTACAAAATACGATGTTGCCGCCCGCTCCATCGGACTTATCTGCCTCCCGCACCGATTCCGGCAGCGGAGAATACGCGATCGAACCCGGATTTGGAGCGGCGAATCAGCTGTTCCGGCGTGTCCTCCGGCATGGCCGGCGTCAGCACTTCCTGCGATACGATACCGTCATATCCGATGCGCTCCAGCCCTCTTAAAAAGCCCTCCAGGTCGATGACGCCTTCCCCAGGGTACAGACGCCCGTTATCCAGCACGGCCTCGACCGGCAGATCCGGTGCGTCGTTGATATGCACGTGAACGATCTGCTGCGGCTGCAGCCGCTCGATGTCGTCTACGGAGAGACCGTTCGTATACCAATGATACGCATCCAGCAGCAGGCCGACATTCGGCTCGCCGATCGCTTCGACCCAATCCAGCGTCTCTTCCATCGTCCAGATAAAAGGGTATTTCCACGCCGTCCGCAGATGATGCGGACCTACGAATTCCAGTCCGAGCCTGATGCCATAGGCGCCGAGAATTTGGGCGCAGATGCGCAGGCGCCGGGTGGCGACCGCCATGAAGTGCGCCGGTTTGGCGTCGGTCGATGGCAGAATGTACGTGCAACAGCGCGTACATCCCAGCGCTCGGGCCGCGGCAGCCGCTTCCGTCAGGCCGGGCAGCCCGGCGAGGAACTCATTCTCGCCCGCCCTCCATTCCACAGGCAGGCCGATCGCACCGATGACGACTCCGTGCCGTTCAAGCTTAGCCGCAGCCCCCTCTGTTCCCAGCCGCTCGATCAATCCCCGGGCATCGATGTCAACCGCTTGAAAACCGCCCTCACCCGCCAATTCAATGAACCTCTCTTCACTTTCGACTGCTCCCAAACCGGCAAGCGTCAATCCCTTCAGCATGTGATATTCCTCCTCACTGTTGTTTGAAAAAAATCTCCATCCCCTTGCAATCTGCCTGAGCAACCCGGCGCTCTATGAACCACTCGTTCCCTGGACCGGCGTCAGCCCAAGCTTCGGATTGGCCAAGTCGAGCTTATACATGACCTGATTGTAGTTATAACGCGGCGTCGGGACATGATTGGTGAACGTATTCGTATACGTGCCCTCGAAGTAGATGATCCGGCCGCCCTCCTTATTGAAAAACTTATGCTGGGCCACGTTATAAAAAGTATAGTTGTTGTGCGTGACGATCTTTTTGGCCGTGGTCCAAGGACCTTGAGGCACCGGAGCTTCCGCGTACCATATTTCCCCGAGCACGGAGGACTTGCCTTGCGTCTGCTGCCCGATCATCACGTAACGCTGCCGGTAATCGTTCCATTCGACAGAGCTTGAAGCGATTTGAACCTTTTCGCCGGTATCGGCGTCTTTTAATTGAAAGTAGGTTGGATCGTCCGCATGGATCAGCCCGGCATCGATCAGCTCCTTCTCTTGATCCTGGGTGAGCGGCGGGGTGTTCTTTTTCCAGCCCCATACAAGCTGGCCGTCCGCGCCGCGTTCAAGGGATGTTTGGGCCCCGTTGTAAGTCGTTCCCGGCGTCAGGCACGTAAACGATTCGTATTGGGTATAATCGGTGATGGCGTCGTAGCTTGCGGCGACTCGCAGGTTCGGCATCCGGTGTTCGGTAAAGAGCCAATAGCCCTTGCCGTCCTCCTCGTAATAAGCCGCCTGGCCGCCCGGATGGCGCCAATCGTCTTTGGAAGGGAACTGGACGACCTGCTCGAACTCCTTCTTCTCGTCGTTAAAGGCAAGAATGCCGAAGGCGCTGAGCTCGGGATTGTGCGTGCTGTAACCGGCGAGCAGGCGTTCCTGCCCGCTGCCGTCTTTGGCGGTCATCAAGCCGAACACCCAGGCGATGCCGGCACCGTCAGGCAGCTGGGGAACCAGGCTTTTAACGAAACCGTCCTCTTTCGTAAAGTAATCCAAATCGATGCCGGTATCGGGATCGAGACCGCCTTTTTCCGGCAGCTTCGATGTGGCACCCGTCACAAGGAAGTTCCCGAGGGGATAAGCGGGTCTGTCCGTATCGCCCCAGAACCAGTACAGCCGATTGCGGTACTTTATCGTTTGGACGGAGTCCTGGCCCATCACGAGTCCGTTCAGGAGCGGCTCCTTGACCGGCGGCTTCTGGCCAAGCAGGACGCTGTCACGGTAGATGCCCTGACCGGTGACCCGGTATAACCGCTCAGCAATGTTGACCCGGTCCATTTTCAGCGTCACGCTTCCGCCGGGCGTCACTTCAACAGCCTGGCCGCGGTAACCGAACATGTCTGTCGGCACCTCATAGCCGTCGCTCGACATATGGAAAAAGACCGTTTGATCCATCAAGCCCGGCTCATTGAAAGCCACAACACCGGCGCTGTCCGTATAGTACAAAATATTGCTCGTCGTCTTCAGCTCGACCAGCGGGATCCCTCGACCCGTCTGCGCATCCACGACTTTGATCATAAACGGCTTCTGAACGATTTTCTTAGCGCTGCTTACATCCGGCATGGCGCTATTCCCTTCCGCCTGAGCCGCCATCGCGGCGCCCGGCGCCGTCATGACCGTCAGCATGACACAGGTCCAGATGCCCGCGCTTTTCCAAGGCTTCCATTTCATTTCGTTTACCTCCTGGGCGGAGTGCCCTATTGGGATCGGCGAATAATGTCCGCTTCCGCATCAGCCGTCACTTGCGGTTCTGAACTGGCTCAAGACCAAGCCGCGGATCGTCAAGATTCAGCTTGTACATGACCTGGTTGTAGTTATAGCGCGGTGTTGGAGTATGGTCTGTATACGTATTCGTATAGGTCGCCTCGAAGTAAATGACGCGTCCGCCGTCTTTGAAGAAAAACTTGTGCTGGGCCGGGTTATAGAAGGTATAGTTGTTATGCGTAATGATCTTCTTCGCCGTCGTCCAGGGGCCTTGGGGCGAGTCTGCTTCCGCGTACCACATCTCCCCGAGAACCGACGTTTTGCCCATCACCTGCTGTCCGATCATGACGTAGCGCTGCCGGTAATCATTCCATTCGACGGAGCTTTGCGCCAGCGAAACCTCTTCGCCGGTATCGGCATCTTTCAGCTGGTAGTAGCGCGGGTCGTCCGCCTTGATCAGGCCAAACCCGATCAATTCTTTTTCTTGATCCTGGGTCAGCACCGGGGTGTTCTTCTTCCAGCCCCATACCAGCTTGCCGTTCTGGTCGCGCTCAAGGGACGTATTCGCGCCGTCGTAAGCCGCTCCCGGCGTCAGGCACGTAAACGACTCGTATTGGGTATAGTCGGTGATGGCGTCGTAGCTGGCGGCCACACGTAAGTTCGGAATCCGGTGCTCGGTAAACAGCCAGTATCCCTTGCCGTTCTCCTCGTAATAGGTCGCCTGACCTCCAGGATGGCGCCAATCGTCCTTGGAAGGGAACTGGACGGCCTGTTCAAACTGCTCCGTCTGATCGTTGAAGACCAGGATGCCGCGCGCAACGATGTCAGGATTTAGCGTCGTGTAACCCGTTAGCAGACGCTCTTTTCCCGTGCTGTCCTTTGCCGTCATCAGACCGAAAATCCAAGCCATATTCCCCCCGTCGGGAAGCGTAGGCACCATGCTCTTGGCAAATCCGTCCTCTTTGGTAAAATACTTCAGATTCACGCCGACATCTGGGTCAAGCCCGCCGTTTTGCGGCAGCTCCGACGTAGCGCCCGTCGTGCGGAAATTTCCCAGCGGATAGGCCGGTCTGTCCGTATCGCCCCAGAACCAGTACAGCTTCCCGTTGTATTCGATCGTCTGCACGGAATCCTGGCCCATAATCAGACCGTTGATGACCGGCTGTTGAATCGGCGTATTCAAACCGAGCAGCAGACTGTCTCGGTAAATGCCCTGGCCGGTCACCCGGTACAGCCGCTCGGCGATGTTGACCCGGTTCATCTGCAGCGTAACACTGCCGCCAGGCGTAACTTCGACCGCCTGCCCGCGGTTGCCAAACATGTCGGCGGGAATTTCGTAGCCATCGCTGGACATATGGAAGAAGACCGTCGTATCCATCAACCCCGGTTCGTCAAATGCCACGACGCCCGCACTGTCCGTATAATACAAAATGTTATTCGTCGTCTTCAGCTCAACCAGCGGAATGCCCCGGCCCGTCTCGGCATCCACGACCTTGATCATGAACGGCTCCTGTACCGTTTTCAACGTGCTGCCTGCTTTTTGCTCGGCGCTGCTTCCTGCAGCCTGGGCCGGCGTAACGCCCGGTGCCATCGTGACTAACAGCAGCGCGGCGCAGGTCCATGCACCCGCCTGCTTCCACATTTTCATCTTCAATACCATCTCGGCTTCCTCCCGACTTCTTGTCGATTTGTCATTGGTGGAATGGTCTCGATGCTGTTCGTTAAGACGTTTTGGACAGGACTCTTTGGGCCGCGTCGTTGTAAATTTTCAACACTTTGTCGATATCGCCCATTTTTTTAACCTGATCGATAAATTTCGGCCAGTTGTCAAAGCTCTGCTTCCCGGCGACAAACTTTGCCTGCTCTTCCGTAACAAACGTTTTGATCGGATTCATGATCTCGGATATTTCCTGGCTTTCGTCCGGTGTGAACTGGATGGCCGGCTCGCTGTACCACGAAGGGACATAATCGTTGTTCGGCATTGGCAGACTTGTCAGATAAGGCGACTTTTCAAGCGGGACTTCCTCATACTTGCCGTTAAATACGGTATAATCCGTTGCGGCAAAATCTACGAATGCTCTGGCATCGTTGACCATTTGCAAACCCGGGTTATAATTTTTGCTTGCCCGGATCCCGTACTTATCCCCTTCCAGCCATGGATCCTTCGCCGTTTTAAACGAATCCATAAAGGTCGGATTGCCGTCTTCTCCGATTTTGTAGGTCGTTCCTTCGATTCCCCAAGTCACGAGCCTGATGTTTTCGTCGGAATACTGTAAATCGATCAGCTTGATTAATTCTTCCGGATTTTTGGCTTTGGAGCTGATGCAGAACGTGGCCCAGCCCAGGTCCGGGGTATTTCCGTTCGTCGCTTCCTGCCAAGCCTTTCCGTACTTCGGATTGTCTGGGTACAGCGAAACTGCAAATATTTTGCCGTCATCCGCATTTCTCGTGTAATCTCCCGGCTCCGTAAACCACTGGGTCAGCCACATGAAAGTATCGCCATTCATCGCCTTCTTCCGGATCGTGTCGTCTGTATCGATCGTGTACTCGGGATCCAGCAGCTGCTCCGAATACAGCTTGTTCGCGAACTGAAGGGCGTCTTTATATCCTTCATTAAAAATGCCGTACACGTATTTGCTGCCATCCCAGTAAATGTCGTCCTTGATGTGGTTCGCGGAGAAGAGCGATCTCAAACTGTTCCACTTCGTATCCACCGGGTACTTATCGGGATACAGCTGTTTCAGCTTTTTGGCCGCGTCATAAAATTCATCCAGCGTTTCCGGAATTTTGATGTTGTTCGCTTTGAATACATCGTATCTGTAAGCGGATACGTTTTGAATCAGCAAGCCTTTATCCTCCGGAAATCTGGGCGTCGAAGTTTCCTTGAAAGAATACATTTTCCCTTCGGAATTGGTCACACGCGACATGCCGTTCTTCACCTTGCTGAGATAGTTCATATAGTTGGGCATTAAATCCTTATACTGGCTGAGCTCAAGAATTTGGCCTTGTTCAGCCATGTCCGTGATGTCGTAAAATAATGGCGTGACGAAAAAATCCGTCAAATCGTCGCTCGCAATCATGAGCTTTACTTTTTCGTCATATTCCGATGACGGAATATAATTAAACTTGATATTCAGTTTTTTGCCCAGCTTGGCTTCCATCTGCTTCTTCCATTCCTTGCCGATCATGCTGTTCTCGTTGTCCACCCCGCTCGACGGAAGCGTTACGGAAAAAGATAACGTGTCGCCATCCGCAGAATCTTTGGAAGTCTCGTCGGACTTGGAGCAGGCCGTGACGGAAAAGGCCAGCATGCAAGCCAGGATCAGGCTGAGCATTTTTGCTTTTTTAACCATCCCAATTCCTCCTTGAAATTTGATTATTTTAATATGGCGTAAAAGAATTTTTCCTCTTACATCCATGGTGAACATATGTTGTCAGCCCTTAATCGCTCCCACTAATACGCCCTTCGTAAAGTGCTTTTGAAAGAATGGGTAAATCGCCATAATAGGGAACATCGTAATGATGATCACGCTCATTCGGATCGCCTTCGGGTCAAGCGAGGATCCCGAAGAATTGATGGCCACGTTACCGGCACCTACCCTGCCTTGGATCGCGTTGGTATCCAGCGCAAACAAATAGTTTCGCAGAATCATTTGCAGCGGATACTTATCCTGATCCTTAAGATAGATGAGCGCTTCAAACCAGCTGTTCCAGCTTCCTACCAAACCAAACAAGGCAAATGTCGCAAGCAGTGCCTTCGACAACGGCAGGACGATCCGGAACAGGACGACGACATCGTTGGCTCCATCCATGACCGCCGATTCTTTCAGCTCTGCCGGCACATTCGAAAAGAAGGTCCGGAACAAAAACACATTGTAAGCTCCAACCGCGCCGGGAAGGATCATGACCCAAACGGTGTCAAGCAGATGCAGACTGCGCATGAGCAGGTAAGTAGGAATTAAGCCCCCGCTGAAAAACATCGTGATCATCAGAAAGATGGTGATAAATTTCTTTCCCGCAAATCCGGGAATGGTCAGCGGATAAGCCAGCAGCGAGGTGAACAGCAGCATAATACCGGTAGAACCTACCGCGTAAAGGATGGAATTCAGGTACCCCTTATAAATGAGCGAGTCTTTAAATACGTCTGCGTAAGCCTGTACGGTAAAGCCTTTCGGCCAAATCGTAACGCTCCCCGCTGCGATGTACTTCCCGCTGCTGAAGGAGGTAGCGATAATATTCAGAATGGGGTACAGCACAACGACAAGGATCAACAGCATGATGAAAATATTAAAGGCGTCAAACACTCTGGAACCGAAGCTGATTTTTCTCAAGATTATCCCCCCCTAAAACAAACTCGTCTCCGAGACTTTGCGGCTGACCCAATTGGAAATATACAAAATGACAAAGGAGATGACCGACATAAACAATCCGATGGCCGTGGTGTACTCGTATCTTGCGCCGAGGATCCCCTGACGGTAAACATACGATCCTATGACGTCAGCCACGCTGTAAGTTTCAGGCGAATACAGCAGAATAATTTTCTGAAAATCGGATCCCAAAATTCCGCCCAAGGCGAAAATCAGCAGGATGATCGTTGTCGGTTTGATCGAGGGCCAGGTAATGTGCACGATCTTTTTCCACCGGCTCGCTCCGTCCACTTCCGCCACATCGTAATAGGTCGGATCGATCCCGCTCAAAGCGGCAAGGTAAATGATCGTTCCAAAGCCAACCCCCTGCCATATGCCGGAAGAGATGAAGATCGTTCGGAAATAACCCGGCTCCAGCAGAAACATGATCGGGGTGCCGCCAAAGTATGTAATGATTTGGTTGAAGAGGCCGTCTCTGGCCGTAAAGTCCTTCAGCATCCCCGCAACGATCACCACTGAAATAAAATGAGGAAAGTACGAAACGGTCTGGACGAATTTTTTAAAATGCTTGTTCCTCAGCTCGTTAAATAACAAGGCGAGGATAATAGGTGCAGGAAACGACCACAGCAGCGTATACAGACCTAAAAGCAGCGTGTTTTTTAACACACGGAAAGCCATCGGGTCATGAAAAAACGTGGTGAAATATTTAAAGCCGACCCAAGGGCTTCCCATAATCCCCTTTGATGCGTTGTAATCCTTGAAGGCGATGGTGATTCCATACATCGGAAAGTAGCTGAAGACCAGCACTGTGATCATACCGGGCAACACCATCAGGTACAGATATCGGTGTTTCCACAGTTTGGACCATCGCTTTTTATTGGTTGCCGCCAACATAAACACCCCTTTTCTAGTTACTTCAAGTCATCGTTTGAACTCCGGCCGTTCTTCACCGAAAAACACATCAGATACGCCCGCCTTTGAAAGCGCATTCAACACTTGCTGTTAAAAACCTTCTCCCCGAGATCGAAACGCTTTCAAACAGTCGTGCAAACTTAAATCTCTGCAACGGATAAGATGGTAAGACAAAACTTAAACTTACTCTTCAAGCAGGTAAAACCATATGCATTTTCCCCGGAGTTGTTATGCTAAGCGAAGAATAACACATACTAATTTGGTCGTCAATATATAGATTTATGATTTTAATACAACGTTGTTAGTATACTATCCACTCACGCCGTGGAAAATAGGATATTTACGGATAAAATCAACAATTTTCAAGATAACCCGCATAAACACCCCATCTACTCGACCCGGATTTATACAATAAAGTTGAGTTAGTCTGCACAACTTGGTATACTATTTAACAAACAAGGCGTTATAAGTAAGTATATGTCCATATAAGAGGTGACCCTGCATGAGCAAGAACGATACAACATTGCCTAAGTACCAGCTGGTGAAAGATTATGTACTGTCGCAAATCGAGAATAACGAGCTTGGCAAGGATGACCGGATTCCGAGCGAATCGGAGTTCTCCAAGCTGCTGGACGTCAGCTCCATTACGGTAAGGAAAGCATTGGCGGAGCTCGTCAATGAAGGCGTCATCTACCGGATCAGGGGAAAAGGCAGCTTTGTCGCCAATCCGGCGGAACCAGTCAACCAAACGTCCAATTACGTGACCTTTATCATTTCCGGCAATGATATGTACGACAGTTCGTATATGAAGATTATCAAAGGCGTGCAATCCTTTCTGAACCAGCAGGGATGCAAACTTATCATTGAATTTGTGGAAAATGATGTCGAACAGGAGCGGGAGCTGATCCTGAAGCTGATTCAGTCCGAGAACCGCGGGCTGCTGATTTATTCCGCCAATCCCGACGCGGCAAGGGAGTATCTCAACGAAATCCGGAAGAAGTCGATCCCATTCGTCATGCTCGACCGCTTTCCTGCCGGTTATCCGGTCAACTGCATTACATGCAATAACCATGACGGCGCTTATGAGGCTGTTGCGTATTTAATCGCCCAGGGCCACCGGAAGATCGGTTTCGCCGCCTATGATTTTCATCTGAGCACCGAGGTCGAACGGTACAACGGATACCGCCATGCCATGGCAGACGCCTCGCTCGGGCCGGATGACGATGTCTTGTTTCTTCAGCGGGAATTAGATTATGCGAAGCTGCTGCAGCAAATTCAGAGAGGCGAGCTCACCGCCCTGTTTTGCGTCAACGACAGACGCGCGCTCGAAGTGATCGGGCAGCTTACGCAGGAAGGGGTCAGCATTCCGGAGCAAATATCGATCATGGGATTCGATGACGTAGAAAGCTCGAAATATGCCAAAGTATCGTTGAGCACCGTCAATCAGCCCTTCGAGATGCTGGGCTATGAAGGGGCAAAACTGCTGTTTGAGAGCAGCAACGACATGTCCGGCGGATCCAAAAAAATATTGCTGTCCACGGAGCTCGTCATCCGCGAGTCGATCCGGTCCAACGTAGAGCCATGACGCTCTGCTTTTCTATTATGAATTTTTCACATAATGAACTGAGCTAACCACAAATCAAAAAGGGAACGGCCGCCTAAGGCCGTTCCCTTTTCCCGTTCAGGAGACGATGATCCTGATCTATATGATAAGTTCATGTCATGCTGCTCTTTCTTGCAGGAATTAACTTTGTCCGCTTTAACCCAGCTTTGCCTGATCCGCCAGCGTGACGGACGGCTGCCGCGTACCGTGCAGCTCGAACAGTATGATTTCGTTCCGGCCTTCGCGCAGCAGCGGTGCCGGGATATACAGCGTGGACTGCGGCCCAACCTCCCAGTACCGGCCGAGGTTAAACCCGTTAATATAAGCGACGCCTTTCGTCCAGCCTGTGACGTCCAAGAAGGTATCGGCGGTTCCGCTTACCTCAAAGGTGCCTCTGTAAAATGTCGGGGTATTGTGGCTTGCAGCATCCAAGCCGGCGGCACCTTCTTCCTTCAGATGCGGAACAAAGGCCAGCTGGTCCAGGTTGTTCAGCGGAAGCGTGTGGATCGTCCATCCGAACAAAAACTGGTTGCCTAACCGGACCCCTTCGGTAATCCCTTTCGGGTCGTGCATGTACGGCCCGTAATTGACCCTTCCGAGGTTCTCCACCAAAATTTGCAGCTTCGCGCCGCCGGCCGGAATCGTCAGCTTCAGGCTGCGCTGCTCATCCCAGCGCTGCACGACGCCCCGGTACTCCCCGTCGACAAAAATGAGTGCACGGTCCCGCAGCTCCTGCAGGATCAGGTCGGCTTCGCCGCGCGGCCCGGAGACGAAGGTCGTGTACAGGATAAAGCCGTAGTCCTGATCCAGCTGCTCCATCGTTTCCGGCACAGCCCGCTCCACCGCGTCAGACAGGTCAGACAGCGAGTCGAATAAGTCGACCCGGTCGGTCAGGCGGACCTCGCCGTAGCTCTTCCGCTCGATCGGATCGGGAAGCTGCAGTTCCGGCAGGTCCACGTACTTCGATAGAACATCCCGGACCGCATAAAATTTCTCTGTCGGCTCTCCCCATTCGTTCAGCGGGGAATCGTAATCATAGCTGGTGACGGTCGGCGCGTACCCTTCTTCCCCGCAGTTCGCGCCGTTGTAAAAGCCGAAGTTCGTCCCGCCGTGGAACATATAGAAGTTGACCGAAGCGCCGGCCGCCAGCATGTCCTCGAACACGCGCGCAGCATCCGCCGCATCGCGGGTATGATGCGGCTTGCCCCAATGGTCAAACCATCCGTTCCAGAACTCCATGCACATATACGGCTTGTCCGGCTGATAGGCTTCCAGTTCCTGAAAGGCTTCAACCGCACGGGACCCGAAGTTGACCGTCTCCAGCACGCCCTCCACCATGCCGCCCTGCAGCATAAAATCTCCCGGCCCGTCCGAGGTGAACAGCAGCACGTCCACGCCGCGGGATGTAAGCCCTTTCTTCAAATGGTTCAGATACGCCTTGTCATTGCCATAGCTGCCGTATTCGTTCTCGATCTGCATCGCGATGATCGGCCCGCCGTTCGTGCTAAGCAGCGGAACCAGCTTCGGAATCAGCACGTCATAATAAGCATCGACGTGGCCCAAATACCGGTGGTCATTGCAGCGCAGACGGATGCCCGGTTCCTTGAGCAGCCAGGCGGGCAGACCGCCGAACTCCCATTCGGCGCAAATATACGGGCTGGGCCTTACGATGACATGCAGGCCAAGTTCACCGGCCGTTTCGATGAAGCGGACGAGATCCGCCCCGTGATCGAACACGAACTCCCCTTTTCTGGGCTCGTGGATATTCCAGGCCACATAGGTCTCCACCGTGTTAAAGCCGCAAGCCTTCAGCTTCGTTAACCGGTCCCGCCAATACTCGGGAACGACCCGAAAATAATGGATCGCCCCGGAAACCAGGCGGATGGGCTCGCCGTCCCACACAAACTGCTTTCCTTGAACGCTTAGTACACTCATCGTTTCGCCTCTCTCATGAATGGAATTTGGAGGTTACTGGCTTTCCATTTTTTTATGATAAGCCTCTGTCATCTCATCCGCAACCTGTTTCAGCGTCGGATCGCTGCGGAGCTGCTCGATGAGCTTGTCGTAGTTTTCGATCGTATCCTTACCGATGATCACTTTGGTGCGCATATCGCTCACTTTTTTCGAAATTTCCGGATAGTATTTATTGTAGGCTTCGGAGTACAGCTCGTTGCCCGGGTTTGGTGTTTTGATTTGTTTGCGCTCATTGACGATTTCCACATTACGGTTGTATACGTCGTCCGGCATGCCGACCGCTCCGATCGACATATCGTCGCTGATGAGGTGGATCAGATTGTTCATGTTGCCGTCGCCCACCTGGTCCTTGGCTGCCTGAGGCGTCGGGATTTTGCGGCCGTTCTCGACCGTGTAGTCGACGCCCTCAATGCCATAAGTTGCCAGCTCATTGCCTTCCTTGCCGTACGCGAAATCGAAAAATTCAAGGATTTTCTTCACCTTGGCTTCCGGCACTTTTTTCGGGATCAGGTACACGCCGTAATACGGCGATCCGGATGGCGTATATTTTTCCCCTTCCGCGTTTTGCAGATAGGTAATCGGCATGTAATCGGCCGTCGGCACCACTTCCCTGATTTTGGAGCCCGTCACCCAGGCGTGGTTCATCGACTGCGACGTGCCGCCCGATTTGCCGCCCCGGATCAGGTCGACCGTCTGGGAGTACTTCAGGATCGCGAAATCTTTCGGGAACAGTCCGGCGTCATACGCTTTTTTGATCCAGAGGAGCGCATCCCGCGACGCGTCTTCCGTAATCGTCGGCACCAGCTTGTCATCCTTCAGCTTCCAGGCACCCTGCACGCCGTTGAACACTCCATACACAAAGCCCATCGTATCGCTGTTGGCGGCATATGGAATTTCGTCCGCCTGGCCGTTTCCGTTCGGGTCCTTCTCCTTGAACGCCTTCAGCACGTCGAAAAATTGGTCCATGGTGGTCGGGGTCTGCAGTCCCAGCTTGTCCATCCAATCCTTGCGCAAAATCGGGAACGCCCCTCCTCCATAGCTCGGGTAATAGCGGGGAATGCTGTAATTTTTGCCGTCGACCTTCGAATCCGTCCACATTTCGGCGAGCGCGGGCTGGCTCAGGTTCGGGTATTCCTTGATGAACGGGGTCAGATCCCAGAACACGCCTTGGCCAATCATTTTTTGCAGCTGCGGATTCAGCAGCGATTCCACGAACGTCACCTCCGGCAGATCGCCGGATGCCAGCATGACATTAATTTTCTCCTCGGACGTTGTCGGCGACAGCCAGGTAATATCCAGCTGTGTGTTCGTGCGTTTCTCAAATTCCCTCCAGATCGGATTCGTATTGTCGATAAACTCGGTCGCGTAATTCAGTGTTTGCATCTGTATCTTGGTCGGGGCCGAAGAATCCGCCGAACCGCTTTTACCCCCGCCGCCGCAGGCGGACAGCAGCAGGCTGGTGCCCACCGCCACAACGAGCGTTTTGATGAACCAATGCCTTGCTCTCTGTTCTGCTTGTCTTTTCATAGAGAATAACCTCCTTTGGATTTACCCTGTTATATATCTTCATTCCTTGACCGAGCCCACCATCGCCCCTTTGGCGAAGTGCTTCTGGAGGAACGGATATACGAGCATAATCGGAATCGTCGCAATGACTACCGCGGCCATTTTGAGCGTCTCCGTCGGCATCTGCCGGTTCATGGTAACGCTGATATTGGCGTTCTCGCCGCCGCCCATCGTCGTCGGATCGACGAGCATATTTTGCAGGAGCACCTGCAGCGGCCATTTGTTCTGCTCATTAATGAACATGATCGCGTTGAAATAGGTGTTCCAGTACCCCACCGCAAAAAACAGCCCGAAAGCGACCACCGCCGGCAGCGACAACGGAATGATAATCCGCCAGAACACGCTGATTTCGGTGCAGCCGTCGATCCGCGCGGCCTCTTCCAGGCTGTCCGGGATACTGTCGAAGAAGCCTTTCATCAGCAGCACGTACCAGCCGCTCGTCAGCGACGGCAAGATCAGCGACCAGACGCTGTCGATCAGGCCGAGGTTTCGGACCACCATGTACAGCGGCACAAGTCCCGGCGTAAACAAAAACGTAATCAGGATCATGACCATCATCGTCCTGCGGAACCGGAGCCGGCGGACCGAGATGGCATAGGCCAGTCCCCCGGTCACCAGCAGGCTCAGCAGCGTGCCCACGGTAGCCAGAAACAGGCTGATCAGCACCGAATTGACGAACAAGCCGTTGCCGAGCAGATAGCGGTACGCGTCCAGCGACCAGTGATGCGGCCACAAAATCAAATCCCTCGTATAATACTCCGTCGGATCCGTAAACGAAAGCACAATCGTATAATAAATCGGAAACACCATGGCCAGGCTGAACAGAATCAGCAGCCCGCCGTTGGACAGGCTGAACAAGCGGTCTTTCCAGGTCAGGGACAGTTCCATCCGCTGCAACTCTCCTTTCGAAGTTTTACCTTTAATACAAGCTGTCTTGACCCAGGCGTTTAGCGGCCTTGTTCGCAAGGACGACCAGGACGACGCCGACGACCGATTTGAACAGGCCGATGGCCGTGCTGTAGCTGAACTCGCCTTGGCGAATGCCGACCCGGTATACATAGGTATCGAACACTTCGGCCACCTCCGTTACCGCCGCGTTCATCATCAGGTACACCTGCTCGAAGCCGGTATCCATAATCGTGCCGAGACGCAAAATGAACAGGATCATAATGACATTGCGCATCGCGGGCAGCGTAATATGCCACATCCGGCGGAACCGCCCGGCACCGTCCATGACAGCTGCTTCATACTGCTGGGGATCGACGCCTGCGATCGCCGCGAGGAAGATGATCGTACCCCACCCTACTTCCTTCCAAATGGACTGAACCGTCAGCATGCCCCAGAAATAATGCGGATTCGATAACATATCGACGGTGCTCCTCCCGCTTGCCTCCAGCAGCTTGTTGATCAGCCCTTCTGACTGGGAGAACATCAAATACGTCAGCCCGTAAATCAGCACCCAGGACAGAAAATGCGGAATATAGATCAGCGACTGAACCGACCGCTTCATGATCTGATTTCTCACTTCGTTCATCATCAGGGCCAAAATAATCGGAGCCGGGAAGAAGAACACCAGATTCATCAGACTGATGCCCAGCGTATTGCGGAGCAGCATCCAGAAATCGGGATTGGAGAAAAAGCGGACAAAGTGCTCAAATCCGACCCACTTGCTGCCCATGATCCCCAGGTAAGGGGAATAATCCTGGAAGCCAATGACCAGATTCGTAATGGGGATGTACTTAAAAATAATGAAAAACAGCAGCCCCGGCATGGCCAGTAAATACAAATATTTGTCGCGCCGAAGATCCGGCCACAGCCTCCGCTTCTTCAGCGTGATCTCCCTTAGCGGGGCAGATTTCCCCGGGGCGGATCGCCGTTCGGACTGCCCGCCCATCGATGTTTCGCTCATCGCGCTCCCTCTCTTTCGTCAAAAATGTCAGTCCCCTGCTTGCCGGTCCACGGCAATCGGGATGGCTGGCTGCTGCCCGGGTTGATATCCATCCGGAGGTTGTGAGCCTGCCGCCCTGTGGCCGCTTATGTGAATCATGTTAGGGAGCGGCCGGATTTCCGGCAATTCGATTTTCTTTCCCGCTAGAACAGGCGCCACACCCATGGTCATGCCCAATTCTTTAATCGAAGCGGCTGAGGCCGCTTTCGATCAATCATTTCCGCGTGTCCGTTTCTGGGGATTGCACTTTTTTGACTGGCGGAAATTCATGGGTTACAGGTCTATTCAACCCCGCTGCCGTTCGTTATGATAAACATACTATCGTCATGATCAAGATTCAGTGCGGAAGCAAACGAGCGGGAGTGGATACCATGTTGAGAGACTACTTGGCGAAAAGGTTCGCATCGAAAGGGACCGTATACTGGAGAAGCATCGCGCTTGCGATCCTGCTGACCTGTATTCCGATCACGATCGTCAGCTGCATTGGCGGGTATGTCGGCAACCGGTACCTGATCCAGCAATATCAGCAAAATAACGAGATCATGCTGCGGGAATCCGTGCGCAGAATCGACGGCCAGTTCGCCCAGCTGGTACAATACGCCCTGCATATGATGGCCAACCCCATCTTTAAGCCTGCGATCGCTGACATGAACTATGTCGATGAGTTCGAAAAGACCCAGGAACTGCTGGACACGATGTCGCTGATCGAAAACGGGGAATCGCTGATCGATCAGGCTTATTTGTATATACCGAAGCAGAATGTGCTGCTGCAGCCGGTCCTCGGCCTGCGCACGCTGGACGATCCGGCGGATCGTGCCGTTTGGAACAGTCTCATGAACGGGGATAAAGGCATTTTCTGGACGAATCATCTCACCCGGCCGTTCGGGCGCAGCGGCTCCAAACACGCAATCGTCATGAAGCTGCCTTTTAACGGCCAAACCTCTTACGGGGCGCTCGTCCTCTACGTCAACCCGGCCATGCTCCAATTGAACGTGACCCCCGACCAGGCCGCCTATGTTCTCGATGGCAGCGACGTCGTCATTGGTCAGTCGGATGCCGCCAAATCGTATCCCGAGCTTCTGCCGCGGATCATGGAACAGCTCGGCTCGACCAAGCGCACGTATGACAGCCAGTCGCGCTTTCAAATCCGTGCGGATCATGAGCAGTTCCTCATGAATGCGGTTTCTTTTGAAAAAATGAACCAGATCTGGACCTTTGTGACGGGTACCCCGTCATCCAAAGTCACCGCGCCCAACAGTGCCTATACGCATGTGGTGGTCGTCTATTGGATCGTGTCTCTCATCGCCGCGCTCGGGCTGAGCTGGTTTGCGTCCAACCGCTTCTATCAGCCGTTCCGCAAAGTCATGGATCTGGTCAGGGACGGCAAAACGGATGAAGACGCCGACCCGTCCGACGAAATGGCCTATATCGAGGCAAAATGGCAGCAGTACCGGTTCGCCAACGAGTCGCTGCAGAGCCGGCTGGATCAATCCACTCCCAAAGTCAGGGAAGCGCTGATCAACCAGTTTGTGCTGGGACAAGCCGCCCATTTATCAGAGACGGAAATGACCGAAAAGCTTCGCGCCCTGCAGCTCGACGTGACAGGCTGCCTGTTTTCGGTCGTGGTCTGCCAGCTGCACGGACTTGACGGTCACAAGGCTCCCCTGACAGAAAAGGACAGCCAGCTCATCACCTACGCGGCCATCAACATCGTCGGCGAAATGTCGGAGGCATCGGCCGCCTATGTGCATACGCTCGATTTGCTCGACGGTTCGATTGCCGCGGTGCTGATATTTCCGGAAACCTCCGCTATGGATGCGCGGGATGAACTGCTCCGGCTTGGCGGGGATATGCTCCGCGCGCTGGAGCATGTGCTGCGCATGCCGTCGACAATCGTCGTGAACGGCCCGGCGCCGCTGTGGATGGACATCCCTTTCCTGCTGGAACAGTCGCGCAAAGCGCTCAGCTACCGCACGTTTACGTCGGAGAGCCAGCTGCTGGATGCAACCGCCGTGCTTGAGCAGGCCAATCCCGAAGTCGATTTTCCATACGATCTGGAGCAGGAATTTACGCATACGCTGAACCTCGGGCTGGAACGCGAGGCAGCCGACATCCTGGAGCGGTTCGTGACCGCTCTGAAAAATGAAGGCGCGCCGGAATGGGTCGTCCACCAGGGACTGATGCGCCTTAAGAGCAGCCTGTACCGGTCCATGCTGCAATCGGGACATAACCCGTACGCCATATTTGACGGCGTCCAGCTGGAAGAGGAGCTGAGGACGCTGAGGGACTCCGAGGCGTGTATCCAGTGGTTCGGCAAACGGGTCATTCGGCCGTACATCGACATGCTGTCCAAGAGCTACCAGCATGCCATGAAGGATATCGTGGATCAGGTGCTGGCAACCATTCACGACAATTACATGTGCGATATCTCCCTCGAGACGTTCGCCATGGAAGCCGGAGTCAGCGTGTCGCATCTCAGCAAGGCGTTCCGCCAAATGACCGGCTCGAATTACATTGATTATTTAACGGCACTCAAAATCAGCCGCTGCAAAAAGCTTCTGCTAACGACCGACCTCAAAATGAACGAAATCGCCAAATCTGTAGGCTATCAGCCGCCGTATTTTAACCGGATGTTTAAAAAGCTTGAGGGAATGACGCCTGGGCAGTACCGTCTTCAATTTAGCGAAACGAAGCTGGGAAAGGCTGAATAAGAGTGGTTTACCCGGTCTCCGGGCATGCAAAAAAGGCTCCCTTCCGGAACTTGAAGTGTTCCAGAGGGAGCCTTCTCTATCGGGCAATTCATTAAGGTGAATAGTGCTTCGTCATGAGCCGTTTAGCCCCGGGAAGCCTTACGTCAGGCTGGTCTACTTTACGTCAGACCCACCCAGTCCCGCGGGGCCACTTCCTTCCAGCGCGCCCGGATCTCCTGGTACTTATCATGGCTCAGGCTCGTGCTTGCAAGCATCTCAGCGTTCTGCGACCAGCGTCCGGGCTTGTTCGTTCCCACGATCGCGGTATCCACCCCGGGCGTATCCAGCGTAAAATGAAGGGCATCCGCCACCGCCTGCTCGTTGTCCTGCAGAAAGTCATACTGCAGCTCCTTCAGCCGCTGCCAGTATTGATACGGGTAGGCGTTCTCGGGAAGCTTGTCGTAAATCCAGGCTACGTTGGCGATCGGCCGCTTGGCGATGATCCCCATTCCCCGCTTACGCGCTTCGGGCAGCGTCAGGTCGATCACTTCCTGGTCGGCGATGTTGAGCGACACCATCAAGCTGTCAAACACGCCGGTTTGCACTGCATACAATGCGTCAATCGAATCGCCGCTGTATCCGATAAACCGTGTCTTCCCCTGCTGCTTGGCCTTTTGCAGCACCTCGATCACCGCGCCCTGTCTCAGCACGTCCTCCGAGCAGCTGTGCAGATGGATACAGTCGACGTAATCGGTCTGCAGCCGCTTCAGGCTGCGGTCGATGCTTTTCTCCAGCAGCTCAGGGTCCCAATCTTTATACTCCAAGCCGGAAGCATGTCCGCACTTGGTGAATAAATAATATTCGCTGCGGCGGTTCGCCATCGTTTTGCCGATCAGCTCCTCGCTGTCGCCGTAGCACTCCGCCGTATCGATCATGTTCAGTCCCGCATCAAGCGCGCTGCCCAGCAGCTGCTCGACTTTGGAAAGGTCCGTTTCCTTGCCAATCTCCGCGCCGCCAAAGCCCAAAATACTCACTTCCATGCCTGTCTTGCCGAATGCCCGTCTTTCCATAATGAAATCCTCCCTGGTTTCATAATTGGATGCGTTCATAGATACGAAGTGACATTTACACAGTATATGAGATGTTTACCCAAAGCGGAGGATTGCTAAACCGCTGGCATTGACGGTTTTTCCTCCCCGGCCCGTTCCGATTCAAGAAATGCTCGATTTCCCTGCCAACGAGAGCCTATGTATTCAGATCCATCTATAAACTGCTAAAATATTGGCTGATATTGCCATACTGCGGGTGGACCTTTTCCGAATACCGCTCGTTCGTGTAGCTGCCGATCACTTTCCGCCAGAAGGCCTGGGCCGGCAGATTGTTTTTGATCTGGGTCACCTTCCATCTGCCCTTGAACCGATCGAACAGCGCCTTCGCAGCCCAGGTTCCCATGCCGGTGCGGCGGTATTTTTGCATAATAAAAAACTCCGTCATGTAAAAGTCGCCTTCGATCGGGTCGTACAACCGGTCCACCAGCGCAAAACCGGCCGGCACTTTGTCGTAAGAAATCAAAAAAGCATGCTTGCCGGTTCCCCTGCGCCAGTACTCATCGATTCCCGGGTATTCGGGAAACTTGCCGTTATCATCCACCACGATATCCTGGTAGCGGGAAAAATCGTACATATACAGCTGCATCAAATTGTAGATAACTTGCCTGCGCTTGTGGGGAACCAGGTCCAGCCTGAACTCCATAACTTCACCTTCCTATTTTCCTGTTCACGATCCTGATTTCATTTCCACTATATAACTTTGTCAACGGACGGGCAAGGTTATACGCGGACGGATTCCCTGACATATACGCAATTGAAGCGGACATCTGTTCGCCCATTGTGTTAATATAAAAAGATACGAAGAAAAGGAAAGATGAGGGATGACGATGAACGTTCAAAAGGAACAAGACCGGAGAAAGCTCGACGACAAAGTGCTGACCATGCCTTGGTACGTCCAGCAATTTATCGATTACAAGCTGCCTGATCTGTCGCCGTCCACTTTGCTTGAATATATCCGGGATTACGAAACGTTCTTCAACTGGCTCCGGGCCGAAGGATTGTCCGCTGCGCCGGACAACGGCAAGGTAACGCTGGAAGAGCTGGAGGTGCTAAGGATGGAAGACGTCGTCAGCTACCGCTTGTATTTAACGACCCGCCGGGAGAGTGCCAACTCCAAAATTACCGTCTCCCGCAAGCTTTCTTCCATGCGCTCCCTGTTTCATTACTTAAGCCAAATTGCCGAGGATGACAACTTTTATCCGCTCCTGAAGCGCAACATTATGGCGAAAGTAGAGATCAAACGGATCCACAAACCGAAAGACACGGCCGCCAAGCTGAAAGGGAAGATCCTCGAGGAAGACGAGCTGCTGGAGTTTATCGGTTATATTATGGACGGCTACGCCAAGGATGTCGCCAATAACAAGCAGGCGCTCCACGCCCATGAGCTGAATAAGGAACGCGACGCCTGCATTGCCAGCCTGATTTTGAATTCGGGACTTCGGGTGTCCGAGGTCGTTAACCTGAATGTCGATGATCTGGACATGAACAACAAGATGCTGTATGTGTACCGGAAGGGCAATAACGACGAGACGTTCAAGACCCCGGTCTATTTCCGCGAGCAGGCAAGGGATGATTTGGCCCAGTACCTTACCCTTCGTCAGTCCAGATACAAGGTGCCCAAGCGGGAAAAAGCGCTGTTTGCAGCGCTTCCGAACGGGCATCAGGAAGGCGGACGCATGACCAAACGGGCGATCCAGGCGATGATCATCAAGTATGCCAAGCGTTTCGGCAAGCCTTATCTCACTGTACATAAGCTCCGGCATTCCTTCGCCACCGACTATTATTTGCAGAACGATATTTACAAAACGAAAGAACAGCTCGGCCACGCCTCCACCGAAACGACCGAGGTTTACGCCCATCTCACGGACAAAACGATGTCCGAGGCGATTGAGCGGAGGCTGGAACCGTAACGGCTTTAGGCGAGGTCACCATAAAAAACAGCACTGCCGCATCCGGTACATCAGGATGGGCGTGCTGTTTTTTTATTGCAAACGGATAGTTTCCGTTCATTCTGTCATACCGTGCTTACTATGGTGAAGCAGCCATTCCGTGATCCGGCCGGTGTCATTGACGCCAAATACCGGAACGGAATCCAGATGCACATCTATGCCCCCCTTCACCTTGTCATCGGTAAGCCAGGAGACGATCGCATTCACGGATGTTAATTGGGAAACGAGCGAATGGTCTTCCTGGCTGCGGACCATCACGAGTTTGGGATACTCCGCCTGCTTAAAGCCCTCCACTAAAATCATGTCGTATGCGGAAAACCGCCCGATGAGCTCGTCCAGCCCGGTTTCCGCTTCCTCGATCACGGCTGTACGCCGCGAGGACACAAGGGCGACTGCACCCGCCCCCGATTTCCGGTGCCGGTACGAGTCCGTTCCCGGATGATCGATGTCGAAATCGTGGGCGTCGTGCTTAATCACCGCTGTCCTTACGCCTTTGGCCGCAAGCAACTCGACGAGACTGCAGACGAGTGTCGTCTTGCCGCTGTTCTTATACCCAACGATTTGCCAGACGGGCGGTTTCGCTTCTTGCCAGCTCATCTCGATCCCTCTTTAAGCAGCAAAATTTGCACCTTGGATCCGGCCGGTGTGACTGCCTTGGCGGGCGGGATGACGATCAGGCAGTCGCTGTCCTTGATCGTTACCATGACGCTCGATTCGTCCACCGCTGCCGGAACGGCATACACCAATCCATCGCGGACTTCCATTCTTCCGCGAACGTAGCGGGTAAAGGCGTTCACTTTGGTATAGTCGACGTCCAAGACGGCTGACCATTCCGTAAGGTAGGCATTCTTTCTTCCCATCATGCCCTGAATGGTCGGCCGGACGAACAGCTCAAAGCCGACGAAGCAGGCGCCGGGATTGCCGGACAGCGCAAAGAGCAGCTTGCCGTCCTTCACGGCCGCCGTCGTGACGCTGCCAGGACGCATGGCGATTTTGTTATACAGCATCTCCACTCCGCCGCCGCGGACGAGATCGCCCATAATGTCGTAGTCGCCGACCGACACACCGCCGCTGGTCACGACTGCATCATATTTCTGCAGCGCCTCCTCGACCCGTGCTTGTGCCAGCTGCAAATCGTCCATAATGGCTTCCAGAATAAAGGGCTCGCCCCCCGCTTCCCGCACCTGGGCCGCAAGCATGTACGTGTTGCTGTTGCGGATTTTACCCGGCTGCAGCGGCTCTTCGACGGACAGCAGCTCCGACCCCGTCGAGAAAATCGCGATCCGCGGCTTGCGGTACACCGGGACACGATGAATGCCGAACGTCGCCAGCACCGAGATTTCCCCGGCCGAAATACGGGTCCCCGGGCTAAGCAGCAGCTGTCCTTCCTGAACCTCCAGTCCGATTGGGGTTATGTTTTGCCCCTCCTGGATTTTTCGCTTCAGTCCAACCCGGGCACGTCCGTCCTTTTCCTGCTGCTCCGTCATCTCCAGCATGACGACGGCGTCCGCGCCGTCCGGCACTTCGGCGCCTGTCATGATCCGCGCAGCCGTCCCCGGCCGGATCAATTGGCTGGACACGCTGCCGCATGGAATCTCGTCAATGACTTCCAGCCAGACCGGATCGTCCGAGCTGCAAGAAGCCGTGTCGGCAGACCGAATCGCGTACCCGTCCATGCCCGAGCGGCGGAACCGTGGAAACGGATGCGGGGCGGTAACGGGCTCGGCCAGAAAGCGCCCAACGCTCTCCGCCAGCGGTACCGTTTCTACAGCACCTGCCTCGACATAGCCGGCGATCAGCCTTTGGGCATCCTTGACCTGCATCGGTTTCCGGTGAAATTTATCGTAATCGGTTCGTGTCTGATCCATTATGTATCATCCTTCCGTTGCTAAATGTCTCCACTGTCTATCATGACACAAAAAAACGCACGAATCCATGCTTCGTGCGTTTTCGTCTGCCGTGAACACGGCATCAGGATATTCGCTTGCGGCCAGCCGTCACCTGCGCCTTGTGATCTTGCCTGATCCGACGCGAGTTTTCGGCTTCGTATACGACCGCTTCGGTGCATCAAACAGGCCAGAGCCGCTGCTGCCGCCCCTTGATATGCTGCCCCTGCTCGGCGACGTCGTATCTTTCTTTCGGTCAAAGATGCTGCCTCCGGAACCGACGCTCGGATTCGTGTCGCTGTTTTTGCCGCGGCGGAGAATCGATCCCTTCTTCTCAACCGTCAGCGGCGGCGCTACCTTTTTATCGTTGGTTGTCGGCTTGTGGTACGTTCCCTGCTTCGGCTGATAAATGTCTCTGCTCGTATACCCCCGGTAAGAGCCACCCCCGCCGAACGAATCAAAGAGTTGTCCGATGAGCGCCGCCGTCAGATATCCCTGAAGGAAGCTTGAATCGTAATTCCGCTGCACATACTGCTGCGAGTCGATTTCGATCAGCGTATCGCTTGGCTTGGCGGTATCTTTCTGCAGATGGTACCATTCGTTACCGTACACCAGGAACATCCGGTCGGCATCTTCCGGCGACATCTGGTCGGGCTTCTTCTCGTCCGTCAGCTCCTTCGCAACCTCGGGAACCGTCTTGTCCGCGGCCCGGTACACATACGACGTAGCGTTACCGTCGCGGTTCACCGACTCCAGCGGATATGTCTCCTTGACGTTTGGCGAGCCGATACCGCATCCGGTCAGCAGAGACAGCACAAGGCTGGCGACAAGCAGAAGCTTCAGGCCGAGAAACCTGCTTCTCTTCTTACCCATCATGTGCCCCACCTCTAATTGGCCCGGATGACTTTCACATCACCTGGGATTACTTTCTCTCCTTCATACAGCATAAAGCGTCCGTTCTGCCACTCGATCCGCAGCAGATGATAATCGTCGGATTGGTACTGCCATACGTGCTGCTCTCCCCCTTGCGTAAACGGGGTTTTGCCTTGAATCAACACATGACCGATGTATTCTTCTTCCATATAGTAAACCCGGTCGTCCAGTTCGATTTCGGTTGGTACTTCGGCAGGGTTGTCAAGCCGGCCGTCGATGGGAGCGTACAATTCATACTCCAAGGTCTCGCGCTCTTCAATATGAAGGTAAGCGATCGTGTTCCCGTCCCGGAGCGTGAGCAGAACTGCGTTTCTTCCGCGGTTGTGCACGCGTCCGATGACTTCGTATGTGACCAATGATACCTCGCAAATATCTCCCGGCATCAGCGCCAGCATGCTCTTCTCCGGTTTCGGCGGTTCCGGCTTGGCAAACAGGTTGCCGATTCTTTTAAATACACTCATATGCTATAACTCCTTAGGTAATCAAACTTTAATATATATTGGGGGTCGTGCTACAGGCAGGCGGTAATGATGAGGGCGCCCACCAAATGGATCGTACCGGCAAACAGGCCGTAACCCACTTTGCCCTGCTGTGTACCTGTATCCAGGTCAAGCTTTGCCCACCATCTCATCAAGACGCGCACGATCGCTTCCAGCACGAGTAAGATCAAGAAGGAGACGATCGATACGACAAGCGCTTCCAGCAGGTTATTCGAAGTCCGAATCGAAACGGACAGAATGTAACCCTGGGACAGCAGCTTGATGACCAGGCGCGAGGTGACCGCCATGTTGCCCGCCTTCACTTCTTCAAAATCTTTGTACTTGGTAAACAGCGAATCCACAAACATCAAAATAAAGAGCAGGATCGCCCCGGAACCTGTCCATACCAGAATCCCTTTAATGATATTAAAATCCATCCACCTTAGCCTCCACATCTTCTCAACGTCTCACTCATACATAATAAAAGCGAAGGAGAAATATGACAAATGTTCCCCTTCGCTATTCATCATACCTGGTTTATGGCAGATTATTTGTTCTCGTACTGCTTCAAGAGCGCTGCCAGCTCATCTTCAACTTCTTTGTCCTTACCGAGCTGTTCGAACTCGTCGTCGAGCGATTTGCCTTTGGCGGACATTTCGTTGCTGGCTTCGGCTTGCGCCTCCATCTGCAGCATCTTCTCTTCCATCCGCTTCATGCCGTTCGTCGCAGAATCGGTGCTGAAGCCGTTCATCGCCTTGTTGATTTCGGTTTGCGCTTTGGCCGCATTATAGCGGGCTACCAGCGTCTCTCTTTTGTTCTTCATTTCGGTGAGCTGCTTGCGCATTTCCTCAAGCTTGGCACGGAGATTGTCGGCGGAAGCTTTGTTCTGGTCGTAGCTTGCTTTGTATTCGTTCATTTTCTGCTCAGCTGATTTTTTCTCTTCCAGCGCACGGCGGGCCAGCTCAACGTTCTGTGCCTGGGCTGCGGTGTGTGCCTGCTGGGTACGCTTCTCAACGAGCGCCTGCTGCTCTTCGTACAGCTGCTTGAATTTTTTCTCGATGGCGATTTGAGCGGCTACAGCCTTCTCCGCGTCTTCCAAATCTTCGGTCATATCACGGATGTATTGGTCCGTCATCTTGATCGGGTCTTCTGCCTTATCGATAATCGCATTAATATTGGACATTGTTAAATCGCGCAGTCTTTTGAAAATAGCCATGGTTTCTTGTTCCTCCTGAAAGGTTAATGTGTTCTTCTTGATACTCTTTTACGCAGCAGTTTTAGGACCGTTTCAAAAATCGCCAAAATTTTTTTCGGGTTTGTTCATCTTCCATAATATAGCAGCAACGAGCCTTCATTCAAGGCTATGTTTACCGTTTAAAAAACGCGGGAGCCGATCCGACCGATCTGACTCCAGCGTTTTGTTGTGAATGTTTGATTAGCTTCATTTCCACAATGCCCCGTTAAAAAGCGCGCAAGTACTGTTTCGGGATCTTCTGTTCTCCGTTCAGCTCTTGAGCCGCATGGAGTGCCCAGTAAGGATCCTTCAGCATGCCTCTGCCGACTGCGACCAGATCCGCCTTTCCTCCCAGCACCACCTGCTGCGCTTCCTCGTAATTTTCCAAGCGGCCGACAGCAATTACCGGCACATCCAGCTTTGCCTTCATTTGCTCCGCCAATTCCACCTGGTACCCCGAGCCGGCCTTCGGTCCGCCGTTCGATCCGATATGACCTTCACCGCCGGAGGAAATATGGAATACGTCCACGCCCGCATCCCGGTATCGTTGGCAGATTTCCGCGCAGTAATCGACGTCATAACCGCCGTCCACGTACTCCTTGGCTGACACTCTCATCAGAACAGGCATGTCTTCAGGGACCGCCTTCTTGACGGCTTTCACGACTTCTTCTCCGAACAAAGCCAGGTCTTTTCCATACGCATCGTCTCTTCGGTTGGTCAGCGGAGAATGGAACTGATGGATTAAATAGCCGTGAGCGCCGTGTATCTCCACGGTATCAAAGCCGGCTTCCACCGCGCGCCGGGCCGCTTCCCCATAGGCGGTAACCAGACTCTGGACCTCTTCGGTGGACAAAGCTCTCGGAATTTTATATTTCTCGTCAAAACGGATGGCCGATGGAGCTACAGGCGGGTTCGCGTCTTCCGCCTTGCGGCCGGCATGGCCCAGCTGGATGCCGATCCTTGCGCCATAGGCGTGCACTTCGTCGACGATTTTGCGGTAAGCAGGGATCTGCCCGTCATCCCATATTCCCGTATCCCGGTTCGTAATCCGTCCATCCGGGTGAACCCCCGTCATCTCTACGATAATCAATCCGGCTCCGCCGACTGCGCGGGATACATAATGGACATAATGCCAATTGTTAGGGATCCCGTCCTCAGCCTGTACCGAATATTGGCACATCGGAGGCATAACAATCCGGTTTTTCAGAGATAATCCTTTAAGTACATAAGGTGTAAATAGATCTGCCATTGCTTCGTGTCTCCTTTATGTTGTATGTGATTAAGCCTATATGACAACACGGTTATATGATTGCAGCGCCGCCGCTCATTGTCCATACCTCGCGGTTACGGCCAATGTGCAGCGACCGTAATCCATCAGTTCTATTATACACGCTTTGCCGAACGATATGAAAATGTGGCCCAGCATCTGATTTAAAGCAACATAATTGCATCAACTTATGGACATAACAAGGATAATCATGTTTTCGCTGTTTGTCCGCGGTGGAAAGGAGTCGAGACGGATGAAAAAGAAGCTGTTATGCACATTGCTGTCTTCCCTGCTGATCTTGATGCTGATCTTGATGTTGATCTGTCCTTGGCAGTCCGGGTGGCCGGCCGCCGCCGCTCAAGGCGGTGAACCCCCGGAACATCCGTCAGGTTCCGAACCTGCACGGGAAACCAGCAGCCGGGAGGCGAAAGAAAAGCGGAAGGAACAGCAGATTCTCACGCTCGGCCAGCTGATCAAAAAATATCCCGAAACGTTCAAAATTCACGGTCCGCGCGTCAAAGAGGTGGCCCTAACCTTTGATGACGTGCCGGATCCCAGGTTTACTCCTCAGATCCTGGATGTGCTCAAAGCCCATCATATTAAAGCCACCTTTTTTGTGATGGGCAGCCGGGCGAAGAAGCATCCCGAGCTGGTCGAGCGCATCGTCCGTGAAGGACATGTGATCGGAAACCACTCCTATAATCATCCCGTGTTTCACAAATTGGAGATGGACGAATATGTAGCCGAGATTAAGCGGACGGAGAACACGCTTTACGGCATCGTCGGCTATAAGCCCAAGCTGATCAGGCCGCCTTATGGAGACATCACGGAACGCCAACTGCGCTGGGCCAAGCAGCAGGGCTACAAAATCGTAAACTGGAACGTCGATTCGCTGGATTGGAAAGGAATCGGCAAGGAAGCGGTCAAGCGCAACGTGCTGTCCACCGTTGGGCAAGGCTCGATCATTCTTCAGCATGCGGGAGGCGGAACCACGTCCAATCTCAGCGGTACGATCGATGCCCTTCCGGACATTATTCGGACCTTGAAAAATAAAGGCTATTCATTCGTCACGCTGCCGAGGTTACTTCACGTTCCAAAAGACAAGTAACGCGCTGAGCGTACAAAAAAACCGGCTTTCGTACAAAAGCCGGTTTTTCCGTGTTGTTATGAATAGCTTGAACTATTTAATGAAGTACAGCTCAACGTCCTGGAATCCGAAGGCACTGACGCTTTCCGGGCTGCCCGGTACGAAAATGTCGATGCGTTTCCCCTTAATCGCGCTCCCGGTATCCTTAGCTGTCGCTACGAAGGCTTTCTTCGGAAGGCCCGGGAAGCTGTGACCGGTAACGAGCACTTTCGTTCCCAATGGAATAACGGACGGGTCAACCGCGATCGTACCCAGCTTCAGCGGGTTGCCGAAGTAATCCACTGCGCCCCACTTGCCGTTTTCGCTAGCTGAGGAAGAATATGCCGTAGCTCGGACGTCCAGCGTTTTGGAGTAATCGAAGGTTTTACCCCATGCTTCCACGACTTTGTCATCGCCGTTGACGTTCAGGGAAGCGGCCGTGATGATGGAGCCGCTGTCCTCTGCGGCAAATGCCTTGGCTGTGCTTGCTCCGGGAACGTTTAATTTCAGGCCCGGATAAATATTGGTTGCTTGTACATTCGGATTTGCATTCATCAGTTGATTCAAATTAACGCCATATTGTTTAGATAGTGTATAGAAGGTGTCTCCATCCTTCGCTACATGGACCGAGTCCGCAAACGTGGGTACCGTCTGTACCGCCAGAGAAATGCCGATGATGGCTGCAAGTGTCTTGATTCCTTTAAATCTTTTCATGGTTCCTCCTTAAGTCGTGATGCCTGCGAAGTTAGCTGTCGGATTCGGATTGAGGAGACAACCCTACGCCCTGTTGGTGCGATTCACCCCAAGCGTACTATGTACACAAATTACATCCCCCGCACTTTACCTTAAAAGTTTCGGCTCAACAAATATATCACAATTTTGTAACCTGTGCGCATGAAAATGTTACCAATCCAAAACCCTTGAATGATCAGGCTTTATTTAGAGTTGTTAGCTGACTTAAGCAAGGGAGAAACGGCTCAATTCCTTTCAAAAAAGTTACAACATCTTCATTCATTTTAACGATTTATTCATAAAAAGGTACAAAAAAAGCCCTGGATGAGTAATATTCTCGTCCAGGGCTTTATCATTTGTAGATTCAGGCTCTTGGTCAAAGGACCTTGCTTAGAAAATCTTTCGTACGGCTGTTTTGCGGGTTACCGAACACTTCTGCAGGCGTCCCCTGCTCGACGATTTGTCCGCCGTCCATAAAGACGATCCGGTCGCCGACTTCCCGGGCAAACCCCATTTCATGCGTTACGATTACCATCGTCATGCCGCCCTCCGCGAGCTTCTTCATGACCTCCAGCACTTCGCCGACCATTTCCGGGTCCAGCGCCGAAGTCGGCTCGTCAAAGAGCATGACGTGGGGCTGCATGGCCAGCGCCCGTGCGATGGCGATCCGCTGCTTCTGTCCGCCTGACAGCTGGGACGGATACGCATCCTTCTTGTCGGATAATCCGACCGTGCGCAGCAGGTCAAGGGCAATCCGTTCCGCCTCGGCCGGCGGCTGCTTTTTCACCTTAACCGGCGCCAGCATGAGGTTCTGCAGCACCGATTTATGCGGGAACAGGTTAAAATGCTGGAACACCATGCCCATTTTTTCGCGTGTGGCATTGATGTTATGGCGTTTGTCCGTAATCGGCTCGCCTTCAAACGTGATCTGTCCCCCTGTCGGGGTTTCGAGCAGATTCAAACAGCGGAGAAAGGTACTTTTTCCCGAGCCGCTGGGGCCGATCACGACGACGACCTCGCCTTTGGCGATGTCGATGTCGATCCCTTTCAGAATCTCCAGCTTGCCGAACGATTTGCGCAAATCTTTAACGCTGATCATCGGTATTCAGCCTCCTTTCAAATGCCCCCAGCAGCTTGGACAAGGTAAACGTCATAATGAAGTAGATGGCTGCAATGACCAGCAGCGGACTGAGGTAATCATACGTAATTCCTTGGATAGCCCCCGACTGGTACATCAAGTCGGTGACGCCGATAAACGATACGATGGATGATTCCTTGATAATCGTAATAAACTCATTGCCGATGGCCGGCAGCACGCTTTTTACAGCTTGGGGCAGCACGATGTACCGCATCGTCATACTGCGCGTCATTCCGAGGGAACGGGCCGCTTCCGACTGGCCCCGGTCCACCCCCTGGATTCCGGCACGGAACACTTCCGCAAGGTACGCGGAGCTGTTAATGGACAACGTAATTGCACCGGACTCGATTGGCGTAAATTTGACCCCGAAGGCCACGAGACCGTAGTGAATAATAAACAGCTGAACAACCATCGGGGTACCGCGGAGAACTTCCACCCATACCGAACCGATCAGCTTCGGCAGCCACAAGCGGGACATCCGCAGCAAGGATATAATAATGCCCAGCACGAAGCCGCAGATGACGCCGATGGCCGCCAGGAGCAGTGTATACTGGATACCTGTCGCAAAATACGTCCGGTATTCCCAAAAAACGGAGAATATATTCATAAAGACCCAAGAACCTCCTTTGTCATCATACCTGCCTGTCCCATCCTTTCCCTGTATACAACAGATCGGGACATTTTTGAAACAAGGTACCCATCATTGAACAGAAAAAATAGCGAATTCGCTTCGCTATTTTATCCGATGTATAAAATGAGAACAGACAGCTTAACCTCTATTTCTGTGCAGCCAAATCGCTCGCTTCGGCAACGTACTGCTCAATCTTGTTTTCGGAATTCAGACGGTCCAGCGTTTTGTTGATTTGGTTCACGAGCTCGGTGTTGCCTTTTTTGATCCCGATCGCGTAGCCGTCTTCCTTATAATCAGGAACCGCATCCGCAATTACCAGACCTTTGACGTTCTTGATGTATGCCTCGGCAACCGGCTTCTCCATGATGGAGGCATCCACGCGGCTCGAGTTCAGCTGCAGCACGATGTCGGAAATTTTGCCCAGACCGGTGATCTTCGCCCCCGGAATCGTCTTGGCGATGTCCTCCTGGATGGAACCCTTCTGAATGCCGAGCGAAGCTCCTTCCAGAGCTTTCATCGTGCTGTATTTGTCTTTGTCAGCCTCTCTGACGACAACGGCCTGCTCCGCCTTATAGTAGTTGTTCGAGAAATCGATTTGTTTCTTTCGTTCTTCGTTTGGTGTAAGGCCCGAAATGACAAAATCTACGCGGCCGGTGGACAGCTCGCCGAGAAGCGCATCAAAGCTCATGTCCTTGACTTCAAGCTGCGCCCCCATGTCTTTGGCGATTTCCTTGGCGATTTCGATATCGAAGCCGACGATTTGGTCCTTGCCGTTCACCATTTTATGAAATTCGTACGGCGGGAAGTCCGCGCTTGTTCCAAGCACGATCGTCTTGCCGCTGGCCGGCTGTTCGCCCGCTGCCGTGCCGCCCTCAGTCGAAGGTTTGCTTCCGCATCCGGCAAGCAGGGAGCCTGCCAGCAGAATGCATGCCGTTAGAATACCCCATCTTTTCATATCTATCTCTCCTGTCCGTTTCAATGATTCTTATTGTTGTTCAAAGGCATGATCCGTATCCGGCCCAGCCCGAAAAACCACGGTTCTAATCATACAATAAAAATGCATGATTATGCAATGACATTTTCATACAGTGGTCAATACATTTCAAAATAGCCAGAATAATGCGGATTACAGTTTTTTAATTCCATTTATTCCTAGTTCTATTGTTTCTTTTAGTCACCTCCCCCTCTTTTTCGGAATAAATATGTATTTACCATTTCAAAGCCCGTCTCCTTCTTAATATCGATGCATAAATCCCTTCAAAAACCTGCACCCTTTGAAAGAAAAGCTTCTTCTTATTATGTAATTACACGCAATGGGGACTCCTACGCAAAAAGTTCACCGAAACGTCAGATGAAGGCGGCAGCCATGGTTCATCATTCCGGGAATGAGGTATTAAATAGCTAGATATTTAGTGGAGGTGTAGTCATGCTGCTGGAAGCTTTATACCATGTCCCCCGGGACAAATGGGCCTATGCATACGATCCGAAGACGATACATCTGCGTGTCCGCACCAAACGAAACGACGTGGATACGGTGGTGGCGATGACCGGAGACAAATACGACTGGGATTCGACCTATTTTGAAATTACGATGGAAAAAGCCGCGACCGACGATATGTTCGATTATTGGGAAGCTGCTGTGCTGCCTAAATACAAGCGTCTTAGCTATGCGTTCCGGATCACTTCCGGCAAGGAAACGATTTACATGCTCGACAACGGGCTGTACCGAAATTGTCCGGCGCCGACGGGCGGCTATTACGAATTTTCTTACATACATGAGATCGACGTGTTTAAGGTGCCGGATTGGGCAAAGGATGCTATTTTTTACCAAATTATGCCCGAACGTTTTGCGAACGGGGATCCAAGCAATGATCCGAAAGGGACACAGCCTTGGGGAGGACAGCCGACAACGGACAATTTCTTCGGCGGCGACCTGCAGGGCGTCCTGGATCATCTGGACGACCTACTCGATCTGGGCATCAATGCGATATATTTCACACCTTTGTTCACGTCGCCGTCGAACCATAAATACGACATCGTCGATTATAAGCAGGTTGATCCGCATTTTGGGGATAACGAGCTGCTCAAGCAGGTCGTGGAAGCCTGTCACAGCAAAGGGATCCGCGTCATGCTCGATGCCGTGTTCAACCACTGCAGCGAACAGTTTCCACCGTTCCAGGACGTCCTCAAGCATGGGGAAAAGTCCAAATATGCCGATTGGTTTCATATCAACCAGTTTCCGGCACGGGTTGAGAACGGGATCGCCACGTATGACACGTTCGGCTTCTTCGGCAATATGCCGAAGTTCAACACGGCCAATCCCGAGGTGAAGCAGTATTTGCTGGACGTTGCCGAGTACTGGATCAAGGAAATCAAGCTGGACGGCTGGAGGCTGGACGTGGCGAACGAGGTCGACCACCATTTTTGGCGGGACTTCCGCATGGTCGTCAAAAACGCCAATCCGGATGCATATATCGTCGGGGAAGTGTGGAGCGATTCCTTGGCCTGGCTGGTCGGAGATCAGTTCGACTCTGTCATGAACTACCCTTTTGCCGACAAGGTGCTGGAGTTTTTCAACGGAGGCATGGACGGACTGACGTTCGCCAACAAAATGGGCACCATTCTGATGCGCTATCCGCAGCAGACGAACGAAGTGGTGTTCAACATGCTGTGCAGCCATGACACACCGCGCCTCTTGACACGTGTCGGGCACGATAAGCGCCGGATGAAGCTGGCGGTCGTCTTCCTGTTCACGTTCATGGGGACGCCATGCATCTTCTACGGCGACGAGGTGGGCCTCACCGGAGGCGGCGATCCGGACTGCCGTAAATGCATGGAGTGGGATCCGAAGAAGCAGGACCGCGAGCTGTACGATTTTTACAAGCTGCTCATCGGTCTGCGCAAAAAAAACAAGGCGCTCCGCGAAGGCCGCTTCCGCTTTTTGAAGGCGGAACCGGGCAATCCCAACATCATTTACGAGCGCATGGACAGCCGGGTTCATTTCACGATTTGGATGAACAACACCGACAAACCGCAAGTGCTGTCCCACCCGATGGTTACGAACGACTGGAAGGACGCCTTATCAGGCGAAAAGGTGCCTACCCAGAACGGAACGATGAACGTCAGTCTGGACCCTTACGGGTACCGGATTTTGTACCGAAATCTCACCAAATAAATCGGTTTCTTCATAACGAAAAGCCTTCCGGAGTTCCGGAAGGCTTTTTCCAAATGGATTCTTAGCGGCTGTGGATATTACCACGGAGCCGGCCTGTACCAGCTCCGTTGCTCAAACGGTGACGCGTTCATAAATGTCCATATACTCCTTGGCGGACATGTTCCAGCTGTAATCCCCGGCAAAGGCGTTCTTGACGATTTTGCTCCAATGCTCCGGCTGTTGGTAAAACGAAGCTGCACGGCGGATCGTATGCATCATATCGTGGGCGTTGAACGCCGTAAAGCTGAAACCGTTGCCCTCGCCCGTAAACTCATTGTAAGACTGCACGGTGTCGTTCAGCCCCCCGGTCTCGCGAACGATCGGGATGCTGCCGTACCGCAGCGCCAGCAGCTGGCTGATGCCGCATGGCTCGAACTTCGACGGCATGAGGAACATGTCGCTGCCTGCATATATTTTGCGTGACAGAGCGTCGCTGAACGTGATCTGCGCCGACATGTTGTCCGGATGCCGCCCTGCCGCTTCGCGGAACCAATGCTCGTAGGCGGAGTCGCCCGTGCCGAGCAAGACGAACTGGAAGCCGTCGTGATCCAGCATTTCGTCCAGCACTCGCGTCACGAGATCCAGTCCCTTGGATTCCACCAGCCGGGTCACCATTGCGATGAGCGGCACGTCCGGCTTAACCGGCAAGCCGAGCTCCTGCTGGAGCCCCGCTTTGTTTTCCCTCTTTTTCGCCAGGTTCGACCGGTATTTTACGTAGAGGCTCGCATCGTTAGCGGGATTGTAGCTCTTCGTATCCACACCGTTTACGATCCCGCTCAGCCGGTCACCGAGCGAATACAGCAGCCCTTCCAGCCCATATCCGTAGTGGGCCGTCTGAATCTCTCTGGCGTAGGTCGGACTCACTGTCGTCACGTGATCGGCGTAGACGATCCCGCCTTTCATAAAGTTGACGTTTCCGTAAAACTCAAGGCCTTCTGGCGTAAAATATTGGTGCCCCAGCTCAAGCAGTTCGCCAAGTACCTCGTAAGGATAAATTCCCTGGTACAGCAAATTATGTATCGTAAACACGGTACGGATGTGCTGGTAGTACTCGTTATGGCGGTAGTGCGCCTGCAGCAACACCGGAATAAGCGCCGTATGCCAGTCATGGCAGTGGAGCACGTCCGGCTCGGAACCGATCAGCGGAAGCACTTCAAGCACGGCCCGGTTGAAAAAGGCGAAGCGTTCGCCGTCGTCCATGTATCCGTACACGCCGTCCCGTCCGAAATAGTATTCGTTATCGAGAAAATATACGGGAATGCCGTCGTACACGAGCTTTTCGATGCCGCAGTATTGATTTCTCCAGCCGACCGGCACTTTTATTTCCGTGAGATGCTGCATTTCATCCTTAAATTGCTTTGGTATCCCTTTATGTTTGGGCAAAATGACCTGCACATCCGCGCCGCTTCGTTTGAGCGCTTTGGGCAGGGCGCCGATTACATCGGCAAGTCCCCCTGTTTTAATAAACGGTGTCGATTCCGCTGCTGCAAATATGACTTTCATCTCTCCTGCCTCCTATTCATTGATCCCGGGCCGTCTTCCGTCACCGGTTTTCTTCCGGTGCCTCTGCCCGATCTTTTCTTTGTCTCTGCAGTAGGCATTTCTAACCCTTCCTTGCCTTTGGACGCCGACACACGGCTGGTTTCACCGGATTTGCCGGACCTTGCCGCGGCACTTCGCTTGCTTGGCTTACTCTCTTTACCCGGAACCGCCTTTTTCGTACGAGGCTGCTCCCTTTTATATATCAGCATACTGAGCGGCGGCAGCGTTAATTCCAGACTGCACGTTTGTTCATGCCAAGGGATCTTCTCCGTCTGCACGGGTTCGGCGCTAAACTCGCCGCTTCCGCCATATCGGGAATCCTCGCTGCAGAACACAGGCACGTACGCGCCGGCCTTGGCAATCCCGATGCGGTAATGCTCACGCCGCACCGGTTGAAAATTAATAATGACGACAAGGGTGTCACCGGCTTTCTTCCCTTTTCTGAGGTACGAAATGACGCTTTGCGTGTTGTCATGCGGCGTGATCCATTGGTACCCTTCAAGCTCATGATCCCGCTCCCACAGCGCAGGTTCGTTCAGATACAGCCGGTTTAATTCCGCGGTATACCGCTGCATGCTGCGGTGGCTCTCGTAATCCAGCAGCAGCCAGTCGAGCTGCTCCTGGTCCTTCCATTCGATAAACTGGCCAAACTCCCCGCCCATGAACAACAGCTTTTTCCCGGGATGGGTCATCTGGTATCCAAGCAGCAGCCTCAGTCCGGCGAACTTCTGCCCGTAATCCCCAGGCATTTTGCTGAGCAGCGATTTTTTGCCGTGAACAACTTCATCATGGGATAAAGGCAGCGCATAATTCTCAGAATAAGCATAAGCAATCGGGAATGTCAGCAGATGATGACGCCCGGGCCGCTGGTCAAACGGCGTTTCTACATAATCCAGCGTGTCGTTCATCCAGCCCATGTTCCATTTGTAATTAAAGCCCAGCCCGCCTTCGTGCACGGGCGCGGTAACCCCGGGCCAAGCGCTGGATTCTTCGGCCATCATCAGCGTATTTGGGAAATAGCTGAACACCACGGTGTTCAGCTGCTGCAGGAAAGCAATCGCCTCGGTGTTCTCGAGACCACCGTTTTCGTTGCGCTGGAACTGTCCTTCCTGCTTCTCGAAATCAAGCCGCAGCATGCTGGTGACCGCGTCGACCCGAAGCCCGTCAATGTGGAACATATCCAGCCAGAACAACGCGTTGGAAATCAGAAACGAGCGGACCTCGGGTTTGCCGAAGTCGAAGCTGAGCGTGCCCCAGCCGGGTTTTTCAGCTTTATAGGCATCGCTGTATTCAAACAGCGGCGTCCCGTCAAACCGGCGGAGTCCGTGGGCGTCCTTGGCGAAATGGGATGGCACCCAGTCCAGGATGACGCCGATATCGGCCTGGTGCAGGGCGTCCACCAAATACATAAAGTCATGCGGCGTCCCATAGCGGCTCGTCACGGCGAAATAGCCCGTTCCCTGATATCCCCAAGATAAATCGTATGGATGCTCCGCAAGCGGCATAAACTCGACATGGGTATAATGCATTTCCTTCAAATATGGAATAAGAAGATCAGCCATTTCCCGGTATGTATAAAAAGTCCCGTCCTCTTTCTGCCGCCACGTACCGAAATGGATCTCATATATATTCAGCGGCTTGCGGTAAGGTGCTTTTCTCTTTCTACGCCAGGGGCCGTCATTCCATACATATCCGGCAAGATCTGTGACCACCGATGCGGTGGCCGGGCGAAGCTCCGACTGAAACGCATAAGGATCGGCCTTCAGGAACCGTTCTCCGCCAGGTCCGGTCATGTCATATTTGTAAAAAGTACCTGAACGGATTCCGGGGAAAAAGCGAGTCCAAAAGCCTGAATCGGGTATCTTATATAACGAATCCTTTTCTCCGTTCCAGTTGTTCCAGCCTGCCGCCAAGCCTACAGCCTGGGCATGGGGCGCCCAGACGGTGAACCGGACGCCTTCCTCGCCTTCTTCCACAGCAGGATGAGCGCCCAACATCCTGTGACTGTGATAGGAGGTCCCTTCATGAAACAAATAGATGTCTTCCGCGGACAGCGGCTGACCCGGCGCCTTATTCATGTTCTCCAAATGATCACCTGCTTTAGGAATATAGTGCATGTAAACCATTACCCCATTGTAGCCAAAATGAAAATAAAAATGACCGCTGAAAGATAAAATTGTAATTTTTCAGTGATATTTCAATATAATCGTTTCAGATGGGCGATAGTCGTTTATTTATGTACTACATTGACAATTTTGAATGGGAGGAAACGACATGAAGAGAAAAGAATGCATCGCCATGTTGCTTGCCGGAGGTGAAGGGCGCAGATTATCACCTCTGACATCGAAACTGGCAAAGCCCGCTGTTCCGTTCGGCGGCCGTTACCGTATTATCGATTTTCCTCTCAGTAACTGCGTAAACTCAGGCATTGACACCATCGGTGTGCTGACGCAGTACGAGGCTGAATCGCTTCATCTGCATATCGGGGAAGGCGAACCATGGGGCCTCCAAAAAAATGGAGAGGACGGAATCACCCTGCTGCCTTCTTACAACACAGGATCTTCTGAATATTTGGGAACTGCTGATGCCATTTATAAAAATATCGAATATATTGACCGTCACCAGCCGGAGCATGTACTGGTTTTGTCCGGTGACCATATTTACCACATGGATTATAAACAAATGCTTCAATTTCACCAAAAGAACGGCGCCAAAGCCACCATCTCTGTTATGGAGGTGCCTTGGGAGGAAGCCAGCCGTTTCGGGGTCATGAGCGTGGACGAATCGCTGCGCATCTCGGACTTTGCCGAGAAACCGGCTGAACCCGAAAGTAACCTGGCATCCATGGGCATCTATTTGTTTGAATGGGAATACCTCCGCAGACATTTGATGGAGGACGCCGCGAATGATGCCTCAAGCCATGACTTCGGCAAGGATATTATTCCGAAGATGCTGGCGGATCAGGATGAACTGTTCGCGTACCGCTTTGACGGGTATTGGAGAGATGTCGGCACTGTTGCCAGCCTTTGGGAAGCACATATGGACCTCTTGTCCGACGATCTGGACTGGAAGCTGCATAACAGTGAATGGCCAATGTACACCCGTCCATGGCGTACGAAGCTCGGATCGACACGGAACCGCAGCGTGATGGCGACCAACTGCCTGATCTCCGAAACGTGCACGTTGGACGGCATAGCACATCAATCCGTCATGTTCTGTGGTGTCGAAGTCGGCAAAATGTCCGAAATTAAGGACAGTGTCGTGATGCCGAACGTCCGGATCGGACGCAACGTGCAGATCGAGCATGCCATTATTGGCGAAGGAGCGATCATAAAAGACGGCGCGGTCATCAAAGGAACGCCGGGTCAGGTAACGGTAGTTGGCCCTTACGAAACCGTTTTGCCGAAACCAAGCATTCGTACCCAGCCTTCCCGACTCCTGCAGGATGTATACGAGAAAACCGGACGCCTGCGTGCCGAAGGCTTATCCTCTTAATACAATATGTGTGAAGATACAAAGAGCGAACCCCTTTTTTCCGGGAGTTCGCTCTTTGATGTGTATGGACTTCATGAAAGTTTCTCGTCTGCGGGAGGCAGCTCGGGTGCACCGTCCGTTTGAGCGGTATTCTCCGGCAGCCGAGGCAGGGACACGACGATCGTCGTCCCCTCCCCCAACGTGCTCTGGATGAGCAAAATTCCTTTATGAAGCTCAACCAGCTGCTGGGAGATGGCTAGCCCAAGACCGGTGCCGCCGTTAAGCGGATCCACCTGAAAGAACCGGTCGCGCACTTTGACCAAGTGGTCCTCGCTGATCCCGATTCCCGTATCCCTCACTTCGGTTACGACATTGTCGCCTTCGAAGTACACGACCAGATCGATTGCCGAATGCTCATGCGAAAATTTGATCGCATTGTCCACCAGGTTCAGGAACACCTGCTTCAAGCGGTTCGCGTCCCCGGCCACGAGCGGTCTATCCTCGGACTTCAGCCGGAGTTCGATCTGCCTGCTCTCCGCCTTCGTCCACAGGTTCAGCATGATTTCCTGGAGCAGCTCTTTGATGTCGACCCGGCCAATCGCAATCTTCATCTCATTCTGCTGCAGTTTGGAGAAGTCGAGGATTTCCTCAACGAGGCCAATCAGGCGCTCGGTCTCCTTCGTAATGATCTCCATGCCGATCCGGGTCTCCTCGGGGTCGTAGCCTCCCGAATTGATCGTTTCGCTCCACCCTTTAATACTCGTCAGCGGCGTCCGCAGCTCGTGCGAAATCGACGAAATGAAATCGTCCTTGACCTGATTGCTCCGGACGATCTCCTGGGCCATATAGTTCAGCGTGGATGCCAGCTCGCCAAGCTCGTACTTGTAGTCGCCCTTGATCCGCTGGTTAAACTTGCCGCGGGCCATCTCGGCGGAGACGGCCGTAATCGTGTTCAGCGGCTGCACGATTGAGTTGGCAAGGCCCATACTGAATACGAGCACGATGGCAAGGACAGCCGCTCCTACGCCCGTGGCCAGCATGGTTAGATTAAACAATTTATCGTTGACCGTTTCCAGCGAGGTGACATAACGGACGATATAGCCATCCTGCCCGCTGCTCTGCTCCAGCTTCGACACGGCCATGACATTCTCGCCGGTGCTGGCCTGACGCCCGACCCAACGGCCGACGTTGCCGGACAGCGCCTGGGAAATATCGGCCGTCTTCACAGACATATCGGGCTGAAACTCGGAAGAGTTGATCAGCACGTTACCCTGGGTATCCAGAATTTGCACGTTGGCCGAGTTCAGATCGTAGTAGGTCAGCATGGAAGCCAGGTCGCGGTTTCCGTCAAGTCCCGGGTTGATCCGCTGGTAATAATAATCCTCCACATTGTCGATATGGTTTTTAATATGACTATAAATGCTGTCATAGTAATACGTTCTTATGGCTAATAAAAAAATGACTTCCGCCAGCAGAAGCGCCGAGAACACTACGATAAAGTAGTGCAGGACAATCTGCCTGCGTATGCCTTTCTTGATCATTGTCCCTGACCCTTCCATTTATAACCGTGGCCCCATACGGTCTGTAAAAATTCGGGGTCCGACGGATTCTCCTCGATTTTTTGGCGGAGACGGCGGATGTTCACGTCCACGATTTTAGGATCGCCCATATATTCTTTGCCCCATACATGATCGAGCAGTACGTCCCTGCTGAGAGGCGTATTTTCTTTTTCGAGGAAAAATTGGATCAGCGAAAATTCCGTCGGCGTCAGTTCGATCGCATGCCCGTTCTTCTTGAACTGCTTGGAGATCAGGTCCAGGCTGAACGGACCGGAGTGAAAGCTGACCTTCGCCGTTGTTTCGCGGTGAACGTTCACCCGGCGCAGCAGCGATTGAATCCGTGCGATGAGTTCGGTCGGACTGAACGGCTTGCTCACATGGTCGTCCGCCCCGACGGACAGAGCGTACACCTTGTCCTGCTCCTGCACTTTCGCTGTCAAAAAGATAATACCGATCCGTTCGTTCGTTTCCCGGATACGGCGGCATACCTCAAAACCGTCGATCCCCGGAACCATAACGTCCAGCAGTGCGATATCGATATCGGGATTGGACGTCAGTTTATCGAGCGCCTCGTTCCCGTTTGCCGCCTCCAGCACATCGAAGCCGTTGCGTTTCAAGTTGATCACAATAAAACTGCGGATGGAATCCTCGTCTTCCAAAATTAAAACTTTACTCACTGATCTTTTCCTTCCTTTCAATCGGGGGTACCTCGTTCTTCAGCTGCTTTTTGCTGTTATCGATATCAAAGTCCCCGTATTTCTTGTAGCCGATCACCTTGTCGTTCGTCCGGTACAGGTACTTCCATTCATCATGCTGTTTATCCCACTCGGCCAGGGTGAAAAATTTGATCTCGGCCACCGTTTTGCCGGTATCGACCATCACGAAGCGCAAATACTGGTTCTTGATGGACTTGGTGTCCACCGTCACCTTGTTATGCCACTCCGGCGGGAAGAAGCCCAGCTCGAAGCCGTTCTGTAAATCACGATATTGCTCAGCTACGAATTTTAGTCCTTGTTTGCCGTCCCACTGCGAATATACGAAGAAGTTCGGAATTTCATCCGGCTTGAAATAGTTCCAGCCGATCGGCGGCTCTACGGTGCCGATTTCGATGATCCCATCGTTGTTCACGTCGCCGCTCTTGACCGGCAGATCCTTGAATGTGGTGTCCTGATTGCCTCCGAACACGGACTTCAGCTTCCCGTCCTCCATCACGATGATGTTGGAATAAGAGGCGTCTCCCCCGCCGATCGAGGTATCGATCACAATGCCTTCCTTGGCTTTACCTTCTGGATCCTTATAGACATTACCTGCGACAATATTGTAATAATTCGAAACGTACGGATCCATATCCAGCTTGTCAATTTCGACATAGCTGCCTTCTTCATACTGGTATGTCGCCACAAACGCCTGATCATTCTGCTTCAGGTTGATAATCGTCAGGTCGTTCTTTTTGTCCCCGTTCAGGTCCATAATGACGAAATTGGTGTAATCCTGCATCAGGTCTTTCTTGATGCTGCCCTCCGTGTACGTATAGACGTACAAACGGTTCACAGGGTTTTCGTCCCTTCTGGAATATCCGGCGATAATATCCGGTTTGCCGTCATTGTTCAGGTCCTTGAACTGAAGAGATTCCAGTACCCTTCCCTCTCCGTCGAAAGATGTTACCTTCGTCCATGTTCCGTTGACCAGCTTGAAAATCATGCAGTGGATGACCACCTGCTGATCCGGCGTTTCGTAGAATACGACCGCCTCGTTGACCTTATCTCCGTCCAGATCGACGAAATGGATCAGGTTTGTGTCGGTTTCTTCCCTCGAGCGGATGAGATCCGCTCCATCGGGAAGCTGCGCGTGGATGATCGAGCTCAGCGTCTCTTTATCCGCAGACAGCATCGGCGTCTTCATCAAGCTGACCGGGTCGCTGATAAACGTGCAGCCGCCCAGCACAAACGTCAGCAGGACCGCAGCTGCAGCACGTATCCAGTTTGTCTTCAACAAATGCATTGCATCACTCTTTTCTATACCAAGCCCGCAAGCGGGCGCAAAGTCTAAATCATATTCTTTTCCCTCATCGTCAGACGGCGGCCGCGGATGTCGAATGCGACCTCCCCGCCAGACAACCCGACGATACGGGTGGCAAATTTCTCGGCGAGCTCAATCGGAAGCACGGAAATGACGGTGACGCGCTCCTCCTCGCACAGATTTTTCAGCGTTTCCATGACGCTTTCCGCCGATTTCGGGTCCAGCCCGACCACCGGCTCATCGGCGAGAATAACCTTGGCCCCATGAACCAAGGCCCTTGCGATGGCTATGCGCTGCTTTTCACCGCCGCTCAGCGTGCCCGCCTTCATACGGGCTTTATCCAAGAGACCCATCTGCTCGATGACGTCCATCGCGCCCATATAATCGTCCGAGCGGACCATCCCCGTCACCATGCGCCAAAGCGGCGTCTGACTGGCTTGGCCGATCAGCACGTTCTTCAGTCCGGTCCGGTTCGGATAGAGCTGGGGATTCTGCTCTAAGTATGCCCATTCGCGTCTAATTTTTCGTTTTCCGCCGAGAGGTTCCTTCAGCACATCCTGGCCGTCGATGACAAACGTCCCTCCGTCCCATTTTTCCTTCAGCGCCAGGCACCGCAGCAGCATGCTCTTGCCGCTTCCACTGGCACCGACAACGGCGATAAGCTCGCCCTTCTGGATATCGAGGGATACCCCTTTGAGTATCGGAATTCTGTCCACACCGACTGACTTGGTTAAATGCTGAATTCGTATCATGACATTTCTCCTCTTGTCCTGTGATCTCTATCTCTTCTTGGGTTTGAACAATACGTTTCTATTATATCGATTATATAGAGTTTTCGCACATTATTGAACCTTTTGGGAAAAACTATTCTATAGCGGCTCCTGACTGCGTCCCCCCGAAGTTCGAAAGGCGGTGCCGACGGCGCCGAATATGGCGAAGGCGAGGCCCATCACGATGAACATGCCTCCGTTCCACCCATACTGCATCAGGGTCCCCCCGATGTTCGGCCCTGCGATGCTGCCTATATTAAATTGAAAGGATGCGACGACATTCGCTGCGGGAAGCAGCGCCTTCGGGAGAATATCCGCCGCGTAGGCCAGGCCAAGCGAAAAAAACGAGCCGACCATGCCCCCCGCCAGGCACAGGAGCAGAACGAGCCAGGCTGTCGCCGTTCCTGCCAGCGGCACGGCCATAAAGGCTGCGCCGCCGATGAGGCCGCAGGCGATGAGCACGTTTTTGCGGCCGAAGCGGTCGCTCAGCATGCCGAGCGGCAGCTGCAGAATCAATCCGCCGATGCCGATGAACGGAAGCAGGAACGCGATCTGGGACTCGCCCATCCCTGTTCTTAGCCCGTAGACCGGAAAATTGCTGTTAATCCCGGCTTCCATGTACCCGTACAGCAATGCGGGTAGAAGGGCGTACCAGGCGAGTGCATAGCTTCGGCGGAAGCGCCGCGGAGGCTGCGCCTCCCCTTCCGTCCGCTCCGGGCGGAAATCGGGCAGCTTCGCCAAGACCAGCAAAAGCACGAGCAGCATCAGCAGCGCCAGCACGATGAAGGGCACTGCATTTCCGAACTTCAGCAGCTGGATGCCCAGCGGCCCGAAGCTGAAGCCCAGGCCATACGACATGCCGTACAGCGAAAGGTTTCGGCCCCGGTATTCGGCCGGCGTGACCATCAGTACCCATAATTGGGCAGCATAATGAACGGCGCTGTCTCCGATGCCGACGAGCAGCCTTAAGACAAACCACACTTTTACGCTCGGCACAAGCGGAAACAATATGACGGAGACGAGCACGAGCACGAGGCCGGCGCTCACCAGCTTCTTAAAGCCAAGCGCGCCCAGCGTCCGCTCGGCGACAAGCGTCATGGCGAACGATCCGACGTACAGGGCGGCTGCGTTTAATCCGTTGACGGAAGACGATACGCCCATTTGCTCCAAAAATATGGACAGGACCGGCAGCAGCAGCCCTTGACTGAGCCCTGCCGCAACGATCACGGTGATCAGAATGAGGTAATGAATAGATAATCCGCGATTGCTGTCGTTCTGTGTTGACAATGAAAATATCCTCCTTGAGTGCAAATCCGTTCAAACTCCCTGAACATTATAGTGGACAACCCTGCTATCAACAAGCCATAATGGAATGAGCGCACAGATTTCATAGGAGGTTATTGGTTTCATGAACTATGAAGTAAAGGTTGACGTTTCACCGATTTACGAGCTGCTTAGCAGCTTTATGGTGTACATTTCGAAGAAATGGATTCGCAACCTCGACATCGGGCCCGAATGGATCGGTGAAGTGAGCGGCAAGCTTCCACCTGAAGTGACGTCCGCCCTAGGGCCGGCCGCAGCTTGGCCATTCGACGATTACGACGTGCTGTATGCCTGGGCGATTCACCGCGCAAACGGCGATACCGTCCGCGCCTTTTTGGATTGTCTGCATGAAACGCCGGCAGAGGTGCTGTACGAAGCCGCCTCCCCTTACCTGCCTTCTTTAACCGTAAAGGAAGCTGAACGAATTCGTGATTCATATACACCGCTGCTCGAGTTATGGTATGAGCATTATTTCAAGCATGAGGAACCCGCCATTATCCCGCTGATCGAAGAGGATGCGGAGGAGAAGTGCATGCTGCTGACCAAAATGGAGCCCCATAGCCTGGTGGAGTACGCTTCCGGCGGGCTCGTGGTTGAAGACGTTCCCGGGCTGGAGACCATCGTGTTATTCCCGACCGTGCACAACCGCCCGATCAACGTTTACTGCTTTTACCGGAAAATGATGCTGATCCAGTATCCTGTCGACGTCCCTGAAGAACAGGAGGATGAGCCGCCGACCTGCCTGCTGCGCATGACGCATGCGCTGGCTGATCCGCAGCGGCTGCGCCTGCTGCGGTATGCGGCGGAGAAGCCGCGTTCCCTGGACGATATGATGCGGGATCTGAACCAGACCCAGGAGCTGCTTAAGCACCATTTGATGATCCTCAGGGTAGCCGGTCTACTGCGCATCCATTTGGGTTCCTACAACACCGAGAAATTCAGCATTCGTCCGGACGGAGCGGCGGAGCTTCAGATGTTTCTGGAGTCCTACATCCGTCTTTAAGGAGTGACCTAACGTGAAAGCACCTGAGCAGCATATTCTGTTCGATCTGGATGACACGCTGATCCACTGCAACAAGTATTTCGGCATCGTCCTCGGGGAGTTTTTTGAATGGGTACAACAATGGTTTGAGCCCCACCAGATCAAAACAGAAGAGATTCGCAGCAAGCAAATCGAAATCGACGTCGCGGCCGTCAGCCAAGCTGGCTTCAGCAGCGGCATCTTCCCCAAATCGCTGATCGAAACATACCGCTTCTTCAGCCGCAAGTTTAACCGCCCCGTTCAGCCGGACGAAGAAAAGCAGCTGATGGAGCTCGGCTTGAGCGTGTACGAGCAGGAAGTGGAGCCCTATCCGGGCATGGTGGAGACGCTGGAGTCGCTGAAATCGAAGGGACATCACCTGTACTTATATACCGGCGGGGAAACGGCGATACAGCAGCGGAAGATTGACCAGATGAAGCTGAGCCAGTACTTCGACGACCGGATCTACATTACGCAGCACAAAAACGAAGCGACGCTGGAGAACATCCTGAAGCAGGGCGGCTTCTACCGCCCTTCCACCTGGATGATCGGCAACTCCCTGCGCACCGATGTGATGCCGGCATTATCGGCAGGAATCCACAGCATCTATATCAAACAGCAGAACGAATGGATTTATAACATGGTGGAGTTGCAGAAGAAACCGGACAGCTCCCTGTACACGGTCACAAGCATCGAGGAAGTTCCCGAGGTTATCCACAGCAAGAGCATCGTAACTTCCGCGAACGCCTTGAGACAGTGAATGTGCCGCCTCTATAAAAAAGGCAAAAAAAGAGCGGGCCCGCCAGGGTCCGTTCTTTTTGGTTTGATTTTGGTTTGATTTAAGTCGAACGCTCGATGCTCAGTTTGCCGGAACTTCGATCCTGCAGCACGATCCGCGCTTTATACGGTTCCCCCGTCCCGCTGAAGGACAGCAGCTGTGTACGGCCGGAAGCCAGCAGCGATTTCAGCATGTTGGCGCTGATTTTTTTGCCGGAGAACTCCTTCCAGATCACAAAGCCGCAGCCGTCTTTGAATGCAGTACAGCCGTAACCCTTTTTGCCTTCGATAATCTGGCCGTGGCAGCCCGGCCGCGGACATGGACCATGTGTCAGCCGTTCCCCCGGCGTTCCGGGGGCCGCGGCAGCAGCGGCCGTTTCCGTGCGGGCCGTTCGCGAAGCGGTCCCTGTACCCCGCTTGCCCTTCCCTGCTGCCGACCTTGAGCGCGGCTTCCCCCGGCCCTGCTCCTGATCCGTACCGAAGAGCGAAGATGGCGCCGCCTGCTGGACACCAACCTTCTCGATGATGGAGACCGTAAATTTGCGGACATTGTCCATAAATTTAACCGAGGCTGCCTCGCCCTTGGATATTTGATGCAGACGCCGCTCCCACTGCCCGGTCATCTCGGGAGAAGTCAGCAGCTCGACGCCTGCCTGGCGAATGAGCTCTACCGCCGTCCGGCCCTTCTGGGTAATCGTGATCTTTTTGCCCTGCATAGCGATATACCCGACCTTCTTCAGCCGTTCGATCGTCGCCGCCCGGGTGGCCGGCGTGCCGAGACCGCTGTCCTTCATCGCGTCACGCAGTTCGTCGTTTTCAATCGTCCGGCCCGCGCTTTCCATCGCCTTCAGCAAGGTGCCCTCCGTATAGCTCTTTGGCGGCTGCGTAGCTTTCTCTTTGGCTTCGCTCTTGCCGCATTTCACCGGCTTCTCGGGATCCAGATCGAAAGCCCGGTCATTCCACTCCAGATCTTCTTCCTCTTCCTCCTGCTTTGCGGATTTCGTTTTCTTCCCGCTCTTATCGGTGCTCGGCATCAGCACCTTCCAGCCCAGCGACAGCAGCTCCTTCACGTTCGTTTTGAACAGGTCCCCCTCGACTTCGGTCAAGACGGTATGCTGCTTGTACAAGGCAGGCGGATAGAACTGGGACAAAAACCGCAGAATGATCAGGTCGTACAGCTGCTGTTCCTCCTTGCCCAGCTGGCCGGGCCGCTTAAGCGTCGGCAGGATGGCATGATGATCCTCGACCTTCTCCGGATTGCAGATCGCCTTGTTGTTCTTGTGTACCAGGGATGCGTTGGCCCCTTCAGCCTGTTCCTGATATGAAGTGGATTTCAGCATATGCAGCGCCTTATGCATCCCTTCAATATTTTGCTCATTGACGTAATTCGAGTTGGTCCGCGGATATGAAATCACCTTATGCCGTTCATACAATGCCTGCGCGATGTCCAGCGTCTTCTTGGCGGAGAAGCCGAACTTGGCGTTTGCGTCCCGCTGCAGCAGCGTCAGGTCATACAGCTTAAAAGGATACTCCTTCGTATCTTTGACTTCGTATTTGGCGATTTTGCCTTCCTTCCCTTTGACCCTGACGGCAATCGCCTCAGCCTTCTCCTTGGAGGTCAGCCGATCTCCCTGCCACGTTCCCGTGTACTCCAGCGCCTCTTGGCGAAAATGAGCCTTAACCTCGTAATACGTCAGCGATTCAAACGACTCGATTTCCTTCTGCCGGTCGTATATGAGCGCCAGCACGGGCGTCTGAACCCGTCCGACGGACAGCAGCGTATTATGCTTGGTCGTAAACGCCCGGGTCGCGTTCATGCCGATAAGCCAGTCGGCCTCGCTGCGGGCCCTGGCGGCCTGCGTCAAATTTTCGAATTCCTCGGCGGCGCGTAGCTCCCTGAAGCCCTTGGCGATGCTCTCCGCGGTCAGGTCCGAAATCCACAGCCGCCGGACGGGCTGCTTCAGCTTCAGCTGCTGCTGAATCAGCGCAAAGATGTACTGCCCCTCCCGTCCCGCATCGCAGGCATTCACGATCCGGTCGCAGCGTTTTGCCAGCTCCCCGATCGTTTTCAGCTGGTTTTTCGTTTTATAATGCGGCACGATTTTGAATTGGTCGGGCATGATCGGCAGATCACGAAAGTTCCATTTCTTGTACCGGTCATCATAGGCATCCGGCTCTGCCAAACCGACGAGATGTCCGATAGCCCAGGTAATGATATACTGCTCCCCCTCCAGATAGGAGCGGGCATTCTTCGCCCTCGGCTCAATGACCGCGGCAATGTTGCGCCCCATATCCGGTTTTTCTGCTATGACTAGAGTTTTCAACAATCATTCGCTCCCCGCATGGAAAAAGGCCGAGAATAGCTGCTCCCGGCCGGTTTATTCATGGATAACTTCCACGTTCTGATAGAGTTGACTCTAAATTATGATAGCATACGAGAGGCCCGTTTTTCAATGCAAGCGGGAAAGCCTTTGGAGAGTCATCTCTTGGCGGCAGGGCCTCCCGCTCCAAGGATCAGGAAGGGTTACAATCAAAGCGGTGCCAGTCCCTGACGATGTTTCCATCTGGTTTCGGTCACTTGCTTTTTTTGCGGTAAAGCTGAAATGCAAGCGGCATGAACACGGCAATGATACATCCCAAGCTTATCAGCGTGGTGGTCAGGGCAGCCGTACCCGCCGTACCGTGTATCAATGCCCGGGCGGATGCGGAAGCCAGACTGACGGGGTTGTAAGCAACGACCGGACCTAGCCAATCCGGCATGGTGGACGTGTCGGCAAACACGTTGCTCGTAAACATGAGCGGATACAGCACGAGATAGGACATCGTCGTGAGCGATTCGGTTTTCCGTACGGTCAGCCCCAGGCAGGCAAAGATCCAGCTGAAACTGAAAGCATAGAGCATCACGAGCAGCATTGACAACAGCACTCCAAACCATCCCGCTTCCGGGCGGAATCCGAGCAGCATTCCGAGCCCTAACGTCGTAATGAGTCCCACGGCGAAGGATATGAGGTTGATGGCCATCGTGCCGATGATCGCAGCGGGCTGCCAGAACGGCAGCGTTCGAAATCGGTTAAAGACACCGCGTTCGATATCTGTTTTGAGATTGATGCCAATGTACACCGTCATGGTGGTGACGGTATACACCATCATGCCTGGCAGCAGATACTGCAGGTAATTTCCCGTTGATCCGGAAATGGCGCCACCGAACAAATACGTAAAGATCAGCAGAAAGACCGCCGGGAAAATGATCGAATCGATCGCTAAATAAGCCGCGTTGCCGCTCGTTTTCCGCCATGAGCGCCAAATAAAGGTCATTACCGCTTGCAGCGCGCTCGGCCGCGGCGGGCGCTCCCTCAAGTTCAGGGCGGCCACCATTTTGGACTGTGTATCGCTCATCGGTTCTCCTCCTTCAGAGTTTCTGCTTGAGCGCTCCTGCCGGTCAGCGTGAGAAAAACCTCGTCAAGACTAGGCTCTCCAAGCGAATATTGGTGCGTATAAATACCTGCCTCACTGAGTTCCGTCAGCGCCAGCGCAGCCTGCCGCGGATCGGAGACTTGAGCCGACAGTTCGGCGGGGTTCGCATGAAGCCGGGCTTCTGTTTGAAGTACGCGCCGCAGGACCTGCTCGGCTTCCTCCCGCTGCTTCGGGTCGGCCAGCCGGATTTGAATCGAGCCTGAACCGATCGAAGCCTTTAGTTCGGCGGGCGTTCCTTCGGCGATGACGGAGCCCTCGCCGATCACTGCCACGCGGTCCGCAAGCTGGTCCGCTTCCTCCAGATACTGGGTCGTCAACACCACGGTTGTGCCATGGTCCACCAAAGTGCGCACGATATCCCACACTTCGCTGCGGCTCCGCGGATCCAGACCGGTTGTCGGTTCGTCCAAAAAGAGAAGGTCCGGAGCGACGAGCATCGCCGCAGCAATATCGAGCCTCCTCCGCATGCCCCCGGAATACTTTCCGGCCGAACGCCCGGCCGCATCGGTCAGGCCAAATGCATCCAACAGCTGTTCGGCCCGGACTTTGGCCGTTTTGGCGGAATAACCCGCCAGCCTGCCAAAGAGGACCAGATTATCGCGGCCGGTCATCCCCTCGTCCACCGCGGCGAATTGCCCGGTGAGCCCGATCCTTCGGCGTACGGCATCCGCTTCCCGCACGACGTCGAGTCCAAAGATCCGGACCGAACCGGAATCCGGTGCGAGCAGCGTGGACAAAATGCCGATCAGCGTCGTCTTGCCTGCCCCGTTGGGGCCGAGTACGCCGTACACGGTTCCCTGCTCAACCCGTAGGTCCAATCCCTTCAGAACATCCTCCTTGCCGTAAGCTTTCCTTAGCCCGCGCACGTCAACGGCTGCTTCTTGTTCCATGTTCTACCTCCTACTTAGCGCTTGAAATTCAACTTACATCCAAATTTTATAACACTCATGCAAATGGGAAGGCTGGCTTAAATTTTCATATGAATTCAAAGTAACCCTGCAACAGAACATTATCATGTCACTTAAAGCTTTTTGTGCAGTGTTTGCCGGCATGTTATCCTTGGGGGAGTGAAGATAGTCCAAGCGCATAAGGGGGAAAGGGAAATGCGTTATTATAAGCCGATCGAAATCGCCAGGGAATTGTATATCAGCACAAGCGCCCTGCGTCACTATGAATCTTGGGGGGTAGTCCCCGAGCCGGAGCGGTCGGATAACGGCTACCGCCTGTACACCCAGCTGCACCTGGCTTATTTCCGCTGCCTGCGGGCTATGTTTTCAGGGTTCGGGGTCGGGATTACCTCTGAAGTGCTTCGCTTGATTCAACAGCGTGACATGGACGGAGCCTTCTGGCTCGTCAATCAGGAGCAGGCTCGTCTGCAGCATGAAAAAACGGTTGCCGAACAGACCCTGGCTTTACTCCAGGATCCCGAACTGCCGCTTGTCTCGGGCAAACGATTGAAGGGACGCATGACGATCGGCGAAGCAGCTGAGCTTACGGATGTGCAGCCCTCGGCGATCCGGCATTGGGAAAAAGAAGGGCTGATCCAGCCGGAACGGGATCCCGAAAACGGGTACAGGCTGTTTACCCCCACGCATGTCCGGCAAATTTTGCTGATTCGTACATTAAGGAAGACGGTTTATGTGCTGGAAAACATGAAAGAAATTGTGCAAGGCGTTGAGCAGCACAGCGTTGAAAAAGCGAAGAAGGTGACGCTGGAGGCGTTATCGAGTATCCATGACCGAAACCGGCGGCAGTTCTTCGGGGTTCACTTGCTGGTCGAGCTGTGCATCGAAGAAGGACTAATCGATCCGGTAGAATACATTAAAGGCTTGTGGTTTGATTATTTCCAAAAAGCCAAAGCGGAAAAAGCACCCGGCGAAGCTCCATGAAAAGGGAGCACTCGCTTCGGATGCATTTTTAACTTAACTATGTATCAGCAGCTCTCCCTTTGATAATCCCAGACCTTGGGAGAGCATGATGTTTTTAAAGAGGCAGGTTGAGCCTGCCAGTTTACCGTTTCAGTTCCAAATGCAGGAGCGGGAACGGCCGTCCGGAGCCGTCCAGCTCGGACCGTCCCGTCCGTACAAATCCATACCGCTGATAAAACGCGTATGCCCCGTCGTTCTGCTCGTTGACGTCGACCCGCAGCCGGCTTCCCTTCAGCTGCTCCGCATACCGGAGTAAACGGGTGCCAATGCCTTGTCCATGCCTGTCGGGATCGACGAACAGCATTTCCACCATACTGCCGTCCAGCCCGATGAAGCCCAAAGGGACGCCGCTGTCATCCTTTTCCACCCACACCTCCACGTGCTTCAGCGCCTGCTCGTCTACAATCCGGCGGTAAAACGCGATATCTGCCTCGGTTAAAAAAGCATGCGTCTCCCGAACCGCCCGGTACCACAACTCTACCAAATGATCGTGATCCTCTTCCCGATAAGCCGTTATTTGTCCCATTGATTTCTGCCTCCTTACATCGTTATTTGACCTGATACAGAAAAAACAGCAGCCCCGCCAACAATGCGGAGCTGCTGTCCTATCATACCCGTGTCATGAGCCGGCGATCTTATACCAGCACTGTCGAACCCATCAAATATTTGTCCACTTCACGGGCAGCTTCGCGGCCTTCGTTAATGGCCCATACGACCAAGCTTTGGCCGCGGCGCATGTCGCCGGCTGCGAAAACTTTGTCCACGTTTGTGTTGTATTTACCCTTCCGCGCTTTTACGTTCGAGCGGCGGTCCGTTTCAAGGCCGAGCTGTTCGGTAATCGTCTGCTCCGGTCCGTCGAAACCGATGGCGATCAGCGCCATTTGCGCTTTGAATACCCGTTCCGTTCCCGGAATCGGCTGGTAGATTTTACGTCCGGTTTCGTCCACCATCCGCTGAATTTGAACGGTGTGCAGCTCCTGGAGGTTTCCTTCGTCATCACCCACAAATTTGGTGGTCATGATGGAAAATTCACGCGGATCGCTGCCGAAGACCGCTTTCGCCTCTTCCTGGGCGTAATCCAGCGTGTATACGTTCGGGAACTGCGGCCAAGGGTTGTTGATCGGATCGCGCTCCAGCGGCGCCTTCTCATGCGTGCCAAACTGCGTAACGCTTGCACAGCCATGACGGAGTGCTGTTGCAACGCAGTCCGAACCGGTGTCGCCGCCGCCGATCACGATGACATCTTTGCCTTCTGCGGAAATGTAGTTCCCGTCGGCAAGACCCGAGTCTAGGAAGCTTTTGATCGTACCGTTCAAGTACGTCATGGCATAATGAACCCCGTTCAGATCGCTGCCTTCAATGTTGAATTCGCGCGGTTTGGTGGCTCCGCCGCACAACACGACGGCATCATAGTCGTCAACGAGCTGCTGTGCAGGAATGTCCTTGCCGATTTCGGTATTCGTAATAAACTGGATGCCTTCCGCTGCGAGCAGGTCCACACGGCGCTGAACAACGGATTTGTCGAGCTTCATCGACGGGATGCCGTACATCAGCAGGCCGCCGATGCGGTCCGCACGCTCGTACACCGTCACGCTGTGGCCCGCTTTGTTCAGCTGTGCCGCCGCGGCCAGTCCTGCCGGGCCCGAGCCCACGACCGCCACGCGTTTGCCTGTACGTTTCTCCGGTGGGTTTGGCACAACCCATCCTTCTTCAAATCCTTTATCAATAATGGCCTGCTCGATCGTTTTGATCGTTACCGGCTGGCCGATCAGGCCGACGGTACAAGAGCCTTCGCATGGAGCAGGACAAATCCGGCCGGTAAACTCCGGAAAGTTGTTCGTTTTATGCAGGCGCTCCAGCGCTTCTCTCCACAAGCCGCGGTAGATGAGGTTGTTCCATTCCGGGATCAGATTGTTGACCGGGCAGCCCGAGGTGCCTCCAGCCATATCGATTCCCGTATGACAGTAAGGTGTTCCGCAATCCATACAGCGTGCGCCCTGGGTGCGCAGTTCTTCTTCGGACATATGTTTATGGAACTCTTCCCAATCCTTAATCCGCTCTGCAGGATCGCGATCCGCCGGAAGCTGGCGGCTGTACTCCATAAAGCCTGTTGGTGTTGACATGACGCATTTTCCCCCATCCGTTCTTTTCTATCTTGTTGAAAGTTACTTCCTATCTATCACATTATCGACACGTAGATAGATTGAACCCGAGCCTGTGCATGTATTATCCCCTTACCACGGCGCAGCTTTCGTGATAGAACATGATACGCTCAAGTTCATTCTACATAGATATTTCAATTATAGTATCATTTGAAACTTTGAATATTAAATGGATTATCCGCATAATTATTTGTACTATTTCACATCGAGATCACATGTCGTGATAACATGAATTTCGGTTAACTTTTGCGGATATAGGTGCAGAAACGGTAGGAATACGGGTTTTTCTCATCCGTGATCCCTTCGACCTCTTCTTGCAGAATCCAGTCCCCGAAGTCTACTTCAGGGAAGTAGGTGTCGCCTTCAAACGTCTCGTCGATCCGGGTGACGATCAGGCAGTCCGCTACCGGAAGCAGCTTATAGTAAATCTCCGCTCCTCCGATCACCATGATCTCTTTATTCTTGCCGAGCTCAACCGCTTCTTCTATCGTATGAATGATCTGGGCTCCCGGTGCCTCGTAATCCGGATCGCGGGTCAGGACGACGTTGTCGCGTCCAGGCAGCGGTTTACCGCCGAAGGATTCCCACGTTTTGCGGCCCATGAGAACCGTTTTGCCCATCGTCTTTTCCTTGAAAAAAGCCATATCCCGCGGAAGCCGCCAAGGAAGCTTGTTGTCCCGCCCTATTACTCCGTTTGAGCCCATGGCCCAGATAAACGTCATTGTCATGGTCAAAAAGCTCCCTTCAACATAAAATGAAAGCCGACTAGATGGCGACCGGCGCCTTAATGCCTGGATGATGCTGATAATTCACGAACTCGAAATCCTCGAACTTATAGTCGAATATCGATTCGGGCTTCCGTTTGATCACAAGCTGAGGCAGCTCGAATGGCTCGCGCTCCAGCTGGGTTTTGACCTGTTCCAAATGGTTTGAATAAATATGCACGTCGCCGCCGGACCAAATGAATTCGCCGACTTCGAGCCCGCATTGCTGGGCTACCATGTGCGTTAGCAGCGCGTAGCTGGCAATATTAAACGGCAGTCCGAGGAACGTGTCGACCGAACGCATCGTCAGCATGCAGGACAATTTGCCCCCGGCCACATAGAATTGGAATACGAAATGGCAAGGAGGAAGCTTCATGTTCTCAATCTCCGCCACGTTCCATGCGCTCACGATATGCCTGCGGGAATCCGGATTCCGCTTGATCGATTCGATCACATTCGCAATCTGGTCGATATGGGTGCCGTCCGGTGCCTCCCAGTTCCGCCACTGAGAGCCGTACACCGGTCCCAAATCCCCGTTCTCGTCAGCCCACTCGTCCCATATGGAAACGCCGTTTTCTTTCAGGTACCGGATATTCGTATCGCCGCTCAAAAACCACAGCAGCTCATGGACGACCGATTTCAAATGGATGCGCTTCGTCGTCACGAGCGGGAAGCCCTTGGACAGATCGAACCGCAGCTGTCGTCCGAAGACGGAAATCGTGCCGGTTCCGGTCCGGTCCTCCTTGGGGGTACCGTGTTCCAGTATGTCCTGCAGCAGCTCCAAATAGTTTCGCACTTTGTATCCTTCCTCTCAATGCCGAATGTCTATATATCTGATGATTGTGTATATTCTAGTTTACCATGTGGGGGCATGGTTGATAAACACCTAAAAAAGTCCATCCCCAGTGACCAGAATCCGCCCGCTTGCCGCATACCGGGAACTAACTGCAAAAAAACGGTTCCCAGGGTCTTCCCCCAAGAACCGTCCCATGCCAAATCCTTGTTGCCGTTACATCATCTCGAGATTTTTCATATGACAGACGCAGCGCTACCCTTTAACGGCTCCAATCGCCACGCTCCCGATGATCTGCTTGGAAAAGACCGCAAACACGATGATGATCGGCACGATGGAAATCGCCACACCCAGGTACAACAGTCCGTAGTCCATCCCGTAATAACCCTGCACGAGCGCGACCAGAACCGGCAGCGGATATTTGCTCTGCGAGAAGAACAGGACGAGCGGGCCGAGGAAGTTGTTCCATGAGCCGATGAACGTAAAGATGCCGAGTGCGGAAACCGCAGGACCCAGAATCGGCAGGATGATCTGGTTGAACGTCCGGAACTCGCCCGCACCGTCGACCCGCGACGATTCGATGATTTCGTCCGGAATGCTTCCGTCGATAAACTGCTTGATAAAAAAGACGTTAAAGGCGTTCGCCGCCGCCGGCAGAATGATAGCCGCGTAGCTGTCGAGCAGGCCGAATGTGCTGAACAGCCGGTATACCCCGATCAGGGCCAGCTGCCCTGGAACCATCATCGTGGCCAGCAGGGCGAAGAACAGCTGCTTGTTGCCTTTAAACCGGAATTTGGCGAAGCCGTAAGCCGTCAGCGCCCCGATGTACAGGGACAGCACCGTCGTGGATCCCGCAATGAAAAAGCTGTTCATGAATCCACGCCAAATGTTGATTTTTGCGGCCATGTTGCTGTAATTCGCCCACAAATCCTTCCCCGGCAGAAAAATGAACGACGAGGCGATGTCGGCATTGCTGTGGCTGGAGTAGATCAGCATGAGATAAAACGGGATGATACAGATGATGGCAAACCCGATCAGAAAAATATACAGCAGCACCATACCGGCGGACAGGCGGCGTTTGGGCTTGGCGGCATACGGAAGTTCCCGCCGGATCGGTCTAATCGCTTCCATGTTATCGACTCCTTCCTCAAGCCTTCTTCCGGTTCGTCAGCACAAACGACAGGACGGAGAACAGAATGATAATGATGAATAGGCAAAATGCGATGGCGGCTCCGTAGCCAAACCGTGTGCTCTGAAACGCGACGTTGTACAGGTACATGATGCTGGTCATGGATGCGCGGTCCGGCGCTCCCGTGCCATTGGTGAGGGTAAAGGGCTGATCGAAGATCTGCATCCCGCCGATGATCGAGGTGATGACCTGGAACAAAATGATCGGTTTCAGCATCGGAACCGTGATGTGCAGGAAAATGTGCTTTTTCGTAGCCCCGTCGATTTGGGCGGCCTCGGTCAGCGAAGGATCGATTCCCTGCAGTCCGGCCAAATAAATGATCATGGAGTAGCCGAAGTATTGAAAGAACAAAATCGAGGACACGATCAGCCGCATGAACCAGGCGTTGTTCTTCCAGTTGATCGGATCGTGGATGATACCGCTCTCGACGAGAAAGTGGTTCAGCCCGCCCGACTGCCAGTCGAAGATCAGGCTTACCAGCAGCCCCAGCGAAGCGGCGGTGACGATATGCGGGAAGAAATAGACGGCACGGAAGATGTTTCTTCCCTTGACGAACTTCTCGTTTAAAATAAAGGCGAGCACGAGCGAAACGGTCAGCTGAGGGATGACGGACACGCCCCAAATAAACAGCGTGTTGAGAAAGGTTTTGTAAAATATCGGGTCGTGGAATACCGTAATGTAGTTACCCAGCCCCACGAATTCCGGCGTCCGGATCCCGTCCCAGTTCGTAAAGCTGATATACAGCGAGTATAGAATCGGATACAATCCGAACAGCAGAAAGATGATAAAGAACGGTGCAATGAAAAAATAACCGTAATGGTCCTTCCGTATCGATTTGGCAAACATGGACGCACCTCCTGGTATAGGTTGTTCCAACGTTGTCGCAGCCGAATAATCAACCGCTAAGCGTCAATCCACCTCCAGCTCGGGGTACCTGAGCTTGACGTCCCGTTTAATTCTTTGGATGGCTTCTTCTTTCGTCTTCATCTTGTTGTTCAGGTACAGCTGCAGCACGTTTTTATATATGTCATTGTTGATCACCGTATCAAAAGGCGTCCGCTGATAGCTCGGCACGTTTTTCGCTTCCTCGGAAAAGAACTCGAAGTGCTTTTGGTTCCCCAGGTAAGCGGAAGTCAGCGTCGGAGCCAGCTGGTCGTCCACGACCCGATTGCTCGTAAAATAGTCCTGGTCATGGGCCAGCTCGGTCAAAAACTCGTGGTCGAAATTGTAGAAGTGGATAAATTTCCACGCCAGATCCTTGTTTTTGCTTTTGCTGTACATAGCGATATACGTTCCCCCAGAGCTGAATGAGGCCGGGCCGTGCGCAAGTCCCCATTTTCCCGAGGTATCCGGTGCATTCGCCTTGAACGTGTACTGCAGCGCCCAGCTTGCCCCTGGATAGAACATCACTTCGCCCTTTTGCATGGAAGCGGCATATCCGGCGCTCCCGTCATCAAATTCGGCCAGCACATGCCGCTGCCGCGCTTCCCGCACCATATCGAGCACCTTCAGGTAAGCGTCGTTGATGACAAGCTTGTTGTCCTTGACCCATGGAATGCCTTCGTATGAGACGGAAATGGCGTTCCAATTCGCCAGGGCGTGCACTTTGCCCCCGCTTTCTTTGGCAACCCTTTCGCCGATGTCGAAAATTTTGTCCCAGGAGTCAATCTGCTTGCTGACTTCCTCCGGATCGTCTGTGCCCAAATATTGTTTGGCCAGGTCCCGGCGGTAATAAATGCCTCCAGGTGTCGCCTGGTAACCCAGTGCCTTGACGTTCCCTTCAGAGTCCTTTTCGTTGGCTTGCACGAAGGGATACTGCTCAGGAATGAGCTTGTTTGCATCGTACGGAGCCGCAGACAGGTTCTCCAGGTAGGGAACGTCGATCAGCTCACGGATATTTCCGTTTTCGAGCATGAACACGTCCGGTGCCTTGGAAGCCGTCTGCAGAGGCGGATTTCAGCTTAGTGATGTAAAAGTTGCCCGGGATGTTGACGAAGTTCACCTTGACCCCGGGGTACTTCTTCTCAAACTTGTCAATGGCGTAATTCGCCTCATCGGTAAAGCTCCATACGGTTATTTCCTGGCTTGAGCCCGTTCCTTTGCCCGAGACCGTACACCCGGCCAGCAGGATGGACAAGCCCAGCAGACTCAGCATAAAGGTATATCCCCAATGATTTCTTCTCATGAGCACCCGTCCTTTGCTTTTCGCTTGATGTTGGTCAATCCCAGGATAACAACTAGTCCCCCCTCATCCACGATTAAAAAGGAAACGCTTACATCTAAGTTTGTTATCATTTTATGGGATTTTTGCCGGCCGGGCTCATCGGATATTGGTCTGGATTGTTCATTTATTGCGCAGTCCTGCCGCTTCGCTTGCGAAATTCGGAAGGCGTGCAGCCATTGTACTTTTTAAAAATGCGGTTGAACGAGTTCAGATTGTTAAATCCGTTCCGCACAGCGATCTGCAGAATGGATTCCGAACCGCCGAGCAGCTCCCATTTAGCTTGTGCAATCCGGTATTGATTCAAGTAATCCATTACCGTCATGCCGCGGGCTTCCTTAAACAGCTTGCATAAATAAAATTTGTTAAAGTTCGTATGGTCGGCAATGTCATCCAGCTTCAGCGGCTGGTCGTAGTGCCTTTCCAGATACTCGCACACCGCCTCAATAAAGGCGAATTTCTTGCTCTCGGAGCAAGCTCCCCCTGGATAATCATCCTCCATTTGCCCCGGCTTGAGCCGGATCAAGCGAACGATCAGGTCGTACAGCCTTGCTTTCATGGACCATTTATAACCGGGCTGCCTGCCCGATTCTTCTTCAGCAATCGCTTTCATCATCAGCGCCAAATTGGCCTTCTGCACTTGATGTGCCGGAATGACGGTATTGTGCGAAACGAGCGACTTTAAGCTTTGCTCATCCGGGCCGCAGGGGTTCGTTCCTGTTAAAAAATGCATGCGAAATACGATAATCAGCAGCTTGCCGGTGCCGGGCAGAAAAGAATGGACTTCACCCGGCTTGATCATCAAAATCTCCCCTTTCTTCAGCTCACATAAGTGATGGTTCAGTTCGATGCGCGCCCCGCTTTCGGCTACATATACAATTTCAACTTCTTCATGCCAATGCGGCGCAAAAAGAAACGTTTCTTCTGTCTGAACCACACGAATCGGAAAATCTTCGTCCATCAGTCCTCTTTCCAGAAATGAGGTCATTGTTCCCATAACATCCCCCACCTTCCCTCGAATGAAACGTTCTGCTCTTTCCATTGTAGCAAAATCCTCAACCGGTCAGCATCATCACCCAGATGATCCCAATAATTAGAAAAACAACATATCCCCTCTTATTATGATATGGGTGGATTGCAGAACTGTCCTTTCAGGATGGTTACTTCAGAGGTTAATGGATCCGGCTCCTTTGGCGCTAACGCCTGAAATGACGAAGTCCCTTCAATAACAAAAAAAGAAAGAGCCGCCTCATGCGGCTCTTTCCTTGAGTTCCTTCTATATATGATGATAACTTAACGGCGTGGTGCGATCACGTGAATCGGATTGCCCAGCGCAAGCTCGGCAGTTTCCATAACGATTTCGCCCAGCGTTGGATGCGCATGGATCGTCAAAGCGATATCTTCCAGCGTGGCGCCCATTTCAATAGCGAGGCCCAGCTCAGCGATCAGGTTGGAAGCTTCCACCCCGGCAATGTGGCATCCCAGCACGAGCTGAGATTCCTCGTCAAACACCAGCTTCACGAAGCCGTCCGCAGCATTGAGGGACAAGGCGCGCCCGTTGCCCGCAAACGGGAACTTCGCTGCTTTTGCTTTGTAGCCTTTTTCTTTTGCTTCTTTTTCGGTGTAGCCTACGCTCGCGCATTCAGGATCGACGAATGCTACGGCAGGAACGACTTTGTAGTCCACGACGGAAGGATGTCCGGCGATGGCTTCAGCCGCTACTTTACCTTCGTAAGAAGCTTTGTGTGCCAGCGCAGGGCCTTTAACGATGTCGCCGATTGCAAAGATATGCGGCTTGTTCGTACGTCCTTGATGATCGACTTTGATCAGGCCGCGGTCATCCAATTCGATACCGATCAGGTCGAGTCCGAGCTCTCCGTCGGTGTTTGGACGGCGACCAACCGTAACGAGCAGGTAGTCGGCAGTCACTTCTTTCGTTTCGCCGTTCACGGAGTATTTCACCGTAACTTCATTGTCGGTTTGAGTCGCGCTTTCCGCTTTGGCGTTTGTGATGATTTCCACGCCGGTTTTGGTCATGCTCTTCACAACGAGCTTCGTCATATCCGGATCGAATCCGTTCAGGATGGAATCCAGTCCTTCGATGATCGTCACTTTTGTACCGAATTTGGAGTACATTTGGCCAAGCTCGGCACCGATGTATCCGCCGCCGATGACAACCATGCTCTTCGGAATTTCAGGCAGGCTCAGCGCTTCTGTCGAAGACAGGATGCGGCCGCCGAACGGGAACGCTTTGAGCTCGATCGGACGGGAGCCGGTAGCGATGATGCAGTTTTTGAAACGGTAGCGAGGGGACTCGTGTTCGTTGAACACGCGCGCCTCGTTTTCGTTGATGAACATGCACTCGCCGTTGAAAATTTCAACCTTGTTGCCTTTGAGCAGGCCGGCAACGCCGCCGGTCAGCTTTTTCACAACGCCGTTTTTGAATTCCTGGGTTTTGCCAAAGTCCACTTTCACATTTTCAGCAGTTACGCCGAAAGATTCGCCGTGAACGGCAGACTCATATTGATGAGCCGCCGCAATCAGGGCTTTGGAAGGGATACATCCGCGGTTCAAGCACACGCCGCCCACTTCGGATTTATCCACGATCAGAACCTTTTGTCCTAGCTGTGCAGCACGGATGGCTGCCACGTAACCGCCGGGACCAGCACCAATCACTAATGTATCGATATCGAGAGAAGCGTCACCTACTACCATATCTTACACCTCCATAACCAGCAGCTCAGGGTTGCTGAGCAGTGATTTAATATAGTTCATAAAGTTTTGGGCTGTAGCACCATCGATGATGCGGTGGTCAAAGCTCAGGGACAAGGCCATAACTGGAGCTGCCACGATTTCGCCGTTCTTCACAACAGGTTTTTCGGTAATGCGTCCGGTACCCAGGATCGCCACTTCAGGGAAGTTGATGATCGGAGTAAAGAACATGCCGCCGGCGGAACCGATATTGGTGATGGAGATCGTGCTGCCTTTCATTTCTGCCGGAGCCAGTTTGCCGTCACGGCCGCGTGCCGCGAGGTCGCGGATCGCGTCAGCGATCATCCAGATGCTCTTACGGTCGGCATCTTTGATGACCGGTACGATCAGACCGTTATCCGTATCGGTTGCGATACCGATGTTGTAGTACTTCTTGTAGACGATTTCGTTGTTTTCTTCGTCGATCGTCGCGTTCAAAGCAGGGAATTGACGGCTGGCCGCCACAAGCGCTTTGACGATGAACGGCAGATAAGTGACCTTCGTGCCTTTCTTCTCGGCGATCGGTTTCATGCGGGTACGGAATGCCACCAGCTCGGTTACGTCCACTTCGTCCATGATCGTAACGTGCGGAGCTGTGTACGCCGATTTCACCATGGCGTTAGCGATCGCTTTACGGATTCCTTTGAACGGTACACGCTCTTCTTCAGCACGCGGATCCGCAGCTGCTGCTGCCGCTGCAGGTGCAGCTGCCTTGTCTTCAGCCTTAGCTGCTGCAGGCGCTGCCGCTTGACCGCCGCCGTTCTTGAAGGCTTCGACGTCTTCTTTAGTCACTTTACCGTTGTTGCCTGTTCCGCTCACTTGCGTGATGTCAACGCCTTGCTCACGCGCAAACTTGCGCACGCTTGGCGTAGCCAGCACTTCTTTGTTCGGAGCTGCAGGAGCCGGAGCTTGGTCAGCGCCGCCTTCTTTGGCATCAGCAGGGCTGCTTGCCGCAGGGGAAGAAGTTGTATCCGCACTGCCTTTTGCTGCGTCTGCTTCTTGGGCGCCGTGATCGCCGGCAGGAGCTTCCTGCTCAGGCACTTCGCCTTCTGCATCGATAATGGCGACTACTTCGCCAACACGGCACACCTGTCCGTCCTTCGTGAATACTTCCTGTACTGTGCCGTTAACCGGACAAGGCACTTCTACAACCGCCTTGTCGTTCTGCACTTCCATAATGATGTCGTCGTCTGTTACTTTATCGCCGGGCTTGATATGCATTTTGATAATTTCGCCTTCATGCAAGCCCTCTCCCAGTTCGGGGAACCGATATTCAAATTTTGCCACGTTACTACCTCCCTATTGAATGACTGCGATTCTTAGAATTCCATGACTTTGTTGACTGCAGCGATGATTCGAGCCGGTGTAGGAAGCCATGTATCTTCGATTTGGGCAAAAGGATATACCGTGTCAGGTCCAGTTACGCGCAGTACTGGAGCTTCCAGGTGAAGAATCGCTTTTTCGTTGATTTGAGCAATGACCTCAGCCGCAACGCCGGAAGTTTTTTGAGCTTCCTGTACGACGATGGCACGGTTTGTTTTCTTGATCGATGCAACGATCGTATCGATATCCAAAGGATTCAGCGTACGCAGGTCGATGATTTCGGCTTTGATGCCTTTCGTTTTCTCAAGCTCTTCCGCTGCTTTCGTAGCGGTATGAACCATCATGCCGTAGGCGATGATCGTCACGTCGGAACCTTCGCGGACCACGTTAGCCTTACCCAGCTCAACGACGTAATCCTCTTCAGGAACTTCGGCGCGGAACGCGTGGTACAGGTTCAAGTGCTCCATGAAGAACACCGGATCGTTGTCGCGGATCGCCGCAATCATCAGGCCTTTGGCGTCGTAAGGGTTCGACGGGACTACCACTTTAATACCCGGTGTTTGAACGGCCAAACCTTCCAGGGAATCAGTGTGAAGCTCAGCCGCTTTAACCCCGCCGCCAAACGGTGTGCGGAATACGATCGGCGCGTTGTAGCGTCCGCCGGAACGGAAACGCATGCGGGCTGCCTGTACAAACATTTGGTCGAGCGCTTCAAAGATAAAGCCGACAAACTGGATTTCGGCTACCGGACGGAAGCCTTGGATCCCGAGGCCTACAGCCAGGCCGCCGATCGCGGATTCAGCCAGAGGCGTGTCAAAGACGCGTTCCTCTCCGAATTCTTTTTGCAGCCCTTCCGTCGCACGGAATACGCCGCCGACATTACCTACGTCCTCACCAAACACAATCACGTTCGGGTCACGCTTGAGTTCCACGCGCAGCGCATCGCGGATTGCTTCCTTCATATTCATTTGTGCCATTGCTTCATTTCCTCCTTAAACATTCGTTAAACTACGCAAAACGGATCAAACGATTTATTGGAAATCGGCCTTTTGTTCTTCCAAATGTTTCGGTGTTTGTTCGAACATGCTGTCGATCAGGCCGGGTACGGTCATTTTTTGAGTCTGTTCCGCTTTTTTGATCTCTTCGTTTACTTTCGCTTTGGCTTCCTCTTTCACGCGGGCCGTGTCTTCTTCCGACCACAGGCCTTTCTTCTCCAGGTACTTGCCGAGGCGCGTAATCGGATCCTTTGCGTTCCATTCGCCTTCTTCGTCCTTCGTGCGGTATTTGGTTGCATCGTCGGACAAGGAGTGCGGACGGTACCGGTAAGTTACGCCTTCGATCAAAGTTGCGCCTTCGCCGCTCCGCGCGAGCTCAGCAGCTTCTTGAACAGCACTAATAACGGCAAGCACGTCCATACCGTCGACTTTTACGCCGCGGATACCGGCTGCAACCGCTTTGTGCGCGATCGACAAGGATGCCGTTTGTTTTGCGAAAGGAGTCGTAATGGCGTAGCCGTTGTTTTGTACGAAGAAAATGACAGGAAGTTTGAAGCGTCCGGCATAGTTCAGGCCTTCGTAGAAGTCGCCCTCGGAAGATCCGCCGTCACCTGTGTACGTAATGACCACTTGCTTCTGCTTCTTCAGCTTGTAGCCCATGGCAATACCCATCGCGTGCAAAATTTGCGCACCGATAATAATTTGCGGCATCAAGACGTTAACGCCCTCAGGAATGCGGCCGCCTTCTTGATGTCCGCGGGAGTACAGGAATGCTTGGTATAGCGGAAGTCCGTGCCATACGATCTGCGGCATGTCGCGGTAGCCCGGGCAGATAAAGTCATCTTTCTCCAGCGCGAATTCACTGCCGACCATCGTCGCTTCCTGACCGGAAACCGGTGCGTAGAAGCCGAGACGGCCCTGACGTCCAAGGTTAACAGCACGGTCATCCCAAGTACGTGTAAATACCATACGGTACATAATTTCTTTTAACTGATCATCAGTAAGTTTAGGCATTTTCGCTTCATTAACAATTTCACCGTCCGGAGAAAGCACGGAAAGCGCTTCGACTTCCTCGGTGTACACTTCATAAGGAACCTTGCTCATTCTCTTCACCTCAACAAAAAAATTTGAATATCAAGTTCCGCTGTTATAGAATTATTATACACCTGTTTTATTCGTTTCGTCAAAGCTATTGCGGATTAAATTTCAAAATATTTGCGCTTTGTATGTATAACAGGCGAATCTATTTTGTATAACAGACAGAGTGCTTTGACGGAAACAGGTACAAAATCGGCAAACATGGGTTATAGTAACTTATTGTTTTCCCGATTGCAAAAATTAACCGCACGAAAGGTGATCATGAATGACGGATTCAAAATACTTGAAACGAACCATTCACAAGGAACAACTGGAGAGCCGCTTTTTAAATGAAAGCCGTAACCTGCGCGTATATCTGCCGCCCGGCTACCACGAGGTCATCAGCTATCCGGTCGTCTACTGCCAGGATGGCGAGGAATTTTTTAATTTCGGCCGGATCGCGACCATCGCCAATCAGCTGATTCTGGATGATCTCGCCGAACCCTTCATCGTCGTAGGCGTCGAGGTCGACACCTCCGTGCGAACCGAAGAATATGCGCCGTTCGGCAGCCGGTTCGAGGCCTATACCCGGTGCTTTGCCGAAGAAATTATTCCCTTCATCGAGCAAAAATATCCCGTGCGGCAAGACCCCGGGCAGCGCGTGCTGGCCGGCGACTCACTGGGAGGATGCGTTTCGCTCCACCTGGCTATGAACTATCCGGAGATGTTTCACCGGATTATCAGCTTGTCCGGCGCTTACTATACGGACACCCAGGAAATCGTAGCCGAAAGCGATGACTTGTCCTGGCTCGATATCTACATGATCGTCGGCCTGCAGGAAACCCATTTCGAGAGCGACCTCGGAGTCTACAACTTCGTCGAGATTAACCGAAGCATGAAAGAACTGCTGTTGGACCGCGGCGCAACCGTTCATTATACCGAGAAAGACGGCAAGCATATTTGGGGCTTCTGGCAAAAAGAACTGCCGGATGCACTGCTCTATTTTCTCCGCGCCTGACCCATTACCCTCTATTGAACAGCACAAAGGTGAACATGTTCCGGTATGAATGCTAATGCAGCAGCCACAGCTCAGCCGACGTTCACCTTTTTTTATCCCCGCAAGTGGTTACGCTTTCAATTCCAGCCTGAAAAAACGGCAGTGCGCCTGCCGCTTTCCTTTTTGATCATTGCCTCGTTCGGGCGTGTCTTATCTATTATAGCTTTTCTTGGCATATTTTGTCCAAAAGTACCTGGCAGCCCGCGTCCATCAATTCGTAAACCTGCTCGAAATTCCCCGTATAATAAGGGTCCGGCACTTCGCGAAGCTCATGATCCGGAAGCAGGTCCATAAACTTCAGAACGGTCGCCTGTTCTCCCCCCGGAAGCTTGCGCAGGTTCGCCGCGTTGCTGTCATCCATGCAGACGATGTAGTCGAAGGTTTCGAAATCGCTGCTCGCGACCTGTCTCGCCTTCATTCCCGCATAACTGATCTTGTACTGATCCAGCATCCGCCGGGTTCCTTCATGCGGAATCTTGCCGAGGTGCCAGTCTCCCGTGCCTGCGGAATCCACGCTGATCTTTCCTTCCAGCCCTGCCTCGCCCACTTTATGTCTCAAGATCGCCTCAGCCATCGGTGAGCGGCAAATGTTGCCCAAACAAACAAATAAAACGGAAATCATGTAAGTCTCGTCCTCCTAGCTTTATGCTGATTCCTTATGCCGCTCGTCGCGGATGACGGGCTGTATGGCAGATGGCTGCAGCGAACGCCGCGGAAGCTTCCATTTATAAAAAACAGACAGCATCCGGAACACCACCACCGCCGCAAACAAAACGATCACTTCCAGTGTGGTCTGGATCCAATGTAGTCCGATGGCTACCCCGGCCAGCATCGCCCACACGGCATAGATTTCATCTCGAAGCACAAGCGGCTTCCTTCCGGCGAGCAGGTCCCGGATAATCCCTCCCCCAATGCCCGTCAACACAGCGGCAACAACGACCGCGCTGAGCGGATGATGCATGTTGGCGGCATACAATGCGCCTTGGATCGCGAAGGCTGACAATCCCACCGCATCCAGCAGCGCCTCCGCCCTCTTCCAGTGCCTGATCCAGTTTACAGGCAGCAGGAAAGCGACGATCACCGCCACGATCGCCAATTTGATCAGCAGTCCCTGGCTCCAGAGCGTCGTCACCGGCACACCGATCAGCACATTGCGGATGACCCCGCCGCCGAAGGCAGTCACCAGGCCGAGAACCAAGATCCCCAAAATGTCGTACTCTTCCTCCATGGCTACGAGCGCACCGGACATGGCGAAAGCGATGGTGCCGATCATGCTGAATAGTTCAAAAACGTGCATGTCCACTTTCTTTCTGACCTCTCCCTAACATATGCTGTCATCCATTGTAGCCGCTGCCGGCCGAATTGTGCAACCATCTATTCTGATTTATACTAGAATAACTTCCAAGCCCTTTCGATAAAAAGCGAATTAAAGGGCTTGCCAAGAGCCGTCAATGCGACAATCGGAGGTAAATAGGATGGAACAGAAACGGGTATTGATCTTTTCCGGAGGCGATCTGCACAAGCAGTATTTGAAGGAAATCAGGCCTTCCGACTTTTTGATCGGTGCCGACCGGGGAGCGTTATTTTTAATAGAAAACAATTATAAGCCTGATCTGGCTGTAGGCGATTTTGACTCCATATCTCCGGCCGATTTGCAGAAGGTTAGAAGCGGCAGCAAGCAGCTCATTGATTGCGATCCCATCGACAAGGATTTGACCGATACGGAGCTTGCGTTGGACCTTGCCATCAAAGAACAGCCGGATATCATTTTGCTGATGGGGGTTACAGGATCGAGGCTCGACCACACGTTAGCCAATATCCAGATGATGAACCGGGTTTTGCAGCACCACATCTCCTGCGCTCTGCTGGACCGTAACAATTATATGACACTCACCGGCTCTTCCATTGAGGTCCAAGATAGAGGGTACAAGTATGTTTCCCTGCTGCCTATGACCCCCGAAGTGACCGGAATTACATTAACAGGATTCCAATACCCCTTAGACAACGCCACGCTTAAAATGGGAGAATCCCTCGGCATCAGCAACCAATTAACCGGTTCCCAAGGCACAATCAATGTGGAAGGCGGACTCCTGCTTGTCATCCAAAGCAATGATTAAGACAGCCGCAGCTTTGCTTTGACAACAATTTTGTAACCGAAATGAAAATTGCAAAAAACAATGAAAACCCTTGATACATCAAGGGTTTTTTATTTGCTTCAAAGGTAGGTATATGTATTTCTTAATTTTTTGTAACTTTTAATCGTTTTTTAATAAAAGCCCATTTCTCTTACAGCCCCAACGTTTTGTTACACCACATCCAGAATTTAGGCTGTTACAAAGCTGTTATACTCGGAGACGAGCCTGAAAGAAAACGAAATTTGGAGGTAATACAACATGAACAAACAAATGATCCAAAAATTAGTAACCGTAGGGTTATGTGCATCTATAGGATTTGGTGGAATGATCGCAACGAGCGCACAGGTAACGGAAGCCTCTGCCGCTAATACTCAAGTTGCAACGACATCGACAACGACTGGACAAAAAGTCGTCAATTACGGTAAACAATATATGGGTACTCCATACAAGTTCGGCGCTTCGACCAGCACAACAAGAAATTTTGACTGCTCTTCTTTTATGAAGCATATCTTTAAGAAGTACGGCGTAAACTTGCCGCGTACTTCTGTGGCGCAATCCAAAGTCGGAAAAGCCGTATCGAAAGCAAACCTGAAGCCCGGCGATCTTGTGTTCTTCTCCAGCGGCAGCAGAGCCAACGGACATAACGTAACTCACGTGGCGGTGTATGCCGGCAACGGTAAAATCCTGCACACGTACGGTTCTCCCGGCGTAACGATCTCCAATCTGAACTCCGGCAACTGGAAGAGAACTTATCTGAAAGCACGCCGCGTACTGTAGGTTATAATAGACATCAACGTGGATGGCTGGTAGTCCAGTAGGACTATTGGCCTTCTTTTATTATATAACCCACTCCGCGTACGGTGTGAATCAGTTTTTTCTTAAATCCGCGGTCAACCTTTTTCCTCAAATGCCGGATATATACATCCACGACATTGGTCACCATATGAAATTCGAATTCCCATACATACTTCAAGATGTCCTCACGGCTGCACACTTGGTTGACGTGCCTGGCCAGGTACAGCAGCAGGTCATATTCTTTTGCGGTCAGTTCAATAGGGATTCCACCGCGCGTTACTGTCCGGCTCTTGGGGTCGATGTCCAGGTCGGCAATCGTGACCGTCTGTCCGTACTGCTCTTCGATCAGCCCGAACAGCGACAGCAAATTGCGGATCCGGGCCAGCAGTTCGTCGGTGTCGGCAGGCTTTTTCAGTACGTCGTTTGCGCCTGCACGGAAAAGCTTGGACACAGGCAGGTCCATCTCGGACGGCGTCAAAACGACGGCAGGGAACCGCCGGCCCTTCTGCTCACGCTGGACGGTGCGAATGAGCCGGGTTAAAGGCACAGCGGAATCGGTCAAATCCATGAGCAGCAGGTCGACCGGATGGCTGCGCGCGTATTGAGCAGCTTCTTCTTCGTCCCCGGCAATATATATTTCGAACCGCTCTTCCAGAAGAGCGTCTACGACCTCACTGTCCCTCGCCAGTCCCAATGCCAGGATGCTTTCGTGCATGTCAGCCCACCGACTTTTTTAGTATTGATGCTGTGCGGTCAGTACCGCTTGCTCCGGCGAGCACGCCGATTGTTTCCCTTTATGGTGGCCACAAAATAAAAAACCATTCCGGAGTACGGAATGGTCTGAATTGAAAATGATGCCTTTTACCCAAAATACCGGTGATACAGCGACCTCGCCTCGGGAATATCCTTGGTGCCGTGCACCAGCACCCTCCCGTCGGCAAAGATGACCATCCGCTTCGATTCCAATTGAAACGATACCAGAAAAGGATTCGCGTCGACGATGCCCTCTCCGAGCTTGGCCAGCCTGTCGGCCGTTTCCGCCAAATCGAGGGACCGCTTGCTTCCTGGACGGATCTGGACGGTGTCGCGCCCGCAGAGCACGTCGGTTTTCTCCAGATTTGAGGCTGACAGGTAGGGGTATGTCCGCTGATGACCACAGGTCGGGCAATCCTCCATTTTCGCATGGTCTACGCCGATCGTGATCCACTCGTTGCGCCATAGGTCAAAGGACACCAGCTTGTTCGATAACGCCTCGGGATGTCCGCTTAATAGCTTCATAGCCTCCGTAGTCTGGTGGGCCGTCACCATCTGTACGGCCTGTGGAATGATGCCCGCTGTGTCGCAGGTGTCTCCACCGAGCGGGACTGTGCCCAGCAAGCAGTTCAGACAGGGCGTCTTGCCGGGAAGAATGGTATAGGTGATGCCATAGCTGCCGACACAGCCCCCATATATCCAGGGGAGGTCATGCTTGTGGGCGAGATCGTTGATCAGTAGACGGGTATCGAAATTATCGGTACCGTCCATGATCAGATCCACCCCGCGGACCAGCTCCTCCAGCTCATCGACGCGCACGTCCATAATGTGGCTGTCGATGACAATCTCCGAATTGATCGCCTCAAGGCGCTGCTTGGCCGCAACCGCCTTCGGAAGCCGCCGCCGGGCGTCTTCCTCGGAAAACAGCTGCTGCCGCTGAAGATTGCTCCACTCCACATAATCCCTGTCGGCGATCGTGAGATGGCCCACCCCGGAACGGGCCAGCGTCTCGGCAATCGAAGTGCCAAGCGCCCCCGCGCCGATAATAAGAACGTGGCTGTCCGCCAGCCTCTGCTGGCCTTCCCTGCCCAAAGGGGCAAACCGCTCCTGCCGGGAGTAACGGTCTCCTGTATGTTGCATCGCTCATCGTTCCTTTCATAAAAAGCCGCCATCCCGAAGGAAAGCGGCTATGATATGCTTTTGGTTATTGTTTGCTGCGAGTGCTCGATATTTACAAGGCAGTTAAGCCCGCTGCGCGGACCACTCTTCCACGTTCCAAATTTTGGTGACCCAATCCTCATAAAAATCCGGTTCGTGGGAAACGAGCAGCACCGTCCCCTTAAATTCCTGAAGGGCGCGCTTCAGCTCGGCTTTGGCTACGACGTCAAGATGGTTTGTCGGCTCGTCAAAAAGGATCCAGTTCGCTTCACGCATCATCAGCTTGCACAACCGCACCTTCGCCTGCTCGCCGCCGCTGAGCATATTGAGCGGACGCGTAATGTGTTCGTTCTTCAGGCCGCAGCGGGCCAAGTGAGCACGCACTTCGTGCTGGTTCAAAGACGAAAACTCATTCCATACGTCGTCAATCGGCGTGATGTTGCCGGGGCGGACCTCCTGCTCAAAGTAGGCCGGATACAGAAAATCGCCAAGGTACGTTTTGCCGCTGATCGGCGGGATTTTACCCATGATCGTCTTCAGGAGCGTCGATTTGCCGACACCGTTGCAGCCGACGATAGCGATTTTTTCTCCGCGCTCAATCGTCATGCTCATTTTGGGAAGCAGGGCGTGGGTATAACCGATCTCGAAATCGATCCCTTCAAACACCGTCTTGCCGCTCGCCCGTGCCTCTTTAAAGTTAAACACCGGCTTGGCCGCTTCTTCCGGACGATCGATCCGCTCGATGCGCTCCAGCTGCTTCTCACGGCTCTTCGCCCGGCCGGAGGTCGAATAACGCGCCTTATTCCGCTGGATAAAGTCTTCCTGCTTCTTGATAAATTCCTGCTGCTTCTCATAGGCATCGATATGCTGATTTTTTGAAATATCCGCCATCTCCAAAAACTTCTCGTAGTTGGCCGAGTACCGGGTCAGTTTAGCGAATTCCAGATGATAAATGACATCGACGACCTGGTTCATGAATTCCGTATCGTGGGAGATCAAGATAAAGGCATGCGGATAATCTTTCAGATACTGGGTCAGCCACTCGATATGCTCCACGTCCAAATAGTTGGTAGGCTCGTCGAGGAGAAGAACGGTTGGTTTCTCGAGCAGCAGCTTGGCCAGCAGCACCTTGGTGCGCTGACCACCGCTGAGGGCGGCCACGTCCCGGTCCAGCCCAATCGCATTAAGGCCAAGACCGTTTGCCATCTCTTCCACTTTAACGTCGAGCATGTAGAAATCGCCGATATCCAGTTGTTCCTGAATATCGCCCATCTGCTCAAGCAGCAGCTCCAGCTCTTCGGGAGACGCATCGGCCATTTTCTCGGTGATCTCCATCATCTCTTTTTCCAGCTCGAGCAGCGGCAGAAAGGCATCCTTAAGCACATCGCGGATCGTTTTGCCCGGCGTCAGCTTCGTATGCTGGTCCAGATAGCCGTAGCGGACCTTCGGCGTCCATTCCACCTTGCCGCTGTCCTTCAGCAGCTGCCCCGTCAAAATATTCATCAAGGTTGACTTTCCGACACCGTTGGCACCGACGAGACCTACATGTTCGCCGGCCAGGAGGCGGAAGGATACGTTTTTAAACAACGTGCGTTCCCCGAAATTGTGGGAGACGTTTTCGACTGTCAATAAGCTCATAGCTGCTTTTTGCGCTCCTATCTATGATAAAAATTCATTTTTAGCATCAAGTCATTGAAATGACATTCAAGACATCATTTTATCATAAGAAGGAGCCGGCCGTAAAACAGAAATCCACGAAATCATGGTTTCTTAATTGAAGAAACCATTACGGCTCGAAAGCCCGTGTGCACGGTTTCTCAAAATAGCCGTTTGCAGCCGCTTCTTTGGCGCTCGTGAAGGTCTCCGCAGCGTCCAAATCACCGGCACAATCACCTTTGGAATAATAACGGATACCTGTTCGGTGATCCACCCCCGCCTTGATCACGGTCGACTTGACCAATCTCCCGCTGCCTAGCGCGTAATTGTTCAAAGCTCGCTCGCCGATAGGGATGCCTTGGATAAACGCCAAGATGCCGATATCGTCGATCGAGTTATTCCACTCCTCCTGCGAAATGAGCGGAAGCGTAAACACGTACGATGCTCCGTTTCGGACTGCCTTTTCATTATGCCTGTTAATGACATTGGCAAGGTCGTCCTCGATCGCCTGAACGATGGTCGTTCTTCTTACCTGCTCATACCGTACCCCATCTTGCAGCAAAGGAATGGACGATGTCGGTCCGAGCTCCCTTTGAAGTCCCCTGATCCAAGTGCCCGAGCCGGCTTGATAAGCTTCTACGACATTATCGAGCGTAAAATGGACCAGATTGCCTGCCCGGTCGCTGTAACTATACGGCTTTTTCGGAAGCCATAGATGCTTAGCATATGCCATGCCGTCAGCTCCCTTATATTCCTCCTCCGCGTACACCCAGTATCCGTCATAATCGATCACAATTACGGCCGGAATGTAACGGTCCAGCACCTGCTGCGCAGCCGCATCCTCTTCGATTCCCAAATTGGCATACAGTGTATGGTAAAACGTATCAAGGGCCAGCTCCTTATCCGCTTTAAAAAATTTCGCCGAGCCGTAGCCTGACTCAAACTCCTGCCGCTCATTGACGTTCAGCATGCTCCCCGCGTCCTGAACGGCTGTTCTCAAGGCTGTAACGTACTTCAGCTCGGTAAAACGAACATTCCGCTGATCCTGAACATGGTAACCCACGATCAAAAAGACCGGAAAGAATATGACGATGAATACGAGGCAAAAATCAGTAATCTTCATTTAGTACCATGCCTCCATACGGAAAAGCGATCACTGCGGCCTCACCGGTCAATGCCCCTGTAACGAAATCGAACATCACCGTTCCCGCCGTCCGGTTCACATTTTTGACCGTAACTTTAAAAAAGTCTCCGGCCGTGAGCTTGTAGACTCTCGATTCATCGTCTTTGGGGTCCGTCGTGTTGGGAAATATATGATCCATAATGTCAGAGGTGTAATATCCGTCATAAACGGTGCTGAACTTGTTTTGAAACGTACCCGGGTCAGCCGCGTCGGTATATTCCGGTTGATATTTCTTGTGAAGATGCTCCATCTGCACGTCGAACTCGTTGCCCGTCGCCTGAATTTCTTCCAGAAATTGCTCATACATCACCGGACTGATATAGCCCTTGTTCCTTACGGCATCCACGAACTGCGTCACTGCATTATAAACGACGATGCGGGAAAGGTCGTCCTGCCGCTGCGAAGCTTCCGCTGCCGGATAAATATACATGACGACCACGGCCAGCAGCACCGCCGCAAACTTCGAGATGGCGTTACTCATGGCTGGTCTTCTCCCTATTCTCCGACTTCGCAAAATGGATGCCGGTCAGGACGCCGGAGCCGTCCCACTCATAAGCAACGGAGTAGAGCGCGCCGGTCTCGATCATTGAGAAATCAAACCCATCCTCCCCTGGACCTCCGGGAACAATTGCACCGTCTACCGAAATCCGGACACCCGGATCGTTAAGCCCCATCATACTGAACACAACTTGAGAGCCGCTGACCCAATCCTCATGCGATGCTTCCAAAACGGGCTGTACGCTTCTCAACTGTCCTTGGGCGGCGAGCCCTGCCCCGTTCACGGCACGGTTCAGTTCTCCGGTCAAGCTTAGAGCGAAGATGCAGGCGCTGATAAACAAAATGAATGCTATACTGACGGAAATCATGCTTTCTGCGTGCTGATTCATAACCTAAGCCACTCCTTCACCGTCCCTGCCTACTGCTCAAATATAAGTCCCCGTACTACATTGGAGCTGTCCTTCACGATGCTTGCCTTAAACTTTCCGCTTGGATTGACATACTCATTGCTGGACTCGTTGGCGGTTTGCGTCAAGTTTCCTACACGCTGCCCTGTATTGATCACCGAACCGTAATTGTCGCTCGCAATATCGGCGCTGATGTTGAGCTGATTGCCGTACCACTGACCCTGCCTGTTTTTGCCCGTTTTCACCAAAATACCGAATTGGTCCTTATCCTTGAACTTTCGCAGTGCATTCGTCACCTGGGAACCGCTGATGCTTGTTCCGTCGTAAACCGTAAACGAAGCCTGGGACAGCTCGGTCTGGATGTCCGAGAAATTGTTTTGCGCGGTTTTTGTAGCTTCCTGCGCCGATATAAACAGAATGACGACAATCGTAATAAGGGCGATCGTCAGAAAAATGCCTGCGGCTACTTTTAATGCACTGGACGCGTTGTTCATAGGTTTACATCTCCTTATATTTTTTGAATTTGCTCGTAATAGATGTTCATCTGCATGAAGCTCATCGCAATCAGCGGGATGACCAAATAGATGAAAATCAAGGAGTACATGGGTGCAAAGCCGATCAGCCTGCCAAGACCCGCTTTTGTATCAATGATCCGCTCATAATCCTGTTTTCGCTGCTCAAAATAAAAGGACATCTCACCTTCCAAATCGTCGAAAGCCTGGCTGATCGGTATTTTCTCCACGGAAAGAAGCAGCTTGTCCACGATTCTTTGAAACTCGGTGAACCGCACCTCCTCCTTCAATTGCTGGAGAGCCATTTCCCCTCCGTGGTCATAATGGATGAGACACTTCTGAATTGGAATTTTGAATATGACGGCAAAACGGTCCATCCACTCCAAAATTTCCTCCACCGAAATCCGGTCCATCTCCCTCAGCATCGAAATGACGGTCTGGTACTGGTAGACTTCATGCCGCATGTCCATATAGCGAAGCTTCCTCTGGAACAGAAGCAGCCAGAAAGGCCATTCGTATCCAAGCATGCCGGCGAAGAGGCACAACACAAGCTCCCACCATTTAAAATACTCGTTGTGATAAGCCTGAAGCTTGCCGAGGATCCGGTTAGCCGAGTCTACAAGCTCGTCTTTGCCGAGGCCTTTGCTTTCAGCCTGCTGCAGCTGTTCGGCAATCTCCGCATAGGTAGCTTCCGGCGACATGTTCACCCTTCTCATGACCTCTTGGTCCCGGCTGCTGAGACGCTTGCCTTCCTCTTGCTGGGTGATGGTCGTCTGCCCGAAGAAGCTGTCCTGAACCACCGGATCGTACATGATGTGATGCCTGGACATCTGATGAAGATACAAAGTCATCGTTAGCGTAACCGCAAACACAATGAGGCTGTAGACGACCCGCCGGATGTAAAACCATTCATAGGTCAGCTCGGTTCCGGTTTCCTTCATCAAGCGGACCACTTTGGAATAATCAGCGCTTCCCGGATGGGGGGCGACCCATGCGGCCATTACCCGGAATAACGGAATACGCGAGATTGCTTTCTCCCATGGGCGGCTGTTTCTTCCCGCCCGGTATGTAGTTTCATCATTCTGTTGAAGCTTTTGCAGCAAAACAAACGACAGGATAATCACGATATAAATGAGAATTTTGGCCGCATACCCAAGCTTGCTCATATAAAACTCATCCATCGCCGGAAAGCTGCTTCTGGCCCATCGCTCGATCGGCTTGGTAAAAAACAGGGGAACTAACGCGATCACGTTGAGGCCTTTTAACAGATAATCGAGCTTGCTTCGCCGCAAAATTTCCAGATGGATCTCCTTCGTCAGCCCGCTAAGTCCCTGCAAATAAATGGAGCCCTGCTCCTTCACCTTGTCGCCAAATTCCATGATCATATAAGAAATGCCGGCAAAAGCTTTCAGAAAACGGTTGGGTGCAGCTTCATAGTACTTCTCCAATTCTTCGGAAGGGTTATTGCTGATCAGCGCCTCGGCAATTTTTCGGGTATGAAGGCCTGCCTCGTCATCGGCCGATTCAGCCGCCTCCTGCAGCGCCTCATCCACCATCCCATGCTGATGATACCGGTGGCGGATGTCCGAGAACAGATCGAGCATTTGGACGAGCAGCCGCCGCTCCAGCCGGTTAACCACCATGTCGATCAACAGGCTGTTGATCACCACCGCAGTAAGCAGAACCAGCAGAAGGAAACTTAAGCTCGGGTTCAGCAAAAACAGCACCGCAACTGAAATGCCCAGTGTCCCCAGTATGGAAAGCGTAACCTTCATGACCTCATGGCGGAGATAAAATTCCTCATACGCATGAACGCCGCTTACCCGTTTCCTTACTTTTCGGATATAGGCTGAAAGAAGCGGTACAGAACAACCGACGATATAAGCGGTTTGAAGAAATTGCTGCCATCGTTTGCGCAGCATCAATTCATCCTTCGGACGCGCAGGATCGCTCAGCAGCTCCAGCCGGTTCCGCCGCGACCTGTTATTCAGCCACATCATGACGGCATAGACTACCGCAAACAACGCCAGAGAAATGATCAGGACCAGGAACAGCAGACGCCTAACTTCCATATCCATTCCCCCAGTTCGTCTGAGCAAAATTCTTGAACATGACCGCATCTTCCACGCTCATCTGCTCGGCCATTTCCCTGAAGTTCCTCTCGGAAATGGGTTCTGCGGCCACATATCCTCCGTCGCGAAACTCGATGATGTTCCGGGAGGAAAAGGTGCTCTGGTCATGAACGCGGCGATAATATTCCGCCTGCATTTCCATGAAGTGGCCTAGCATCTTCCTGATGCTCCCGTGGGTGCCCCCTTCAATCATGCCCAGCGGCTCCTTCTCCTTGGGGATGCATTCGGTAATCCGTTCGATGTACCGTTTGCCGGCAGCATCCCGTTTCAAATGAATGTCAAAGTTGATGACTTGAACCACCTGCTGTTCAGCAACGGCTTCATGGTGAAACACACCGCTCTTCAGCAGAGAATTCCGCAGGGAGAAGATCAAATCGCGGAACGTCTTGGCGTGATGCGTAAATACGGTAAACAAGCTGGCGACCTGGGACATTTGGATCATCCAGGAGGAAACCCCGTCGCTGGCCACCTCGCCCAATATATTGACCGTGCCGTCCGTCTTTTTCTGAAGGTCCAATCCTTCCTGTCCGGTAATGCGGTCTGTCTCCCGGAACGATAAAATGTTTCTGCGGCTGTAAATCTTCCGGAGGTGGAGCTCGAACGCCATTTCCTGCACCCGGAGTGTATAGGTTGGGTAGATATGCTCGATCATCGCCATCAGCAGCGTCGTTTTACCCGAGCCCTGGGCCCCAGTGATTGCCGTAATTCGGCTCCCTTTCATGAGATAGCGCAGCATTTGGATCGGAAGCTGGGCGTTGTCCCCGGTGACCAGCTGCTCCAGCGTCGCGCTGCGGATGTCAAACTTACGGACGAAAAAAGCCCATGACTCCGAAAACGGCGGCCTGACCACCACGACGCGCGACCCGTCCTTCATTTCGTTTACTTTGTAGCCGTTAGCTTCCGACAGCTGACCGGGGTGATTGTATTTATAAATGTTCTGGCAGACACGCTTCAGCTCAAGCTCTGTCCCGAAGGACAGACAGGCCATATGAATCGTTTTGCCCCTGTAAAATATCCACACGCTTTCGGTCATTCTGGCTTTACGATCCGGCTGAACCGAAGCTTGCAGCATACGCAGCGGGTCCAGTCCATAGGAGGCGGCGAATGTCTCGTCAGCCAAAATACCGCTCACACCGCCGCTGACCCCGTCAATCCGCTGATCCCTGAGCTCATCGATGACCGAAAACCCTTTAAACTGCTGGTAAATACGCTGAACTACAATTTCCAGCTTCTCCGAAAACGTCAGGCTTCGGGATTCATTGGCATACATTTGTTCCACATCGCTGGCGGTTACAGCATAAACTGGCTCATCGCCATAACCAGGAAGCACGCGCAGTTCGGCTAAACCGTGCAGTTCGAGCATCATCGACAGCGCGTCCTGGCCATACTGCAGTTTGTATAAATAAAAGATAATTTCGAATTGATCCTGTACGTCCAAAAGCCTTGGATCCGCAAACGGAATCGCCTGGTCTATGTTGCCCTCCGTCACGCCATAACTTTTGACCAGCAAGTCAGCCATAAACTGCTTCACGTATTGCTTTTCATGAACATCTCCGGAAATGCAGTTCTTAAGCGCTTTGCGCAGCTCGCTGCGCTGATTCAGCCTGCGCTTGTATTCTTCTTCATGCAGTCCCAGGTCGGTTAGTTGACTGTGGGTCAGCTCATGAAGGGTCTGTTTGACGAAGGATGTCATCGCTTCGATCGTAAATTCAACGCCGGTTGTCCCGGCTACAGGGGGCCGTTTGCGCAGATCAAGCCATCTCAAGTAAATGAAAAGAGCTGCAAATAATAGAATGATTGCCATAAACAAAATGTTGAACAGCGGTCCGGAAAACATTCAAGCTCCCCTTCCCACCATTTTCAAAGCGGGTATTTCAAGCAAATTCATCAGGTCTTTGGCCAGCTGCCTTATGCTGCAGTAGAAGTGTGCCGATGGGTGCCGATCGTTTAGATTGCGGCTGCGCTGCATATAGTTCATGACACCATGCATGTTCCACGCATCCATGAAATCCGTATTGTAAGGAACTCCGTGAAGAATGCCCTTATACCCGAACCTGCGTTTAATGTTGTGAAGCGTGCAGTGGGATTCTTTGTCGTAGCGCCCAAGGACAAGGATAACCGGCTTATCCTTTAACTGGTCGGGATAGTGTCTCCCGCTGAAAAAGTGTTCCAATCCCTGAACACTCTGCGTCAGGCTGACGACGATCAAATCCGCCTGCTCCAGCATCGCACCGTCCCCCGGATCCCCGGCTGCCCCCATCCCGGACCCGGCATCCAGCAGCACCAGATCATAACATTGGTTGGCGATCGTTACGATGGACTGCACCGATTGCGCGCGATAACCCGGCAGCGTTCCTCCCCGACGGTCATTTCCCTGGACGAAGTCGAGACGCTCAGGCAGCACTGGGATCGTGTAATCCCGGAAATTGTCCCTGAATAAACGCCGGTTAACCGCAAGCCTTTCCAGCGCGTCCATACCGTGATCGTGAAACGACACGAGGGAATGGTCGAGCACCAGCCTGCTGCTTCGGAACGCCCCTTCCACACGTTCCCCCGTCGTACCACCGTGACCGAGAAGGATGCGCAGGCGATATTCCAAACCGAGGCAAGCCGCAGCCGCTGCTGCGTGCGCCGAACTTCCGCTCCCTCCCTCTAGCGGGCTCCAAAATGCTACTGTACTCATACTTTGCTCCTTTCCGCGCTCCGTAAGGCGCGATGGATTGTTTTCGGTTCCATATCTGTCAGAAGTCTCATCAGCAGGCATAGATTTTTTTTATATATTCGGCTCAGGCGTCTGATCCGTACCTTCCGGGTATGATCGTTCTGCAGCTTCAAGGCATAATCCGTCTCGACCCACGGGATGACGACAGATGCTTCCTTCCATAGCACAGGGAGGCTGCCGAAATATCCTTCCGCGTACCCTTCATCAAAAAAATCATCCACTGCCCGGACGTACACTTTATAGAATTCCTGCTGGGTACTGCCGAGATGCCCGCGTAACAGGTCTTCCAACCAATCCCTTCCCTGCTCCAGCGTCCAAATCTCATAATCGCTGACCCATACCAACGCAGCGGCGCTTTCCCAGGAATCACGGGGGCAAAATTCCGCCTGCTCCATATCAAACACAACCACGTCGTATTGCTCTATCGGTGTCCCGACTAACGCTAGATGTTCCCTCAGTTCGGATTCATCCGCAAAACCCGAAGCGACATCAAAGCCGGAAAATTCCGTTATAGACAGCGGTTTGTCCAGCTGTCCGATATATAGCGGATATTTATGCTTCTCGGTCGCATCCACCAGCAATACCTTCTGCCCTGCCGCACGAAGCAGCATGCACACATAGAGCAGCAGCTCGCTCTTGTCGCATATTCCGGCAAAGATCCACGTCTTCACCTCATCACCCCTGGCCAGTCGATTTTTTCAAAAGTTCACGCATCGTGTTGCTTTGCTTACATACAGCTCCGGCTGCTCTTAACTATGGTTGATCCGTTGAACTCCCACCCTCTTTCACTGTCTGTTCCAGCAGCTTGTTCTGCTGCGGTTGGTCCAACGTAAACGAGTCCTCTGACTCCCCGGCAGGGGTTGAACCGTCCGTCTGGAACGAGCTTGGCGTGCTAGAGGAAGATCCTGAGACCTGACCATACCCTGAAGAATATTCCGACGCCGAAAATGAGCCGTTCCCTGGAGATTGTGCATCCGCGCGGGCAAGGTCGCTCTCCAGCGCTGTGCGCACGGCCTCAGCCAGCGTCTGCTCCGCTTTGTTTACGATGTTAGGGTCGCTCGCAATCAGTTTCATCACGGCTTTATTTACCGGATAGGTCGGGACCGCCCTGCTCTGCATTTCCGGTTCAACGTAAGTGAGCGCATATAATGCGGCATCATGCAAATAGGCATCCACCATGGCGCTCGACAAAGACAAAATCTCCTGCTCGTTCATCTTGATCCACATCGTTGGCGAAGCAAGCTTATCTATCTTTTTCTTGGACAGCACGATGTAGTCCTGACCGGAAGGAAACTGGATCCGTACGTCGACGGAATCCCCTTGCCTCAGGTTGGAGGGCAGTGAGACCGCCTTCATCTCCCGGTTTCTTAAATCTGGTGCGGTCGGCTGGCCTTCATACAGCATCGCTTCGGTTAGCGGCGTACCTTTGCCCAGCTCGATCTTGGCAGTCCTTCCCGCAGCTCCGTCCTTGTCCGTGATCAGGTTGCCAGGGGCAGCCTCGAGCGGAAGCTTGATCTGAATCAGATCGCCCTGCTTGATCGTCTCTCCGGGAGCAACATCGCGGGAGATGGTCCACCCGGATGCCATTGACTTCTGCGACTGGAGCTGAGCCTGCTCCAAATCGGCGATTTGCCGCTGGTAGTGGCGCTCTATCGCTCCCTCCCGTTTGTTGTGCTCCATCGCGTTCCAGACCGCATAGCCTGCAAACAGCAGTCCCATCGCCGAAGCGCCTGCTAAGCCTGCATAAATCAAATGTTTCGTTCGCTGCCTTAACTTTGACATACTTCCCGATTACCCCCTCCTTCATAGTCGCATCTCAGCTTAAGCCAAACCTGAACTTTCGTCTGCGCTCCGCGACCGGCAGCAGCCCTTGGAATATCCGGACAAATGCCCGGTCCATCTCATCGCATTGGTCAAAAGGATCTACCTGTAGAGGGATGGAAAATACCCGGGACGTGCCCAGCGTACGCCGCAGCCGGTGCACAGCGTCCTGCGGTGCGAGCGGAAGAAAGTACATCCACTTATGCTGCGGATGACTGGACAATTGCTGGACGAGCCCGACCAAATCCTGGTGCTTCCACTCCGCTCCCGATCCGACAATAATGGGAATATCCGCACGCAGAAATTCCTCCAGCCGGTCATTACCGAAATAAGCTCCCAGATCCATCACCACAAAGCTGTAGCTTCCACCAAGCAGGGAGATCACGTCTGCCCTCCCGGTTTGCCGCCAGTAATCCACGCCCTGCACTTCAAACTTGCGCTCACCCGTTTGCACGCTATCTGTCCTGCCGGCCGCGATTCTCTGAATCCGGCCGAACGCCGGCGATTGCAGATTCATCTCGACAAGGGCTACTTTGCCGTAGTTTCGGGCTAAATAATGCGCGACGGCAATCGCCGTATGGGTTGTCCCCGTGCCGCTGCCGGCCCCCATGACTGCGATCGTCAGCGTTCCCGGAAATCCCGGCTTCCTCCCCGCTTTCAGTCCCACCGGTTCTGTACCCAGCATCCCGTTGGAATCCAGGACCGAGCGTACCTCCTTGGCCGATTGGTACCTGTCTTCGGGTTCAATGCTCAGCAAGCGGCGGATAATAGGGATCATGCCTTTCGGAATATCGGGGCGGATTAGTTCCTGAACCCCTTCCTTCCATTCGCTGCATTTGCCGCCTGTGGACAAATACAGCATCAAGGCGCCCAAGCCGTACAAGTCCGACCTTGCGTCACTTTGCCCCAATCCATACTGCTCCGGGGCCGCAAATCCGACCGTACCGAGCTTAACGGTGTCCTGATATTGATCCTGCTTGTAATTTCTGGCGATCCCAAAATCGATCAATCGGACTTCCAGCTGGCGGGCAAGCATGATGTTGGATGGCTTCAAGTCGCGAAAAATGACCGCGGGTTCATGCTCATGCAGATACTCCAGCACTTCCAGCAGCTGATTCGCGATCTGCAGAATCGTTCCAGCCGGGAGCCTGTATTGGTTCTCCTTAAAATACTTCTCGAGCGTAACACCCTGAATGAAGTCCATGACCAAATAAGCGAACCCTTCTTCATCCGATGCGAAAAAATCGACGATTCGCGGGAGACGGGGATGATTCAATGAGATGAGAAGCTCAGCCTCATCCTGCAAGCCCTGAAGCAGCTCGGGCCTCGACGGTGTCTCCTTGACGGCCCACTGCTTGCCTGGAAGCTTCAGGTCCGCTGCCAGGTATACCCGGCTCATACCCCCTTCACCAATGCTGGCGATTACTTCGTACCTCCCTCCAATCCTTTGTCCGGGACGCAGCCTGGAAGGATGACTCATCGTATACACAACCTTTCTGAACGACAAAAAAAGGAAAGCACCCTCTGGATGAAGACGTGGCCTGAGCCACAATCGTACTCCGGGATGCTTTCCCTATATTATCGTTTGGTTAATTTTGGTACTAGTATAAAATAAATTGTCGGATCTCGCAAGAAATATTTTCCAACCAAATTTACTTCGTTAATTCAGGCTAATGAGCACAGGATTTAACGGGATTAATATTTAATCATATAAAGTGTGATCTCGTCCCGATTGTGAAACAGCTGCTTGGCTCTCTGAACCTGCATCTCAGCCTGCTCAAACGACGAAATGACATCATCAATTAATGCCATCGGTTTCTTATGCATCAGCTTCACCGTTACAACCGCCGTTCCTCCCGCAGCCAGGCTTGGCAGCAGCTCCTTCACCAGCTTCACCATCTGTTTCGGACTCCAGCTCATATCGCAGACAAGAAGATCAAATTCCTCATCCTTGAATTTTACCTCTGAGGCATTTTTCCGGAGGATCCGCAACGCGGGATGCCCCTGCAGCGACTCATGCATGACAGCAGGGTCCACGGCCGTAACCTGTAAACCGCGCTCCAGCAAAAAGGACGTCCAGCCTCCAGGCGCCGCTCCGATATCAAGCGCCTTGTGAAAAGCGGTGAAATCGATACCAAAGCTCTGCTCGGCTTCGAGCAGCTTGAATTTGGCCCTGGAGATCTGTCCTTCCTCACGCTGAAAGCGGATTGCTCCGCCGCTCCAGTCCGACAAGTTGCCGGATGGACGTGAAACCCCGGCGTACAGCATGCTTCCGGCGGCAAAAATAGAAATGATCCACTCCGGATCCTGCACGACGAAATCCGCCCCGAGGTCGCTCAGCATCTCGGCCAGCGTTTCGCGCAATTTGCCCGCACTGTCCTGCCACAGGCTGTCGTCGGCTTTCCGAACCTGGAGCGACACGGCTGCGCCATGAAGCTCCCTTCGGTTCCGCAGGAAGGCGCTGACCTCACGGACCGCCTGATCCATATCTTCTGCATTTTGCTCCAGCTGCACAGGCTGGATGTGACGCAAAAAGATCGGCGGGCTGCTGATAATCATGTCTACGGCCCGTCCGGCTTCTTCATTTAGCGTTAACAGGAACACCTCTCCCGACACGAGCACGCGGCTTTTCAGGCTGCCGAATTTGCGGCGCAGCTCTTCCTGGGCATAAGGAGCGAAGCCATGGTTTGCCGTGCATATAAATCTTGAGATGGAATCTGCCGATTCCTCGCTGTTTTCATTATTCGATAAGTTATGATCAGTCAAAATGGGTTTACCCTCCAGAAATCACTTTAATCCATGGACGTCCTTCATCCCATTCCAGTTTGGCAGGAATGTCGTAAGTCCGCTTGATCAGTTCGTTAGTCAACACCTCTTGCTTTGGACCGGAACCGGCGATTTTGCCGTCACGGATCAGCGCCACATGGGTGAATAGAGGCACGATCTCTTCCACATGGTGGGTCACATACACCACGGTCATATTCCGCTGGCGAAGCCGGTCGACTTCGGCCAGCATCTTTTCCCGCTCATATAAGTCCAGGCCCGCACATGGCTCGTCCATGATCAGCAGCTTGGGGTCTACCATCAAGCAGCGTGCCAGCAGTACCTTTTTCCGTTCGCCCTGAGAGAGCGTGCCGAAGGGATGCTCCGCATGTCCTCCCAAGTGCATATCCTTCAGCAGACTATAAGCCTTCTCTTTGACGTCCGCCGGAATCTCCTGATAAAACCGCAAAAAAGCGTACGCTCCGGTCGCCACTACTTCCCAAACCGGGTCGCTGAGTGACAGCCTTTCGATCAGCGAAGGGCTGATATAGCCGATTTCTTTGCGCACTTCCCGGACATCGCACTCGCCATATACATTACCCAGTACTTCAATTGTACCCGAGCTGGGAAAAAGATAACCCGTCATCATTTCCAGCATCGTCGTTTTACCCGAGCCGTTTCTCCCGAGAATCGCCCAATGCTCCCCGGGTTTTATTTCGAGAGTCACATGATCAAGAATGAGGTTGTCCTCTCTTCTCAGCGTCACGTCCTTCATCGAAATCATGATATCACTCCCCTAATTTCCTGCAGCAGGTCCTCCACGGAGCCCATGCTGTACCGGATGGACGGCTTGGCGCTGCGGTTCGCGTCGGTGACGAGGAGCGCAGGCACGCTGCGGATCTGATACTGCTGAACGACCTGAGGCAGCATGTTCACGTCCGCATCCGCCACGATGCCCTCCGGCAGCAAATGCTCCGCCACTTCAAGCATTCGTCTGGCCGCTTTACACGTGCCGCAGAAAGGAGTATACAAAAAGACGGCCAGCGGCTGCCCCTTGGTCCAAAGCTCCTTCAGCAGCTCCTGCTCGCTTAGATGCCTCATTGCGGTTCCCCTCCCGCAACCCGCTCAAGCACATCTGGAGGCATTGGGCCATTATGAAGCACGACATGCTCTGGCTTATGATGATAGAGCAGCTCATACATTTCCTTTTTCCCCCACATACTCGACGTATGCAAATAAATCTCCTGCGGGAATAAGGCGTCCGTAATCATATGCTTGACCACATCCTTGCCGGTCATTTCACCGGGTCCCAAGTCAAAATCAAGCGACAATATGCCAACTTCGCACTCTTTAAGCATCAGAAGGCATTCCTCCGCATTGCGAGCGAGGGTAAAGCCTTGCGGACAACGGCGATAGTCATCCAAAAACAGATGGATCACGCTCGGGTCCCTCCTTCCCTAAAAAACAAAACGAAACGGCTAATCGATCGGCCAGCTTTTCACCTTGGCGATATCGCCGCGGTGCGTACCGTCTTCGCCTGCGTCCGTCTCCAGTACGAGCGCCTTGCCATGGAATTCCGGATATGAGAGCAGCGCCTGAAAGGCTTCCTCGCCAATATACCCCTGACCGATCCGCTCATGGCGGTCTTTTCCCGACCCGAGCGGGTATTTGGAATCGTTCAGGTGGACTGCGGCCAGATCGCTCCAATATCCAAGCTCTCTGCCCCGCTCAACGAGGGCATCGGTCGTACGCGGATCCCACACACCTGATGCGTATGCATGGCAAGTATCCAGGCAAAAGCCGATTTTCTCCGGGTAATCGCTCAGCCGCCTGATGTTTACCAGCTCATCAAGCGTAATGCCCATTGAGCCCGGGGTGCCGGCCTGGTTTTCCAGCAAAATCTTCGCGCTGCCCTGCCAGCCTGACAGCGTCTCGTTTAAACATTGTATTATATTTTTGTAGCCTTGTAATGCATCGCGTCCTTTGAAGTGTCCGAAGTGGACCACGATGCCGACCGTGCCGCAAGCCTCGGCGATGATCAGATCGTTCTGCAGCGACTTGACGGTCAGCTCGTACAGCTCCCGGCCCCGGCTGTCGCCGATTGCGATGTTGATCGGATACGGGGTGTGGGCAATGCTTGGCATGCCGTGCTCCCGGCAAAAGGTAAGGCAGTCCGCCGCAGCAGTTGCATCCAGCGTTTTGATCGACATGCTGCGGGGATTTTTCGGAAAATATTGAAACGATCTTGCTCCGATCTCCCATGCCCGCCGGGCAGCTCTCCCATAACCGCCGCGCGTGCTGACATGGCAGCCGATGAGCAGCTGGTTACTGCTCATGCTGGCAGGACGGACAATAAAAAACCTTCCGCCCGTTTAATTCGGATTTGTTGATCGTACCGCCGCAGCGGTAGCACGCTTCCCCTTCACGGTCATACACTTTGCACTGATCGTCATAGCCGCCGGTTAACTGGTCTCCCACCATAAACGGAGTATCCATATAGCCCCCGCCTTCAAGGGCTTCCCGCAGCACTTTCTGCATGGCAGCATACAGCCTCGCAACCGATGCTTCCGTCAAGTCCTGAACCTTCACCGAAGGCAGAAGACCGGCTTCATACGCGATTTCATCCGCATAGCAGTTCCCGATGCCGGCAATAACATGCTGGTTGACCAGCAGCGATTTTAAAGATCCGCGCCGCCCTTGCAATATTCCTGCAAATTTTTCCGGATTCATCCGGCGGTCCAGCGGTTCCGGTCCAAGGGGAGCGAACAGCTCATCGACTTCTTTTGCTGAATGCAGATGAAGATGGCCTAGCCGAAGGCCGATAAAATACAGCGTCCGGTCTCCAAACGAAATTTCAATCTGGGTAGAACGTTTCGGGCGATCCTCTTCGGTTCCGTAATACATCAAGCCGCCCAGCATCAGATGCAGGAGCAGCCTGCGGCCGTTGTTCAGGTGGAAAATGAGATGCTTTCCGCGCCGCTCCACAAAAATCGTTCTCGTGCCAAGCAGCTCCTCCTTGAAGCTTTCAACGGGAACATTAATGGATTTCTCCCGGTTGACAACCACGTTCGTAATCGGAGCATTGATAATCAGTTCTGACAGCAATCTTCGGTAATTTTCCATTTCCGGCAGTTCCGGCATCTTGTTCATCTATCCTTTCAAAATCCATCACGGATGTTCATGTAAATGTATATAAAACGGTCCCTGAAGGTGTCAAGGACACAACAGCTGAGTCAGCTCGGTCAGATCACGGCAAATGATGTCCGGAGAGATGCCGGCTGCATCGACGTGCATCTGCAAGTTGCTCTCCGTCGTGAGCCCCGTCAGGACCAAAATCGTCTGACATCCCGCGGCAGCCCCTGCCGCAATGTCCGTACGCATATTATCACCGATCACAGTGGCTTCGGTCGGGGACAGCTGCAGCCGATCCGTAGCATATTTCATCAAGTGGCTCGAAGGCTTCCCGATAATCACCGGTTTGACACCGGAAGCTGCTTCAATTGCTGCTCCAAGCGATCCGGCTCCCGGGACGAGCCCGTGATCGGAAGGAAGCAGAAGGTCGGGATTGGTCAGCACAGATCGGGCACCTTCACGGATCCAGCGAACGGCCTGGGCGAGTGTATCGTAAGTAAAAGAGCGGTCGATGCCTTGCACGACAAATTCAGGCGCATCGTCGACGAGCTTGAGCCCTTCCTCAATCAAAGCCTGCCGAAGCCCATCTTCCCCTAGCATAGCCACTCTGGCCCCAGGAGATTCTTCAGCGATATACCGCGCGGCGGCCAGTGACGAGGTGCAAACCTTCTCTTTGTCGGCGGGAACACCCATCTCGTTCAAATGAGCTGCCACCATTTCCGGCGTTTTCGAAGAATTGTTCGTCACGAATAAATAAGGGATTTCCCGCGATTGCAGCGTTCGAATCAGAATGTCCGCTCCGGGTATCATATGTTTCCCATGATATAACGTTCCGTCCAGGTCAATCAGCAGACCGCGGGTAGTTCTCAGCGTGTTCAATGGACATACCTCGTTTCATCTAGTAAAACTTATGGCTGCGAAAAGCCTGGCTCCCGCTGCAGCGGTCGATTTCCAGGCTTCCTGTAACCCAGCTTGTTCCATTGTAAAAGAAAACGGAGGAATGTGGCAACCGAAAGCACGACGGCAAGGACGTTTATCTCCATTATTTCGTCAAGCGTTTCCTCTGAAACCTATCACGGGAAGTCCAATTGTGCAAAGTTGTGTCATTTCCTGCGCTTTCCCGGAAAATAATGATTATCCGGGCAATAAACCGCTGCAGTAAGAAAAACGTCTATCGACGTACTTTCAAAGAAGACAGACTGCGTTTAGCTGAAGTTTTTCTTGCGATTATAGAATGGTTCAGCTTCGCTGAAATTTATAAATTCTATAATCTTAAAGAAAAAAGGCTCGCCCGGAGCCTTCATTCCATTATCGCCTGCCCTATGTCTTCCCTATTCTTCGTGGCGGGTCACCGGAAACAGCACCAATTCTTCGGCCAGCAGCGTTTTTGGAAAGAGTGACCTGGCTTCCGCCAATAGAGGCTGCAGGTGCTCCATATCCTTGTAACGTGAGCTGAAGTGCGTAATAATGAGCTCCTTGGCCCCCGCGTCGCGGGCAGCTTCTGCGGCTTGAAGCGCCGTGCTGTGATGATAGTTGTGTGCGGTCTCATGAAGCTCATGCAGAAACGTGGCCTCATGAACGAGCAGATCCGCCTGTTCGGCCAGCGGCAGAACGTTGGCACAAGGGCGGGTATCGCCCAAGATCGTAACGACGCGCCCCTTCTTCGGCGCACCAAGCACGTCTGCCGGTGTCAGCACCCGGCCGTCTCCCAGGTCGATGCTCTCCCCGCGCTTCAAACGACCGTAAATCGGCCCCGGTTTTAATCCGTACTCGGCCATGCGTTTCAAGTCCAAGCTGCCTGGCTTGTCTTTTTCCATGATCCGGTATCCATAGCTGTCAATGCGGTGTTCCAGCAGACGGGATTCAACCCGGACCTCCCCGTCTTCAAAAATGACTCCCCCCGTATGCTCAATCACCTCAAGTTCAAACTCAATTCGCGACTGGCTGAGGGTAAGCGACGTGTCTATGTATTTTTTGATCCCCGGAGGTCCGTACAGCTGCAAGGGCGTGGTGCCGCCCTGGTTGGACCTGCTGGAGAGCAGCCCGGGAAGACCGAATATATGATCACCGTGCAGGTGGGTAATGAAAATTTTCTCCAGCTTGCTCAGCTTTAATGAAGACCGCAGAATTTGATGCTGCGTGCCTTCGCCGCAATCGAACATCCAGAAGCTTCGCCGCTCCTCGTACATCCGAAGCGCCATCGATGTCACGTTCCGCTGCAGGGAAGGAACCCCCGCATTGGTACCCAAAAACTCCAGTTCCATAACGCTATACCTTCTTTCCAAGAATGCGCCAGCAAAAAACCCCCGAACAATCGGAGGGTTTTGCTGACATTTGCTTCGGTTCGGCTATGAACCGAATATATATTATTTTACCTTGTCGACATTAAAATACCGTGCTTCCGGATGGGCAAACACCATCGCCGACACCGAAGCTTCAGGCTCCATCATAAAGCCTTCGGTCAGATGTACGCCGATATCCTCCGGTTTCATCAGCTTGAAGAGCGGCTCCTGATCCTCCAGATCCGGACATGCCGGATATCCGAAGGAGACGCGGATGCCTTGATACCTTGCCCCGTGACGCTGCTTCATCGTCATATCGGCCGGGTCAGGGAAGCCCCACGTATCGCGCATCATATGGTGAACGCGCTCGGCCAGCGCTTCGGCGGTCTCAAGCGCTACCGATTGCAGGACATGGGACTTCAGATAGTCCCCTTTATCCTTCCACTCCGAAGACAGCTTCGAAATGCCTTGTCCCGCGGTGACGACCAGGAAGCCGACATAATCCATCTTGCCGCTGTCGACCGATTTCAGGAAATCGGCGAGGCAGAGGAACGGTGCCACGTTTTGGCGCGGGAACGTAAACGTATGCAGCACCTTGGAGTGGTCCTCCGGATCGTAGATGACAATGTCGTTGCCCCTCGACTGCGCAGGGAAAAAGCGGTACATCGCATGCGCCTGGATAATCCCCTCTCGGGCGGCCTGATCCAGTACGTCATCGACAGTTGCTTTCAAATCCAGCGCTTTTTCGTCACCTTTCTCCAGCAGTTGCTCGACCTGACCGCGCAGCCCCAAATGATGGCCAAGCAGCATCTGCATGTTCATGTATGGGATGATGTGGCCGATCGGATAGTTGCGGATGATGTGCCGCTCCAAATCGGGCGGACTAAATACCGGGACATCCGTCGACACGTTGGACTTGGCCGCACGGGTCAGTTCCGGCAGCTCGACCGGCTTTTCAGCTTCCGCCAAAAGCGCTTCGAGCTCCGCGTCCATTTCAGCCTGCATCAGACTGCGCTGCTCGGGATCCATCAGCTTGTTTGCCAGGTCAAGGCCGTCCATGGCGTCCTTCGCGTACACGACCATGCCTTCATACTCGGGCCGGATCCGCGTTTTGGTGAACCTGCGGGTCAATGCTGCTCCGCCAACCATAATCGGCACCTTCACGCCGGCATTTTTCAAATCCTGCGCAGTCACGACCATTTGCTGTGCGGATTTCACCAGCAGACCGGATAGTCCGATCAAATCGGCCTGCTCCTTCCGGTAAGCCTCGATGATCGTCTCCGGTGGTACTTTTATACCCAAATTGACGATTTGGTAACCATTGTTCGAGAGGATAATCTCGACCAGGTTTTTACCGATGTCATGCACGTCGCCTTTAACGGTGGCCAGCAGCATCTTCCCTTTGACGGACGTTTCGTTCTTTTCCATAAAAGGCTCCAGATAGGACACGGACGCTTTCATCACCTCGGCGCTCTGCAGCACCTCCGCCACGATCAGCTCATTGTTGTTGAACAGACGACCGACTTCGGACATGCCGTCCATGAGCGGCCCGTTGATGATCTCTAAGGCACCGTACTTCTGCAGCGCAGCATCCAGGTCGGGAATCAGCCCTTCCTTGGTGCCTTCTACGATATAGGTAGCCAGCCGTTCTTCCAGCGACAAGTTCGAAATTTTCTCTTTCTTCTCGACCTTTTTATTCCGGAACGCCGCCACAAACGCGGCCAACGTTTCATCGTTCGTATTGTAAATCAGCTCTTCGGCCAGCTTCCGCTCCGCTTCTGGAATCGAGGCATAGCGCTCCAGCTTCTCAGTATTCACGATGGCATAGTCCAGGCCCGCTTTCGTACACTCGTACAGGAAGACGGAGTTCAATACTTCGCGGCCCGCTTCCGGCAAACCGAACGAGACGTTGCTGATGCCGAGGATCGTATGGCACTCCGGCATCGCTTCCTTGATCAAACGGATCCCTTCAATCGTTTCCTTGGCAGAACCGATGTACTGCTCATCACCGGTACCAACCGGGAACACGAGCGTGTCGAAAATCAGGTCCTCAGCGGGAATGCCGTATTTATGAACGAGCAGATCGTAGGATCGCTTTGCCACATTCAGCTTGTCGTTTCGGTCAATGGCCTGTCCGCTCTCATCGATGGTCCCCACCACGACAGCAGCCCCGTATTTGTGGATGAGAGGAGCCACATGTTCGAACTTTTCTTCACCGTCTTCAAGGTTAATGGAGTTAATAATCGCTTTACCCTGGGAATATTTGAGCGCAAGGTCGATGACCTTCGGATCGGTCGTGTCGATCATGAGCGGCACTTTGACCTTTTTCACCACCAGCTCCAGGAACTGTTTGATATCCTCCGCTTCATCCCGGTCCGGATCCTGCACGCACACGTCGATGACATGCGCTCCGTTTTTGACCTGGGCCCGGGCGATCTCCGAAGCTTCTTCGTACTTCCCTTCCACGATCAGGCGCTTGAATTTGCGGGAGCCGAGCACGTTGGTCCGCTCTCCCACCATATATGGCCGGTTGTCCGACTCAATGTACACGGGCTCAATCCCGGACAGCGCCGGCGGATGGCTCCCTTCCATTTGACGAGGCTGGTAACCCTTCATGACCTCGTTCAGCGCACGGATATGATCCGGGGTCGTTCCGCAGCAGCCGCCGGCAATATTGAGCCAGCCCTGCTCCGCAAAGGCTTCCATCTTCCGGGCCAGCGACTCCGGAGATTCATGGTAATGCCCGTTCTCATCCGGAAGGCCGGCATTCGGATAGCAGCTGACCGCCGTTTTGGCCATGGAGGCGAGCGAACGGATGTGATCGCGCATGAATTCCGGACCTGTCGCACAGTTAAGGCCGACCGAAATCGGATTCAGGTGCTCCAGCGAAATGTAGAACGCTTCAATGTTCTGCCCGGCCAAGGTCGTCCCCATCGGTTCGATCGTACCGGAAATCATGATCGGCAGCGTGATCCCAGTGCTTGCAAAGGCATTCCGGATTCCGATGCTGCCAGCCTTAACATTCAGTGTATCCTGGCTCGTTTCAAGTAAGAGGGCGTCGACCTTGCCCTCGATCAGGGCAACCGCCTGCTCCTCATAGCTGCTCACGAGCTCTTCAAAAGTTACGCCCCCGGTCACCGACAGCGTCTTCGTCGTCGGGCCAATCGCGCCGACTACGTACCTAGGCTTGTCCGGCGTGCTGAATTTATCCGCCGCTCTGCGGGCAATTTCCGCAGCAAGCAGATTAATCTCCCGCGCCTTCTCGGGAATGTCGTATTCAGACAATACGACCGAGGTAGCGCCGAACGTATTCGTCTCTATGAGATCCGCCCCGGCTTCAAGATACTTCTCGTGGATCTGTTCGATCACATGGGGACGGGTAATGACCAGCATTTCATTACAGCCTTCCAGCTCTTCTCCACCAAAATCCTGAGGGCCAAGGTCGACCTGCTGGATCATGGTACCCATGGCACCGTCCAATATCAATATTCGTTCTTTCATTAATTCCTTCAAGTCAGGTCTGTTCACTGTATGTCCCCCCTGCCAAACGTTAAATCTTAGTTTATCAGAATAGCCCTTATTAGAAAAGTGCAAGAAATGCCTTAAGGGAGGGTTTTGCGCCTGATTTTCGTATAATATATAATCGACAACAAAAGTATGGTTCGCTATAATATGAATTAATCCAAGTGGAAAAGAGGGTTTAGAGATGGCTGAAATCGTGATTCGCAATACGAACGAACGGATTACCGGCGACGATAATGTTCGTGAGTTCCTCAACAATCAAAACGTTCTTTATGAAAAATGGGATGCTTCCAAGCTGCCTCTGGAGCTTCAAACCAATTTTCAACTGAACGACGAGCAGAAAAAGCAAATCCTGGACACCTACGATGAGGAGATCCGTGATCTGGCGGCCCGCCGCGGCTACAAGATCTGGGACGTCATCACGCTGTCCGACGCTACGCCGAACCTTGAAGACCTGCTGAATAAATTCGAAGAGGTTCATACCCACACCGAAGACGAAATCCGGGCAATCGTGGGCGGCAAAGGAATTTTCGTAATCAAGGGCGCAGGCGACATCGGCTACTTCAATGTAGAGCTCGAAGCCGGTGATGTCATCTCCGTTCCGGAAAATACAAACCACTTCTTTACGCTGATGGACAATCGTAAAATTATCGCCGTCCGCCTCTTTATCGAAGAAAACGGCTGGGTCGCCCATCCGGTTCAGGACCCAAGCTTTCAGTCCTAATCCATAAATATAGCGATATACGCAGCAACCCCCGCCTTCGCCAGGAAGGACGGGGGTTGCTTGTCGTTATCAAACGAATCATGATGATGATTATTCCGTCACGGTCAGCTTTTTCGTCGGCATCGTATGCTGTGGTCCTACCGTAACATGTGACGTGATGCTGTAGGTGCCCGCCTGATCGAAGGTTTTATCGAGCGTATACTTCCCTCCGCCGGCGTTCTGAGCGGCCACCTTTTCATGGCTGCTGCTGTCGCCTTCCTTCGCGATTTCAATCATAACCTCATCGGCCTTATCGACTGGTTTATCCTTTTGCGTTACGTTCACTTCAATGGTAACTTGGTTACCTACCTTGGCCTGCTCCGGCGTCCAGCTTAGATCCACCTGCACCGGATCCATCATGCTCTCGCTCATGTCCATGCCCGCATGACCACTGCCGCCGCTGCCGCAGCCTGCTATGCTCCATACCGCCAGCAGCAGCAGAGCAACAAAACCGTACTTTCTCAAGCGAAGTCACTCCCTATACGTCTATCTATGTATGCTGTTTGTCCATATTCTTCATCATTATACATAATTATCGCCTCACCCAAACAATCCAACTGTTAACAAAATGGAACAAATTGACCGGAGAGCGGTCGATACTGCTCAGCAAACGGGGCATTCATATGCACAAGGTATAATAAAAGCCTGCCGGACGAAGGGATTCCCCTCTGGGCAGGCTAACGTATAAATCCAACTTAAGACCGTTCGGCAATGATGCGATGCAGCTCGGACAGATGCTTAATTTCGTAATCAGGCTCAATGGACGGATCTTTAACTTTTCCAGTGCGGTTGATCCATACCGTGGTCAGTCCGGCGCTGTTTCCGCCTTTGATATCGGTTGTCTGCTTGTCGCCGACCATGAGTGTCTGTTCCGGTGTTAATCCAAGCAAAGAAAGCGCATGTTCGAAGATGGTCGGATCCGGTTTGCCTTTGCCGAATGTGCCGGAAATGACGATCTCGTCAAAATATGGGGCAAGCTCAGGAACGCCGGCGATCTTCTCCTGCTGGAGCGCAGGACAGCCGTTCGTCAGAAGAAGCAGCTTCTTGTTTCCTTTCAATTCGTCCAGCACCTGGAAGGTCTCTTCATATACATGGGGGCGGGAACGACGCTCGGCGGCAAATTGTTCGGCCAATTCTCCGGCCAGCTGTTCATCGTCAACCCCAAGCTTCAGCAGCCCGCGCCGCCATGATTCCTTGCGGTAGCCTGGAGCGAGCTCCTCAAGTCTGCGAAATTCAGGTTGTTCGCCTGCGCTGAAGTTGGCCCAGAGCCCTTCAAACGGGTTAATTCCAATCATTTGGGTAAAGGCAAACGTGTCATAGGATTGATATAACGTCCTTGCTTCATTGCGGACCGCTTCCTCCAGCTCCTTGGCATCAATGCCCTTCGCCTTGGCGGCCGTCTCGCATACCGCTTCAAAGGATTCCTTCACGCTGCGCTCATCCCACAACAGCGTATCGTCCAAATCGAAAAAAACAGCTTGTACCGGCATCCTCTTCCATCCTCTCCATCAGCTATCTCTTATATTTGTTTATTTTTCCAAAGGGATATTGTGGGTCTGCGCAAAACGCTCCAGACGTTCCCCTATGGCATCGGTGTCGTAGCGGTTGATCAGGCGAGTGAACACCCAATTGCCGCCTTTGCCCTTCGGCTCAATCACGACAGAGCCTTTGGCTAGCTTGATCTTGGCGATATTGTCTGCAGTCAGGCGCCGATCCCGGTTGAACTTGATCGTCGATACGGCGTTTTTCTCCACACGCAGGAAAGGCCTGCGCAAAAAGATCATCAAGCCCAAGAACACGTACATGGCCATAATGATCCAGGTCATGCTGCTATTTCCCGCCGTACCCTCCTGTCCGATCATCCCGAGCAGAAAGTAGACCGCAGCCAGAGCGACCATCGTAATCGGAAGCACATAGTTTCTTCCTTTATAAATGTCAGCCGAAGGACCTCCCGTGCTATAGATGGAAGGCTTTCCCTCTTTCTTTCTCTGCTTGTTCAGCTGCGCTGAATTTTTTCTTACCTGTCTTTCCCATGAACGGGCCATTCACGAACCTCCTCAAGATGCTTTCGTCTATATAGTTTGAACGAAAGTTTTGCATTTACTTCCTAATATATAACGGCCCAATACTGCTTACAGCATTTATTCCTGTAGTTTCACATTCTATATAATTGAAAACAAACGAAGGAAACCTGGTGCACTTACAATAGAAGCATTCTGTTATCGGTAGTGAGCCATACAATACCTTGAGTCATTCTACACCATGATCGAATGTATGAGTCTAATCCAGCCGCTGGTGTTATTTCTTCTCTTCATCCACCCATTCAATCGAGTCCAGCTGCTGTCTGAAATTTCTGCGGACATTCTGAAGGTATCTCTCACGAAGCTTGGCCCGTTCTTCGATCTCCTCTTCGGTTAAACCGGATTCCTTTTGCTTGCGCGCAAGCTCATTAATTCTCTCTACAACGCTGTCGATATCCATACAATTACTCCTCCAATATTCAAGTCATACCTAACTTTGCCATGATAAAAAGAGCTTGTCAAGGTTCACACCTTTCCAAGCTCTTGATCATTTATCTTCTATTAATATTGTGGGAGTGCCAATACTTCTCCGGCTTGAATTTCGCTGCTGGTTAAATCGTTATACTTCTTCACCGCCATAATGTATGCGCGGATATCCATGTCTTCCGGCTTATGGGCAGAAGCGATTCCCCACAACGTATCGCCTTGCTGAACGATGACATTTTTCTCTAACCGAACATCATCCGAGGTTCCCGCGAATACGCGAACGACACCTGTGCATCCGACCAAAATAATCAGGGCCGCCAGGATCAGTTTGATCAAGGCAGGGCCTGGCACGAAGGACTGGACTTTCTTCAACCAAGGAGTTGCTATAGCTTCATTGATGGATGGATTAACGGATGGGTTATTATAAATACTTTGGTATGTAGTGTGTTTCAGCATAAATATTACGCCTCCAAACGTTTGTTCTTGTTTTATGAGAACAATATAACACGAACATTTGTTTTGTTCAATACTTTTTTCGAACAATTGTTCCTATGTTTTTAGAGGCTGGTTTCCTTCATTCAGAAGCCGCAAAAATCCCGCTCCATCAAAGCAAAATCATTTAGAACTTATGTTTGTACGAACGGCAGTTCTATGTTATAATTTTACCAAACGTTACTAAATGGGGTTGATGGGGAATGTCAAAGATATCTAGCCGGCAGCAAGCGATATTGGAATTTATCAGAAATGAAGTCCGCGCCAAGGGTTATCCTCCGTCCGTCCGAGAGATCGGTGAGGCGGTAGGGTTGGCTTCCAGCTCGACCGTACACGGCCATTTGGACCGACTGGAGAAGAAAGGCTTGATCCGCAGAGACCCTACGAAGCCTCGTGCCATTGAACTGTTGGGACAAGAAGAATCCGAGAGCAGCAATCTGTTCACGCATACGATCGCCAGAGTTCCCGTAGTAGGCAAGGTCACAGCCGGGGTGCCGATCACGGCAACGGAGAACATTGAAGATTACTTCCCTCTGCCGCAGCACTATGTCGGAGATGAGAAAGTATTTATGCTTTCCGTCGTTGGGGACAGTATGATCGAGGCGGGCATTCATAACGGCGACTACGTCATCGTGAGACAGCAACAGACAGCCGATAACGGGGACATCGTCGTTGCCATGACGGATGAGGATGAAGCAACCGTGAAGACGTTTTACAAGGAGAAAGACCATATCCGGCTTCAACCGGAGAACCCGGCTTACGAACCTTTGCGTCTGAACCATGTCACCATTCTGGGCAAAGTCGTCGGGCTGTTCCGCGATATTCACTAGCAGATGATGCTGGACAAGCAGCAATAGAGCCCTTGCTCTTCCTTACTCAGGAAGGTCAAGGGCTCTATTCGGCGTTGGGATCAAGGCAGGTTGATTCAGGTGGGACACGCCTCACGGGAATCCGCCGTTTGCTCCAGACGGTACTCCGTAGGCGTTTTTCCCGTTTTTTTGCGAAACACCTGGGTAAAATGCTTGACGTCCACATATCCGACTTTGTCCGAAATGTCGGCCAGCTTCAACTGCGTTTGCAGCAGCAGCTTGCTGGCTTGTTCGATCCGCAGATTGGTGACGTATTCCTTGAAGCCGCTTCCCGTCTTCTGCTTAAACAGCTGGCTGAAGTAGACCGGATTCAGGAACACGACCGAAGCTACCTTTTCCAAGGACAGATCCGTATGATAGTGCGCTTTGATGTACTGCACCGCAACCTCGATCGCGCGGTTACCGCCCGGGTTGTTGTATTCGTACTCCAGCGATGCCGATTCCTGGCGCATCCGCCGCACTTCCTCCGGCACCCGGTGAATATCTGTGATGAGTCCCGTCGACTGAATTTGGAAAGGCACCTTGACGCATCGTTTCAAGTTAGCGCGCAGCTCATCCGTCAGGCGTTTCATCCCTCCCTCTTCCTCCAGCGAGACGAGACCGATCAGGCTCGTTTCGTCCATGCTTGTCACAAATCCGCAGCCGTGCGCTTCAATCAGCTCACCAAGCACATTTTCAATAATAAAATGCTCCAGATGCACCGGCGCGTCGCTCTCCATCTTAACCATCACCAGTTGGAATGCGGGGTAGCTCTCAATTATAGACGCGACGTCAAGGCGCCCGGTATCGAGTCCGCTCGCCCAGCGCTGAAATACAGCCTCGCGCAAATACTTCAGGTTAGACTTCAGCAGCTCCGCCTCGCGCACGATTTCGTTCTCCCGATCCATCTCCTGAGCAAGTCCGGATATCATGGAGAGCAGCAGCTCTTTCCCGATCGGCTTGAGCATATAGTCCTTAGCCCCAAGCTTGACAGCTTCTTGGGCGTAGGAAAACTCGGAATAAGCCGAAATAATGACCCATTTGATATGCGGATAACTGCCTTGGCACAGCTGCATCAATTCAAGGCCCGTCATTCCCGGCATGAGGATATCGGTCAGCACCAGGTCAATCCGGTGTCTGCGCAGCTGCTGAACCGCTTCCTCCGGATTCGCCGCCAGGTGAACATAATGCTGCGGATAGGCCCGGTGGATGGTGCGCTTAATTCCGTCACGGATCACATGCTCATCGTCCACGACTAAAATGTTCATCTTCCATTCCTCCTTGGTGCCGGATTGGTAAACGGATGGTTACCGTCGTTCCTTCCCCTTCTTGACTGTCCAAGTATAAACCGTACGGACTGCCGAACATCATTCGGATCCGCTCATGCACATTGCTTAAACCGATGCCACGGCGAAGCACGGGGCCGTCTCTGTCCTCCGCTTTGGGCGACGTGCGGTTCCCGCCCTCCAGCAAGCTTCTAACCCGCATCAGCGTGTCTTCGTTCATTCCCTTCCCGTTATCGCGAACGACGACATGCAGATTGTCCATGACCTGCTCCGCCGTCACGAGCAGCATGCCCTGCCGATCCAGCGGCTCCAGTCCGTATTTTACAGCGTTTTCAATAATCGGCTGAATCGACATTTTCGGCAGCGTGACGTCCATCCACTGTGGATCCACATCGATCTTCGGTACGAGCCTGTCCTCAAGACGGTTCTCGATAATCGTCAAATAATGCCGGATCTGCTCCAATTCCTGACGCAGCGTCGTCCGGGAGGCCTCCTCCCAGTTGCTGCTGTAACGGAACATTTGCGACAGCGACAGAATGACCCTGCTGAGGCGTTCATTCCCCTTTTCATCCAGCATCCAGTAAATCATGTCCAGCGTGTTGTACAAAAAGTGCGGATTCACCTGGGATTGCAGCGCCTGCAGCTGCGCGTTTTTCTCGCTGACGGTCGTGACCTTGATCGTCTCGATCAGCTCATCCATCCGGTGCACCATCCGGTTGAAGGAAGACACCAGGCTGTTGATTTCATCAAACGAGTCGACATTAACCGAACCGCTGAAATTGCCCATCTCCACCTTTTTCATTTCCCGGATCAGCAGCTTCAGCGGGGAAGCAATGTTGCGCGATACCAGCGTGGCCAGAACCGTCGAGACGATAATCAGCACGATCAGAACGATAACGAGATATTGGGTCGTCTGGTTTACTTCCGCCTGAATATCGTGCTTCGGGGTAAAACCGTAGATCGTCCAGCCCGCCATAGGCGTATTGGCAGCAACCACCAGTTGGCTTGAGCTGTCATCCACCAGAATACCGTCCTCGGCACCCGGCTTCGGGATGCTGGCAAAGTGCGGCGCCTCCGTCCCTTTTTTACCGGTCGAAGCGATGATGTTGTTGTTCTGATCGATCAGGTACACGCGGCTGCCCGGGCTGATCGTCACATTGGACATCGCCTCCATGATGGACGAAGGATTCGCTTCGATGACCATGATGCCAAGCTGCTTGTGTGTGTTCAGATCATACAGCTTCCGGCCGAACACAAAGACGTTCTCTTTCTGCTGCAGCGTGTTGATCGGCGATCTCGGCATCATCCCGAGCCAGACCATATTGCCCGACGAGGCGTTCAGCTCGTTATACCAGGACGTCTGGGCGTAATTGTTGTCGATAACCCCGGCGAACTGGCGCTCATAGCTGTACACTTTGCCCCTGTCGGTCAGAATATGGATACCCGTTATATCGTTCCTTGAATAGTAAGCTGCTCCGATAATATTCGTAATCGTTCGTTCGTTTTCGATGGCGACGGTCTCTTTCACATGGGTCTCCTGAAGCAGCCGGGTCAGCTCGTAGTTGCTGTTGAGCGACTTGGAGAGACTGTTGTAGCCTTGAAGCAGCGAGTTGAACAGTCCGGCGGTCTGCGAAATGTTCTTCTCGGCGATATCATTCACCTTGGTATGAATAATGGAAATCGTGCGGTAATAATACACGACGCTGATCAATATCAATATGCCGGTCATGCAGCATAGAAACAGCAGAAAAAGACGGCTGTGAATCGAACGAAAATGTCGCCCCACAGATACATTCCCCTTTCGTATCCGGTCATCCACTTGTCATTCTATCACAGAAGCCGTCTTTGCCCTACTAACCTTTTACTGCACCAGCTACCATACCTTGGGTGATCTTATCCGCCAGCAGGAAGTAGATAATGATGACCGGAAGCGCGCCCAGCACGAGAAATGCGCCGATGGCCCCATAGTTGACCGAGTATTGGCTGACGAAGCTGTTGACGCCAAACGGCAGTGTTTTCAGCTTTTCCGATGAGATAAACGTCGCAGCCAAAATATATTCGTTCCAGATGTTGATGAATGTCAGGATGCACACCGTCATCACTGGCGGAACCGAGATCGGCAAAATGATACTCGAGAATATGCGTCCGATTCCCGCTCCGTCCACCACCGCGGATTCTTCGATCTCGTGCGGAATGGTTTTCATGAACCCGCTCAGAATAAAGATGGCGATCGGCATGGAAAATGCCACATACGGCAAAATGATCGACAGATGCGTATTCAGAATATGCATGTTTTTGAAAATGATCATGAGCGGCAGCAGCGTCGCCTGCATCGGGATCATCATTCCGATCAAGAATACGACCATGACCGCCCCGCCAAAGCGCCACCGGAAACGGCTGATCGCATAGGCGCACAGGGAGCTGAGAATAATGACCGCAATCATCGTCACGGATGTGACAAAGATGCTGTTCAACAAATAGCGAAAATAGTTGCCCTCCAGCGCAGCGCTGTAATTGGCCCACTGCGGCGAATGCGGAAGGGCAAAAAAGCTGCCAGACAAAATTTCTTCATTGGATTTCAAGGAATACAGGAGCAGCCACAACAGTGGATACACCTGGGTTACAAACAGAATGCCCAGCACCAGAAACACGATGGCCTTCGTAACGGAAAACCGTTTGCGTCTGGTTACGGCCACCTGCTTGTTCAAAGCGACGGCAGTGCTTGTGTTCATTGGCGGTTTCCTCCTTTACGAGTATCGTTTCTCCAGTTTGTTGAAAATGAAGTTGATGCAGAACGTGGCGGCCAGACAGAGCACCACCAGGAATGCGGCGATCGAGCTTCCGTAACCGTATTTCATGGACGTGAACGACATATTGTACATGTGCGTGGAAATGACGTCCGTGGCATGCGCCGGTCCGCCGCCCGTCATGACCATGATCATGTCGAAAGCCTGCAGCGAGCCGATGAAGGCCAGCACGATGGAAATTTTGAAAATCGGGACAATCAGCGGAAACGTAATGTGCCAATCCGCTTTAAAGCCTTCGGCACCGTCGATACGGGCAGCTTCGTACACATCGTCCGGGACATTCGAAATGCCTGTAAATTGAATGAGGGTGTGGTAACCCAGGTACTGCCACAGGGCGACGAAATACAGCGAATACATGGCGACCGAAGGATCGGTGAGCCAGGCTTTGCCCCAGGAATGCAGTCCGACTGCATCCAGGATTTGATTCAGCATACCGCCCATCGAAGCCGGGTTATAGATCGTTTTCCACAGCTGGCCGACGACGACGACGGATAAGATGACCGGTAAAAAGTAGCTGGAAACCAAAAAATTCGGTTTTCGCACGTAACGCTTCAGCAGTATGGCTACAAGCAGTGCGATCGGAATCTCGGCCATGGAGAACACCGCAAACATCAGCGTTCTCCGCACCGACGGCCAAAATACCGAGTCGTGGAACAGCAGCTTTTTGAAATTGGCCAGACCCACAAACGTCGATTCGCCGATCCCGTTCCAGTCCAGCATACCGCTGTACATGGATACGAGGATGGGAACAAACACAATACCGATATAGATGATTAAGCAAGGAAGCACAAACGCGGCAATCGTCCAGCGGGAGACCTTCAGCACGTTCACGACTTACCTCTCCTCCTTCTCCTTCTTGGCTGCAATATTCCTCATGGGAATTGAAGGGAACGGCATCCGAAATGCGTCCCCTTCATGTTTAATCCCTGTTCTCTCTATAACTAGCTGTATCCGTTGTTTATTGATTGTTATCTTCGAACCCGGCTTGATGCTCTTTCGCCACGTCCGCCGAATTTTTCTTCTGGGCGAACAGGTTTTGGATGCTGGAGAGGTGAACCTGGGCCGTGCCCGGATTCATCGTGTTGTCAAACGCCAGGTCTCCGCCTTTGACTTCCTTGAACATGTTCAGCACGTCCATCGCCATGTCGGAATATCCTGCTGCCTTGAAGTCTCCGTCCACTTTCTGACCGATTCCGACCGCGCCTTTAGCTTCAAAGGCTTCTTTCGGGAAGTTCAGCATGAAGTAATTGAGGAACTCCTTCGTTTCTGCAAGATGCTTGCTGTCTGCTGCAATCGCGAACGCGCTGCCCGGTGCCAGCATGAATTCGTCCGGGTTGCCCTTGCCGCCGATCGTCGGGAATTTGAAGACGCCGACTTTGCCGTTGACGGAAGACGATTCAATGCCGCCGGTTGCCCAGGTTCCCATGTAGTACATGGCTGCTTTACCGGTTTTGAACAGGTTCTCGCCGGCGTTGTAATCGAAGGAGGTTGCGCCTTCCTGGAAAGCTCCGGCTTGCACGAGGTTTTGGAATGCGTCAACCGCCTCAACGAAGGCCGGATCTTCAAACGTCTTTTTCTTGTCGAGGACGTCCTTCAGGAATCCAGGGCCGTTGTTCGTGCGAAGCAGCATGTTCATGAACAGGAACGAACCGGTCCAGGTGTCTTTCTCGCCGATTGCCATCGGCTGAATGCCTTTGGATTTCAGCGTTTTGACGACGTCGACCATTTCCTCAAACGTGCTTGGAACCTTCACGCCGCCCTTTTCAAACAGTTCTTTATTGTAATACACCACGCCGATATTGTTGCCGTCCGGTACCGCATACGTGCTGCCGTTAAAGCTGTACCAGTCCAGCAGCCCGTCCTGGAACGTGTCCTTCAGACCGTTCTCGGCCAGCATGTCATCAAGCGGAGCCAGCAGCTTGGCATCGACAAAAGGCTGCATTTGCGCCGCAGGGTTCACGACCGTAATGTCCGGAATTTCCTTGGAGGCCGCCTGCGTTTTCAGCTTCAGCTTCTGCTGGTCGGTGTTGAGCGAATCCAGTTCGATTTTGATATTCGGATGATCTTTCTCATACTGATCCACAATCTTGTTCATGATCTTGTTCTTCGGATCCGTCGGGTCCGGATAGATGTTTTGGAAAGTAATCGTAATGTTCTTGTCCTTCGATGTGTCGGATGTGCTGCTGTTGGATCCGGCCGCGCCCGATGCGCTGCTGCCAGAATCCTCTTTGTTACCGCTTCCACAAGCCGTAAGACTAAGCGCCAAGGTGCCTGTAAGCACGATGCTTAATAATTTCGACATCTTTGCCATCTTGTTATCCCCTTTTTGTTTGGTATGGGTTCATTATGCCGCGATTCGACTCGAAAAGGGAGGTGAGAAATTCAGGAAATAGGTTTAATTTCTAAAGATCCCCTTAAATGATCGCCCCAGACAATGCAATATTATAAACGAGGCATTGCTGAACAATCGACAAAAAAAAGGAACCCTGTAAGGGTCCCCTGAGAATCCTTTCATCCTCTTTTATAGCGTGTACATCCCTCAATCCATCCAATCGGTGCAGGTGTCGGCGAGCTGCTGCAGCTCTTGCAGAAACATCCCGGCATGATACCCGTCACAGACGGCATGATGCACCTGCAGCGAAACCGGGAGCAGAACGTGCTTCCCTTCCCGAAAATACTTGCCCCCCGTGATGATCGGCAGCAGGTAGCTTCCGCCATGATCCAGATTCAGGTTAAAGCCGGTAAAACTGACCCATGGAATCATGGATACGGAGAAGGTATGAGGCGGCATGTCTTTTTTCGTAAACAGCCCCATGCTCTCCCCATAACGGAGCTGATCCTCCCGGTAAAGTTCCATAAAGCTCCGGTAGCTGCTGCTGTACTCCGTCCAGATCGCAGAGAAGGTATGGTTTTCCGGATGAAAAATCGTATAACACGGACTCATCTGCTCCCAGTAGCCAACCTGCTCCTCCCGAATATCCATCCGAAACTCCACATGCGCATTTACGATTCTGGACAGCATGTACAAAAAGGCGGGGTACAGCTTCATCCCCCTCTTCTTCAGCTCGCCCAGCAGCAAGGTGATTTCGATGTTGGCTGTCATGCTGAAGGTGCACCGGTTCTGTTTGAAATAGTGGTCAAAATAAGGCTGTCTGTCCCACTGCCCGGTTTGGATCGGAATAAATTTCATGAATGAACCCTCCTAAAATGTGTATTTCGCGATTTTAGGAGGGTAAATCAACGGATTTCACCACGACGCTCACTCCATGTACAGGATTGGTTACTATGCCATTGTATCCAATTTCGCTGGACAACAAAACAATTTTATAGAGTTATAGACTCCTGCTTTCCCTTTCTAGCACGGTTTCACATAAGTTAGATCATCAAGAGATGAAAGGAGAAATCCGGTTATGAACATCTCCAAAACGCTGTGCGACCGATTGGCCGCCATTCTCGGGGGCAAAGGCACGTCGGACGGAAAAAGCTGCTCCATCATGATCGAAAGAAAGCTGAATGCCAAAATTCTCGGCAGAAACTATGAAACCGAGCACGAAATCACGATCCAATCTTTGAAAAGCCGAGACTGATGTACCTTCATTTGGAAACCGTCGAGAACCCCGTTACGTTTGCCAGAAAATGAAGAGCGGCTTTAAATGTGCTGAAAAAGTGATCTGTGTGCATCGCTGAAAGGATGATGCCGGTTCCGACAAGAAAAGCCCGCCGGCAGATGCCAACGGGCTTTCAGAACCCTTTATTTTAGTAAATAAAGGCTTTCGTGATGATGACCAGCAGGATGAAGAGAACCAGGATTGCTCCTACGCCTCCGCCCCACAGACCACCATAACCGTATCCTACTCCAACGCCTCCAACGCCATCGCTCATGTGATAACCTCCTTGATTTATAAGGTACACCATATTCATATGGCGAAAAGTATATAGAGGTATAGGCTAAATGGTAAGAACAGTGAGATTGGGCAGCTGCCGGGCAGCCTTAAAAAAATCCCCCGCACCGGTCAGGTGCAGGGGATTGTCCACTCTTAGTACAGCGTGATGTATTGATCACGTTCCCATTGATGAACTTGGGTGCGGTACATATCCCATTCGATTTCCTTCAGCTCGTAGAAGTGAGCCAGGGCATGCTCGCCGAGCGCGTCGATGATGACTTCGTCGCGGATGAGTTCGCCGAGGGCTTCCTTCAGGTCGGCCGGCAGGCTTGGGATGCCTTCTTCAATGCGCTCTTCTTCGGACATCACGTAGATGTTGCGGTCGATCGGCGCCGGCAGCTTCAGCTCGTTGCTGATGCCGTCAAGGCCGGCTCTCAGCATAACAGCAAGCGCCAGGTACGGGTTCGCTGCAGGATCCGGGTTACGAACTTCAACGCGTGTGCTCAAACCGCGGGAAGCCGGAATCCGGATCATCGGGCTGCGGTTGCTGCCGGACCAAGCCACGTAGCACGGAGCTTCATAACCTGGAACGAGGCGCTTGTAAGAGTTGACCGTCGGGTTCGTGATGGCTGCCATGGCGCGGGCATGCTTCAGCACGCCTGCCATGTAATAGCGGGCGGTGGCGCTCAGGCCCAGCTCGTCGGACTCGTCGTAGAAGGCGTTCTCGTTGCCTTTGAACAGCGACTGGTGGCAGTGCATACCGGAACCGTTCACGCCGAACAGCGGCTTCGGCATAAAGGTCGCATGCAGACCATGCTGACGGGCAATCGTTTTAACGACCAGCTTGAACGTTTGGATCTGGTCCGCTGCCTTCACGGCGTTCTCGTATTTAAAGTCGATCTCGTGCTGTCCCGGCGCCACTTCGTGGTGGGAAGCCTCGATTTCAAATCCCATTTCTTCCAGCGTCAATACGATCTCGCGGCGGCAGTTCTCTCCGAGGTCAGTCGGGGCCAGGTCAAAATATCCGCCCTGGTCGTTCAGTTCCGTCGTCGGATTGCCTTTCTCGTCGGTCTTGAACAGGAAAAATTCCGGCTCCGGACCTACGTTCATGGACGTGTAGCCCATCGCTTCCGCTTCTTTCAGGTTGCGTTTCAGAATACCGCGAGGGTCTCCGGCAAACGGAGTGCCGTCCGGCATATAAATGTCACAGATGAGACGTGCAACGCGGTCTTCCGTCACCCAAGGGAAAATGACCCAAGTGTCCAAATCCGGATACAGGTACATATCGGATTCCTCGATGCGCACATACCCTTCGATGGAAGATCCATCGAACATCATTTTATTGTCGAGCGCCTTCTTCAGCTGGCTGACGGGAATCTCAACATTTTTGATCGTTCCCAGCAAGTCCGTGAATTGAAGACGGATAAAACGGACGTTCTCTTCCTCCGCAATACGCAGAATATCCTCTTTAGTATAACTCACGATATCCTCTCCCTTTCTCACATGTGATTCCTGTTATTTTTTATTAAAAAACCGGGACAGCTCGCCTTGAATCAATGAGACCTGACCCGGTCTCTTACCAGATACCAGCTGCTGCTTCAGCAATCGGTGCAGCTGAGATTCCGACAGTTCTCTGCGCTTTACCTCGGTGTCGGCATTAAGGACAGTGGCTTCCTCAGACTCTTTGGATACAGGATTCATGACCTGCTTGATTCCCGCGATGTTGACGCCCTTCTCAATGAGCGCCTTAATCTCCAGCAATCTCTCCACATCGTTAAACGAGAACAACCGCTGGTTGCCGGAGGTGCGCGCAGGCACGATCAAATTGTGCTGTTCGTAATACCGGATCTGCCGCGCGGACAAATCGGTCAGCTTCATGACGATACCTATCGGGAATAATGCCATGTTTCTGCGAATTTCATCACCCATGACTCATCTCAACCTTCCACATGAACTATTTCTCATGTTCCATTGTACATTTCATGATATCACACGTCAATAACGTGTCAGATAAACTTACAATAATTTTCGATTTTTCATCGTCTGTAACGCCATCATTACGCCATATTTGACGTGTGAATAGGTGAGTCCGCCCTGCATGTATCCGATATAAGGCTCCCGGATCGGCGCGTCTGCAGACAGCTCCAGGCTTCCCCCTTGAATGAACGTCCCGGCAGCCATAATGACCGGATGCTCGTAGCCGGGCATGTCCCACGGCTCGGGAACGACGTGGCTGTCGACCGCTGCCGCGCGCTGGATCCCCTGGACGAAAGCGATCAAATGATCCGGTCCGGTAAAGGAAATGGCCTGGATCAGGTCGGTGCGCTTCTCGTTCCATGCCGGCTTGCTCTCGAACCCCGCCTGCTCAAACATCGCGGCTGCGAAAATGCTGCCCTTGACCGCTTGGCCCACAAGCGTCGGCGCCAGGAAGAGCCCCTGGTAAATCCCCCGGGTCGCTCCCAGCATCGCTCCCACCTCACCGCCGATGCCCGGGGCGGTCAGCCGGTAGGCTGCAAGATCAACTAGGGCTTGTCTGCCACAAATATAGCCGCCGGTTTCGGCTATACCCCCGCCGGGGTTTTTGATCAGCGAGCCCGCCATCAGATCTACTCCGACCTGCGTCGGCTCTATTTCCTCCGTAAATTCGCCGTAGCAGTTGTCCACAAACACGATCACATCCGGCTTGATTTGCTTCACGCGCCGGACCATTTCGCCAATCTGCTCCACCGTGAACGAGGAACGCCAGTCATACCCGCGCGACCGCTGGATGCCGATCACCTTCGTTGAGCCGGAAATGCCGGCTTCTACAGCCTCCCAGTCTACGTCTCCTGACGCAGTCAAGGCAGCTTCGCGGTAAGTAATCCCGAAATCGGCCAGGGAGCCCGTACCATCCCCTTTGCGGCCGATCACCTTATGTAATGTATCGTACGGACGTCCGGTAATGTAGAACAGCTCGTCGCCAGGGCGGAGCACCCCGAACAAGGCTGTTGAAATCGTATGGGTCCCGGAAGCAAAATGCGGGCGTACCAGAGCGGCTTCGGCTCCGAATACGTCCGCATACACCAAGTCAAGCACTTCTCTTCCTCGGTCGTTATAGGCATAACCGGTTGAGCCGGCGAAATGAAAATCGCTCACCTGATGGCGCTGGAACGCTTCGATGACCTTCCACTGATTATGGTCCACGATTCCGTCCACCATCCGGAGCTGATCTTCGATCCGCCGCTCGGCTGTATCTTTCCACTGTATTAGTTCGTCTGCAAATGTTACCATGTTCCCGGTTTCTCCTCACTTCTCATTGGTCAGAAGGTCTGACCTGTTCTTTAAAGCTCTCTACGATGTAACCGTACTTCTCATAGTCAGGCTTGTGCACCTGCACCGTATAAATCATATCATCATTGTCGGCATCCTGGCCAATCACTTCGCCGACCCGGTGCAGCTGGGACAATATATCACCGCGTCCGGCAGGTACGCGGAAGGTTAATGTATCTCCCGTCAGCCTCGTCTGTACTGCTTCGCGAACGGCCAGCAGATCTCCTTCCGCAAAAGCGCTGATTTTTAAATAACCCGTCCCGGACGGCAGCATCTCCAGCTGCTCCCGGGTGCAGGCGTCTTTTTTGTTAAAAAGGATCAGCTGCGGCTTGTCAGCCGCCCCCAGCTCTTCCAGAATGGAATCCACCACCCGCATTTGTTCATCGCGCATCTCCGACGATGCGTCTACAACGTGCAGCACGAGATCAGCCTCATTCACTTCCTCCAGCGTGGCGCGGAACGCGGCGATGAGGTCATGCGGGAGGTTCTGGATGAAGCCGACCGTGTCGGTCAGGATCACTTCACTGCCGCCGGGCAGCTTCATGATGCGCGAGGTTGGATCCAGCGTCGCAAACAGCTGGTTTTCGATATAGACGTCAGCGTTGGTCAGCTGTTTGAGCAGCGTTGACTTGCCCGCGTTCGTGTAGCCCACCAGCGCGACCTGGACCACCCCGCTCTTCTGCCTGCGGCCGCGGTGCAGCTTCCGGTGCTTGGTAACCTCTTCAAGCTGGCGTTTCAGGTCGCCGATCCGACCGCGGATGTGCCGGCGGTCGGTTTCCAGCTTGCTTTCCCCCGGCCCCCGCGTCCCGATTCCCCCGCCGAGACGGGAAAGGTTTTTGCCGTGTCCAGACAGCCGTGGCAGCAGGTACGTCAGCTGAGCCAGCTCCACCTGGATAATCCCTTCGCGCGTTTTGGCGCGCTGGGCGAAGATATCCAGGATAAGCTGGGTGCGGTCGATGATTTTGGCATCGAGGGCCTCTTCCAGGTTCCGGACCTGGGCGCCGGAGAGCTCCTGATCAAAGATGGCCGTATTGCCGCCATGCATTTCCAGGGCCTGCTTCAGCTCTTCCACCTTGCCCTTGCCGATAAACCATCTCGCATCCGGCACATCCCGGTTCTGCACAAGCATTTCCAGCACTTCCACGCCGGCCGTCTCGGCCAGCCGGACGAGCTCTTGAAGCGAGTGCTCCGTATTCATGCCGGATCTCTTCACCTCGTCGGTCACCAGGCTGACCAGTACGGCCCGGTCCGGAATTTCATGATTCGTGTCATACGTTTGGTTTGCCATGATGATCTGCTCCTTTTCGCTTCAGCGTCCATTGCTGCAAAATAAAGATCAGTTCAAACTGCCGGGCGCGCCTTTGGCTTCCAGCTTAAAATCCTCGGTCCGGAGCGTCATAAGCTCCAGCTTACCCGGGTTGCTGTGCGCATAATGATTCAGCAGCCGCACAGCCTGATTCCGGATGGACTTCTCGATCGTATTGCGCACGTACCTCGCATTGCTGAAGGCGTGCTCGCTTTCGCCTTTCTCCTGAATCAGGTGCTGCCTCAATTTTAGTATCGCCTGCGGCATCAGGATGTAGTCCCGCTCCTTGGCCATCAGCTCGGAGATCTGGATCAGCTGATCGATCGTATAATCGGGGAAATCGACCTGAATCGGAAAACGCGACGGCAGCCCCGGATTCGTTTGCAGAAAAAAGTCAATCTCCTCGGAATATCCGGCAAGAATCAGAATGAACTGATTTTTGTGGTCTTCCATCGCCTTGACCAGCGTATCGATTGCCTCTTTGCCGAAATCCTTCTCGCCACCTCTGGCCAGACTGTACGCTTCATCGATAAAAAGAATGCCGCCAAGGGCTTTCTTGACCAAGTCCCTGGTTTTCTGCGCGGTATGTCCAATATACTCACCGACGAGGTCGGCGCGTTCCACTTCGATCAGGTGGCCTTTGCTCAGCACACCCATTTTTTGAAACAGCTTGGCGATGATTCGTGCTACTGTGGTTTTACCCGTGCCGGGGTTCCCTTTAAACACCATATGATATACATGTCCGCCGCTGGCCAGCCCCGCTTCCTGACGCATATGGGCGATTTGGAGCATGGCGTAAATTTCAAACACGAAATCCTTGATGCTGTCCAGCCCTACCAGCTGATCCAGCTCTTTTTGAATTTCCTGATACAGGCTGTGCTGAGCTGTATTCTTCTGGGCAGAGACCGGTTCCTTCTCCGGAACGGCACTGCTGACGACAGGAGGCTCCTGGCTGCGCAAAATCACATTGATTTGTCTGGATGGCCTGCCCTCCGGCCGGCCGTTCGCGGCCGCTATACGCCCGTTCATGCATCCATCACCTCATTTATCTACAGAGATGTATTCTCTATTCAATGTATTCTACTTGCCCAGGCGTTATTAGCAGTTTCCCATCTATTTCAGGCCTGTCAGCAGCAGCAGCTCATCCAGCTTCCATTTGGTGTAGGCCAGCACTTCCCGCGGCTTGTGATACTTCATCTGCAGCGTTCTGGACTCTGTTAAACCAAGGGCCGGTCGGGTGTAGTCCAAAAATTTCGCAATGTCCAATGAGCGCATGCCATGGTATTGATGCGTAACGATGACGGCGCTTTGCCAACCCCGCTCTCTCATAATCTCCCGGCTGAACAGCAAATTCTCATAGGTACTCGTCGCCTTGTTTTCCAGAATAATAGCCGATGCCGGCACGCCGTGGTCCACCAGGTAATTCCGCATGCCTTCGGCTTCGGTATACTTGTAATCCGCCCGGTCCAGGCCGCCGGTGACGATAATATACGGAAACTTGCCTTCCTGATAGAGGCGGAGCCCTTCGTCCAAGCGTTCCCGGAGACCGGGGCTCGGCGAGTCCCCCCACATCGATGCGCCGAGAATAATGCCGACATCGCTTGCCGATGAGGGTACGGAGCTGTGGGCCCCGTTCATGAGCCGCCATGCATACCCGACCCACAGCAGTCCGAGCAGGACCAGAACGGCGAAGGTAATCAGCAGCTTCCGAAGCACGGACATTCTCTTACGCTTGGTTACGACCACCGGCCCCCCGCTGCGGGCGTTCATGACTTCCTCCGGAATTCACCGTTGTCAAATAGTCGCTTCCGGTCCTCAAGGGACATGAGGAAGTACGGAAACTGATGCGCATCAATGGCTTTCATCACGTTCTTCGCCGTTGAGATGGCCAATTGGTAGTCTTCCTTGGTGATATCCCCACGGGTCAGCGCATCATCCAGTTCGTCCTCATCCAGCAGGAACACCTCTCCGTTTCGAAGGACGACCACATCCAGATACAAATCGTCAAACCAAGGCACGCCTTGTTCCGTGACCCCCTGCGTTTTGCAGGTGTCGATGTACCATTGGATGATTTCGTTCCGCTCATCGAACATTGCCGTGACAATATAATGGCTGTTATGGGGAAAGTACTGCAGCCACGAGTATCCTTTATCCGCGATGCGGTAGGTGTGATTTCCGTAGTTTTTCCAGAGCGGCTCTTTCAGGTTGTAAATCGTGTACAGCGTAATATAGCCTGTGAATGCGTCGCTCTCAACATAACGGCAGGCGAAGCGGCGGCGGGAAATCCGGCGCCAGTTCGCTCGATCTCCAAATTTTCGTTTCATGGAAAATTCCCTCTCCAATATGGTGTCTTCAGCTTATCACATTTGGGAATCACACTCAAAATATTGCCTGACAGATGTGCGGACAGCAAAAAAAAGACCCCTAAATGAAAGGGGTCTAAAACAAAACTTATTCTATTCGGTTACGGAGTGGTCACGGTTCCTGTGCTGCCGGAACTGGAATCACCCGGGTTTTGGAAGGTCGTTCCGTCGGTGCTTCCGGTTCCGTCACTGCTGCCATTGTCGGTCGTTCCGCCGTTCTCAGGCGGGGTTATCGTACCTGTGCCGCTATCGCCGGTTGTATCCCCGCTAGAGCCGTCGCTGCCGCTATTGGCGCCGCCTCCATGGCCATTGCCGTTGTTGCCATTGGAACCGCCGTTCCCGTTGCCGTTTCCATTGCCGTTATTGCCCGGGCCGCCGTCATTCCAATTTCCATTGTTGCCGTTATCGCTCCCATTTCCGTTACCCATATCGCCGTTGTCTCCGCCCTGGCCGTTGTCGGTATTGCCGTTATCCGGATTACCGTTTCCGTCCTGACCGTTATCTCCGTTGTTCTGATCAGGCGGGGTTTGTTCGTCAGGCGGTGTATCGATCGTGATCTGCACCGTATTGGACGGATCCGACTCGGTACCCGAATCCGGGAAGTATGCCGTGACATAGTATTCGTACGTCATACCCGGCAGTGCTCCCATATCCTGGGCCGTCGTGCCTGCTACGCCATCCAGAATCAGCGAGTAGTTCGCTTCGGACGATTCTTTACGATAGATACGATACTGGGCGTTACCGGAATCCACGCCATTCCAGCCCAGCGTGACCGTCTGGGTGTCGATGTTGTAATCGGCGCTCAAGCCGCTTACGTGGCCCTGGTTCTGATCCTGCTCCGGTTCCTTCACCGGCTCCTGATCTTTGACGTTGTCCGGAACCGGGAACTCCTTCTGAGGGAAGTCCTTCACGACCTGGTCCATGACCTTACCCCAGAAGGCCGCCGCCAGCGGACTGCTGTTGTGCAGCAGATGCGTTTTGTCCGGCTTGTCATAGCCCATCCAAACCGCAGCGGTCAGTTCCGGCGTGTAGCCGACGAACCATACGTCGCGGTTCGATTTGACACCGGTATAACCGCTTTGCGTTGTGCCTGTCTTACCTGCTACCGGACGGTCGATTCTGGCTTTCCGGCCCGTACCGTCTTCAACGACCTTTTTCATCATTTCGGTCATTTGGTATGCGGTATTTTCGCTCATGACTTTCTTGGCGCTGTCTTTATGCTCATAAACCGGCTTTTCGTCGCTGTCGACGATCTTCTTGATCGAATACGCCTCGTTCATCTTGCCGCCGTTGGCAAAGGCGCTGTAGGCCTGGGCCATTTCCAGCGTGTTCGTTCCCTTGCTGATACCGCCGAGCGCCATCGCAAGGTTCTTGTCATCTTCGGTCAGCTGAATGCCGAGGGATTCCGCGAATTTGAAGCCGGTATTTACCCCGATTTGGTTCAGCAGCCATACAGCCGGAATGTTCTCGGATTTCTGGATCGCTTCGGCCATGCCGATCGTATCCGAGTATCCGTGCAGGTTGCCTGGGCAGTAGCTGCCGAAGCACTGCTTCTTGTTGCTGAGCGACGAGTACATATCGAACTTGCCGCTTTCCAGCGCAGGCGCGTACGATACGATCGGCTTAAAGGCCGACCCCGGCTGCCTGCGGCTGTTCGTGACGCGGCTGTAGCCGCCGCGCGTATAATCCCGTCCGCCGAGCAGGGCGACAAGCGCTCCAGACTCCTGGTTCATGATGACCATGGAGCCCTGCACCGGCTGGTCATCCGGGCTTTTCTCGAAGTTCGATTCGTCCGCAAACTCTTTCTCCAGCACTTTCTGGGCGTTCGCGTCCATCGTCGTATAAATTTTATAGCCGCCGATGTTCAGATCGTCTTCGCTGAGCCCGGTGACTTCTTCCGCCTCATTCATGACGTAGTCCATGAAGTTCTGGTACTGCTGCTGTTTTTTCGGCGGTTTATACGTATATTCGACTTTTTTCGCGGCGTCGGCCTCTTCCTGCGTGATGTACCCTTCCTGGGCCATCAGGTTCAGCACGACGGCGCGGCGCTGCATGGACAAGTCCGGATTGCGCACCGGGTTGTATTTCGAAGGACCCTTCGGCATGGCCGCCAGGGTGGCCATCTCCCACAATTTCAAATCATTCAAATTGCTTTTGCCGAAATAATACTTTGATGCTTCTTTAATGCCATAAATCTGCCCGCCGAACGGAATACGGTTCAAATACATCGTAATGATGTCGTCCTTGTTCATGTTCCGTTCCAGCGCCATGGCGATGGACACCTCGGTCGCCTTCCGGAAGAACGTTTTGTCCCGGGTCAGAAAAATGTTTTTGGCGAGCTGCTGCGTAATGGTACTGCCGCCTTCGACCTTCGATCTGGCGATGACGTCCTTGACGGCCGCCCGGCCGATCGACCACAGATCGACGCCGCTGTGCTCATAGAAGCGTTTGTCCTCTGTCGCCACAAAAGCCTCCTTCAGCAGCTTCGGAATATCCTCGCTCTGGACCGGATCGCTCTTCTGCAGGGACAGCTCACCCATCAGATTGCCGTTGCGGTCGAATACCTTGGATGTTTCGTGTACGGTCAGCTTATCCTTGTTCGCCTGCAGCAGGCGCTCCCCGTTGACCGTAATATACAAATATCCGGCAAGCGCACAGAAGATAGCAAATGCACAGGTGAAAAATAACGTCCAAAACACGCGCTTTCCGGATATTTTTTTCTTCTTATTCTTGGTTGTCTTTTTCATTGTCTTGGGCTGTTCTTTGTTTCTATCAGACCTCGACAGCTTGTTGTTGTCCATGGTACCCTCCTGACTCCCTTTTGATTTCTAAGCTCGGAATGAAAAGAACAACCCTTGCAGGTTGCTCCGCTCCATTTCCTATGCTTACAGAATGAACGTCTATAACGGATTTATCCGCATCCCCGCCATCCTATACTCTTTAACGAAAGTCATTTGAAAAAGTTTCAGCTATGAGGCTTGTCCTGTTAAATTATACCTCGTTCTGGGTTTCCTGCATCAGGGATACATTGCGTTGAGGCGTAACCGTTGAAATCGCATGCTTGAACAGCATTTGCTGCTTGCCGTCCGTATCCACCACGACGGTGAAGTTGTCAAACGCCTTGATTAAGCCTCTGATTTGAAATCCGTTCACAAGAAAAATGGTGACAGGGATGTTTTCTTTGCGAAGCTGGTTTAAAAATGTATCTTGGATATTGATGGATTTGTTCATTAGCCGTACCCCCAACGATTCAATTAGATTGTTTTGAAGTATATTCAAGATTTAAGAGAAACTTTCCTGCTATTATATCACGGATTGCGGCGAAATTCGCGAGAAAATTTCCCGTGTCCGTGACGTCCACCCACTGGATTTCCTTCATGTGGCGGAACCAGGACAGCTGGCGTTTGGCAAACCTGCGCGTATCTCTCTTCAAAATGGCAACAGCCTCTTCCAGGGTAGCTTCACCCTGCAAATATGAGATGATCTGTTTGTAACCCAGTCCCTGCATCGAGACCAGATCCGGTCCGTAGCCCTTATCCAGCAGAGAAGAAACCTCTTCTACCAAACCCTGCTCCAGCATCTCATCGATACGGGCTTCAATACGTTTATATAGCATTTGCCTATCCATTGTCAAACCGACCAGGCATAATTGATACGGTGATTCCCGGGTTTGGCTCTTCAACTGGGCCGAAAGAGGGATACCCGTCAAATGATAGATCTCAAGCGCCCGGATAATGCGCCTTTGGTCATGGGGATGCAGCCTCAGGGCGCTCTCCGGGTCGACTTCCGCCAGCCTGGCATGAAGTGCCTCGGCACCGTAACGCTCCGCATAGTCGGCCTGTTCCTGCCTGAACGCCTTGTCCTCTCCCGCTTCGGCAAACTGAAAACCGTAGCACACCGATTCCACATACAGACCGGTCCCCCCGACGATAAAAGGCAGCTTGCCCCTGGCATGGATATCCGCGATCAGCCGGGAACATTCTTCCTGAAACTCGGCGACCGAGTAGGACTCGTCCGGCTCGTGTATGTCGATCAGATGATGCGGGATGCCCTGCATCTCTTCTTTGGTAATTTTGGCGGTTCCGATGTCCATTTGGCGGTAGACCTGCATGGAATCCCCGGAGATGATCTCGCAGCCCAGCGCCTTGGCGATCTCGATGCTCATTTTGGTTTTGCCGACGGCGGTGGGGCCGATCAGCACCAGAAGCCGCGGCTTCGTCTCAGTTGTCAAGCGGTCGGTCAACACATATCACTCCATACGAAATTTTTGAATGCGGCCGGTCGATCGGCACGAAGCCGAGACGGGCAAACTCGCCGCTGCCTTGTTTCTCCTTCAGCACAACGGTCTTGCGAGCAACCCGGACGGCTTCGCGGATGCTCTCCGGCTGCAGCGGGTCGCTGTTGGCAAACCCGCGCAGCGGGCTGATGGACGAAGAATCCATCAGCGGCTCGCGGAACATCGGGTCGAAGTATACGATGTCCACGCTGTTGTCCGGCTGCTTGCGCAGCACGTCCAGATGATGGCCGCAGGCTACCCGGATCCGGCGCATGGCGTCATCCACCTCAGCCAGGCCGGAACGGTAGTGAGCCAGCCCTTCGGCAAGCATCGCCGCCAGGGCCGGCGAGCTTTCAACCGCGGTGACATGCGCGCCGGACCCTCCTTGGACCGCAAAGACGAGCGAATCCGACCCGAGGCCGGCCGTACAGTCGAGCACCGTGTCCCCCGCAGTCATCGACGCCGCGTCCAGCATCGGGTCGCTCTCGCCCTTGAGCAGCCGCTTGGCGCGGACAAAGCCCATGCTGGGATGAAACTCCATCGGCGGACTTCCCGGCCTGACAAGCCTCGCTCCGCCGTCCAGCACGACGATGATTTCGTCATCGCCGTGCATTTTGGCCATTCTCGTTAATGGGGTGTGGCTTCTCGGGACATATTTGCCCCCCGTCTCGTTGGCCAGGGCGACCGCTCTGCCTACGATCGATTCAGCCGCTTTATCCCCCGTCGTAATAATCATGACAATCTCCAATCCTGTATAAAATCGGGCACCAGCCAAGCAAATGCGCTGTTGGTTTAGTTATACACCTTAATTCGTTTTATGAACCGTTCCTCTCCGTCACTTTCCGCTGCCCGTTGTGTTGAACCGCCTGCCGCGTTACATAACGCGCTTAAACAGCTTTTCCAGGTCATAGGTCGAAAAGGAAACGACGATCGGCCGCCCGTGAGGGCAGGTATAAGGCTGCCGGCATGCCGCAAGGCGGTCCAGCAGCGTCGTCGCTTCCTGCTCGGTCAGCTTCTGGTTCGCCTTGATTGAAGCTTTGCAGGAGCAAAGAATGGACGACGTCTCGCGGAGCTTGGCCAAGTCGATGCTGCGCTCGCTGAGCACCCATTCGGCCATCTCTTCGATCAGCGCTTTCTCCTCCCCTTTAGGGAACCAGTATGGATGGGAAACCACGCGGAAGGTCTGCCCGCCGAAATGCTCCAGATATACGCCGACCTGCTCGAACCAGTGCAGTTTCTGCGTCAGCTGCTCCGACTCCGACGGCGTAAACTCCAGCGTGATCGGCAGCAGCAGCTCCTGGGAAGCATCGGCCGGACGGCCGAATTTCTCGTAATAGAATTCGTAATTGATTCGCTCATGCGCTGCGTGCTGGTCGATCAGGAACAGCCCGTCCGCGTTTTGGGCGATCAGGTACGTCCCGTGATGCTGGCCGATCAGCGTCAGCTCCGGAAAAGGCGGAATTTCGGGCGGCGCCTCTGTGCCCGCCAGCAGCCGGCTCGCCAGCGCCGGATTCGAGCTCTGCGATACCCGCCCGCTCTGCGACAAGTTCAGCCGGTAGCCGGGAATCGTATTTTCGCGAACCGTTTCGCGCGCAGAATACGGAAGCTTTTGCTGCGTATAGGCGGCTTCATCGGGCTTGCGCACGCTTCCTGCATTCGGGCTGCTTTGACCGGAATAGCCTTGCTGCGCCGGCGCCTGTGCACGCGGGCCGGAGAAGCCCGTGCCGGCGCCTTCCGCTCCGGCGGCCAGAGGAGACTTCACCGGCTGGCTGCCGGATGCGCTCACCGGATTGAGGGAGCCGCTAGCGTCCGAATTTCCGGTGTGGCCGGCTGGGCTGGGGTCCTGCGGCAACGGGGCTTCCCGGCCGTCCATGAGCCCGTCCATCGGTCCGGCCTGCGAGGCAGGGCTTTTGGAGAAGTGAAACTGCTCCTGGATAAACGATCCTTTATCCTTATCGCCGATGCTCTGCTTAACCGGCTGCGGAATGAGCACTTCCTGCCGGAGCACCTGATGGATGCTGCTCTCCACGAACGGGAACAGCTCCTGCTCTTTGCTGAAGCGCACCTCCAGCTTGGCCGGATGCACGTTGACGTCCACCAGGGACGGATGCATCTTGACTTCCAGGACGGCGAGCGGGTAGCGGTTGATCGGCAGCAGCGTATGGTACGCCCGTTGAATGGCCTGATTCAGGCCGTAGCTGCGGATGTATCGCCCGTTGACGATGATCGAGATCCCGTTCCGGTTCGAACGGGTCCAATCCGGACGGCTGACGTACCCGTCGATCGTAAAATCCAGGTTCTCCGCATGAATCGGCAGCAGCGCCTTGGCGGCCTGCCGGCCGTATATGGCGGCGACCACCTGCAGCAGATCCCCGTTCCCGACGGTCTGCAGCAGCACGTTTCCGTTATGCCGCAGCGTAATCGCGATCCCCGGATGCGACAGGGCGATGCGGTACATGTAATCGGAAATATGCCCCAGCTCCGTCTGGATCGTCTTCATATATTTCAACCGGGCCGGCGTGTTGTAGAAGAGCTCCCGGACCGTCAAGTCGGTTCCCTTCGGCGCCGCCGTGTCCTCTTCGGTCACGAGCCTGCCGCCTTCGATGACGATTCGCCGCCCAAGTCCGTTATCGGCGCTCGCTGTGACCAATTCCACTTTGGCCACGGCGGCGATGCTCGGCAGTGCCTCGCCGCGGAACCCGAGGCTCGTGATGTTGAACAGATCCCTGCTGTTTTCGATTTTGCTCGTCGCATGGCGGTAAAAGGCGGTGCTAACGTCTTCCGGTTCGATCCCCGAGCCGTCGTCGGTTACGCGTATGCTTTCAAGCCCGCCCTCCTCTACCGTGACCTCGATCCGAGAGCTTCCGGCATCAATGGCGTTCTCCACCAGTTCTTTGACAACCGAGGCGGGACGCTCAACCACTTCACCGGCCGCTATCTGGTTGGCTATGTGCTCGTCTAAAACGCGAATTTTCGCCATACCGTTCCCCCATTTCAAAAAAGATATGAACGGACAATCGGCCTTGTCCCACTTGTTTACAGATCCTTTGCCTTCATTTTCAGCTCGTTCAGCAGCTGCATGGCCTGCAGCGGAGTCATGTTCATGACGTCGGCGCTTTTCACCGATTCCAAAATTTGCGTTACCGCTGGATTAACCGGCTGCGGTTCAGGAGCGGCAGCGCTTCGCTTCACCGGCTCCAGCTCCTCATCCCCGAAGATCGAGAGCTGTACGACTTCCGCAACGTTTGACTCTCCCCGGCCTGAAGCCGGCTCCTGAACAGGAGCTCCGACGGCCGGTTCGGCGTGCCCTGCTTCCGTATCCGTCAGCGAACGTTCCCATTCGCCAGCATCCGCCCGCTCCCTGAGCTGTACAGGCGGTTCAGCCTTGGTCGCTTCTGCGGCTGCAGCCGTCTGGGCTGCGCTTTCCTCAAGGCCCTGCAGCAGCGTGTATGCCCGTCCTATAATGGACGACGGCAGTCCGGCCAGCCGGGCGCAGTAGATGCCGTAGCTGCTGCCTGCAGGCCCGGCGATCAGCTTCCGCAGGAAGTGAACCTTGTCGCCGCTCTCCTGCACCGCCATGGAGTAATTGCGCAGGCTCTGCAGGCTGTCCTCCAAATGCGCAAGCTCGTGAAAATGGGTCGATACGAGCGCCTTGCAGCCGATCGTATCATGGACATATTCGATCACCGCCTGGGCGATGGCCATGCCTTCGCTGGTCGACGTGCCCCGGCCCAGCTCGTCGATAATGATCAAGCTGCGCGGCGTCGCTTTTTCGGTCATGACCTGAATGTCGGCCATTTCCACCATGAACGTGCTCTGGCCGCCGATCAGGTCATCCGCCGCTCCGATCCGGGTAAAGATCCGGTCAACGAGCGGAATTTCCGCCGCCTTGGCCGGCACGAAACACCCGATTTGCGCCATGATCGAGATCAGCGCCACCTGCCGCATATACGTACTCTTTCCGGCCATATTCGGCCCGGTAATGAGCAGAATCGCCGCTTCCTCCCGGGTCAGCCGGGTCCCATTGGCAATGAAGGAGGCGTCCTTCATCACCGCCTCGACCACCGGATGGCGCCCGTTCTCTACGACCAGGTCATAACCTTCGGTCAGCTTGGGCTTCACAAAGCCCTGCTCCGCGCTGACGGCTGCCAGCGACTGATAGACGTCGGTGACGGCAACCTTCTCGGCGAGTGCCTGCAGCCGCGGGATTTCCGCGCTCAGCCGGTCCCTCAGTCCGCTGAAGAGGGAATATTCGAGGTCCACCATTTTGTCCTGGGCTTCGAGAATGAGCCCCTCTTTCTCCTTCAATTCCGGCGTTACGAACCGCTCGGCATTGGCCAGCGTCTGCTTCCGTTCGTACCGGCCTTCCGGCAGGGTGCCCAAATTCGATTTGGTCACTTCAATGTAATACCCGAACACTTTGTTGAATCCGACCTTCAGCGAGCGGATGCCCGTCGCTTCACGCTCCTTGGCCTCAAGCTCGGCGATCCAGCGTTTGCCGTTCACGCTGGCTTCTCTGAGCTCGTCCAGGTGATCGTGATAGCCCGGCTTGATCAAGCCGCCGTCCCGCACAGATACGGGCGGATCATCGACGATCGCCGCGTCGATCGCTTCATAAAGATCGCGGCATTCGTCCATCTCCGCCGCCAGCTTCCGTAGGGTGGAAGACGCCGACGACGCGCACAGTTCCTTCAAGGAAGGAATTTGCGCCAGCGACAGCTTGAGGGCGTTCAGGTCCCGCCCGTTCGCATTGCCGAAAGCGATTCTTGCGACCAGCCGCTCCAGATCGTAAATGTCTTTCAGCGCAGCCCGCAGGTCTTCTCGCAGGATAAACTGGTTGTAGAGATGCTCCACGGCTTCCAGGCGCTCTTCGATCGGCCCGCGGTGCAGAAGAGGCTTGTCGATCCATCTGCGCAGCAGCCGGGCCCCCATCGACGTTTCGGTCCGGTCCAGCAGCCAGAGCAGCGACCCTTTCTTGGATCGGTCGCGCACCGTCTCGACGAGCTCCAGGTTTCGCCGCGTGAACGGATCGAGAATCATGTAATGGCCGGGTTCATAGGGCGAAATTTGCGTCAGCTGGCCGAGCGAACGCCGCTGCGTCTCGCTCAGGTACGAAATAAGCACGGCCACGCATGCCTGCCGCTCCGGATCGAGCCGGGCCCAGGCCGATTCGCCGAACTGCGCGCGGACCGTCTGCTCCTCCCTTTTTTCCCATGACGTGTAGACGACCGGCCGGCTCCACTGGAGCTGTTCCGCCTTGATCAAATCCAGCATCTTCGGGTCGCCGATCACTTCCGCCGGTTCGTAGATGCCGATTTCGTCGCGCAACCACTCCACGGATGCGGGCATGGAAGTCACGTACAGCTCGCCTGTCGTCAGATCGCAGGCCGCCAGCGACATCATGCGGTCGGTCTCGGTCACGCATACCAAATAATTGTTGGATTTGTCGGCTACGTTTTTGCCTTCCATGATCGTCCCCGGCGTCACGACGCGGACGATGCCGCGCTTGACCATGCCTTTGGTCACCGCCGGGTCTTCCAGCTGCTCGCAAATGGCCACTTTGTAGCCCTTCTCGATCAGCCGCTGTATGTAACTCTCAGCCGAATGGTAGGGAACCCCGCACATCGGGATTTTTTCGTCCCCGCCGCCTTCCCGGCCGGTTAACGTAATTTCCAGTTCCCGGGAGGCTTTTAAGGCGTCCTCGAAAAACATTTCGTAAAAATCGCCCAGGCGGAAAAACAAAAACGCATCCTGGGCTTGCTGCTTGATTTCCAAATATTGTTCAATCATTGGCGTATACTTGGCCATGAGGTACCTCCAGACTTCACTTGTGCTCACGCCCTATTATAACAGAAAGTAAGTGGGCGGGAATCAAGGTTCGACCGGAATGTTCCACAGCGGCCGGATATCCCTGCTCTCGTTCCACGTTGTTCCCCGCTCGATATGCGCAAAGAGCGGTTCGATAGAGCCGGCGTAATTGCCGTAATCCGGCAGCTGCCGGATCTCTCTGAGCAGCGGCCGAACAGCTGGCTTCATCACCTCGCGGTCACCCCGGTAATACGCCCGGTGCACCCGCTCGCTGGCGTCCAGCGGCCGCATTTTCAGCTCTCTGTAATGGCTGACGATCAAATAGGAGAGGTATACCACCCCTTTGGCCAGCAAGGGGGACACGAGAAAGCTCGGCAGTGTGCGGTATTCGAAGCCGCCGTGCGGCTGGCGGCGAAAGTCGCCCAAATAGCCGTATTTGGGCCGCCGCGCCCGGCTGTTCTCGTCTTCGAGCAGCGAGACGGGCAGCGTTAGGTAGTTATCCAGCGCCCGCAGCAGCTCCGGGGTAAGCACGATGCCGCTGAAATGCAGATGCCCGCCGAGCGGCAAACCGGGTCTGGGCATGCCCCCCGCCTGCCAGATGAGCGACCGGTCCCCGATCATCCGGCCGGCGGCCTGCATCGTGAACATCAGGCGCTTGAGCAGACCGGTGGGGTCCCCGCTTGGATCCGGGCGAAGCTCGGCGATGGGGAAGGTCGTAAAGCCCTCGCCGTGGACGGCGTCGCAGCCGACCTCCCCCTCCCGGTCCAAAAACCGGGATGCGGGAACCATCTCGTTGCTGCCCGCATCCACAAGCACAAACTCCGGATCCATGCCCATCACGAGGCGGATCCCCTCCTCCTCTTCCCGCCGCAGCCGGCGGGCAAGCTCCGTCTCCGCCCGGTCATAACGCGCCTTGATGCGCGGATCTTTGATTCCGGAGGAAGGCGTGACACGCTCAACGCCGAACCTCCGCTCTCCGGAGGAAGCCAGCACGACTTCGCCCGAGTCCAGACCAAGCGCATAAAGGGCCCGCACCGCCGCCTTCTCCAGGCGGGCATACAGCCCGATGAGCGGTGCCTCACCCCCGTGGGCCGAACCGAGGGGAACACGCAAGCCGTCTGCGCTTCCCTCGACGCGCTTCAAGTCAACGGCTTGCAGGCAAGCGACGTTAACGGCGTATCTTCGCCGGTATCGGGCGGATTCCCGGGCAGCCGCGTCCTCTTCCGGCAGCAGGAGGGAGCTGATGCCGGAACGGACCAGACGGGCATGCTTAACCCGGTCGGGCCATCCGGCATACCGGGCTTCTTTTTCCTCCTCTGTCACCCTCATCCCCCCCCTCACCCGCTGAAAATAAAATAAAAAAAGGAGGGCATCCGCCCTCTTCGCCGCCGCTCTCCCGGCATATAGTACATCATACCTCTTTTCCTTGCTCTACGAATTACAGCTCATCATCAAGGGAATCGGGATCGAGATCCTCATAGTCCCCATCGTCGCCGGCGAACTCGAACTCTTTGTCGTCATAGTCGCCATGGCCGCGGCTGCACACCAAAACACGCACCTTGGTCTCGGCGACGAGCTCGACCGCGAATTCCCGCTCCACGCGGATGATGACATTGCCGCCTCCCGAAGAGACACTGGCTTCAACGCAGCTCGGCTCCTGCGTGGCCTCCGCAGAGACTTCGACGGTTGAAGCCCGGTGTTTCGGATCCAGGTAAGACAGCGGTACGAATTCTACATAAGATACCGTTTCTTTGGCAACGTCAGTTTGGGAGTTTTTGTCGTAGGAATACCAGATGTTGCAATCGTAAGTACCAATAACTTCAATTCCGTCGCCTGCGGCAACCGCTTCGTACTGATGGTTTATAATCCATGCCCCCAAAATACTGGTAGGATTATGAGGCGGAGTCACGGTATGTGTTACGGTAGAGAACTTACGACCCTTGCCGCAGATCGCTTTCGTGATGATCTCTCTACATTGATGTTTATCGCTTAATGACATCTTTGAACCTCCTCCATACAATCATTCACTTAAGTGTATGCAGGACATAGGCATTTGTTGATTAAACGAGCATAAATGATTGAAATATTATTGTGATCGCCCGGCTAGAATAGGAATAATGCTATGACGCGAGCGCCGAAATACCTTGGCTGGCCTGGATTTTACGGCCCTTTTAATCTAGTCTGAAACTTTACGTCACTCTACTTTATGCGGCTTTCATTGTATAAAAACCCCTTGGCAGCTGCCAAGGGGTTTCTTTGCGTTTTCAGGACCCGGCAGAGGGTTTTCGTAACTTGCCAGGTGCCGGCGTCTTATTTTTTTTCGCGATTTTCAAATATTGTCCCAGCTCACGTATCAGCTGCAAAATGGCCGATCTGACTTCAAACTCCTCCCGCGTCGCCGGAAGCTCCATTCCCTTAAATTCCTTCTCGAGGTCGACCAGCAGCTTCTCCGTGCGTCCCGTGTAGTTTTCCTCCGTAACGTCCCGGCTGAGCTGTTCGAACAGCTCGGCTACGTCATCCGCCTGCGGGAGCTTCTGATAGACGTGGGAAATGAGCTGCAGCATATTTTGGATCGATTCCAGCTGCTCTTTTCTCATATAAAAATAGATGGTCCACGACTCGTCAGGGTGCAGCACCTGGTTTTCCATCTCCCGGCTAGCGGCTTCCTTGCCGCTCTGAATCGCTTTTCCCGCGGCGATGAGTTCATGCCCGTCCCATACGTAGGAAGGGTCGCGAAGGGTTAGTGCGATCTGTCTGAAGATTTTCGAAAACTGCTCATCCACCCGCCTGCGGATCGACGTCATTTGCTCTGAAGCCGGGGGCATGTACACCATGTTGACGAGCATGGCCGAGCCAAGCCCGATCACGAGCAGCTCAATTTGCGTCACGATGACATCCGTGCTGACTTCCGCACTGCCAAACACCCGGAACACTACGACCGAGCTGGTAACGATGCCTTCCTTGAAGTTCGCTCGGGTGATGGCCGGAAAGGCGATCAAAATATATATCGCGAGCACCCAGTAATGGAAACCAAGCAGTTCAAATAAAATGCAGGCAAAAAACAGTCCCAGCAGCGAGGCGAAAAAACGTGCGGATACCGTCTTCAGGCTCCTTTTTCGCGTCACATCGACCCCGAGCACGGCCAGGATCCCCGCCGACAGTGGTCCCGTCACGCCGCAGGCATCCGAGACCAGAATCGCCATCAGCGTTGCAATAGCCGTTTTAATAATACGAAAACCCATGAAACCGCCTCTCTCTATACATGTTGACGTATTTCATGGTACTTGATTTTGATGCTTCACACAACGTGACATGGGTATGAAATTTTCAGAAATACATTCAATGTTAATCAAAAGCCGGTGAGGCTGCGGTCCGGGAAAGGGCAAAGGCTCTATACCATAGCAAGTATATCCGCACCTATCTTCTCTTTCCCGTCCCCGCAGTTCCGGCCCTTCAAGGCTGCTCCCTACTGCCGATGCGCAAGCAGCTTTCTTTCAATATAAACGACCAGCTGGTACATAGCCGTGGCGACGACCGCGATGATCATCAGGCTGGCAAGTACCAGCGTAAAGTTGAACACCTGGAACCCGTAAATGATCAAATAACCGAGACCTATTTTTGCGACAAGAAACTCGCCGACGATCACGCCGACCCATGCCATGCCCACATTGACTTTCAGCGTGGAAATGATGGTTGGAAACGACGCCGGGAGGATGACCTGGTTGAATATCTGCCTCCGGGTTCCGCCAAACGTGCGGACGACCTTGACCAGATTCGGGTCCACTTCCTTAAATGCGTTGTAAACGACCAGCGTTGTCACAATAACGGTAATCGACAGCGTCGTAATGGTGATGGCCATAAAGCCTGCGCCGAACATCACGATGAAGATCGGACCGAGCGCCACCTTGGGCATGCTGTTGAACACGACCATATATGGATCCAGCACTTTTGAAAGAAACGGCGACCACCAGATTAAGACAGCCAGCAGCGTCCCCACGATCGTTCCCAGCAAAAATCCGACGACCGTCTCGCCCACCGTCACGCCCAAATGTCCCCACAGCTCTCCGCTGACCGCATCCTTCCAAATTTGCGCAAACACTTTGCTCGGATAGCTGAACAGCAGCACGTCGATCCATTTCAAACGTCCGGCGACTTCCCATAAGGCAAAGAACAGCACAAGAATGGCCATCTGCACGGATAGCACCTGAGCCCGCAGCTTGCGCCGGCGGCGCAAATGAGCTGTATGCAGAGCATCGAGGCTGGAACCCCGGTCCCTCTGGATCACTTCATCCGATCTAAGCACGCTGTTCACACGCGCCGCCTCCCTTCTTCCGTTTATCAGTCTTCCTCCGACTCCATCTCGCGCCAGATTTCGTGAAACAATTCATTGAAACCTTCCTCCTTTCTGGCATAGAAAGGCTGTGTCTCCCGGATGTGTACGGGCACTTCAAAGGTACGGCGGATTCGGCCGGGATTTTTACCCAGCAGAACGACCCGGTCGCTGACGGCCACGGCCTCGGATAAATCGTGCGTGACCAGAATTGCCGTTTTGTTCTTTTCCCGCAGCGTCCCGGCAATTAAATCTTCAAGCTGCAGTTTGGTCTGATAGTCAAGCGCCGAGAAGGGCTCATCGAGCAGCAGCAGTCCGGGATCGGTCGACAGCGTCCGTACCAGGGCAACCCGCTGCCTCATCCCACCCGACAGCTGCTGCGGGTACAGGCTCCCCGTTCCTTCCAGCCCCATCTCGTCAAGCAGCTGCGTCAGGTGATCCATCGATTCCCGCTGCAGGCGCCCGGTTACCTCAAGCCCGATGGCCGCGTTTTGAAGGATTGTGCGCCAAGGGAACAAATAATCCTGCTGCAGCATATACCCGACATCCGGGGAAGGCCCCTCCACCTTCCGCCCATAGACAAGCACCTCGCCGTTCGTCGGATGCAAGAGCCCGGCGATCATGGACAGAATCGTCGTTTTTCCGCATCCGCTCGGTCCGACCAGGCTGATGAACTCTCCGGGATGTACCGTCAGATTCAGTCCTTCGACAGCAAGCGAAGCTTCCCGGTCGTTAACGTATACATGCGTCAAATTTTTAAGTTCGACTACCGGCTCCATGCGCACGATCTCCTTTCCATAACCATTATTTCACAGACGATTTGGCCTTTTCGGCAAAACTGTTGTCCACGATGGCGGAGGCAGGCACCTTCTCTTTCAGTTCACCAGCCTGATTCATGACGTCCAGCAGGTTGTTCCACTCCGTCTCATCCACGACGGGATCCGCCGCGTACGTTCCCTGATCCTTATACCGTTTGACCGCCGAGACAACGATATCCTTATCGGTGTCCTTAAAATAAGGAAGAATGACGTCGGCGATCTCCTCGGGGGTGTGCTGCTGCACCCAATTTTGGGCTTTCTGGAGCGCGTTCGTAAATTTCTGAACAGTCTCGCCGTTCTTCTTGATATAGCTCTGCTTGCTCATAAAGACCGTATAGGGCAGATGTCCGCTCTCCACTCCGAATGAGGCGACGACATGCCCTTTGCCTTCTTTTTCAAAAATCGAGGCCTGCGGCTCAAACAGCTGCACGTATTCACCCGTTCCGGACAAAAACGCCGAAGCGATATTGGCAAAATCGATGTTTTGGATCAGGTTCAGATCCTGATGCGGATCGATGCCATGCTTTCTCAGCGTAAACTCGCCGGCCATCTGCGGCATGCCGCCCTTGCGCTGCCCGAGGAACGTTTTCCCTTTCAGCTGATTCCAGTCCAGCTCTCCTTCATCCTGCCTCGAGACGAGGAACGTGCCGTCCGTCTGCGTCACCTGACCGAAGTTGATCACCGGGTCGTCCGAACCTTGTTGATATACGTAAATCGACGTCTCGGATCCGACCAGGGCCACATCGATGGCACCCGAGAGCAGCGCCGTCATCGTCTTATCACCGCCGGGAATCGTCTGCAGCTCCACATCCAGTCCTTCTTCTTTAAAAAAGCCTTTCCCAAGCGCCACATATTCCGGAGCGTAAAATACCGAGCGCGTCACTTCGCCGATTCTGACCTTCACGTCGCCCTTGCTTCCGGAGCAACCGGACAGCACGGCTGCGCAAAGGAGAACCGCCGCAAGCACCAGGGCGAATCCACGTTTACCCTTTCTCATTGTCATTGTCCTCCATCCTTCTTCGCGTTCCAGCCATATGCCATCTTATGCATGCGCCCAGCAAAGGGTTAAACATGGCCACGGACGAACACAAAAACACCCCCGCCATTTCCTCAAGTAGCCTCGGGGCTTCTTTACGGAAGTGACAGGGGTGCTTCTGTGCTTACGCTTGGATGGTTGGATCTGATGTCAAGCGTTCCTGTGCTGCATTACAATTGATAAATTTCCTTATATTTCGTTTCCAGGTAATCGGCCAAATAGTCCGGGTTCAGCTCTTCACCAGTCACCTGCAAAATGATCTCGGACGGCTTGCGGCTCTTGCCGTAGCGGTAAATCTTCTCCGTCAGCCATTCGCGGATCGGTGCCAGATTGCCTTCCTTAATATGCTGATCCAGCTCTGGCATCTCCTTGCGCAGCGTGTTCATGATTTGCGCAGCATACATGTTGCCGAGGGAATAGGAGGCGAAGTAACCGAAATCCCCGCCGGACCAGTGCACGTCCTGAAGGACGCCCAGGCTGTCGCTTGGCGGCGTAATGCCGAGGTACTGCTCGTATTTCTCGTTCCATACTTTAGGCAGATCCTTGACCTCAAGCCCTTCGTTAAACAGCATCTTCTCGATTTCATAGCGGATAATAATGTGCAGGTTATACGTCAGCTCATCAGATTCGATCCGGATCAGGGAGTTCTCCACGCGGTTGACCGCCCGGTAGAAATCATCCAGCTGCACATCTTTCAGCTGCTGCGGGAAATGCTGCTGCAGATCGGCATAGTAGCGTTCCCAGAAGGCGCGGCTGCGTCCGATCATATTTTCCCACAGGCGGGACTGCGATTCGTGAATGCCCATGGACGTCCCTTGGGCGAGCGGCGTTCCGGCCAGCTCCTTGCTCACGTTTTGCTCGTACAGGGCATGGCCGCCTTCATGCAAGGAGCTGAACAGCGCGCTCGTCACGTCGTCCTGCAAATAATGGGTCGTAATCCGGACATCTCCCGGGTTCAAGCCGGTGGCAAACGGGTGTACGCTCTCATCGAGGCGCCCGGCTTCGAAATCGTACCCCATTTCGCCCAGAATGAAGCGGCTCATCTTCGCCTGCTGCTCCTGCTCGAACAGCTGGTCCAGGAACGACGTATCCGGTTTGTTCGGAGATGCCGCAATCGCCTCCACGAGCGGAACCAGCCGATCACGAAGCTTGCTGAACACCTGGTCCAGCTTCTCAACCGTCATATCCGGCTCATAACGGTCCAGCAGCGTGTCATATGGCGTTCCCTTGACGCCCCAATATCCGATGAATTCCTTCAGCATGCCCACCAGCTTCGTCAAGTTAGGCTCCAGCATGGCAAAATCGCTCTTCGCCTTCGCTTCCTCCCAAATCGTCTGGGAATGGGATGACAGCACCATAAATTCCTGAAACTTTTCCGCAGGGATGCTTTTGTTCTCGTCATATTCTTTTTTGCACTCGTCAACGATCCTTCTGGAAATATCGTCCAGCCCCTCATATGTATCAGGACGGGTCAACGCCTCCAGATACGAGCCCATTTCATCCGAAATTCGGAGTTTGAAATCTTCCGCCGACAGCATCCCGATCACCTCGGAACGCTGCTCTGCTCCTTTACGAGGTGCACCCGTCCGCAAGTCCCAGTGCATCAAGCCGATGGCCTCGTCATAGCTTCTGATTTTGCGGACCAGCCCGAGAAATGAGTCCAATGTCGCTTTTGCTTCTTTTTCCATAATTAGGTTCACCTCACGCCGAATTTTTTCTTCCTTCTTGATGATACTTTTACTGGAAAGTATAATCAATATTTAATAGACGCTATTATCCTTTTTACATAGGGAAGGAGCCTGAAACCCGCCTTGGTTATCCAAGTTACCGAAACTGCCAAAAAGCATATCGAGTCGCTTGCCGGGTCGGAGCCTGCCATAATCCGGCTAGCCTACGATTCCGAAGGCTGCGGCTGCGGCGTTAACGGGCTGCCGGCACTCTGGATCGTTTCCGCCAAAGAGACCGATGATGTGGAAATAGAGAGTAATCATCTGCATTTTATTATTCACCGCCTGCAGGCGGTTTTTTTCGAAGAGCATCTATACCTGGACTCCGAAAAAAACTATCCATCGTTCCGGCTCACCGGGGACGGCCAGCTGTACGGTCAAAATATCAGGCTAGTGGATAAGCGTTGACGCCTTACATCATGCATCATTACCCAACAATGGAAGGAGCAATTCATTATGACAACCGTTTCGCAGATTTTGGAGTTCAACCAGCAGTTCGTAGAAAGTAAAGAGTACGAAAAATACATTACCGGCAAGTTCCCCGAGAAAAAGCTCGTCATCGTCACCTGCATGGATACGCGCCTCGTAGAGCTGCTGCCCAAAGCGATGAACGTCCGCAACGGCGACGTGAAGCTCATCAAAAACGCCGGTGCGATCATCTCGCATCCGTTCGGCAGCGTCATGCGGAGCGTTCTCGTCGCTCTGTATGAACTGAAAGCTGACGAAGTCATCGTCGTCGGGCATCTAGACTGCGGCATGGCGGCGCTTAACGCAGACGTCATGATCGAGCATATGAAGGAGCGCGGCATCTCCGATGAGGTGCTGTCGACGCTGGAGAACTCCGGCATCAATCTGAACGATTGGCTGCGCGGATTCGATAACGTACAGGAAGGCGTAAAAGGAACCGTGGGCCTGATCAAAAATCACCCGCTTCTCCCGCCGGGCTGCAGCGTTCACGGCATGGTCATCGATCCGAAAACAGGCCACCTCGAGCTGGTTGTCGACGGTTACGATAAGTAGAATACGTTTGGATTTGCAAAAACACGGATGATCATCATCCGTGTTTTTTCTATTTTGTGAACAGCGGGCAGCAGTCCAGCGCCGAACCGCGCTCCTTAAAACTCGATTTATCATTGTTAGACGAACATCATTTTCTTTTTCCGTTCCGATCCATGCTTTTCAGTCATGAGCTCAGGTTGAAAACCATACAGTTTAAGTGTACACTTTGGTTGAAAAGACCATCTCACGTATAGGAGATATGCTAATGAATACACTTTCCTATGGACTACTAGCTTTCCTTGCACGGGAACCCGGATCAGGATATGATGTGATGCTCAAGATTCAGCCGTTCTGGCAGGCCAAGCACAGCCAAATCTATCCGCTGCTGGCGCAGATGGAAGAGAACGAGCTGCTGAGCTCCCATTGGGTGAAACAATGCGACAAGCCGGATAAAAAGGTATACTCCATTACGGACAGCGGCATCCGCAAGCTCAAGGAATGGATGTACAAACCGCTTCCCGATCCGGTGACCCGCGACGAATTATCGATGAAAACCTTCTGCATGTGGATGACCGACAGGGATAACGCCATCGATATCGTGGAAACCCGCAAATCTTACTTCATCCGCCGGCTGGAATCGTTCCAATCGATGCAGGGCAAAGTGACAGAGGAACATAAGAAATTCGGTACCCGGGAATTTTACGATCACCTGCTGATTCAGAAAGGAATCTTTAATGCGGCAGCCGGTTTGGAATGGTGCAACTGGGTTCTGGGCATATTGAGAGAATGCGATTATTCAGAGCCTCCGGTTTTAGTCAAACCGTAAATTGAATGATCAGACATTATTCATCTTTTATCGTCAAAAATTAATTTAATTAATTTTGAAACCTTAAGATATTTGGTACGTAATGTATTATGAGATAGACATGCTTTCACCATTCTCAGGGAGGTATATTTCAAACCATGAAAAAATCTTTACAGAAGTGGATGCTGATTGCTTTGGCGTTTACGTTCTTCTTCGCTGTTACCGTACCGGATAACGCGGACGCCAGACGTGCAGGCGGTGGATTTAAATCCGGCACAAGATCCTACACGAACACGCCAAGCAAGTCGACGCCGAACAGCAACGTCAAAAAGTCGACCAACAACACCTCGAGTACAGCCGGCACAACGGCAAAACGCGGCTTCTTCAGCGGCGGCAGCTTTATGAAGGGACTCATGATCGGCGGATTGGCCGGACTTCTGTTCGGCGGCATGTTCAGCAACATGGGATTCATGGGCGATCTCTTCGGATTGATCATCAACCTGCTGGCCATTTACGTTCTCTTCTCGCTCATCCGGGCCGGATACAGAGCGTTCCGCAACCGGAAACGACCGAATCCGAATGACGGACGGTATTAATCATGTTGATTCTGACCATGGATGAAATCGTGAACGCGATTTGTCTTCATACCGCCGAGCGTAAGCAGATCCGTCCGACGGATGTGCAGGTGGAGCTGAGCTGGGACGAGGAAACAGGATATTCCGCAGAGGTTTGGGCACAGGGACGGAGCCAGTATTTGGTCGAGTCCAACATGATTGAAGCCATCCTGCGTTACCTCTACAGCGAATATAACATTCGGGCTTACCGCGAGCAGGTGACGCTGGATTTGGATGAAGAAATCACGGCTCACGTTGATGTTGAGGTTGAACAGGCGTATTAATTTATAGCGAAGGCTGGGTGTCCGTTTTGGATGCCCGGCCTTCTTTTTGATGTCCCGATTCATTTTGGCTGTTACATTACCTTGACACGGGGTCCACCCACTGCCTATAATCCCCCTAATTAGGGGCTGCTGCCTTCTGTGCGGTTTGGCTCAAGGGAGGGATCAGAAGTGTCAGATGAAACCAACCATAGAATTCATACGGAACATACATTGGATCAAGGGCCGTTATCGGAAACATTAAGCAGGCGGCTGTCGGGTTCGGAGCTGAACACGCTGCTGCTGAAGGTATTCAGGGAACGGACCCGAGCGGGGAATGCCTCCGATTTGCTGAAAAGGTACCATGACAACCGGTTTGTCAAACCGGCCGAAGTGTCCGCGCTTGATTTAAAAAGGCTGGAGCTGGACGTGCTCGAAATCGCCAATGCGCATGCTTTTGATCCCATTCAGCTCTCTCCTGCCGCCCCGCTCGGGTCGTGCTCGGTCGTCGCCACCGTCGACCAGAACAAGGTCATATCCGCCTTAAGGGGAACCGAGCTTGTGGCGGATGCGACCAACATGCTCGCCTTGCATATAAGCGACGGGTTAAAGAGCGGTGAGCTGGATAACCGGAGCCGCCACGTCCGGCTCAGTACGACACATCGTCACGTGCGGGCCCAGCGGTTTCATGCCCCCGGAATGGTACCCCACTTTCATGTCTTTTGCATGGTTTCATCCGGCATGGACCAAGGATCGTACAGCTTTGAAATCCCTTCCTTTTGGGAGCATATCCGGGTATATCGGGACATTTTCGACCGGCTGTTCCACAGTTCCATCAGCATTGAAATCCAAGTCCGTCAAGGTTATGCGGATCCCGAAGGGCTGGTGCGCCGGGTGGCCGGGGCCGGCAAAACGGAATCGGTTGACGTGACCGTTTCCCTTCACTCAGACAAAACAAATAACGCGTATTACGAGGGTCTCCAGTTCACTTTAGTGACCGAAATTCAAGGAAACACCTATGCCATCGGCGACGGCGGATTCGTAAACTGGACGCAGCAGCTGATCGGGAATAAAAAGCAGCGGATGCTGATCAGCGCGATCGGACTGGAGCGGCTCACGCCTTTCTATCGGCGGTGAGTAATCCCCCCGCTGCCTATATCATAAAAACAAAATAAAAAAGGATGCTCATTCCGGGAATGTGCATCCTTTTTTTCTTTATGGCTCCACAGCAGCCTGCTGCCCATCGGCTTCGAAATTACCGGTTCAGACGATACCCGCCGTGAAAGACCGGCCCCACGTATTCGTTGAACTGGTATCCGCTGCGAATGGCCGCCGACACAAAATCTTTGGCTTTGGCCACCGCCTCTGCGACAGATAGTCCGTTCGCCAGTCCGCCCGTAATCGCCGCGGCGAAAGTACAACCGGCACCGTGGTTGTAGGCCGGTTCGATCTTGTCCGTCTCCAGGACGGTAAAGTCCTTGCCGTCGAAGAATACGTCGATCGCACGGTCTCCACCGAGTGCCTTGCCGCCTTTGACAACGACGTTTTGGGCGCCGAGGCCGTGAATTTTGCGGGCCGCCTCCTTCATTTCCTCGATGCTGGTCAGCTTGCCCAGACCGGACAGCACGCCGGCTTCAAACAGATTGGGCGTAACCACCGTGGCCAGCGGAAGCAGCAGGTCGCGAATCGCATCTGCGCTTTCGGGATTCAGCACTTCGTCTTCGCCTTTGCAGACCATAACCGGGTCAATGACCACGTTTTTCTGCTGATTGCTTTTGATCGCCTGCTCTGCTACGCGGACGATGTCCACGCTGCCAAGCATGCCTGTCTTCATGGCGTCCACCGGTCCACCGGCAAAGACCGTCTTCAGCTGCTCCGCAACCAAAGCCGAATCCACCGGATATACGTTATGGTGCCAGCCGTTGTCCGGGTCCATCGTCACGATCGTGGTCAGCGCGCTGAAACCGTAAGTGCCGTACTCTTCGAAAGTTTTCAAATCCGCCTGAATGCCTGCGCCCCCGCTGGAGTCGCTGCCGGCAATGGTTAACGTCTTCATAATCTTCGGCATGTGAATTTCCCCTTTGTTCTGCGTGAATGCTTATTTTCTGAAACTGAGTTGATTATACCAGAAAATTGTCGAATGCGTTATTCCAGCGACCTCCATTTTAGGATGTACCCAAAGCATTCAAAATAGCCGGATCGTTGGCATCGCCTCAACAATGGCTGTATGGAACTGATGAGCCTAACCCTGAAAACTTAAAGCAATGCCAATCTATTGCAGCTTTTATCCTTATATAAGCAAGCGATAGGGATCCCCGTGTCTTGTGAGGTTCCTGTCTAGCACGTTTTCTATCTCCACTGCATTGAATATAGCGAACTACTAGAAGAGAGGTGAGACGCTATGCCCCGTCGTGTGAAGGCTGTCCGGCAGCCGGACCTTGTACTGATCAGCTGGTCCAGAAACCCGCTGGTTCCCGGTTCTGCACGCAGAATCGTCGCTGCTCGTGTCATTGGCAGCGCCGCTCCCTGCAGGCAAGACTTAAGACCCAATGCGCTGCTCAGCACTGCATTGGCTTGTCTACAGGATCATGATGTAGGATTTAAAATCGTATTCCGCAAAATGACTTCCGATATCAGCGGGTACCTGCTGCTGCAGCGCAATTAATCTTTATGAAAAGAGGAGGACGCCGGTTGGCTTCCTCCTCTTTTCAGCTCGTGTATGAATATATCAACATCCGAGATGAAAATTTCAGTCATCGTTGGATCATTTTATTTCCAGCAGTTCCTTCTCTAAACTCTGAAGGGTCGATGTTCGTTCTGACGGTGATTGACGGTCAAATAACAGCTGTTCAATAAACTCCCATACATCCTCCAGCTTCCGTCTGATTTGGTAGAACAGCAGCGTCCTGTCATTCAGCGTGAAATCGGGATGAAATTGCCGGTAAATCTGCATAAATTCATTAAAGTAGGGTTGGTCTACCACAAACATCAGGTCAGCTTCCACAGGAGCTAGCTTTAGGCCCTCCCAGTCAATTAGCATCAGTTGACGGCGGCTTTGAGGCTGCATTAAATTCCAAGGATGGATATCCGTATGGCACAGCGTAAGCGGAAGGTTGCTCTGTTTTAGCACGGCCGATATTTCATCGGCATTGAAGATCATCCGGTTTAACGCTTCAAGGTATGGCCCCAGCAGATCATATACATCGCCAGGAAGACCGGCACCCTTAGTCATCAGGATATTTTTCAAGCTTAATGCAAACGGCAGCTCGAAATTTTCCACGATATTTTCGGACTGAACAGGCATCTCTTTACCGCAGCTATGCAGTTCGGCCACGATTGCCGCGAGCTGGCAAATTTGTTCCTGTGTCAGCGGTTTGTCCCCAATAGTCTCACCATCAATATAGTCATAGAGGAGATAGATGCCATAATCATCTTCACAACGGTAATGGCCATGGGTCGTCATCATCGGAACAGGTATTTTCCCATGCAGCCCTGTAGACCGCTCAAGCCAGCTCGTGATGGGTACATATTGATCAATCCGCGCGGTCCATTTGGGCGTGGACGATCTGTCTTTTTCATATACCTTCAAAAAGTAGGAGCGGCGGCTTTCCGGTTCCGTCACCTTATAGGCCAGCGCGGCCCATCCGCCCTTCTGCCGGAGAACCTCCACCTGCTCCAGACCGTAATACTTGCTCAGGATGGCTGTGAACTTGTTCATAAGATTCATTCACCCGTTGTTCCGGTCTTGATCTGACCGAATGATCAATCACTTATGTTGCTCGTGTAATACTCTATAATGACCTTGCGGCGGATGATGCCGATAAAGATCTCGTTTTCATCCACGACGGGAACAAAGTTTTGGTCGGCGGCCAATTCCAGCATATCTTCCAGATGCGCATGGATTGAAACGCATTCATTTTTAATCCGGCGCTTAATCTCATGGACCTTGACGGTATCCAAATTTTGAAAGCTCAGCCCGGGGGTATTCTTCATTTTCCATAATAGATCCCCTTCGGCCAGCGTGCCTGCGTATTTCCCCTCTTCATCGATGACGGGGATCGCCGAATACTGGCTTTGCTCCAGCTTGTCCATAGCCTCCTGCATCGTGGAAGAAGAATGGATGTAAGCCACCTTGTCTTTGGGGAACAGAAAATCGGATATTTCCATCGAACAAAAGCTCCCTTCTCATTCAATTTGCGCCGCTACTAGTGCGTCTGTAGTGGACAGGAGCGATTTGCCGCTCGCTCTGTGCCTTTGTTGTAAGTGTAGCATACTCGAAATAAAGAAAAAACTTTCGAATCATGCGAAACAGATACGAAGCCGCTGTCCGTGGACATCGGAGCGGGAAGTGAACGCCTATAAGAAGCAGAGAGAGTTCGCATAAGTAAAAAGCCCATTCGGCGTCGATACCGCCGTGGATGGGCACTTTGTTTTGATCATTTTTTTCGTATACATCGTCAAATTTCAGCGGATTTCACTAGTTCTGAAGGGCGGCGGCACCAAGCTTTATTAGCTTGTAAGCTCCGTCCGCAGTGCCAATGAGCAGCGTCTGCCCATTCTGTAAAGGCTGTACGAGTTCACCGGCATTGTAGCTGGCACGGTTAATCACTTTCGTCCACGTCGTATCCCCGTCAGGAGCGATTCCCCAAACCCCTTGTCGGGATACCGTCCCGTGCCAATCCTCATTCACCTTGCCCGTCGCGATAAATCCGCCGTCTGATGCAGGCTGGATATCGTTCACCATGCTGCGGTCAAACGCAGAATCAAGTATAGTTGTCCATTGCAGCGTGCCGCTGCGATCCACCGACAGCACAAAGCCTGTAGTCAAATAACGGATCGGATCGTTCGGGTTTGGATGGTTATAATAGCCGGCGGCCACGATACTGCCGTCATGTCCTTCGGCGAGCGACAAAACTTCAACGTTCTGGGAATCGTCTGCCACGGCGATCGATTGCTTCCACTTGACTTGACCCGATGGAGCGAATTTGGCCAGCACCACATGCCCCTTCTCCCCGTCCCGGTACTCACTGCCGGATATGAGAAACCCTCCATCCGACGTGTGCTGCACGGAATGAATCCGTTCGAAGGCAACGTCTACCAGATCTCCTTCATGCAATGCTTTTCCCGCTTCGGAAAATACGATCCAATGCAGCGTATGGCTATTGGAGGTGCTTCCAGGTGTATCCACTGCAGCCGCATATTTTCCGTTTTTCAATTGATCCACCGAAACGATATAACTGTCCGCCTTCTCCAGGGTATAAGCCCACTCCTTTTGCCCTTTTTCGCCCACCTTTAAAATCTGTGATCCACCTCCAGCGATATACCCCTGATCCTGGGTGTGGTGGAACTCCGCGATATATTCAAGCTCATGTTTGGGAAAGCTGATTTCCTTCTTGATTTGACCATAAGCGCCGATCGAATGGACGACTACCTGATCCCCTTGAATTCCGGCATAGGATATCTCGTTCGTCCCGTGTTCAAATACATCGCCAGCACTAGCATTCAAGTCCGAATAAGAAAGAATCTCTGGGGGTTTCAGGGCGGACGGCTCCGCAAATACATGGCTGCCGACGATTATGCCCCATAGGCCAACAGCTGCCCCAAACAGCCATTTGCGGATATTCGATGGTTTGCCGGACCGTTTAGTGATTGTCATCATCATTTCATCAGCTCCTTGTCAGAATTGGGACCCGTTTCCATTATGGGCGGCGATTCGCTTTCCAACAAGCGGCAAAAGGGCTGGATCGCCCCCTGCCAAACTGACCAATACACAAGTACATTTTGACTAATATAAGGTACCTACTATGCCATCTCCCGGAAATAGAAACGGCTTACGTCCAGTGGATGACGTAAGCCGCAGTAAAGATATAAAAAAAGCCGAAGACGTATCTCTAGTTTGTTTAATCCAACGCGCTGTAAACGACGTTGCGGATCCGGTTCGCAATATAAGGCTCACGGCTCGGCAGCATCTGCTGCATATACACGAGGGTCAAGTCTTCCTGCGGGTCGATCATAACCCAGGAACCGGCCATGCCGGCCCAGCCGTATTCCCCGATCGAGCTGCCTGTGCCGCCCGCCGCCGGATTCGATCATCACCCGAACGCCAAGCCCGTAACCGTATCCGTTTAAATGCCCCCAATTGTAATCATTCATCTGTTGTGGGGTTAAATGATTACTCGCCATCAATTGAACAGTTTTTGGGCTCAACAGCCGGTAGCCGTCCAATTCCCCTCCACGAACGAGAGCCTGTGCGAATCGGGCGTAATCACCAATCGTCGACAACAGCCCGCCCCCGCCGCTCTCGAACAGGCACTCCGGTTGATAAGGAGTTTCGAGCGAGTTGTTGGGCGATAGCGTTCCGTCTTCCGCAAGATTGTACATCACGGCAAGACGATCCCGCTTGTCTTCGCTAATTCGGAAAGAAGTGTCCTTCATCCCCAGCGGGTCGAATATTTCCTGCTTCAAGTATTGTTCGAACGTCTGTCCGGACAGCACTTCAATCAGCGCCCCGAGCACATCATGGCTCAGGCCGTATTGCCAGCGTGTTCCGGGATCGAAGGCGAGCGGAACTTCCGCCAGCGCGCGGGTGAAAGAACGCACGTCCATCGACGCCGTCGCTTTTTGATAAATCGGCCCCGTTAACCGCTCCGTTTCCGATCCGCTGCCGCCATAGGTGAGACCGGACGTCATCGTAAAGAGATCCCTAATGCGAATCGGACCCGCCGCTGGGCCGGCCACCATGTTACCGCTTTCATCTTGACGAAATACCGACGGGTTCTTGAACTCGGGCAAATATTCCTCCAGCGGATCATCAAGCAGGTACAATCCACGTTCATACAGCTGGAGAGCTGCTGCGCATGTGATGACTTTCGTCATGGAATATATGCGATAGATGGTGTCCGATTGGATAAGCTGCTTTGTTTCCAAATTCGCATATCCGAATTTCTCATCATAGACCGTTTCACCACTGCGCATCACCAAGCAGGCGCAACCAGACGGTCCTCCCTGTTCCATATACCTTTTGAACAGCGGGGTCAAACGTTCGAAACTGCTCATAGCCATTTCCCCTTTCACAAATGTCGCGCTCCGCATGTGTCATCATGCCGCCCTCCCGCATTGCTGGGTCAAGAACGCCGACTTGCGGTCGCCTGTCTCGTTCATATATACCACTCTTTTACTGCCCGATTCAACCATCGGTTTTCATCGTTAAGAGCCCCTGTCCATAGTAGGGGACGGATTGCGGTATTCACGGGGCGTAACTCCGTAATATTTGCGAAATTGGTCGGCAAAGTGGTTGTAGTTACCGAAACCGACCTCTATGGCGGCTTCTACCGCCAGCCTTCCGGAATGCTTCATCAGCAAAGCCGCTTGACGGATGCGCATTTGATTGACATGCTGCACAATGGTGCGGCCCGTCTCCGCCTTAAACAAATGGGCCAGGCGTGAAGGGGACAGCCCGACCTCCCGGGCCAACAAATCAACCCTGATCTCCTCCTTCATCCGGCTGGAGAGGATGCCCAGCGTCTGTTCGATTCTGGGATCAAACCGTTTCTTCGTCCGCTGCGCAAGCAGAAGCAGCACTTCACGAATCGCGTTCTCGCACAAGGGCTTCCACAAAACGGATCTGTCGCGCGAATCCTGAAGGACGTTGCGAAACGCCCGCTCGATCCGGTCTTTGATGCGATCTTCGGACAGCGTTTCAATCAGGATGTCGTCTTCGGGCAGATAAGCGTTTTCCGGGAGTCCGGAATAATGGATCCATAAAAAATTCCACCATGATCCGCGGACCGTCCCGTATTCGTGCGGCACGCCTGACCGGAGCAAGCCAAGCTGCCCGGCTCCGCACCACTTTTTTCCGCTGGGTGTCAGGAAGTAACCCTCGCCGCTAAGCGTATAGACCAGCAGCCAGTCCCGCATCCCGTTTGGCCGGTGAAGTCTGTAGGTGTCATCTTTTTCAAAATGGTCACCGAATATCGCTGCGCCAGTTCCTTCAAGGACGTCGCGTTGACGAATAAACCCTGACACATTCGCACCTCCCCTCATTTCGGATGATAGCAGGATTCCGTGACTTAATAGCAGATTTCAGTCTTCTCCTTAACATAGAGGTACCGTATGCTATTGTCAATCAGTATCCATTACGAATCAGGGAGGGACCCCCATGCAGACGAATCCGCAAGTTTTGACGGAAGAACAGCTGCGAATGTTTGAAACGGAAGGGTATTTAATCGTAAAGGGGCTTTTTCAGCCGGAAGAATTGAGAGACATTGACGCTACCTTCGAAGAGATCGGCAACACCGTCGTACCCGGACACTTCGAGCCGGTGCTCGATCAGGAAGCAGGCGATCCGCTGAAGCGATATCCTCGCGTCATGCATCCCCACCGGTTCAACGCTACCGCAAAAAAGTATATGCTGCATAAGCCCGTGATGGATGTGCTCGCCGATTTGTACGGCGAGGAGGCATTGGCGGCACAAAGCATGTTTTATTACAAACCGCCGGGCTCACGCGGGCAAGCGCTGCATCAGGACAACTTCTACTTGCAGGTCGAACCGGGTAACTGCATTGCGGCCTGGACCGCAATCGACCCGGCGGATGAAGAAAACGGCGGAATGCTCATCGTTCCCAAAACGAGCGATTATGCGCTGGTATGTCCGGAGGAAGCAGATTCCAGTGAGTCGTTCACGACTCATCTGGTCAAGCCGCCCAAAGACAGGAAAGCCGTGCCTGCCATCATGGACCGGGGAGACGTTCTGTTCTTCAACGGTAATCTGATCCATGGGTCTTACCGCAACAAATCGCAGAATCGTTTCCGGCGTGCTTTTATTTGCCATTATGCCAACGCTTCCGCTACCCAGATCAGTTCATTTTATCGGCCGTTGTTCCGCAGGGACGGAAGTGAGGTCGATCTCGATGTCAATCCGGACGGCGGTCCTTGCGGCATCGAATTCGGCACCGCCTACCCGCATTAATGAATCAATGAAATCCGGAGGGTGGCAAACAAGCGTGCAGGATGAATTACCGTGATTTGCAGCCATTCTGGCCAGGCTGACAGGGGCGGTATTCACAGCGGATCCCCCAAGCAAACGCTTGGGGGGCTGCTCCGACGCCATCACTTACATCCCTTTCATAAGGCCCTTGCTCAAACCAGCTGAACAACGCGCCGTACGCTTCTCCCTCATTCTTTCAATGTCCTTTCTCGTTCATTTGTGCAATGACGATCCGGTTCCCATCCGGGTCCAGAAGCGCAAATTCGCTCAGGTCAGGAAAGATTTGCGGTTCACCGGCCAACTCAAAGCCGTTTGACTTTACAAATTGGAGTGCCCCGTCAAAATCCTGTGTTTCGAAATAAAACAGCTCCGAAAACGACTCCCCGTTCAGATGACGGTTATGGTCAAGCAGAAGCGCGGCACCGGATGCCGTCGGAACGGAATAAATCCGCTGCTCGGCAGCCTCTTCATCATATTCCGCACCAAGCAGACCCGAGTACCACCGGGCAGCCGCCGGCATATGCTTCACGTCAACAAATACGCCGCCGATTCTCGGCAAAATCGGACTTCGGCTTAATCCTGCCAAAGAGAGGTCTTCCTCACGGTTCTCTGCCCAGCATGCCATCTGTACGTTCCCTTCCGGGTCGCGGAAGTTAAAGTATGCCATCGGCCCGTGTCTTTCCGGTTCAGATAGAGGCGTGCCTTGCTCCCGAATAAAAAAGTATGCCTCGTCAATATCCTTGGCAGGTAACATCATACGCGGCATCATGTCTTCCTTCCAATCCGGATTTTCCCTGTTCCCCGAATTGGAATCCAGGATGAGGTGCGTTCCTTGAAAATCAAACCAATACACCGGTCCGCCGTTTAACCGTTCTTCCTTGATCGGAAGACCCAGCAGGCGGCTGTACCACTCAGCGGATTCCCGAAGATTCGTGACATGCACAAACACGCTTGCGACCCGGTTCTCGAACGGGATCGTGGTGGTGTGGTTCATTTCTTCATGTTGAGACAATTTGAATCAGCTCCTTTTCCGATATACGGATGATTAAACCTTCCGGAGAACAAATATGGAACCTGTTGACTCCATCCTGTTCCCTGCATGACTCGGCTGGGACGCCTAATTGGGACAGCTGCCGGTAAGCATCGTGAATGCTGGGCGTTTGCAGCGAATAATAAGCCTGGCCGTTCAGCCTCAGCAACGCTTGACGGTGCAGCTCTTCGTCCATAACAATCATCGTGACAATTGTTTCTCCCTTGCCGATTTTGAGATCGGCCCCCTGCCCCCAATGGTTTACCAGCTCAAAGCCAAGCATATCCGAGTACCATCGGATCGAGGAATCCAAATCTATAACGGGAAGAAAAACGGCGAGAATCCGGTGAAACATCGGGGGAACCGGTCCGGGAGCCGGCGTGTAGAAGAGCGAATTGCTTTTTTCATGGCAGATCCCGGTCACGTTTCCGTATGGATCGGTCATCTCACAAACGTTCATGTGAGCCGTCTGCATCGTTGACGTGACCGAAATGTTCCTGGAACGAAGCCAGCCGCTGTGCAGATCGTCCCAATGACTATAAAAGTTGAAGCATGGAACGTGGCCGGGGGCGTCCAGGTGGATAAGCGGCTGATAACGCTGGTTTCCGGAATGTTCCGTCAGCGTAAGCAATGTTTCCCCATCATGTATTCGCAAGTCGATCTCCTTACTGCCTCTGCGCCCGATCCGGAATTCAAACTCGTTGATGTACCATTCCGCAGCCGCCTTGGCATCAGGGACCGGCAGAATGACTCTGTCGATGCATACAAATGAAGCGCTGCCTGATGGCATGACACTCTACCTCCTCTCTAGCTTAAATGCCCACACATGTAAATAACGATGATTCTGCCTACAACCATACACAATCACCTTAAAGTGATGATTAAAATGTTTCGCTCACCATAAAAACATTGCCGTCCGGATCCTGAAAAGTAAAATAAAATCGACCATCGCGGGTCCGGATGTCCGCAATGCGGCAGCCGTTCTCGTACACCCGGAGATAAGCTTCATAAATCATGTGGGGATCATGGCGGATAAAAGCAGTGGCAACCGCTTCCAGAAGCTTGGCGGCCGACCTGGGATCTCCCGGCCGGCTCCGCGGCGCGCATGCATCGTTCCCGATCCCTTCCAACTTATGGAGCGCCAGCAGGCGCAGCCGTTTGCGCGCCCGGGAAAGGGCGACCTGAACGGCCCCCTCCGCCATGTTGATGCAGCTTCCCGCTTCCTTGGCGGTAAACCCGAATACGTCGCACAGGAGGACCATGACGAAAGCCTTCGGCTTCAGCTGGTACATCAGCTCTTCCAGCAGATCGCGGGTGATCAGGTTGTCCGCGAAGGGTTCCGGTTCACTTCCGTAAGCCGATTCAAATTGTTCGACCGGCATGGTGACCAGCCTCCGGCTGGACCTGCAGCGGTCGATCCAAAGATTGCGGGCCGTGCGAAACACATACGGCTTGCTCAGGGTCATCTCCGGCATTTGTATACACCGGTTCATCAATCTGACCATGGTATCCTGAACCAGGTCCTCGGCTTCCCATTCCCGATGGGTCAGCGATCGGCAGTACTGCAGCAGCTGGGGTCTCACTTCGGCCAATAATCCGGCAAATTCCCCCGGGAAGGAAGAATTAAGGGTTGTTTCCGTCATATAACTCACCTCACTCCCTTGTACCATCATCGCATAAGATCTGCCCCTTGGGATTGTGAATAAAAAACACAATACAAACAAATGTTCCTATCAAGGTTATTCTACATCTGTTTTGCTTTTTCCTCTTTTTCTCAAAAAAATAATCTGTTCTTGCCCCCTCCCTGTACCGCATATCATACAGCCCCATCTATTGGAAAAATTTTGACTAATGCAAAATGAAATCGGTCAAGATAATGGTTGGTAATGAAATATGGATGGAGGCTCAACAGACATGCTTGACTCTAAAACGATCGAAATCGTTCAATCGACAGCGCCTGTTCTTAAGCAGCACAGCGAACAAATCGGTAAAAAGTTTTACGAATTGTTGTTTGCCAAGGCTCCGGATCTGTACAACCTATTTAACCAGACCAACCAGAAGCGCGGGCTGCAGCAGGAGGCATTGGGTTATGCGGTATACGCCGCGGGTGAACATATTACGAATCTGGATGCCATCATGCCGGTCATTACCAGGGTCACCCAAAAGCACCGGGCCATCGGCGTAAAACCGGAGCAATACCCGTTGGTCGGTGAGACGCTTCTCGAGGCGGTCAAGGAGGTGCTTGGAAGTGCAGCAACCGATGACATTATCGGGGCGTGGGGTAAGGCATACGAATATATTGCCGATGCCTTTATTCAAATTGAACAGGATCTTTATAAAGAAGCCAAAGAACAAGCCGGAGGGTGGGAAGGTTTCCGCAGCTTTACGGTTACCCGGAAAGTAGCGGAAAGCGACGATGTGACCTCCTTCTACCTCGAGCCTTCGGACACACAGGCCCTTGCTGGCTTTGAACCCGGCCAATATCTAACGATCAAAGCGGAAGTTCCGGGCGAAAAGTATAAGCACATTCGGCATTACAGCCTTTCGGACGCCCCGGGCAAAAGCTATTACCGGATCAGCGTGAAGCGGGAGCATTCGAACGAGGGGAAACCGGCCGGGATCGTATCGAACGATCTGCATGACCGCGTTCAAGAAGGGGATTCCCTCCTCTTTTCAGCGCCGGCAGGTGATTTCACCCTGGACCATACCAACGACCATCTGGTCCTCATCGGCGGAGGAATCGGAGTTACTCCCTTGATGAGCATGATCAATACCGTTGCCGATCAATCTTCAGGCCGCGAAGTAACCTTTGTGCAAGCGGCCGCGAACGGGAACAACCATCCGTTCAAGGAGCATCTTGCCGGGCTGGCCAACAGCCATCCGAACCTCCGCTGCTTCACGGCGTATTCTTCTCCAACCGAGCAAGACCTGGGATCAGAAAGCTTTTCACACAAGGGCTTTGTTGATGCAGAGTGGCTGCGCTCCATTCTTCCGTCCGGGCCGGCGGTTTATTATTTCTGCGGATCCGTCTCCTTCATGAAAGCAATCCATCAAGCATTGAAAGAGCTGGAAATTCCTAAGGAGCGCATTCATTATGAAGCCTTCAGTCCGATCGCCATACTGGATGAAGAATAGCGTGATTGGGGGCATACGCCTTCAAAACAAAGAAGAGCGCGGCACAGGTGCCGGGCTCTTTTTATGAAAGATACAAAAGGCTGGATTCATGACTCCAAAAAAGTCCAGGTACCGCGATTCAGTCCTGTTCGTCTTTTTCCTGAACGACCGGCATCATCATGCCGTCGTCCATCCCCATCATCGTCACGCTGGTGGACTCGGGAATCTCATCATGCTGCGTAATATCAACCGGCGTATCGAATAGCGGTTCGGCATATGCCAGATGCGTCCGTCCGCGCGCCAAGATTTGGCGGTAATTCCCGCTGTCGCCCTCGTAGCCGTCATGGTCCCATGGAACAAATGAACGGGCGTTGCAGTAATGGCACACATACGATCGGCGGTAACGGTCCGTCGTTCGATTCGGGTAGGAGCGGTGAAACAGGTGTGAATGGAAGAACAGCACGTCCCCAGGCTTTAACGGAACCGGAATCGGGTCCGGATAATGGGACACCACCTTCGACAGCGTGTTGACTTCGTCATCCAGGTGACTGACATGCTCCACGGAATGGAGATCGGAAAACGCCTCCCTGGCGTGAACGTTTCCGCCATGATCTCCCGGCGGCGGATAAATCGGCTCATGGTTGGAGCCGGGAACCACCCACAGGCAGCCGTTCTCTTCATCGGCGTCCTCAAGAGCGATCCAGGCTCCGATCAGCGTGTCGGGATGGGTTTTGATGTAGTATGCGTCCTGATGCCATCCCTGTCCCCCTTTTCCCGGAGGATTAAAAAAGATCATGGACTGCAGGGCATACACATCCGGACCCGTAAGCGCCTCAAGCACGTCGAGGATTCGGGGATACAGCATCAGCTGCTCCCCTTCCGGGAAGAGGCGTGAGATCATATGCACCCGCGTTTTTTCAGCGAACTCCGCTTTGAGCGGGTCGGTATCCTCCTCGGATGCCTGCTCGCGCTTTCCTTCATTCTCGATCCGCAGCCGTTCTGCCCACACGGCGTACTGTTCGATTTCTTTCGGATCCAGCAGCCCTCGGACGATGACGAATCCGTCCCTGTGATACTGCTTATACTCTTCCACCGTTACATAATAACGGTCCTCTCTTAATTTGGCTTTCGGCACATAAGTCTGCCCCATGGTTGATCCCCTCCACACGCATTGATTATCTTAAGTGTGAAGGATTTCGTAAGCGTTCTCAATGGAGAGGACACGGAAAACGGTGGACGGATTTGATATCCGCTTTACCGGGAATCCCCATGATCCAGTACGACAAAATGCCGGTTCAAAGGATACGCGGCCTCCTCCTCCTCGATGACGGCCAAATGCCGGAACAACGGATCCGCGAACCGGTCGCGAAACTCCAGGGCCGTCATTCCACGGGTTCGCTTGAACATGCGGGAGAAGTAATGCTCATCAGTGAATCCGACGTCGTAAGCGATCTGCTTGATGGTCCGCTCCGCCTGAATCAGGAGCTGCTCAGCTCTCCGGAGACGGCGTTCCAGCAGCGCCTTCTGAGGCGGAATGCCCATCCAGCGGACGAACATCCGGGTGAAATGCTCATGGGTCCAGCCTGAGCTGGCCGCGATTTCTTCAATGGTAATCTGGCGGTGAAGCTGCTGCTCCATATAGTCCATGGCCCGCATAATGGGAGCGGGCAGCGAAGCGGCCGACATCGACTCGTCTTCCTCAATCGCCTGCCATTCCTCTAGGACGCCCATCAGTAAAACGGACGCCCTTCGCTGCCAGCCGGCCGGCTTCATATGTGCGATCTTCAGCATCTGCTTAAGCATGGAGGGAATCAGGCTCCCTCCGGCAATGACCGACCAGTCACGGAAATTTTTCCGGTTGGGGTCCGCCCCGCAGAAGGCTTCCCGAAACGCAGCAAATTCGAAGTGAACGAATAAGTGCCTTGTGGGAAGGCTGGGATCAAACCGGTACCGGTGCGGTTCTCCGGGGCGGGTGAACACGACTCCCGGACGGTCCAGCGCAAACGGCCCCCGGTCGATTTCGTAAACGGATCGGGTCCCTGCCGGGAAGTATACCAATTCGAAATCGTCGATCGTACGACTCCCTAGAACGGATCCCGGCTTCACGGCGATGTCCCCCATGGCATGAATGGCGGGTAATGTAAGCAACGATGCACAACCTCCCTAGTCTCTGGCCCTCTCGCTGCCGGATCGGAACCGCTCGTTTTAATAGCATGATACACTATTAAACCGCGCCCTGCAGCCCAAAAAAAGAGAGATGACCGCATGCCCTGCAGCATCTCTCTTTTGAGCGAACCCGGGACGGATTCCGCACGCCTTGCCGTGCAGGGTGAGAAGCCCTGTCTAACACAGCTTCTCTTATTGCTCCTTGAACCGCTTCCGGCTGCCGATGAGCGGAAACTCACCGATCCGCAGCCGCGCGCTTCCGTAAGGGATCAGCTCAAGCTCCGCCACAGGCTGACCGTTACAGTCGGGATGAATGGGCGGTGTGCCTGCATTGTTGCCTTCCATCTTCCAGTCTTTGACCAGCTGTCCCGATGCTTTGATCCGCACGGGGGCTCCATCCGCGGAGAACGGCTGGCTTAGAATATCCGCCTCGGTTACCTCAAAGCCGGTATCGGCCAACAGGCCGTATTTCCAGGCCGATCCCGGATACAGCTCCCAATCATGGAACATTTCACGCTCCCGCACCATCTGCCATTGCTCCCGGACCGGCAGCACATAGACAAGCGGTCCCCTCTCTACGCTGACCGCATAAAGGTTGCGCGACGTCGTGCTGACGGCCATCGGCAGCGTCAGTTCGATCCCGTCTCCGCTCGCCCACTCGCGGTTGATTTTGGCATAGCCGTTCTCGGTCTGAACGTTCACCGGCATACCGTTGATCCGGATTTCAGGCTGTGTACACCAGGACGGGATCCGCAAGGAAACCGTAAATGTTTCCGGGCGCTCCAAAGTGATTGAGATGGAGACATGGTCCCGGAAGGGATATTCTCCGCTGACGGCCAGTTTGGCCAAGGAACCGTTGCCAACCGGGGTCTCGACAGTACACGGCGCATAGGAGACGGCTGCAAGCCCTCCCTCATGGTCCTTCATCCACAAATGCGACGTCAGCTTCGGCCATCCTTGGTGCATATTCGCGGTGCAGCAGCCGAAATGCGGCTCCAGGCCGAAAAGGTTCGCGTCAGGCCCGTTCACCCAGCTGCGGGGAGCGACGTTGCACAAAATCTGGTTCACCTGCTGATCGTACTGATGGGAGGTCCAATCCGGAGAGATTGCCGCCGGCAGCGCATTAAACGCCACTTTCTCAAGAATGTCGCCGAACCTGCCGTCGCCGAATATCCGCGTCAGCTGCTCCATCGAAAACATGTATTCCACCACGGCGCACAGCTCGACACCCTGACTCGGGTGCGTGCCGGAGAGCCACTCGTCACCCGAAAACATGCCATGTGCCTGACCGTGGTATGTCATCAGCGAATCGATTCCGCGGTGCACAGCCTCCCTCAAGACGGCATCTCCGGTCAGTTCGTACAAAACCCCCGGCGTCTTGATCCCCATCGCCACATTGACCACATGCGTCGTCCAGTCCCATTCCTCTACCTTTCGCCAGAACGGGAAATCGTAAAAAATATCGGACCAGTCTGTCGTCTGCTTGGCAACGATCTCCGCCACTTCCAGCAGCAAAGGATCCTGCGTCCGTTTATACAGCCATACCAGGCAGAGCAGCATTTCTGCTCCCCGGGTTTTCGCCCAGCCTTGCAGCGGATTCTCTTCAATGGTGCTTCGGACATAGCCGAAAAATTTCGTCAGAAAGGGAACGATCCGTTCATCTTTCGTCGCTTCTTCATGCTGCATCATAACCTTTAGCATGATCATGTAATGCCACCAATCGTGCTTTTTATCGACCTCACGGTTGACGGTTTCGATCCGTTTCGGACCGAAGTGGCCATCGTCCTGCTGACTGGCAAGCGACCATTCAACCCACCGGTTGGCTTTGGCGATCAACCTTTCATCTTCGAGCAAATAGGCCAGCGGAAGGAGCCCGTCCAAGTAGTACGGTCCGCGTTCCCAGCTTTCTCCGCTGCCTCCGATCCACCCGTTTTCGGGCCCGACATCCGCCCAATGCTCCTCCAAATGCCCGGTAAGACCTTTTGCTTGAATCAACAGTTGATCCTTAAGCCAACCGGAAGGTTTAACCGCGCCAAGCGGCAGTTGTTCAAAAGCGGTTTTAACGAATTTCATAGCTCGCCACTCCCTTTTCATCTTCGGTTTACTTTGGCTAACGCTATGAAATATACCATGTCCCCCGCTATTTACCGATACCGGATATCAACATGTTTTTGTCCAATCACAACCTCATCATGCAGGCAAAACATATGGCTTCGCCATGTGCAATCCTTTATGATAGAAGCAATTCGATTCGAAGGAAGGAGGATCGCCATGTTTCAATTCATCGCTCCGCCTCTGCCCCATTACATTACCTGCGGGGAGGACACCTACCCGATTGGCGGAACCCATCCGGACCGCAGCGGCATCGGCGTCTTTGACCTGATCTTCGTGACGAGGGGTTGCCTGTTTCTGGAGGAAGAGCTTACGATGCTCACCATCCCGGCGGGACATTACGCCATCCTTCGGCCTGACCGGTCGCACCGGACCGCCCGGCCCTGTTTGGAAGAAACGCATTTTTACTGGCTGCATTATCAAACCTTGGGCAGCTGGAACGAAGTTTCCGAGCAGGATTCCTCTTTACCGGCATTTGAAGGCCATCCGCTCTATCAGATCGAGAAATTCTCAATCTATATTTCCCAGCAAGGAGCCCCGCTTCTCCCAAGTCAAGTGGAAGAGCTCCTCCGCAGGCTGATGCTGCTGCACCCGGAACAGACTGTATCCGCCCGCTGGAAGCAGCAGATCTGCTTTCAGGACCTGCTGTCCATGCTGCAGCAGACGGAAGGTGGAGAAGTACAGAATCCACATCTGAAGGTAGCGGAACTGGCGGGCGAATATCTTCGCCGGCATTACCGGGAGCCCGTCAGCTATAAGCGGATGTCGGAAGCCCTGCACTTTCATTCCAACTACATCGCCATATGTATGAAAAAGACGTTCGGCTGTACGCCGCTGGAGTATTTAACGAGGCACAGGATCGAGCAGGCCAAGCAAACTCTGATCCATACCGACGATCCGATCGGACGTGTCGCCGAGCAGACGGGTTTCGGATCCTTTCCTTATTTCGTTAGGAGCTTTGCGAGATATACCGGTCATACCCCGAAGTCTTTCCGGCAGCTCTACCGAAATTAATTTCGGCCGGATGTACCTGCATCTATGACAAAAGGCTGCCCGCATGCTGTCGAAGCACTGCGTCAGCCTTTTTTGCATTCTTTTACATAGGTTCACTCATGTTTGTCAGGTGGCTCTCACGGATTGGGTTCGTTCGAAGTTTTCACGGTATTGTTCTACCGTCCACTTACATACCTGCCACAAATCCGTAACCGGCTGATTGGTAAAAGGCAGCGTGTGAAGATAACCCGGCGGACCGTATTCCGGCGTAAAGGTCAATTCGGAGGCACCGGCATGCTGCCTCGCATCGGCGATCCGGTTCCACCAGTCAAAATGCCGAGCGACTTCATGTGCGTACTCGGGTGCACGCGGATCGGGAACTTGAGGGCCCTGCGCATAACCGACACGCCCATGGATATGTACGGTGCGGGCGATAGCCAGGTCCAGCTCGCTCTCGAAATGTTCCAGCGTCGATTCGGTAACGCAGCACCAATGGCTAAAATCGGCCGTCAGTCCAAGTCCAGGGACCGCATTCAGCACCTTCCCCGTATCCCAGGGATTAAATAAAGCTCTGCCCCGGTGGGTTTCATGGCCCACCTTGACGCCAAGCTGCTGCTCAAGCTGAACGGCCCGCCGGAAATAATCGATCTGCTCCTCCAGCGGAACATAGTCCTTTAGGGAATGCGCAGTAACATGGATCGGCCCAAACGACGTTGCCCGTTCCAATTGTGCTTCGAAAGAAGCATAGTGGTCCGGCCCTTCGGTAAAAATCATCCCTACGTAATCAAGCTTATGGCTTGCGAGGAGCTCCTTAAACCGCTGTTCGTCGTCAGGTCCCGGCAGGGGCGCCTCTACGCCATCATAACCGGCGGAAGCGATACGCGCCACCTGCTCTTCCAATGTGCCCGTTCCCTCCATGCCCCACAACGCCTTGATCAATTTGAGTTTCATCCTTTTCCACCTCTCCCGGTTGATTGGACACCGTTTCCCCCATTGTTTCCGATCCTCCGCCCGTTGTCCATGGATCCAAGGGCATGATTCGTGGATGGATTTGATATGTCTTTTGTTCGATCACATACGGATTCACGCTGGATCGTTCTTAAAAAGAACTACGGCCGACGTCGCCAAGTTACGCTTCGTGATGCGTTTTGCCGGCAAGGATGGTAAATCGGTCGATCAGGTCGCTGATCTGAAACTTCTCCGCGTTCGTCATATACGTTGTGACCGTATCGTGAAACGGCTTAACCCAATGCTCCGGCACGCCGGATTTCCCGACGATCGCGCCAACGATGCTGCCGGCCGTCGCAGCCGTACAGTCGTTGTCCAGTCCCATGGCAACCGTCTCTGAGATCACCTTGGACACATCGGTCCCCCCGATCATTAGGCCGAACACCGTCAAGCAGGCGTTATTGTTGGTGTGCACGCCCGACATTCCCTTGAAGCGCTCATCAACCGCCGCTCTGGCTTCCTTGTAATCATGGATTTCACCGCTAACGGCAAGCGCCCACTCCACATCCTTGTAAAGGCTGCATTCCTTCGGAATTTCGGTCAAGCCGATACGAAGCGCCTGCTCGGGATGATCGACGGCGAACGCCGCGGACTGCGCAGCACTGAAAAACATCTCCCCGTAAATCCCGTTCCGCCGATGGCTCAAATAAGCGTCCCGATAGGCGTATTCCGCCGCTTTCGCCGGGTACGCTGGAGCCAGGTAAGCCCACGGATCCGAGCGGATATCCGCACCGATCCACTGGCAGAACGGATTGTTTACGTCAGCTGCTTGCAGCGCCGGGATGCCCGCCTTCAAATTGTTGAGCGCAGCCTCCTCCGCAGTACAAGCAACCGGCAGGTACTTGAGCCAGCTCTTACCCACATCCTCTGTCGTGAAGTTGAGGCCGTGCTCTTCGGCAATGAGCAGTCCGAGGATCGTATAAGTAATGTCGTCATCGACAGGGACTTGGGTCAAGCCTTCCAAGGTATATTCATAAAAGGTGCTTTTGCCGTAACGGAGATCGTTCGGATTTTTGATTTTGGACCAATAATGCTGTGGAGGAAAGGCATCCCCGATATATGCGGCCCATTTCTCCATGTCGCTCACTTCCCAGAATTCCACCGGCGCCCCCAGCGTACATCCGGCAAAACGGGCGAGCATCGCCCCTTCGAGCTTTTCCTTGTAGACCGCCTTGTCAAACGATGCCCATAGCCTTCTTGGTCCTTCAGTACGCTGCGCTCGAATGGAAGGCAGATCGTCCGGCTCCCGCTCCTTAAGCTCGGCGTCAATGGGTAATCCCTGCAGTTTCTCCAACGTTTCTTTCATCTTCTCTTCCATGTCGATCCAGGCATCGGCCACGCCCCGTCCTCCGTATTCGTGCGCGAGCCGCCCGTACTCAATAATTTTGCCTGCCAGTTCGTGGAGCCTCGGTTCCTTAGGATAAGCCATATCAATAAACTCCTTTCCCAAGATCAATGAATTTCGTTCAAGGATAGTTTATTATAATGAAAACAATGACTTCCGCCGAAAAAGGACTGAAAGCTGTGCAGAATCGACCATTTGATTATAAAGTCGTATCCCAGCCTTATATGCTTCCTTCCGATTTCCCTGTGGATTGGCTCAGCAATTATGTGCAGGGAGACAATGAAATTACGTATTTGCACTTTCACAACTGCCTTGAGATCGGCTACTGCCTGGAAGGCTCAGGCGTCTTTTTCGTAGAAGACAAAATCCTGCCTTACACCCAAGGGGATGTGAGCATCATCTTTCCGAATCAGCTGCATCTTGCCCAAAGCTTAAAGGGAAAAGAAAGCAGGTGGCATTTCTGCTTTATTGATCCGGACGCCCTCTTTTCGTCTGACCCGATGTCTTCCCGATTCTGGGACCGGGTCGGAACGGATACGTATCCCCGGTTCAACAACATCGTCACCCCGGATGATCACGCTGAGGTCGTCTGGCTGACAGATCACGCGATGAAGGAGCTGGAGAAACACCGGCCGGGATATGAATCGGCTGTAAAAGGATACATCTGGACGCTCCTGACGCTGATCGGCAGGCAGCTGCTGCTTCAAGAGAGCGGCACAGCTGAAGCTGCGGCTGGCGGGGCCGACCGGCGGGCGATGCAGCAAATTTCAAAAGCGCTCGAGTACATTTCCCAGCATTATATGGAACCGGTCCCGATCCACCGGTTAGCCGAGCTATGCTGCCTCAGCGTCACCCATTTCCGGCGCATTTTCCACAAATGCATGGGCATGGCTCCGCTGGACTATATCAACAACGTGCGCATTCAGGTTGCGGCTGCCCTGCTGTGCCATAGCGGCAGCAGCATTTTGGCTATTTCCGAGGAGGTCGGCTATGCGACCTTATCCAGCTTCAACCGGCACTTCAAGCGGCTGATGGGCGAAGCCCCGAGCCAATGGCGGTCCAAAAACAGATGACAGAGGCAGCAAATATTTTGTGCTGCGGCAAAACCATTTGTGATTGGCAGGCAATTAGAGGCGCGGCTCAACCAACTCAAAATGGCGCCCCCTGCAGCCCTTGGGCTTAAGGAGGCGCCATTACGGTCACCGGAATGATATACGAGAGAGCAAACGACTACAACTATCCGGCCAGCCCGCGGTGCTTAAGACGTTTCAATGATTTCTTTGAGCACAACCGCCTGATTCATGGTGGTATCCTTCGCGGCATATAACAGCGTAACGGTACAATCCTCCGCCAACTCCCGGATATGCCGTAAAAGCTGGGAAGGCTTGTCCTGCTGCAGCTCCTGCAGGTAGAGCTCTTTGAACTTCTCGTAATGCTCCAGCCGATGCGCGTACCATTTTCTCAGCTCATGACTGGGCGCGATCTCTTTCATCCATTCGTCGACCGCGGCCTGCTCTTTCGTGAGTCCCCTCGGCCAGAGACGGTCGACCAGGATTCGTTTGCCGTCTGATGCTTCAGGCTTTTCATAGACCCGTTTGATATGAATCGGAATGATGGACACCTCCTTATTAGACTATTCATGCCCAAGCACCCGATCCTTATCCTCTTAATATAGTGTAGGAGTGAAAGGCGGGATGCGTATGAGCAAGGCAGACGATTTGCAGCAGCGTACCATTTTTTTGGCGGCCATCTGCGGACAGACCTATGCTCAATTTGAGAATGCAGACGGGTCGTTTGTCGTCCCTTCTCCATACACACGGCTTGAGACGATTGAGGCCAGGTCCATTACGAACGATTGGGAACGCTTCGGTTTTATTCTCGATTCGGATCAAGAGGTCATCATTGCATTCCGGGGAACCAGCACGACGACCAACTGGATCGCGGACCTGATCGCATCTCAGAAGAAATACAAATACATTAAAGAAGACTGTATGACACATCGGGGCTTCACGGACATTTATGCCTCCGCAAGGACCCGCATTATCTCGACACTGGCTAAGGTCTCCCGCGGCAAGACGCTGTTTATTACCGGTCACAGCCTCGGTGCGGCGCTGGCGACCTTATGCGCGGTCGATGTTGCAGCCAATACCGGGTTCCGCTCCCCTTACCTGTTCACATTCGGTTCACCGCGGGTAGGCGATCCGGCCTTTGCCAAGGCTTGTGCCAGCTATGTCCCCAACAGCTTTCGCATCGCCAATCTGTTTGATGTCGTGACCCATGCGCCACCTGCCGTATACAAACTGCCGAAACGGTCCAAAACATTTTATTACAGCCATGTAAAGAACTTGTCACCCCGGCATTTTCAGCTCGGATCCTTCGGCGGGAACCACGTCATCTCCAGCTATTTCAACGAGTTATCCAAGCTTCAGCCGGAATATACCAAGATGCTGTCATCAGCCAATCCTGGCTTCTGTCCGTTCCCTGAACGCGTCCTTTAACGCCATCCGTGTCAAAATTGACATATTCTTTCACGGAATCGTAACCCAATCTCCTTCGGGTTCTACTATGCTGTAGAAGAATTGAATCTTACGCAGAATGGGTAATACAAACATAGAGACCCCAGAAGTTACAAGGAGAGGATACAGCATGAACATCACAAAACCGGCAAAAAAAGCAATCATGGCCATGACCGTGGCGGGCATGGTAGGCCTGGGAGCCGTAGGCGCAGGCACGACATATTCCGTACATCAAGCAAACGCTGCTGCGGCAGCCGATGCGGGTTACGCATCCAAGCAGGCACTCCAGACGCTGAACAGTTTCTACAAACCGGCGCTGAAAGGCCAGTTCCCAGGGGCAGTTAGCGGCCTCACCGTTGGTAAGAGCACCCGACAGGATGTCCTTCACAAGATCGGGGAACCCGAAAATCCGATGAAGGATGCCGATGGGTTCGATGTATACAGCGCGAATATGGGCAATCCCGGCTACGCCATCCATTATAAGCTCGGGAAAATCCGTGAGATGCGTTACTTCGGCACTAACGTTGAACGCCAGACCAATATCGGCGGCATTACGATGAAGATGCTGAAGCAGAACTGGTATGCACCAAGTTCGGTGTCCACCTTCAAAACCGGGAACAAGACGCAAACCAAGCTGACGTACAACCGCGGCAACTATAAGCTCGAGTTTATTTTCAACAGCAGCACGGAGCTTGATCATATTAACCTTTTAACTAAATAACAGCCTTCGCCGAAGACAGCGGTTCACCTGGAGCCGCTGTCTTTTTACGTGTATAGATGAGGTTCAAGCGGACTATGTATTCATTATACGTGCTGGTCCTTCGATCGAAAATAACCATTGGAGCATCGTCCGAACCTTGTCCGGGAGGCGTCAGTTTGCCATAATGTATAGGCGGCGTCATGCCACAAAAGCCATACTTAACAAAGGAAGATTCCGATGAATATATCTGCACTCGCTTCAATGATCGCACCGGTCGACCTGAGAAGCTGCCTGATCAGCCAAAACGGCAGGCTGGTGTTTGAGCACTACCGCCATCCCCGCATCCCTGACGAGAAGGCGAAGGTCAATTCCTGCACCAAAAGCTTTCTGTCAGCCCTGATCTGCGTCGCAATGGACCAAGGCATCCTGCCGGGTGCGGAGACGCCGATCACCGAATTTTTCCCGCAGCTACGTTCCGCTTCTGATCCGCGCAAGCGGGAGATCACGTTGGAGCATCTGCTGACGATGTCAGCCGGCTTTGAATGGAGCGAATTCGGCGGGATCAAGTCGTTTCCGCGCATGACCCGAACCGGCAATTGGGTCGAATTTGTGCTCGAGCAGCCGATTTCCGATACACCTGGGACCCGGATGGAGTATAGCTCGGGATGCTCCCAGCTTCTGTCCGCGATCCTGGTTCAAGCTGCCGGCAAGTCAACGGCCCGGTACGCCGAAGAAAATCTATTTGGACCGCTGGGCATCGAAGACTATCGTTGGGAGTCCGACCCGCAGGGCATCCACACCGGAGGCTACGGCTTATGGCTCCGTCCCGGGGATTTGCTGAGGTTCGGGCAGCTGTATCTGCAGCAGGGACGCTGGGAACAGCGGCAGCTAATCCCAAGTGAGCTTGTGAACCGGTCCGTACAGCCGTTCATCCCCGCTGGTCCGCCAAACCGCGGCTTTTATGGCTGGCATTGGTGGACGGATACTTTTGGAGCCGAGCTTGGTGGTCATTCCGCTGCAGCATCCCCGCTTTCATTTGACTATTTTTACGCCCGCGGATATGCAGGACAGTTCATCTATATCGTCCCCGTCCTGGAGACGGTTGTAGTCCTGACCGATGACAAGCGTAAAAAAGAGCGGCATCCGGCAAATGTGTTCCGCGATTTCATCGCACCGCTGCTGCTCGAAGATTTGAACTAAGCTGCGCCGATGCATGGTAAACCGCCGTTGCCAGCATGGTCAGCGCCGACCGGCAATAAAGAAAGGGGCTATCGCCAATCGATAGCCCCTTGTCTTCATTCCCGCCGCATACCGCTTATTTCTGTGCAAACTCCCGCGGATGGCGGCGCTTCAGCTCATCCACGGCATGCCCTCTCCCGGTCTGTTCCAGCCGCTCGATGTACATCGGCAGATGCCCTTTCGCATGATACGGCCCGCCTTCCTGAATGACCGTCCATAGCGGATCGACGTCAAACTTCATCGACATCATCATCTCGTCATGCCACTCGTTCAGCAAGTAGACCGCTTCCCTGCACAGGTCTCTCCGTTCCTGAGCCAGGTTGTTCTGCTCGTGGGCATCCTCGGTAATATGGAACAGCATCTCTTTGTCAAAAAGATGATATCCGTCATGGTACGTGCGGGTATACAGCCAGTCCCCGAATCGTACGCTGCGCTGGCATACGTGGGCGCACTGCGAGACGACGAGGTACTCCCTTCCGCCGTCCTCTCGGCTGCGGAGCGTACCGGCGTAGCTGCGGCCGTCCCAGCTTGGCGCAGGTTGAACGCCCAGCAGTTCCGCGACGGTCGGCACCAGATCGAGATGATAATGCAGGGAATCATCGGAAATCCCCTTCTGCATCCCCGGCCACCGGATGATCATCGGGATCCGGCAGGTGCCCTGGTCGGCGGTGCCGTGCTCGCCGTAAATGCCGAGCTCGCCCATGTTTTCGCCATGGTCGGCGGTAATGATGATCACCAGGTCGTCCATAATCCCCTTCTCCGTCAAACGATCGAAAATCATCCCGATGTTGTCGTCCATATGCCGGATGCCGCAGTCATACCCATCGATCATCCTCCGCAAATCGTCCATGTTCTGAATGTCGCCGGGATGGCGGGGATACTGAGGCGACGTGCTGCTGTTATACATATTGATTTCGTTTGCGCCGTGCGGGCCAACCTTTTGCTTGTGGCGCTCCAGCACTTCTTCGGTGATCCACTCCGGAAGCGGTTCGTCCTGAAACGGATTGCCGAACGATGCCGGCGCCCGGTAAGGTGTGTGCGGATCCCAGTAGTTCACGTACAGCAGCCAGTCTTCCTGGTCTGCGTTCCGCTCGATCCAGTCCAGCACAACGGGGGTGACCTCCTCGGCCGACTCCATGCCGCCCTTGCCCGTATTGTAAATTTCGTTGAATCCCGCATAGAAGGTCCAGGCGGAATGCCGCTCCCCAAATGGGCTGACTAGGGCCGTCCGCATGCCCGCGCGGCGGAAGACCGCCGGGAAGCTCTCTGACGCGAGCTTGTCGTGGAAATCGCGGTCAGCTCCTTCGTACCGGACGTCCGCCGCCGTCCCGCCGTGTCCCACGACGCCGTTATGTATGCCGAAACGGCCCGTCATCAATGCCGTACGCGACGGGAAGCACGGGGCGTCCGATGTATAGTAGTTGTCAAAGCGTACGCCTTCGGCCGCGACCCGGTCGATGTGCGGCGACGTATTGCGGTGGTAGCCATAACAGCCAAGGTGATCCGGTCTCGTTGAATCCAAATCCAGCAGTAACACTCTCATCGTTCATCCGTCCTCTCCGGATAATATGAAATGCCTTTGCAGCTGAATTATAGGCGTGACGCTCCATATGCGTCCATGTACATTTCATTGATCCGATGTACATTTCTATTGCAATTTATAAGATATATGCCGATTGCAAGGAAGCATAATTTACGAGAAGTCGGCATTATGATAGGGTTTTATTAAGTTATGGGATAAAGAGGTGCAGCTGCATGCTTCAAATCATGAGTGTAAATTTCGACAATGAAATCCCCCAATGGAGGACCAACCTTGAGACAATTCCGTACAACGTTCTGGTCGTCGTCCGGCAGGGCCAGGTCCGGTACGAGATTAATGGCAGTGTTGTGATCGCCGAAGCGGAGGACGTGCTCTTTATCCCCCGCGGAGCCCGCCGTTCAGGAGAGAACAAGGACGGCATTCCCCACCAAAAGCATACCGTTTTATTTACATGCGAGCCCGGGGCTGAGACGGGAATTCCGTTCGTGGATCAAGGACATTTCATCAAGTTCAGGCTCTCCCCAATCCAGTACGCCTATCACCGCTGCGACAGGCTGTACGAAGAGATGCGGGGCGGGAAAAGCTACCGTTCCATCATCTGTCTTGGTATATTGCAGGAGCTCCTGGGCATGATGGCCCGGGAACTCGAACAGCCCGCACTGACACCGAGCAAGCTGAAATATGCCGAAGCGGTCAAAGCCTATCTGCTGGAGCATTACCGGGAGCAGATCGAGATTGCCCGGCTGGCCGCTTTGATCGGCCGCTCCCCCAATTACGTAACCGCCGTCTTCAAGGAGGTTTACGGCCGGTCCCCGATCCGGTATATGCATGAGCTGCGCATGCAGGAGGCATGCAGCCTGCTGCTGGGCTCAAATATGACAGTCGCGGGCATATCGCAGTACCTCGGTTATTACGATACTTCGTATTTCCACCGGGTGTTCAAAAAGTACTGCGGCCTCTCCCCTACCGAATACGTTGCACAGGCGCAGCGGTCAGGCATGCCTCCGCTCATCAACACGATCACATGATATGTCAGTTTCATTGGAACATTTGTCCATTGACTTCTCCTGCCCGTTTGTTAAAATCATAAATACCGATAAAACAAAGTGAATTACTCGTATATAAGCAAAGGAGGAGAATGACGTCATGTTGATGTTAACAGGCCTGCTATGCGGCGCCCTGCTCGGCTTCGTCATGCAGCGTGGACGCTTCTGCCTGACAGGCGGATTCAGGGACATGTATCTGACCAAGGACAACCGCATGTTTTATGCCCTGCTGATCGCCATTTCGATTCAGAGCATCGGCGTGTTTGCGCTGATCCAGCTTGGACTCATCGAATTCAGCGCCGGCACGTTCCCTTGGGTGGCTACCGTAGTCGGCTCGTTTATATTTGGGATTGGTATTATTTTAGCCGGGGGATGCGCGACAGGAACCTGGTACCGGGCCGGTGAAGGACTGATCGGCAGCTGGATCGCACTGTTCGGTTATATGGCGATGAGCGCCACGATGAAATCGGGTGCCTTGGCGCCGCTCAATAACGGAATCAAGAAAGTAGAAGCTCCGGCCAACTCCATTCCGGACACCTTCGGCATTTCGGTTTGGCCGTTTATCGCCCTTTTAGCTATCATTACGATCGTGATGGTCATCCGTACACTGCGCAAACCGAAGGTGGCCATTCCGGCAATGAAGCCAAAGCGTACCGGGCTCAGCCATCTGCTGTTCGAAAAACGCTGGCATCCGTTTTTTACCGCCATTCTTGTCGGCCTGATCGCCCTGCTGGCCTGGCCGCTGAGCGAGGCGACCGGACGTATGTCGGGTCTTGGGATCACGACGCCTTCCGCTAACATTTTGCAGTACTTGGTTACGGGAGACAGCGATAAGTATGTGAACTGGGGCATGTTCCTGGTGCTGGGTATCCTTGTCGGATCCTTTATCGCCGCCAAAGGCAGCCGGGAATTCCGCTTCCGCGCCCCGGATGCAAAGACGGCGGTTTCGAGCTTTGCCGGAGGCATCCTGATGGGCTTCGGCGCCAGCTGGGCAGGCGGCTGCTCGATCGGTAACGGTCTCGTCATGACCGCCATGATGACATGGCAGGGCTGGGTATCCCTCGTGTTTATGATTTTGGGCACATGGACGGCTTCTTATTTCGTGTACGTCCGCCCTCGCACCAAAGCCAAGCTGAAGCAGTCCGCTTCGCTGCAAACCACGACAACCTAATTAGGAGCTTTACGTTAAACTAGTCACATCTTAAGGAGGTTACTTCCATGAAACAACAAAAACTAGCCGTTCTGGGCATGGTCTGTCCGTTCCCGTTAATTGAAGCCAAGCAGGCGATCGAAGAGCTGAACAGCGGCGACGAGCTGGTCATCGACTTCGACTGCACGCAGGCCACCGAAGCCATACCGCGCTGGGCTGCAGAAGCCGGCCACACCGTCACGAATTTCGAACAGATCGACGATGCATCCTGGACAATTACGGTGCAAAAGAAATAATGTAGCGCATAAACAGGCGACCTTCCGTCATATTGGGGAGGTCGCCTTTTGCATGTATTGGATTGTTGAACCGCAAAAATCGCAGCGACCACGCCCGGTGTTCTTTTTTTCAATAAATTGACCGTAACCGGCCTACCTTATATACTCTACTCATTGGAAGAAATAGGAATGCTAGGAGGATGCCATGGACGATTGCGGAAATGATGGAGATATGAATTTGGATACGGCCGTATCCGCCTTGAACAACGCCTATTCATTAGAAAATTGGACACTTCTGATTCGGCGATCGGATCAGCTCTACAACGACGCGTATCAATCATTTATTCACAATAAACAGGCACAAAAACCGATGATTTATTATATAGGATATAGTCTGCTGATGAAGGGAATCGGCTATCAAAAAGACAAGCAATACGGGGAATCGCTGAAGTGTATTGATCAGTATAAAGATCTTGGCCGGTTTCTGGACGGAAGCGAACGCAGCCAGCGGATACTCGACCAATATGCTTTTTATGCTTATGCCAATTTACTGTCTGTACACCTTCTATCGGGAAATCTTACAAAACTCGATGAGTACGCCCAATTTCTAAATCAGCATCCATCCGAAACATTATCCGGATTGCTGACCCTTTTAGAATGCGCCCTTTCCCAGGATCTTAACGTCGATAAGTATATCGCGCCTTTGACGGAGCGCTTTGATGCTTATCAGCATGACGATATGCGTCCGGAAGAGCAGACCATCTACCTGTCGATTCTCATGATGCTTTCCCGCTACTGCAGAAACAGGAAGAGATTTGAAGAAGCACAGAAATACACGCAACAATTTTTATCCCTATCGTTCGATAGAGGCCCTGGTCAACAAGCATCAACCTCTGCTGCTCCGCATGAATAGAGAGCGACCCATACAATCATCGTAAAAATAGCAAAGGGTTCTCAAGGCAGGTAAGATATTTCTGAAAATAAAGGCGAACTTCCCGTTGTAAGGGAAGTTCGCCTTTGATGTCATTCTGAGCCCAGGTATCGTTCGAGCAGAGCTTCGACCGCCGTCCTGTCCCGTTCCAGCCGTGCAAGTTCGGCACCAATGGCCGAAATCTGCTCGCGCAGCACCTCGGGGCCGTCCGTACCTTCATCGTACCGGGTCATAAAATGCAGGAACACGTCCACGTTCCGCAGCTTCATCAGCACCGGGATCGCCCGGATTTCATCCGGAGTCAGGCGGACGCGGCTGCCGAAGCCGCGGCAAAACTGAACGGCCGCCTCCATGCCGGTATCGGGATCGTCCCCCAGCAGCCCCGGAAGGATGACAGCGGGCTCCATTGCCCGTACGTCACGGGTGCAAAATTCAAAGTCGAGCAGCGCCGTGACCTGCTCAGGCTTGTCTGCATCCACCAGCAGATTGGAGGCATTCAGGTCCCCGTGCACAAGCTGCTGCGGCAGGCGCTCCAGCCCTTCAAGTTCGCGGATGACCTCCCTGTGAGCTTCCCCGATCCTGCGAAGCGGGCCCTCCAAGCCGCGGAAGGGCTCAGGCGGCGCGATGCAAAACTGCCCCACCCGCTCCGGGCTGCACCCCGGATACGAATGGGCCAGCTCATAGTAAGGCCGGTAGGCGGGTGACGGAGCAACCACGAGCCGGCTGAGCGCATCGGAGAGGCTGCCCGCCGCTTCGCCGAAGGAATACGCGGTCCGAAAACCGGTGGATTCGGGACGGATGCCGTCAATATATTTGAACAGGCAAGCATAACGCCCACTCCCGTCATCCAGCTGGACGATCGTATCGCCCGTCAGGGCAGGTATGGGTACAGGGGTGCGGAAGTCCAGTTCGTCCCGGGCAAGCGATGCCAGCACGGCGTGCTCAAACCGGATTTTATCGATGTCCCGATGCGTTTCGTAAATTCGCAGGACGCCGCGCCCCTCCGCTCCTTCGATAAACCGGGTCGTATTGTTCCAGCCGCTTGCCCCCTGTGTAATCTCACCTCTCCAGGAAGAATGATATTGGTTTAATATCGATGTCAGCATGATCAGTATTCGATTTCCTCCAATTGGGCCAGATTGCGGTTGGACTCCCGCAGCAATGACGTGAACGAGTCGGCCGTGTAATACACGAAATCCGGGTCATGGATGTAGCTGATGATCTGCCCGTACGTCCCCTCTTCGCTCGGATCCAGGTCCAGCATCAGATACAGCGACCCTCCAGCCATGCTCGCAAATGGGTACCACTGGCGGTGGAACAGGTAGGGCTTGAGTTCGCGATCCAGCTTGGCGATCTCCTCCGGTGAATAATATTCCTCCAGCAGTTCATCCCTCTCGCAGAAATATCGCTTGACGTCCTCCATTTCGGCGAGGGACATGAGATAAAAAGGAGCCGCCTCTTCCGCGTCCTCACCCGGATACAGGATATGAAAGGCATAGCCGCTTCCGTCTTTTTGTTCATAAAAGGCGCGAAAATCCTCCGGCAGAAGGATGCCGAATTTCTTCTCAAACTCATCCAGACGCGAAGGTGCCGCCCCGCCATGATCCCTATATTGATCGTACAGACCGCGGATTTCCTCGTCCTGGATTTTGCCGGGGAGCAGCGTTTCCAGCTCCTCCTTCAGGGGAAGAACCCGGCTGCGCACGTATTCCCGGTAACCGTGGAAAGCTTCCTCCCCGCCGCCATTTTCCAGCAGGATCATGACGGCATAGGATATCAGGTTCAGCCACGTTTCTATCGTTTCGATCTGTTTCTTCGAAAGTAGGCCGTTCGAACGCAGCATGCCTTCCGGCTCCAAAGCCCAGGCCCTGGCCAAATGGTAGATGCCCCACAGGCTGGATATCAGTTCCCGGTTCACCTGGTCCCGGCCCAGCTCGTCCGACAGCGTGCGTAGAGCGGCCATAACCTCATGAAAGTTCCCCTCGCGCAGCTCCCCGCGGAAGGGACGGAGGCTGCCCAGAAAGCCGTTTTCCATTTTCCAATGCTCTATGCGGTCATGGGTAAAAGCATGGCATTTCAGCAGCAGCTGTGCATCTTCAATATTCATCGTCGTTCTCTCTCCTCTCCCGACACCGGCGATGTATACTTACGCAGAAGCGTACTGTACGATCACGGCTTCCCTCGTCTCTTCATCATAAGCGATCCAAAGGTCATCGCCGACTTCCACGCCGTATACCGGTTCGATGGACTGCTCGATTCGGTACGAAATTCCGTTTCTTGTAACGGTTATACGGGCAAATGGCCGTTCGCCGACGGTGCCATCAAACTGTACTGCCGTCACGTTGGCGCTGCCCTGCTTGCCTTGAAGGAGGCGAAGCTCTTGTTCATACTCCGCCTTGTTCACCGACACCGGGATGACGGCACCTACCACAACCGGCAGGAGAACCGGCACGAACTGGCTGTTAACCTTGCGCGACCTTTGATCGCCATGGGAGAGCAGCAGCTCGAACAGCATCAGCTGTCTGTTCACGATCTCCACGGGAATATGTTCGATCCGGATCACCTCACCTTCCAGCGTCAGCGGGTCCGCCCCTCTCGGGTCACGTGTCCTGTTGTAATTGTACAGCCGGGTGACGCCGCCGATTTGCATGAGATCCGCCTTATCCCCGGTCCGGTAGGCAAACCCGTTCGCCTGCACTACCGGGATGGCATAAGTTTGTCCGCCGGAATCGAAATGAAGCAATAGCGCTTCACCGCGGCCTGCCTTGCCATAGCTGTCGATCCGCGTCAGGACGGCGTCCCGGATGACCTCAGGCGCGGTTTGCGGCAGATCGTCACCGGTCACGAATACCGCGCGATTTTTCTTGCGGTTGTAGCTGATCAGCACAGGATCGCCCACGCGCGGGGCATGAAGGTATGAAGCCACTTTCTTAATGCTCGTTTCCTTCATCATTCCTTCATCCTCAAAACGGATGTCAAAGCGGATCATCGGTTGTTCGTTTACGTAGGTTCCGGTCTCTTGCAGTCGGGTTACCGTCCCCTGCACAATCGTTCCTTCGGCCGTAAACTTCTTCTGTCTGGCTGTCATGATCCGGATCAGCAGTCCGAGACCGCCAAACAGCACCAGCGGGATCAGCAGCCAAATCGCCCAGTTGATGACAAGCGCATTGCCGCGCTTCAAATAATGAGCGAAGCTTGTCCAGGAGATCCGGTCGGCGCCTTCAGCAATCTGCCAGGTTTGCAGCGTTTCGCCGGTCATGCGGGTGAGCGTGCCCCCCTTGACGTTCAGCCAGCCGGCCGACTTTTCTGCGTCGGTAAAGTACAGCGTCGCATCTCCGGTTTCCTTGAAAAAGGACAGCGTGCCGCTGCTTACATCCTCCGGTTCCAGGCTAGACAATGGCTGGGACAAATCTGTAAACGATCGGGTCTGCCGGTCGTAGAGATATCCGGTGACTTGACCTTTCCGTTCGTCCTTTGCGGTCGAGCCGAAGATGAGCGTCTCGCGGTCGTTCAGCGGAAAGACGGCAGCCTGATATACCGGAGCAGGGGTCTTAACGACATTCCCCCAATCCCCCTTGACCGCATCGTAGGTCCGCACCTGCTTCGGTTCACCGGATTCGGTCCTCCACAACCGGGCAGGATCCACACCGGCAAGTGCGGCAAACTGCTGCTCCGCTAGATCCTCTGCATCAAAGCCAGATCCTCCCTCCGGACTGATCCGCATGGCTGCTTTGTGCTGTGCATTCAATAGGCCGCTGACGTATGCGGTGCTGCCATCTTTCAGATCCAGTTCATAGAGGGGGACGGCGCGGCTGTCGTTAAAACTGCCCATGACTTCGGACATTGACGTCGGCCTTGCGGGCAGTCCCGTATCTTCGTTGAGATATGCCGTTTGGAATACTCCGTCCTTCACCTCGCCGACGACGAAGGTGTCATTTGCCGTTTCCCCTCCGACCAGCATGCGGCCATTCCAATGATGAACGGCCGATGTTAAAAAGCCGTCAAATTCCAGCGTACCTTTAACAAGCTCCTCCACATGGCCGCCGGGGCCAATGACGTTCAACTGCAGCCCCGAACTGTCATCCGTCGTAGCGATCACAAGATTCCCTTTCTGATAGGTGCCTACAAACTGATTATGTATGTTGGAGCGCAAATGGATCGTGGTTACTTCCTGATGCGTCGCCGCATCGTAAAGAATGGCATCCATACCGTCAGAGCCATCCGTCAGGCTGATGACCTTGCTTCCCCCATCCAGGTAAAACAAACCCTCCACCGTCTGCAGACGGTCCTCAACACGGGCTACGTCCTGCTTGTAATCGTTCCAAACCGCGAAGCTTAAAATGACCGCAGGCACAAAAAATACGAGATTCAGCAGGTTGATCCTTTTCTTCATCGATTCCTCCCCTTTATCCATTCCCTATGAACTTATCATAGACGCGGCTGCGAATGCCAGTTAATGACAATATTTTTACCGCCCTACCGGACAATTTCCGGCTTCTTTTGCAGCTGTCCGAAGCATTCTTCTTGTTATACGAATTGCGGAAAGAAAAAGTTGAATTTTTTTGTCGATAACCCTTTACAGACTTTTACATTTTCTGATAATATTGTCGTAGACAAGCTAAACAGAGGTTTGCAGATTTGACTACACCGTTGTCTAAAAAAATTACCTATGGGAGTGAATTAAAAGATGAAAAAAACGATTCTCTCGACAGTAATCTTGCTTGGACTTCTTAGCGGACTCTTAGCGGCGGTGGCTTCGGCGGACGCAATCAAGCCGTTCAATCACGGTGCAAACTACGGCACACAGGATGCAATCAAGCCGTTTAATCACGGCGCTAATTACGACACGAAGGATGCAATCAAGCCGTTCAATCACGGCGCAAACTACTAAGTCTTACTTTCATAATTGGTGGTCATACTTAGATAAAGGGAACGGCTCATGAACGGATATTCCATCCGCCATGAGCCGTTTTTCTTTGGGTTCCCTCTCATCCCCTGCAGCTTTACTTGAACCGCTTCGGACCGAGCTCGATCTGCCGGGTGATCTCCGCCGCGATTTTCGGTTCCGGAGCGAAGTCCCGCTCCCAATGGTCCGGCTTGATCACTTTGCCCACTTCGTTATAATGCGGCTTTCCGTCCGGAAAGAGCTTGCCCATGTTGGCGGTATGGACATGCTCAAAAATCTTGTCCGGCTCCACGCCCGCTTCGACGAATCCGCCGTTGGCAAAGTAGAGAATGTCGGTGAACGCATCGATCTGGCCGATCAGCTTGTCCTCCGGATAGGCTTTTTGCTGCTGCTTGCGGTATGTATCCTGCGCCCGTTCCATCAGTTCGGCAAAAAATGCCTTGAACCTCTCGTCATTGCCGGCCGTGGCATGCAGCAGTTCAATCACTTCCTCCATAATAAAGGCGGCGCGGTTCATCGCCAGCTTGTCGTTCAAAGCCTGCGGCTCTTCCGGAGCGGGGCAGTCAAAGCCCAAATGAAACTCGCGGACCTGCTTAAATTGGGTTTTTCCCAACGTTTTGGATTCCGTCATGTTAATTTCTCTGGCTCCTTTATCGGTGTAATCTCTAGTATTATAGCAAATTTATCGTCACAGCATTTTGGTAGAAAATAGATTCATGCCGTTTCCGACTAAGAGCGCCGCGAATATCATAGGTTCAGTCCTGGTAATAGAAAGGGGGAATTAACCATGACCATGGTTAGGTCCTTCGATGCCATATTCAGTCTTGGCAGCAGCTGCCAGGTCGCCTCCCAGCTGCGGAGGAACGGGCTGCGCACGGCAGCAGGTCCTTTCGACTGGTTCAACTTCGCCTCAACCCCGGGCTTCTGCCAGGTGCTTGAATCGCGATTTGAACGGTTTATGCGGCTGCCGAACCTGGAGGTCTACAGCCATTCGGTCAACTGCCACTATGTTCGGGATAAGGCCAGCACCTGCCTGTCCTTTCACGATTTTAAATACGATCCAAAGCGGCCCCCGCTCTTCGATTATCCCGAATTCCGCGACAGGCTGAAACGCCGGATCGGACGCTTCAACCGCTGCCTCTCATCCGTTCAAGACGTGCTGCTGATCCGGACGGTCAAGCATACCGAAGATGCCTTCCGCATATTCGAGACGATCGAGAACAGCTACTCAAATCCACATCTCCAATACTTATTTGTATTGCACAGCAGTGATCCGGATACGGCCGAGATCGATTCGGGACACCCGCGGATCCGCATCGTTCGGATGCCCGCCGGAGCGACCTGGGAAGGGGATGCCAAAGCTTGGAAAAAGGTGCTTGCTCCCTATTCGATCCGCAACCGACCCGGCAATCATTCTACTTGAATTTCCCCGGGATGCGCTGGCAGCCGCTCTTCCAGCTCCGCTTGCTGCCGCAAATGGTGGCGGAAGTGCATGCCGATCAGCCGGTACCATTCCTGCGCATTCAGCCAGCCGAAGCCGCCGTGCCGGACTTTGCCGTCCGGATGAACCTCCTCCAATTTCGGCCCCCACTCCCTCATTCTTGCTATCACCTTCGCCAGCCCATCGTCCAGTTCTTCGCTCCTTAACGCGTTATTCGGACTGGCGGCCTGCGCTCCTTCCAGCTTGATCCTGACCGGCGGAAAGCCGCCGCGCCGGAACACGTCATCTCCAGCCGGCGTTTTGCCCAGTGGCTGCTCCTCCGTACTCTCTGCACAAATTTGGACAAAGTCCAGGTACTCCATAGCAACGGCGATCAGATGATCGTACATCTGGCCGATCGACCAGATCTCCGGTCCGGGAATGTACCGCAGCTGCCAGGCGGAATACTTTTGCAAATCAAGGCGGTATCGTTCAATCAACTCGAAGTCATCCATATGTAATGCGCACCTCATTCCGATTTTCCTATGCATTATACGCCCCTCTGTGCCTACCTATTTCTTCCGTATTGCTGAAATATCCTACTTCTGCGGATCGTTCAGGTGTCCGTCATGATGGTTCGTACTGACATGGAGCCCGTACTGCCATGGAGACCCGCCGGCATGACGATTCATATCCAACCGACGGTATGAAAAAATTTATCCTTATCATAAGGCTTACAACGAAAAAACCTCCTTTATCATGCCGGCATATGCCGCAAGGAAAGGAGGTTTTGCTATTGGCCGCCAGTTGGCGGTCGACTTCACGGTTCACCGTTTGGTCATGCGGCTATTTTGCTTCCCGCAGACGATTCAGTGCCATCAGTACCGCGCCGTTGGCCGCGTCTTTTTTGGGCGTGATGCAGGTTATTTCCGGATAGCGTTCCTGCAGAAGCTCCAGAAAAGCGTCCCGGATATACACGTTGTTAAGCAGCACGCTTCCGGCCATGGCCAGCGCCCCTGTCTGCAGCGCCAGCTTCTCGGCAACGGGCGTTACCAGCTCGGCGAGCGAAGCCGCGCTGCGCTGCGCAATACCCAGAGCAGCAGGGTCGCCGAGCTCGCATGCCCGGGTCAGCAGCGGCGCCAACGCGGCGATGTCCTTTTTGCTTCGGGCTGGATCGTACACGTAGCCGATGATGTCGCGTACCGATTTCAGGCCCAGCTTGCCGTAGACCAAGTCCGTAATGACTGTTTCCGGTAGCCGGCCGTCATAGGCCCGGACCAGAGCGGACAGCAGATCCCGGCCGATCGCGTACCCGCTGCCCTCATCATCGATCAGGTGACCGCATCCGCCGGTGCGATGGGTCTCGCCGCGTTCGTTGCGGCCGTAACAGATCGACCCCGTGCCCGCGATCAGGATCATGCCGTACTCGCTATCATGTGCGCCGCTCAATGCCGTTTCCTGATCGCCGGTGATCAGGAGGCCGCCCGCATAGCCGCTTTCCCTGACCTTGGCGGTCAGGCGGGCGCTCACGGCGGGGTTGCTGACCCCCGCGGCACCGATGCACAGATAGGCGCAGCGGTCCAGCCCGCCGGCGGCCTCGCCGATCCGCCCCAGCATGTCGCGCAGGCTGGCTTCAATGCTGGCCTCGTCCTGCCCGTTGTAATTGATGCCGCCGGATTCGAAGGTAGCGATTACTTCGCCGCTCTCATCGGCGACGGCGACCGCCGTTTTCGTTCCGCCGCCGTCCAGCCCCGCTACGTACCGCATCGTCATCCCTTCCTTCGTCTGTCTAATAGATATGATACTGCTGCTTCATGTCAGCAAACGAGCGAGCTTCCTCACGGAGCTGTTCCAGCAAGGCCGGCAGATCCAGCGGCTCGCTCCGGTACAGATCATCCCCGCCCAGAAGATCAATGAACGGCAGCTTGTTGCCCTTGTGCGGCGGCAAAAATTCGAATGCTTTATAGTTCCGCTTCAGCGTATACATCAGCCGGATTCCCGTCTCGAGCGGCTGCAGTGCCCGCTGGTCGGTAATATGCAGCTGCACGCCGCCGCACTGCTCGCCCTCATGCTTGGAGAACGTCGGCTTGAAATAAACCGGCCGGAAAATGACGCCGGGCAGCTTCATGCCGTTCATCTCGTCCGCCAGCTTCTCCGCCTCAACAAACGGTGCGCCAACGATTTCAAAAGGCGCCGTCGTTCCCCGTCCTTCGGACAGGTTCGTGCCCTCGAACAAACAGGTTCCCGGATAGAGGAGCGCGCTGTCAAAGCGCGGCAGCCCGAGCGACGGCATGACCCAGAGGTTTCCCGTTTCGGGAAACAGCATGTTCCGGTCCCAGCCGTCGCATGGAACGACATGCAGTTGGGCGTTCCAGCCCATTTGCTCGTTTGCCATCGACGCCACCTCGCCGGCTGTCAAGCCATAGCGGACGGCGAGCGGGTAATTGCCGACGAACGATTCAAAGCCGGGCTTCAGGACGTTGCCTTCCACCGTCACCCCGTCCAGCGGGTTGATCCGGTCGAGGACGATGAACTCTTTTCCCGCCTTGGCACAATCCTCCAGGGCGTACAGCATCGTATAAATGAACGTATAGTAGCGCACGCCCACATCCTGGATATCGTAAACGACGGCGTCCACTTCGTCCAGCATTTCCGCGCTCAGCCGCTTGGAGTCCTTGCGATACAGGCTGTACACCGGCACGCCGGTAATCGGGTCCCGGTAGGTTTCAACCTGCGCCCCTGCTGCCTGATCCCCCCGAACCCCGTGTTCCGGCGAAAACAGCGCCGTCAGCTGGAACCGCTCATGCAGGATTTGAATGGTGGATTCAAATTGACGGTTTAAACCCGTCGGTGACGTAATCAGCCCGAGCCGCTTCCCCTGGAGCAGATGGGCATAATCTTCGATCCGGTCAATTCCGTTAGCGATCATGGCGACCTCCTGGTAGTGAAATTAGTGTACGCCCCTAAAAAAATGACTGTAACAGAGGTATCGTCACAGTCACAACGCGCATGAAATGCCTGGCTCCGCTTACAGTTCGCTTTGGCGCAGGCGCATCGTTTCCGCCGGAATCATAAACGTTTCCGCGTACTCCTTACGCGCTTCGATTCCGCGCACGCGTGCCAGATGCTTATAGTACTCGAGATATGGGAAGGACTTGCTGTTCGTGACGAACCAGTGCTGCGATACCGCTTTCACCCACAAATCAAAAGCCTCCTGTGAAAAGTCCACGTATACGTACGGCTTGTAATCAACCGCATCCTCCCAGTTTTCCGCATAGTAGAGCTTGGAAGCGAAAAACGCAGGCAGTTCCCGCTCAAAGGACGCCAGGCCGGCAAAAAAGCGCGCATCGTTCACAATGTTATGCGTCGTCGCGTGGTCCTTGTGCATGCTGTTCTTCCAGTGGGTAATGATGATGTTCGGCTTCACGCGCCGGATTTCGTCGCATACTCTCAGACGCATGTCCTCAGTATCCTTCAGCTCGCCGTCGGGAATGTCGAACACGATGGACTCGCCCCCTAGCATATCGGCAAACGCCTTGGCCTCGTTCACCTTTTGCTGGCGGTACTCCGCCATATCCTGACCCGCGGGCACGCCGCGTTCCCCTGCCGTCAGTGCCAGCGTGACGATGCGGTCGCCCTTCAAGGAATGGCTGGCAAGCACGCCGCCCGCCGTCAGTTCCGCATCCCCAACATGGCCACCAATCGCCATAATCGTCAATTTCTGTTCGCTCATACCTTTAAAACTCCCTTCTCATGATCGAAAATGTCCGGACCGTCTTAAACCCTGCCTTCTCGTAAATCCGGATGGCCGGATTGGTGCTGCCGGTATACAAGGACATATAATCTGTCCCGATTTGCTGAAATGCTTCGCACAGCTTAAAAAAAAGGATGCTGCCGAGTCCGTGTCCCTCATGCTCGGGGTGAACGCCGATGCCGGCAAAATAGCCGCGCCCGCTCTCCTGGCGGATAACCGGACCGGCAAATCCGACCACCTTACCGTGGTGCGCCGCCACGACGACAGGCACCCCGTCCTCGGTCGATTGGGCGATTTCCTTCTGCCACAGCGGATTATCGAAGCCCTGCAGCATGTCCGTAACGCCGTGATGCTTGCCTTGGTCAAACAGCTCCACCGTGTATCCCTCGGCATTGGCCTTCTCTTCTTTCCCGCGAATCTCTTGCGGGATGGAGAACGAAGACAGGTTCAGGTACATCGCGCATTCCTGCGCCCTCTCCACGTATCCCTGGCCCAGCAAAAACGAATGGAGCCTGCTGCCTGTCGGCACACCGGGCGCGTTGTTATGCTCGTGGCGCGGCGTATCCGGTATGTACCAGGGCAGCATCATCGGATTGAAAAACAGTACGTCGGCCTGCTTTTTGCCCAGCGCCTGAAAGCGCCCTTCCAGATGCTCCAGCATCATCTTGTAGTTGTCATCCGTGCAGACTTCGTCGGCAAGCACGATGCAGGTGATGTACCCCGCATGATCTCCAAGCGGCAGATCGCCGCCGGTGCAGCCGCAGGCAAAGCCTTTCACTTCGCCTTCTTCCACGAGAACAAACGTGTTCTCCGGATCGAAATAGCGATTACCCGTAAATATGCCGCTGAAGCTTGCCTCCGTCATCTCCTTGTAGCCGTCCCGCACAGCTACCGTGTTCCACAAGCCGATGACAGAACCGGTGTATTGGTCACTCCAAGTTACAACCATCTGATATGAGTCCCTCCATCCCTTTAAGAGGTAGTTCAAAAAGTCCGCCTTTGAGAAGAAAACCAATCGAGGCCAATCAAGGATGAGTGACCGCGATAAAAATGTAGGTTTTCTTGCGATATAGAATTTCATCAGCTCTGCTGATAACGAATAAATTCTATATCTAACACGAAGTAAATCGGGAAGCTGATTCGGCATCGAATCTTGAATTCAGCCGGGCCTTCCGGTGCTCACGTACCCACTACGTACGCTCTGCTCCTCAGTCCCTAGCTTCATCCAATCTTCTCGGTGCTGAAAACCGACCTTTTTGAACACCACTTTAATAGCTGATTTTGCCCATGACGACAGGTCTGGAAGCGCCGGTCACATGCGGAAGGTTATTCGGCCGGTTGGTGATCGCGTAATCCGCCAGAACGGCAAACGCTACGGCTTCCTTCGCATCACTGTTATGGCCGATGGCCTCCTGCGTCAGCACTTGAACGCCTGCCTTCGCCATCTCCTTGCGAATCCATTCCATAAGCACCGGATTGTAGCTGCCTCCTCCGCCAACGATCATCGCATCGGCGGGATGGCCTGCCATCACATATCTGCGATAGGCATCGCCGATCGACCAGGCGGTCAGCATCGTCACCGTGGCGACAATGTCCTCCGCCTGCATCCCGAGCGCTTCGGCATCATGCAGAAGCTTATCTATATAAGAGGAACCGAACAGCTCGCGCCCCGTCGATTTCGGCAGCGGCTGCGAATAGTAAGCCTCCTGCTGCAGCCGGCCAAGCAGACGCGGATCGGCGGTGCCCGACCGAGCGATCGCTCCTCCAATATCCATCGTTAATTGTCCCGGATACAGCCGCTCCACGATCCCGTCGATGATCATGTTTCCCGGGCCTGTGTCGAAAGCGTATACCTCGCCGGGGCTGCATCCGGCCGGAATCACCGTCATGTTCCCGATGCCGCCGATGTTCTGCAGCAGCAGTGTCCGGTGTTCCTCCCGGTACAGCAAATATTCGGTAAAGGGAACCAGCGGCGCTCCCTGACCGCCGACAGCCATGTCCGCCGGCCGGAAGTCCGACACGCAAGGAATCCCTGTTCTTGCCGCGATGACCGCACCTTCTCCGATCTGAACGGTGTAATGCACGTTACGGCCATGGTACAGCTCCATGCTTGGAGCATGGTAGATCGTCTGACCGTGTGAACCGATCACTGAAACGTCCTCGGCGGACAGCCCCGCCTTTCCAATCACGGACAAAGCCGCCTCGGCGTACAGTTCTCCCAAAAGCACATTCATTTTTCCAACTCGGTCAACGGTTGCGTTGCATGGATCGAATAAAGCAAAAATGTCTTCCCTGACACCCGCCGGGTAAGGCGAATTTTCAAAAGCGACCAGACGCACGCCTGGAGGCTCCTCCTGATTGCCGTTGATTTCCACGACTGCCGCATCGATGCCGTCCACCGACGTCCCGGACATCAGACCAACGACATACCGGGGACGCCTTAGCTCCGCTTTTTCTCCCTTTGTCCCCATATCAGCCCTTCACGGCTCCCACCGTGACTCCTTCCAGGAAGTACTTTTGCAGGCTGAAGAAGAGGATGAACATCGGCAGCGCGGAAATGGTGGCACCCGCCATCATCGGCGCAAAATAGGTCGTATTCGCAAACCGGAAGTTTTTCAGACCGACCTGAATCGTCTGCATATCCATCGTGTTTGTCACGAGGAACGGCCAGAAGAACGTGTTCCAACTGTCCATAAAGGTCAGGATGGCCATGACCGCCAGCACCGTTTTGGACAATGGCAGAATGATCCGGAAATAAATCTGGAACTGGTTGCAGCCTTCGATTTTGGCACATTCAAGGATTTCCCCAGGAATGCTGCCCATGAACTGTTTGGCCAAGAAAATGTTGTAGACCGTGACCAGGCCCGGCAAAATCAAGGCGCTGTACGTGTTTTGAATATTGAAAATGTTGACGATCAAAATGTAGAGCGGAACCTGAGTCACCTGATAAGGGATCATCATGGCGATCAGCAGGATCGTAAACAGAACCGTTCTCCCCTTAAACTTGATTTTGGAAAACGCGTAACCCGCCAGGCTGGCGAAAAACACATTCGATACCATAACCGTCGTCGCCACGATCAGCGAGTTCAGCAGCCAGCGGTACGAATATTCGCTGTAATCAAAAAAGAATTTATAGGAGTCCAGCGTGAATTTGGTCGGAAACAGGGAATAGTTCGCCGCCCCCGCTTCGATCGGATCGCCAAAGGACGACATGATCATGAAATAAATGGGGAAAATCGTTGCTAATGCAAATAGGATCAAAATGATAATGATCACACCGTTTCTGGCGCGCTTTGCCGCCGGCTTTCCGGTATGTTCGCTGTAAAGTGCCATGTTCGGATCTTCCTCCTTACTTAAGAGATCAGAAAGTATAACTTCTTTCGCTTAAGCATCCTGATCTCGCAAGAAAAACTTCCGCGAAGCGCGGTCTGTCTTCTGTGAAATGACGCCTTAGCGACGTATTTCTTAATATTCCACGTCTTTGCCCATAAACTTGAACTGCACCAGCGAGATCAGCGCGATAATCGCTGCGAGCACGAGGGACTGGGCTGCCGCTTTGCCGAATTCGAAGTACTTGAAGGCGTTGTTAAAGATCAGGAGACCTACCATCGTCGTCGAGTTGTCCGGGCCGCCGCCTGTCATGAGGTACGCATTCTGGAACACCTGGAAGGAACCGATAACCCCGGTAACCAGCAGGAACAGCGTCGTCGGCTTCAGGCTCGGGATGACGATGTACCACAGCTTCTGAAAAAAGTTGGCGCCATCCAAATCGGCGGCTTCATAATAGCTGGAATCGATGCCGAGCAGCGCGGCCAAATAAATGATAATGCTGGTGCCGTGGCTGGACAGCCAGGCCATCAGGACCAGCGAGAACATCGACGTGGCGCTGGAGCCAAGCCAGTTCTGATTGCTGATGCCGAACAAACTGATCAGCTTGTTGAAAATGCCTTCCGGCATCGGATCGAAGATCCACAGCCATACCACCGACAGCGCAACACCCGAAGCGACTGCAGGCAGGTAATAGACCGCCTTGAACGTCGTCTGCAGCTTTTTCTTCAGCGGCAGGATCAGAATCGCAATGGCGAAGGAGATAATTAACGATACGGGGACGGTTAGAATCGTGTACACGACCGTGTTGACCACCGATTTCCAAAACAAGGAATCCTTGAATGTGGCGATGTAGTTATCGAACCCCACATACTCCGAGCCGATCGGCTTGTATTTCTGGAAGCTGATAATAAACGCGCTCACGACCGGATAAGCGGTAAACATGGCGAAGACCACCAAAGCAACGGCGATAAAAGCATACGCCCAGGCTCCGTCTCCCCTAATTCTGCGTCTTTTGGCCGGTTTAGCTAGTTGAGCCATCTTTTGCGAAACTCCTTTCCTATCCCTTCTTACAGCCTATATACCGGATAGCCGCGTGACCCGCACACGGCTATCCGCTTGATTCAGGGATTAGTCTTTCACTACTCCGTCTTCACCGAACGCGGAAACCGCGGCGGATTTGACGGCATCGTACATCTCTTCCGGCTTGATCTCGCCGGCAATGAGTGCCTGCAGCTTCGGAACGATCACTTCGTCCTCCAGCTTGATGGCTTTGGCTTCCAGCTCAGCCGGGATGTCCGGACGGGCCGGCGCCGCGTTCTTCAGCATCGTTTCAACGGCTGCCTTGTTGTCCGCGTCACGTTCAACCGGCATGCTTTCCGCCGCTTTTCTGCCGCTTTCCGTAATTTGAGCGACGAACAGGTCGTTGTTCGTGGTTGCAGCTACTTTGCCGCTGGCAAGGAAGTACAGCGCCTTTACGACGTTTTGCTTATGGGCTTCGCTTGGTTCCTTTTTGCCGCGGAATGCGACGTAACCGTCAACCGCTACGCTGGAAACGGCTTTTTCACCAAGGAAGGATGGAACCGGGAGAACCGTGTAAGTCACAGGAATGCTGCCTTTGACCGCGCTGCCGTCGTTGGCTTTGATTTTCTCATTGTTCGTATTTGCGGATTTTTCGAAGGTCGCCATCCCTTTACCGGTAATCATCGTTTGGCCGGTCAGGAACATGTTCCAACGTTTACCCGCGTCAATGGAGCTCAATTCCTTCGGCATGGAGCCGTCGTCGATCAATGCGCGGATATCCTTAAGTACTTCAAGATAGTTTTTGCTGGTGTACGCGTATTTCAAATCTTGCGTAAATGCGGAAGGCATGCCTGCATTTTTGATCAGAATGCCCAAGTAGTCTTTCGAAGTGACGCCGGCGGTAGCAAATACGAAGCCGTAACGGGACGTTTTGCCGCCTTCGGAAACGACGCCTTTCTTGATGGCTTCACGGAACTCATCGAAGGTCCATCCTTGCTGCTGTACCTTTTTCCAGTCGATGCCCGCCTTCTCGAGGAACTCGCGGTTACCGCCCAGCGCGTGGACTTCCATATAAGCCGGGAAGCCGTACAGGCCGTCGCCCTTCTTCATGTATTCCAGCGGTCCTTTGTCGTAATCGTTGATCATTTCCGGTGTGGCGATATCCTTGATGTCAAGCGCCATGCCTTGGTCAACGTATTTTGAGATGCCGTCGGAACCGATAAATGCAATGTCCGGAGGGCTGCCGGCGTTCACCTGGGTATCAAGCTTCTGCGTCATGTCCTCCCAGCTGGCCGGTTCGATTTTCAGCGTCAGGTTCGGATATTTCTCCGTAAATTCCTTTTGAATGTCCGCGAAGGTGTCCTGGAAATTGCCAGATACCGGCGGCAGCAGCGCCGTAATGGTATCTTTCGCGTTCGGATCGGACGCTTCGGCCGATTTGGAATCGCCTTTGCCGCCGCAGGCCGTCAGTGTGGTCAGTGCCATGCTTACGGCAAATACGGATGCTAATACACGCATTCTTTTCTTCATGAACAACATGCCTCCTCAAGGATATCCTTTGGTATTAGACCACTTTCAAAAAATTGCGGATCGCCCTCTTCAGGCTCCCCTCGGCTTGATCCAGCGCTTGTTCCGCCGCCTGGGCGTCCAAGCCGGTTTTGATCATCATAATGGCCAGCTTGCAATTCATGGAAGCGCTTTCCAAATAGGAAAGTGCCGTCTTGTCATCGACCCCGGTTGCTGTCTTTATGATACGCACCGATCGGTCCCGCAGCTTGATATTGCTTGCTTTCAAGTCCACCATGAGATTGTTGTAGGTCTTGCCCAGCTTCACCATCGTACAGGTGGTCAGCATGTTCAGGACCATTTTCTGTGCAGTCCCCGCTTTTAATCTGGTTGATCCCATGATCACTTCCGGCCCTACGACAGGTGCTATGCATACGTCGCAGACGTGCTCCACTTTGGAATTTTTGTTATTGACGACGCCGATCGTAGCGGCTCCGATTTCCCCTGCCTTCTTCAAGGCAGCGATGACGAATGTCGCGCTTCCGCTGGCGCTGATGCCGATAACCGCATCCTTGTCTGTCACGCCGCACCTTTCAATTAAAGCGACCCCCTCCTCAGCATTGTCTTCATAACCCTCAACAGCAGTTCTCAGTGCTCCGTCTCCTCCGGCAATATGTCCTTGTACCAGCAAGGGATCCACGCCGAACGTGGGAGGACATTCAGAAGCGTCCAGCACACCGAGCCTGCCGGAAGATCCAGCCCCAACGTAAAACATTCTTCCACCATTCTTCAGCACATGATGGAGTGTGTCCACCGCCCTCACAATTTGCGGTATCTCTGCAGCGACTGCAGCCGGAACCTTGGAATCCTGTTCATTCATCAGGCGAACCATCTCTTCGGTTGAACATTCATCTATACTCAATGTTTTATCGTTGATCCCTTCTGTCGTTAACCCCGCCAGATACTCATCCATAGCCATCCCCCTATCCGTGTTGACTTCTATTTCTTGATTTCATAATAACGATAAATTTCATTCCGGTCAACGGTTTTTGAAATAATATTTTATTTCGGAAGTAATAATATTCTTTTATGGTAATTGTAAAAAAGTGCAGGCTGCTCCTGTTTGGGGCCGCTCCTATTTGGCCGGTCTCGCTTTCTTGTTTTGTGCTTCGCACAAAGCCAAAGGCGCTCGACCCTCCAAACACTCGCTGCTGTAGGGGTGGGCAATGCTGCTGTACAATCGCTTTGCTCTGTACAGAAAAAACATAAGGCAGTGAGTATTAACTCACTGCCTACTCACTGCCTGGCAACACTACACTGCCTTAGGTTCAGCAGCTAAACACTACCTCGTCCTTTCCTCAAACTGAGTGAATACAACACATACGCTCTAAGGTCCGTGAAATAAAATTTCACAATAGAAAAGGCTCCCTTCTCTATTAGAAAGGAGCCCTTCGCATCTTAGATTAAAGAAGATTACACGCCTAGCGAATACACTTTGAGGCAAGGAATGAAATGCACAGAAATATACAGTTACCGTATACGCTGTTCTTCGGCTTCCTTCATTTGAACAACGTTACCCTCATATTTTCGAATGACGAAGCGGTAAGGTCCGGGATACTGCCTGTAGTTCGGGATCGAGAGGTAGGTGCCTTTTCCCGCCCGATATTCTTGAACCAAGGGATGACTTTGTCCCGCCGCATCGGTAAAAGTATCCTTCAGTTCGAAGTATCCGTCTTCAATCGGTTGTTTCGATCCGTACAGCAGGCGCAGTTCCAAGGATTGCTCAGAGCTTTTCTCCACCACTTGCTTGATTAAAATCTTGGCATCCGGGGAGTCGCTTATTGTCCCCTTGTCCGGATCGACGGTAATCTCCACCTCATGGTTGGGTTGAAAGCTTGCATAATAAAAGTTCAGCCATAGTTCCCGATGCTCTGAGTAGTAGCTGCTCGTCAGGTAAATCGTTCCTCCATTAGGTGTCAGCTGCGTTCGATCGTACCTGAGCATGGTATGGAAATCCAAGCGCTGCTTTGAGCTGATTTGTTTGGAGACGAGCTCCAGCGTGGCCTCGATCTTGTCCATCTGTGTGCCGGTATCGCTCTTGTAAATGAATTCGAGGTCCGTGCGCAAGGGACTCTGCACCATTTTAGTAAAGGTGACCTGCTGTTCGCCCTGATTGATTTCGACATGGATCGGCCGCTCCTCCAAATCCGCTGCATGCGAACTCTGTTGAAGGGTGACTGGGGCCACAAGCGTTTCGGTTCTTGTCTTTTCCTTGCTTCCCTCAGGTTTCAGCTGTGACCACGTCGTTTCAATCTGGAAACTCACCGGCAGCTGTCCGGGCGTATCGAAATCAAAAACCATCACGCCCTGAGTCAGAGGCTGATCCTTCGGCAGCTGGGCATAGACGTCCCAAGTGAAGGTTCCTTGCAATGCTCTTCCCTGCCCGTCGAGGAGCTTCGGAGGATGGTTATAGCTCAGGCGTAAAGGGAGGTTCCCGTTCCCGTTCTCTGCGGTGTAGAACATAATGATTCTGCGGTTGTCTGCTGCGATCCCTTCGATTTTGAGCGTATATCCTCCTGCGTTTACGGATTGGTTCAGCTCATGGTAGAGCCCATGTTCGGCGGCTTGCTTGACCATCTGCAGAAAATTATCGGGTTCCTGAAAAATGCGTTCTGTATAGGAGGGAAGCTGATTTTGACTCCATTCCTGTTCCTTGGCAGGCGTCAGATGCAGCATACGACTGCCCGCAGCGCTTGCCCCGCCTGCCACAACAACCGCCAAGATCGCAGCGGTGATCCGTAACCTTTTTGCGGTCCGGTGCTTGGACAAGCGACGCGCCCGTTCGGTGGAGGCTTTTCGGACGCCTTGCCAAAGTACCTCGTCCAGCCTTTGATCCGATACTTTTCCTGTTTCCCGCCGCATTTCCTGCCACTCGTGCTCCAGCATCCATTCCTCATGATTGTTGGTCATACCGAAGTTCACCTCCGTAATTTATTTTGCCGCGAAGCTGTTTCAAACCTTGATGAAGCCACGTCTTGACCGTTCCTTCGGCCTTCCCAAGGGCTTTGGCAATCTCCGGTATAGTCATATCATTGTAGTATCTAAGGATAATCACGTGCCGGTACTTCGGCTTGAGACGATTCAGCGCATTCTCCATATCGAGCTTTGCTACACTTACCATCTCAGGGCTGTTTCGATACGCTTGCTCCATCACGATTGGCGGCCGGCGTTTTCGCCGCCTGATTTCTTCGATGCAGCAGCGGATCAAGATGCGGATAAGCCAGGGCAGCATGGCTGCCGGGTCTTTCAGCGTATGGCACTTCAACCACCCTTTATAAGCTCCTTCCTGAAGCATATCCAGCGCATCGGATTCGTTGTGCATGTAGCTGTATGCAATGCCGTAGAGCTTGCGCTTATGAATGGATAAGAAGCTGAAAAAAGCTTCTTCGTCTCCTGTGCAAGCCGCTGCGGCCAGCTCTTGTTCTGTCATGACGCCCTCCCTGGAATCATTTTTGTTGATCTGACTTATAGACGGGAGGTTGTCCTCCAAACGTTTTATTTTTTTCGGTCCAGAGCTAAAAACAAATGAACAAACAGACCATGGTCAATGAAAACGCAAAAAAGCCGCCATACCGGCGGCCTTTATTTGAGTATAGTCATGATTGCCCGATTTTTTCACCAGTGCGTAATCGCTGCAGCGTTTTCCAATCGAAATCACTTTCGCCGCTGATCATTCACCGCCCGCAGCAGGGTATGGCGGTTCGGACGGATCTGGTCGGCCTCCGCGAGGCTTCGCTTCAGCAGCTCCGGATCGATGTCCAGCTCCTGAATGGAAGCGGGACCGCCAACCTTGCGCAGCCAGGCCCGCAGCGTCTCAGGTGACGGCACCTTGGCCAGTTCCGTGCGGACGCGCTCCAACTGCTCCTCAGCTACCGGCAGGGAATTTTCCGCGTCCAGCCGGTGGTACAGCTGCGAAATTTCCGCACAGGCGACGCCGACCTTGGCCCCATGCAGTACCGCCCTTCTGCCTTCACGTAAAAACGCCATTTCCCAATAATGGGACAAATGGTGCTCCGCTCCGGAAGCCGGGTGCGACTGGCCGAACAGCAGCATGGCAAAACCGGACTCGATCAGCGCCTGCGTCAGCACCCGGATTCCTTCCGGCGTACGGTCCGCGATCGCGTCGATGTGATCCACACACTGCTGCAGCGCTTTGGTCGTCATCTCCGCCACAATTTCGTAATAAGGCTCATCCGCCGTCAGACTCCCGAATTTCCAATCGAACAGCGACGTGCATTTGCCCAGCATGTCCCCGAAGCCGGCGGCGACCATCGTCCGCGGCGCAGCCGTCAAAATATCCAGGTCGGCGAAAATCGCCGCCGGGCCGATCGATTGAATCGTAATTTTCTCGCCGCGGATAATGAGCGGCGCTCCCTTGGAATTAAATCCGTCCACCGATGGGGCGGTCGGCACGGATACAAACGGGATACCTGCCGAGTATGCGGCAAATCTGGATACGTCGTGCAGCGTTCCTGATCCGAGCGCAACCACCGCATCCGCCTTAGTGGATTTCACGTCAAGCAGCAGCTGCACAATTGACCGCTCGTCGGCGATGACATCGCCCTGCTCATCGGGGGAAATGAACGTAACGCTTGCGTTAACCCCCGCTTCCGTAACGGATTCCATCAGCTGTTCGCCGGCGGCTGCAAAAGTATTCTTGTCAGCCGTGACGATTACGCGGCGGTAATCCTGGTCTTGTAAAAATGCGCCCACCTTCCGGATCGCACCGCTTTCCAGCACGACCGGACAAATGTCGGCGAGCCGCTCATCCGCGTCATCCATACGTCCCGCCGCTTCCCTGATATCCTTCAACCAATCCGTCATTTGATTCCTTCCTTTCCCTTCAAGAGATGCTGAAGCTCGGCCAGCGACTCCCAGACCATGTCCGGGCCTTCTGCGGCCGTCTCCGCATCCCGCCTTGTTGCCGTTCCGCTCAGCACCAGCGCGGTGCGGATGCCTGCCCGGCGGCCGAGCTGGATGTCCGAGCCCAGGCTGTCCCCGATCACCAAGCACTGCTGCGGCGGCAGTCCGAGCACTTGTAAAGCCGCTTCGGCCATCAATGCCGACGGTTTGCCGATGACCACTTCGACCTCTTGGCCCGCCGTGGCAACGATGGCAGCGATCATGCCGCCGACGTCGATGCATTCCCCGTCATCCCCTGGGAACGATTTATCGTCATTGGTCGCGATGATGCGGGCGCCGTTCCGCACGGCCCGGAACGCCTGATTCAGCTCCGCATAAGTCAGCTCCTCGTGCAGCGTGATGACGAGCCAGTCGGCATTCTCGGGTTTCTCAGCCAGCCCGATGCCGGCCAGTACCAGTTCATCCCGCAGTCCGTCCGGCCCCAGCACCCAAGCCTGGCTTCCAGGGTGGTGCTGCTGAAGGTACCGGGCTGTTACCGTGGAAGTAAGCAGGATCTCTTCCGCAGGCACGTCGATACCCATGGAAAGCAGCTTCTGATGGCACATCGCCCGTGAAATGTTCCCCCGGTTGCTGAGGAAAACCATCCGTTTGCCCTGCGATCGGAGCAGCGCAATGCTCTCCTTGGCCCCCGGAATGGCTTGCGCCCCCCGGTATACCGTCCCGTCCAAATCAATAATAAAACCGTCCACCGTCTCAAAACTCATTTTTAGATCCTCCCGCCGTGTTCTTATATGTTCATTCTCCCTGTGATTGTCAGCGTTTGTCAACGATTGTTTGCTTTTATGAACGTTTTTAAATGGCAATAAATGACGATATAAACACGATCACGGACCGCCGTATTATAAATAGGGAGCGATCAACACTTCCGTCGTACCCAGCTGACGCAGAAACTCCGGGTCTGCCCCTTCATCGGTGATGAGCACGTCGATGTCCTCCATTTTGGCGGATGTGGCGATCGACCGCCGGCCCAGCTTGGTGTGGTCCACCAGCGCAACCGTTTTGCTCGAGCTTGCAATCATCAGCTTCTTCAGCTCCGCCTCGTACAGGCTGAAATCGGTCATGCCCTCCCTGACGCTCAGCCCCTCCGCAGAAGTAAAGAACAGGTCGGAATGAATCCCTTCCAAAATGCTTTTTCCCAGAACCCCCTCGATCGTTTTGGAGCCGGAGCGGAGGATCCCGCCGATCAAAATGACGTTGATCCGCGGATTCTGGTTCAGGATGGTGGCAGCCTCCAGTCCATTCGTTACGACGGTGAGATAATCATGCTCCACCAGCGCCTTCGCCAGCTCCAGCACGCTGGAGCTGGCATCCAGAATAATGCATTGGCCCCGGGTTACGAGTTCGGCAGCCTTTGTCCCGATCGCCCGCTTCTCCTCGTAGTTCAGCTCGCTGCGGCTCGGATACCGGGGCTCGGCCGGCACCGGCTTGGTCCTCGCCGGAACCGCTCCGCCGTGAGTACGCTCCAGGACGCCCTCTTCTTCCAGCATCCGCAAATCCGTCCGCAGGGTCCCCTCAGACACCTGCAGCTCGCGAGCCAGCTGCTTCACCACAATTTGCTTATCGCGCTGAAGCGCCTCCAGTATTTTTTCTCTTCGCTGGGTTGCAAACATAGTAACCTCCAACCGTTTTCCTTCATTATAAATACAAATGACAAGATATAACAACAAACGTCAATTCAAACAGAAGCATAAGACCATCAAGCCATCAGGCCGTCTGCATTCGATGCCCCTCCATGGTTCAATAGCTCGGAGGCCACATTCGACACAAACAGGCATAGGGGAAACAAAAAAACAGCCCAACAAGCTGTCGGGCTGTTCTTCTAAATCGTCTATAAAGTATCTTAACCTCCGCTAGCAAAACCGATTAATAGTTTGCACCGTGGTTCTGGATCGAATAGTTGGCTCCATGGTTGGCCGTATCATAGTTGGCACCGTGGTTCAGCGTCGTAAAGGCGGATGCCGTCAGCAGACTAACACTAAATAGTCCTAATGCTACTACCGTCGAAAACAATACCTTCTTCATCTTCAATCGCTCCTTTGAGAATGTTTTTTTGGATAGACGAGTACGATTCTAGTTGAGACTGTGAAGCATAAGATCTGAAAGATTCGAATAAGGCGACGCATTTTTTGAAAATTTTGTCATCTTCAAGTTTATCAGATAATGTCAAAGCTTGTAAAGTCCTATCGAGCGCTTCTGCGTGATTTTCTTTTTTAAATCTATAAACCGCCAGCAAATACAAAAAAGAAATATAATAGGAGAGATCTACGGGATTTTGGTCAATCGGAATGAGCTGCGAATCTTCGACGACAAGAATATCCAGGATATGATCGACGTCATAGTTATGTATATTTGCTGCCTCTAAAATCGTGATTAGTCCAGGGAGAGTTTCGGATGGATTTTCCTGTATAAACGCTGAATAATCCTCCAGGCAGTCCAAATTCCCTGAAAGAATGTTAAGCGTAAACATATTGGCTCTTGCGAAAAAACGGAAGTTTTCGACAGCCTGATTGTTGGCAGGAGAACCGTCAGACATGTAGCTTAGATCTTCATAGTTGGCTATGCACTGTTTAGCCTCTTGGTACATTTTCTTCTTTTGGTAGGCAAGCCCCTTCATGAGATGGCTGTACCCGAAATAATAGACGATCGGGCGTTCCGTAACCTGAAGCCGGCGATTCCGTTCCTTTTGTTCGACATACATCTCGTAAGCGGACTCATAAAGTTCTGTAGAAATTTTAATCATGTTATCCCAATTCTCAAAGGAGAAGGCCATTTTCAGCATCGTTACCAGCGTATCTATCTCAATCTTTACGGTCATGGATCTGTCTTCCAATCCGATTTCCTCCTTCGCTAATCTTTATATTATAAGAAGTATATAGTTAAATTAACGGACGGTCAATTATGTTAGTTCGTGAAAAAATGACCAAAAATGCTTGGTCAAAGCTGGTAATCTTTCTTTTTTCAGTCAATAAATCAATTTTGGGCGATAACAATCATAGATTACCCAAAAATGGAAAAATAGACACCGATTCTATCAGTGTCTATTCCGGCTAACCCGCTTTCACCTTTTAGATTTGAACGATGCCTTTGCTGACCCCCAGCTGAGGGTAATTCCGCATCGCATCCGGCAGCTGCTCCAGTGTGAAGCGGTGGCTGATGAGAGGCGCGAGCCGGACCTTGCCGCGGGATACCAGCTGGATCGCATCCGTGTGGGTAAACGGGTTGATGAACGAACCCATGATCCGCAGCTCCTTCGAAAAAATGTCGAAAGGACGGATGGCGGCCTCCGCATCCGGAGCGGCCACGCCAAACAGCAGCACCTGCCCTCCCTTGCGGGCGGCACGAACGGCCGTCTGTACGGAATCCGTCCGGCCGACGCATTCGATCACGACATCGGCACTGGAAGCCAGCACGTCCGCGGTGTCCGGATCGAGAGGTGATACGACCGCATCCGCCCCCAAGCCGCGCAGCGACTCATGCTTGTAGGATGCCGGTTCGCTGACCGTAATCCGCGAAACACCGCGCTCGCGAACGAGCTGCAGAAAGATCTGCCCGATAAATCCGCCGCCGATGATCAGCACCTGATGCTGCGGCCGGATATCGAGCTTGCGGAACCCGTGCAGCACGCAGCCGAGCGGTTCAAGCAGGGCCGCTTCTTCATAGCTCATCGCGTCCGGGATGATGTAACAATTTTCCGCTGGCACGAGGCAGCATTCGGCCATGCCGCCGTCCCGCGTTACACCGACCGCCTGCAGCCGGTCGCACAAGTGAAGTCTGCCGCTGCGGCAGTATTCGCAGCTTCCGCAGTATATATTCGGATCGACCGAAACCCGGTCCCCTTCCTTTAAGCTGCTTACGCCCTGCCCGACCGCCACCACCTCGCCGGACAACTCATGCCCGAGTATGATCGGCGGGTGCACTTCCGCCGAACCCGGATGGCCGTGGTAAATGTGCTGGTCCGTTCCGCAAATGCCGCAGCTGCGCACCCGAATCAGCACCTCGCCTGTGCCGGCCTCCGGGGTCTTCTGTTCCTTAACATCCATTACTTCCTGGTCCACAAGCACTGCCGCTCTCATCGCCAATTCTCCCCTTCCTCATTCCGTAACCGGCTGCCGTCCATTCATCGCGACCGACGCACCGTTTAATGCCGATACCTTCAATGTATTCCACGGAATCCCCTTGCCTTCCTTCTGTCCGACATGGATGACTCGCGTCTGTCCCGGCAGCAGGTCGAAATAATTGTCCTCCCAATCCAGCCAGGCTTCGTCCATCTCAAGCCTAACCATTCGGGCGGCATAGTCGGAGGATACTGTTACGCTCCGTTCCTCGGGGTTCACCTGAACGTTCAGGTTAACGGGCCGGAAGTTCATATCTTTATGGTCGCAAAAATAATAAAAGTTGTCTTCACCGCAGCCGTCCATCCAGCGTACAACGCAGACCGCTTCAGCGGCGTCGAGACCTTGAAGCAGGTCGTCCAGCTTCACCACTGCGATGCGCTGTTTCCCGCATGCCTCAATCTCTGCAGCGAACGTCCGGACATATACCTGACGGCCGTCCATGCCGTAGACAACCAGCTCCGCCGTCCTGGAAACGGATTCCCGTGTATCGTTCACGCCCCACAGCACGAGTTCCGCATCCCCGGGCGTATACTCTGCCGTCAACACCAGCGGATGATAAAATTTGCGGGCGTAATGGTAAGCCGCTTTCGGCAGACCGTAATAGTCGATGACGGACCAGCTGGTGCCGGGCCAACAGTCGTTGAACTGCCAGAACAACGCCCCGCTCGTCTCCGGCTTGTTTCTTCGGTAATGCTCGATGCCATATTTGAGGCCTTCGGCCTGTGTCAGCATGGAAAAATCGATGTATTCCTCCAAGTTGCCCGGAATCCCGGTATATCCCTCCATCAGCATAACGCCCTTGAGATGATTGATATCCTTGTTGCGGTTCATCATTTCCGCACTGCCAAGCATCAGCTCCGTCTGCGGCACGTTCCGGTGCAGCGTGTACAAATTGGCGGAAGCATGCATGCCGAACTCGCTGGCGAACTTCGTGCGGTCCTCCTTGAATTTCTTGAACGACAACCCTTCCACGCTGTAGTCCTGAAGCTGGGGCTCGCCGAATACCCTCGGCTCGATGTTGCCGTGCCAGACCTGCCAGTTATGCGTGTCCCCTTCCTCACGGGAATTATGGTCGTTCCCTCCGTAAGGAGAGCTCGGCCAGAATGTCCGGGAAGGATCCAGCTGCTCCAGAAGCGCAGGCATCAGTTCATGATTGATTTTCTCGCCGTAAAAAGGATGCGGGATGTCTCCGCTCGCATGCAGCGCCTCATACAGCCAGTCATTTTCGTTATTGCCGCACCACAGGGCCAGGCATGTCCGGCTGCGCAGCCGCTTGACGACCTGCTGCACTTCTTTCGCGACGTTGTCCATAAAATTGCGGTTATAGTCGGGATACAGGGCACAGGCAAACATAAAGTCCTGCCATACCAAAATTCCCAGGCGGTCACACTCATCATAGAAAATATCCCGCTCGTAAATACCCCCTCCCCAGACCCGGAGCATATTCATGTTCGCTGCCTTCGCCATGTCAATCAGGCGGGAATAACGGGCATCCGGCACCGCGCCGATAAAGCTGTCGATCGGGATCCAGTTGGCTCCTTTGGCAAAGACACGAACGCCGTTCAGCATAAAAGTAAAAGCAGGTTTTCCATCGGCATCCCGCTGCTTCAGCTCCAGCGTGCGAATCCCCAGCTTCTGGCTGCGCTTGTCCATGGTGATCCCGTCCGCGCGCACCGAAATCCGCAGCTCATATAAATGGGGCGTGCCGAGATCATGGGTCCACCACAGCTTGGGCTTCGATACGCGAAGTTTCGTTCCGCCCGCAAGGCTCATGCCGCCGGCCAATCCGGACAGCCCGCTGCCGGCGGTTCCGCTTATCTCCAACGTTTCTGCAGCCGTCACCTCCCCGCTCTCCCCGTCGAGCAGCTGAACAAGGACACTGTAAGTTTTCCGGCGGTCCCATGAAGTCAATTCCACCGAAATATCAACCAGCGCCTCCATCTCGCCAACCTCCGCTGTCCGAGCATAGACATGCTCTATTCTGACAGCATCGTATTTCTCGAGCCGGACTTCCTTCCAGATTCCCGCGCACAGGAGCCGTGGTCCCCAATCCCAGCCGAAATGGCTTTGGTTTTTACGGGTCCAGACCCGTTCCTTGCTAAAACCGGACCAGAACGTGGAGACGGCCTTCCCGCCCACTTTCGCATGGACCGGGTCAAATTTGACGGCGATGACATTTTTGCCCGGCTTCAGCTCGCGGCTGACTTCGAACGTATGGCTGATAAACATGTTGTCCGTCGAACCAAGCTCCGCACCGTTCAAATACACGGTCGCAAAGGTGTCCAGCCCTTCGAACACCAGCAGCATTTTGTCGTCCGGCCGCGGTGCCTCGTCCAGTGTAAAAACGGTCCGGTACCACCAGATCCGCTCCTCCACCCACCGGCACTTCTGGTCGTTTTGCCCATAGAACGGATCGTCGATCAGTCCGTGGTGCATCAGTGTCGTATGGACGTCGCCCGGCACCTCCGCCGACATCCAAAAGTAATCGTCATACAGCGGCGACGCCACTTCAAGATCCTTCGCCTCCCCTTCCCTGAAATCCCGCAGCTTCCAATGGTCTTTGATGATCATGCTGTTCCCCTCACTTCGCCCTTGCTGCAAGCCGAACCGGCTCGTCCGGGCCTGATGTAATAGAACGCCAAAACAATGATTTGTTTTGGCGTTCCATGTCCCGATCCTAAACTGTGGCTTCGAGGTATTCGAGGCTGTCCAATATTTCCTTCACGCTGAGCTCCGCACAGGCCATGGAGGTGTCCGCAACGCCATAGAACATTTTCACCGTGTCACCGTCAATGACGGCGCCGCAGGAAAACACCACGTCCCCAAAAAAGCCCTGCTTTTCATATTCTGCCTCAGGCTCCATCACCGGCTTCCCGGAACGGGCGATCACCCGCGTCGGATCGTTCAGATCGAGAAGCACGGCACCCATGCAGTAGCGGTGATCCGATGTCGCTCCGTGATACAGCTCAAGCCAGCCTTTGTCGGTCTTGAACGGCACGGCGCCGCCGCCGATCCGGCCGCTGTCCCACATCCCGTCCCGGAGGCCGAGCAGATGCTTATGATTGCCCCAATAGAGCAGATTGTCGGATTCCGCGATCCAAATTTCCGGATTTCCGATGCTTTTCATAGTCGGACGATGGAGAGCGTAGTATTTGCCGTTGATCTTTTCCGGGAAAATGAGCACGTCCTTATTGTCCGGACCAAAGATCATGCCGTGATGCCGGGTCGTCACAAAGTCGGTGGTCGACACGAGCGATTCTCCGATCCCTACGGGAGACACGACGGAAAAATAAATGTAGTAAGTATCGCCGATCTGCGTGACCCGCGGATCCTCGATGCCGAACGCTTCCTGTTCGTTGGACGGATAAATGAACGGCTGATCGTCTACGGTGAAGTGGTGGCCGTCCCTGCTGCGGGCGATTCGGATATAGGAAAGGGACGTCAAATACTCAAACGTGCCGTTTTTGGATTTATTGCGGATCACCCGCGGGTCGGAAAAATCGTACCGGTCATCGTCTTTACGAAAAGGAATCAGTTCAAGATCACCACGATTCGCATTGAATACAGGGGCGATGACGACGTTCGGATCGCCGCTGACCGGACGCTCCGCCACACGCAGCAGCATCAGCGTTTCCCCTTGATACTCAGCGATGCCGGCATTAAATGCACCGATCACCTCAAAGCCCTCGCGGTGAGGCTTGACGTCGCCAGGGGTGATTAAAGGATTTTCAGGATATCGATAAATGTTCATTCGGATCAAGCTCCTTCATTGTATTAACTAGGATTCGAATCTCGCAAAAGGATCGGCTATGATCAGACGCTGTGCCTCCGCATCGCTTGTTCCTGCATACAGCACCGCCGTTCCGTCGCCCCGGCGCAGGATGCCGCCGCTGAATACGACGTCCTGAAGGTCTTCGCGCTTGGCAGGACCCGGCAGAAAATCGGCCCGCACCGCAATCAGCATCATATCGGAAAACGCAGCCGTCTGCGGATCGAGTACAAAAATCATGGGATAATAATGACGATCGCCTTCGGCATCGTAACAGGCCGTATGTCCCAGCACGCCGAGAAGGCCGTTGCTCAGCACGTGGATTTCATTCGCCCCTCCCCATTCTTCGGGGATAAACTGGCCTTCCAGGAGCGGGGCTTCCTCAATCGCCTGTACAGTCAAGTCGTCCAGTGATGCGGCCTGGAAATAACCGATCTGGCCGCGCCCGCCTTTATCGCCTTGCGGGCGGGTGAACACGCCGATCCCGCCGTCCGGAAGTCCGGTGAGCCGCAGATCCTTCATACCGTCCGGACCGGTGAAAAACAGCTTTAAATCCGCGATGCGGCCGCCCCGGTAAATCGCCGTGCGCCACATGAGCGCTCCCTCTTTCTCCGGGTGCGGGTAAATCTGAACTCCGCCCATGATCAGCTCTCCGCCGATCCGGGTATGAAACGGGTCCTGCAGTTCGAGTACCGGCGCTCCTTCAAGCGGCACCCAGGCACCGTCTTTTTCCACGAAGAACACGACCTGGGAATGCTCACTGTCCCGGGATTCCACCCGGCCCGCGATGACGGTCCGCCCATCATCCTCGAACGGAGCCGTGATGTTGTATACATCCCGGTCTCCGACGCCGGCAAAAACCAGCTTCTCCGCCTTGTGAGCAGGAGCGGTTCTCTCCCGCCCCGCCATGTACTGTTCCAGCAGCACACGGCATGTTTTTACTTCCGTTTTGTTCACGTTTAACACGATGATCCCCCTACCTGGTCGAAGTAAAATTCATTGCATGTTATGGTTCGTGCTCGTTGCCCAGACCGCAGCCTCAAAGGGATCAATAACCAGTGAATGACAGCGATTCGAATCCGCGGACGTTTCTTTGCTGGTCAGCAGTAACCGGTACGAAGCCGCGTCGGCAGCCAAATGGTTCAAATCGCACGGTCGGTTCCCGAAATTAAGCGCAACCCAAATCTCTTCCTCCTCCGATTGACGGCCGTAGTAAATACACTCCCCTTTCCGCTTCAAAAAGGTGTACTTCCCGGTTTGGAGAGCCTTATGCTTACCACGCACCCGGATGAGGGAGCGGTAAAATTCCAGCAGTGAGTGTTTGCTCCCCCACTGCTTCTGGACGTGAACCTGCCGGGACGACGGGCCGAGGGGTATCCACGATCCGTGAAGTGAAAATCCGCCGTAACGGCTTCCGTCCCACTGCATCGGCGTTCTGGAGTGATCCCGGCTTCGGAGGATTGCGGCGGCAAGCGCATCGGCCTCTGGCATCCCCGATTTCTTTGCCATCCGATATGCGGTCAACCCCTGAATATCGCGCATTTGCCCGATGTCCGCCGGCACGAAGTCCCGCATGCCGATTTCATCACCGTAATAAATGAAGGGAACGCCTTTGGCGGTCAGCATCAATGCCGCCATCAGCTTGGCGGTGCACAGGTCCAGAGAATCGTCTCCTGAGGAAAAGCGGCTATAATGCCGCGGCATGTCATGGCTGCTGAAGAAAATCGTCGGCACCTGCTCCGGCCGATGAAGCTCCTCCATCCGAACAAGCTCGGCAAACATCTCCTGGACCTTCAGTTCCTTGCGGCTGCCCAGATTAAAATTAAACACCACATCCAGCAGGTCCCCGCCACTGTAGCGGCGCAGCACCTCCATATCCTCGGAACCGACTTCGCCTACCATAAATACATCTTTGTTCTGAGACCGTACGAATTCGCAAATATCGCGGATGGCCTCCACAATGCCCTCCTGATTTTGGTCGAACCGGTGATCCTGTTCGCCATCCGCCGTGACCGGGTTTTCCTTAAACTGTCCGGACACCTTCAGGAAATTAATGACGTCCAGCCGGAAACCGTCAATCCCGCGGCCGAGCCAAAACGACATCACTTCCTTCATAGCCTCCCTGACCTCGGGATTCGCCCAGTTGAGATCTACCTGCTCTTTGGCGAAGGCATGGTAATAATACTGTCCGGTCGCCTCATCCCATTCCCATGCCGTCCCTCCGAAAAAGGACTCCCAATGGTTCGGTGTGCCGCCGTCCACGGCATCCTTCCAGATATACCAATCCCGCTTTGGACTCGTCCGTGATGACCGGGACTCTATGAACCAGGGATGCTCGGCGGATGTATGATTCAGCACCAGATCCGCAATCACGCGAATGCCGCGGCGGTGAGCTTCCCGGACGAAACGGTCAAAGTCATCCAGCGTCCCGAACACCTGATCCACCCCATAATAATCCGAGATGTCATAGCCGTTATCTACGCGCGGCGAGGGATAAAACGGAGTCAGCCAGATGCCCCCGACTCCAAGTTCCTGCAAGTAATCCAGCTTGGAGGTCAATCCCTGGAAATCGCCGGTGCCATCCCCGTTTCCGTCACAAAAGCTTGGCATGTAGATTTCATAAAAAACGCTGCTTTTCCACCAGGGTGTCTCTGCAGCCACCGTCTTCTCCCCCATGGAGATCCGCTCCTTCCTATCGCGCAGCGCTTATTTCAAGCTGACCTGCATGCCCTTCTGGAAGTTTTTGCCGAAAATGATGAACAGGATGATGATCGGCAGGGACAGCAGCACCGATCCCGCGTACAGCGGACCCGGATACGATCCGTACGGACCGAACATCTGCGAAAGCAGAACGTTCAGCGTCAGCATCCCGTCGCTGCGGACCATGATCATATCCCACAGCAGCTCGGTCCAACGCTCCATCAGCAGGAACAGGAAGACGACGCTGGTGATGGACTTGGACATCGGCATCATGATTTTGTACAAAATTTGAAAATCCCTTGCTCCGTCCAGCTTGGCCGCTTCAATAAATACGGATGGCACCGCCTTGAAGAAGTTCGTGTACATGAAGATCGCCCACAGGCTGACCCCTTTCGGAATGATCAGCGCCCAGTAGGTGTCGTACCAGCCCAGCTTTTGAATAATGAGAAAGCTCGGAATCAGCAGAATGATGGCCGGAAAAAACATATGGAACAAAATGAAGTTGTTGACGGTATCCCTGCCGCGCCATTTCAGCTTCGAAAGGGCATAAGCGACCATCACCCCGAACAACATCATGAGGAAGGTCGACAGCAAAGATACGATGATACTGTTTACAAAAGCGCCCAGCCAGGGCCGCGTGATTCCCGTCTCCCCGCCCGTAAACAGCCAGGTGTAGGACTTCAGCGTATACGAACTCGGAATCAGCTTTCGATCCACCTGTGTCCAGTCGGCAAACGAATTCAGCACCATGTACAAATACGGATACACCATCACGAGCAGCAATACTCCTGCGATGATATAGCGGATGGCCAGACTGGACTTGCGGCTGCGTTTAGACCCAACCATTTCGCGCACCCCACTTTTCTAGCAGTTTCCGGATGATAAAAATCGAAATAAAGGTAGCTACCGAGGCGAGCAGCGCCACCGCAGACGCATAACCGGCCTGCAGATTTTTGAACGCCTGGCTGTAAATTTCCATCTGCCACGTATTGGTGGCATTGTTTGGACCTCCGCCTGTCAGCTGGTATACCTCGGTGAAGATGCCGAAGGTGACGCCGAAAGCGAGAATCAGCGTCGTATAGAGCGCAGGGTACAGCAGCGGAAGCGTAATTTTCCAGAAGCGCTGCCGGCCGGTAACTCCGTCGATGGCAGCCGCCTCGTATACTTCGTGATCTATGCTTTCCAGGCCCGACGTCAGAATGAGCGCGTAGTACCCGGTAAATTTCCAAGCCATAATCATGCCGACGATCAGAAGTGCCGACCATGAAGTCCCCAGCCAGTCGATGTTAATGCCGATTTTGCGCAGCGCCGTGTTGACCGGGCTGTTGAAAGACAGCAAACCTTTCACAATCAGCGCCGATACGACGCCGGAAGACAGGTACGGCAGGAAAAAGCCGATGAGAAACAAGCTTTTCAAACGTGGAAGACTGTGCACCAGAACCGAAACGACGAGCGACAGCACGATCACCAACGGCACAAACACCATCATGAATTTATATGTCACCCAGAACGCGGCGTGCACGCCGGGCGACTTAAGCGCCTTCGCAAAATTGTCAAAGCCGACAAAGTCATATTCGGGAGCGATCAGATCCCAGTTCGTAAAAGACAAATAAAAAGACCAAACGAGCGGAATCAGGAAAAACACGAGCGAGTAAATCAGGTAGGGACTGGCGAACAGCCAGCCCAACCGGTTATTGTTTTCTTTCATTTAGAAGACTCCTTTTATTGAAGTTCCCCTTCAATGGCTTTCTTCATGTTCGCCCATCCGGCTGCCGGATCGATCTCCCCGCGGACGACTTTATTCCAGGCTTCTTGTCCAATAAAGGTCTGAAGGTCGTTATATTTCGGATTATCCATTGGCGGCACCGCATTCGGCACATTTTCGGCATAAGGCTTCAGTTCCGGGTTTTTGTCCAAAATCGCCTTGAAGGATTCGTTGGTGGTCAGGTCGTCGCGAGCCGGCGGCAGCTTCGTTTCATCAAACCACTGGGCGTCGTTTTTCGCATCCGAATAAACCCACTTCACAAAATCCATCGCCGCCTGCTGCTGCTCCTTGGTGGCCGATGCATAGATCACAAGCCCCTTCGTATCGGCAAACGTTTTGGAATCTTTCGGGTCTACGCCGTCAGGTACCGGAGGCATGCTCAGCGTATAGTTCTGGTTGTATTTCATGTCCGGGAACTTCTCGGCCCAGTTCGTAAAGGTCCAAGGACCAAGGTCTATAAACAGGCTTGTGCCGGTCTCGAACGGATCCTGTACGTTTTGCGCCAGGATGCCCTTGTCCTTGCGGAGATCGTCAATAAACTTCAGCGTTTCGACGCCCGCCTTCTCATCCCCGACAAACTTGTTGCCTTCAATGAATTTGTTGCCGCCGGAAGCCGCGTTATACAGCATGAAGAAGTCAAACCATCTCTTCCATGCCGTCGGATCGGCGAGGTCCGCTTTAGCCCAGAAGTATTTGTCCGGATATTTCGCTTTCAGCTTCTTATTCACTTCAAGCGCTTCGCTGTACGTTTTAGGCGGCTCGTTGTACCCCAGTTCCTTCAGCAGATCAAGGCGCCAGCCGAACAGCATCGCATTGGAATAAATCGGAAGCACGTATTGATGCCCGTCGGCGAACTTCCATGGTTCAATCGTATTTTTCATATTACGGGTGGTGACGATATCGTTAAATCCGCTTAGTGTATCAAGCGGCACCAGCGCCTTGCTGTTTGCAAGCTGGGCGGCAAAACCGCGGTTGATGTTTTCCGAAATGGTCGGAGCGCTTCCCCCGGCAATCGCAGCCTGAATGCTGGCCTCGGAGCTTGGAGATTCCTTGATGACGCTGACGTTGATTTTCACTTTGGAATTGGTCTGTTCGTACGCCTTGGCCATCTTCTCCCAGAAGGCTTGCTGCGTCGGATTGGCTGCCGCCCAAAACTCAATGGTCGTCACACCATCCGCCGACGTTGCGCTTTGCTTTTTGGAACCGCAGGCGGCGAGCATGGAGGATAACACCAACACCAAAGCCAGAAGTCCGAGCATTTTTCTTTTCATCGAATCGTTGACCTCCTCAAAAAATTGTCTCGATAGATTGAAACCATCATTCCAAAGACTCGAAACATTATTTTGTAACGTTACAAATTAAGATTACTTAATATTTTGTAAGCGTTTGTGTAACCCTATTATTGTGCATTACAAAATCCTTGTCAACACTTTATTAAAGACAAAATAAGCTTTTTATATAAAGGCTCTTTACTTATACAACTTGTAACGTTACAATTTATCGTAATGTGATTTATTGAAAGGCAGGCTTCTTTTTAAGTTTCTTAGAAAGAACTCCAATTATGCAGGCAAAACAAAGATTGAGGTGTCATATGAAGGATAAAGTAACCATGCAGGATATTGCGGAGCAGCTGAATATATCGAAGAATTCCGTGTCCCAGGCGCTTTCGGGAAAAGACGGGGTCAGCGAAGATACGCGGAAGCTGATCCTCGAAACGGCACACCGGATGGGATATGTGTATTCGCAAAGTCGTAAGCGCCGCTCCGGCGAGCTGGAACAGACCGGAAATATAGCGCTGATCGCTTCTGATTTTGCCTTTTCTATGAAAAGTTTCTTTGGTGAAATTTATTTGAGCATTGAACGGGAAACGGTGCGCAGGGGAAAAAATCTTCTGATCCAATCGGTCAGCAAACAGTCGGCTGATAAGCTGGCTCTCCCATCGTTTCTGCTCAATCAATCCGTGGACGGCATCCTCATTCTGTCTCACATTACAACTGACTATATCAATACCATTACAAACATGGGTAAACCGACGGTCCTCATCGACCATCACCACCCTTCTATCCATGCTGACTGCATTTTAACCAATAACCGGTTTAGTGCTTATGAGGCCGTCCGTCACTTGACAGAGCTGGGACATCGAAAAATCGGCCTGTTGGCCAACACTTCGTTTTCGCCAAGTTATTACGAGCGCTGGGAAGGATACGTTCTGGCGATGAACGACTTCGGACTGGAGATCCACGAGCCATGGGTCATCAAGGATGCTGTAGAGAACACGGATTACATTTTGCAAAAAATAAAAACGCTGCCACAACTGCCGACAGCGTGGTTCTGCGTCAACGACGGACTCGGCTTTTACCTGAATTCGGCCCTCCAGCAATCGGGTTACCGCGTGCCGGAGGACGTCTCCGTCGTCAGCTTCGACAACGGCTATTTGTCCCAGGTGTCCACGCCCCAAATCACAACGATGGATGTGGACCTGAAGCTGTACGGGCGCAAGGCCGTGGAGCAGCTGTTCTGGCGGATGGATCATCCCGAGCATCCGTATACCGAACTGCTTTTGCCCACCAAACTGCTGAAGCGGGGGTCCAGCGGTCCAGCGCCCAGCGCCGGTATGGAGAAGCTGGAGGGTCATGAAACAGCGAACAGGAACGGGAAGTAACCGTAAAAAGACAGCGAATAACTGAAATCAAAGTAAAAAAGCCGGTCCCTCAACTTGCGAGGGACCGGCTTTTTTACTGTACTTTTTAAAAATTGTTAGGAGTAACGGTGGTTTTCGGTCAGGTGGCAGGAAGGATCTCCATTATGGGACAAATGTGATCCCCGCGGATTACCGCTGAACAATCCCTTACGCTTACGCCCCTCCGTATAACCGCCGGTAAGCCGAGGGCGTCATCCCCTCATGCTCCATAAAACGCTTGTTGAAATAGCTCACGCTTGGATAACCTGCGTCCTCGGCGATCTGCCCGATCGTCGCACTCTTTCGCTCGAGCAGCCACTGCTTCGCCATCTGCAGGCGGCAGCGCGTGATGAACTCCATCGGCGTCATCTCGGTTACGCTGCGGAACAGCTTGCAGAAGTAGTAGGTGGATATGCCAAGTCTGCCCGCCCAATCCTCTAGGATGAACGGCTTGACCGCCTCCTGCTGCATGACCGGAAGCAGCTCGAGGATCCGGCTGCCCGAATTGTTCGATTTGACCGGAGACAACGGGGTGGCATGCTCGATAAACTCGGCCAGCAGCGCGTAAGTCAGTGTCGAGAGGCGGACCGGGTGGAGCATCCGGTGCTCTTCCGCCTCCTGCAGCAGATTTTCGTGCGCCTGCTCAAACGAAGCCGATTGGCGGATCGTCCAAAGAAGGCTGTGATGCAGACCGCGTTCGATCAAATAATCCTGCAGACCGCTCCCGTAGAAGTGAAACCAGCGGATATCCCATGGGTCTTCCTCGCTGCTGTAGTACCGCTGCCGCTGCATGGGAAAATATAGCACCGCCTCTCCCGGCCCCAGCTCATAGACCACATCCTCCACTTCCACGTACCCTCTGCCTGCAGCCACGTAATGAATGTTGAAATTGTTCAAGGCCCCCGCCTCCCGGAATACGCTGTGACCCGGATCGTTCCGGTAAAAGCCGACCGATTCGGGAAAACAGAAAAACGGCATCGACGGAAGGGTCAGCAAATGGCTTTGCCGCTTCACCTGTCCTCACCCCAAATGACAATATTGTTATAATGCATTGCAAAATCGTATTATATTAATTTTAAATACAATCTTTTATAATCGCAATATAATCATAAATAAGCTTCTTGAGGAGATGATACACGAACATGAGCCAGAAATTGAAATGGGGCGTCCTGGGCTGCGCGGGCATCGCCAAGCGCTCGGTTATTCCCGGGGTGCAGCAGTCCGAGCTGAATGAAGTCGCCGCCATCGCCAGCCGGAACGAGGAGAAAGCAAAGCAGACGGCGGCGGACCTGAATATTCCGGTCGCTTATGGTAGCTACGAGGCGCTGCTTGAGGATCCGTCCATCGACGTCGTATACATTCCTTTGCCGAATCATCTTCATAAAGAGTGGACAATCCGCGCGGAGGAAGCCGGCAAGCATATTCTATGCGAGAAGCCGCTGGCCCTGACCGAAAGCGAAGCAGCCGAAATGGCTGAAGCCGCCGCCAAAGCGGGCGTGTACTTGTCCGAAGCCTTCATGTACCGTTACCATCCCCGCTACGACAAGATCAAGCAGATTATCGACTCGGGCCAAATCGGCGAAGTCCGCGGCATCCGCAGCGCCTTTACTTTTAACAACGCCGGCGACAAAACGAACGTCCGCTACCGCAAGGATTGGGGCGGTGGCTCGATCTACGACGTCGGATGCTATCCGATCAACGCGGCTCGGCTGCTGCTCGGCAAGGAACCGATCGCCGTCACGGTGAACGCCTTTTTCTCGCCGGAGCATGACGATGTCGATATGATGGCCTCCGGCCTCATCGAATTTGACGGCTCCGTCGCACTGACCTTCGACTGCGCCATGTGGGCCGCGTCGCGCAATCCGCTGGAAATCCTCGGCACGGACGGCATCATCGAGGTGCCTTCAGCCTACGTTACACCGACGCCGGGCAGCGGCAATTTCTACTTGACCGTACGCGGGGAGCGGAGCGAAATCGAGGTTCCTCATGTAAACGCATACAGCCTGCAGGCCGATCAGCTCGCCCGGGCCATTATGAACAAGACGCCGCTGCAGTTCCAGCCCGATGATGCGATTCACAACATGAAGGTGATTGACGCCTGCTTGCTGTCTGCTCGCGAGCATACCCGGGTTGCGCTGTAACGAGCCATAAAAAACCACAATAGCTTAGGAGGGTATCATCCATGGAATACATTTCGGTCAAAGGTCTGGATAAAAAGGTTTCCCGATTGATGAAAGGCACGGACTACTTTTACCATAATACGTACGATAAAGCCGCGGCTAATATGGACGCGTATCTGGCCATCGGCGGCAATTCCGTCGACTCCGCTCACATCTACTGCGGCGGCGAAAGCGAAGAAGTGCTGGGCCGTTACATGAAGGAGCGCGGCAACCGGGATCAGATCGTCATCCTGACCAAGGGCGCCCATCACGACCAGAACGGTCCGCGCGTCAACAAGGAAGCCATCCGGCACGATATTACGACCAGTCTGAAGCGGCTGCAGACCGATTTTATCGATCTGTACGCGCTGCACCGGGACGATCCGAACGTGCCTGCCGGCGAAGTGATCGAAATTTTGAACGAATATGTCAAGTCAGGTACCGTCGGCGCCATCGGCTGTTCCAACTGGACGTGGCAGCGGATCAAGGAAGCCAACGAATACGCGGCCGAGAAAGGCTTGACCGGCTTTACCTTCAGCAGCCCGAATCTCAGCCTTGCCAAGCCGAACGAGCCGTTCTGGAAAGGCTGCGTCTCGGCCGATGCCGAAACCTGCGCCTGGCATGAAGCCGAGCAGTTTCCGCTCTTCTCCTGGTCTTCCCAGGCAAGAGGCTTCTTTACCGGCCGGTTTACGCCGGAAGTCCGCGACAACGCCGACTTGGTCCGCGTGTTCTACAGCGACGCCAACTGGGAGCGCCTGGAGCGTGCGAAGCAGCTCGGCGCGGAGCGCGGCGTGACCGCCATCCAAATCGCCCTCGCTTACGTGCTGAACCAGCCGTTCCCGACCTGCGCCCTGATTGGCGCCCAGTCGGCAGAAGAGCTGCGTTCCTGCGACGAGGGCTCCCGGATTCAGCTGAGCCGTGCGGAGCTCGACTGGCTAGACCTGACTTCGGACGAACGCTAAGCTATACAGCAGCGGTAAGCTGCATTCCCTAATCGTTCCGACGCCTAGCATGTCAAGCATAACAACAAGCCGCCTTCTCCCTAGTCTAACAGACCAGGCAGAGGGCGGCTTTTGTTCGTTATCGGCAGAGGAGTTTACACGATGACGGCGGCCGGCGGCTTAGGGAGCAGCTTATTTTCCGAGCTGCCGGCCCACTTGCTGTTCCGGGTGATGCCGCTCAGCATGTGCAGATATATGTCAGGCCTCCAGTCCGGCACACCGGTCAGCGGATTGTGCTCAAACAACGGGAGCCGGCCTCCCGCCTGGCTCAAATCGAGGGTCGCCAGCACGACCGCCTCCTTATCCTCGACCGGCGCCCCCTTGTATTCCGAGCCGATGTGGCTTGCAGGACCGACGATCATGCTGCCACCGGGAAAATACGAATCGTAATCCTGGCCGACAAGGTTCGAGCTGACGATAAACGTGCCGTTCTCCAGCGATCTCGATTTGAGCGTCGTGTAATACAGGTCCTGCCATCCCTCCACATTGTGGATCGCCGTCGGATTCAAATATATCCGCGAACCGAGCGCAGTATAATGCCGGACCAGTTCAGGGAAGCAGTAGGAATCGTAACAGATGCCGACCCCCACCGGTCCCCATGGCGTGTCAAACATGAGCGGCTCGCTGCCCTTTGTCGCCCATAGTGACTCCTTGGCCGCCGGATGGATTTTGCGGTAGGCACCGATTACGCCTTCCGGACCGATCACGGCCGCGGAATTGTAGATGATATCCGGGTTCGCCGCATCCCGCTCCGGCATCCCAAGCACGACATACACACCGTACTCCTTGGACAGCTCAGCAAGGGCCAGCGTCGATTCGCCGGGCACCGTTTCGGCATTCTGCCTCTGCATTTCAGGATCGTCATCCTTGACACCATAGCCGGTTAGCGCGGTTTCCGGGAACAATATCAAATCCGCGCCCTGCTTCGCCGCCGTCCGCACATAGCCTTTCATGCGCTTCAAATTATCCGCCTTATCCCCCCATTTGGGATGAAAATTTATCGCAGCTACCGTAACGATGTCCTGAACCTCGCTAGAGCCGAACTTTGGATTTGTCATCGTATATTCACACACCCTTCTACAAATTTTGAACGGCCGCCATTCCTTCGTGTACCAGCAGGCACGCCGTGTGATGACCCTCGCCTACCTCAACGAGAGCCGGCACATTCTGTGCGCAGCGCGCTTCGGCGAACATGCACCGCGTCCGGAAGCGGCAGCCGGACGGCGGATTCAGCGGACTCGGGAGGTCACCCTTCAGCAGCACAGTTTCCGGCGCCTTGCGAACGGCCAGGTCCACCGAGGGCACCGACTTTAGAAGCGCCTGTGTGTAAGGATGCCGTGGATTCGCAAAAACTTCTTCCTTCGGCCCCTTCTCCACGACGCCACCCAAATACATCACCATGACATCGTCGCTCATATATTCCACCACGTGCAGATCGTGGGAAATAAAGATCAGCGACAGGTCGAACTCCTTTTTCAGATCTTGAAACAGGTTCAGAACCTGGGCTTGCACCGATTTGTCCAGCGCCGACACCGCCTCGTCGGCAATGACGATGTCCGGTTCGAGCACGAGCGCCCTGGCAATGGCCACGCGCTGCCTCTGCCCGCCGCTTAAATGATACGGATACTTCGCGGCATAGGATTTGGGCAAGCCTACCGCATCCAAATAACGGTATGCCTGCGTACTGGAGGCAGCCCGCCCGGTTCCATTGGCCCACAGCGGGAACGCCACATTGTCCAGAATGGTCAGCTTCGGATTCAGCGAAGAATAAGGATTTTGAAACACCATTTGAATCCGTTTCCTCATTTTCTTCAAATCGGAACCGCCGAGCTTCAGCAAATCCTCGTTCTTGTATCGGACCTGCCCTTGATCAGGCTCAATCAGTCTCATGATCAGCCGGGCCAAAGTAGACTTGCCGCATCCGGACTCGCCGACGATGCCGAGCGTACCCTTGGATTTCAGCGTGAAGGATACCCCGTTGACAGCGGACACCCCTCCCTTGCTCTGTCCGAACAACCCCCGCAGGGGAAAGGTCTTGCTGACATCGGTCACTTCAAGAATGTGCTCCATCTGTTATCCCTCCTTAACCTTTGCTGTCCAGTACATCCGACAAGGCGTCGGATACGATGTTGAGCGCAAGCGATGTGATGAATATAAAGATGCCCGGGACGATCGTAACGATGGGGTCAATAAATATGACTTGCTTCAAATTGTTCAGCATAAATCCCCACTCCGGCGTCGGCGGCGATACGCCGAGTCCCAGAAAGCTCAGACCGGACGCGAGCATGAGGCAGATGCCGATCTGGGTCGTGCTGTAGACAAACAGTCGAGAAAAAATGTTGTTTACGACATGAAAACGGATGATGAGCCCCGTTCCGGCCCCGCTGGACAGCGCGGCTTCGATATACTCCTCCTTCTTCACCTCCTTCACGGCCGTTTCGGCAATGCGGGCAATCGGCGGAATGAAGACGATTGTCGCCGAGATCATGATGTTGCTGATGCCCGGACCGAGCGAAGCGGAGATGCCGATGGCCAGCAGAATCGCCGGGAACGAGAACAAAATATCCAGCGTGCGCATGATGAGCGTATTGACGATACCTTTAAAATATCCGGCGATGATTCCAAGCCCGCCACCTAGGATAACGGCGATCATGACCGGGACGATGCCTGACAGCAGGCTCAGCCGCCCCCCGTACAAGATCCGGGTAAGCAAATCCCGCCCTTGTTCATCCGTGCCAAGAAGGTGTCCCGCCGACCCGACAGGGAGAAGCCTCTCTTTGACGTTACCCGCGTAAGGATCATACGGGGACAGCCACGGGGCGGCGATGCAGGCGAGGACGATCGCGGCGAGAATGACCAGCGCGACCAGCGCCGCTCTCCGCCTACAGAACGCCCGCCATCGTTCGGCAGCCTGTGAGGGCTGTTTTGGCAAACTTGCGGCCGAAGCCGCATCGGGAACAATGGATTGAACATTGGTAGCCATGCTGCCCACTCCTTTCAAGAATGCCTTACTCTTGGATCAAGAACCGCATGCAGTGAGTCGACTGCCAGATTGATGAGAACAAAAGCGACAGCTACCACAAGAACGCCCGATTGGACGATGGGAAAGTCCCGCTGCCCGATCGCCTGGTAGATCAACTGGCCGATGCCGGGCCAGGCAAAGACCGTTTCCACCAGGACGGAGCCGCCGATCAAATAGCCGAATTGGAGCCCGGCCACCGTCAAAATGGTCGGCATGCCGTTCTTGAGCACATGGCGCAGCACTTTGCCTGCCGGCGCACCTTTGGCCTGCAGTGCGAACACGAAGTCCTGCTGGAGCAAACCCGCGATCGTACTGCGCACCATCCGGGTCATAACGCCAAGCGTCGTCAGGGAGGCCGCAACCGTCGGGAGGATCAGGTGCCTGAAGGTATCCAGCAGCCCTCCACCCCCGATACTCTGCATCCCGGAGGAAGGGAGCCAGCCGAGACTGACGGAGAATATCCCGATCAGAATCAGCGCGGCCCAGAAATTCGGCATGCCGATTCCCGCGAGTCCCAGCACGTTGAACAGGGAAGCCGCCCACGATTTAGGACGGTATGCGCTGTAAACGCCGATGGCCAGGCCGAGGCCGAACGATACGACGGCGGAAGCCGCCGCCAGCAGCAGCGTATTTCCTACAGCCGGGAGCAGCAGTTCGCTGACCGGCAGCCGCTTGATGATAGATGTCCCCATATCCCCTTGAAACATATGGACGAGCCAATAGATGAACTGCACATAAATCGGCTTGTCGAGCCCAAGCTCGCGTGTTACCCGCATCCGCTCTTCCTCGGTCGCATCCGCAGGAACGATCGTGTTGACGGGATCGCCGGGGACCATTTGGAGCATCAGAAACACGATGACGGATACGCCAAACAGCGTGGGGATGAACAGAAGCAGACGTTTACTGATAAAAGCAACCATGCGCGTAACCCCCCTTTTTTACTCGATGGAGATGCCCGTCAGATCCGCAAACCAGGACTGAGGCTGAACAAAGCCGTGAATGTCCGGAGCGAGCACCCTCAAGTTCAGGTCATGCACGACGAAGATCCAAGGGGCGTCCTCCGCAATGATTGCCGAGGCCTGCTTCAGCAGCGCATCCCGCTTACCGGCGTCGAAGCTGGTTTGCGCCTCGTTCAATATCCGATCCAGCTCCGGATTGGAGTATCCGCCGATATTCAAGCCTTTCGGAAACAGAGCCGCCGACGAGAAGAAGTTCGGGAAGGAGTTCGGGGCAATGGTCGGAAGGGAAATATTTATTGCGCCCACTTCCTTGTCTTTGGGGAACCCTTGAAGATACTGGGTCAGCAGCGACTGCCACTCGATAGATTCGATTTTCACGTCGATCCCCACAGCCTTCAGGTCCTTCTGAACGTATTCGTTCATCTGCACCGGCCACATGTTGCCGGATCCGCTTGTCGGGACCAGGAAGGTGGTTGAGAAGCCATTGGGATAACCCGCTTCCGCCAGCAGCTTCTTGGCTTTGTCCGGGTCATAGGCATACGGCTCCGCATCGGAACTGTACCAAGCATGCCCTTTGTACATCAGCTGCGTCGCCGGGATGGAGGCGCCGCCCAGCAAGTCGGCGCTCATGCCTTCCCGGTCGATGGCGTAATTCGCCGCCTGCCGCACCTTTTTGTCTTTCCATGGGCCATCGGCCGTGTTCAGGACATACGGCCAAATGTGCGGGTACGTATTGGTCAACACCTGGAATCCCATGCTTTTCAGCTGCTCAATCGATTCGGTTGGCGGAATCTCGGCCCAGTTAACCTCCCCGGACTGAATTGCCGCGAGCCGGGCGGACGGATCGCTGATCGGCCGGAGCACCACCCGATCCAATTTCGGGACCGTGCCCCAGTACTTGTCGTTCTTATCCATAACCAATTCCTGCCCCTGCTTCATGCTCACGAATTTGAAGGGCCCTGTTCCGGTGGGATGATTCGCATAATCCCCGCCGTACTTCTTGACCGCTTCCGGGCTTGGTATCAGAATGCTGGCCAAGTCGTACAGCAGAAAGCTGTAGGGTCCGTTGGTATAAATTCGAACCGTGTTTTCGTCAGCCTTGGCGTACTTCGCGATAAAACGAAGCGAGCTGCCGGTGGAACCGGCAATTTTTGCATCGTAATACGGGGAATCCGGCTTCAGCAGACGGTCGAGGGCAAAGATGACGGAATCCGCATTAAACGGCGTTCCGTCATGGAACTTAACCCCTTGGCGCAGATGAAAGGTCCACTCGGTCGGATTGCTGTTCGAATGTTCCCATGATTCGGCCAGGCCGCCCGTGAGTTCGGCCGGCTTGTCGCCTTGCGTCAAATCCCATTTCACCAGCGCGTCGTACAGCTGATAGCCGACAAAGCGCATCCCTTCGTAGCCTTCGGTCGGCATCGTGTCCGGTACCGGAATGTTCGCGGCGGACATGGCAATCACCAGAGTCCCTTTCGCCGCCGAGCCTTCAGCGGCTGCTCCGCCTCTGCCGCACCCGCTAAGAACCATTGAGAGGCACAGGATAAGCAGCAGTAGAGTGATGGCGTACGTTTTTTTCAAGCTTGAGTATGGTTTCATCTCCGGCACCTCCACAGGGTTCCATTATTTTTATTGGGCGTATCTTTCCCGGCCGGCAAGCTGGAAGCAGGCCGCCTGCTGCGATCGTCCCGCGCTTACGTAATCCGGGACACTCTCCGTGCACCGGCTCTCGGCATATGGACAGCGCTGTGCAAAAGCGCAACCCGGCGGCATTTCCGTAATGAGCGGCGGCTGTCCGGGGATGGTGGACAGCCTTCCCGTTTGCTTGCTCTGAGGCGTCGCCGCAATCAGCCCGGCCGTGTAGGGATGCATCGGTCTGGTCAGAACCTCCTCCGCCGATCCATACTCGACGATTTTGCCGGCATACATGACGGCGACCTCGTCGGCCATTTCGGCGGCCACGCCGATATCATGGGTGACCAGCACGATCGACATCCCGAACTCGGCCTGAAGCTCCTTGAACAGCCGAAGGATTTGCGCCTGAATAGTAACGTCCAGAGCGGTGGTCGGTTCATCGGCGAGAAGCAGATCGGGACGGCAGCCGAGCGCCATCGCAATGACCGCCCTCTGCCGCATGCCGCCGCTCATCTCATGGGGGTAGGCGCGTACCCTTTCCTCCGGCGAAGGAATGCCAACCTTACGGAACAGCTCGATGACCCTATCCTTTGCTTCCCTTCTCCCCACTTTATGGTGCGCCCTGATCGTTTCCTTCAGCTGGTCGCCGACCCGGTACAGCGGGTCGAGCGCCGATAGGGCGTCCTGGAATATCATTGCCACCCGGTTCCCGCGGATCGCCACCATTTCTTTCGGCGATTTGCCCAGCAAGTCTTCTCCTTCGAGCCGGACGCTGCCGGCAACATTCGAACCGCGCTGCGTCAGCCGCAGAATGGAACGGAGCATGACGCTCTTCCCCGAACCCGATTCCCCGAGAATAACCGTCGTCTTTCCTTTTTTGACCCGCAGGGTGACTCCCCTGACGGCATCCACCATCCCTTTCTTGGTCGAAAATGAGGTGACAAGGCTGTCGATTTCCAAAAGATTTGACATCATATTCCCTCCTTCGCAGCTTCTGAAAAATGGATCTCCCTGGCCTTTGATCAATCGGTTTTTTTGTAGCATGCCAGGAATGTCGTTTGTGTGATAAATACTAACATAAATTCTGTAATGTTAGGATATCGAAACATTCTATACCTTCTTCCAGTCCTTTTTCGGAGAAAATATGTTATGTTTCTTAACAATTACCTCCGTATATACAAAGAACAATTGGATTTTTGCATTCGAGGACCATTATTCTTCCATAGAAATGACACAGCTTGAAGGTAAATCAACTATGGGGGGATACCCTTAAAGAATCCATTTGTTCAAGTCATTCGAGAGGTAGAGCACTCATCCACAATCTTTCTTAGCAAAGGAGATGTTATCTATGACCACCCTGCATCAGGAGCTGCTGTATGATACGATCGCCGGCTTATCGGAACGCATCCGCAGCCGCCGCATTTCACCCGTTGAAATTACGCAGATGCTTCTCGAACGGATTGAAACGCTCAATCCCCGGCTGAATGCGTACGTAACGGTTACGGCCGATCTCGCGCTCGCCCAGGCCAAAGCGGCCGAAGTTGAAATCATGAAAGGAGAGTACAGAGGTCCGCTTCACGGAATTCCTATCGCCCACAAAGATATTTATAATACCCAGGGAATCCGGACGGCTGTCGGCTCCAAAATTCTCGAAACTTTCGTGCCGGATACGGATGCCACCGTCGTCCGTAAGCTGGGAGAAGCAGGCGCGGTCCTGCTCGGCAAAGTGCAGACCCATGAGTTTGCCGCCGGGACGCTGACGAACAGCCCTCATTTCGGTCCCTGCCGCAATCCGTGGAACCTGGAGAAATCCCCGGGCGGCTCAAGCGGTGGCTCGGGATCGGCCGTAGCAGCCGGACTCGCCTACATGGGCACAGGCACGGACACCGGCGGCTCAGTCCGCATTCCCGCAGCAGCCTGCGGCATCGTCGGCCTGAAGCCGACATACGGCAGGATCAGCCGCCATGGCATTTTTCCGCTGTCGTGGTCGCTGGACCACGCCGGCCCGCTGACCCGCTCGACCCAAGACGCCGCCATCTGCCTTCAGGCTATGGCGGGATATGATCCACTGGACGATACGTCGGCCGACGTATCGGTCCCGGATTTCACCGGCATGCTGCGCGGCGATCTGCTCGGCATCACCATCGGGATTCCCTCGTCCTTTTACTACGACGGCATTGATCCGGAGGTGGAGGCCGCCCTTCAGGCAGCCATGGGGCAGTTCAAGCTGCTTGGAGCGAATGTCATTGAAGTGGAGATCCCGCTCCTAAGCCGTGTCAGCGCGATCGGCAACGGTATTTGCATGGGCGAAGTCGCCTCCATTCACGAGAAGTGGTACCGGGAACAGCCGGAGCAGTACGGACCGGATGTCCGGGGAATGATCGAAGGCGCCCGCCTGATCCCGGCCGTCCACTATTTGCAGGCACAGCGGGCGCGCCGGCTCCTGCAGCAGGAGTATATGCAGGCGCTATCTGCAGCCGACGTCCTGCTTACCCCGACCCTCCCGGCAACTGCGCCCGGCATCCACGACGTCGAAATCAGCATGCGCTTCGCTGAACTGACCATGCCGACGAACGTAACCGGCCTGCCGAGCCTCGCCATGCCCTGCGGCTTTTCGGCTGCAGGGATGCCGATCAGCATGCAGCTCATCGGCAAACCGTTTGCCGAAGCGGAGCTCCTCGGCATCGGCCATGCGTATGAGCAAAGCACGGACTGGCATTTCCGTCATCCGGAGCTGGACTAGTCGAAAAACCGGTTTCTGCACATTCACCTGATCAGTGGACAGCCGAATCAGCCCGCTACATACCATACCAGAGGAGGAATACTATGGATAACGAATACAAGCTAACAGCCACTACCCGGCAAGAAAGGGATGCGGAAGAAAGCACCGCTGAGGCACTGCAGGCAGCGATCATCGGCATCCCGATGGCCAAAGAGCGTATAGAAGCGGCAGCGTCTGCCGCCATTCCGCTCCTTTCGCTTCTAGGCACTTTGTATGACATCGATGTCGAGGGTATCGAGCCCGTCATCCAGCCAATGTTTAGAAACGGTATGACAACTGCATCCGCTGCACCCGCATCATGATAAATCCGTGCACGAATAACTTCTTCGTTTGAACCCGCACAGGCAAAAAAGCACCCTCCCGGCTCATTTCATCCAGGAGGGTGCTCCTATTTTGTATTTGTCTCCTTATCCATTCAAACCGCCGGAAGCGGCGGTGTGCCCTGCGCCCGGCTTGTATCTGGCAAGCAGCCTGCGCTGCAATTCGCCGATCGGCACGTCGAGTTGGACGGTTTCCGAGTATGCCATGTATACCGGCAGAGCCGGCAGCATGGAACCAAAAGGGATCATTCGGATCGGATAGGCCTCCAGGTACAACTCAGGGACGTAGCATTTGGGTACGAACGTGTATCCCTGGCCGTTGGCTACGACCCCCAGCATCATATCGCTGCTGTCCACGATTTGGAACTTGTCTGGCGTGGACCCAAACAGTTTGGACAGCACCTCCCATACATTCACGTAGGTGGCGATCGGATTTTCGAACAGCACGAACATGTCATGCTTGAGCACGTTGATAAGGTCATCATCCTTGCGGATCACGCCAGGATAGGCTTCTTCCGAACACAGCAGCACCCATTCGTCGTCCAGAAGATGCACCGGCTGCAAATGACGGCATTCCTTCACATCATAAAACAGCCCGATATCGATGACCCCGTACTCGATCAGATCAATGAGCAGCATGGACGAACGGGAAACATACTTACACTTCAGATCGGGGCGAATGCGCTGCAATTCGGCAACCAGAGGGTACACGAACCTGCCGGACAGTCCGGTGTCGACGCCGATCACCATCCGGTCCATGCGGGTCACTTCGGCAAGGGAACGATCGAACTTCAACAGGTCTGCTTTGTTCAGCATCGCAGAGGCATTGTTGAACTGGCTTACCATTTGGATCGCATAATACAGAAAATAATGCCCTTCCTGCGTCAGCTTCACTCCGTCCCACCCCCGGTCCAGCAGCTTGACGCCCATCCCCTCCTCCAGCTTGCGTATTCTCGCGCTAAGCGTCGGCTGGGTGACATGCAGCGTCTGGGCAGCCTTGGAAATGCTCTTCTCCTTGGCAATCGTTGCAAATGAATGCAGACCTTCCAGATCCATTCCATCCCCACCTTCCATAAAAATTGGTTTGACCGATCAGCAGGTCGGAGGAAATTCCGATTGTGTAAGAATAAATAACATATATTATCCTATTTATATCATATTTCTTGTATTTCAGGGTATAAAAAAGTGCGATATCCTGTAATCGAGGTTTTAATGTTATATTATTTGACATAAACACATCAATATTTATTTTGGAGGGATTTCATTTGAGTACCCATGCATGGCTTCATCCGGAGGATACCGCCCTGATCATTATCGACATGCAAAACGATTTTTGCCACGAAAACGGAGCCTGCGGCCGCGCGGGAATCGTTGATATCCCGGCGTTCCAGGCTTGTGTGCGGCCCATCCATGACCTTACCGGTCAAGCAAGGGCAAGCGGGGTGCCGGTCATCTTCGTACAAATGACGTTGGATGCGGGCACTACCTCCCAGGCATGGGAGCTGCAGCATACGGCCAACGGCAACCCGCTTCGGATCGTCGAGAAGGGAAGTTGGGGCACGGAGCTGTACGGGCTGGAGCCCAAGGAGGGCGATTATGTGGTGGAAAAGCATCGGTACAGCGCATTTATCGGCACCAACCTCGATTTGATGCTGCGCTCTCTGGGGTGCAAATCTGTTGTCCTGACCGGCGTCCTCACAAACGTATGCGTGGAGTCGACCGCCAGGGACGCATTCATGCTCGACTATAACGTGACGCTCGTCGAGGACGCCTGCGCCGGTTCCTCTGCCGAGGCCCACGAAATGACCTTATCGAACATTGGGCAGTACTTCGGAAAAGTGATGAAAGCCGGAGACGTGAAGGCGGTCTGGTCGGAATTAACAGCCGGTGTTGCTAACGTAAACGGATGAGTATCCGCTCTAAAAGGCTAAGCTGTTATTTGTGTGGTTCCGCTCGATCATCAAAAAAAGGGAGCCCGCCGGCTCCCTTTTCTTCATTAACGATTATTCTAATGCCTTATTTGACCAGCTCCGCCTTAAACACGCCATCCAGCGTCTCGCCGGCGTCCAGCCGTTTCTTTAACGGAACCTTCACATCTCTGGCCAGTTCCTTGAAGAACGTTTGAACATCGCATTTGACGTCGTTCAGTTGCACATTGATGGTACCGTCGGCCGTAATGTCACGGTTATCTTCAGAGGGAACCAACACGACAAGATCGTACTTTTTCATCAATGTCTTACTGTACCTCGTGAACACTTCGATCAGCTCATCGTTTTCGAAGTTTCCGATGGCATTTTTGCCTTTGTTTGTAAAAATCAGCTTCATTTCCATTTCTCATTCCCCTTTTCCTGTATCACCATGGTTTTATTCGGACTCGGGTTCCATTGGTCACGCGATGGTTCTAAACAAAGAAAGGGCCCACTTTATCCTGATCAATCATATCTTTGTCTTTTGTATTATAACAGTCTTTATACCGATTAACTAGACGATGCCACCATTTACAAAAAAAGAAAGCCCCGAAACGGGGCCCTCTTCACTCTTTATTTACTTATTAGCCACTCTATTTTAAAAGCTGTATCAACGTCCCTGCACAATCTCACGGATCTTCTCCAGCGGAATCTTTGGCTGCCGGTCGTACGTCAGCAAACCGTTAATTTCCTGTTCGACGTCCGTCAGCTGCGTATAGCAGAAGCCCTGAAGCACAGGCGAAGCGAGAGCGCCTTGAACCACGTCGGCCAGGCGCCGTTCGAAATCTTCCTCATTCGACGCTCCGGAGTAACCCCATCCTTCCTGGTTCCCCTTCTGGAATGAGATTCCGCCGAATTCGGTAAGCAGCAGCGGCTGTCCTTCATAAGGATACCCCGGCACCAGAATCCAGCGGTTGCCCGGTTTTGCCTGAAGCGCCTGCTCCACGGTCGAATAGCGGTCTGCCAGCACTTCTTTGCGCCATTCGTAATCATGAATGGTAACCAGGTCGGTCTTGACCAGTTCCCAGCCGTCATTAGAGATGACCGGACGTGACATGTCCAGCGATTTGGTCATGTGATACAGCGCAAGCGCATGCTGCTGCTCGGCGGGACTCACCAATATATTCGTTACGCCCCAGCTTTCATTGAGCGGAACCCAGGCCACGATGCAGGGATGATTATAATCCCGCTCCACCGCCTGCAGCCATTCCCGGGTGATCTGCCCGGCATAGGTTTCCGTGAACCGGAACGCGTTGGCCATTTCTCCCCAGACAAGCAGGCCCAAACGGTCCGCCCAGTACAGGTAACGGGGGTCTTCGATCTTTTGATGCTTTCGGGCGCCGTTGAATCCCATTTCCTTCGTCAGCTCAATGTCTTTTTTCAGCGCTTCATCGGAAGGAGCGGTCAGCAGGCCATCCGGAAAATACCCCTGGTCCAGCACCATTTTCATATAATATGGGCGGTTATTGAGCAGCACGACGCCGTCCTCGATCGAAATTTTCCGCATGCCGAAGTAACTGGCGACGGTATCCACCGCTACCTCGTCCACCAGGAGCGTGAGCTCCAAGTCATACAGATTCGGACGTTCAGGCGACCACCAGCGCCCCAAGCCATGATCGTTAAAATCGTGCAGGCGGATGCGGCGCATCTCGTCTTTCCCCGTCACCGAAAAGGTATCTTCGGAAACGACTTGCCCCGCGAAAGAAATAACCGACTTTAATTGAAGCTTGGCCCGGGTGTCCCAGCCCTGAACGAAAGTCTGAAGGGACACTTCATTCGTATCGATATCCGGCGTCAGCCGAATTCTCCGGATATGGAGGTCATGCACAGGTTCGATCCATACCGTCTGCCAAATTCCCGTCGTTCTCGTATAAAAGATCCCGGCGGATTGTTCCTCCCAGTACTGCTTGCCCCGCGGAAGCGCCGCGTCCCGGCTGTAATCGACGGCTTTTACCACGATCGAGTTGTCCGCACCCTGAAGCAGGTCCGTAATATCCGCGTGAAACGGCGTATGACCGCCTTCGTGGATAGCGGCGAGCCTGCCGTTCACCCATACTTTACATTCATAATCCACGGCACCGAAATGCAGAATCAGCCGCTTGCCTTGGTACGCTGTCGGCACCGTAAAAGTCCGATGGTACCACACGATATCATGGAACGAAGGATCTCCGATTCCGCTCAGCTTGCTCTGATAGCAAAACGGAACCTGAATGGTCCGCGAGAAGGAAGGATGCTCGTACCATTTTTCCCTCTCGCCGGCCGCTTCGTCATCAAATTCAAAATTCCATACTCCGTTAAGGTTGAGCCAATCCGCTCTAACCAATTGTGGGCGAGGATATTCGCCGCGCAGCATCTCTGTCATTTCTCTCTACTCCTTTGAAGTAATCACATTTAGCGCGTACGCTTGGTAACGATCCAGCTGCAAAATCCGCATACGGCGAGCCATCCTGCCGCGTACAGCAAGCCGCCGCCGCTTCCGACGAGAAGATCCGGCCGGCTGCTTTTTACCGTAAAAATCAGCAAATTGCTGAGCACCAGATACAGAAGCACGTTCCGCCCCATCGACTCCAGAAAGCCAAACGCGTACGGTATGCGTTCCAATACCCTGGCCAGCAAATAATAACCATTTAATATGAAGGCAGCTCCGATAATCCAGAACAATGAAGGCGGAAACCGCGAAGGAAGCTCCCCGGCATACCGCCAATTTGCCGCAAACAGTCCGGTTGCAAGCACCGATCCAGCGAGAACGAGCCAGTCGAAGCGAATCCGGTATTTGGCGAACAAGATCCCAAGCAGGTAATACGGAAAATATTGAACAGGCGGAAACGAGGCGAAATCCCTCGTGCCGACCAATAACCCAAGCTGGGGAACATGGACCGCTCCATAAGGAAACAGCGTCCCTGCAAGGAGCAGGCCGGCCGCCAGAAAACCAAGCCACTTTCGCCCGGAAAGCCAGCGCAGCGGAACAAACAGCACCAAGCCGAGGACCATTAAATACGTAAACGACACCAGGAACTCGGACCAGCCCGGAATATCCTTCAGCAGCATGATCGGCCGAATCGTGTCCCATTGGAGCGGCGCTCCGTCATGGAACACCCTGAACGCCGTACCGGATACATAAAAGGCAAGCAGGGTTTTCAGCGCGGCGACCAGCATCCGCGGGCAAGCGCTGCGAAACGGCTTGGAATAATACGCAAGCTGCGATACATACCCGAAGCTGAACACAAACCCCGAGAAGGTGATGAGGTTGAAGAAATCGATCCAGCGGCTGATGGACGGGTACACGACCGGATCGCTGAAAAATTGCAGCGTGTGGCAGTACACCATCCCGACGATCAGCAGTCCTTTGAACAAATCGATGGCGCGCTCGCGCCGCTTCGGTTGAATCCCGGCTGCGGCCGCGCCGCTCACCCTTTAATCCCCGACAGGCTGATCCCCTTGATAATTTGCCGTTCAAAGATCACAAACAGAATAATGATCGGAATGGAAGACAGCGTGTTCACAACCATCGGCTTCACGTAATCCTCCGAGTACTGGCTCATCAAGGTCGGAATTCCCATCGGCAGCGTAAACAGCTTGTCGTTTGTCAGCGACAGGAATGGCCACAGGAAATTGTTCCACGAGCCGATAAAGGTCAGAATCGCCATCGACGCGAGCGCCGGCCGGGTCAGCGGCAGCATGATCACCGCGAATATTTTCCATACGCCGCCTCCATCCATCTGCACGCTCTCAATCAGGTCGTTCGGGATGCCGTCAAAAAATCCTTTAAGCACGATTACCGCCATCGGCGAAGCCAACGCTGTGACGATCAGCCCCTGGTACGAATTCAGCAAATGCATGTCCTTGGCGACCTGATACAGCGGAATGATGGTCGCTTCGCCGGGAACGAGAAGACCCGCCAAAATGAAAAAGAACATGATCGCTTTAAACCGAAAAGGAATTTTGGACAATGCATAAGCCGCCATAGCCGCAACTAGAACGGTCAGAACCGTGACGACGCCAGCGACGAAGAAGCTGTTCCACACCCACTGCATCAGCTTGGTGCCGCTGATAATTTGTCCGTACACCGCGAAAGAATATGGCGGCGTAAACCAGTCGAACAAACCGGAGACCTTCATCCCTTCCTGCTTGATCGATACGACCAGCATCCAGACCAGCGGAATCAGAAACACGCACGCCGCGATGACAGAAACAATCCGGTATACCCATTTCATGCTTTAAGCCGCCTCCTTCCGGTTGTTAACGACATACTGGATAATCGACAATACGAGCAAAATCGCAAACAGCATATAGGACATCGTCGCCGCGTAACCCAGGTCATTTTTTTTGAAACCGCTCTGATAAATGTACTGGATGATCGGCCTTGTCGAATCCAGCGGTCCGCCGCCCGTAATGATGTAAATTTGCATGAACACTTTATAGGAAGCGATAATTTGCAGCATCAGAATCATCCGTGTGATCGAATTCATCATCGGCAGCGTGATCCGCCAGAACATCTGCCCTTTGGCCGCGCCGTCCAGCGATGCCGCCTCATAAATTTCGTCCGGAATTTCCTGCATGGCGGACAGATACAAAATAAAGTTGAACCCCACCGTCCACCACAGCGTCAGAGCGGCGACCGCAATCCAGGCCAGAGACGGTTCAGTGAGCCAGAAGATCTCTTTCCCTTCCGCCAGGATGCCGAGTCCATGCAGAATCCCGTTAATGAAGCCGGTATAGGGCTGGAACATAAACAACCCCAAATACGATGCCACCGAAACCGAAAGAATGCTCGGCAGAAAAAACGCACTGCGGTACAGCTTCTGCAGCTTGGATTTCCGGTTCGCGATAAGTGCCAGCGCGATGGCCAGCACGATCATGGTCGGCGTCGTCAGAAAGACGAAAATCGTAGAATGCCATACCGCAGCCCAGAACTGGTCGTCATGAAACATGCGCTGGAAATTGTCCCACCCGACATATTTCATCTTCCGGATCAGGGTCCATTTATAAAAGCTCATCTGCGCGCCCTTAATCATCGGCCAGATCGTAAACAACACATACACAATCAGAAAGGGCAGTAAAAAAATCAGTGCCTGCAAGTCGATCCGAAGCTTCTTCATGACTCACCTTCCTCTCCCGCATCGCTCAGGCAGGCTTGGAGCCAGCGCCCCAAACCTGTCTGATGGATCATACCCCTCATGGTTACTCGCTTAAAACTTTACCGATCTCGGTCTGCATTTTGTCAACGGCATCCGAGCTCGACATCTTGTTGGACCAAACTTCGTTCAAATATTTAAAGAGCGCGTTATCACGGATTTGCCAGTTCTTGTCGGAATGCTTGTTGAATTTAACGGTGCTTGCCACCGAGACATAATCGCTCCGGTACGGCATCTCTTTGAATTCCGGCTTCTCGAATACGGCCGGCTTCGAAGGGATATGGCCCGCTTTCGCCCAGATTTCTCCGTGGTCGGCGATCCAGTTGGCGAAAATCAGTGCAGCTTTGCGCTTCTCCGGATCTTCATTGCTCGTTGCCGGCAGAATGATCGTATGCGAATCGCCCCATGTCGCTTCCTGATCGAATACTTTAGGGATCGGCATAGCCCCGAATTCCAGCCCTTTCGTTTTCTCCCACGTTCCGGTCGCCCACACGCCGGTCATCATGATCGCCGCATTCCCGCTCTGGAACGTTTTATAGAAATCCGGGTCGTTCAGCTTGATGAAATTGTACTTATGGTATAAGTCCTTAATATAATCCGCGGCTTTTACAGCTTTTTCTTTGTCGATGTCGGCTGATTTCAAATCGTCGGATACGACGTCATTGCCGCCCTGCTGCGAATAAAGTGCCCACCAGAAACGGAACGGATCGTCGTTGGAGCTCGAGAGCGCGAACGGATATTTGCCTTTCGGAAGCTTCTCTTTCAGCGTTGTCAGAAACTTGATGAATCCCTCGCCCGATTGCTCCAGAACCGGCTTGCCGTCTTCGCCGAGCAGCCCTGCGTCTTTAAGCAGCTTTTTATTGTAGTACATAATAAACGGATGTGTATCGATCGGAACCGCATAATGCTTGTCATCGTAAACGGAAGCTTCCAGAATGTTCTGGTTAAACGTGCTCCAGTCGATGTTGGCATCCTTTGCCGAATCGTCCAGCTCGGTGGCAACTCCCTGATTGATCAGGTCGGGAAGACGGGAAATATGGGAGATGCCCACATCCGGACCGTTGCCTGCGCCAACCGCTGTGATCAGCTTCGTATAATACTCGCCCCAGACGAGCTTCGTATTTTTCACCTGAATATCGGGATGCTCTTTATTGAACTGGTCTACCATCGCCTGCATGTTGTCACCGTCTCCGCCGTCAAACAGCGTCCAGAACGAAAGATTCACTTTCTCGCCGCTGCCGCCGCCCGTATCCGTCGAAGCGCTTTCACCAGTACCGCCGGACGCGTCTCCGCCAGCACTGTCCGCCCCGCCACTGCTACCGCTGCCGCCGCTACCGCAGGCGCTGAGCAATAAGGTCAGAGACAGTAATGTGATCCACATGAAGCTGAATTTTCTTCTCATACGTACCCCCCATTTTCGTCACCGTAGTCGTTCTAAAGAACAACGTTATTGTTTTATTACATCTTTATTGTTCTTATGGGGCTATATTACGGCTAAACTCCTATTTTGTCAACGCATTCATTTCATTTTTTTGTAATAAAAATTTTGAGATGTTTTTATTCTCGTGCATATCAAATTAGCTTCATCGCTTTATCAGCAAGAAGAAATTGCCTTAACCACGCTCTTTTCCCATAAAAATCCACAATCCCCGTGACAGAAACAAAAAAACCATTGTTACAAACTTGTTGTAACAATGGTTTTACGCCTCCTCCGAGAGGGGAACATATTGAATACGCATCTTGATGTCCTGCTCATAATCGCCGAACTGCCGCCCGAAGATGTTCACCCCGCCTTTATGGACCGCATTGGGATCCACGCCGATCCGCAGGCGCAAATTCGGACGCCCTTCCAGCTGAAGATCGTTGATGCCCACATCGGATACCTTTTTCATATCCAGCGTCGTTCGGTCCTCATCGACCCGCCACGTTTTCAAGAGGCCGTACTGCGTCGTCCAATCGAGCCACCAGGAGGGGTTCAGCCTGCCGCGGCGGTCCCCGAAATCCCCCGGACTCGTCCACATCCCGATCTCAAGCCCGTTCACCCAGACCGATATGTCCGAGGGCCAATCGTTATCGAAGTTGGGCGCCTCCGAGCAGATTTCCATCGACAGCTCAAGCGACTTGATTTTGACGTTTTGCGGAAGCTCCAGCGGCAAAATGTACTCCAAGTAACCTTTGCGGAACCAGATGATCTGCGCATCGATATGCTTCGGATGGTAGAAGCTCGCCGGCTCGTCTTCCCGGATGATCATTTCGGTGCCGCTCGCCATGCCGCAGGTCGGGTATACTTCGCAATCGCTGTACAATCCGATCGGAATTTCGACCTCATACACGCCGTAATTTTCCTTGGTCGATTGAATCGCCGGGTTGAGACTGATATGGATGTCATCATAACTGCGGGTGCATACCTTCATCGCCCCCCGGGCCGCGGGCAGAAGTTCTGTCGTCAGCAGCTTGGCAGCCTCCAAAATTTTGACGTTGTTCGCCACTGTCGACACCGGCAGCTTGAGTGCTTCCGAAATTTCGATGATATTCATGCTCCGTGTGTAGAGCAGTTTCAGCATATCCACCCTCGCCCGGGTGGACAATGCATGGGCAACCTGAACCAGCTGATCCGGCTCATTCACATTCAGATCCAACATGCTAATCCTTCCTTCTTGTTCCAGCTCTTTTTATGCCTAAGTTTGAGTTTACCTTGTTTGGGACAGCAGAAGCAAGATCTTCGCAAGAAAACAAGAAATAGGGAAAGCCGGGATTCCCGTTTCCTGATAGAGAGTGGAGCCTTCGATCCGGAAATTTTTTTCTTTTAGAAGGCGCTGTCCCCATCGTAAGGATGATACAAATTGGCTTAACTGTGACTGTTTCCTTCATGGAATTGACATATACAATCACTGAATCCAAAAAATCCAAATTGGTAGATCGAAAACGGTTTACCAGATTCTATTCTGGAATACGCCGTCATATCCTGATTATGGAAAAGGCGTGATTATGCACGGCATCGATATGTTTATGCACGGCTTACGGCTACCCGGATACGCAAAAAAGGAGCCCGCAGGCTCCTTCAGGGGCTCTATATTTACCCCCTCTTGGTTATGGTCACCGGCAATCCGCATTGTGCCGATTCATTGGCAGCCAGCGTCACTTCCAGCGTGTGCATCGCTTCTTCATACGGAGCCAGAATCAAACTCTGGTCACCCGTGGCAACGGCCCGAATGAAAGCGTCGTCCTGGACTTTGTAGAAATCGGATTTGCCGCGAAGAATGATCGTCTGCTCCGGTTCCAGAATGGTAAGCGACGTTCCTTCGAGCGTCAATCTAAAACCCCTTCCAATGATTTCCAGGGAGGAACGGCTGTCCGGCTGGGGCAGAAAACCGGTGTCAATGTGACCGATTGCGCCCGAATCGAACACCAGGTTGACCGAAGCGGCATCCGGCGTCGTGATCCCGGGTACGTCTCTGTTCAGCAGCAGGGCCATGTCGGCACTGACCTTGTGGACTGTTCCGGCCAAGTACAGCATAAGATCCACATTATGGGTCGTCTGCTCCACCAGCTGCCCGCCCGACTTGGCATGGTCCACCCACCAAGGGGTATCCGGCAACCCGCCGAACCTGTGGGCCCGCACCATGGCGATTTCTTTGCCGGCCAGGTACTGTTTCGCCTTCTGTACCGGCTCCATATACCTTAGGCAGTAGCCTGTGGCCGTCATAACACCCGATTTCCGGATAAAATCCGCTTTTTGCCGTACAGCGCCCATATCCAGACCCAGCGGCTTTTCCACCAGCAGATGAATGCCTCTTCCGGCCGCCTGCTCTTCAATATCGCCATGGGCAAAGGGAGGGACGCACACAAAGAGCGCATCCAGCTGCTCGTTCGCAAGCATCCGCCGGATATCCGAATAGGCGACTCCACCATACCGTTTTACGGCTTGCTCCGCCTGCTTCGCGGAAATATCGCACACGGCGACCAGCTCTGCCTGCTCATGATCGTCAATATGCTTCAAATGCTCGGAGGCGATTCCGCCTGCCCCGACCAAACCAACACGAACCATCAAGAGACCTCCTTACATACTGTTTTTCAAACACACGCAATGGGATCATTTGCTCCTGCCGCCAGGCAGCTACAATTTCGTATATCGTTCTTGCGTCTCCTGGTAAAAAAGGAAGTGCAAGGGCCCCGGGAAGGGCCCCGCACTCGCTTTAATCTGTCACTTCAAATTGGCGGACCATTTCTCCGCGCGGTCCTGCAGTTCGTCCAGGAACTGCTGGATGTCCGGCGCGTTGCCGGAAGCCGCCTTGCTGATAAAACCATTGACAGCCGGGACGATATCGCTCATATAGAACGGATTGGCTTCGTCCATCAGCTCGGAGTGCCCGACATTGGCGATGTCCAGCGCCTTTTTCACATATTTGTCTTCCGGCTTCACAAAATCGGCCTGCTTGATCGTCGGTGTCATCGCGAAGTTTTCATACGTATATTTTTGCGTCATCGGGCTGGTCAGGAATTTGAGAACTTCCCAGGAAGCTTTCACGTCCTTGGCGTTCTTTGCCATGACGAACGGATCCACGGCCACCCAGCCTTCGCCTTTCGGGCCCATATTCATCACCGGCTCGAACCGGTCCAGCAAATCCTTGTTATTGTTTGCGATAAATTCGTTCATCGTCGCGCCGCCGGTGCTGTCCAGCGCAATCGCGATGTTGTTTTTCTCAAGCCCGAAGTTTTCAGCTCCCTGGGCTGTGATAAAACCGGCCGGCGGCAGCTTTGCGGCTTCCTTCAGCCATTCCATGACCTTTACCATTTCCGGGGTGTTCAGATGCCATTTGATCGACTTTACGTCTTTCAGCGAGCCTTCGGCCCCTTTCGCTCCGAAAGCCAGAGTCAGCGCCACAAAGGTGGAGCCGTTCAGCGAGTTGCCCGACCAGTATACGCCGTAGTTCTGCTCGCCGGTTTTCGGATTTTTGCCGGTCATCTTTTTAGCTTTTTCCAAAATTTCTTCCGGGGGTGCTTTCTCCGTCAAGCCTTCGACGCCCCAGTCGCTGAACAGCTTTTTGTCATAGATCGTCATGCGGCGGCCCAGCACGGCAGGAATCCCGAACTGCTTGGATCCGTCCGGCGACTTGGTGCTGTAGGAATTGTTCATGATGCCGTCCAGGTAAATGACGGGATCAAACGATGTGTCTTCTTTGATCAGGTCGTCCAGATCACGCAGCAGTCCGTCCTGATACCATTGGGAGGCAAAAGCTCCCCCGGTGTACAGCACGTCGGCATCCCCCGACATGAGCATCGCCGTTTGCTTGGCCTTAACGTTCTCCCAAGGAATTTGGTACAGCTCCACCTTGATATTCGGGTACATTTTCTTAAACGTCTTATCCATGTACTCGGTCAGCCCGATCGTCGGATTGCCCGTCTGCGCGTTGATCCCGTTGTCGAGCTGCCATCCGGCCAGCGCCACCCGGACGGTTCCTTTCATGTCGGAGACTTGCTTGATCTCCACGCCGCCGGTCACGTCCTTGCCTGACCCTTCAGAGCAGGCTGCCAGCGTGAATACGAGCGTGCAGGACAGCAGAAGCAGAAGCCATTTTTTCATGCATGTTCCCCCTTTTCATCATCAGTGTGTTCGCAATCATCATAGGTGCCGTGCGGCCCCAAGGCCGCGCTTCGCCGGGTTTACTACTTGATCCCGGACAAAGCAATGCTTTCGATAATGTAACGCTGCAAAAACATATATACGACGACGACAGGAATGAGACTGACCGCCGTTGCAGCCATAATGATCGAGGGCTGTTGGTTGATGCCGTTGTTATACGTAAACATCGCCAGGCCGATCTGGATCGTATATTTGGCAGCGTTCTTCAGCACCAGCAGCGGCCACAGCATTTCGTTCCACACGCCCAGGAACAGGAGGATGATCATGGTGGCGATAATCGGCGTGCAGAGCGGCAAATACACCCGGCCGAACACGGTGAACTCCCCGGCGCCGTCGAGAATGGCGGCTTCGCGCAGACTGGACGGCAGCTGGTCGAAGAAGGCTTTGGCCAAAAACGTGCCGAAGGCATAGTTAAGTGCCGGTAAATAAAAAGCCAGATAATTGTCCAGAAGCCCCAGCTTGCTGAAGAGCAGGTACTGCGGAATCATGGTCATTTCAAACGGAATCATCATCGTACTCAGCGCCAGCAGAAGCACCAGGCTCGCCCCTTTGAACCGCAGCTTGGAGAGGGCATAACCGGACAGCAGCGCGGACAGGGAGCTGACAACGATAACGCCTGCGCTGACGATGATGGAATTGATGATATAGCGGAACATTTTAATGTTCGTAAAGGCCACTTCATACGTGCGTATGGACGGCTCTTCCGGCCAGATTTTCGGGGGAAACGTAATGTTCAGCCGGGCCCCCCAGTCAAAGCTGGTCACGAGCATCCACAGGAATGGCACGATCATAATAAAGGAGCCGAGAAACAGCACGATGGCGAGAATCCACTGACTGACAGGGATTTTTTTGCGGCGCAGCGCCTTGGAATCGGCCGTTTGGATCATGGCGGGACCTCCTTTGCTTAAGTATCAAGTAGTTCTGATATGACGTCGGTATTGGCCCTAGTGCGTCAGTAGAGGCTGTCTTTGCGGCGGTTTAACAGCATCATAACTGCGGTCAGCACTAAAATGATGATGAACAGCAGATAAGAAGCGGCTGTGGCCAGACCCATTTGCGATGCCAAAAATGCGTTCCGGTATATGTACAGCACCACCGTCATCAAGCTTCCGCCAGGATTGCCTGCCGTACCGCCGATCAGCCACACGTCAGTGAACCGCTTCATGCCGCCGATCGTGCCCATAATGAGCATAAAGACGAAGATCGGACGTAAATAAGGGATGGTGATATGGAGCCATTTCTTGTACCCGCCTGCCCCATCGACTTCAGCGGCTTCGTACAGGTCGCGCGGCACGCTTTGCAGGCCTGCCAGAAAAATGATCGTGTTGTAGCCAAGCGCCCCCCACAGGCTCATCAGCACGATGCTGTAGCGCGACACCTCCGGATTCGTAAACCAGCCGATGGGATGGTGAACCCCGAACCAGCTCAGCACAAAGTTCAGCAGCCCTTCTTTCGATGGGAAAAACAGAAACGAGAACAGGAGACTGGTCGCTACCGCCGACACGACGTTCGGCAGAAAATAGACGGCCTTAAAAAAGTTTTTGCCGAAGTTCCATTTGAGATTGTTGATCAGGCTCGCCAGCACGAAGGATAATACGATGCCGAGCACCACGGACAAGACGCCCATCAAAAACGTATTTGTAAGCGCTTGCCAGAAGACCGGATCCTCTAGGGCATACCGGTAATTGCTGAGCCCCACCCACTTTCCGTTCAGCGACAGGCCCGACGTCTGGTGAAAGCTGATAAACAATGCGGCAAACATCGGATAGATGGCAAATGCGAGCACGCCGATAATTAATGGGGCGCTGAACAAATAGCCGGTCCAATCATTGCGCGTGAACCATTTTTTTCGTTTGGGTGTCATTCTCTTGTCAGCATTCATCTCATTGCTTACTATCAATCGGCCCTCCTCCTTCCAAAAGGATCCCTAATGCCAACAACATGCGTCATCATTGGGTGATCATCAGCTTTGGTACATATTTATGTCCGGGACAGCCGTTTATGTTCGTTTGTTATTTCGATGTAAGACTTAAAAATAACTGGCACACTCGCCCATCCCGTGAATAGACTGTGTACCATCAAATGCTTAAGGAAGGATTGGCCGATGAACTATCCGTATGCTAAATATGGCGTCATTCACCAATGCAAGGACATTCCGGTGGCATTTCCGCCGGATCAGCACCAGCACGGGCAGCCGGGGATTGAATATGTGATGAACCCGCTCCCTGTCTCTGAAAATCCGAACTATATCGGAACCGGTAAATTAAAGGGCAAGGTGGCGATCATCACCGGAGGAGACAGCGGTATCGGCCGTGCGGTCGCCATCGCTTTTGCCAAAGAAGGCGCCGACCTTGTGATCGTATATCTTAATGAGCACAGAGACGCGCAGGACACGGAGCGGCGAATCCGCCAGCTCGGCAGAAATTGCCTTCTGCTTCCCGTTGACGTGCGGTCGCCGGGTTTTGCATCGTATATCGTAGACAGCACTCTGAAGGCATTCGGGAAAATCGACATTCTCATTAACAATGCCGGGGTTCAGTACTTCCAAACCTCACTGCTGGACATTTCCGAAGAACAGCTGCGCAATACGTTCGAAGTGAACATTTTGTCCTTTATCCTCCTGACCAAGGCGGTCCTCCCCCACCTCCGGCCGGGAAGCAGCATCGTAAACACCGCATCCGTGACTGCGTATGTCGGCAATGATACGCTCATGGACTACTCCTCGACCAAAGGTGCGATCGTCAGCTTCACCCGCGCTCTCGCCCGAAATCTTGCCCCTCAATGCATCCGGGTTAACGCGGTTGCTCCGGGTCCCGTATGGACGCCTCTCAATCCCGCTTCGATACCTCCTGAGCGGATTGCCGTCTTCGGCCGCGACGTGCCGCTGGGGCGTGCCGCCCAGCCTTACGAGCTGGCACCCACGTATGTGCTGCTGGCTTCGGACGACGGGTCGTATATCACCGGAACGACGATCCACATCAACGGAGGGCAAATGGTTACTGATTAGTGATGAGGCAGAACCGCAAAGCGGCGGCGCTTTAGCATCAATGCAAATTCGATCTTTACGGGACGGAAGACCCGGGTCAGAATCGTTAAGCGGTTTGCAAGCAAAAAAAGAGAGCTGGAATATAGCTCTCTTTTTTGCAGCTTATGATTTTCCTTTTCCGCTGACAAGTCCAATGATCATGACGACAAGTGCCAATAAAGCGATCAGCTGATCGATCGTCATCGCCGCCCGCCTCCTCTGTGCAAGGATGGCTCTTCCCAGGCGGCTTCTCTCTCCCGTGCTGCTTGCGTACGTTCCCCATTACAGATATATGAGTGGTCCGGGTGGAATATGACCGATCCGTAGAACAGTGATTACAAATCCCGCAGGAATCGCTGAACCCGCTCCTTGTACATCTCCTTATCCAAATAGCCTTGAAACAGCCTGTTGCTGGCTACCTGCTGTCCCCCGAAGAAAAAGCGTTCATAGAGCTGCTGCCGCCCGCCGAAACCGCTGCTGCTCAGCTCCCAGGCCAGCCGGAACAGCGCAGTCTTATCCCGGGCGTCCATGTTGCTGCTTTTGAGATAAGTCGATAAATAGGGAGCAATCCCGGTTGCCTCAAAATCCTGCTCCGACGGAATCATAATGACGCTGCTGGACCCGAGCAGCTGGATAATTTCCATCATCCGTGCATACATTTGAGGATAGATAATGGTAGCGGACCAGAGCGGCTTATAGTCGGGCAGCATGCTCCCCCACCGGTCCACCTTTGCTCCTGCTTCGGAGGCGAGCAGCAGCGCCTTGAGCGACTCCAGATTTACGATCACCTCTGTCACTTGTTCGGTGACCACGCTTCCGGTTCTTTCCAGTGCGTCGGCGATGGACAAAATGATTCCAAGTACAAACTCGGTCTTCGCCACGTATCGGCAGCAAACCTGGTGCGCTGCATGCACGTGAAAGCCGCTCTGTGCAAAGAAGCGTATGGACAGGCTGTCGTTGCCAAGAATGAATATACGCTCCCAAGGAACGAGCACGTGATCGAAAATGACGAGAGTGTCCATTTCCTCAAATCGCGAGCTGAGCGGATAATCGTAAGCCGAATCGCCGCCGACCAGGCTTTCACGGCTTATCCACTTCATACCCGGAAGGTTGTTCGGGACAGCAAAAGCAAAAGTTTCAGGATTGTCTTCCTCCTGAAACAGAAACGATGCCGGCGGATACACGAGAATTTCATCAGCTGTGACGCCCTGCGTCGCCAGCAGAAACGCGCCTGACACGATGACGCCTTCTGTCGTCTGGTCGACGATGCGCGCCGCGGCATTGACGATCGTCCCGTCATCAAGCATTTCGGCGGTACGGCTCGCCGCCGGCTGCACGAAGGCGTGGGACAGCGTAATGTCATGCTCTGAGCAGTACCGGTAGTAATTCCGCATGTTGTCCGCATACTTCGCATCCGCTTCAGCCAGCAGCTCCGACGCGGCAGCGTAGGCCATAACGGCCGTGTTCATATAATCCGGCGATCTGCCGAGCAGGCCGAAATGCCGCTCACCCCACAGCGTCATCGCTCTCCTGCGTCTGGCCAAATCTTCCTTGGTCTTCGGCTGTAAGTACGATAAGCCTACCGTCTTCCCGGTTTCCGGAGACGTGTATGTCAGAAGCTGCGCATACTCCTCCGCGACCTGCATATCGTACAAAGACGCCTGAGTGCTCATTAACCCGCGGAATGCCGCATGGTCGGACAGCTTTCCTTGGATTTGCTTACCTCGAAGCCAAACCTCCGGCTGTGCCTGGTCGATCCGTTCTATATACTCCTTACCGTTTTTCACCGGCATACGGACGGCTCCCTTCCTAGGAAATGTTACATTCATCCTATTCCGTTCCGATCTATGAAGTGAGGTATGACCGCCTAATCATGAAGGCTCTGCATGAACAAAAAAACCTTGCATAAAGTGCAATTCACTCTCTTTAACGCCAAATAGGAACATGATATGATAGCAGAAAATAATGAATATGGGGGAAGCAGACTATTCTTAATCCAAGTCAACTAGGCGATATCTCCGCTCTGCAGGAGCTGTGCGAGCGGGCCGATTCCATCACTCTGAAATTAAACTGGAGCATGCTGAAGTCACGTCCCGCGGACGCAAAGCTGGACTTTTTTCATTATTCCGGCGATATGCTGACCGGTTTTCTCGCCTTGTATCCGCTCGGCGGCGGTCTCGAGGTATGCGGCATGGTACATCCGGATTACTGGCGTCAGGGAATATTTACGGATCTATGGCAGGACGCCATCCGCTCGGCTAACGTTTCAGTCTATAAGACCGTCCTTCTGAATACCCCGGCCTCCTCTTCCAGCGGCATAGGCTTCATCGAGTCCCAAGGAGGGGTGTTCTGCCATTCGGAGTACCAAATGAAATGGCATGACGACGGCCAACCTGTCACGGAAGCGGACCCGTCGGTCCGGCTGCGAAACGCGGAGCTTGCCGACATGGAGGACATCATCGCCATCGATCAGGAAGGATTCGAGATGAGCCGGGAGGAATCAGCCGAAATCTACTCATCGCTATTTCAGGAAACGGGAACCCGGCCGCTCATCATTAAACGGGATGGGGTTACCGTCGGCAAGGTATCTCTTGAAGATACAGGATCCGATACGTGGATATACGGCTTTGCGGTGAAAGCATCTGTTCGGGGGCAGGGAATCGGCCGCAGCACACTGATGCTCATCGTATCCGAAGCGATAGCCCGGGGGCGGGACATATGGCTGGAAGTGGCGGTTCAGAACCCCAATGCGCTCCGGCTGTATGAATCCTGCGGCTTCAAAGTGATGAGACAGCAGGACTACTACGAGTACATGGCGTCCCAATAATCGCCACAAGAAAAACCGGCTGCGCTTGGCAAGTCCAAGGCGCAGCCGGTTTATTGCGTTGTGCGGGGCGGGGTGGACTGGGGTTTATACCCTCTCCGCATTCAGCTTGGCTTCCATCGATAGAACGGCCTGGAATTCATAGACCAGCGCCCCGTTATCCGCTACCCGTAAATGGACCTGACCTTTGCGGCGCATCGCTTCCAGCGCCTCGCCGGCCTGCTCCATGCTGAGCGTCGTATTCAAGGCAACGTCCGCTGCGGTCAGCAGGTTCTCCTGCTCCGCAGCCAGGTGGAGAATGCTCTTCTCCATCTCGGGGGTGATCTTCATCCATGCTCTCGCTTTTTTCGTTTTCGTGCGCAGTATAAGTCCGATTCCAAGCGGAAGCACGGCGAAGACAAGGAAGCCAAACCAATCCTTCGTGCCGCCACGGACCGCCAGATTGACATAAAGAATGCCGCAAAACAAGCCAAACAAAGTGAGAATCCACGATATTTTCCGTCTGCTGCCCACCGGCAAGTCCTCCTTTCGCGAGGGGTTATCTTTATTATACCTTTACCCGCACCGAGTATGAAGAAAGTGCATTGTATGTACGAAATGTTGTACAATATAAGCTAAATGAAATTAAAGAACAGAAGGATGGAATGCATTCATGTATGTAGCACGCGATTGGCAGGATTATGAATTGATTGATACCGGGGACGGGGAAAAGCTGGAGCGTTGGGGAGACGTCATTCTCCGCAGACCCGACCCGCAGATTATATGGCCGCTCACCAACGAAACGGGGCAGTGGCGCCAAGTTCACGGGCATTACCACCGAAGCTCTTCGGGCGGCGGCCAATGGGACATGAAAAAGCCGATCCCCGACCGCTGGACCGTTTCCTACGACAAACTGAAGTTCCATATCCGCCCTACCAACTTTAAGCATACCGGTTTGTTCCCCGAGCAAGCAGCCAACTGGCGCTGGATGATGGACAAGATTGCCGGGGCGGGCCGGCCGATCCAGGTGCTTAACCTGTTCGCCTATACCGGCGGAGCCAGCGTGGCGGCAGCTTCCGCAGGCGCCCAAGTCGTCCATGTCGACGCCGCAAAAGGCATGGTTCAATGGGCCAAGGAGAACCTGCAGCTGTCCGGCCTCGGGGACCGTCCGGTCCGTTTCATAACGGACGACGTGTTCAAATTCGTGCAGCGCGAACAGCGCCGCGGCAATAAATACGATGCGATCATCATGGACCCGCCATCCTACGGCCGTGGACCCGGCGGGGAAATGTGGAAGCTGGAGCAGAGCCTCTATCCCTTCGTCGAGAGCTGCATGAGCATCATGTCGGACAACCCACTGTTTATGCTCATTAATTCGTATACGACCGGTATTTCGCCGACCGTACTGCATAACATCCTGTCCATGACGGCAGCCCGCCGGTTTGGAGGAAGCATTTCCTGCGGCGAGCTCGGACTGCCGATTACCGCCTCCGGACTGAATCTGCCGTGCGGTATTTTGGGAAGATGGGAGTCTTAAACGATGAGCAGAGCCGATGGTCAGGACGTCCGCATTCCGATATTGTATGAGGACAATCATTTATTAGGCATCGTGAAGCCGGTCAACGTGCCTACGCAGGAAGATGCCTCCGGGGACGCCGATCTGGTCAGTCTGCTCAAGGAGGACATCAAGATCCGTTATAACAAGCCCGGCAACGTATTTGTCGGCCTGGTGCACCGGCTGGATCGCCCCGTCGGCGGGGCGATGGTGTTTGCCAAGACATCCAAGGCCGCCTCTCGGCTGTCGGAAACGGTACGCTCCCGCAAGTTCCGCAAAGTGTATGCGGCCGTCGTACACGGGAGGCTGCCTGCGCCGGCAGGAAGCCTGAAAGACTTCCTGCTCAAGGATGCCAAGACCAATACCGTGTCTGTGGTGAAGCCAGGAACATCCGGCGCGAAGGAAGCGCTGCTGGATTACGAAGTGATCGCAGAGGCGGACCGCTATAGCTTGGTCAAAGTGGAGCTCCATACCGGCCGTTCCCATCAGATTCGGGTTCAGATGAGCCATGCCGGCTGTCCGCTTTACGGCGACCAGAAATACGGCAAAGGGGTGAATAAGCCGGGGCAGCAGATCGCCCTGTGGTCTGTCATCGTCGGCGTCCCTCATCCCGTCACAAAGGAAGAGATCGTTCTTGCCTCGCTTCCGCCTGCCGAGCATCCCTGGAATTTGTGGCCGGAAGCGACCCTGAACGCTTTGACGGACAAGGAATCATAATTCATCCCGCCCGGCGGCTGCAATCGGCCGCAATCAGCACAAAAGCCGGAGAGCCATGCATACGCAGGCTTTCCGGCTTTTTTATAATTTTAATAAGAATTAGTTCTGCGGAACTGACAAAAGACGGTTGCGATCCAACTTCGGCATTATTCCGGCATCCAACGTCCGTCTCGTTCGGGCATTCTTTTTCCCGTCAGTTTCTTCTCAGCACCAGCATAGAGGAGGCTCCGCGCTGGAACTCGTAGTCCGACGGCCGTTCCTCGGCTGACCATCCGTTTCCAGCGGCGAACGTCAGCAGCTTCTCTATGTCCTCGTACCTGCGGCTGCTCTGGTCCACCAGCGGAAAAATCCGGATTTCCCCCTTCGTCACCCGCATCAGCTCAGCCACCGTCTGCTCATGAAACGCGTAATCCAGCTTGTCGCTGTACATAAACAAAAAATGCGCAGACAGCGTCATGTCAAACTGCCGGTCTGCAAAGGGCAGCACCGGCAAAGCGGCGGCAACATATCGCTCAGGATGCTGCTCCATATCCTCGACCGTGGCGGTCAAGGCCTTGGTACGCTCGCTGCGGAGCCCCTCGGGACCGTCGAATTCGTCCCACCGGTACTGATCGCCCAAGCTCTCCACATGCTGCACCGCATGCCCGATATCGAGCCTTCCCTTCGCCTCAAGTGCCGCAGGGTCAAACTGATAGGCTATATCCGCAGCAACGGCTTCAATGCCGATCTGCCTCGCTTTAGCCGTAAACGAGCATGCCCCGCCGGGGCAGTCCAGGACGGTTCGTCCCTTCAAGTCCCCGGGCTTCAAATTAAACATCCGCAAATATTCGTCGTAGGTTCTTCCGATGAAGACGATCCGCTCCAGCCGGATGTCCCCCGCATCTCCTTCGGAAAGGCTAATCTGATCACCGCTTGGCTCCTCATCGGCCAGCCCTCTCCCTGTCAGCCCTGCTGCGGTACCTTGTTCTGCGGTACGCTCCTTCTCGTCAACCTCTGCTCTTCTCAACTCTTCTCGGCTCATCTTCAGGGCCACAACCTTTCTGCTCACATCTTAATCCCAAACAGGATTTCACAAATTGTATCCGCCGGAGCCCCATGTTGTCAATATCCCCCTTGGCGTCAAGACGCGCCTGATGTGCTTTCGCACCAAGGGCCGGCTTACTGCTTCGATAATACTGCACAAAAAAAGACGGGCGCTGCAGTGATGGCAGCAGCCCGTCCGGCTTGTCTTCGAATCCATGCTATTATTCAAAATGATAAGTCCAGAACCGCTCCTGGCTGAAGCGCTCCAGCACAGCTTTATCCAGCTCCGACTGTCCGCTCGTCTCCCAGCGGAACTGCGACTGATGGGCGCGGATTGAGGCAAACTTCTGCGGCAAATAATCGCGCACATCCACGAGGACATCCGGTTTGCCAAGGATCTTCTCGCACCCGTTGGAGAATGCCAGGCAGTGCACTTTCGGCCGCTCTTTCTTCGGCATGGCCGTCACGGTCCGGATAACCGCGGCTCCGGTCGCGTCATGGTCCGGATGAACGGCGTAACCCGGGTAGAACGTGATGATCAGCGACGGCTTCACTTCGTCAATCAGCGCGCGCAGGCGGCTGGTGAGCATCTCCTGATCCTCGAACTCCACCGTCTTGTCATGCAGACCCATGAGGCGAAGATCCTGGATGCCGATCGCCCGGCAGGACTCCTCCAGCTCCTTCCGGCGCAGCTCGGGAAGCGTCACGCGGTTCGCCAAGATGGGATTGCCCATGTTGCGGGCCATTTCCCCCAGGGTTAAACAGGCGTACGTCACTTGGGTTCCGGCCTGGATATGCTTAGCCAGCGTCCCCGACGTGCCGAACGACTCATCATCGGGGTGGGGAAACACCACAAGGATATGTTTTTCCATATGTCTAACCTTCTCTCTCGTTAAAATGGTTGGCGGCTCAGCTGAAGTGCCACGACGAGCTTGCCGTCGCTGTCATGTCCAGCCATGATCAGCCGATCCGTTTCCGTTTCTTCAAAATGGGTCAAACCTTGGGAATAAACCCAGCCCTGCTCCATCTTGAGGCCGACCCGGTATGGGCCAAAGCCGGCGATGGAGCCCTGCGAATATCGGACGACCCCGTTATGGATAAACGTCGATGCGGTAAATTTGGATGAATCGTTGTGTGAAGCATAAGCACCCGTTGTCATTTCAAGGTGTATATAAAGGTCCTGGTTTTTCAATGAATCTAGCATCTCCTGGACCATGCCGGGATTGATCAGCTGCATATTCCTTCCCCCATTCTGATAGCGTCTAACTGCAACAATATTTATTATAATTCAAAACAACCGGAAATCACAATCAAACCCGTAGATTTAGTCATCTTGGGTGGAAGAACGGGCGTGGCAAAGTCCAAAAATATGCATGACGAAAAAGGAAAGAAGCTGCCCGGGACAGCTTCTTCAACACATGACGTATTTATTGCCGTTTAATCGGCCAGTTCCTTGCCTTTGGTTTCCTTACCGAGAAGCAGCACTCCGATTGCACCGATCAGCACAATGACAAAAAACATGCCGAAAATGGTATCGATGCTGATGCCCTTGCCAACCATCACGCCTACGAGCAGCGGGGCAATTACGCCGCCGACCCGGCCAACCGAGGTGGCCAGCCCCACGCCGGTGGACCGCACCCGGGTCGGATACAGCTCCGGTGTATAGGCATACATGCCGCCCCAGGCACCGAGGTTAAAGAAGGACAAGCAGATGCCTGCAGCAATCAGCATGCCTTCTGTGTCTGCATAGCCGAACCACAGCGCACTCAGCGCCGTCAGCGTCAAATAAGTAACCATAACGAACTTGCGTCCGAACTTTTCGATGAAGTAAGCCGCGGTAAAATAACCGGGCAGCTGGGCGATCGTCATGATCAGCACGTATTCAAAACTTTTGACCAAACTGAAGCCTTTGAGAACCATGACCGACGGCAGCCACAAAAACATGCCGTAATAGGAAAACACGACGGTAAACCACAGAATCCACAGCATCAGCGTGGAGCGGCTGTGCTCTTTAGCCCAAATCGACTTGAATTTGGTCCCGAAGGACAGCTTCGAGACGCTTGCCTGCTGCTCCTTGAAACGCGGCGCATCTTCGATGGATTTGCGTAAATATATGGCATATAGCGCAGGTAAGGCCCCGATGACAAACGCAATCTGCCATCCGTACTTCGGAATGACGAAGTACGACACCAGCGCAGCGACCAGCCATCCTCCCGCCCAGAAGCTCTCCAGCAGGACGACGGCTCTGCCGCGGTCGCGTGCCGGCATCGACTCCGAGACGAGCGTTGAAGCCACCGGCAGCTCGCCGCCAAGACCGATGCCGGTAATAAACCGCAGCAGGCACAGCACGGCAAAGCTTGCGGCCAACGCGGACAAGCCGCTCGCCACCGAAAAAATGAGCAGGGTCCACAGCAGGATCGTCTTGCGTCCGAACCGGTCGGCCATATAACCGGCAGCAGCCGCTCCGATGACCATGCCGACAGAGTTCATGCTGGTCAAGACTCCGACCTGCTGCGGTGACAGCTTCCATTCGGCCGTTAATGCCGTAACGATAAACGATATGATGCCGACATCCATAGCGTCGAACAACCAGCTGAAGCCGGCGCTAAAGAGCAGCTTTCTTTGCTTGGGGTGCCGCAAAAGCTCTAACTTACTCATCCAATGATGACTCCTCTTGAAGAAATAATAGGGATACAAGCATCGTTATCCATACGATGCCCTAAACGGCGCTTTCCAACACGCCGGGGCCGGTTTAGGCCGTGATTTTGCCCAATAGATACACCAGCAGCTGCTGGTTGTGAAGTGAGATTCGGCTCAGCACGCCGGACAGGAACGCATCGCGGATCTGCAGACCGCGGAGCACTTCGTTCTTGCCCTTTTCCGAAATGGACACCCATACGATCCGCCTGTCATTCAAATCCCGCTCACGCTGGATCAGCCCGTTCTTCTCCATACGGTCCAGCAGCATGGTGACCGCGGCAGGGCTCGTCGCCAGCAGCGGGGTCAAGTCCGAAGGCTTCATCCGTTCCTGATCGCTCAGCACTTCAAGCACGGTTAGCTGGGACTCCGTCAGGGCCGGGGCGAGCTCGTTTTCCATATGTAATTTGTAATCTTTGCTTAGTTTAGACCACATTTTCGCAAATTCGGAAGTCTGCACTGTATATCCTTCCTTTCGCTCAGTATCTTGTAATCGCCATGATTTACATGATTAAGTTTCGCGCAATTTAAAGCAATTCCTTCTTCACCATGAAAAATTTCTTTGCTTGGTTCGTGAAAACTGTGTAAATTTACAGGAAAAACATCCCCTATAACGCGGCTCCGATGGCCTTCCCGTGCCCATTTAGAACCTTTTCGGGGAGCCACGAAATTTTTAAAAATTTTCGGTTAAAAACAAAGGGCATCCCGCAGCCCGGGATGCCCTTTCAGCTATTGATTTTTATGATTTGGACTCCGTCCGGCTCGGCTCAGAGCCGGTCACGAGCAAATCGACAATCTCGTCCTTCTTCTCTACATGCACGAGCAGCTTGCCGATCGATTTCCGCTCGGCGAGCGGCGCCTGCTCCGAATTGAAGCTGAAGCTTTGGCCGGCTTGGGTTATGGCCGTGATCTCAAGCGGCTCGCGGCAATAAAACGCTCCCGCGATGCGGGTTCCGTTCGGCTTCACCCGCTTGCCTTCCTTGAACTCGAACGTAGCAAGTCCCTTGCCGCCCCGGCTCTGCGGCAGATAGTCCGCCAGCAGCGTCCGTTTGCCGTAGCCCAGATCCGTCAGGGTGAGGATTTCGCCCTCGTCCTCTTCTACCCACAGGGCGGATACGACCTCATCGCCTTCCTTGAGCTGAATTCCGCGCACTCCGGCGGATACGCGGCCCATCGCATTAACCTCCTGCTCCTTGAAGCGGATGCTCATGCCGTCCTTGCTGACCAGCAAAATGTCTTTGTCGTTATTGCTCATCGTCACCGACAGGACCGCATCGTCGCTGCCGACCTTGCAAGCGGCAACCGCGCTGGAGCGGTTAGTCATGTATTCTTTCAGCTCCGTCCGCTTCACTTGGCCCTTGCGGGTCACGAAGACGAGCGATTTATCCGGCTGATCAAAATTGTTGACAGGGATGGCCCCGACGATCTCGTCTTCCTTCGCCAGGTTGATGACGTTGACGATCGCCGTTCCCGGGTCCTTCCACTTGAACTCAGGCACCTGATGCACCGGCAGCAGGAAGAATTGGCCTCGCTGCGTAAAGATCAGCAGATTGTCCAGCGTGTTGACCTCCAGCACCCTGTTGACATAATCGCCTTCCTTCACCCCGGAGCTGTCCAGCTCCCCGCCGGAACGCGTAAACGACAGCATGCTCGTCCGTTTGATGTATCCATCGTTGGACAGAGTTACGAGAACATCCTCCGAGCTGACCATGACTTCCAGGTTGACCTTGATTTCCTCAACCTCGCCCTGGATCGAAGAGCGCCGGTCCACACCGTACTTGTCGCGGATTTCGAGCAGCTCCTTGCGGATCAGCGCGATCAGCTTCTTGTCGCTCTCCAGAATCGCCTGGTACTGGGCGATCTTCTTATGCAGCTCGTCCAGCTCCTTCTGCAGCGTCGTGATCTCCAGGTTGGTCAGACGGTACAGCTGCAAGGTCAGAATCGCATCGGCCTGACGCTCCGTAAACCCGAACATCCATTGCAGGTTGTTCTGCGCATCCTGGCGGTTGCTGGAAGCCTTGATGGCCGCGATGACTTCGTCCAGTATGTTCAGCGCCTTGACAAGACCTTCGAGCACATGGGCTCTCGCCTCCGCCTTCTCGAGATCAAACTGCGTCCGGTACGTCACGACCTCGCGCTGATGCTCGATGTAGGCCTGCAGCATCGCTTTCAGTCCAAGCTGCTGCGGCGCCTTGTTGACGATGGAGACCATGTTGAAGTTGTACGTCACCTGCAAGTCGGTCTTCTTAAGCAGATACGCCAGAATGCCCTGGGCATCCGCTTCCTTCTTGATTTCGACAACGATGCGCAATCCTTCGCGGCCGCTTTCGTCACGAACCTCCGAAATTCCCTCGATTTTTTTCTCGAGTCGAATATTCTCCATTTGTGTCACCAGTCGCGATTTGACGACCTGATACGGAATTTCGGTAATGACGATTTGCTGCTTGCCGCCGCGCAGAAACTCGATGTCCGCTTTAGAACGGAGATAAATCCGTCCCTTGCCCGTCTGGTACGCTTCCTTGATGCCGTCGCCACCCATGATCAGGCCGCCCGTCGGAAAATCGGGCCCTTTGATAAAGGTCATAATTTCGTCCAGTTCGATTTCCGGCTTCTGCATGACGGCGATGCATGCGTCGATCACCTCGCGCAGGTTGTGCGGCGGAATCTCGGTTGCAAAACCCGCGGAAATGCCGCTGACCCCGTTGACCAGCAGATTCGGATACCTGGAAGGAAGAACGACCGGCTCCTTGGCGGTATTATCAAAGTTGTCCTTGAACTGCACGGTGCGCTTCTCAATATCCCGCAGCAGCTCCATGGCGATCGGCGACAGGCGGGCTTCCGTGTACCGCATCGCTGCGGCCGGATCATCGTCAATCGAACCCCAGTTGCCGTGACCGTCCACAAGCACATGCCCCATCTTCCAAGGCTGGGCCATCCGGACCATGCCGTCATAGATGGACGCATCCCCGTGGGGATGATAGTTACCCATCACGTCCCCGACGGTTTTGGCGGATTTACGGTAAGGTTTATCCGGTGTGTTGCCCGAATCGTACATCGCGTACAGAATCCGGCGCTGAACAGGCTTCAGGCCGTCCCGCACGTCGGGAATGGCCCGGTCCTGAATAATATATTTGGAGTACCGGCCAAAGCGGTCGCCGACGACCTCCTCCAGAAAGGCCGGTAAAAATTGTTCCGATAAGCTCATCCATTCACCTTCTATTCCTCGAACTCTCTAAAGTCCACGTTTTCCACGATCCAGCGCTTGCGCGGATCAATCTTGTCGCCCATCAGTGTGGAGACGCGCCGTTCGGCCTTGGCGGCATCCTCGATCTGCACCTGCAGCAGCGTTCTGGTGTCCGGGTTCATCGTCGTTTCCCACAGCTGTTCGGGGTTCATCTCGCCCAGTCCCTTGTAGCGCTGAAGCTCGTAGTTTTTACCGAATTCTTTTAAATAGTTTTGCAGCTGCTCGTCGTTATATGCATAACGGATCGTCTCCAGCTTGCCGGACTTCCGCGTAATTTTGTACAGCGGAGGCTGAGCGATATACACTCTTCCGGCATCGATCAGCGGCTTCATGTAACGGTAGAAAAAGGTCAGCAGCAGCACTTGAATGTGCGCTCCGTCCGTGTCTGCGTCGGTCATAATAATAATTTTGGAGTAATTGCTGTCTTCGATTTCAAACTCGTTGCCGATGCCGGCCCCGATGGCGGAAATGATCATCCGGTATTCTTCGTTCTTCATAATGTCGGCGAGCTTCGCCTTCTCCGGATTCATCGGCTTCCCCTTCAGCGGAAGGATTGCCTGGATTTTGGAATCGCGGCCCTGCTTGGCCGATCCGCCCGCAGAGTTCCCTTCCACGACAAACAGCTCCGTACGGGTAAAATCCTTCGACTGCGCCGGCGCCAGCTTGCCGCCCAGATTCGAGCTTTCGCTGCGCTTCTTGCCGCTGCGCATATCGTCGCGCGCTTTCCGCGCGGCTTCCCTCGCTTTGGAGGCCTGGATCGCCTTTTTGATCAGCGTCTGGGCCACCTGCGGATTTTCCTCAAGGAAAATCTGCATTTTCTCCGACACGACCGCATCGACGGTGCTCCGCGCGGAAGCGCTGCCGAGCTGGTCCTTGGTCTGGCCCACGAATTCGACCTCGGCCATCTTAACGCTGATGACCGCCATCATGCCTTCGCGCAGATCGTTCCCCTCAAGGTTTTTGTCCTTTTCTTTCAGCAGGTGATTTTTGCGGGCATAATCGTTCATCACCCGTGTGTAGGCCGTTTTAAAGCCTGTTTCATGCGTACCGCCGCCGCGAGTCGGAATCGAGTTGACGAAGGAGGCGATCGTTTCGGTATATCCTGCGTTATACTGCAGGGCGACCTCGACCTCGACGTCTTCCTTTTCCCCGTAAAAGTGAATGACGTCATGCATGACGTCTTTGCCTTCGTTCAGGAATTCGACGAACTGGCTGGCCCCGCCTTCATAGAAAAACTCGTCCTGGCGGTCCGCACGCTCGTCCTTCAGGACGATCCGCAGCCCGGAGTTCAAGAACGCAATTTCCTGAAGCCGTTCGGCGAGGGTATCGTAAGTTACGTTGATACCGCCCTGAAACACACGAGCGTCAGGCTTAAACGTCACCTTGGTGCCGGTCTTGTTCGTATTGCCCAGCACTTCCAGGCCGGTCACCGGCTCGCCGACGTGCTCCTTGCCGTTCTTGTCCTGCCAATATTCAAAACGCATCCGGTGAATCTTGCCTTCCCGGTAAATCTCCACCTCAAGCCATTCCGACAGCGCGTTGGTCACCGATGCGCCTACGCCGTGCAAACCGCCGGACTTCTTATAACCCGATCCGCCAAATTTGCCGCCGGCATGCAGGATCGTATATACGACCTGCGGCGTAGGGATACCCGTCTTGTGCATTCCTGTCGGTATCCCCCGCCCGTTGTCCAGAACGGTGATAGATCCGTCTTTGTGTACCGTAATATCGATTCTCGTGCAGTATTTGGCTAAATGCTCGTCTACAGCATTATCAACAATTTCCCATACCAGATGATGAAGTCCGGATGAGCTGGTGCTGCCAATATACATACCTGGCCGTTTGCGAACCGCAACCAGGCCTTCGAGCACTTGAATGTCGTCAGCATCGTATCCGGTTTGGCCGTTCGGGCCGCCCTTTGATGACTCTGCAAACATATCGATCTGCTCGACCATTCATGCTCCCCCTTTGTGTATCTTTATGTAGGATGAATTTCATGAATTTCATCCAAAATGCAAACAGATGTTTTGTTATCCTTGTCCATTTTAATTCAAGATATCCCTTTTCGTAAAGACAAGGAAAGAGATTGCAGTCGCAGCAGCCCCCCAAACCGTCAGCACGATGAGGGAAAACGTCAAGCTCATGCCTTCGATTGGCGCCGGCGTGCCGGACAGGTAATTGGTCAGCTGCAGGTTGACCATAAATAAATATTTGGCGCTATTCCATGCGGACGCCATGTTCGTCAATATTGAGCCGGCAATCAACGCAGCCATCATGACGACGATACTGGCGGCGGTGCTTCGGACAAGCACGGATACCATAAATGCGAGCACCCCGACGACAAGGCTGACGAACCAGGCTAGACCCGCCTGCATCAGCAGGTATTCCCACTGCGGAACGGCATGAACGGCGGACATATCCACCTCCGAGCCGCGGATTAGAAAGCCGGTGAACACCGGAATCGTAAAGCCTTTGTAGCCAAATACCGCGCCCGAAATCAAATAAGTGATGATGACCGTCGCCACGACGATTAACGAATTGTACATGACCAGCGCGATCAATTTGCTGAGCAGCACCTTCCACCTTTTGACCGGCCGGGTCAGCAGCATTTTGATCGTGCCCGATGTCCTCTCGCCCGATACGATATCCGAGGCGATCGCCATGACCAACAGAGGTATGAACAAGGAAATGGAGTTGTCCAGAAACTCGCGGGTAAAGGTGACGCCGTTCGGCTCGTTCGGGTTCACGTCATGGTCTAGGTAATACTGCAGCTGCTGGATAAAAATTTTCCGAAACTTTTTCCATTCGTCCGGAACGCGGTCGCTGCTGAGTGAATTTTCATTATCGGTGATCTGCTGCTGAACTTCAAGCCGCCAATCGCCGTGAAACTTATCGCGTGTCCGTTCGGCCGAGCGCATCTGGGCGTAGGTGAACATGGGCACCAGGACGACCAGGATCAGCAATACGACATAAAACCGTTTCTTTTTGATGATTTTGATCGTTTCGTTTTTGACCAGCGGAAGCAGGTTAATCAATGCTCTCACCTTCCGTCATTTTGAGGAACAGCTGTTCCAGAGTCGGATTAATTTTATGCACGCCCTTGACTTCAATCCCTGCTGAAACGAGCTGTCTGACGATGGAGGCGACATGCTGTTCGTCCATCCGGGTCACGATCGCTTCCTGCCCCATGCCGGCGATGATGGCGTCATCGAGCACCTCTTCGGCGTCCGTAATCACCTCTACGCCTGCCTGCCGGCTGAGTAAGGACCTGCCTTCTCCCACGGAAGAGAGATCCCATATGACATATTGGGCATTTTCCGATACCAGCTCTTCAACAGGACCCACGGCCAGTACGCGCCCTTTGCTGATGATAGCCACCCGGTCGCACAGCAGCTGGATTTCGCTCAGCAGGTGGCTGGACACAAATACGGCGAGCCCTTCATCGGCCAGCTGACGGATAAACTGTCTCAGCTCCTTGATTCCTTTCGGATCGAGCCCGTTGGTCGGCTCATCCAGGATCAGCAGCTTGGGCCGTCCCAGAAGGGCTTGGGCGATTCCAAGCCGCTGCCTCATCCCGAGCGAATACGTGCTGACCTTGTCATGAATGCGCTGGTCGAGCCTGACGATGTCAACCACTTCCTGGATACGCTGACGGTCTATGCCGCGCTGCATCCGGGCAAAATGCTCGAGGTTCTCCCATCCTGTCAAATAAGTATACGCCTCCGGGTTTTCGACGATCGAGCCTACAAACCGGAGCGCCTGCTCCTGATTTTTGTTCACGTCGTATCCGCACACCCGGATGGTACCGCTGGTCGGCTTGATCAAATCCACCAGCATGCGAATGGTCGTCGTTTTGCCTGCTCCGTTCGGGCCCAGAAAGCCGAACACTTCGCCCTCCCGAACGTCGAAGGTGACATCGTGAATGATCCACTTCCGTCCGATCTTCTTCTTCACATGCTCCACCGACAGAACGACGTCATCCTGAGATTTCAAGATGCTTCCTTCAGACATATGCGCGCCTGACGCCCCTTTCCCGCTTCTTTCTCACAACATTCCCTGTACAATTCGCTCGGCAATCCGCTCATATCCTTGATCGTTCGGATGGAAATGGTCCGTCGACAAATACTTGTTCAATTGGTGCTGAAAAAGGTCGAACGTCGGAACAAGCGTCATGTTGTCATATTTATTGATGACCGTGAGCGCAGCACTGTTCCACTCCGAAACGGCCTGATTACCGGCCACTTTAAGATCCTTCACGTCTCCAAACGGATTATAGAGCCCGACGTAAATGATGAGCGCACCCGGATTGATCTTCCGGACTTGCTCCAAAATTTGCTGCAGCTGTTTCTTCGCCTGGGGCAGCGCTTCCAGCAGCTCATCAGGGTCCAGATCCGCAGCCTCTCCGTCGTTGGTCGCGGTACCGGTCTGGCTGCCTGACAGCAAATCCGCCCCCTGGAACAAATCATTGCCCCCGATGGACAACAGGATGATGTCCGCCTCACCGAGCACGTATCGGGTCCCTTGTTCCTTCAGCTTCGGTAGCAGTCCGGATGTGGTCAGCCCGTTAATGCCAAGATTGTTCAGCAGGGTCACTTTCTTGCCTGTAGCCTCCGCAAGCTTGGTTACACTTCGCCGCGCGAAGCCGCTTCCGGTACTGTCGCCTGTTCCTTTGGCCAAGGAATCGCCGATGACCGCAGCCTTCAGTTCCTTTTTCTGATCGATATTGCCCGGTGCCGTTCCTTCGGGTTGGGCGGAAGGAGCCGACAGGTTTAGCTTGCTGCCTTGGGGATGGTTGATATCCTGTACCGCATAAGCGAAGCCGGCGATGAGGAGGAGCGTTGCCGCGATGGACAGAATGCCGATAATCCGCCAAATCCACTTCGATGAACTCAAGACATAATCCCTCCACAGATCAATCTGAACGGTCGTTTCCGTAAACGTTATGTACATAAACATAAAACTTCTCCCGGCAATTTGCAAATCATGCCATATTCCCGGTTTTAGCGTCAGTCGTTTTTGTCGATTTTGTGAACATAGTGGATATTGAGGAGAAACGGAGTTATAATATTCCCTGTTAGACGACGCGGGTTATTAGCTTAGCTGGTAGAGCAGCCGACTCTTAATCGGCAGGTCGCAGGTTCGACCCCTGCATAACCCATCAAAGCAGAATTCGTATGCTGAAGCATGCGGGTTCTGCTTTTTTCAATTCGTATGTAACCATCTGACTCACCGGCCAAAAACGGTTTTCCATATTCCCGAGGGATTGATCGAACTTTTTTTAAAATTAAAGGGTACCCCTGCCGAACGGCCATGGGGCACCCTTTTTGTTTAGATGATATGAATGATTAGTTCGCAATAAACTCTTGAACCCAGACCCCATTATAATAGGCCACGCCGATCGTGGTGTAATGGCTGTTCAAAATGTTCGCGCGGTGGCCCTCGCTGTTCATCCACGCATTCATGACGTCAGCCGGATCCTTTTGGCCTTTGGCGATGTTCTCGCCGGCATAGCTGTAAGAAATGCCGTACTTCTTCATCATGTCAAACGGAGATCCGTACGTTGGAGAATTGTGGTCAAAGTAATTGTTGCTGTACATGTCTTTCGCTTTGTCCATCGCCATGCCGGACAGCTTCGTATTTTCCTTCAGCGCACCAAGACCGGCTTTCGCACGTTCCTGGTTAACCAGCTTGATCACTTGAGCGGCATAGCCGGACTTGTCCGCCGTGTTGCTTCCGCTGTTGTTGGACGGAGTCGAAGGCGTCGTAGTCGTTGGTGTCGACGGCTTGCTCGTCTGTGGAGCCGAAGGCTTGCTTGTTTGCGGCGTGGAAGGTTTGGTCGTCGTTGGTTTATCCGTTCCCGTTGTCGGTACGTTTACTTGCCCATTGGAAGGCAGCTCGTACACGAAGTTCCAATTCAAAGAACCGCCGTTATTTTGCAGCAGCTGCTCCAGGTAAGCCTGCAGGCTGCCGAGATCTTGTTTTTGAGGAGCGGAGGTGGCAGAAGCGGCTGATGCAGATCCGGACCCGATCAGTCCTGCAGCCAGTACGGCAGCGAAAGCTCCTCCGGCGATGGTCTTCATCATTCTGTTTTTCATCTTGCAAACATCTCCTTTTCGCAGTGAAATATCGTAAGTTGATTTCGTTTACACAGGTTACAAAGTTGTAAACAATCTACCCTCACATTGTAACATGTTTGTTTCTTCTGGCTACGCCTCAAATATTGGTAATCCGTCTTACATCAACCATCCGTCTTTCTTTCAGCCGAATTACTCCAGCTCCAGCACAAATAAGCCGCAGCATGAAATGCCGCAGCTTGTTTGCATGACGAGAAGATCGGTTCCTTTATGGCCTATTACTTTTTGGCAGCATACTTGCGCATGTCGAAAGCGACGGCCGCTACGATGATCAATCCCTTAATGATGAGCTGCCAGTAAGGGCTGATGCCGATAAAGGTCAAGCCATAGTTGATGATCGTGAAGATCAGCACGCCCACCATGACGCCGGGCACCGTGCCAATGCCACCGGTGGTCGACACCCCGCCGACAACGCAGGCCGCAATGGCGTCCAGCTCGTACATATTCCCGTAGTTGTTCGTTGCGCCGCCGGTTCTGGAGGCTTCGAGCACTCCCGCCAGCCCGTAGAGGGCGCCTGCGATGGCATAGATATAAATCAGGTACTTGGCGACGTTGATGCCCGATACTTTAGCCGCCTGGATGTTGCCGCCGATCGCGTACATGTATTTTCCAAGTTTCGTTTTCGTAAAAATGACCCAGACGATGAACGCTACGAAAATGGCGATCAGCACGATATAAGGCACGGAATACTGCCCTTCGCCGATATATCCTGTACCGATCGCGGTGAAATCTTTGCGCAAACCCCCGATTGGCTGGGAGTTATTCGGCTCCATATCAAAATACAGCGAGTTCAGGCCGTACACGGCAACCATCGTGCCGAGCGTTGCGATAAACGGCGGAACGTTCAGCTTCGAGACGACCAGCCCGTTAACCAATCCGCACAGCAGGCCGACGATAATGGCCAGGACAATGGGCAGCCATACTTGAAGATGCGGCAGATTCGGAAAAAAACGCGCAGCATAGTCCGAGCTCTGCAGCATGGATGCCGAGATAACCGCGGTCAGGCCGACGATTCGGCCAGCCGACAAGTCGGTTCCGGCCGTGATCAAAATGAACGCAACGCCAAGCGCGATGATGGCGCGCGTCGATGACTGGATCAGAATGTCCCGCAGCGAGTTTACGGACAGAAAAGAAGGATTGTAGATCGTAATCCCGATGACCAGCAGCACCAGCACGATGTAAATCGCATACTGCGAGGCAAATCCCTGAAATCTCCTGCCTGTGTTGATTTTATTGGTGTTCAGCATGTTAGTTCCTCCTTCGGCTTTCCCTAATGCTGGGCGGCCAGACGCATGATTTCTTCTTCCGTGGCGCTGCTTCCGTCCACGATGCCGGTCAGCCGCCCTTCAGACATCACCATAATCCGGTCCGACATACCGAGCAGCTCCGGCATTTCGGAGGAGATCATGATGATGCTTTTCCCCTGCTTCGCCAGGTCTTTGATGATCGTATAGATTTCAAACTTCGCCCCGACGTCGATCCCCCTTGTCGGCTCATCCAGCAGCAGAATTTCGGGTTCGGTCAAAAGCCATCTGGCCAGCAGCACCTTCTGCTGGTTGCCGCCGGACAAGTTCATGATCAGCGCACGGGTGGTCGGCGTTTTAGTGCGCAGCTTCTCCACCATTTGATCGGCTTCCTTCTTTTTCCGTTTGCCGTCCAGCAGGAACAACGCTTTGCGGTATCTGCCCAAATTGGCGATTGCCGCGTTTTCGTGAACAGGCAGAACGGAGAAGATGCCGGTGACCCGCCGTTCTTCCGTCAGCAGCGCCATACCGAGCTTCTTCGCATCCTCCGGCGACTTGATCTTGACCGGCCTGCCTTTCAGGGAAATGGAGCCCGAGGCGATGTCCCTCAGCCCGAACAGCGCTTCGATCAGCTCGGTGCGCTGGGCGCCGACCAAGCCCCCGATGCCGAGAATTTCCCCTTTGCGCAGCTCAAAGGAAATGTCTTTAAACGATTTCGGGATGGGCGAAGTCACGCCCTCAACCTTCAATACCACTTCGCCAGGCACGTTTTCCTTCTCCGGAAACCGGTGTGTCAGGTCCCGTCCAACCATCTTCGCGATAATCATCTCTGTGGTCAGCTCGCTGGCCGGCCACGTGCCGATTTTGCTGCCGTCGCGCATAATCGTGACATCATCGGAAATTTGTAAAATTTCTTCCATTTTGTGCGAGATGTAGATGATGGCCACCCCGCGTTTCTTCAGGTCGCGGATGATGCGGAATAAATGCTCGACTTCCACACCGGTCAAGGACGACGTCGGTTCGTCCATAATGATGACCCGCGCATGAAAGGATACCGCCTTGGCGATTTCGATGGACTGGATTTTGGATACCGACAGCTTGCCGACCATCACGTCCGGCTCAATATCAATGTCCAGCTGCTTGAACAGCTCCTTCGTGTCCCGGTACATTTTTTTGTGGTCGATAAACCGGATGAATCCCGCGCCTTTAGTCGGAAAACGCCCCAGCCAAATATTTTCCATCACATTGCGAAAAGGCACCGGGTGCAGCTCCTGATGAATCATCGAAATTCCCAGGTTCAGCGCATCCTTGGAATTGTTAATCTGGACCTTATTGCCGTCCAGCAGAATATCGCCCGCGTCCGGCGAATAAATGCCGTACAGGCATTTCATTAAAGTGGACTTGCCGGCACCGTTCTCCCCCATCAGGGCATGAACCGTACCGGGCCTTACCTGCAGCGTAACCCCGTCCAGCGCCTTAACGCCGGGAAACTCTTTGCTGATCCGGTTCATTTCCAGTAAAAATTCACGCTCAGCCATAACTTCAGCTCCCTGCCCTCATCCATAGGAAAGGACGGACCGCGCTTCTCGTCCGCCCTTTCCGGGGATGGTTAGTTTAAGTCCAGCCTGTCGGCTTACTTCGCATCGTCGATGTTGTCTTTGGTAATTTTTTTGTAAGGAATCCACACGTATTGATTATCCGTAATGTCGAATCCGACGTTCTCCTTGGTCGGCGTTTCTCCTTTGGCCAGCAGCGTGGCCAGCGTCACAGAAGCTTTGCCCTGGTTGTTCGCATCGTTCAGCACCGTGCCGAGCAGCGTGCCGTCCTGCAGTGCTTGAAGCGCCGGCGCCGTGGCGTCCACGCCGACAACCGGCATCGTTTTAGTGCCCGTGAAGTAGCCTGCCGCTTTCAGCGCCTCGATCGCGCCAAGCGCCATGTCGTCGTTGTTCGCGAGAACGGCTTCGATTTTATCGCCATGCGAACCGAGGAAAGCAGCCATCTTCTCCTGCCCTTTCACGCGGTCCCACATCGCCGTGTCTTCCGCCAGTTTTTCGACCTTGATGCCTGCGTCTTCGATCGCCTGGATCGAGTACTTGGTGCGCAGCTCCGCATCCTGGTGTCCGGGTTCTCCTTTGAGCATGACGTACTGCAGGACACCGTCCTTGTTTTTATCCGCTTCCGGATGGGCCTTCCAATAATCCGCAATCAGTTCCCCGGACATCGTGCCGGATTCTTCGGCTTTGGCGCCGACGTAATACACTTTGTCCCATTTCTTCATGTCTTCGGGCAGCGGCTCACGGTTCAGGAAGACGACCGGGATGCTGGCTGTTTTGGCTTTGTCGATAATAACACCGGCTGCCGTGCGGTCCACCGGGTTGATCAACAGCGCATCGGTCTTTTTGGTGATGAACAGATCGACCTTGTCGTTTTGGGTCGGCTGGGAGTTCTGGCTGTCCACAATATCCACCTTTGCCTTGCCTTCCGCATTGGTTTTGATGGCATTGCGTACACCCGTCATGAACGTATCGTCGAATTTATAAATGGCTACCCCGATGGACGGCTCCTTGCCGCTGTCGGCGCTGCCGCCCGAAGCCCCCGTGGATTTGTCGCCGGAGTTCGAGCAGCCGGCCATGACCGTACCCAGCAGCGCACCGGCTAGGATGACGGAAGTGATTTTTTTCATCGTTCACAGACCTCCTGATATTCTCTTTAACGAGCCTCTCGTATCTCTCTTGGATACGTTTACATTATGCTGTATCCGCGGGCAGATTCGAATATAAAATTCTCATGTGTTCTATGAAAATTCTCATGACGTGGGAAGAATGAGGTGAAGAACGCAAAAAAAAGTGCCGCTTACGGAGGTGCGGCACTCGGTTCACCAATAGCTCAGCGGACAAACGGAAACAGCTGCTTCTGATTATCCGGCCAGAGCATATTGTCGAGATCGATAATTTTGGATTTGGTATCGATGCGCTCAGGGACGTCCAGGCCCTCCATCGCTTCAACTGCGTACTGCACAGCCAAATAACCGTTGTTAAACGGGTTCTGGATGACCGTCGCCTGCACGATCCCCTCCTGCAGCAGCTCCATCACTTTCGCCGGGCTGTCAAACGTGATCAGCTTCACGCGTCCGCCGGCCCCCAGCTCCTGTATCTCTTCTCCGGTGCCGATCGACGCCACTTCGTTAAGCGCCACAATCCCGTTTATATCGGGATGCTCGTTCAGCATTTTGCGGGTAAGCTCACGCGCCAGCTGCTCATTGGACTGGCAGTATTCCACGGCCACGACCTGAACCCCGGGAAACCGGGCGATATAATCCATAAAGCCCTCCTCGCGCTCGTCGCCGTTTTTGGAGCCCTGCACAAAATTCATCACGCCGATGCGGCTGTTCGTTCCGGTCAGGGCGACCATCCGCTCCGCCGCCTTCTGGCCCGCTTCATAGTTGTTCGTGCCCACGAACGTTTTGACCCGGGCCGATGCCACCTCGGAATCCATCGAGATGACCGGGATTTTGTAATAGGCCGCGCGGTCAGTCACCTGGGCCAGCTTCATGTAGTCGCTCGCAGACAGAATGATGGCATCCGCCTTGTTTTGGATGGACTGATCCATCAGGCGAATTTGCCCGTCGATATCGCTTTCGTTGTCAGGCGCTTTAAACGTCAGCTGAACGTTGAATTCTTTGGCCGCCACCTCGGCGCCCATTTTCACCGTGTTCCAGTAGTCGCCGTGATTCATCTTGACGATCATGTCGATGGTCCGCGGCTTGCCGGAGGCGCGGAGATTCGGAGGCGACGTGGAACAAGAGCCCGTGAGGAGCAAGATGGCAAGCAGCAGCGCTGCTCGGACGATTCCTTGGCTTAAGCTCATGATATCCCCCTCTCCAGTTCCTCCGCACGGTCCGATACCGCCGGCAGCGTGATCGTAACCCTTGTCCCTTCTTCCAGTTCGCTCGCAAAATGCAGACCGTAAGGCTTGCCGTAGCACAGCCGGATGCGCTCGTTCACGTTCTTCACGCCGACACCCGATCCGGTGCTGCTGCGGTGGTTACCGCTGAGAATCTGATCCATCACCTGCGGGGTCATGCCAAGCCCGTTGTCCTTGACGGTCAAGACGAGCTGCTCTCCCTGAACCGCCGCCGAGATGGAGATCCAGCCTTCGTCCGGCATTTTCTCGATTCCATGATAAATGGCGTTCTCTACGATCGGCTGCAGGATCAGCTTCAGCGTCCTGCAGGAGCGTGCGGCTTCATCGCACTGAATCTCATAATTGAACTTATGCTTGTAGCGGATCTTCTGGATGATCAAATAATGGCGCACATGCTCCAGCTCTTCTTCCACGGTGATGATCGTGTTCCCTTTGCTCAGACTGATCCGGAAAAACTTGGACAGCGAAGTGATCGTCGTCACGACCTCTTCCTTTTTGCCCTTTTCCGCCAGCCGGATCACCGAATTCAGCGTATTGTAGAGAAAATGGGGATTGATTTGCGACTGAAGCACATCCAGCTCGCTTTTCCGCTTCGCTTCCTGCTCGTGAATGATCTGGTCCATCAGCTGGCGGATGCGGTGCAGCATAAAATTAAACCGCTTGGACAGCTGCACCACTTCATAAGCGCCGCTGACGTAAATCGGCGTGCTGAAATCCCCTTGTCCGACGCTTTGGACCGACCGCTCCAAGCGGCGGAGCGGCTGGGATATTTTCGCCGAGATGAAGACAGCGAGGAGTACCACAGCCGTAATGACGACCACGAGAAACCAGAAAATAAACTGATTCAGGTCCTGCTTGGTCGTCACGATTTCGTCCGGAAAGGCGACCCCGACGATTTTCCAGCCGATGGGCTGTACCGTCCGGATCGTAATATACCGCGGCACGCCAGTCGATTTATCGATATAGCTGCCATAGGCATAGTCAAATACGGGCTCCAGATTTTCGTACTTCAAACCGGCATAGATCAGCTGCTGCTGCGGATGGTAGACGATGTTCCCCAGCTCGTCGATGATGTAGGCATAACCCTGTTTGCCAAGGCTCACCTTGCGGCTCAGCTCATCAATCGTCCGGAAGTTGACGTCAACGAGCAGAATTCCGCGCTTTACTTTTCCCTGGTCCCGGTATTCGATCATGCGGCTTAACGATACGACCCACTTGTACTGGCCCTTGTATAAATTTTGGATGTGAGGCGGGGAAAAAGACAGCTTCTGCGGCACTTCCCGGGCCGATTCGTACCAGCTCTGTTCGGTCAGCTTGGTGTTCCGGCGCATTTCGGCATTCGGAATGTCCAGCACCAGCCGGCCTTCGGGCGTAAACAGCGCCACGGATACAAGGTCTTCCCGTGTATGAAGCAGTGTGGTCAGCTGCTCGCGGAGCACCCCGCTGCTGATGTCAGCCGTTTGATCAATCTGCTGCTCGACTACGGCATAAATGTCCTGCATTCCTTTGACATACAGCTCCAGGTGGTAATTGACCTGCTCGATGATCTGCTGAATATTGAGGTAGGCGTTCTCCTCCGCCGTCTTGGAAAATTTGTTGTACAGCATGATGCTGACCAGGATGACGACGAGCACCGTCATACCGGCAAAGGTCGCGGTGATGATCGTCTGTATGCTCCGCAGCCGGAAGGACATGGGAAGCCGCGGTGCACGGGGCTTCAGACGACGATGCGGAATCTTCAAGCCGATTCGCCTCCTCCATGGCCGCTGCGGTATTCTTTCGGCGTAATGCCGAATTTCTTGCGGAAGCAGAAGCTGAAGTAGTTCGGATCCGCAAACCCAAGCGTTTCGGCGATTTCGAACGCTTTCAGCGACGTCGATCGCAGCATCTCCTTGGCGGCTTCCATGCGCACATGCAGCAAGTAGGCTACGAAGGTCATCTTCATTTCCTTTTTAAAAATGCTGCTGAAATAACCGGTGCTGATGTGCAGATGCCGGCATACTTTGTTGATGGAAATGTCGCTTTCCCGGTAATGCTCATGAATATACGCTTTGGCATCCTCTACAAGCTGGTTATATCCGGACTGCCTTCCCTGCGCGATCGTTATCATCAGCCGTGAGGACACCCGGTGTATCCACTCCCGAAGCTCCTGCAAATTGTTATAATGATACATATCTGCGAACGGCAGCGATCCCCGGCCAAACACCTCTTCGAGCTCGATGCCGAACTCCTTCGCCACCCGGATGACGGTGGTCAACATGCCGATGATATACACCTGGCAGTCCTGCACGCTGACCTTGGACGACTCCAGGCCGTCAAACATCCGCCTTACCGTCTCCTCCAGCTCTTCCGCCGTGCCTACGCGGATACTCCGGACGAGCTCCTGCTCCTTCAGGCTGTCGAATACGAGCGGATCCGCCTTCCGCTGTTCCACATCATCGATCCAAATGACCCGGTTGTTGCCGAGAATAGGACGATAGTCCAGCGCCTGCGACGCTTCCGCGTAAGAATCGAACACGTCGCCCAACGACCGGTATACGGAGCCGGCCCCTGCCGTCACGGTCAGCTTCAAATATTTGTTCACGTTCAGACGGATTTCCTCCAGCAGCTCCAGCGTCCGCTGCGCCGCCGCGCTCTCATCCGCATCGGGCAGCACCGACAGGAGAACGCAGTCGTTATGGTGAATAAACGCCTTGAACCCTTGCCGCAATTGGCAAATCTCTGCCGCCACGTTGTACACGGCAAACAGCAGCAGGTACCGGTCCTCCGAGTATTTTAGCGACAGCGCTGATGCCGGATCCTCCGCCTCCTCCCGGACATCCCGTTCTCTCTGCACTGGATCGGGACGAATGATCGAAGCCATAAAGGTTTGTCCGTCCAGGCTGATCCCGTAACTGGCTCCTTTCTCGATGTATTCCTCAGGCGTAAGCCTCCGGGTCACCAGTGAAGACAAAAAAAGCTCCCTGAGTACAGGTATGCTTTTCCGGTAATGCTCCATCAGCAGCTGGACGTTTTCCTTCTCAGCCCGCTCGGCATCCATATGCGTCTTCACCTTCAGCAGCACATCCACGAGCTCCCGGGAAGAAAACGGCTTGAGCACATATTCGTCAATCTGCAGCTTAATCGCTTTTTGGGCATACTCAAACTCATCGTATCCGGTCAAAATAATGATTTTAGTGGACGGGGCATGCTCCCGGATCCACGCGGCCAGCTCCAAGCCGTTCATAAATGGCATTTGGATGTCGGTCACGACGATGTCCGGCATCTCCTTTTCCATCCATTCCAGCGCTTCGCGGCCGTTTTCGGCTGTACCCGTCACCTGAAAGCCGTGAAGCTCCCAGCTGATTTCCTCGACCAGCCCATCCCGGACGTCTTCTTCGTCTTCCACAAGCAGCAGTTTATACATCATTCATCCCTCGGCTGTTCCAAATTTGTACTCACACTTGTCAGAACATGAATTATCGGCTTCTCCGGCCGCAGACCTCATTGGTATTGTCGAAAAATGTAACCGCTTTCTAGATATCACTCACGTATTGTATATCAATTCATATGTATTGTAAATATTGAACATTATTGTAGAATACTTCGGTACTTAAGGATAAGGAAATAGAAAAAAGCCCTCCTCTGCAGGGGGGCCGGTATGTTGGAAATCGGTATTATTTCAGCTTTCTGATGAAGCGGTAGCCGACTTTATCAAAACCGATATGTTCATAAAAGGCATGGGCCGGGGCACGTTCCACACGGTTGCCGCTCGTCAAAAACAGAACCTGGCTGCCGTGGGCTCTTCCCCATTCTTCGCTGCTGCGGATCAGGCGTTTGCCGATCCCTTGGCCGCGGTGTTTTTCGGATACGATCAAAGCGGATACCTGAGTCGCCGTCTCGCCTGTGGCATAGGAGTGAACCTGATTCAACGCCACCATGCCGACAACTTCTCCGTCCAGCTCTGCCACCATCGTGCACAGTTTCGGATTGTCTTCCGAGGCTTCCATCCGTTCGCGCATAACGTTGATCGTCGTTGGATAGTTGAGCTCGCGCATTAACGCCGTTACAGACTCCAGATCGCAATTGCAGTTTGATTTGCGGATTAGCAAAGTAGGAGCCGACAAATTACTGTTCATGATCATATTCCTCCACTTTTAAAAGACTGGCGGCTTGCTTAGCCGTGTTCCGTGCTTTCTGAATATCCGGGTCAGTGCTTAACGCTACCGCCATCCTCCGGCCGATCTTCGTTTCAGGCTTGCCGAAAATCCGAACCTGTGTCCGGGGAAGGCTCAGTGCTTCCTCTACACCGCTGACGGCAAAATTCGTACTTGCATTCAACGCTTTCAAAGTTGCCGAAGCTCCCGGTGTCAGCAGTTCAACCGACGGAACCGGAAGTCCGAGAATCGCTCTGACATGCAGGGCGAACTCCGATAAATCCTGCGTCACCATGGTCACCATGCCGGTGTCATGCGGACGCGGGGATACTTCACTGAATATGATGCCTTGCTTTGTAACAAACAGCTCCACTCCGAAAATGCCATATCCCCCGAGCTCGTCTGTAATGGCTTTGGCAATGGACTCTGCCTCCCGCAGCTGCTCTTCACTAATGACATGAGGCTGCCAGGATTCTACATAATCCCCGTCCTTTTGAATATGTCCAATCGGCGGGCAAAAGGTGGTTCCGCTCACAGAGCGGACCGTCAAGAGCGTAATTTCGCTCTCAAACGTAACAAATGCTTCAACGATCACGCGGGTGCTCTTCGCTCGTCCGCCTTCCAGGGCTGCATTCCAGCATTCTTCCGCATCTTCTGGCGTGCGGCAAACGCTCTGCCCTTTACCGGATGAGCTCATGATCGGCTTGACCACGCAGGGCGTGCCAAGCACGGCTACCGCTTCTTGCAGCTCCTCCAGGCTGTCGGCGAATCGATAATCCGCCGTAGGAAGTCCGAGATCTTCCGCAGCCAGGCGGCGAATCCCTTCGCGGTCCATCGTCAGCCGGGCGGCGCGAGCCGTCGGAATGACGCGGTACCCTTCCTCTTCCAGCTCAAGGAGAGCCTGTGTAGCTATAGCTTCAATTTCCGGGACGATGATGTCCGGATGTTCCTGATGAATAATCCGCTTCAGCGATTCGGGATCGAGCATATCAATGACATGGCTTCGATGGGCCACCTGCATCGCAGGGGCGTGTTCATATCGGTCCACGGCAATGGTTTCTACGCCCAAACGCTGAGCCTCGAGAACTACTTCTTTTCCCAATTCACCGCTGCCCAGAAGCAGCAGTTTTGTAGCATGTGCAGAAAAAGGAGCACCCCACACCACTTCCCAATTCCCCCCTACTAATGTATACCACAAATGTATACCTCTCTATCATTTTCGGGGTTCCGAAGGAAGAATGCAAGAGTGCTCCGACATTTTCCTGCAAAATTCACAATCTCTCCTTATTTGAATGGCGATCATTGGAGAAGCTTGCTTGATTTTACAATTTTGGTTGTTTGTTAATTGGCTGTAAACGCACCGTTAACTTCCGGCGACCGGGGGATATGAAAAATATCCAACGATGTACCTACGGAAGACAATCCATTTTTAGCGAATCATCATCCTCAGACAAACCGGAACTGCGCTTCGATCAGACCATGGTACGTTCCCTGCTTCTGCATCAGTTCCTGATGGTTGCCTTCCTCCTTGATCTCGCCGTGATCCAGTACGACGATTTTGTCCGCATGGCGGATCGTCGACAACCGGTGCGCGACGATAAAGGAAGTCCGTCCTTTCAGGAGCACCTTCAGCGCTTCCTGAATTTTCAGCTCGGTCTCCGTATCGATGCTGGCCGTCGCCTCATCAAGAATGAGAATCCGCGGATCGGCCAGAAGCGCCCGGGCGAAGGACAGCAGCTGCCGCTGCCCCATGGAGAGCATGTTCCCACGCTCCTCGACCTCCGTATCGTAACCGTTCGGCAGCTTCATAATAAATTCATGAGCGTCGACGGCCTTGGCTACTTCCTCGATCTCCTCGTCGGTCGCGTCCAGCCGGCCAAAGCGAATGTTATCGCGGATCGTTCCTGAGAAAATGAACGTGTCCTGCAGCACGATTCCGATTTGGCTGCGGAGCGTATCCAGCTTCACGTCCCGGATGTCCAGACCGTCAATCGTAATTTTGCCCCCTGTTATATCATAGAACCGGCTGAGCAAATTAATGATTGTACTTTTTCCTGAACCGGTATGCCCGACGAGGGCGATCGTTTGACCCGCCTTGACGTCGAGGTTGATACCCTTGAGTGCCGGCCGGCCCTTCTCGTATTCGAACACGACGTTCTCCAGCTTGATGTCGCCGTGAATTTTCGGCATCGGCCGGGCATTCGGCTTGTCGTCGATATGCGGCTTCTCATCGATAAATTCGAAGATCCGCTCTGAGGAAGCCATCGCCACCAACAGCTGATTGTACATTTGGCCGAGCCGGTTGATCGGCTCCCAGAAGTTGCCGACATAGCTGGAGAAGGCGACCAGAAGACCGACGGTCAGCTGGCCCTCCTGTATCAGGTAAGCCCCGAACCAGAACAGGATCAAGGTGCCGATGCCCCCTGTGATTTCGATCAGCGGGCCGAACCCTTGGTTCAGCGTGGACGCGCGGTCCCACGACTTTTTGCTGTCCATGTTCATTTTGTCGAAAAACTTGATGTTCTCCTGCTCCTGCGTATAAGCCTGCGTAACGCGGATCCCCTGGATCGATTCGTTCAAATGCGAGTTGATCCGGGAGTTCTTCATGCGCACTTCCTGCCAGGCGCGGCGGATCTTGACCCGCAGCTTCGTGGAGATGAAAAACATGATCGGGACGGTCAGAACAACCGCAAGTCCGAGCTTCCAGTTGATCAGCATCAAAATGACCACAATCCCGACCAGCTGGACACAGTCGATCATCAGGTTGACGACACCGTTGGTGAACAGCTCCTGCAGGGAGTTGACGTCGTTCGTGATACGCACGAGCACGGAGCCTGCGGGCCGCTTGTCAAAGAAGTTGAAGGACAGCTTCTGGATGTGCTGGAACAAATGCGAACGCAGGTCGTAGATGACGCGCTGTCCGATAATGTTGGTCAGGCGGATCCGGTACGTACTCGCGATCCACTGAATAATGTAAAGAACAAGTGCCCCTGCCGTAAGCAGGTACAAGAGCGTCAGGTTCGTATTACCGTCTTTCGGCGCGATCGCCTTGTCGATCGCCTGACTGGTCAGGAACGGCACGGTCAGTTTCGTAATCGTTCCGAGGACCATCATCAGCAGGACGAGCGGCAGCATCTGCTTGGCATAAGGCTTCATATAAGCGAACAGCCGGGTCAGCTGGGACCAGTTAAACGGCTTTTCGATGACTTCGTCATCCTGATACACGAAGCGTTCACCGGTTACACCCGGCGTCTTCCCCTTCGGGTTGTTTTTATTTGCGGCTCCCGGCCGCTGTTTATTCGTTTCCTCTGCGGGATTCATGAGCTCACCTGCTCTCCTGCATTCCCATTCATCCGGGCAATGTGGTCTGCATATTGAATATGGTATACATCCTGGTAAGGGCCAGGAACCGTGATTAAATCTTCATGCTTGCCGCGCTGCACGATTTTGCCCTCGTTCAGCACGAGAATCTCGTCGGCATGCCGCAGGGAAGAGATCCGGTGGGCGATGATGAACGTCGTCCGTCCCTTCATAACTTCCTGGAAGCCCGACTGGATTTCATGCTCGGTTTCCATGTCGACGGCGCTCGTCGCGTCATCGAGGATGAGGATCTTCGGATTCTTCAGCAAGGCGCGCGCAATCGCGATCCGCTGCTTCTGCCCTCCGGAGAGGCCCATGCCCCGCTCGCCGACCACCGTATCGTAACCGTCCGGCATTTCCATAATGAAATCGTGGGCTTTGGCCAGCTTGGCGGCCCGGATGATCTCGTCCATCGTTACGTCCTTCAGGCCGTAGGCGATGTTATTGCGGATGCTGGACGAGAACAGGAACGTCTCCTGGAACACCGACGCGATTTGGCTGCGCAGGCTCCGGACTTGAATGTCATTGATGTTCTTGCCGTCCAGCTTGATGCTGCCGCTGTTGACGTTATACGCATGCATCAGCAGCTGGATGACCGTCGATTTCCCTGATCCGGTTCCGCCGAGCAGGCCGATGACCGATCCTGGAGGCGCATCCAAATTAATGTCCTGGATAGCGGCCAGCTTATTGCCATAAGCAAAAGTAACATGTTCAAAGGTGACATGCCCTTTCACTTCGTCGGAAGACAGAACGACGGCATTGTCTTTATCCTTGACGTCAATCGGCTGGTTCAGGAGCTCGAGCACCCGCTCCCCCGAAGCTTCCGACTGCGTGTAGTTGTTGATGAGATAACCGATATTCCACATCGGTCCGATAATGTACCAGATCAAGCTGAAAAAGGCAACGAGCTCGCCCAGCGACAGCGATTGGCGGATGACCAGCGTGCCTCCGACACCGAGGAGCAGTACGACGCAGATGGACGCGAGAAGCTCCATGACCGGAAAGTAGCGGCTCCAGAGACCCGAAGCGAAGATCTGGTTGTTTTTGTAGCGTTCGTTACGCACGGAAAACTTGTCGACTTCGTGAGGCTCACGCGCAAATGATTTGACCGTACGAACACCTGTAATGTTCTCTTGTACCGAAGTCGTCAGCGCACTCAGCGCCAGACGCATTTCCTGGAACGCCGGGTGGATCTTGCCTTCGAACTTCAGGGCGACAAACACCAGGAACGGGATGCTGATCATGGTAGCGAGCGTCAGCTGCCAGCTGATCGACAGCATCATGACCGCCCCGAACACAACCATCAGGATCGTGTTCAGAATTTGCGGGATGCCGAAGGCGATAAATTGCCGGATCGCTTCGAGATCCCCGGTCAGACGGGACATCAGGTCGCCGGTTCTGGCCGTGTCGTAATAGCGGAAAGACAAGACTTGCAGCTTCTCGTAGCAGCCGTTACGCAAACGGTATGCCAGATAGTTCCCCAGTCTTCCGCCGAGCATGCCGCTTAAAAACTGCATGACGGCTTTGAGGGTGACGACACCGATGACGGTGAGCGCCAGAGCGGGAACGAGCTCAAAATGCTTCGGAACGATCGCTTCGTCGATCAGCTTCCGGAGCAAATTCGGGGTAACAAGCCCCAGCGCAGTAGCTATGGCGAGGCAGAGTATAGATAAATAAAGAAAACTGCGCTTCGCCCAAAAAAAGCCCTGCATTTGCCTGAGAACATTCATGGTTCTCCTCCTTCGAGTCATGTGAATGCTTGAAAATCATTCGCGTTAAGTTGTGAACATTTATGAAGTTTAACACCGTCTCTCAGAGGCGGCAAAGAGGATAACAGCGCATATTTTCGCCGCTTTGTCAATGGTTCGGCATTAACTGGATATAATCCCGGTTTACTTATCAAATCATGCCAAATCCTCTCAATCTCTGCGCTTCCCGATAAAAAGCCGGGTGGGGCTGTAAAAGCGCTTCCTGACTTGGGGGAAAGCTTCCATTTTTCGGTGTCCGAAACGGTCTTCGTGAGGTTAGCATTAGAGTCAAGCACCGGCTTAACGAGCCTATCAAATCAAATAAAAAAAGCCCCTGATCAGGGGCCGAAAGAACCGGTAAGGGGAATATAGGCAGCATTTCCTTTATTGAATACTATTTCAGATTTAGGTTTCCAATAACGTCCAGCCCTTTCGACTGCCCCATGGCCAGCGGACCGACGATTTCGGTATCAACAACATAGACGTGATTGTTCTTAACAGCTTTTAACTGCTTCCATACGGCTTCATTTTGCAGCTTTTCCAAGGTAAGCTCGGCGGAGCCGGTAAAGTCCTTGCACAGGAAAATATAATCCGGGTCAGCCTCGCCAACGCCCTCCAGGCTGATCTCTCCCCAATCTTTCATCCCCGGAAACCTGCTGAAGCCGAGTTTGTTGTAATACGGCTCCATCCGGACGCCGCCATAATAATTGAAGCCTTTGTTCCAGGTCATCATAAACATCGCCGTTTTTCCCTTCACACCCGATTCTTTCATGCCGGCGGCGAGCGCCTCCAGCTTTTGATTGTAAGCGTCGATGTATGCCTGCGCGTTCTCTTCTTCTCCCGCAACTTCGGCGATTTTACCGATCGTGTCCTGCCAGTTTTCCGACTGATGGATTAAGATCGTCGGCGCGATTTTACTCAGCTGGTCGTAGATCTTCTCGTCGTTTTCCCAAGCGATGATCACGTCGGGATCCAGGGCCAGCAGCTTTTCCAGATCCGGAGCGTCGTTGCCGAGGTCCGCGATCTGTCCGTTTTTCGTAAACTCGTCGTACACGGGAAAGTTTTGCAGAGACTGCAGGCCGACCGAACCCGCGACCTGATCTCCCCTACCGATCGCAAACAAATGATCCGCATAAGGAAAATAGGTGACGGCGATTTTTTGGGGCGCTTCGTTCAGCACCGTGTCCCCCTTGTCATGATGGATCGTCCGGGGAAAGGCCGCGGCCGTCCCTTCGATGGATGGAGCACTGCTCTCTTTATTTGCGCCAGGTGCTTCCGGTTCGACGCCTCCTCCATTTCCGCAGGCTGCCAGAAGCAGGACAAGCATAAGGGAAGCCAACGGCAGCACGCCGTATCGTATAGCATGGTTCTTCCACTCACTCATTTTCAGGTACCCCTCGTTTCTTCGATGTATATGATAATGATTTTCATTATCATATACAGTATATACGGACAGGGCGCCTGCTGAGAATAGACATATTCCCGAATGGAAGTGGATTATTGCCCACGACGGGCTCGGAACTCGGTAGGCGTCACACCGACATGCTTTTTAAACAGTCTGCTGAAATAATGCGCATCGGCATAACCGACGCCAGCGGCAATATCACCGATGCTGCTGACGCCGGTTACGAGCAGATGCTTCGCCCACTTCATGCGGTACTGAATGAGATAATCGATCGGAAACAGTCCGGTGTACTTATGAAATAGGTAAGAAAACCGCTTTACGCCTAGGCCATAGAGACTGGCCAGATGCTCCAGCGTTAGCGGCTCCTGAAAATGTCCGTGAATGTATGCCGTCGCCTGTTCGGCAATGCTGGTTCCGCGATGGTCCCTGCCTTGGCCGGATCCCGTCAACAGATCAAACAGCAGCGCATAGAACAGCTCTTTGGTGCGCAAGTACTGAATGGGACCAGGTCGAAGGGCAGCCACATGAAGCGCAATCAGCTTATCCGTCAGCGCTTCATCTGCTGCCGCACGCCAGCCGAAATGACGGATAGTGCATGGAGCAGGAGTTCCGCCGGGAGCAGCAAGTTCGTAATGGATTAAGACATAGTCAAACCCATCATCACCGACCGCCAGCTCCAGCGTCATCCCTTTACCGCCGTGAACGACAATCCCTGGCCGGACGTCATACGCCGTTCCGTTAAACACAAATTCCGCCTTGCCGCGCAGTGCAAATACGAAGCCCGCACTGGAAGTCGGGCGTTCCTTCGTATGGCCGTTGTAATTACCGGGTTGAAGCGAAGTCATATAGACGCCGGTCACCGTTAAGACGCCGTCTGCAAACTGGCGGGCCAGTTCATTGGCCTCCTCCATGAATCTTCCCCCTGTAGCTTGTTCATTTCCGTCAAAATGGCGCCGTCCCGGCAGGCGGAAGCCATTGGCTGCCCCCATATGCAGAGGAGTCGTCATCTTCCTTGCCGGGGCACCTCCTAAGATGTCATACGTTTCTCAATATGAAGCAGTTCGGCTGCGAGGGTATCCCACGTCTCCGGCCGTTCGCCCTGTTCCAGCGAGGCGGTCAGCGCATCGACCGTTTCCTTCAGCTGCTCCCGCAGGGCGCCGGCCTGCCTATGCTGGGCATCCCCCATCCGCTGCGCGTAAAAATCAGACAGCAGCCCTTCCTGAGCGGATACTTCGCGGCTCAGCGCTTCCTTGATCTGTTCTTCTACAGCCGCACGCATTTTTTCGCGTCCTCCGCCTTCAAAGAAAGCCTTCGGCGATTTAAAAAATCCCCAGGCCGCGTTCCAGTCGACGATGCCTTCCAGCTGAACTTCCTTAAGCTCCGGCGTTTCCCACTCCTTCTCCTCCGGCGGATTCAGAACCAAACCGGCATCCAGTGCGGATATATCCTCTGTCGTCTGTACGGCGGCCGCATGCACGATTTGTTTGCCTTTGTTCTCCAATCGAAGCGTCGTGGCCAGCAGCTCCTGTTCCAGCTCACGGACGAGCGTCCGTTCCAGCTCGCGTCCGCACCCGGCAAACACCCGCTTCAGCTGACCCGCATCCTCACGCAGAACGGAAGGATGAAACGTTTCGTTAAAAAAGTCACCCATTCCGAAACCGATCCGCTGTCTGACGTGGAACAGCAGCTCTTTCGTTTCCTGTGCAATCAGGTTCCCCTGCTGCATGGTGGCAAACTGCCCGACAAGCCCCTTAGCCTGCTCGGCTGTCCGGACCAGCTCCTGCTTGCGCCGCTGCCTGCTGCCTGCATCCTGCCGGGACAGACGCGCCCATTCCTCCGCCCTTTTCCGTGCAGCCGAGACCTCGGATGCGGCGGCTTGAAGGGACAGCTTGGGCAGCTCTTCCCCGGCGAAGACTCCGAGCGCATCTTCAAATGCGCCGAGTCCCGATTGCGCCAGCATAGCTTCATCTCCGTCCAGCTTCGCCTCGAGCGCAGTCATGCTGGAGAGGGGGTAAATATGCGGCAGCCGGATGCCCCTGGCTTTCAGGTTGCCGTCCACATGCTTGACAACCTGCTCCAGCTCTTCCTGGGAAGCAGCCAGATCGGCCGCGTTGACGATGAAAAACATTTTATCGAGGGCAAAGCTGTCTTTCACCCGGCCGAGCTGGGTCAGGAACTGCCTGTCGCCCTTGGAAAACGCGTGATTATAATACGTTACAAAAACGATGGCGTCCGCCTGCTTCATATATTGGAACGTCACGCCGGTATGGCGGGCGTGCAGCGAGTCAGCCCCCGGCGTATCCACGAGCACGATTCCCTGCTCCGTCAGCGGAGAGCTGTAGTACAGATCAATCCGGTCGACAAAGCAAGATTTGGTCTCATCGGCTACAAAAGAGCGGTACTCCGTCATATCAACGGTTCGAACGCTGCCCAGCAGCGGTTTCGCCAGTTCCCAGCCCGCGGCGGCCGCCTTGAGAAATCCGTAATGCGGCAGGCCGGCCGGATGCACACCTTCCGGCTTCATGGAGCGTACCGCCTCGAGCCAGCCGTCGCCTTCCGGCTTGCTGAGCTGGAGGATCGAGAAGGAATACGCCAAATCGTCCTGGAAAGCCTCGGCCGACTTCATTTGCACCCTGGCCGTCCCGTGCGCATACTCACCCTCAGGCGCCAGGATGCGGTTGATCGCCGCTGTCGTCGGATGCGGCGAGACGGGCAGCACGCTGTCGCCGAGCAGAGCGTTGGCGAACGAAGACTTGCCGGCACTGAACGCGCCGAACAGTGCCATCGTGAACGAGCCGCCGGCCAGCGCCTCGGCTCGGCCCTCCAGCCCCCGCGCGGCGGAAGCCAGCGCGGGATGGCGCCCCAGCAGCGCAGCCGCTTCGCGCAGCTGCGCCGCGGCCGCGTCAAGCCGCTGGCGGCGGCCTTTGGCCGCGCCGCCCTGCTGCCCCGCCCAGCCATGCGGGGCGGGCTTCACAGCGGGCGCCGCTATCGGCGCGCCCGCATCTTCCCCGGCCGGCTGCGCAGCCGGCCGGGTTGGGGCGCTCACCTGCGGCAGAGTGCCGGGGGTGAGCGCCTGGTGCGGCGGCAGCAGGCGCGCCGCCGCTTCCTTGCGCGCCGCAATGGCCGCTGCCAGCTCCGTGTAGCGGGCCATCGCGGCGGACTGCTCTTGCAGCGCGGCCAGCTCCTGCTGTGCGCGCTGCTTGGCGGGCGCGGCGGATGCCTCGACATCCGCCAGCATCTCTTCCGCCGCGTCCAGCGCAGCGCGGCGGTACAGCGCCTTGATTTCTGCCGACAGCTTGCGGCAGTAATTCAGCAGGTATTCGCCGGACAGCACCGCTCCCGGCTCCACCGTGCCCTCCAGCAGTTCCGGTCCGATGACCGGCATCCGATCAGCAAGCTGCTGATCGCGTTCCTCGTTCCAAATCCGGTGGGACTGTCCCCAGCGGCGCAGCAGCTCCTGAAGATGCCACCCGATCTGGGAGGCGCACTGCTCCCGCAAAGACGACAGAAAGCCTTCCAAGCGCTCCTGCTTCTCCTGCTCCGTCTTCGCCCCGGCGAACAGAAAGCCCTTCTTGAAGCCCTGCTTACGGCTTTCGAGAAACAGCTGCGCCCGGTCCCGCAGATCGGCCGGCGTCAGGTTGGCATTCTCGAGCAGTCCTTCCGCCTCACGGCGGACCGCTTCCCGCTCCAGCTGCCGGATATTCGCAAACCGGTCGATCTCCTCCCTGAGAGCGCCCATCTCCCGTTCCAGTTCCGCCGCCTTCTCGGCGCCTCCCATCTCCTGCAGCAGCTGCTCCATGTCCTCCTGCAGCGAATCGGCGAACTGCGCCGTATGCTGCTCGGCGATATGACGCGCGGAACAGTCGATGCTGTAAGACAATAGCGGTCCCCGCTGGGCGATCAGCTCCTGCACCAGTCCATCCAGCTGAGCCCGCTGGTTATACGGATGCTCCGGATTCTTCAGCGAGATAAACAGCAAATTCTCGTAATGCACCTGCCACCGCTTGAAAGCCGCCTCCACTTCCTGGCGGTAGGTATCAAAGGATAACTCCCGCTCCCGGTGCTTATCGATTTGGTTAACGATCAGGTACAGCGGTTTGCCCCAATCCGACAGGCTCTTGGCAAACACCAAATTGTTTTCGGACTGGACATGGTTATAGTCCATCACATACAGAACGACATCCGCCAAATGAAGCGCGGAATGGGTCGCTTTTTGATGGCCGTCGTCCGTCGAATCCACGCCGGGTGTATCCATGAATACGCCGTGCTCCCCAAGCAGAGGAACATGATCCCACACTTCTACCGATGAATAGTCACCACCGTTGGTGCAGTACTCGTATAGTTCCTTTAGCGATACTTGAAGCGGGTCCGCGGTCTCTCTCGGGGCTTCATCCCCTGCGCCTGCGGCCGGATAGATCAAGGCGCGCGGCTCGCCATTGCGGATGGAGACGACGTTGGCGCTGGTCGGCACCGGACCGGATGGAAGCACCTTTCGTCCACATAAGGAATTGATCAGGCTGGATTTTCCCGCCGAGAAATGGCCGCAAAAGGCGATGGTCATTTCCCCGGCGTCTGCTTTATGTATTAAATCGTCGATGAGACTCGCCGATCTCGCATCGCCCCAAGCGGCAAGTTGCTCTTTCAGTGGCTGCAACGCAATAGATCCTTGGCTAGCTGTGGTTTGGACAGTGAACGACATGCTGACTACTCTCCCTTGTGTCAATTGACCGAATGAGGCGGCTCATGACGCTTTTTGCCGGAAAACCCATTCAAATAGTTTTATTTTAACATTCCACCGATGGGTTGGAAATCATTTTGCCGGACAAAAAAAATAAAACCGAATACCATTCGGTTTTATCCTGGGCCTTACGCTGCATATACAGGCCGTTAAATCGACGCGCTTTCCAGTTCCGGAATCAAAATTTCAAAGACTTTGCCGTGCTGCAAAATCGTCAAGCCACGGGACTTGTCCTTCATGACAACGACTTCAGGCTTAACGGACATCCGGTCCAGGTAATGCTCAGGCACGTCGCCCGAATGGCTCACCGTGATACCTTCGACTTCCTTCTCTTCGTTTTCACTCAGTTTGCTTTCCACAACCGCGTCAAAAATATCGGAAAACATTTCAAAATTGTCTGTGTACACCGAAATGCATTTCATCTAAATCCCATCCTTCTCCATCTTTGTTCTTCCTATCCTGTATGTTCCTTATCTTTTCTGATTTGGGACGTCTTCATACGTTTTTTTCCTTCACGGCACACATCGAGCAGCGGACATACCTGACATTTCGGATTCTGTGCCTTGCAGTGGTACCGGCCGAAGAAGATGAGCCTGTGGTGCGTGATCGTCCACTCATCCTTGGGCACCCGCTTCATCAGCTTTTTCTCCACTTCGAGCACCGAGTCCTTCCAGCCCGCCAGAGCAAGCCGCTTGGATACCCGCTCGACGTGCGTATCCACCGCAATCGCCGGAACGTCAAATGCATTCGACACCACCACATTGGCCGTCTTGCGTCCTACGCCGGGAAGCTGTACCAGCTTGTCATGCTCTCGTGGAACCTCTCCGCCGTACTGTTCGATCAGAATGCGGCACAAGTTGTGGATGTGCTTTGCTTTGTTCCGGTACAGGCCGATCCGGCGGATATCCTGTTCGAGTTCCTCCAAGGGAACCGAAACATAATCCTCAGGCGTTTTATACTTTTGAAAAAGATCCTTGGTTACCTTGTTTACCGTTTCGTCCGTACACTGGGCGGACAACAGAACCGCGATCGTCAGCTCGAACGCATTGCTGTGGTTTAATTCACAATGCGCGTCAGGGAACATCGCTCCGATCGTGTCCAAAATATAGCGAACGGTTTCAGCCTTCATGCAAAGTACCTCCTGCAAAAAAAAACGTCCTGACGCGGGTAAGAACCCCGCATCAAGACGGTGTATCTTATGACCATTCCCAAAGCATACTATTGTTTCTGTATTTCTACAATCGTTCCATTGTTTAAATACAATACAATAGTATCATTTTCTTTCAGGGATTGCACGGTCAATATCGTGTCACCTTGGTGAATATATGCGCCAGGCGAAAGCTTGTATAGGTTGGCATCATTGACATTTTGCCGTTTCACATATATTTCCTTCGCATAACTGTCATATTTCCAATACGTTTGGGTCGTTACGTTCAGCACCTTGACCACGGCATTGCCGCTTTCGTCCTTGCGGACTTCGACACGGTTGCCCGCAGCCAGGTTCCCCAGGCTCAGAGCGCTGCCGGCGTCATTGACGATTTTCGACCCGGTTCCCAGCTTGAACGTTTCCGTCGTGCCGGCATAATCCTTCACCGTAATGCTTGGCGATGCCGCAGAAGAATCCACCGCCGTGATTTGGCCCGTCGTCAGCTTCACGACTTGTGCGGCAGCCGCGTTTGTTCCGTTAAACGTCACGTTGAGGATCTGTCCGGCACGAATATCCGCCAGCTCCACCGCCTGTCCGTTATCTCCTGTCAGTGCGGCTTTGTCCAGATAGAACTGGCTCGTCACGCCATCCTTCTTCACCGTAATTCGGCTGCTGGTATAGTTCATGTCCACGACTTCAAACTGAACCGTCGATTTCAAAAGAATGGACGAAATGGCATCCTGCGTCGCATTCAGCACGAGGGCGACATCACTGCCGATCTTCACGTCGGACAGCGAAGCGTTGCTCTTGCCGTATGCCTGTACGGCCGGATTACTGTATGGCAGCACAAGGGTTTCCCCGCCAGGGGTGACCACAGTCATCTTCTTGGCAGCCGTATCGATCGCGGTTACCTTGCCGTCGTACTGGTAGATGACCTCAAGCGACAGCGCCCGGTTCGTCAGATAGCTGACGTTCACTTTACGGCCGGTCGTCAGCAGCGATTCGATGCCGGACAGCGTCGGATTGGCCGTGTTGTACACCAGTTTGGTTTTATCGTCGAGCGTCACAACGAACGGTTTTTTGTTCGCGTCCATCAGCGTGAGCAGCTTCGTCTTCGGTTCATAGGACACGACCGAGGCTCCGCGTTTTTGCTCCATCTGGCGGTTCAGCACTTCGATTTTGGTTACCTGCTCGTCAGGATTCAGCGTAATTTGCACCTGGTCGCCAGCGGTGGAATCCGCGATCAGGTCGCTAAGAAGCGGTGCGCTGATGCCGCTGATGACGATTTCCGGCTTGCTGGCAAGAAGCTTCACTTCAAGTGCTCCGCCGTCCCGCTTGTAGGTGATGGTCGAGCCGTTTGCTCCAACCTCATACAAGGATCCGCGGATCGTACGCTCCACTCCCTGTTTTAATTCAATGGATTGAATCATGTTGTTTCTGATCGTGTAATTAATGGTCGAGCCTGCTTTCAGTTCGGACGGAGACAGAATTTCATTCTGGTAACTGAAGAAGGAGTTGGCATCCCAAGTGTAGCTCTCGAGATTGCCCGCGTCATTTTTGATGACGAGCGACTTGGAAGCCGTATCGATGCTCTGCAGCGTTCCGGTGCCCGTCTTGTTCACGATCCCCGATTTCACTTGAACGATGACCGTTTTCTTGGCGGAGCTGAACGTTTCACGAGATACCGTTACCTTGCTGCCGACTGCGATAGCGGAAGGATCGATCTTCGCACCGTTCTGATCCAGGAACGTCGTGCCCGCATCATATGTAAACTGCTGGAACGTGTTGTTCGTTTCAATCCAGAGAATGTTCCCCGGAGACAGCTTCTGGAACGTTCCTTCCGTACTTTCCAGCTGAACGGTTGGATCCGTCACTTCCACATACCCTGCCTTCGACCCGCTGCCGATGACCATCACTTTGGTGTACGGCTTCAGTTCCGTAAAGGCAATCTTCGTTTCCGAATCCTTTGTAAAATATCCGGTTGACGCATCAAGGGCGTAGCTCTTCACACTGCCGTCTACATACAAATCAAGCTTATTATCGCTCAGCCCGGTGATGATGCCTTCGGCGGAGTTGTCGTACTTAATGTTGTTGTAGGCTTCGGCCCGGCTGAAAAAGGTCGCCAGCTGGGCACGCGTAACCGAACCTTGCGGATCAAAGCGGTTACCATCCACACCGTTCGTCAAGCCCAGTTCCAGCGCAACGTTCACAAAGCCGCGTTTTGATGCGGAAATCTTGCCGTTATCAGCAAACGTCGTGGCCTTCGAGGCTGCGGCGGAAGCTTGGCTTTCCTTGCCCAGGGCGCGGACCAGCACTTCGGTGATCCACTCCCGGCTCGCCTTCCGCTCGCCCCAGGTTCCCTTTTGACCGGTGGCCGCGCTTTCGGACGTCTTGTTCAGCAGGCTTTGCTGGAAAGCGAGTGCAACGTATGGCTTGAAATAATTATTTACGACGACATTCTCCGGCAGCGCAACGGCCGTGTCCGTGCTCAGCTTGTTCTGAAGCCCGGCAAAACGGATCGCCATCGTAACGGCTTCCTGCTGGGTCACATAATCGTTTGGACGGAACAGCCCTTTATCGCCGAGGATGATGCCTTGGGCAGCAAGCTTGTATATATGCTTCTCAGCCCAGAATCCGCTCTTGACGTCACTGAACTGGCCGACGGAAGCTGCTGTTACGCTCGCTCCGGTCGTCGCCGGGGTATCCGCGAATACGGCTGTGCCCGAGCTTAATGCCATCATACCGACCAGGACGGCGGAGACGACTTTTTTAGAAGGTAAGGAATGATTGCTGCGTTTCTGAACCATGATAGTGCCCCTCTCTGAAATAAATAGAAAGAACTAAAGCGGAGGCGCCCGTTCCCCAGGAATCATAGCTCCCACAAAGGATGCGCAACGCTCCAACTTTAGTTCGATACTATCAGCCATGCTCTAGCTGTATATAATTCGACATCCAGGAGCCGAGCTCCTGCTATATTTCCTGAATTTCCCCAAAAAAATCAGTGTCTTGTCATCGGATGCTCCAAATCGACATGCCCCATCAGGCTTTCCACCTTGGCGCCGTCAACCAGCAGCTCGATCGACTTCACTTCGTCAAACTGGAACAACGTGTTGTCGAGCGCGTCCAGGGCGAACTGCTCGCCCCCTGCACCGAGACGGGCCTCATCCGGCAGATGAATGTCGATGGTGAGCTGACCGTCCTTCATGCTCAGCGATTTAAGTTCCACCTTGCCCCAGAGAGGAACGAGGTCCGATTTGTCGCTGGCCTGCAGCGCTTCGAACGCCTTCTTATACTTTTCATCTTCGCTGCTGAAGCTGATTTCCTTCTGGGCTTTGTGCAAATCCAGCTCCTCAGGATCTGTATAATAGACATCGATATTCAAGCTTTTTTGGTTCGAATTCGTCGTTTGCGTGGACGTGGATTGGCCCTGGCCAGTCGCCTCTTGACCCTGTCCTTGCCCTTGCGAACCGGATGAGGCCTGACCTTGATCTGAACCTTGGTCCTGCCCGCTGTCGGAAGTAACGGCACCGTTGGTGCCTTCGGTTCCCGTTTCTCCGGCTGCCGTATCTCCGCCGCTGCCAGTCACCTGCTGATCGGAGGCCGTCTCCTGCTGCTGATCTGGTGCGGCGGTCGGCTTCTGGCCGCAGCCTGCTAAAGCAACCAACGCCAGAGCCAGAACCCCTGCACACCAAACTTTTTTATTCATTGACTTCCCGCCTCCTTGTTCCTGCGACTCATCATGATTTCACACCTAAATACTCTTTGATACCACTGACAATGCCTTTGGCAACCCGCTGCTGGAAGCTTTCCGAGAAAAGGGCGGCCTCGTCGTTTTTGTTGCTCAGATAACCGACTTCCAGCAGCACGGCCGGCATCTTCGTTTCGCGAATGACGTGGAAATTTCCGTAGCGAACGCCGCGATCCTTCAGTCCGGTGGCTTGTACCAGGTACTTATGCATCACGTTGGCCAGCGCCTTGCTGGCATCCCGCTGATAATAGGTTTCACTTCCTGTTGCCACAGAGGAGCCTGCACTGTTCGCATGAATGGAAATAAATACATCCGCCTTCAAATCGTTGGCGATCTTGACCCGTTCGCTCAGTTCAAGGAACGTATCGTCGCTGCGGGTAAGAACGACATCGATGTTTGGATCATTTTTGAGCAGAGCCCCTACTTTGAGGGCAACCGCCAAGTTAAACGCTTTTTCTTTTTTGCCGGAAACGCCTGATGCGCCAGGATCCTGATCACCATGGCCTGCATCAATGACGACGATTTTTTTGCCGCCTCCGCCAACTGGAGTGGAAGGAGTGCCGCTGTCTGATGTGTTCAAGTCGATGATGTACATCCCGTTTTCATTGGTCAGCTTATAATTTTTTGCATAATTCAGATCAATGACCACGCGTACCGTGGAAGGATTATCGTTATACAGCGAGTAACGGACTTTGGATACATCCGGATAGCCGCTGACGTTGATTGAGCCGTTATAATTGCTGTCCAGCGGAGAAGAACCGCTGAATTGATCCGAAAATTTCGCGTTCGTCAGATCGATGACGACCCGATCGGGACCGGTCATTTTAAAACTGCTGGCCTTAACCGACCCGCTGGTTGCGATCAGCAGCCGGTTGTCGCTGAAGCTGAGTCCATTGACGAGCCCGACGCTGCTGTCGTTATCACCGCTGCCGGGTACGGTTGTCCCGCCATTGCCTGCACCGGTGCCGGCATTTCCGCTGTTTCCGGAATTCGAATCCGGGGTAATTAAATATACCACTTTCTTCACATTATCCCAGCTGACGGTCAGTCCCATTTGCTCACTCACAAAGCGAAGCGGGACGATGACCGTGTCGGTGCGCAGAATCGGCGCGATATTAAGTGCAACCTTACTGCCGTTAACCGTAGCATTCTTTTGATTAACAACAAGCTTTATGACTGTCGAGTCCTTTTGTATGGTTACCGTGCCGGTCTTCTGCTCCCATGCGACATCAAATCCCAGACTCTCTCCGACCACACGAAATGGGATCATCGTATTACCCTTCACATTTTCAACCACTGCATTACCTGTTAGCTTCAGCTCATTGTCATTCAAAAAAATCTTTGTGCTCCCTGCCGCAGCCTGTCCATTATGAGGAAACGCCAAAATGAAGACAAATATAAACGCAAACAAAAAACCAAACTTCTTCATTATTCACCCCTACCATTCTCAAATTTTTCAACTGCTTTTTGACGTTTCGGCTTCGGCATCTTCGACATCACCAGACATTTATTAGACGCGAGCCCCCCTGAAAAGTTGCGAATATATTCCTCTATATGCAAAAGTTTTACTATGACTTTGGATGGACAAAACCGGGATTTTATGTATTGTCGATTCAAACACCCCTGCTGAAAAGCATGGTTTCCGCAAAAAAAACATGCCGACTCCCAATAGGAACCGGCATGCTTGTTCGTTATGATTGAAACGATGATCTACTCGCCTCTCTTGATCGGATGGTCGAGATCCATGTGGCCCATCAGACTCTCCACGGCTTGGCCGTCGACGAGGATGTCGATCGCTTTGATTTCGTCGAATTGAAACATCGTTTGCTTGAGCGAGTCGAGGGCAAATTGTTCCCCGCCCGATCCTAGCCGGGCTTCGTCCGGGATATGAATATCCATATGCAGCAGTCCAGTATCTTTGTCCAGCGACATTTTGGTCAATTCGATTTTACCCCACAGCGGAACGAGGTCGGGGCTGCCGCTGTCTTGAAGCGCTTTGAACGCCTCAACGTATTTCTCAAGAGGAACCTGGTAGCTGATCTCCTTCTGGGCTTTCTTCAACTCCATTTCCTGCGGGTCGGTGTAATATACATCAACGGTCAATTTCTGAAAGCTGGGCTGATCCTTAGCTGCCTCACCGGTTGATTCACCCTTGGGTTCCCCGGCCCCTCCACTGCTGTCATTGCCCGAATTGCTGCCTGCCGTACTTTCATCCGGAGCAGTGCCATCCGTAGCCGGCGGCGATGTGCTCTCGTCCGCTTGAATTGAGCTCGGTTCGGAAGCGCTCGCTGGCGGAGGAGGAGCCGTCTTCGCTTTCTGACCGCAGCCTGCTCCCACAATCATCACGGCGGACAGAAGAACTGCGCACCATATTTTTTTATTCACCATAACACTCCTTTCAGCCAAGTTCTGAATTCTATAAACCCAAATATTCCTTAATGCCGTTCACGATCCCCTGCGCGACGGACTGCTGAACGTTTTCGGAGAACAAGGTTGCCTCATCCTTCGGATTGCTCAGATAACCAGCCTCCAGGAGAACAGCCGGCATTTTGGTCTCCCGAATGACGTGGAAGTTGCCGTATTTCACTCCCCGGTCCGCCAGGCCGGTAGCCTGAACCAAATACTTGTGCAGCACGTTCGCCAGCGATTTGCTTGCATCACGCTGATAATAGGTTTCGCTGCCGCTCGCCGCAGACGAGCCCGCGCTGTTCGCATGGATGGATACAAATACGTCGGCATTCAGATCGTTGGCTATTTTAACACGGTCCTTCAACTCGAGGAAAGTGTCATCACTTCTCGTCAGAACAAAATCGATATTCGGCTCGCTCCCGAGAAGCTGTCCGACCTTTAGGGCTACCGCCAGGTTGAAGTCCTTCTCTTTCGTTTTCGAATAGCCGATCGTCCCGGGATCCTTCGCACCGTGCCCGGCGTCGATCACGACGACCTTCTTCCCGCTGCCCCCGACCGGAACCGTCGGCGTCTCCGAAGCTAAATTCAAGTCGACGATAAACATCCCGCTTCCGGACGGATCCGGGTATGCAGCATAGTTTTTGGCATAGTTCAAATCAATCACGATCCGAACGGTGGACGGACTGCTGCTGAACAATGAATACCGGATCCCTGAAACGTCGGGATACCCGCTGACGTCCAGCTTCCCTTGAGCGTCGGCGCTCAAGGGAAGCGTCTCGCCGAGTGCTCCTGAGAATTGGGTCTGCGGCAGATCCACGACGATGCGGTCCGGATTTTTCATCGTAAACACTTTCGGGACCACATTTCCGTTGCCGGAGGTAGCGATCATCAGGCGGTTGTCGCTAAAACTGATGCCAGTCAACTCGGCAACCCCCTCCTGGCCGGTCACGCCGGATCCTTCAGAACCGCCTGACGGAGCGGTGCCATCCGAATTGCCGCTCCCCGTATCAGGAACCGGTATCGTGCCTCCACTGCCTGCTCCTGTTCCCGGATCGGCTCCCGACGGATTCGATCCATCCGTCGACAGATACACAGTTTTGTTGACGCTATCCCAACTGACCGCAAGCCCCATCTGTTCGCTCACGAACCGGATCGGCACAACGACGCTGCCCTTCTGCAGGAGCGGCGGCTGATCCAGGCTCACCTTTTTGCCGTTCACGGTTGCCGATTTCTGCTTCACGACAAGAAGCATCTTGGTGCTGCCTTTCTGAATCGTGACCTTCTGCGACTTCTGCTCCCAATCTACGGCAAATCCAAGATTTTCACCGACCACGCGGAAGGGAACCATAATGCTCCCGTTCACGTTGACAACCCCTGCGTCCGCAGGCATGTCCAGTTGTTTCCCGTCCAGCACGATCTCCGTGCCGCTTGCCGCCGATACCGACGGCGCCTGGGCGCCGACAATAAAGGCGAACATCAATAAAAACAGTAAAAAGCCGAATTTCTTCATGTTCCACCTCTGACAAACTGATTTTTTGCTGCTGCTCGTGACAAGCCGCAGAATGTATGTATGAAAAAAAACATTAACGGTATTTGACCTGTAACAATTTCTGTGTTCTCATCTTATATTCCTGCTTGATTTTACAAATTTTTACCTGTTTTCTTTCCCAATTTATCCAAATATCGACCTCCCCTGTCTCCTTCGGCTCTTCGGGTATACTCCAGCGCCCAGCAAAAAAGCCCCCACACTCCTTATCGGAGCATGGGAGCTTATAATGAAGGGCAGTGTTGCCCATCCGGCTGGATAAGTTACGCGAACAAGCGAGCCGCGTGCTTTTGCTCATAGGCGGAGATGGCATCTTCATGCTGAAGGGTCAGGCCGATATCGTCCAGGCCTTGCAGCAGGAACTGACGGCGGTGCTCATCCAGGTCGAAATCGATATGCAGACCTTGGGCATCCGTGATCGTTTTGTTTTCCAGGTCGACGTTCAGCTCGTAGCCTTCATTTGCTGCCGTACGCTGGAACAGGTCTTCCACCTGCTCTTCCGACAGTTTGATCGGCAGAATGCCGTTCTTAAAGCAGTTGTTGTAGAAAATGTCTGCGAACGATGGAGCGATGATGCATCTGAACCCGTAATCCATGATCGCCCATGGCGCATGCTCACGGGAAGAACCGCAGCCGAAGTTCGCTCTGGAGATCAGAATCGAGGCTCCTTTATAGCGCGGCTGGTTCAGCGAAAACTGCGGGATGTCGTTGCCCTGCTCATCGAATCTCCATTCATAGAACAGAAATTGTCCGAAACCGGTGCGTTCGATCCGCTTCAAAAATTGTTTAGGAATGATGGCATCCGTATCCACGTTCACCCGGTCTACCGGAGCGACGAGACCTGTTAATTTCGTAAAAGCTTCCATGTTTATTCTCCTCCTTAGCTGCTGACCGCTTCCGTTTTGAAGTTCCAATCACGGACATCCGTGAACCGACCCTTGATCGCTGCTGCTGCAGCCATTGCCGGAGACACGAGGTGCGTGCGTCCGCCGCGGCCTTGACGGCCTTCGAAGTTCCGGTTGGACGTCGATGCGCAGCGCTGTCCCGGCTGGAGAACGTCCGGGTTCATCGCCAGACACATGCTGCATCCGGCATCGCGCCATTCGAAGCCCGCTTCGGTGAAAATTTTGTCCAGTCCTTCCTTCTCCGCCTGGATCTTGACGCGTCCCGAACCCGGAACGACGATCGCCGTTACCCGGTCGGACACTTTGTGCCCCTTGGCTACCTGGGCCGCAGCGCGCAGGTCCTCGATCCGGCCGTTGGTGCAGGAACCGATAAACACGTAGTCGATTTCGATTTCCGACATCGGCGTTCCCGGCGTCAGGCCCATATATTCAATCGCTTTTTCGGCTGCTTTACGTTCGTTTTCGGTCGGCAGTTCCGCCGGCACCGGCACGCGGGACGTAATGTCCGTACCCATCCCCGGGCTCGTTCCCCAGGTCACTTGCGGGATCAGGGTCTCCACGTCAAATTCCACAACGCGGTCGTATGCTGCGCCTTCGTCGGTGACGAGCTGCTTCCACTGCTCCACCGCTTGGTCAAAGTCGCTGCCTTGCGGCACGTATTGGCGTCCGCGCAAATATTCGAATGTCGTTTCATCCGGAGCGATCATGCCCGCTCTCGCACCGCCTTCGATCGACATGTTGCAGACGGTCATGCGCTCTTCCATCGACAGCTCGCGGATCGCTTCGCCCGTGTACTCAATAACATAACCTGTAGCAAAATCCGTGCCGTACTTGGCAATGACGCCGAGGATCATGTCTTTCGCCGTTACGCCGGGATTGCGCTTGCCGACGAAGCGCACTTCCATCGTCTTCGCTTTGGCCTGCTGCAAGCATTGGGTAGCCAGCACGTGTTCCACTTCGCTTGTGCCAATCCCGAACGCCAGAGCGCCGAATGCACCGTGAGTCGAGGTGTGGCTGTCGCCGCAGACGATCGTTTTGCCCGGATGGGTCAGACCGAGTTCCGGCCCCATAACGTGCACGACCCCTTGATCAATCGTATCCAGATCAAAGAGGGTGACGCCGAAGTCGCGGCAGTTCTGCGACAGCGTGTCGATCTGCTGCTTGGAGATCGGGTCTGTAATGTTAAAACGGTCTTTCGTCGGTACGTTATGGTCCATCGTTGCGAACGTCAGCTCCGGACGGCGCACCTTGCGGCCGCTCAGGCGCAGGCCCTCGAAGGCTTGCGGGGACGTTACCTCGTGGACGAGGTGCAAATCGATGTACAAAATGCTCGGCTTGCCTTCTTCCTGATGAATCACGTGGTTATCCCAGATTTTCTCAAACATCGTTCTTTTACTCATCACTGTCACCTCTTCATGGTTTCGTTCCTTGGAAGAGACGCCGGACAGAAGTCGATTCAGCCCGGCAGCCTCTTGAATTACACTAAATATAGCATTTGCAGCTTAATTGATCCAAGATATAATATCTATAAAAGTAATAGGATTTAACTATCAAGAAAAGCGTGTTTTATCCGCTACTTTATAGAAAGCAAAGGAAGGTGTCTCATGGAACTTAGACAGCTGCAATACGCACTCCAAATCGCCCAAGAGCGAAATTTCTCCCGAGCCGCCGAGAAGCTGCACATCGCCCAGCCCTCCTTGAGCCAACAGCTGTCCAAGCTGGAGAAAGAGCTCGGGGTGCTGCTGTTTCAGCGCAATACAAGCACAGTGGAACTGACGCATGCCGGGGCTTCCTTCATGGAGCAGGCCCAAAAAATTATGGACGCCGTGGAGCTGCTGCGCCAGGAAATGGCTGATATCTCCCAGCTGAAGAGCGGCAAGGTGGTCATCGGCAGCATGCCGATTACAGGCGCGCACTTGCTTCCGCATGTGCTTCCCACATTCAGACGCCAGTACCCTGACATCGAAATCACTCTGCTGGAGGACTCCTCCATGAACCTGGAGAAGCTTACGGCGGGAGGCAAGTCGGACCTCAGCCTGCTCTCCCTGCCGCTGCAGGAGCCTTCGCTGACATACGAGGTGATCGGCGAAGAAAAGATTGACCTCGCCGTACCGGAATCGCATCCGCTCGCTGCCAGAGCCAAAGCCGGGAAGCCGGTTCCGGTCCGGATCGATGAGCTGAGCGGGGAATCGTTTATCGTGCTCAAAAAAGGACAGGGCTTCCGCAAAATAACCTTTGACCTGTGCCAGCAGGCCGGTTTCGAGCCCAAGGTCGTCTTTGAGAGCAACAACATGGAGACGATCCAGTCACTCGTCGCCACGGGCATGGGCATCACGCTGGTACCGCGGTTTATCGCGCGGGCGCCGCGAAGCGAATTCGTGCCGGTATACCTTCCCCTTGCCGAGCCGGTGCCGAGCCGTACGCTTGTGGTCGCATACCGGCGCGGACGGTATTTGTCCAAAGCGGCGGAGGCTTTTATCGAAACGTTCAAGGAAACGCTGAATGATCTGGTCTAAAAAACGTGCAAAGGCCCGGGCGGAGAGCCCGGACCTTTTTCCATGTGCGGTTACCGGTTTGAAGATTGAGGTTTGAGATTACGGTTTACGGTAAATATCGGGGCGGCGGTCCTCGAACACCGGAATCCGGCCCCTCACTTCATCGACCAGCCCAAGATCCAGTTCACCGGTCACGATCTCTTCGCCCTCGCCGCCCTCAGCCACAATCTCGCCCCAGGGGTCGATGATGAGCGAATGGCCGAAAAACTCGGTGCTTCCGCTCACCCCGACGCGGTTGCAGGCGATGACATACATCTGGTTCTCGATCGCCCGGGCCATCAGCAGCGTGCGCCAGTGGTGCAGGCGCGGATGCGGCCATTCGGCGGGCACGATCAGCACCTTTACGCCGTTCAACGCCTGGGTGCGGGCCAGCTCCGGAAAACGGATGTCGTAGCAGATCGAAGCGCCGGCCTGAAAGCCCTCACGCAATGCAAAGTTCACGATTTCATCGCCAGCCTCAAGATGCTTCTCCTCGTCCATCAGCCGGAACAGGTGAATCTTGGAATATTGGGCCGTTGTGTCACCTTCCTCGTTAAAAACGTACATCGTGTTGTAGATGCCGCCGTCCTTCTTCTCCGCGATGGAGCCGCCAACGATCGTCACCCCGTGCCGCTTGGCAAAAGCCGATAACCATTCCCGGCTCTCCCTGCCATCCGGATCCGCGAGCTCCTGGATCTGCTCCAGCGCGTAACCGGTATTCCACATTTCGGGCAGCACCAGCAGGTTCGGCTTCGGCTCGGCAGAAACCGCCCGTTCCAGCAGGACTTCCATATGGAGGCGGTTCGCCTCCGGCTGGCCGATTTGAATATCGGCCTGTATTAAAGCGGCTCGCAGCACCGCGCGTTCAGTTAAAGGCATGATTGGTTCCTCCCCTGGATCATGGCGCGAACGGCTTGATCCGCAAATCTCATTTGTATACCATCATAGTCGCTGCCCATTCCGCGTGCAAGCAGTCATTTCCCTCTATACAGCCCGGATAAATCGTGATAGATTTAAACATATTATTCTCGAGTCCAGACCGGAGTGATTTGATATGCATTCATCAGAGGACAACGCACGTCCGACATCCGCTTTTCCCATCGTACCCGCCGAAGTGATGACCCAGCTGCCGACCCAGTTTTTCGCTACCCTCGTGCAGAAGGTGAACCGGGAAATCGCCGCTGGGCATGACGTCATCAATCTGGGGCAAGGCAATCCCGATACACCGACGCCGGGACACATCGTGTCCGCGCTGCAGGAGGCGGCAGCCAACCCGCTCTATCATAAATATTCGCCGTTTACCGGCTTTGCCTTTTTAAAGGAAGCGATCGCAAAGCGCTATCTCGAGGATTATGGCGTGGAGCTTGACCCTGAGAAAGAGGTTGCCATTTTGTTCGGCGGCAAAACGGGCCTGGTGCAGCTCCCGCAGATTTTGCTCAATCCCGGTGATCTGTGCCTCGTTCCGGATCCGGGATACCCCGATTACTGGTCCGGCGTAGCGCTGGCCAAAGCCGAAATGTCGTTTATGCCGCTGCTGGCGGACAACGCCTTCCTGCCGGATTACGGCCGGATCAGCCCGGCGGACCGGGCACGCGCCAAGCTGATGTTCCTGAATTATCCGAACAATCCGACATCGGCCGTCGCCCCGCTAAGCTTCTATGAGGACACGGTCCGCTTCGCCAGAGAGAACGGCATCGTCGTCGCAAGCGACTTCGCTTACGGCGCCATCGGCTTTGACGGCGAGCGCCCCGTCAGCTTCCTGCAGGCACCGGGCGCCAAGGAAGTCGGCATCGAATTTTACACCCTGTCCAAAACGTACAACATGGCTGGCTGGCGCGTCGGATTTGCGCTGGGCAACAGGGACGTGATTTCGCTCATCAACAACCTGCAGGATCATATCTACGTCAGCCTGTTCGGCGGCATCCAAGCCGCGGCCGCTGCGGCGCTCACCTCCTCCCAGGAATGCGTACAGGAGCTCGTGCAGCGGTATGAATCGCGGCGCAACGCCTTTTTCGACGGTCTCGGCCGCATCGGCTGGACGGCGGAGAAGCCGGGCGGTTCCTTCTTCAGCTGGCTGCCGGTGCCCAACGGCTTTACGTCGGAGTCGTTTGCCGACCTCCTGCTGAAAGATGCCAAGGTGGCGGTTGCTCCCGGCATCGGTTTCGGCCGGCATGGCGAAGGCTACGTCCGGGTCGGGCTGCTGACCTCCGAGGAGAGGCTGCAGGAAGCTGCCGAGCGGATCGGACGGCTGAATCTGTTCGTATAACCTTTTGCAAAGACCGCCGCTTCGTGGTATTCTAGGTGAAAATAAAGCGGAAGAACCAAAGGAAGCATATATAGAATCATAATGAAACGCGTTGACGGGACCAGTAAGAACGGCCACTCGCGCCCAGAGAGTAAATTCCACCGGCTGAAAGAATTTACCGCGAGCCCTTCCGAAACCTACCCCTGAGCGGCCTGCCTGTGTGCAGGACAGTGCCTTCTGTTACAGGGCCCAAAGCCGGATGATCCAATCATCAATAAAGGTGGTACCGCGGAAGTATAAACTTTCGTCCTTTACTCCAAAGGACGAAAGTTTTTTTGTTGTACCAGGATGTTTTTATGAGGAAAACAGAGCAGTCTTATATTAGAAAAGGAACGTGATATCCTATGCCATCTCGAGTCGTCGTCAAAATCGGCAGCAGCTCGCTCACTAGCGTTGAAGGCGGACTGAACCGCGATGCGGTCGCCTTCTTTGCGGACGAAATTGCAGCACTCATCAAAGCCGGATGCGAAGTGCTGCTTGTCACCTCCGGAGCCGTCGCCGCCGGTTTCCGGGCGATCGGCTACAGCTTCCGGCCCAAGCTTCTGCACGAAAAGCAGGCCGCGGCCTCCGTCGGCCAGGCGCTGCTTATGCAGGCGTACCAGGAAGCATTCGCCTCGCACGGCATCACCGCCGCGCAAATCCTGCTAACCCGCACCGACTTTTGCAGCCGCAAGCGCATGAACAATGCCAGCATGACCGTCGAGGAACTGCTGAAGCAGGGGGCGGTCCCCATATTCAACGAGAACGATACCGTTTCGGTTGATGAGCTGAAATTCGGCGACAACGACACGCTGTCGGCGCTCGTCGCCAATCTGGTCAAAGCCCAGCACCTGCTGATCCTGACCGATACGGACGGTCTCTATACGGCCGATCCGCGGAATAATCCGAATGCGATCCGGTTTGACCATGTCGGGGAAATTACCGAGGAGATCTACTCCATTGCCGGCGGTGCCGGTTCTTCCGTCGGTACGGGCGGCATGCGTTCCAAAGTGGATGCAGCCAAAATCGCCACCCGCGGCGGCGTGCCGGTCTTCGTGGGCCGCGTGACCGAGAACGGCGATCTTCGCAGCGCCATGGAAGGCCGCGGCAAAGGAACCTACTTCGACACCGAGCTGCACTCGCTGCCGATGAAGAAGCAGTGGCTCGGATTCATGTCCACACCGCTCGGCACTCTCTACGTGGACCGGGGAGCGGAGGAAGCGCTCGTTCATGGCGGCCACAGCCTCCTCCCCGTTGGCGTGAAGCAGGTCGAAGGCCAGTTTCATGCCGGCGACGTCGTCGAGGTGCTGAACCTGGAAGGGACGGTCTGCGGCCGCGGCATCGTCAATTATGACGATGAGCAGCTCAGGCGGATTCAGGGCTTGGGCAGTGCTGAAGTGATCCGGACGCTGGATACCGTTCACCGGCTCGAAGTGATTCATAGGGATGAGTGGATTACCTTAAAATAGGTTACTCACATAATAAGGACAAGGAGGCATTTATGATATGAGTGAAGTAAGATCAAAAGCAGAACGCGCCGGCGCTGCTGCCGCCGTATTAAACCGGCTGAGCACCGCCGAGAAAAATCAGGCGCTGCTTCGCATGGCTGAGGCGCTGCGTCAGAAGCAGGATGAAATTATCGCGGCCAACGTCGAGGACCTTGAGCGCGGCCGCCAGCAGGGAACTTCATCCTCGCTCCTCGACCGCCTGGCGCTTAATCCGCAGCGGATCGACGCCATCGCCGCAGGGCTCGAGCAAATCGTCGAGCTCCCCGATCCGGTCGGCGACGAGCTGGAGAATATCGAACGGCCAAACGGGCTCCGCATCCGCAAATACCGTGTACCGCTTGGCGTTATCGGCATCATTTACGAAGCGCGCCCGAACGTGACCGTCGACGCTGCCGGCCTGTGCCTGAAGACAGGCAATGCCGTCGTGCTGCGGGGCGGTTCCTCAGCCCTCTCCTCCAACCGCAAAATCGTCGAGGTGCTCCATGGCGCCCTCGCCACTACCGCCATTCCGCCGGAGGCGCTGCAGCTGATCGAGGATCCGAACCGTTCCTCGGTTGACGAGATGCTGAAGCTGAACGGCCTGCTCGACGTCGTCATTCCACGCGGCGGCAGCTCGCTCATCCGCACCGTAGTGGAAAACGCCACCGTGCCGGTCATCGAAACGGGCGCCGGCATCTGCCATACGTATCTGGATGAGACGGCCGATCCCGTGATGGCCGAGGAGATTTCGATCAATGCCAAGGTACAGCGTCCGTCGGTCTGCAATTCGATGGAGACGCTGATCGTGCACCAGGCGTATGCCAAGCAACATCTCTTGGCACTGGCCGGAACGTTCAAGGAAGCCGGCGTCGAGCTGCGCGGGGATGAAGAAACCCGCAGAATCGTCGACTGGGCTCTCCCGGTCACAGAAGAAGATTATGCAACGGAGTACAATGATTACATTTTGAACGTAAAAATTGTAGAATCGATAGATGAGGCCATGCAGCACATTGCTGCTTACGGTACCAAGCATTCCGAATGCATCGTTACCGCCGATCAGCGCCATGCCGAACGTTTCCTTCAGGAAGTGGACGCTGCCGCCGTATACCATAACGCATCCACCCGCTTTACGGACGGCTTCGAGTTCGGATTTGGCGCAGAGATCGGCATCAGCACGCAAAAGCTGCACGCCCGCGGCCCGATGGGCCTGCCGGCTCTGACTTCCACGAAATACATCATCCATGGAAATGGACAAATTCGCGGGTAATACCGGAGCTCTACAATACCGGCTTACCGCGCAAGGAGGAATTATAATGAGTCAACAACAGGCCATGATTGCCCAGCCCATTACCTTTTACGGTGCAGGAGCGATGGCGGAAGCCATCGTCAGAGGATTGATCGGAAGATCGGTCGTCAATGCCGGAAGCCTGACCATGCTGAACCGCTCCAACTCGGGACGGCTCGAAGAGCTCAAGCACCGCTACAATGTCAAAACGAACAATGATCCGGCAGAAACCACGGAAATTTTGCGTGAATCTCCGATTATCGTGCTCGCTATCAAACCGAAGGATGCGGCTAACGTGCTGCGCAAACTCGGTCCGCTGCTCTCCGATAACACGCTGATCGTATCCGTCATCGCAGGGCTCACCATCCGCACGATCCAGGATCTGCTCGGACGCAAGCAGCCCGTCGCCCGCACGATGCCAAACACCTCCAGCTCCATCGGCCTCGGCGCAACCGGCGTCTCCTTCTCCAAGGAAATCAACGACCAGGACCGCCAGACGGTCATGACGCTGTTCCAGGCCGTAGGTACGGTAACGGTCGTGGACGAAGAGAAGCTGGAAATTCTGACCGGCATCTCCGGCAGCGGCCCCGCTTATATCTATTACATGATGGAAGCGATGATGGCTGCCGGCATCCGCGGCGGCCTGACGCCGCAGCAGTGCAAGGAACTTACGGTGCAGACGGTTCTCGGCGCCGCACGGATGGTGCAGCAGACCGGCGAGGAGCCTGCCGCCCTCCGGGCGAAGGTGACGTCGCCGAACGGCTCCACCCAGGCGGCACTGGAGACGCTTGACAAAGGCGATTTCTTCGAAACGGTGATCGCCGCCGTGAACCGCTGCGCGGAACGCTCCCGGGAAATGGGGGCCGCGCTGAAGGAGGGAATTTCATGAGCCGCTGCACAGCCACGTATCGGCTGTATGACGACAAGGCCGACTTTCGTAAAAAGGCCGAATCGATCGCTGTCGGCATGACCGTCGGCAGCTGGACCGAGCTTCCCCAAGCGAAGCGGGAATCGATGCAGAAGCATCTTGGCGAAGTGCTCCAGGTGGACGTTCATGAGCCGGAAGGAGCCGCTCCCGGCGAGCGGTACGCCGACGTCACCATCGCTTACCCGGACATCAACTTCAGCCGCGACATTCCGGCCCTGCTCGTCACCGTTTTCGGCAAAATCTCGATGGACGGCAAAATCAAGCTGAACCGCCTCGGCTTTTCAGATCAATTCATGCAGGGTTTCCCCGGCCCCAAATTCGGCATCGCCGGCATTCGGGACATTCTAGGCGTCCATGACCGGCCGCTTCTGATGAGCATTTTCAAGTCAGTCATCGGCTTAAATGCGGACGAGCTGCGCGAGCAGTTTCTGAGACAAGCCCTTGGGGGAGTCGACCTGATTAAAGACGACGAGATCCTGTTCGAGAACGAACTGACGCCGATCGAAAAGCGCGTGGAAGTATGCCTGAAGGCGGCGGAAGCGGCACAGAAGGAAACAGGCAAGAAGCTGCTGTATGCGGCCAATTTGACCGGACCGACGTCCAGCTTGAAGAGCCAGGCGAAGAAGGCAATCGGCGCCGGCGCGAACGCGCTGCTGTTCAACGTCTTGTCCTACGGCTACGACGTGCTGCATGAACTGAGCAGCGATCCGGAGATCAACGTTCCGATCGCCGCGCATCCGGCCCTCGCGGGAGCCTTCTACCCGTCGCCGCATTATGGTATCTCTGCCTCGGTGCTGCTCGGCCAGCTTATGCGGCTCGCCGGCGCGGATCTGGTGCTCTTCCCTTCCCCTTACGGATCCGTGACGATGCCTAAGGCGGAAAACATGGCGATCCGTGACGAGCTGATCAGCCGGGAACTGCCCATGAAGGCCAGCATGCCGGTGCCTTCGGCGGGAATTCACCCCGGACTCGTGCCGCTCATCCTGCGGGATTTCGGAACCGACGTGGTCGTGAACGCCGGCGGCGGCATTCACGGCCATCCGATGGGTACGGAGGCCGGTGGACGGGCGTTTGTGCAGGCGATTGCTGCGGCGCAGCAGTCCATTCCGCTCGCCCAGTATGCCGAAGACGGCCATCCTGAGCTGAAGGCCGCCCTGGACGCCTGGGGAGGCGAACGATGACAGCCAAGAAACGCGTAATCTTTTGCGATTTTGACGGCACGATCACGCTGTCGGATAACATCGTGGCGATCATGAAGCATTTTGACCCGGCGGGGTACAAGCCGATCATGGAAGATACGGTCAGCCAGAAGATCACCCTGCGCGAAGGCGTCGGCGCCATGTTCGCCCTGCTTCCTTCTTCGATGAAGGACGAAATTGTCAGCTACGTCTTGGGCCGGGCAGGCATTCGCGACGGCTTTCGTGAATTTCTGGACTATGCTAAAGAGGAAAATATCGACTTTTACGTGACAAGCGGCGGCATGGACTTTTTTATCGATCCGCTCCTCGAGCCGTTCGGGATTCCGTCCGACCATATTTTTTGCAACAGCGCCGATTTCAGCGGAGAGCGGATCGAGATCCTCTGGCCGCACCCTTGCCAGGATCCCTGCCATAACGGCTGCGGGATGTGTAAAACGACGGTCATGCGCCGGTTTCCGGAAGACGAATACGAGCGGATTCTGATCGGCGACAGCCTGACCGACTTCGAAGGCGCCAAAATCGCCGACCTCGTCTACTCCCGCTCCATCCTGACGGACAAATGCGCGGAGCTTGGCGTGAAGCATGTTCCTTTTGAAACCTTTTTTGACATTATCGAGGACATGAAGAAGAAACAACGACAAGGAGTGCTGTAGACATGACCTTTGCCGGCATTAGCCTGGAGCATAAGCAGCAGGTTCTCGGGGAGTTGAGCCTGATCAAACAGCAGTTTGCCGCGAAGAACTGGTTTCCGGGAACCAGCGGCAATCTTTCGATGCGGGTGGGCGAATTTGACCCGGAGGCCTTTTATTTCGCCATTACGGCGAGCGGAAAAGACAAGTCGCTGACGACGCCGGAAGACTTTTTGTTCGTGGACAAGAGCGGCCGGGCGGTGGAAACGACCTCGCTGAAGCCCAGCGCGGAGACGCAAATCCACTGCGAAATATACCGTCTCACCGGCTGCGGCGCCGTGTTCCATGTGCATACGATCTTTAACAACCTGATCAGCGAATGGTTCGGGGAAGCCGGAGCCGTGCCGGCTCAGGGCATCGAGTTGATCAAAGCGTTCAACATTTGGGAGGAGAATGCGCCAATTTCCATCCCTGTGCTTCCGAACTATGCGGATATTCCCCGCATTGCCGAACTCGTGGAAGGCGCGCTGAACCCGGCCGTACCGGGAATCCTGCTGCGCAACCACGGCATTTATGCCTGGGGCAAAAACGCGTTTGAAGCGAAAAAGCATCTGGAGGCGTTTGAATTCATTTTTGAATATTTGTACCGCAGTATGCTTCTTCAGAACAGCGCCGCCCCGCTTACGCTGGATGGCCGTCGTTAATCAGCGGCGGAAGCAGTCCTGCTGCTCATGATGAAAAGAGCAAAAAATCCTTATTCCAAACCGGATCTGCCGGCGTCGGAGTAAGGATTTTTTTGTCCGGTTAAATACCCGATTCGATTGTTTTGAAAAGGATGGTATAGGCATTCTCCAGGTTTAAGAAAGGGTCGTTTTGTTCATCCAAGACCAAGGAAAATGTTTTATTCTGGTCTCCCTTCTTCACATAACCTAACGCAAATTCATTGGATTCGGAAGTATTCTTCCGGAGCAAGCCCTCGCCGCTCAAGAGAGGATCCGCTAAATTCGAAGTTTGTAAAAAAAAGATCGGAACGCCGTCCTCTAAGTTCAGTTCATTATTTTCCATGAGAGCTTCAAAATGAGACACATGCTTCTTCATGATAAACACGGCATCATAACGGGTTAAATTCGCGGCACCTTTCTCCAGATCTGCTTCTTTTAAGGTTACAAAGGTAACGTTGTTCTCCCTTACGGATGGCGCCCCTCCAACCACTCCGATCGTTAAGCCTCTGCCCTTATACTCAGGCATGCTGTAAGATTGGGGGACGGAAGCACATCCGGTAAGTAACAGTAGAAGCACTAACAGCGAGTAACCGATGATTTTCAGGACATGTTCCTCCTTATTCAATACGATATAACCATCTATAGCCCGGTTTCGATCTGCCTGAAGATATCGGAGTAAGCGCTTTTGACATTCGTCTCGTTTTTGGTGTCATTGTACAAACCTGTGCCAAATTGATGCCCTGTCCCTCCATCATATCCAAGTACGAAGAAACCGGGCCCCATGTCAGGCCAATCCTCGTAAGAAATCGTAGCATCACCACACTCCGACAATCAAGCTTCGGCCTTGATACAGCGGGGAGCTGAACGTATCTTTCTCTTGGCTGCAGCCCGCTAAGATGAACACAACCAGCAGGAAAGCAGTCATTATACTTTTCAATCGAGCGCCCCCTTCAAAAGATGCTTACGTTATTTTCTTTATATAAAACGCTTTAAGTGAGAGGGAAGTAACGCCTGATTCCTTTATGTAGGCCTGTCAAGACATCGAACATCCGGGCTATAATGGGATAAAAGAAAATTTTAGCACTGTGAACTTCATCTTATAAACAAAGGGGAAATATATAGTGTTGAAAAAATGGTATATCGGCGCGTCGGGAGCCTTGGTTCTGCTATCCGTTATACTGTGGCTAATGCTTCAGACCCATCTTCTATATCCGGCTTTTCCACTACAAGGGATCGACAAAAAGACGGCATGGAATCAGGGCATGCAGTCCGGCGATAAGCCTGCAGTCCTGTTGTCAGATGAAAAAAATACTTGGTATATCAGCCGGCTCAATTCACAGCAGAATGGTGAGCGCATCATTTCCATGCTGGAGAAGCAGGGGTGGGACTATAAGGAGCATGATGGGAGCGGCTATTTTTTCACGAAAGGAGACCGTACCCTCATCGCCACTACCCAAAGATGGGGCAGCCGGTTTGAGCTAACCAAAATCCCCAGCGATTAAGCCATGTTTACTGCCTTGGCATTCGGGGAGCTGGCACCGTCATGCTTTACTGGTTCGGTGGCGCTTTTCAAAAAAGATCGTCCGTTCCCGTTGGACCACGACCATACGCTCCCCGCGGATCATTATCAGCCGTTTCAATCACCGGACAAAGCCCGGCGAATACTGGCCCGCGCTTCTTCCGCCACAACGGTATCCTGGATTTGAACCGCCTGAGCCAAAAGGAGCATCGGAATAAACACGCCGATCAGCCTGGCCAGCAGCCTGGTTTCCTCATCCACTTCGCCATACTGTTCGAAGAACAGCTGCCTCTCTGCCGGCCCCAAAAAGCTGTAAGCGATATTGAGATCGCAGCCCGGATGGCCGACATTCAGATCTCCCCAGTCGATCACGCCGCTGATTTGTCCACGCTCGTCTGCCAGCATATTTTTAAAGTGCAGATCGCCATGGAGCATTACTTCCTGCGGGATAATCCGGTCCACGGTAACACGGTGGTTCAAATATTTCTGGATAGCATCATGCTCCTCCTTTGGCAGATGAGGCTTCAGGCTGGACAGGATGTCTACCATTTTCATCTTGCGTGAAGTTACGTCCGTCAGGTTCCGGTGGTCTTCCGAAGCCCACGCTTCCCTTGCCGTCCCCACCGGAAACGAATGAAGTTTACGCAGAAAGCTTCCTAAGGAAGCCGCCGATAAACTTCGCTGTTCATCGGTCAATCCAACGGGAAACGTTCCGGGAATATAGGTGTAACCCAGAAACGGAAATGGATATGCTTCGCTTTCCTGTCCGTAGAACACCGGTTTGGGATAGGGAAGCGTAATGTAATCGCGAAGGAGCGGCAGCAGCCTCCCTTCTGTGCGCAGAAGTTCTACGGCGAAACTTCTTCTTGGAAAACGGAACGTATAGCGGTCTCCCACCCTATAAACGGCGTTGTCCCAGCCTTCCCCAATCTGCCTGATCCGAAATCCGGCCAGATCCGGGAACTGGCTTTCGATCAGCTCGCAGACCAAAGCGTCCGTGATGTGAATATCGGCATCCCACTGGTTCATAGGTAAGATAATACCTCCTTCTCGGTTATGTCCTGGGCAAGCTGCGGACTTCCATGATAAAAACCTTCATACCCGATTCCGACCCGAAGTCATGCTAGAGCATGGGCTATCATAACATTTCTTGAAACAGGAAAGCAATCGATATCGTGCTCCATTGGTTACCGCTATAAGTCATTTGCTCGTAAGGCCCCAATGTCACCATACTTATCCTCTTTAATCCCCATAAAAAAACAGCCTGACTCAAGTCAGGCTGCATGAAGGGCTGAACAGTATCTTAGCGTGAATATCCGATTAAAAATCCCCGTGGCTTCTCTCCCGGCCGCTCGGTTTGGGCCCGGTCAACAGCCGGATGCCTACGCCGATCAGCAGCAGGGCAACGATGGCCGTTTTCAAGTAATGCGAAATCCGGTAATCGATATGGAACTCGGGAAACCGCGCTTCAAGCTCGGGAATGATCAGGCTCGTGGCGATATAATACACGCCGAGTACCATTAGGCCAATGCCAAGCCACTTCTGGTGCAGCTTGATACCTTCAATGACAGGCCGGTCGATGAGGGGCTCCCGCCCGTATCGGCTCGTCTGCTGCAGCCCGTCGAAGAAGGCGTAAAACCAGATGAGCGGAATAAGAAACATGAACAGGGACAGACGCAGCAAATCCAAAATGTAGACGCTCCCCAGGAAAATCACCATCAGCTGCAGCCCTCTTTTTTGCAGGCCCAGATACATATGTCCGGCTCCCGGAAAAGCAGACAGCAGCGTGGCGAGCACTTTGCTGCGGCGTCCTTCCGCCCTGCCGGCCTCCATCTCGTCGAACAGGGTGCGGTCCTCAACCCGTTCGCCGGCCTGCTTGCGGTGGATCAGCTGCACGGCGTCAAACATGCAGTACAGCCAGATGATCGGCAGGATGCCGAGGAACAGCATAAAGAACGCATGGCTGGTCAGGCCGGTCAGGAAGAACATGACGGTCCCCAGCCCAAAAAAGGCGATCAGGAACGACAGGCCCCGCTGCATCAATCCCATATGAAGATGTCCAAGCCCTGGAATAAAGGAGAGCAAAATCGTAAAGAAGCGCTCGTTCTCCGGGCTGGGCTGCGGATAAGGAGGGTACGGCTGCTGCGCATACATTCCTTCCTGGGCAAATTCGGGTCCATTCCCCGGAAACCCAGGCTGCCCCTGCCCGCTATATCCTCCCGGATAAGGACCGGCCCCCGGTTCCCAATGCGGAGGATAAGGCTGCGGCGGATACCCGGGTTGCGGAGCAGGCAAGCGCACCAGATACACGATCAGGTCCAGCATGCAGATCCCCCATAAGATAGCCGCACACAGAAGGGTAAAAGCAAAAAACATGCCGCCTTCACCCAGTGCGATCGACACCATTACTCCAAACAAAATGCCTCCAAAAAACAGCATAGGGTATATAACCCCTCTCAGCTTCCGTCCCATGTAATAGTGGCCGAGGCCCGGGATGAAATTGAGAATAAAAGCAGCCATCTTACTGCGTTGTGGATACAAAGTCATCGTTCCTTTCCTTGGTTCTGAATGGTCATCTGTTCCCTCTTTTTATGGCTTCAGCCGGTCCAGCCAGCCTGTCGTCACATGAACGAGCTTTTCACCATACGTCGGCTGACCGCCGATCCCCGTCTTTTGCAGCGTTTCCGGGCCCAGCTTGTCGAACCATCCGGTCGACAGGAATACGAGCGTAATGCAGGCCGCCACGGCGTAATGGAACATGCGATGCTCGTACCACCGCCGGCGCCAATTTTCGTTTGCTCCGCGCTCCGCATCCTTGTCATCGGAAGGAAGAGCATCCATGACGTTGTCGATGAACCGCTGCTCATATTCGAGACCGGGCAGCTTCGGCCCCAGATCATTCATGACCTGCATGTATGCCGCCAGGGCCGAATCGTCCTCCAGCAGCAGCGACTCCAGCGAATCCGCTTTTTCCGGGGAGCAAGCCCCCTGAATGTACTCCACCCAGTCCTGCGTTACCGGCTGGGAGCGTCCTTTGTGACTCATTTCCACTCCTCCTCCTTCCAATGGGTGCGGACCCAGCTTCTCGCCCGGTACAGCCGGGATTCCACCGTTTTGACGGCAATTCCCTGCTCCTTGGCGATCTGCTCGTAATTTTTTTCCTGAATATAAAAATGAATCAAAATTTCGCGGTGCTGCTGCGGCAGGCGATGTAACCTCCGTTCCAGCGTCTCTTTTTTCTCCTTCTTGACCAGCTGGGCCAGCAGATCCGCTTCACCGGATGGCCACTGGTTCAGCTGCTCTGCATCCGCAAGCTGGTCTTCCCTGCGTCTTCCCAGCTTTCTTTTAGCATCGATGGCTTTATGTAAAGCAATGCGGGTCAACCACGTCTTGAATCCTTGGGACCGGTATTCGGAGAGAGATTTATACACTTGTATAAAGGCTTCCTGGGCCGCGTCCTCGGCTTCCTTGGCATCTTTCAGCACCGAGTAGGCTGTATGGAACACATGCTGTCCGTAACGCTCCACGAGCGTGCGGAACGCGCTTTGGTCGCCATCACGAATTTGCTCGATCAATGCTTCCTCGTCAATAACTCTCTCCTCCTTCCCGTATCTATAGACGCCAGTCCTCCGGGGTAACCCTGCATGTTTTTCAAAAAAAATTCGTGCCAATATCATCCAAAAGAAAAACAGCCCCTCCCCGAAGGAAGAGGCTGCCCTAAATTACCGGTTGAATGAATCCGTGCATGGCTTCCCCAGGCCAGCTGAAGCGCCGCAAATGATTTTCTAAACAATCTCCTGCTGCGATAGCTGCTTGATCAAAGCCGGTACCCACAAGCGGATCGGCTTAAACGAATATCCCAGCCGTTCCGCCTTGGAGGTATCCATCGTCCAGGACTCCGGTACGCCAAAAGGAGAAGCATTTTCTTTCGCCGACTCCCGCTGGATGATGGCTTTGCGTCCCGTTTCCTTCTCGATCCAGCCAATGATGTCCGATAGTTTGACATCCCCCTGCGAGCAGGCATTGATCGGCCCTTCCACGCGCTGGGTTCTCAGCCAGCTCAGGAAAGAGGCGGCCTCTTCAGAATCGATCAACGACAGCTTGGCGCTCAGATTCGGCATGCCGATCGGCGTACCGCTTTGGACGCGCCGGATATGGAATTCAAGCCGCTCCGTGTAATCATCCTCCCCCAGCACGATCGGGAAGCGGACGGCGCATACCGGGAAGTCGGCCTTTTGGAAAAAGACAGCCTCGGCGAGCCGCTTGCCTTCCGCATAGGAGAAATCATCCTTGCCTCCCATCGTGATCGGATAAATGTACGGGTTGACGTCCTTCTCCTGATTACGGTGCGAAGAAGGATCGTACACCGACAGGGACGAGGTAAGTATGTATCTTTTGACTTTTCCCTGAAATACGTCACAGGCATCCTGGGCCGCTTGAGGGGAGTAGCAGATGTTGTCGTATACGACCTCCCACACCCTGCCGTCTGCCACGGCCTGGGCCAGAGATTCCTTATTCTCGCGATCCAGCACCAGCCGCTCTACCCTGTCGCCAAAGGGATCCGGTGTGTTTCCTCTTGTCGCGATGGTGACTTCATGCCCATCCTCCAGCAGCCGCTCAACAAGCCGTTTGCCGAAAAAACGGGTACCGCCAAGGATCAGTATGTTCTTCATGGATATCCTCCTTTTACGTAAAAAAAGCTTACAGCCCAGCTTCTTGAACACTATGAAATATTGTACCATACTCCTGCCTGCCGATCATGTTCCCGCCGCCCGCCGATCGGCCTTTTTTATAGCGAAACGTCCATCGAATCGGCGCACATTCAGGCGGAAACCAAACCGCTTCCAAGCAGCAGCTGTCCTTACCTGATTCAAACACGCGGCCTAATCGTTCTGTTCAGACGCTAAAAAAGCGTACCCTTCCGTTTAACCGGAAAGGCACGCTTTGAACTCTCTGATGTCAGGCTCTGCCGCCGCCGCGGAACTTCTGCGTGTAGGCTCTGGCGTCCTCGGCACTACGCACCCGGTTGCGGCTCCATTCCAGCAGGATCCGGTCTATGTACCGAAAATGGACCTTGCCGGCAAAGACCGCCTCCTTCAGCGCCATGCGGATGAGCTCCTCAGGGTAACGGTCCTGGTCCATCCAACCCGAAATCGTTTCGCATTCCATCGGTGAGAGAGGACGGCCGAATTCCTTTTCGAAAACGGTAAACATATTGCTGCTGTCCGTCTCCGGCTTGGCCGCCTTCTTCGTCCGTCTGTTTGCTGCCTGGGTACGCTGCTTCTCCTCGCTCGCCAGGCACAGGCTCAGCTGATGATACAGACCGGACAAGTTGTACCGTTCATATTGAATGCCGCGCAGCTCGTCCAGCTCCTCATCGATGGCGATGAACCCTGCCCTCATCAGCTTCTGCAGCGACTCCGCAATCGACTGGGCGCCGGATCCCGTAACCTCCTCCAGCTCCTCCATCGTCGGAAAGTCCTTCTGCTCGACCTGCTTGAACGCAATCAGGTGAACGAGCAGCATCGCTTCGCTATCCGTCAGCTTCAGCTTGCGGTAATGGCGAAGCAGCACATACGGAATGACCGCCATGCCTGCCCCGAGTCCGGATGATGCTCCCTCGGCCCATGTCTTCCAACCTGCATTATCCATGAGCTCCACCTCTTCCGGCATTATGGGTACAAGCGGTACAGCGTCCGCGGGAACGGGATCGTCTCGCGCACATGATCCAGACCGCAAATCCAGGCTACCGTCCGTTCCAATCCAAGACCAAATCCGGAATGCGGCACGGTTCCGTATTTACGCAGGTCCAAGTACCATTGGTAGGCGTCCGTGGACAGCTCATGCTCCTTGAAGCGTTCCTCCAGCAGCTGCGGATCGTCGATCCGCTGCGAGCCGCCGATAATTTCGCCATATCCTTCCGGAGCGATCATGTCAGCACACAGCACGACGTCCGGACGGTTCGGATCCGGCTTCATATAGAACGCCTTGATGCCGACCGGATAGTGCGTAATGAACACCGGCTTGTCGTAATTTTCGGCAATCGCTGTTTCATGCGGAGCGCCAAAATCCTCGCCCCAAGGGATATCGAAGCCTTGTCCATGCAAAAATTCGATCGCTTCATCGTACGTGATGCGCGGGAACGGCGCCTGGATGTTCTCCAGCTTGGAGACATCGCGTCCTACCGCTTCCAGCTCTGCCCGGCAGTTTTTGACGACGGACTGCACCACATGCGTAATAAACTGCTCCTGCACACGGAGGCTCTCTTCGTGATCCGTAAATGCCATTTCCGGCTCGATCATCCAGAACTCGATCAAATGGCGCCGGGTTTTGGACTTCTCAGCACGGAAAGTCGGTCCGAACGAATACACCTTACCGAGGGCCATCGCCGCGGCTTCCATGTACAGCTGACCGCTCTGCGTGAGATAGGCGTCCTCCTCGAAGTATTTCGTATGGAACAGGTTCGTGGTCCCTTCGGCCGACGTCGGCGTCAAGATCGGCGGGTCCACCAGGGTGAAGCCGTTCTGGTCGAAGAACTCCTGCACAGCGCGGATAATTTCAGCGCGGATCACCAGGATCGCCCGCTGCTTGGACGATCTGAGCCACAGGTGGCGGTGATCCATCAAGAAGTCGACGCCATGCTCTTTCGGCGTAATCGGGTAGTTCTCCGTCAGATGAATGATTTCTACATCCGTGACGGTCATCTCATAGCCGGACGGACTGCGCGGTTCCTCGCGCACGACGCCTGTGACATACAGGGAGCTCTCCTGCGTCAAGCTTTTCGCGTCCTCCCACACTTTATCCGTGACTTCGCTCTTGACGACGACGCCCTGGATGTATCCGGTGCCGTCGCGCAGCTGCAAAAATTGAATTTTACCGCTGGAACGCTTGTTGTTGATCCAGCTGCCAATCGTGACGGTTTCACCCACGTGCTTGCTTACGTCACGAATTACACATTTGGTGGCCATGCCTCAATCTCTCCCTTAACTTTACTTGCCTGTATCCCTTCAGCCTAGGCGTTCAAGGATTGAACGATCCGGTTGGTATCGCGGGCGATCACCAGTTCCTCGTTCGTCGGAACGACCAGCACTTCCACCTTGGAGTTCTTGGAAGAAATGCGGCGCGGTTCGCCGGAACGGACGGCGTTCAGTTCTTCGTCCAATTCCACGCCCAGGTAAGTCAAATTTTCGCATACTTTTTTACGCAAAACAACCGAATTCTCACCGACGCCCGCCGTGAAGACGATCACGTCCACACCGTTCAGCGCGGCAGCATATGAACCGATGTACTTGCGCAGACGGTATTCGTACATGTCAAAGGCCAGCTTGGAATGGGCATCGCCCTTCTCCATCCCTTCGGTAATTTCGCGCATGTCGCTGCTGATGCCGGAAATGGCCAATAGACCGCTGTGCTTGTTCAGCATGGAGTTCACTTCGTTGACCGTCAGCTCTTCCTTGTTCATCACGTAAGGAACGATCGCCGGATCCAGGTCACCACTGCGTGTACCCATCATCAAGCCTTCGAGCGGTGTCATGCCCATGGACGTGTCAACCGATTTTCCGCCATCTACTGCGGTTAGGCTGGCCCCGTTACCGATGTGGCAGGTAATGATCTTCAGATCCTCCAGCGGCCGGCCCAGGTACTCCGCTGCAGCTTTGCTGACAAAATCATGCGAGGTGCCGTGCATACCGTACCGTCTGACTTTGTATTTGTTGTACAGCACTCTCGGAATGGCATACAGATAAGCCGTCTCCGGCATGGTCTGATGGAAGGCGGTATCAAACACGACAACCTGCGGAACGCCAGGCATATTCGCCTCCGTTGCTTTGATCCCCAGCATGGATGCAGGGTTATGAAGCGGCGCCAGATCGAACAGCTGGCGGATTTTAGACTTGGCTTCCGCATCCACCAGAGCGGATTCCTTGAAGAATTCTCCCCCGTGCACGACCCGGTGGCCGACCGCCTGGATTTCATCGACGGATTCGATCACGCCGTTCTCTTTATCCGTCAGCAGTGCAAGCACTTTGCGGATCGCCGTCGTATGCTCCAGAATTTCGCTGACCTCAGTCACGTCCGGACGGCCGGTAGGTTTATGGGTAACGATGGATGAGTCCATGCCGATCCGTTCTACGAGTCCTTTTGCAAGTACGCTTTCGTCTGTCATATCATACAGCTGGTATTTCAGCGAAGAGCTGCCAGCATTAATTACCAAAATTTTCATACGCGGTCACCATCCTTGTCATACTTGAAGAAGCCTACTCCCGTTTTCACGCCCAAATGCCCGGCACGAACCATTTTCTTCAGCACGATGGACGGGCGGTATTTCAGTTCGCCGAACTCGCGGAACATGCGCTCCAGAGCGGCCAGGACCGAATCCAGACCGAAGCGGTCCGCCATTTCGAGCGGTCCGTGCTGGAACGAATAGCCGATCCGCATAGCATCGTCAATATCTTCCGCGGAGGCGACGCCTTCCTGCAGGATATGCAGCGCTTCGTTAATCATCAGGCAGATCATGCGGCTCGTCACAAAGCCTGGGGACTCATATACCATGATCCCTTTCTTGTCCACGACTTCCTCCACAAAACGCTTCGTTTCCCCGAACGTGGAATCAGAAGTCTTCAAGCCGCGGATAATTTCCACGAGATCAACTTTGCTGACAGGATGGATAAAGTGCAGGCCGATGACACGCTCCGGATACATCGTCGTGCTCGCAAGCTCCGTTAAGCTGAGCGTAGAAGTATTGCTGGCGAGAATAATATGATTAGGACACACTTGATCCAGCTGGGCAAATACTTCCTTCTTCGCTTCAAGATCCTCCGAAATGGTCTCAATGACCATATCGCAGCTTCCCAGCTCGGCAAAATGGACCACCTTTTGGATCCGGCCCAAAATGAGCTTTTTCTCCGCCTGGGTGATCGCCCATTTCTCAAGCTGCTTATCGAGACTCGTTTCGATCATGCTGTACGAATAATCGAGTTTCTCCGGCGTTTTCTCGACCAGCAGAACGTCCAGGCCTCTGGCGGCCAGCATTTCGGCTATGCCTTGGCCCATCGTCCCCCCGCCGATAACACCAATTTTTTTAAAGTACATGTTTCTGCTCCACCTTCCATGGTCTTCTATATTTATTGTACCCTTCTTGTCGAAAAATACATTTACGACCCAACTTATAATAATAACGCAGCATTAAAAAAAAGTAAAAAAAAGAGCCAGCGCATCAGGCTGGCAGTAGTGAAAACTCATGAAACAGCTTGCGGAATTGTTCGCCGGACAGCGTTTCTTCTGCCAGCAAAATGTCCAGAGATTTGTCGAAAATGATCCGGTGGTTCTCCAGAAGGCTGCGGGTTCTGCCCATCAGGTCTTCCAGAATCTCATTGTTCACCTTCATCAGCTCTTCTGTCGTAACCATATCCATGTTTACGATGCCAAGAGACGTAAGGCCGGATCTCATCATCGTCTTGACGATGTCGAGCGCCTGTTCAAAGTCGTTGCTCGAACCGGTGCTGCGTCCGCCGTAGAAAATTTCCTCCGACGCCGCGCCGCCGAGAGCGATCATGATCTGCTCTTCCAGGAACGATTTCGTGTACAGGTACTGCTCCGACTGCGGGTTATGGCGCACGTAACCGAGCGCCTTGCCGCGTGGGCTGAGGGCCACTTGGCTGACACTGCCCGGACGCACCAGCTCTGCCATGATGGCATGTCCAAGCTCATGGATGGCGACGCGTTTCTTCTCTTCGATCGTCGATTCACGGTCGGTGCGCTCACCCATCATCACCTTGTCGATGGACATGGACAGATGGCGCTGCTCGATCTCTTTCAGACCTTCGCGCATCGTGTAGATCGCGGCTTCGTTCATCACGCTCTCCAGTTGGGCGCCCGAGAAGCCGTAAGATTCCTCGGCGATTTTATCGAGGTTGACCTCCTCGTGCAGCGGCTTATTCTTCGCATGCAGCTCCAGGATGTGCTTGCGTCCCTTCTTGTCAGGCAGGTCCACCTGAATATGACGGTCGAACCGTCCCGGACGAAGCAGCGCGCTGTCCAGCATCTCCTTACGGTTGGTCGCCGCAATCAAAAGGATTCTCGGGCTGTCCGACGAATAAATGCCGTCCATCTCGGTCAGCAGCTGGTTCAGCGTCTGATCGTATTCGCGCTGCTGCCCGCCTTCGCGCTTGCCGCCGATGACGTCGATCTCATCGATGAAAATGATCGCGCTCTGCTTGTTCTCCTTGGCTGCCCGGTTTCTCGCATCGCGGAACAGATCCCGGACGCGGCCCGCGCCGACGCCGACGTACATTTCTACGAACTCACTGCCGGATGCGGCAACGAATACCGAATCCGTGTAATGTGCGGCCGCCTTGGCCATCAGCGTCTTCCCTGTTCCGGGAGGTCCTGTCAGCAGAATTCCTTTCAACGGGCGAATGCCGAGCTTCTGGATTTCATCATGACGGATCAGGAAGTCCAGTGCCTCGCGCAGCTCCTGCTTGGCATTATCCTGGCCGCCGATTTCTTCAAAAGTGAGCTTCTTCGGCCCGCCCTTTTTACGCTTGCGTTCCGAAGCAGCACCTACCGTCAGTCCGCCTCTCATGTTGGTCATAAACAGGAGTCCGCCGATCATCAGTCCGGCGATAATGAGAGGGATGACATTGACCCCTACAAAAGCTAAAAAAATGAATAATACCGGCACAAATCCGATCAAAACTTCCTTCAGCAATCTAGGCATTATTCCCACACTCCCATCTTGCCGGGATCACGGGGCAGAACAAGAAACTTGCTTGAGCTGCCGTCCGTCAGCGTAATATAGACATTTTTCGTGTCCATTTCGGCTTTCGTCTGAATTCCGGTACCCTTAGCCAGATCCTGCAGCTTGACCGGAATTTCCGTATAGCGCTTGTTTTCCATCGCTTCGGCTACAGAGAACATCGCTTTATCCCAATACTGGTTCAGCTTGTCCGATGAATGATCCACAAAATCGAACTTCAGCGCCCGGGTGCCGACGACGGATTTGCCTTCGGTGGAGATTTTATCCGCCAAATCAGCCAAATTTACATTCGGCTTCAAATCGAGTTTCAAATCCACCTGATCGCGGGTAATATTAAAATGTGCGTTATTCACGCCCTGATAATTGCTGACGATTTTTTGCAGCGGACCCTGCAGGGTCGTTTGCCGATAAAAGAACCAGCCGCCAAACAGTACGGCAACCGATACAACAACAGTTATAATAATAGGCAATGGACGCAATTTCACTTGTTGTCCCCCTTTCGAAATGGCAAAGCAAAAAAACTAAACTTTAGATGACAAAAATAAATATTTCGTTAGCGGTTCAAGTCCATTGTTCGGTCACCATGCTTCTGTTCAGCCCGATTCGATGGATGGTTTTGCGCTTGTCGCGAAACACAAGCATCTCTTCGTTTGATCCACGCATCTGACCGCACTTCTATATACCATGTTTTTCGATAAAGAGCAGAAAAGTCTTCTTCCAAGCTGAAGCGGGCTTCTGAATTTTACTGAAAAACGCTATCCTCTAATTATAGTACAATCCGGGCTGTTCGTCATATATATCTCTTCAATACAAATAAGAGTATATCACATTGTATATACTAAATCGAAGGTAAAGTGTGAATATATTTTAAATATTATCCTTTGTAAGCCAAAGAACCCCATTTGAGGATGGGGTTCTTTCTGCATGATATGGCCGTTTAAACAAAATTATCGATTGGGCAGCGTGAACGGGCTGCCGATTTCCGCTCCGTCGCTGAACCGGTAAAATTGATAGTAATAGTGATCTTTCACCTTGTAGAACAGCTGCCATACGTATTCTCCGTTATAAACACCCGGTACGAGGCGCATATCTTTAATGCCGGGAATGGAGCTTTTGATTTTGGCCTTCATCTTCTCTTTGGACATACCGCTGCTCAAAAGCTCTTGATGCACGGTATTCTGGCCTTCCTTGGGTTTTCCCTGATCGGTGAACTGCACCCAGACCATGACCTCCTGGCCCGTCTTGTTCGTCCCTTCCACGACCCAGTAGATGCTGTTCTGGTCCCACACAGACTTTTGGGCATCAGTGACCGACACGATTCCGGCTTCCTGCTTCGCTTTGGCAATAGCGGTGTCCTTTTCGCTCCATTGATCCTGCAGCACGTAAATAAAATAACGGTAAGCGCCGAAAATGATCAGCAGCAGGGCGACAATGCCGAGAAAGATCCATTTTTTCTTGTTCTTCAACCTGAACTTCCTTTCTGAAAGGTGAGCTAATCATCCCGGTCTTAGCGGGAGAGAAGACCTTCAAAAGCCGCTTGGGCTTCCCTGCGGATGCGTTCCTCGTCCAAAGTGAGACAGCTGCCGTGCTTCACGACCTGCTTCCCGTCCACCCAGACGTGCTCAACGTCCTTCGCGCTGGCCGAATAAATGACGTGTGAAATGAAGTCCGTACGCGGCAGAAAATGAGCCTGATCCGTATTCACGGCAATAAAATCCGCCTTCATCCCGGCCTCTAGTGCACCGACTCCCTCCAGGAACAAGGATTGGGCTCCGTAGATCGTGCCCATACGCAGCGCTTCCGCGGCGGGAACCGCCGTCGGATCTCCCGAGACGCCTTTATGTATCAAAGCGGCAAGGCGCATTTCTTCAAACATGTCCAAATTGTTGTTGCTCGCCGCACTGTCGGTTCCCAGGGAAACCGTAATGCCTGCCTGCATCATGTCGGTAACGCGGGCCACACCGCTCGCCAGCTTCAGGTTGCTGCCAGGGTTGTGTGATACCGTCACGTGGTGCTTCGCCAAAATGTCGATTTCCTCATCTGTCAAATGGACCGCGTGTGCCAGAATCGTCGGCCGTGAGAACATGCCGAGCTTCTCCAAATGAATCGCCGGACGCGTTCCATAATCGCGTACATTCTGCTCCACTTCCGCCTTGGTCTCCGACATATGCGTATGCATCGGCAGATCCAGGTCATGCGCCGCCTGAACGAACTTCTCAATAAAATCAGGAGGGCATGTGTACGGGGCATGCGGAGAAATCATCGCTGTGATCCGGCCGTCTGCCTGCCCGTGCCAGTCCTTGGCGAACTGAATGGCTTCGTTCAGCTTGTGCCGCTGCACATCCTCCGGGCACAGACCGATGACACCGCGGGTCAGGGCTGCGCGCATGCCGGATTCAGTCACCACTTTGCCTACCTGATCCATATGATCGTACATATCGAGGAACGTCGTCGTGCCGCCCTTCAGCATTTCAAGCACGGACAGCGAAGTCCCCCAGTAGACGTCACTGGACGTGAATTTCGCTTCCATCGGCCACATTTTTTCCTGCAGCCATTCCTGGAGCACCATGTCATCTCCGTAACCGCGCAGCAGCGACATGGCGGTATGTCCATGGGTGTTGATCAGGCCCGGCATAAAAAATAAATGCGTGCCGTCGACGACCTGTACGCCCTCCTCCAGCTGCGGCTCCTCTTCACCGATATAGGTGATGCGGTCGCCCTCAATGACCATCCAGCCATGCAGTACAGGCTGCTCCGGCCGCAAAACGGCAAAGCTGCCGTTCTTGATTGCCCATTTAGGATTGGCGCTCCGGCTGCTCGAGCTCTTCAAATTGTCCGTCATCTTCCGTGTCGTCCTTTCCGTTGTTCAAATAATAAGCGAGGCTGAGCAAATCCGTCGTAAAATCGGCGGCGTGTATCCGAATGCTTGCCGGTGCCTTCAGAATCGTCGGTGCAAAATTCAGAATCGCCTCGATCCCGGCCGCGATCAGCTGATCGGCGACGTTTTGCGCTTCGAAATCCGGGACGGTAATGATCCCGATCCGGATATTTTTGCTTTGTATCGTTTCTTTCAGCTCATCCATGGCCTGTACCGTCAAGGTGTTGATGCGCGTGCCGATTTTGGACGGATTGGCGTCAAACACGGCTACGATCTTCATATTTTCCTTCAGGTAAAAGTTATAGTTGGACAAAGCTTGACCAAGATTCCCCGCTCCAACCAGCACCGCGTTGATCTGCTGGTCCAAATTCAGAATTTGACGGATCTTCTCGATGAGATAGGACACGTCATACCCTATCCCCTTACGGCCAAAATCCCCGAAATACGCCAAATCCTTGCGGATCTGCGCCGGGTTGAGATCCAGCTTCTGCCCGAGCTCCTGGGAGGAGACCGTGGCCACCTCCCGTTTGTTCAGCTCATTTAGATATCTAAGATATATAGGCAATCTGCGGACAACCGCCTCGGATATTTTCTCCGATTTCATGCATGTTCCCCCTATTGAACGGCTTGAATATTTATTTGGTTATATAGATTGAACTAAAGTTTTGCATTGAACTTCCTGTTCTAACCGCTTTAGTTCATTCTATCTAATGGACTCATTTAAGACACACCGTCCTGATGAAGCCATTCAGAGATACGCGGAACCATCTGGTCTGTCTGCATATGCTCCATTTTCGGTCCAGGCAGCGAGTACAGGAAGTACTTCCCGTAATACGATTCAATGACGCGCGTATCGTATACGATGACGATGCCCCGGTCATGGGCGGTGCGGACCAGCCGCCCGAAGCCCTGCTTGAAGCGGATGACGGCCTGCGGGACCGACAGCTTCATAAACGGGTTCTTCTTCTGGCGCTGCAGCAGCTCGCTCTTCGCTTCCACCAGCGGATGGTTCGGCGGCTGGAACGGGAGCCGGACGATGGCCAGGCACGTCAGTGCTTCACCCGGGATGTCAACGCCTTCCCAGAAGCTGCTCGTTCCAAGCAGCACCGAAGCGCTGCTGTCCGTAAACCGCCGGATCAGCTTCGTGCGGCTGCCGCTGTCTACGCCCTGTCCAAGCACGGCGATGTCGCTTTGTGCAAGGGCTTCTTTCAGCGGCTCGTATACCTGGCGCAGCATGCGGTACGAGGTGAACAGCACCAGCATCCGGCCGTGGGTCGCGATCGCGGCGTCCGCCAGTGAGCGGGCCAGCGTTTCGACAAACAGGGCGTCCCCGACGCTTCCCTTCACGCTTGGAAAATCCCGCGGGATGACGAGCAGCGCCTGGTCCCTGTACCGGAACGGGGACGGAAGCTGGACCGTCACAAGACGTCCGCTGTCCTGGTCCTCCTGCAGTCCAAGGTTATCGATCATATACTGGAACGATTTATCTACGGATAAGGTGGCGGACGTCAGGATGACGCTCTTTTTCTTGTCAAAAAACAGCTCCTTGAGCTGCTTGCTGACGTCAACCGGAACAGCGTACAGCTGGAGCGATTTGCTGCGGAAATGGCCGCTCGCTTCCATCCAGTACACGACGGTTTCGTCGTTCAGCGTCATAAAGAACCGGAGATTCTCCCGCTCGGAGCTGAGGTCCTTGAGCAGCCCGCCGATATCGGTGATCAGGCTGTCGGAACCGTAATCATCCTGCTCCTCCTTGTATTCGGCCAGCATCTTTTCGCCTTTGCGGACGATTTCCCCTACCGTGACAAAAATCTGGTTTTCGAGCGCCGCCAGCGTCTCCCACTCTTTCGGCTTTTTCCCCGGCTGAAGGCGTAGCGTATACTGGCCGCCGTCGCCGGGAGCAGCGTCGCTCCGTTCCGGAAGCAGGCCGAAGAGCAATTCGCTCAGCTTGTCCCAGTGCTCTTTGACATCGACCAAATCCTCGCTCATCCGGTCGATCACGGCGGTCCATTCACCGGCCTGCTCATAGGCCGACGATTGAAGCAGCTGGCGAAGCGCCGGCAGCTGCCCGCTCCGGGCGTCCTTATAGAGCCGTGTCAGCGTATGGACGACCGTAAAGTACTTCAAATGTAGTCCGAGATGCTTGCCGGCAACGTCTTCCAGGTGATGGGCTTCGTCGATCACGAGCCGCTCGTAGGAAGGCAGCAGCTGATGGCCTGCCTTGACGTCCGTAAACAGCTTGGAATGGTTCGTTATGACGACATCCGCGATTCCGGCTTCATGCTTGGCCCGGTGGTAATAGCACTTGCGGAACCAAGGGCAGGCACGGCCCTGACAGGAGTCCGAGTCGCTGCTTACCGTCTCCCAGAAGTCTCCCGCACGGCCGCCGAGGCTCAGCTCCTCGTCATCACCCGATTCGGTCTGGGCGAGCCAGACGATCATCTGGGCGGCCGTGATGGTGTCTTCCTTCGGATTGATAAAGTCTCTTCTGTTTATTTTATGTTCAAATTTTCTCAAACACAAATAGTGCTGTCTGCCCTTGAACACGGCTGCCTTGAAAGGAAATGGCACGACCTGCGTCAAGAGTGGGATATCCCGCTCCCGGAGCTGCTCCTGCAGGTTGATCGTATGCGTGCTGACCATCACCTTCTGGTCCTGCTTCACGCTCTGATAAATCGAGGGGATCAGGTATCCGAGCGACTTGCCCGTCCCGGTCCCGGCTTCGATCAGCAGATGCTTGTCCTGATCCAGCGCATTCATCACCTGGTCGAACATGATCGTCTGCGGCTCACGTTCCTCGTAATGAGGCATAATATCGCGCAGCCGTTTTTCGATCTCGGCCAAATATTCCTTAAACTCGACGCCTTTGAGCGGATTGTCGTCCACTTCGTCGCGCGGCGGGGCCATTTCGGTCCAGTCATCCACCTTAAGCGCCAGCTGGCGGTAAAAGGTGTGGCTGTTCAGATCTTGAGCGGGTTCCCGCTCCTTTTCCTGGCAGAGGCCGTCGAAATACCAGCCGAGGTCGCTGTCCTCATCGGCAAACAGCTCGGCCAGCCGCTGCAGCGTAATCAACGGCAGGCCGTTCAGCTCATCCAGGCACTTCAGCAGAACGTATGCCGTCGCCAAAGCGTCGCTGTCGGCCTGATGCGGCCGGTCATGCTGAAGACCGAAGTGTCCGGTTACCATGCCCAGCTGATAGGAAGTCAGCGAAGGGAAGCAAATTTTGAGCAGGTCGAGCGTGTCCAAAATCCGCCCAGAGAACGGCAAATAACCGCACCGGTCGAGTGCGTTTTGCAAAAAATTAAAATCGAATGCTACATTATGCCCCACCAGGACCACGTCGTCGAGCAGCGGCACGAGCTCCATCATCATTTCTTCCAGGGCCGGAGCTGCGGCCACATCCTCATTCGTAATGCCGGTAAGTCCCGTAATAAACGGAGGGATTTCGATACCCGGGTTGACATAAGAGCCATACACCTTTGAAATCGTCCCATCCTCTTCTATAATGGCAAGTCCAACTTGAATAATTTCGTCTGCGGACTGGTTGCCTGTCGTTTCGAAGTCAAGTACGGCAAATTTCATGATTCCTAAATCCTTTCGTCCAGTCTCCTTAACAGCATAACAGAAGATTTCACATTTGAAAATTCAAGGAAGGAAAAACTTGAACTTCCGGTTCTATAGAAAAAGACGACACCCGGCGCTTTCCGTGCAGCGGGCATCGTCTTCTCACATGCATTACATCAGCGATATTAACTGGCTTCCATACTGAAGCTGACCGCACTGTTGCTGGCAAACCTGCAGATTCATTAGCGGATCCGGGAACGAGGGATCATGCGAAAGCGCCAGCGTAAAATAATCCTGGGCCTTGCCAAGCTGGCCCTGCATCGCCTCGACACAGCCAAGCGCATTCAGCACCATCGCCTTCAGCTTGGGATGCTGGGCAAGCGGCAGAATCCACTGGAAATGATGGCGGGCTTCCGCCGGCTCCTCCAGGTGCAAATACGCCATGGCCAAGTACATCCGGGCCAAAAAGCTGTCGGGGAATTCGAGGATCACCTGCGCAAATTGCTGGGCCGCCTGCCTGTACATCAGCAGCTTGAAATATCCCTGCCCCCGGATAAAGGAATCCATCTCGACCTCGGGCGTTTCATGCTGCAGAAATACAGGGGCGATCTTGGCCTGCTCCCGGAAAGCGCCCATTTTCTCTTCAAAAGACAACCATTCTTCTATGATGCCGTCGCTCATCGTTTTGAGCAAATTCCACTTTTGGATCAGCTGATGCTTTTGGGCCTCCTGCGCTGTGGGGTAATGTTTCACGATTTCGTCTAACATGTTGTTCATTTCCGCGAATACATGCTGAAACATGGCTGCATCCCACCTTAACAAAAATGAAATCAGTGCGGTCACCTGAACTCATTTTTTGTTAACCCGGGCTTTTTCATTCCCGCTCCGGGCTGCCATTCCTTGTCTTAGCTTCCCCGCGCATACATGACCAGTCCTTAAATAATCGTGGCGTGAACCTCTTTGCTCATCGTGTTCATCGGCTTGTTGGATTCATTCACAAAAACTACCGTCGGCTTGTGGCTTTTGATTTCCTCATCGGACATGACGGCGTAGGATATAATAATGACGGTGTCGCCAGGCTGAACCATGCGGGCTGCCGCCCCGTTCAAACAAATCACACCGCTCCCGCGGGGACCTGGGATGACATAGGTTTCCAGACGCGCCCCGTTATTGTTATCCACCACTTGGACCTTTTCGTTCTCCAGCAGGTCGGCGGCTTCCATCAAATCTTCATCTATCGTTATGCTTCCCACATAATTCAAATTCGCTTCGGTAACGGTCGCCCGGTGGATTTTGGATTTCATCATCGTTCTGTACATCGGTCAATTCGCCTCCTTGGGATTAAATAAACGATTATCGATCAGGCGCGTCCGACCGAAACGGACGGCTAGGGCCATCAGGACGGCCTCGTCCTTCCCGCTGATTTCTTCGTCATCGGAATAAGGCTGAAGCCCAGGGAAAGATACGACCTCGGCGTATTCGATATCGGCCAGCGGAGACTGGCTGATGACGCGCTGCAAGAGGTTTCGAATGTCACCGGCGGTTACCGCCGTCCCCTCGCTCACAGCGGCCGCAGCCTCGCGCAGAGAGCGTGACAGCACGAGCGCCTGCCGGCGTTCCTCTTCGCTCAGGTACACGTTGCGCGAGCTTAGAGCCAGGCCGTCTTCCTCACGTACGATCGGGCAGGGAACAATCTCCACGTTCATGTTGAGATCCTGTACCATCTGCTGAAGCACGGCGACCTGCTGCACGTCCTTCATGCCAAAATATCCTTTATCGGGCTGAACGATGTTGAACAGCTTGCTCACCACCGTCGTCACGCCGTCAAAATGTCCCGGACGGGATGCGCCGCAAAGACGGGTCGTAATGTCCGATACCATGATTTTGGTCTTGGTCGGCCGCGGATACATCGTCTCCACCGACGGAAGGAAGACCAGGTCCGCTCCTTCCGCTTCGGCCAGTGCCAGATCTCTTGCTTCGTCACGCGGATAGGTTTCATAGTCCTCACCCGGACCGAACTGGATCGGGTTGACGAAGATACTGACGACGACAATACCGTTATCTTCGCGGGCACGGCGGATTAAGCTGGCATGCCCCTCATGCAAATAACCCATCGTTGGAACCAGGCCGACCGTGGCTTCCGGTCCCAAATTTATTTGTAGCGCCTTTATACTGCTGCGCAGTTCTTCAATCGTTCTTACAGCTTTCATGCGCGTGCCACCTTCTCCTTTCCTTTGCCGTACAAGTTCTCGACGACCTGATCGTCTGCCGTAAATACATGGGTCTCATCCGGAAAAGAGCGGCTCTTCACGTCATGAACGTACTGGCTGATCCCGTCGCGAACGATCGTTCCGATGTCACCATAGGTTTTGACAAAACGCTTGTCGCGATACGGGGATGCATACTTAAACAAATCATGGAATACGAGCACCTGGCCGTCGACATACCGCCCGGCGCCAATCCCGATGGTCGGAATCGACAGCTGCTCGGAAATAAAGCGGGCCACTTCCTCCGTTACCAGTTCAAGCACGACGCCGAATGCCCCTGCTTTTTCTAGTGCCTTCGCATCTTCCAGCAATCTGGCGGCATCCGCCTCGTCTTTACCTTGAATCCGGTAACCCCCGATCTGGTTCACAGACTGCGGCGTTAAGCCGATGTGGCCTAGCACGGGAACGCCTGCTTTGACGATCGTTTCCACCGCGGTGCAGATTTCGCGCCCGCCTTCCATTTTCACGGCATGGGCATGACCGTCCTGCATCAGGCGTTTAACGTTGTCCAGCGTACTGTCGATGCTTCCGTGGTACGTCATAAACGGCATATCAGCCACGATAAATGTATGCCCGGCGCCTCTGACAACCGATCTCGTATGGTACACCATGTCGTCGATCGTCACCGGCAGCGTGGAATCATAACCAAGCACCACGTTCCCGAGTGAATCTCCGACCAGAATCATGTCTACGCCGGCTTCCTCCGCCAAGCTCGCCGAAGGATAGTCATAGGCGGTTACCATGGAGAGCGGAATGCCATCCGCCTTCATCTTTTTCATTTTCACGATATTCAGTGGTTGTTTGTTTGCCATTGTGCTTCTTCCCCTTTCGATGAGTGTGAAAAATAGGATAAAAACAAAAAAACCTTTTAGTGAATCACTAAAAAGGTCCGAAAGGGCATAAAGGGTCACTTGCGATCGTCCCTTCTGTCTCGGTCCTTCCGGCTCAGAGCAGAATCCAACGTAACGGCAATATTCCATTTGCAGTTATGAGGGTGTTCTTCAAACAAAAACATGCAGAGTGCAGTTCGATCATCCGTCGATACCGCCTCTACATGTAAGTATACCAAAAGTTCATTATTTTTTCATCGTCTAAGTTCGACATCTCCGGAAAAAACAGGAATCTGCTCGCCCGAATCGGTACGAACCCGAAGCGCGCCGCTTGCATCGAGCCCGTCGGCCATTCCTTCGATCGGCCCGCGTGCGGTCTGAATCGACACACGCTTGCCCAGCGTTACCGACAGCGCCTCCCACAGCGAGGCGACCGGCTGAAATCCGTCTTTGCGGTACAGCTCGTACAGCATTTCAAACTCCTCCATCACCGTAGCGATGAGCGACATCCGGTCGATCGGCTCACCCGCCTCGATCTTCAGGGAAGTTCCGATCCCGGTCAGCTCTTCCGGATAATCGCCAGGGTCCAGGTTGGCGCTGATTCCGATGCCGGCAATGCAGTAACGGACATGCTCGTCCTCCGCCGCCGACTCCAGCAGGATGCCGCAAATTTTCCGCCCGTCGACCAGCAGGTCGTTCGGCCATTTCAAGCCGGCCATGACGCCGGTCACCTTGCGGACCGCCCGGCACACCGCCACTCCGGTCAAAAGCGTAAGCTGCGGTGTGTAATGGAGCGGCTGCTCGGGCCGAAGGACCAGGCTCATCCAGATGCCTTTTCCATAGGGCGAAAACCATTTGCGGCCCATCCTCCCCTTGCCGCCGGTCTGTTCTTCGGCAATGACGAGAGTGCCTTCCGGCGCCCCCTCCTCAGCCAGCGCTTTCGCTTCTTCCTGGGTTGATACCGTCGTCCCCAATATTTTCAGCTGCGATCCCATCACTGTAGACTGTATCCGCTGCGCCAGCTCCTGCTGATCCAGCAGGTCCGGCTTGCTGACAATCCTGTAGCCTTTATGAGGAACCGCTTCAAATTCGTACCCTGCCTCACGGAGCTTGTTGATCTGTTTCCAGACCGCGGTTCTACTGACCGACAGCCGCCGGCTGATCTCCTCGCCCGAAACAAATTCTTCCGCATCCAGCAGTATATCCAAAAGGGTCTCAGCCTTTTTCATCGGTAACCATCACCCGTCTCACTTCTTCTGTCAAATCCAATTTCGTATTGGGCAGCATGCCTGCCGCCGCTTTAAACAGCAATTGCTTCAGCAGTTCTCCCACCCAAGGTCCGCCCCTCTTGCCCGAAATCGCGATCAAATCGGAACCGCCGATCTGGAGCTCGTGCAGGTGGAAAATCTTCATTTCGTCCATCCAATCCAGCCCGTGGGCCAGCAGCTCATCCGCTGCCGTCCCCCTGTTCTCCTGCGGCAGCACCGAGCAAAGCAGGAGCCAGCGCCGGACAGTTTCTTGACCGTACTTTAGCACCAGGCCTACCCACTGCTCTCTAAGATGGGTGTCGCGACTCAACTCTTTTACCTCTTCGTCCAAATACAAAAGGGCTTCGACCCTCTCGCGGGCATCGTTGGAAAACGTATACTGGCGCATCAGGTTTCCGGCTTCCTGTCCGGATAAGCCGCAGGCCAGCATAAGCAGGGCCCATCTAACAGCGGTCTCCTTGGAAGGGATGTCGCCGATCCTGGACAGGAAGCCGTCCACGGCGGCAGATGTAAACGGTACCCGGGCTTTTTCCAGCAATCGGCTCCTTCCCAGCAAGCTCAGGCCGAGATAAGGATGAGGTCCCTCCATCATTTTATCGAGCTCCGCCCAAATCCGCTCCAGCGCGATATACTGAATACCGTCTCTTTCCAGGAGAAGGCCTTTCCAGGTGTTAAAGGCAATACGGTAGCCGAACACCGAGGCAAACCGGATGCATCGCACCATCCGCAGGGCATCCTCCTGAAAGCGGACGCGGGCCTCTCCAACGCAGCGGATGATGCCTTTTCGAATGTCGTCTTCACCATGATATGGGTCAACAAACCGTCCCTGCCGGTCACAGGCTATCGCGTTCATCGTGAAATCCCGGCGGCGCAAATCCTCGGACAGGTTTCGCACAAAGGCCACTTCCGCCGGCCGGCGGTGATTTTCGTACGAACCTTCCACCCGATATGTAGTAACTTCAAAGGCGTAGTCTCCAACCAGAACGGTGACCGTTCCGTGCTCAATCCCCGTAGGCACCGTCCGTTCAAAGAGCCGTGTCACTTCATCAGGGCGAGCCGAAGTCGTGATATCCATGTCGTTGACCGACCGGCCCATCAGTTCATCACGCACGCATCCGCCGACCCAATACGCTTCATGCCCATGCGCTTCGAGGACGGACAGCACCTGCTCGGCGCAGCCCGCCATCCCGGCATCCGCCTGCTTCCATTTCATAACTTTCCATGACCCCCTAAATGACTACCTCTTATCTGCACACCGCATCCAGCTGGGGCACCTCGCGTCGAGAACGCGATAATAGATCTGTTCATACTTGCGTGTGATCAATGCGTCGGAAAATTCCCGACATGCCCGGGTCAGACAGGCCTCGCGGAACCGTGCGGCAAGATCGCCGTCCGACAGCAGCCGCAGCACCTGATCGGCCATCTGGTCCGTATCTCCGATCGGGGACAGGAACCCGGTCTCGCCGTGAACCACCAGCTCGGGAATTCCTCCGGCGAGCGATCCCACCGTCGGAACGCCGCATGCCATCGCTTCAAGCGCTACCAGGCCGAAGCTTTCTTTTTCCGATGGAAGCAGAAGCACGTCAGCCAACGAGATGACTTGTGCGATCTCGTCCTGCTTGCCTAAAAAGTGAACTTTATGCTCCAGTCCGAGCTCCCTGATCTTGCATTGGACCTTCGGCAGCTCCGGACCTTCCCCGACGAACAGCAGCTTGGAAGGCATCCGCTCGTTGACTTTGGCGAAGATGTCCACGACGTCACCGACGCGTTTGACCGGGCGGAAGTTGGAAATATGCATCAAAATTCTCTCGTCCGGTTCGGCATAGTCGCCGCGAAGCGAGGACGTATCGCGCGGATAGTAGATGCGCTTATCCACAAAATTGTACGTCAGATCGATATCGCGGCTGATATCCAGCACTTCACGGGTTTCCCGGATCAAGTCTCCGGATACCGCCGTGACCGCATCGCTTTCGTTGATCGCCAGGCGGATCAGGTCCTTTAACGATTCGTCCTGCGCCAGTACCGTAATATCCGTGCCATGAAGCGTCGTGACCACCTTCAGGTTGCTTCCTACCATCTGCTTGGCCAAGAAGGCGCACACCGCGTGAGGAACCGCGTAATGGACATGCAAAATGTCCAGCTGCTGCATATTGGCCACTTGTGCCATTTTGGTCGCAAGGGATAAGTCATAAGGAGGATAGCGGAATACGTAATAATCACTGACTTCAACCTCATGATAAAAAATGTTTTTATGGAATTGCCCTCCCAGCCGGAATGGAATGCTGTGGGCAATAAAGTGTACCTGGTGGCCCTTTTCGGCCAGCAGCTTGCCGAGCTCGGTCGCGACTACACCTGAGCCTCCGAGTGACGGATAGCAGGTGATGCCAATTTTAAGTGATTGACCCAAGCTTCGTGTCCCCCCTTCTTTACATGCCTTCTCTATATTATGTACCCAGAGAATATTAAAAACGTCTCGCGACGTTTCATTTTACAGCGGACAACCGCTCAACCGGGTATTTGCGCGCTTTCAGCTTATAAAAAGTCAGAACTGAAATCAAGCCTAAAGATTGGGCGCTTGACTTCAGTCCTGTCTATCGGTCATTATTCGGATCCTGAAATGAACATGTCCACGACGTAAGGCGACTTGATCGCAAAGCCTTCCGCGTAGGGAATGAGCCTGCGCTGGCCGGTCAGCCGGTCGCGGGATCTGACGCGTTCGATATATCCCTGATTCAGCGGGGTAACCACCGTTTCTCCTTCACCCGGAGTCATCTCAAACTGCGACCGGTAACACAGGAGCGCCTGTTCCTTCATTTCCTGCTGTTCGGTAATATCCACCATCAAATCGGCTCTGCCCATATCATTAATGAAGTAAAAATACAGCTGCTCCACCTGTACAGGCGGCTTGTCCGGCATGTACCGGCGCAGCTTGGCGTTGAACACCGCTTCTTCAACCAGCTTGCTGCAGGCTACATGATCGGGATGGCGGTCTTCCCAATACGGAGCGAAAACGACCCTCGGCGCATGACGGCGGATTTCCGCAGTGATGGCTTCCACATGTTCCGATGTGATGAACAGTCCACGGTCCGGCAGTCCAAGGCTGCTCCGCATGGAAAGGCCAAGAACGCCAGCCGCGGCTGCCGCTTCCTGCTTCCTGCGCTCAACCGTTCCATTAGAGGACATTTCCGCATAGGTCAAATCGCAGATCCCCACTTTAAGCCCGGCCTGCACATGCTTGATGATCGTGCCGCCCATCCCGATTTCGGCATCGTCCGCATGGGCGCCGAAAATCAGAATATCCAGCGTTTCACTCATATTTCAGCACCCGGCTTATATTTATGTACCAGCTCGCGCCAGGCAAAATCCCCGCGGTCCAGCGCCTTGACCAAAATTTCGGCCGTTGCGATGTTGGTCGCAAGCGGAATCCCTTGGACGTCGCAAAGACGGAGCAGCGCATTGATATCCGGCTCGTGAGGCTGAGCCATCAGCGGATCCCGCAGGAAAATAATGAGGTCCATCTCATTCTCGGCCACGAGCGCCCCGATCTGCTGGTCACCGCCGAGCGGACCCGACATGAACCGGTGGATTTTCAGGTCGGTGCCCTCCATAATCCGCTGTCCTGTCGTTCCTGTGGAATACAGCTGGTGTCCCTCAAACACATGCTCATAAGCCGTGACAAAGTTGACCATCTCGTCTTTTTTTCGGTCGTGTGCGATGAATGCGATTTTTAGCATGTTGTAACCCCTCCTGAACTACTCTATAAAATGGTCAAACCCGTAAACCATACCCTCGTACGTCATAACCTTCTCGACCGCCATTTTGACGCCAGGCATATATCCTGCCCGCTCATAGGAATCATGGCGGATCTTCAGCGTTTGGCCAAAGCCTCCGAACAATACTTCCTGCTGGGCGAATACGCCGGGAAGCCGGACGCTGTGAATGCGGAAACCGTTATAATATCCCCCGCGAGAGCCTTCAATCGTCTCTTCCTCGTTCGGATTTCCCTGGCGGATCTCCTGGCGGTTCTGGGCAATCATCTCAGCCGTTTTGATGGCGGTGCCGGAAGGTGCGTCAAGCTTCTGATCCCCATGGAATTCCATGATTTCGAGATGCGGGAAATACTTGGCCGCCTGCGCCGCAAATTTCATCATCAGTATGGCCCCGATGGAGAAATTCGGTGCGATCAGCCCGCCGATCCCCTTCTCCTTGCACTGCTTGTCCAACTCTTCGATTTGTTCCGGGGTGAAGCCCGTCGTGCCGATCACGGGACGAACCCCGTGGTTTACGGCCAAGACCGTATTGGGGTATGCGAACTGCGGCGTCGTAAAGTCCACAAGCACGTCCGGCTTACCTTCGACCAGAGCCATCTCCAGATCGGAGGTAAGCTTCACGCCGCATTCCGGAAGCCCGGCCAAAGTGCCCGCGTCCGTACCCTCTCCGGACCGTCCGACGGCGGCTACCAGCTCCAGATCGGGATCCTCGAGTACCAGTTTGACGACTTCCTTGCCCATTCTGCCGGCTGCTCCTGCGACGGCTACTTTGATGGTTGACATGTTAGCTCCCCACTTTCTCATGATTTATAGAATGAACTAAAGAAAGTCCTTTTCTGACACGGAAAAATGACCCGGGGATCCAGACATTACATGAGAAACCTTTAGTTCATTCTATTTAGGTCGATGAATCGTATAAATACGAGTTTAGCCGGCCTTTTAACTGCTCCAGCATATCCTGCAGGCCGTGGTCATGGGGTTGAAGGGCGATGACTTCCTTGATAGCCGATATGGCAAGCGCGTGCTCGTTCAGCTGGCTGTAGGCAAGCGCAAGCCAAATATACGCCTCCCCGTAGAGCGGGTCGAGCCGCACCGCTTCCTTCAAAATAGATACCGTTTCATACAATTGATTGGCAGGTGCTACATCGGGAGAATCGATCGTTTTCTTCGCATCCTGCACGATGCGCATCGCCTGCAAATGCTGAACATACAAACCGTATTCCGGCTTATCGGGTGCGAGCCTAGAGGCTTCTAGCGCACGTTCCATGGCCTTATCCAGCCGGCTGCTTCTTGCATAGGTTACGGAGCATCTATAATGAATTTCTGCATCCTCGGGGTTTTCGGCGATCGCTGCTTCAAACCAATGAAGTGCTTCTTCAAAATCGTTCTGCAAAATACAATGGTAAGCCTTTTGGACAAAAGGTTCGGACTGCATAGCTGCTCCCCCCGTTCAGGCGGTTTTCCTACAGCATATGTTCATTTCGCCTAATCGGTGTCCTTTTTCGTCCAACGGTCCTTATCACGCGTATTGAATTTGTGCATGACCTTGTCATGCGCTTCCGCCAGGTCGATCCCCAGCGAATTCGCAAAGCACATCGTTATGAACAAAATATCTCCGAGCTCGAGCTCAATGGAATTATCCTCTTCGGAAGGCTTCTTCGGCTTTTCCCCAAACCGGTGGTTCACCTCGCGGGCCAGCTCCCCCACCTCTTCGGACATCCTTGCCAGCATCGATAACGGACTGAAATACCCTTCTTTAAACTGGGAGATGTACCGGTCGACTTCCCGCTGCATCTCTGCCAATGACTTCTCCATGATACCGAACCGTCCCCCTCTTTCGTATGTACAATGCTTCACGTCACGCCGGACGCTAGTTTACTCCATATGTTATCGCAAAGCGGAAATGAAAACAAATATTTTTTAATCGCCGGGGAAAAAGGTATACTATGGAATGGAGCGAAGAAAAACCTTTCTTCCTACTTCTGGTATTGCGGGGGATTTCATGAGTTCATCCAAGTTGTTTATTCAGCTCAAGCTCGTATTGCCCATCATTTTGGGCTCTGCCGTATATGCCTTCGGCCTGCTTTATTTCATTATCCCTAACCAGCTGATGGAAGGGGGCGTTACAGGGGTAACCGTCCTCCTGAATTATGCATTTTCCATTCCGCCGTCCCTGTCGACTCTGGTGCTGAACATCCCGCTCTTCCTGCTCGGCTGGAAAATCCTTGGCGGCAGACAGATGATTTATACGGGCGTCGGGATCGCATCGCTGACGTTTTTTCTGTGGTTCATCGAAAAGCTGATTGATGCCGGGTGGATCACGCCGTTTCAAACGGAAAGAGACTACATATTGGCTTCCCTGTATGCAGGCGTCACTCTCGGAGCCGGACTGGGCGTCGTATTCCGCTTCGGCGGGACGACCGGCGGATCGGATATCATTGCACGCATTTGCAACCGGCGATTTGGCTGGAGCATGGGACGGGTCATCCTCGTGATCGATATTATCATTATCGGGGCTTCCCTGTTCTTCATCCCTAGAGAGCGGATCCTATACACCTTCGTAGCCGTCTTCATTGCCTCCAGGGTGATTGACTTTATCCAGGAAGGTGCCTATGCAGCCAAAGCCTTTACGATTATTAGCGACCACGCCCAAGAAATCGCCGACCAAATCACGGTCGAGATGGAGCGGGGCGTTACGCTGATTCCGGCCATAGGCGCGTACTCCAAGCAGGCCAAGCATATGGCCTACTGCGTCGTCGGACGCCAGGAGATCCGCAGGCTCCACGATATTGTAAAATCGGTGGACCCGCGGGCATTCGTCATCATTAGTGATGTGCATGACGTTCACGGCGAAGGGTTTAAGGAAGAATAATCGGAAGCACAGAAAAAGCCCGCCGGCTCTTAAAGCTGGCGGGCTTTTCCAATGGACAGCATATGCGGCCCAGTCCCCCTATGAACTACAGCTCTTTGGGCTTCACGCTTTTAAAGCTGTCCCGCTCCCCTTTATATTTCCGGTAACCGGTATAAGTCAGGATCAGGATGATAAACGAGCCGGCCCAGAAGGTCCACGGCCACAGTCCGTTGACCTCGTCAATGGGGGCGAAAGCCGGGTTATCGTCTTTTTTCTTACCGAATAAGCCGTTAAACACTTCCTCGCCGGAAGTCACGACATCCTGAATTTCGGCAGCCGAGGACGATGAAGACTGAACCAAGCCGCCTGCATAAGATACCCAGGCATCCGCTGCTGTGATTTCCTCCGGCTTACGCTGAATGATCACAGCCGGGCGGATGATCTCATAATGGTTCTGCAGGCTCTCGTAAGCCGCTTTCATCCCCCGGGAGTCGGCAGCGGCCGCCCGGGCCTTCATTTCGCTCAAATCCTCACGAAGCACTTTGTAGTACTGCATCCACATCGGCTGCTTAGGGTGACTTAAGCTGTCCGCGGCCAACCGGAATTTGGCCGAAGCGGTCTGCCATTGTTCCTGCTGGATTTGCGCCTGATTCGTCGCTTCCTTCATTTCCACCAAGCTCTCCGACAAGGCATGAAATCCTTCCACACTCGTCAAGCCTTGAAAAGATGAATGCTCAAATATATCGCTGGCCTGCAGAATTTCCTGCCGGACGAGATTGATGTTACCTTCCAGTACATGCTGATATAGCGAGTCGGCCAGCGTATCGAGCTGCTCCGCCTGCTTCACCGCCTCCGCATTCCCACCTGAGCCTCCTGCAGCCGACAGCGTATCGGCGTCCGCCGCCACCCAGGATAGACTGCAGCCGAGTCCAAGCAGTACCATGATGACCGCCAGGCTCCATCTGGCAGCCGTGCCTCTACGTAACATGGGACATCCCTCCTACCGTATATGTATGGCAGAAGGGATGTCCCTAGAACTGAACTTGAAGTCAGCGCCTTGCCTGTCTGATGACAAGCCAAGCCAGCAGCGCGCTGAACAGCGTCAAACCGAAAGTAAAATATTGTACGCTCGCGATATCGTCCATCAGCTGAACGGGCAGCCAAGGAAATACCCCGTATGTATAATCCACCGTATCGTTCAGGAACGTCCAGGCCGCGGCCGGAATCAGCATCGTCTCGCCTAACTTGAACAGGCGGACGTACAGCAGCGCTTCAATAGCCATCGCCGAATGGGAGATGACCAGCATCCAGTCCTGCCATACCAGCGGAGATCCCTGTGCATATCCGGCAAATATGATGCTCACTGCCCAAATGCCGTATTTCACCGACGTGACGACGGCCAGCGCCTCAATCAGCAGCCGGAATCCGTAGCCGAACTTCGTCTTAGGCGGATACAGCAGCATATAGATTGCGATCGTAAAAAATAAGCTTGCCGTCGGACTGTCCGGAACGAAAATGACCTGCCAGAAGGGGTTGTTCGCCACGGTATATTCCATTTGTTCCGCATACCAATAGTAACCGTATACTGTTCCGAGCAGGTTGCACCATAACAGGAGCCATAAAAATCCCCGGTTTCCGAGGAGCGAACGGCTCCAGAAATAAGCGATCGACACGCTTGTCCCTCCTTGTACTCCCACGATCCCTTTGCCGCTAAAGCTGGGTTATTGAGGTTCGTTCATCGTGTTTTTAGTATGTAATCCGTACTTTCTGATCTCTTAAAAAAACCTGATCGTAAATACGATCAGGTTTTCATAAGTATGGCCGCTTATTGCTCTGCCTTTTGCTTCGAAAGCCATTCTGCCAAATGATCGATGTCTTTGTCGGTCAGGCCTGCAGCGATTGCTGAGTCGTACATGGCAGGCATCTTTCCTTCATAGCCCTCTTTGATGATTTTCAGAATGTCTTCTTTGTTATGTTTGTCGCCGACTCCACGGAGAGACGGACCCGCAGCACCTTTCATATCCGCTGCGTGGCAGGTAATGCAGCCTGCTTTTTTATAAGATTCCATTGCCGGATCTTCTTTATCGACGATCGCGATCTCTTTTTGCTGGTTCGCGCTGGTCGTCGGAAGTCCTTTTGCTTTGTTTTCGGCAGCTTTCTCTTCACGCTGGATGTTCTCCGGAATTTGACCGGTTGCAGCCATTTCTTCTTTGTAGTGGTGCCATGCGGAGTTCGTCAGGTACACCACGGCGATCAAAGAGAGAAACATCAGCGAGGAAGCGATCGGTCTGCGGTAAAAACGGCGCTCTTTGCCAGTGTCCAGGAAAGGAGCCAGCAGCAGTGAACCAAACGCTACACCGCTTACACCAATCGTGCCGAGAACAACGTAACTTCCGGATGCGTACGGCAATTTCAGATATTGGTACAAGAACAAGAAGTACCAGTCAGGCATCGGGATAATGGACGCACTTGGGTTCGCAGGGAACCACAGTGGAGCCGGCTCCGCAATGGTGAGCACCAGAAATCCGACAAGTACGACAACACCGACCATCCATTCTTTCAAAAGAAAGTTAGGGATAAACGCTTCCGATTTGCCTGGATACGACGTGTAGTCCGGCGGTGTAATGAACCCGTTGCCTTTACGGACGCGCGAGTCGCCGACATACACCACTTTTTCTTTTGAATTGTTACCGTGTGCCATCGATATTCCTCCCTTCTTATTATAGTGGACCGGAAATGCCCTGTCTGCGGATCATGATAAAATGTCCGACCAGAAGAATGAGCAACACGGCCGGGAGGAAAAAGACGTGAAGTGCGAAGAAACGCGTTAACGTCTCGGCACCTACAATCGTACCGCCCTGCAGGAATTCCTTAATGATCGGCCCAAGCCATGGAACGGAATTCGCAATTTCCAGCGTAACCTTTGTTGCAAAGTAGGCTTTGTTATCCCAAGGAAGGAGATAGCCTGTCAGGCCCAAGCCCAGCATGATAAAGAAAATCAGCATACCCACAACCCAGTTCATTTCGCGAGGCGCCTTATAGGAACCTGTGAAGAACACGCGCATGGTATGTAGGAACATCATAACAATAACCAAGCTCGCCCCCCAGTGGTGCATACCGCGGACGATTTGCCCGAAGGCTACTTTCGTCTGTAGGTACTCAACGCTGGCGTAGGCGTTAATGATGTCCGGAACGTAATACATGGTCAGGAACATCCCCGACAGGATCTGGATGACCGTGATGAAAAACGTCAATCCGCCAAAACAGTATACAAACGCAGAGAAATGATGCGCCGGGTTAACGTGCTCCGGCACTTCATGGTCCGCCACGTCTCTCCAAATCGGCGTGACATCAAGACGTTCATCAATCCAGTTGTAGACATTCTTAAACATCCGATTCTACGCCTCCTATTTCACTTCAGTATTCGGTTCGACTCCGCCAAGGTACACCCAACCGTTTTCAATCTTTAATTTGTAAGTGTCGAGCGGCTTCGGCGCAACGGCCAAGTTCTTGCCTTCTTTGGTATAACGCGCCCCGTGGCATGGGCAGTGGTATTCATCCGGGAAGCTTTTATCATTGTTCCAGCCGACCGTACAGCCCAAATGCTTACAGATCGGGGACAGCGCATAGATTTTTCCCTGTTCATCCTTGCGTATCCAAGCAGTTAATGTAGCAGTGCTTGCATACCATCCATCCTGCTGCTTCAGCTCAAAAGAGAATTCTTGAGGCTCGTCGGTAATTTTGCTTTCTTCGACAACTTTAATGAACTCTCCCTCGCCCTTCTTGTGCAGGATCGGATCCACAGCAAAACGCACCATCGGCAGGACTGCACCGGCTGCCATGTAAGCAGTGGCACCGCCCAATGTATAAGTCAGAAATTGTCGACGGGACATTTCTTTACGACCGGGTGGTTTGTGAGATGGTTCATGGTGCTCATTTTGGTTGCTCATAATGTCTTCAACCCCCTTTGTCAACCAAGTCTTAAAGTGCTTTCAATGATTATTATCACACGACTTACTAGGACATAATAATAATATATTAGCCTTATAAGACCGTCAAGAATATCCAACTCTTTTATCAGGCGGAAGAAGATTTACCCAATTAAATTGTTGAATTTCTGTCACATTTCCATCTTGCTGTCACGCTGCCACATTTCCTGTATTTTATCCTTAATCTGGGCTGCTATACCTGCTCCGCCCGTTTCCTCATTGAATCCTTTCCGGGACAGAACCAAATCGCAGCCCTCAATCAGGCCTTGGATCAGCTCGATGTCTGCCGTCATGACAATGACGTAAGCAAAGCCCGCTTCCCTTACATTGCGACAAACTTCCTGCAATAACGACAGATCCTCCCCTTGGCCGTATTGTACGGCCGGATATGTAATGATCCTCCCTTTAAACGGGATCTCGACCAGGTCCATAAAATCCCGCAGCCGCGCCAGCGCCTCCGTCGCTTCTATGGGAGACTCTTTGCCCGACAGGCCGGTGTAAGGGATGAGGCAGGTGTCGAAATAGGGGGAGAGCTCACTCCAGGTTGCCTCTTCCACTTCGCTGAACTTCATTCAAGGGTTCACCCTTTCCATTATTTTTCACCATTCCATTCTATAATATGCTTGTTCCCGTGTCAGCAATTTGTAAAATTCATTGGCGCAGGCCGGCCCAACAAAAAAGAAATGCAGCATGGATGTCTGCATTTCTTTTCATTTATTCCACTTAATTAAGCAACTTCAGTTCATCCGTCAGGTTACGGAAAGCCGCCTCGTCTCCGGATGCCAGAGCCCTGTCTATTTCGCGGTAAAGCTCTTCGCTCCGGTGTTTTCGCAACGCTTCGTCCCATACCATTTCAGCCGCCAGCCCCAACATGACTTCATAAGTAGCTTTCATCTTATCCATTAGGATGCACCTCCGAACCTTTGATTAGAACATCCTATACTCTTTACCCTTGTCCACATAGTTTTGAGTGGTACGATACATTCTGCGCAAGTCTTCTTCGGTTAATTCACGGACCACTCTCGCCGGCGAACCCAGAGAAAGCGTATAGGGTGGTATTTTTTTATTTTCAGTAACGATAGATCCTGCCCCTATTAAAGCATATTCACCAATCTCGGCCCCGTTCAGTACGATGGCCCCCATTCCGATTAATGTACCTTTGCCTATTGTGCAGCCGTGAACGATGGCGGCATGTCCGACCGAGACGTCGTCCTCCAGAATCAGCGGCTCGTCCGTATTGACGTGGCCTACCGCTCCATCCTGAATGTTGCACCGGTCACCGATCACGATGGGTGCCATATCACCCCGAAGCACGGCGTTAAACCATACGCTTGATTGCTGTCCAATTTGAACGTCACCGACAATTTTGGCACCCTCCGCAACATAGACGGACGGGTGGATCTTTGGCAGATGCTGGCCGTAAGGTAACAGCATGTTTTCATCACCCCTTAACTTTGGGAGTGATTGTAACAAGGCGGCTATGACTTGTCAATGAGCGGTTCCAGCTCGCCGCTTCCGAGGTTCAGGCTTTTGCTGGCCAGCTTTTGTCCAAAAGCGGTCATCTTCAGAACCATGCCGCTCTCCGGACTTTCTCCGATGCGGATCAGCCCAAGATGCATCATCATCGCGATAATTCTTTCATTTAATATCGACTCTGCAGTGTCGTAATAAAACGGTTTGATCAGCCAGCCCAAAGCATCATGCAGGGAAGCGGCGGTTACCCATTCCTTGGCGCATTCCCCGGTCCAATATACGAGGGATGCCAAGTTAGGTATGGCGCTTTTATAAAGTTTTAACCAAAAGCGGAAAATTTGTACCATGCTTTCTTTCGTCCCGCTTTCCAGCAGCTCTGCGCCCTTGCCCGACAGCTCCAGCCGGCTGCCGTTTTCTTCGATATATCTGTAGTAGAACGCATAGTCATACAGAAGCGCCATCCGGTTGGGGTATGCATTGAAGCTCCTGCCGTAGCCAAAGCGCCATCCCCCTTTGGTCAGCAGGGGCTCGCTGACATGGAACATGTCCATTAATTGCTGCTGGTATCGCTTGTACATCACGAATTCCTGATTCAGCTCGATCTCCTGCTGGTTCACATACTTCAGCATGTACATCAGATCCTCGGCGCACAGATCCTGCTCTTCCCGGTAAACCGGAGGCTCTCCGGATTTAACGACCTTTCGCTTCAGCGTGTGTCCAAGCTCGGCCCGGAACCGGTCCTTCAGATCGCTCGGCATTTGAAACAGATACTTGGTGCTGGATGTCATCCCGTTGAACAGCCAGCCGCTGCGCTTATAGCGGGCGATAGCTTCCCTCGGGGTCTCATGCACCTCGTTTGCCGGGAGGTCAAAAGTCGTCTGCCGGACAACAGCCGCCAAATCTTCTACGCTGTAAAACGATCTGCTGTCAAACAAAACCGAATTCAGAAAACGTAAATCTTGAAGGGAAACCGTGTTGACCTGCTGCGCGATAAACTCCCTCCGGTTCAGCGTGACCAGGATGCTCTGGATCAGTTCATGCTTGGAATTCCGCTTGCACTGGCATTGGTAGTGGCTTGCAATGGTAGTCAGCTGGCCGATATCCGCATACGAAAGCATATCCGCTAAATTCATGTCATCATCGCCTCGCCGTTTTACTACCATTATGGGAATTATTACAATTTTTATTCGATCCGGGCAAAAAAAATAACCCGGCGCTTGTCCGAGTTATCCGTTCTTTTCCGCCAAATGGCGGGTGCAGTTATAGAGGAGCGGCACCCAGTCGATATCCTTTTTCTCCAGGATCGTAAGCGACAGGTTGCCTATCCGTTCCGTATATTTATCCCTGTACAGTGACTTGTACAGCTGTGCCAGCAGTCCGCCGTGACTCACGACGAGCATGTTTTTATCGGGGTAAGCCGTCCACATATCCTCCATAAACGCCAAAGCTCTAGCCTCAATCTGCTCGATCGTCTCCTGGCCCAGGTCATGCACATCCCACTGCTTGCCCCAGCGGCTTTCCCGCTCATCGGCCGTCAGTCCCTCCGCTTGCCCAAAACTCCGTTCATTCAGCCGCTCATCAGGCTCAAGCAGTGGAATGTTGAGCTTGTCGGCCAGAATTTGCCCGGTTTCCTTCGCGCGGGAGAGCTTGCTGCTGATGATAAAATCCCAGCGGTACTGTTCGTGAAGCAGCCTTTCCCCAAGACGCTCCGCCTGCTGCCTGCCCTCTTCATTCAAAGGGATATCGCTCTGTCCCTGAATTTTGCCGAGCTTATTCCAATCCGTCAGTCCGTGGCGGATCAAACCGATCATCATACGCGTACCCCCTTTCTTCTATATATATGCGAAAGAACCTATTTCCTGATACGGCTGACCCTTCCCAATGAAAAGAGGGCCATTCCTACCCCGAGTACCGACAGAATCATCCAGTACTGTGGATGGGTCGGACCCATACCGGCGACAAGCGGCTCGATAATCCCGCTGTTCGTCTTCGGGATCACATAACTGACCTGTTCCGTCACCACGGACGACCCCGCCACGCCGGTCGGAAGAATCCCGGTAGGTACCGTTTCGGCTGTCTCTTTAACAAACGGCTTATCCATGATGACCCAATACAGAAAGCTCACCAAAAATACCATGACAAACCCGGCAATCCACCAGGACATGCGTTTTCGGGTAGATGCAGGTACGGCAAAAGGTTTGCTCTGGTCCGGAATCAGCCATGGGGACTCCCGGTATATGCGGTCCATGACGTTCCGGTTGATTTCTTCCGCCTGTTCTTCGGTCGGCTCCTCCTGCAATTCCATCATGAGAAGCCGGCTTTCCTTCCATAACGCCAATTCTGCTTGGCAATCACTGCAAGTGGCTGTATGCTGTTCGAGCTCAATCCGTCTCGGATCGTCTTCTTCCAAATCCAAAACGATGCCGAACAGGCTGTGAGCCTCATCGCAATTCATTTGCTTTTCATCCCTTCATATTCTTCATACGTCAGCTCGTAAAAATACGGCTCCAGCTGAACTTTTACACTGGACCTTGCCCGGAATAGAAGAGATTTTACAGAGCTGACGCTTTGACCTAAAATGTCGGCAATCTCCTGGTAATCGAGCTGATCGTATTCCCGTAAAATGAGCGCGGATCGCTGCTTTTCCGGCAGGTTGTTAATGGCCTCGCGAACCAGCTCCACCTTCTCGGTGCGCAAAATGGCCTGCTCCGGCGCCACCTCCATCGGCGCAACCGGCGTAACCCCGCTCTCTTCCAGCGGCACATTGGCGCTGCGCTGCTTTCTCAGCTCGCTGAGCACCGTATTCCGGGCAATCGTATAGAGCCATGTGGAGAACGACGCGTCGACCTCACGAAACGAATGCAGGCTCTTGAAAGCCTTGTAAAACGTCTCTGAACACAGATCTTCCGCCATTAACTCCAAATGTGAACTTTTAAGCATATGATATACAAAAGCCAATATTTTCCGCTGATAACGGCGCATCAATTCAGAGAAGAGCTCTACATTGCCCTTCTTGATGTCCTGTATCATCTGCGAATCCGTCATTTCCATTGTGACCTCCTCGACCGTACACAAGCATCCCCGTTCGATTCAGTTATATGTTTGTACTGAACAGGTGATGAAAAGTTGCGGTATTTACGCCACCGCGCGGCAGTATAAACGTCCAAAAAGCTATGTATTCGGCAAAATCGGCAACGATTCTACAAATATATCTTTTCCATTGTAACATATTAATTCCTGCTAGTCAGTCGAACCTCAAACAGAATTGCCAAATCCAAGGAGATATTAACGCTTTTTGGGACACAGTGAATCGTCACTAATCTCTTAATAGACGAATTTCGCCCCGTAAATGTTGCTAGATTATAGAAAAAAAATGGCCGCAAAATAAAAAAAGGCAAAAAAAAACCACCCGCATCGGGTGGCTGCACAAAGTGCCATTTATTTGGATAGGAGTGGAGAGAAACCATACTGTACTTTTATTATATGTATACGTTTTCATTTTGTCAACACTAAAGTAAGCGTTTTTTTGTAAACGTTTTAAAATTTACTGCGATACCTGATAACTCATGGATTGCAGCAGTTCCTTGGCCCGCTCCAAATCATGTTCCTGCCTGAAGGATAGGCGCAGAATGCCCGGGACGTCCTCCCGGCTCTCGATGATCTGCATGTTGCTGAGGTTGATGTGCCGAACCCCCAGCTCTGTGGCGATTTTCCCGATAATACCGGGCGTATCCGGTACGTCGAGGTACAGATCGAAACTAGGCGTAATCATGCCTTTGCGGCGCTCCGGAAGCTCACTGCGGAAATCGTTCGCCTTGGCAAACGCCTCTTGAATGGCCTGTCCATCGCCCTCTTCCAGCATCTCTACGAACGCGGCGATGCCTTCATTCCAGTCCTTGAGCTGTCTGAGCAGCACGTTTTTGTTGCCCAGCAGGATGTCGCGCCAAATCAGCGGATCGCTGGATGCAATCCGGGTAATGTCACGAAAACCGCCTGCCGCGAGCAGCCGGTATAAGGAATTGGAATGATTGTAATCGCACACCTGGTTCACCAGCGCCACTGCGATGATATGCGGCAGATGGCTGATCGCCCCGACGATTTCATCGTGCAGGACCGGATCCACCTTGACGATTTGGGCGCGGGTGTAAGACAGCAGCTGCGCGAGCGCGTCATAAGCATGATCAGGCGTGCCCGGAGGTGGAGTCAGCACATAATACGCATTCTCAAACAGCAGCGGCGTGGCCGCCTCTACACCGGAACGCTCGGAGCCTGCCATCGGGTGCCCGCCGATGAAGTAAAAGTCCTTAGAATCATGCGCACGCGCCGCCTGCGCGATGCTTGCCTTCGTGCTGCCCACATCGGTGATGATGCAGCCCTTTTTCAATGGCAGGGCGCTTAACCGGTCCAGGTATTCTTCAAGCATACCTACAGGAACGCACAAAAAAATGAAGTCCGCATCAAGTGCGGCTTCTTCCATGGACAGCGTCGCTGCGTCGACGACGCCGCGGCTCATATATTTGTCGGCCAATTCGGGGAGATGGGCATGGCCCACGACGGTTAAGCCGGGCTTGCCTTTAAAGCATAGCGCCAGCGAACCGCCGATCAGACCCACTCCAAATATAGCAATCTTCGTTGTATTCATGTTCCCTCACTCGTTTGTTCGCACTTACTACACTTGGGCCTTGTCTTCGCTCAATACCTGCTCCAATGCGTGAATAAATGCTTTATTTTGTTCCTCGGATCCAACGGTCACACGAACATGGTTCGGATACTTGCCGAATCCGGCGCGAACGATGATCCCCTTCTGAAGCAGCGATTGGAACATTTCCACCGCAGGCTTGCGCACATTGACCATAATAAAGTTGCCGTGCGCCGGGAAGTAATCAAGACCCAGCCGGTCGAACTCAGCCTGCAGCTGCTTGATGCCCTCCGCGTTCGCGATGCGGCAGTTGGCCACATATTCCTGATCGGCAAGCGCAGCTTTGGCCGCTGCCTGGGCTGCCCGCGTCGTGTTGAACGGCTCACGCACCCGGTTGATCAGCTGAATGACCTCAGGCTGAGCCACGCCGTAGCCGATCCGCAGGGAAGCCATGCCGTAGATCTTCGAGAAGGTCCGGAGAACGACCAGATTTGGATATTGGGATAGGAGCTTGCTTCCGTCCGGGTAGGAGAGGTCGGTTACATACTCGAAGTAAGCCTCATCCAGCACCACCATCACATTCGATGGAACTTGATCCAGGAAACCGGTCAATTCGGTTTCGGAGAGAATCGTTCCCGTCGGGTTGTTCGGGTTGCAGATCCACACGATCTTCGTCTTGCTGCTGAGCTTGGCGAGCATCGCTTCAAGATCATGCTTTCCGTCCGACAGCGGAACCTCGATGCTGACGGCCCCTTCGATGTCGGCGTTGCTTTTATACACGGAGAAGGTTTGATCCGCCATGATGGTCTCATCGCCGGATACCAAGAACGCGCGGCAGATCAGGGCGATGACTTCGTCCGAGCCGCAGCCGAAAATGATTTGCCCGGGCTCAACTCCAAGGAAGCGGGCCACTTCAGCCGTAAGCTCCACCGCGCCTCCGTCCGGGTACAGACTGATGTTGTCGAGCTCGGCAAGCACCGCCTCCTTCACACGCGGCGAAGCGCCGTAAGGATTTTCGTTGGAAGCCAGCTTGATGACTTCGCTGAGACCAAGCTCCCGCTTGACTTCTTCAATCGGTTTGCCCGGCTCATAGACCGGAATGTTCACTATCTGGGATTTTGGTTTCACCGTATCCCCCCTCACTTTCAACTCAAGATTATGGTTTTAATTGTGCCACAAATTCACGGATTTGCAAAAGCCCCTGCTCATGCGTATCTTCGCCCTGCAGCAGCGGAATGGCCTCTTCGACCTTGCGGACGATGGCGCTGCCCACGACGACGCCGTCGCAGATCCGGGAAAAGCGTACCGCCTGCTCCCTGTTCGAAATACCGAAGCCGATAGCCACCGGAATATCCGTATACTTCTTCACGCTGGCGATGAAATCTTCCACGCCTTCGTGGAAGCTCGCCCGCTCACCCGTCACGCCGAGCGAGGATACGCAGTAAATGAAGCCTCTGGCTCCTTCCACGATCGATTTAATCCGTTCATGGGAAGTCGGAGCCACCAGCGGCACGACATGGATATCCGAGCGCTCGGCCCGGGCGCGCACGTCTGCTGACTCCTCGATCGGCAGGTCCGGAATGATGATGCCGCTGATCTCATGTGCTTTGACCTCTTCAAAAAAGCGGTCCAGCCCGAACTGAAGCACCGGATTATAATAAGTAAACAGGATGAATGGCAGCTTCACCCCGGCCTTGCGTGCTCTGACCGCCGTTTCCATGCAGGTTTTGATCGTTACCTGATGCTTCAGCGCTCGCTCGGAAGCCCGCTGAATAACCGGGCCGTCGGCCAAGGGGTCTGAATAAGGCACGCCAAGCTCGATCATGTCGGCTCCGGCAGCTTCGAGACCGGCTATAATTTCAACCGACGTCTCGGGATCCGGGTCCCCGATGGTCAGAAACGGAATCAGCGCCGTTTGATTCTCCTGTTTGAGACGGGCAAACGTTTGATCCATCAAATTCATGCCTGTTTACCTCCCGTATAAGCCATGATGGACTCCACGTCCTTGTCTCCACGTCCGGACAGGCAGATGACGACGATGTCGTCCTCACTGAGCCGCGGCGCCATCTTCACCACTTCAGCGATCGCATGTGCGGATTCCAGGGCCGGAATGATCCCTTCCGTCCGGCATAGCAGCTGAAGCGCGTCGAGCGCTTCCTGGTCCGTGATCGGAACGTATTGGGCGCGCTCAATATCCTTGAGGTAAGAGTGCTCCGGTCCGACTCCAGGATAATCCAGGCCGGCCGATATGGAGTGGGCTTCCTGAACCTGGCCGAAATCGTCCTGCAGCAGATAGCTCATGGAGCCTTGGAAGACGCCATGAGTGCCCTTGCTCATCGTCGCGGCGTGGAAGGCGGTCTCCACACCCTTACCAGCGGCCTCTACGCCGATCAACCGGACGTCCTTGTCTTCGATAAACGGATAGAACATGCCGATCGCATTGCTGCCGCCGCCGATGGCCGCGACAACATAGTCCGGCAAACGCCCTTCCGCCTCCTGGATTTGGCGGCGCGTCTCATCGCCGATAATCCGCTGGAAGTTGCGCACCATCATCGGATACGGATGCGGCCCTACGGCAGAGCCGAGGATGTAGAACGTATCGTCGACATGGCTGACCCAGTACCGCAGCGCCTCGTTGCCGGCGTCCTTCAGCGTGCGCGAACCGGACGTAACGGGTACGACTTCGGCGCCCAGCATCTGCATCCGGAATACGTTCAGCGCCTGCCGCTTCGTATCCTCTTCCCCCATGAACACCTTGCATTCCATGCCAAGGAGTGCGGCTACGGTTGCCGTTGCCACACCATGCTGGCCTGCTCCCGTCTCGGCAATGACCTTCGTCTTGCCCATTCGTTTAGCGAGGACGCCTTGTCCGAGCGCGTTGTTGATTTTATGGGCGCCGGTGTGATTGAGATCCTCCCGTTTCAGGTAGATCTTCGCCTTCCCCAAATGCTTGCTGAGACGCTCCGCATAGTACAGGGGCGTCTCACGGCCGGAGTACTGCTTAAGCAGATAGTTCAGCTCCTCCTGGAAGCTTGGGTCGTCCGAATATCGGTTGTATGACTCCTCGAGCTCGATCAGCGCGTTCATGAGCGTCTCGGGAACGAATCTTCCGCCAAACGGTCCGAAGCGTCCGTTCTTGTCTGGTAATTGTGTTGTCATGCCTGCTTCACCCTTCCCACAAATGCTGCGATTTTGTCTATATCCTTCACTCCGTCACTTTCCACGCCGCTGGAAACGTCTACGCCGTCCGGGCTGTACTTATCGATCAGCTCGGCCACGTTGGACGGCAGAAGTCCGCCGGCTACAAACAGCGGAATCCCTTGGGCTCTCGCCCAATCGCGGTATGCCGGTATCTCCTCCCAGGCAAACGTGCTTCCCGATCCTCCGCCATACAGCGGATCGAATGTATCAAGCAGCAGGCCATCGATCACGCCTGCGTATAGTTCATGATTTATAGATGCTTCAGAATTCTCATTAAGGGATTGAACCGATAAGACCTTGAATACCCGGGTCCCCAAGCGCTCCTTGACCTCCCGGCAAAATTGCGGGCTTTCCTGTCCATGGAGCTGAACGACGTCGAGCTGGGCTTCCTTCACGATCGCGGCAAGCTCTTCCAGTTCCGGGTTGACGAACACGCCGACGCTTTGCGGAATTTCGGGCGTCTTCCACGCCTTCAGCTGCGCTGAAAGCAGGGCAGCCTGCTCAGGCGTTACCCGGCGCCGGCTCGGTGCGAATACGAATCCGATATAATCCACAGGCAAGTTTACCATTGATTTTAGCACTTCAACGTCCTGAAGTCCACAAATTTTTACCGCCGTCTCACCCACGATGCTTCACTTCTTCCCCGGATAAGATCGGCCCCATCAAGTCACGGACCGCCTCCGCGATGTCATCCCGGCGCATGAAATACTCTCCGATCAGCACGCCGCTTGCTCCCGCCTGCTCCAAATAAGCCATATCTTCTTTGCCGGCGATACCGCTCTCACTGATGACCGGAATCCCTTGTGGAATCAGCTCCCGAAGCTTTGCCGTTGCCTCCAGGGAAGTCTCGAACGTATGCAGATTCCGGTTGTTGATCCCGATCAGCGCTCCTTGGTGCAGATCCGCTCCGAGGCCAAGCACGGCTTCAAGCTCTTCCCGGCTGTGAACCTCAATCAGAGCGTCGAGCCCGAGCGCACCCGCCCGCTGCAGGTAAGCGGCGATTTGATCGGGCTCCAGAATGGCCGCGATCAGCAGCACCGCGTCCGCACCGAGGAGGCGGGCTTCATAAATTTGCCGCTCGTCGATGATGAAATCCTTCCGCAGCAGCGGCAGGTTCACCGCGGCGCGCACATCGCGCAAATACTGACCGCTCCCCTGGAAGTATTCCACGTCCGTCAAAACTGACAGGCAGTCGGCCCCTGCCGCTTCATAAGCCTGGGAGATACGCACCGGATGAAAATCCGGACGGATGAGACCCTTGGAAGGCGACGCCTTCTTCACCTCGGCGATCAGACCCATGCTCCGCTTGCGTCCTGCAGTCAGCGCCTTGTGGAACCCTTTGGTCGCGGGCATCGCCGCGATTTGGCGCTCCGCTTCCGCAAGTGAAAAATGCTCGGCGAGTCGGGACACCTCGGTCCGTTTGGTTTGTACGATTTTATCAAGATACATAGCTCAGCTCTCCTGTCATTTGGATCAGTTGCTCAAGTTTGGCCGATGCGCTGCCGTTGTCGATGGCTCGGGCCGCCGCCTGTACGCCTTCCGCGATGCTGTCCGCAAGGCCTGCGACATAGATACATGCCCCCGCGTTGGCCAGCACGATGTCGCGGTACGGGCTCTTCTCGCCTGCCAGCACCGAACGGATAATGGCGGCATTCTGCACCGCATCGCCGCCCAGAACGGCTTCAAGCGGGTGGACGTCCAACCCGAGATCATGCGGGTGAATCTGATAGGTCCGCACTTCGCCGTGACGCAGTTCGGAAATTTGCGTCGGCCCCGAGATGCTGATTTCGTCCAGCCCTTCCAGGCTGGTCACAACGAGCGCCCGTTTGGAGCCGAGCTCCTTCAGCACGTTTGCGATCGTTTCGGTCTTGTTCCGGTCGTAGATTCCCAGCAGCTGACGGTCGGCTCCGGCCGGATTCGTCAGCGGTCCCAGCATATTAAATACCGTCCGTACGCCGAGCTCCTTGCGTGGAGCGGCTGCATGCTTCATGGACGGATGGTAGATTTGGGCGAACAGGAAGCAGATGCCGATTTCCTCGAGGCACCGTTTAGCCTGTTCACTGCTCAAGTGAATGTTAACGCCGAGCGCCTCCAGCACATCGGCGCTGCCCGCGCGGCCGGAGGCCGAGCGGTTGCCATGTTTAGCCACACGGACCGAAACGGAAGAAGAAATAATCGCCGAGACGGTGGAAATGTTGAATTTGTGGATCCCCGATCCGCCCGTTCCGCAAGTATCCAGCAGCCTTGCGTTATCAGTCGCCACATGGCTCGCGACGCTTCTCATCGCTTCGGCAAACCCCGTGATTTCCTCCACGGTCTCCCCCTTGATCCGCAGCGCCGTCAGCAGCGCCCCGATCTGGGAAGATGTTGCTGCTCCTTCCATGATGCACTGCATCAGTCCGCGGGCTTCCTCCCTTGAAAGATCCGCGCCTCCGATCAATTGTGACAAACTCGCATGTATCAATTCGCTTGCGCTCATGCTCTTTCCTCTCCTTTCCGGTCCATTAAGGTGTATATTCAAAGAAATAATCCTGATTGGTCACTTCCCGCTCCTGTTTGACCGGCGGGAACATCGCTTCCGCTGTCCGGATCGATTTCAGGAGCGCTTTGGCTTTGTTTACCGTCTCCTCATACTCTTTCTCCGGAACGGAGTCCCACACGATGCCTGCTCCCGCCTGCACGTAAGCCTTGCCCTTGCGGAATATGATCGTCCGGATCGTAATACAGGAGTCCATGTTGGCGTTAAATCCCAGATACCCGATGGCACCGGCATAAGCGCCGCGCGCCTCCCGCTCCATCTCAGCGATGATCTCCATCGCTCTCAACTTCGGTGCTCCGGACACCGTTCCCGCCGGCAGGCAGGACAGAAAGGCATCGAAGAAATCTTTGTCGTCCCGCAGCGTCCCCGATACATTCGAAACCATGTGCATCACATGCGAATATTTCTCAATTTCCATAAAGCTGTCGCATTTCACGGTGCCGAACGCCGACACCCTGCCAAGATCGTTGCGTCCCAAATCCACGAGCATCAGATGCTCGGCGCGCTCCTTTTCGTCGGCGAGCAGCTCGGCAGCAAGGCGGCTGTCTTCGGCCTCATCGACTCCCCGCGGCCGCGTGCCTGCGATCGGCCGGGTGCTGACCCGGTTGCCGTCGACCTTGACCAGCGCTTCGGGTGAGGTGCCGACAATGATTTCTTCATGCATTTTCAAATAATACATATAAGGCGAAGGATTCAGTGTTCTCAGCACCCGGTACACATGCAGCGGGGACACCTCCGTCTCGATATGAAAGCGCTGGGACAGCACTACCTGAAAAATGTCCCCTGCGCGAATATACTCCTGCGCTTGGCGAACGTTCGCCATATACTGCTCCTTGGTCATGTTCGACTTGATTTCGCCGAGGTCGATGTCCACCGGAATGCTGCGACCGTTGACATTCTCTCGCGGACCCTGCTCTTGCAGCTGCCCCGCGATCTCCTCCAGCCTGCGGTCCACCTCGTCATACGTTTTGAGGATCGCTTCGTCGTTGTCCCCTTCCTTTACATGCACGTTGCCGACCAGCAAAATTTGCTGCTTCACATGATCGAACACGATGACGGTGTCGCAGAACATGAAGCGGATGTCGTCCATCCCCAGATCGTCGACCTGATGCGCGGGAAGCTTCTCATAATACTGCAGCAGATCGTATCCGAAGAAGCCGATCGCTCCTCCCGTGAACGGAGGAAGATCATCGAGTTTCGGACTTCGATACGAGCGAAGCAGCGCTTTGAGCTCCTCAACAGGCTTCCCTTTCATGGACTGCTTCTGTCCGCCCTGCTCCAGCACGATTTCCCCCTTCTTGCCGGAGATCATCATGAACGGGTCCGTCCCGATAAACGAATAACGGGCCCACTGGCTTCCTCCCTCTACACTTTCAAGCAGAAATGCGCATTCCCGCTGGGCATAGCGCTGAAATATACGGATAGGCGTTTCCATATCGGCCAGCAGCCGCTTGACGACCGGGATCAAATTGTACTGCCCGGCCAGGGCGATGACCTGCTCTTTACTAGGATTCAACATCGTGTACCCTCCTTCGATTGATCAGGACTTTGTTGAGCAGCAGACTCGAAAGCAACAAAAAAACCTCTACCGAAGTAGAGGTTTGGATTTCAATAAGTATATGAAAGAGTCCGACAGCATGAACCGCATCAGCATTCACCTGTTCCCTAATACAAGGAAACGCCTTGACTGCCTTAGCACGGACATGTTGACGAAATATATATGCAACCTTATGGACTCTGCTCTTCTATACTTAACTCATCTCATCTAAACTCTACTCATCTCAACTACCTACACTATACAGGAACATTCCCTGTTATGGCAACCATGTTTTTCAACTCAGGCTTTGGGTGCGGCCAAATCCGGGCGCAGCTTCTTCGCTTCATTCAGGTAGACGTGGTTGATCTCTGCCTGGCCCTTCTCGGTATTGACCGTCACCATAAGACGGATGCAGCGCGGCAGGCTTCCCTTGACAGGAACCTCCATCGAACACATCAGCGGTACAAGCTCCCAGCCTTCCAGCTGGCGGATCGCTTTGGCCGGAAACGCTGCATCCAGATCTTGGGTCAGCGTAATCCAGATGCTGCAAATGTCTTCCGGATTGATCTCGTTGCGGTCGGCAATTTCCTTCATCAAACGAAGGGTTTCATCCAGAATTTCCTGTTCGTCGTTGCGGGTTACTGTTGTTGCTCCCCGTATTCCCCGGTTATACATGCTCAGGCTCCTTTCTTCTCAGCTCTTCGATCACTTCGCGGACCAGAGCCTCCGGAATGTCTTTCACAATGCTGACCTCCCCGATCCGATCCGGGACGATAAACACCATGGTGCCTTCCGTAAATTTCTTGTCATGCTTCATCGCCGCGATCAGCTCATCCGTGGACAAGTGCTCCGGCAGTACGACCGGAAGCTTCAGTGCCTTCAGCATGGACACCGTTTCCGGAAAGATGGAGGCATCGCGTCCCAGTTTGACAGCCAGCATTGCCGAGCCCGCCATCCCGATGGAAATCGCCTCACCGTGCAAAAATTCTCCGTAACCCCCCACCGCTTCAATCGCATGGCCAATCGTATGGCCCAGATTCAAAATGGCGCGCAGGCCGCCCTCGCGTTCATCGGCTGACACGACATCGGCCTTGATGGAGCAGCCGCGTTCCAATCCGTACGCCAGCGCCTCCCGGTCCAGGGACAGCAGCTCAGACGCGTGGTCGCGGCACCAGCCGGCAAACTCCGCATCCCGGATCAGGCCGTGCTTGACCATCTCGGCAAGACCGGCGGATACTTCGCGTGCCGGGAGCGTCTGCAGCGTATCCATGTCGTATAGCACCAGCTCGGGCTGGTGGAAGGCGCCGATCATGTTTTTGGCGAGCCGGTGGTTGACGGCTACCTTCCCGCCGACGCTGCTGTCATGCGCCAGAATCGTGGTCGGAATCTGCACGAACTTGACACCGCGCATATATGTAGCAGCCACGAAGCCGGCAAGGTCTCCGACTACGCCTCCGCCGAGTGCCAGAACGGCCGAGCTGCGATCCAGACCGCCCTGGATGGCCGTCGTCATCACTTCTTCATACACTGCGAGGGATTTGGACGTTTCCCCCGATTTGACGATCGAGACGACCGCTGTATATCCCCGGCTTTCCAGACTTTGCTTGAGGGTGTCCAGATGGCGGGCCGCAACCTGCTCATCCGTGACGATCAGATGCGTGCTTTTCTTGGTCAGCCCATGCTTCTCCAGATAACTTCCCGTTTCGGGAAGAAGGGACGGGCCAATATAGATCGGATACGAACGGTCGCCAAGCTCCACTTGTACGGTTCTCATCATTAGTACCTCTCCACTTGGGCAAGGTAATTTTCATAGTTGGCTTTGATTTCGTCCATGGAATCGCCGCCGAACTTCTCCAGGAACGCCTTGGCGATTTCCCATGCGACCACATGCTCCATCACCACGCTCGCCGCCGGAACGGCGCAGGCGTCCGAACGTTCTACCTGAGCGGTGTACGGCTCTTTCGTGTCAATATCCACGGTCTGCAGCGGTTTGTACAGCGTCGGGATCGGCTTCATCACGCCCCGGACGACAACTGGCATGCCGTTGGTCATGCCGCCCTCAAAACCGCCCAGGCGGTTGCTGGCCCGGGTATATCCCTTGCCTTCCTCGTACAGGATCTCGTCGTGAACCTGGGATCCGCGCAGCACGCCGGCCTCAAACCCGATGCCGATCTCGACGCCTTTAAACGCGTTGATCGACATGACCGCCTGAGCGATCCGTCCGTCCAGCTTGCGGTCGTACTGCACGTAACTCCCCAGACCGACCGGTACGCCCTCAACGACGCACTCCACGATCCCCCCGATGGAATCGCCTTCTTTCTTGATTTCATCGATGTAGGCTTCCATTTTCGCTTCCGTCTCAGGATCTACCACCCGAACCGAGGAAGCCTCGGTGCGTTCGATCAGTTCGTCGACGCTCAGGTTGTTGGCCGGCGCTTCAATCTCGCCGATCCGGATGACCTGCCCGGCAATTTTGATGCCGAAAGCTTCGAGAAACTGGCGGGCGATCGCCCCGCAGGCAACGCGTGCCGCCGTCTCGCGCGCGCTGGAGCGCTCCAGCACGTTCCGCAGGTCTTTATGGTTGTATTTCAGGCCTCCGTTCAGGTCGGCATGTCCCGGGCGGGGACGGTGAACGCGGCGTTTCTCTTCATCCGACCCTTCGATCGGCTCCACGTTCATGATGCTGCTCCAGCTCGCCCAGTCCTTGTTCTCGACCACGAGGGCAACTGGCGCTCCCGTCGTATAACCGTGCCGGACACCGCCTACAATATTCGCCGTATCCTTCTCGATTTGCATGCGGCGCCCGCGTCCATGCCCCTTCTGTCTGCGTGCAAGCTGAAAATTGATGGCTTCAAAGTCCAGTTTCAACTGGCTCGGCAATCCTTCGATAATGGCCGTGAGTTGAGGTCCGTGCGTCTCCCCCGCCGTTAAGTAGCGTATACTCATGGTGCTTTCCCCCTTTAAACTGTTAAACATTAACTGGCTAAAATCCGCAGATATCTTTTGCCATTATAGTATAGGTGCCACGCTTTGACAAGAAACCCCTACAGCTATATACAATGTGCTAAAGCTAGGGAAAACACTTCGCTGTATTGAAGATGATTCAAGGAGAAGCTTGGTTCATATTAGCCCGTTATATTGAAAGCCCACGATCAAGGCCAGCTGTTCGGTTCGTTTACAGCTTCAGTCCTTTGCATCGGGGCACCTGAAAGAATAGCCCCGTAACCAAGCACAAAAAAGCACCGTCTTTCCTAGTGAAAGAACGGTGCTTATTAGCGCCAGCTTCCGCCTGCCTACCGGCTGACCGGCTGGCCGCTTCGCTGCGTATTCTTCTGACCTTCCAGGGAATCCTGTACCAGGCGGCTCAGCTGGACGCTCTCAATGCCCAGAATCTGTCCGCATTCCTGAATGGTAATAAACCCGCGCTGATACGCGGTAATTACCTTTCGTTTGTCCATGATGTGCAAACCTCCGCTTTGTCTGATGCCGTAATATAATCGTAGTATCGCAAAGAGAAGGTTTGAATATACCTTGACACCTTAAGCGTCAGCCTTTTTCCGGTAAAAAAAGGTTTCGGTCGGCTCGAGCCCATATTGGCCCGGCGTAAAAATTTGCTCGGTGCTTCCCACAAAAAGATATCCCCCGGGACGCAGAGCAGCGGCAAATTTATGGTAAAGCTTGGCTTTGGCTTCTTCAGTAAAATAAATCATTACATTCCGGCAGACGATGAGATCGTGATTCTGCTCAAACGTGTCGGTCAGCAGATTCTGCTTACGAAATTGGACGTTTGCCTTGAGCCCTTCGCTAAACTTGTACATCGGACCTTCCTGGGAAAAATACCGGGCCGCGACTTCCTTCGGCACGTCCTTCAGCGAACGCTCGAGGTACAAGCCCTGTTTCGCCTTGGCCAGCGCGCCCTCATCGATATCGGTGGCAACCAGCGTGCTCGTCTGCAGCAGCCCTTTGCCGTCCAAAATCATGGCCAGCGTATAGGGCTCCTCTCCCGTGGAACATGCGGCGCTCCATACCTTAAGCCTGGACCGCGCACCTGCGGTCAATTCGGGAAGGATCACATCGCGCAGCACTTCCCAGCGGTTCGGGTTGCGCCAAAATTCCGAGACGTTGATCGTCATCCGGTCCAGAAACTCATGAAACAAGCGCTTATCCTTTTGCAGCGCCTCGAAAAATTCCGTAAAACTGCTGTATCCGTTCTTTACCCTGAGCGTTGTCAGACGCCGCTTCATTTGGGCTTCCTTATAGTCCGAAAGGTCGATTCCCGTGCTTCGCTTAATATTCTGGATAAACCCTATGTAATCCGGATCGGGCGTCCCTGGCTCTTCCGACGCGCCGCTATTATATAAAACAGGCTTTACATCCACGGCGTAATGCTGCGGTCGTAATCCACCAGTTCATGCGCTTCGAAGAAATTCGCGATTTCGCGTGCGCTGCTCTCCGGTGAATCCGAGCCGTGAATCAGATTATGGGGCGTATGGGAAGCGTAGTCCCCGCGGATGGTGCCCGGCAGAGCCTCCGTGACTTCTGTTTTGCCCATCAGAATGCGGGACAATTGAATAATGTTATCCCCTTCCCATACCATGGCGAACACAGGGCCGGACGTGATGAACTTTACCAGATTGTCATAAAAGTCCTTGCCCTCATGCTCCGCGTAATGACGCTTGGCCTGCTCGTCCGACACCTGAACCAGCTTGCCGGCCACCATTTTGAAACCTTTGTCTTCCAATCTGCCGATAATTTTACCGATTAAACCACGCTGCACTCCATCAGGCTTGATCATTAAAAAAGTTCGCTGCATAAACTCACTCTCCATTTCCTCAAGTCATTGCGAATGTTGTACATAGTTATGATTTGTATTGTAAACAGAAAGTCGGATCAGCGGAAGTATCAATACGAACGTTTGGTCACAAAATGGGCGATATCGCGCAAATTTTTCTTCGTCCGCTGGTTCGGAAGCCGGTCGAGCGCCTCCAGCGCCTTGTTGATATAGCGGGTAGCCAACTCCTCCGCCCGGGCGATTCCCGTGCTGGATTTGATGAGCGAAACCGCTGCGGAAACGTCGCATTCCCCGTTCTGTTCCCGGATGACGGCGATCTCCTTCAGCAGCGGTTCCCGAACCGCCTCGTCCTCCAGGGCATACAGCACAGGCAGCGTAATGTTGCCCTGCCGGATATCGCTTCCAGGCGGTTTGCCGATTTGTTTCTCCGTTCCGCACAGATCCAGGAGATCGTCCTGAATCTGGAATGCCATCCCTACGTTGTAGCCGTAGCGGTAGAGCAGGTTGCCTACCTTCGGCTCCGCGTCAGCCGCTACCGCTCCCAGCTGGCAGCTGATCGCGATCAGAAGGGCGGTTTTTCGCCGGATACGGAGAAGGTAACGACGGATGCTCTGTTCCGTATTGAAGAAGTCCCGAATTTGCTCCATTTCCCCGATGGACATCTCGACCATCGCTTTGGAGAGGATTTGATGAATCTTCGGGTTCTCCAGCTTGGTGGCAAGCAGCAGCGCCCGGGCGTATATATAGTCCCCCGTATACATCGCGATTTTATTATCCCACTTGGACTTGACGGTCAATTGACCGCGGCGCGTCTCGGCGTCGTCAATGACGTCGTCGTGCACCAAGGAAGCCATGTGGATCAGCTCCAGGGGAACGGCCACATGCTTCAGCTTGTCCAGGTCATAGCTGCCGAACTTGCCGCCCATCAGCACAAACACCGGGCGCAGCCGCTTGCCGCCTGCCTTCAGCAGGTGCATGGACGTCTCGTTCAGCAGCTCGTGATCGCCCTCAATGCTGCGAAAGAGCTCTTGTTCGATTTGATTCATATCTTTTTTCAGTAAGCCGAATATGTCTAATCTCTTCATTCCTTCACCCGTATCAGCGTAATGTTACTCCGCATTTCCCTGTCCGTTCATGTTCAAATCATCGGCTTGAGCATGGCCCGCATAGCAGAAACAAAGAGCACTGGCGTTCTTCCATTCATTTTCATCTTATTTAAATCATAGCATACAATTCGTGCTGCACGAATGGGTTTGGAGGACTGTCTATTCTTTGGTACCGGACTCTGCAGCTTTGGCCTGTCCGGCCAGCCCGCCGTCCCAACGCCTGAACAGCTCATGCTCGATCCGCATCATATCAAGCACCTTTCCCACCTGGAAGTCGATCAAATCCTCGATCGTCCGGGGATGAAAGTAAAAAGCCGGCATCGCCGGAATCATCTTCACTCCGAGCCTGGCGAGCTTCAGCATATTTTCCAGGTGAATGGCATGCAGCGGCGTCTCACGGGGTACTAAAATCAGCGGCCTTCCTTCTTTCAGCATGACGTCTGCAGCGCGGGTCATCAAATTGTCGGACGATCCGTTAGCTACAGCGGACAGTGTCCCCATTGAGCATGGCGCAATCACCATACCCTCCACCTGATAGGAGCCGCTGGCAATCGTTGCTCCGATATCCGCCACCGGATGGTAATAGAGGCTGCCCGGATGGCCGCCGAATTTCTCGCTTAGCACAAGCTCCCTTTGAGCTGTTTTCCAGCCGAGCTCCTCGCCAAGCACCCGCCAGCCTGCATTCGAGACGACGATGTGTACGTCATAGCCCTGCTTCAGCAGAACCTCCGTTAACCGAACCCCATACACCGAACCGCTGGCGCCGGTAATCCCGACGACCCAGCTTCTTCTCTTGTTCTCCGTTTGCGTCACAAGTACTGCACCACCAAATCAATCAGGGTGAATACGAATACGAGAATGCTGAGGACGCTGTTCATCGTAAAGAAGGCGACCTGCAGCTTGCTCATGTCATTCGGGGACAAAATAAAATGCTCGTAGAAGAGAATAATATAAGCGATCAGCATCCCACCAAAATACCACCAGCTCAGCTCGGTCGTAAAGAACAGGATAACGAATCCGATCGCGGTAATGAAATGAAAATACCGTGCGATGAGCAGCGACTTGCGGACGCCGAAGCGTGCCGGAATGGAGTACAAGCCTTCCTTCCGGTCAAAATCGATATCCTGGATCGCATAAATGATATCAAAGCCGGCAGTCCAGAAGGCAACCGATACGTACAGAACGATGGACGGCCAGTCGATTTCGTTGGTCACGGCCACCCAGCCGCCGAGCGGGGCAAGCGCGATCGTTAAGCCGAGCACGATATGGCACAGCCAGGTAAACCGTTTCGTGTAGGAATAAATGACGAGAAAAAACACGGCGATCGGAAGCAGTTTGAGCGCCAGCGGAGACAGCTCATAGGCCGCCCACAGCAGAAGCAGGAAGCAAACGACCGTAAACAGGATCACTTCGGCGCTCTTCAGCAGCCCTGCCGGAATGGCCCGGTTCGCCGTCCGCGGATTTTTCTTGTCGATCACCTGATCGATCATCCGGTTCAAGCCGAAGGCCGCGCTCCTGGCCCCGAACATGGCTAACAGGACCCAGCCGATCTGGGCCCATGATGGAAGGTGACCGTTTACGACGACCGATCCGAGGATCGCGCCCATAAACGCAAAAGGTAACGCAAATAATGTGTGCTCAATTTTGATCATTTCTAGAAAAATGCCGATTTTCTTAAACATGCCGATTCTCCTTGATCCCAATATGTAATGCTGCGACGCCGCCAGTTAGGGGATAGGCTTCGACATTCTGAAGACCGATGCTGCGGAATATGCTTGCCAGTTCCTCTCTTCCCGGGAAAAGAGCCAACGATTCCGGCAGCCATTTGTACTGCTCATATCTTTTGGCCAACACCTTTCCGAGTCCAGGCAGTATATACTTGAAATAAGAATAATAAATTCCTTTGAAAGGCTGCCACGTCGGCTTGGACACCTCCAGGCATACAACCATGCCTCCAGGCTTGACGACCCTCTGCATTTCTTTCAGCACCTGCACCAGGTCAGGCACATTCCGCAGACCAAAGCCGATGGTGGCGTAGTCAAAACGGTTATCCTCAAACGGCAAATTCATGGCATCCCCCTGAACCAGCGTAATCTGATCCTCGAGGTGTCTCGCCTTGATTTTGTCCATGCCGACCTTCAGCATGTTCGGGCTGAAATCGAGGCCGACCATCTGCCCCGTTCCGCTGGCTTCCGCCATGCTCAACGTCCAGTCGCAAGTCCCGCAGCACAGGTCAACCGCCGTATCTCCGGGTTTCATCGCCATTTTCTTCATCGTGAATTTCCGCCAGGCCTTGTGCCTGCGAAAGCTTATAATATCGTTCATCACATCGTACTTCGGTGCAATGCTCTCAAAAACGGATTGGACATGTGAGTATTTGTTTTCCGTCTTCGTGTCCCGTTCACTCATGCTGGTATTCATCCTCTCGCCAATCCCTCCCCTACTGCGGATCCCGGTGTGTTAAGCTGACGAAGGAACGGGTCAAGCACCTGTCCGATCTCCCGGAACATTCCGTCTCCCTTAACCATTTTCAGGATGGACTGCACGCTGTTCACCGCCTGCTGCAGCTTATCCGCCAAATGTTCTCCGGCCTTGTACTTAAGCAGCATCTTCTTCCAGTCTTTCGGCTCAACCCGGTTTTCCTTCAAGGCCAGCTTGTCTTCATCCGAAGCCACATCCAGGATGTGCCAGAACGAATAGCTGTACAAGAACGGCTCCGAGCCGGAGCTCAGATGCATTTCCCGAACGACCGTTTCGCATTCGCTGAAGCCGCGGAGAAGCGATTTCCACAGTTCCTTTAACGAGTCATCCAGAAAAGGGGTAAAAGAAAGAAACAGCTGCATATTCAGCTGTACCCGTTGCCGTAAGTATTCCTCCGCTGACAGGAGAAGGCTTTTCATTTTGCCGTACAGATTCATTTTCAAAATATTCACATCGCAAATGGCCGCGCTCAGCATAGATACGGCCTCGATTTGCCCCTTCTGGGACAGAAGCTGATAGAACCGGCTGCTGAAATAGTCTCCCGCGAGCACTTTAAGCTGACGGGAACGCATTTCTCCCTCGTTCTGTTTGCCCTGGATGGTGTCGATCGTTTCATGCGTGTCAATACCCATCTGAACGAGCGACGTGACAAGCGCCAGCAGCTCTGTATGCACGGAAGGCTTGCGGCTTCCCTGGTTCAGAAAAATATATAGAAGATGAACACGGGCATCCGGATAGGGCGGCAGCTCCGTATGGGTTTGGATCATGTCGTAATCGACATATTTCTTTGCTAGTTGGGGTATGCGGTACGGTTTCATCGTCAGCCTCCGAGCCTATAACTTTCTCACTTCTATGTCGTCTGTTGCGAGCAAGAACTTTTGTTCACAATCTTTTTTATTATAGCACAACTTGTCAGACCACGCACAGTATGCTTACTTCTTTTTACCCGTTTTCCTGCGGATCGAACCGGTCTCTCCACAGTTTCGTTTCGGTGAGGTGGAATCGGGCTTTGATGTCGTCCGCAAGCGGGCCTTCTCCCGCTTCACCAAGCGCCTGTTTCAGCTCCGGACTCCACTCCGTCCGCCGGACATCGGCAGCAAGCAGCAGATGCCGTGTGCCGAGCCATTTATCTTCTGCGACGAGCCGAAGGAGAATCTGGTCGACATTGGAAGTGCCGTCAAAGCTAAATGTGAGGATCTCGGCGATATTCGAATAGATTTCAGACACGGACACCTCCGGTGTGGCCACCTTCAGGTCAACCGTCAGCACGCGGGACTCCCACTCCACCTTGCGGATCGGCAGCGTCAGGGGAAGGCTGTCCAGCGCATCCACGATATTCGCATTGTCGAGCGTCCAGCCCGATTGGGGATGAAACGCGGCCAAAGCCCGGCTTTCCCGGGCAAATGTGTGCTCCGCATGATACAGCGCAGGCAGGATGAGGACCGAGCCCAGCGTAACGGCAAGCACCAGGCCAGGAATGAAAAATCGTTTCAAGTACAGCCCTCCCATCGTCATAGTATCCCTTAGTTTCGTCCGGACACGTGCTGTCCATACCTCATTCTACAACGAAAAAAAGCAGGCTATGCCTGCGTTTGTACAGATTGCGCTTAAGGTAATTTGCCATCCCCTGACCAGCAGCTAATTTGCATTCAAGAGCTGTTTTTTTGAGCTCCCTGCTATTAGCTGTCGCTTTCGAGACTTCCGTGTTTCGTCCACACTTCGGCTTTGCCGCGGATTTTAATGGCGGAGGTATGGTCCGTAAACTGGGCGATCAGCACTTCGCCTTTGTCCAGCTTCTCCGTGTGATGAAACCGGGTATCCTGGCCTCGGGTCAGTCCAATGACCTGCACCCCTTGATCCTTCGCCTTGATCACGATAAAATCGCTGTTCCCCGTATTCCCTTTATTTTCCATGAGTGTATCCTCCTTTTTTCAGCGAGCCTTACACACAGCGTATAATTATTTTAAAATCCTCTGGCTATACTACCCAATGTAATAAAGTCCAAGGAGTTGAGAACATGCAATATGAACCGGCGCCCCTGCGGGAAGGGCAAGTTTCCAAGCTTCGCGAATACGAGCAGCAGCTGAGCCAGCTGACGGGTTCTCCCGTCATCCTGATCGCCTATTCGGAAAAGGATGTCAACGGCAATCCTCTTGAAGGAGATGTCAGTCCTACAGAAAAGAAAAGGCCGTGAACGAGCGTCACGGTCCTCTTCTTGCGTATGGAATATGTAGAAATCTTATTTAATTCCGTCTTTGAGCGCTTTACCAGGCTTGAAAGCCGGAATTTTGCTCGAAGGGATTTCGATTTCTTCACCGGTTTGCGGGTTGCGGCCTTTACGTGCGGAACGCTCGCGCACTTCAAAGTTACCAAATCCAACGAGTTGGACTTTGTCCCCGTTTTGCAGAGCCTGTGCGATGGATTCGAATACAGCGTCAACCGCTTTCGTCGCATCCTTCTTGGACAGTTCTGTCGTTTCAGCTACTTGGGAAATCAGTTCGGACTTGTTCACTATCATTTCACCTCCCAAAATAATAAATCGATGTTATCAATCTTTCCGTTTTGCCGTAAAATATACGTTCATCTGTGAGATTTACAGATAGAATCGCCATATAGACCGTATTCAGCCGCAGGCGCGGAACAAACTTATAGTAATACAGCAACCGCAGAATTTCAAGAGTTTTACGTTCGCGAGCGGTTTAAAACGTAAAAAGTGACGGCAAGAGCGAGGACAAGAACGATCCCTTTGACGATATCATGTGTAAAATACTGCAAATTCATCATGGTCAATCCGTTGACCAGTACCCCGATCAATACCGACCCGATAAACGTGCCGATCACGTTGGGCTTGCCGGCGCCGAAGACCGAAAAACCGACGAACACGGCCGCCACGGATTCCATTAAGAGCGGCGATCCCGCGTCGATTTGACCGGATCCGACCCGGGAGGCGTAAATAATCCCGCCAATCGCGGCGAACACGCCGGAAGCGACGTACGCCAGCGTACGCACCCTTTTCACCTTGATCCCTGACAGGCGCGCTGCTTCCTCATTACCGCCCGTGACGTACATTTGACGGCCGTATTTGGTCCGCGTCAGGAAAATATGCACAAGCGCCACAGCGATAATGAGGAGGACGGCCGAAATCGGAATGCCGAACCATTTGCCCTGTCCAAGCTGCAGAAAGGCGGCGCTCATCTCGCCGGGGGCTTTGGTGCCGTCCGGGAATTCCATATGGTTGTAAATCGTATAACCCGCGGCATACGTTTTGTGAATCCCGCCGACGATGTACATCACAGCAAGGGTCGCCAGAAGATCCGGAATCCGCAGCTTGACGATCAGGAATGCGTTAACGAGCCCGATGACGGCACCCAGGATGAGCGGCACGATGATGACGACCCACAGCGGCTGCTCATACCATATCATCAGCGACGCTGCGCCTACGGTGGTCAGCGACACGGTTGAGCCTACCGACAGGTCAAAGCCGTCCACGACCAGCGACAAGGTCACCCCAATCGCCACAAAGGTCACGATCGTGATCGAGCCCAGAATGTCGGTCAGGTTCCCGTACGTGAAGAAATAAGGCAGTCTGAACGAAAAAAATGCTATAACCCCGATGATAACGACAACCGCCCCGTACCGGAACGCCAAGTTTAACAGTTTATCCTTCATGGTCTTCCTCCAAGCCTCCGCTCGCATAATATAGGAGCTGGGCTTGCGTCGCTTCTCCCCGAGCAAATACTTTGCTGATGGTTCCGCCGCTCATGACGGCGATCCGGTCGCCGATTCCCAGTCCTTCTGCCAATTCGCAGGTAAAATACAAAATGCCCTTGCCGGCATCCGCCAAATCTCCGATAATGCGGAATATATCGCTTTTCGCGCCGATATCGACCCCTTTGGTCGGTTCGTCAAAAATAAAAACTTCCGCCCCGCTGTCCAGCCATTTGCCGATCGCCAGCTTCTGCTGGTTGCCGCCGCTCAGGAACTTGACCAGTTGGCTGCCGGAGGCGGCCTTGACCCCAAGGGCGCCGACCATTTTGGCGGATAAAGCCTTCTCCTTCTTCCGCGAGATGAACCCCAGCCTGCTGACTTGGTTCAGCACCGGTATGGACAGGTTTAAATCCACCGATTCGTGGATAAAGATCCCCTCTTTCCGGCGCTCCTCCGGGATGGAGACGATTCCCGCGGATACCGCGTCCGCTGGTTGCTTAAGCGACAGCTTCTTTCCTTTCAGATGGATGCTGCCTTCGTCCGGCTGATCCGCACCGCTCAGGATGCGGGCCAGTTCGGTTTTACCGGCGCCCACCAGGCCGACTACAGCTACAATTTCACCGCGGCGGACCTCAAGATCCGCGCCCCGCACCTTGTGTCCGCGCTTGACACCTTCAGCCTGAAGAAGCACGTCCCCGATCACGGTATCCTTTTTCGGAAACTCTTCTTCAAACGTTTTGCCGAGCATGTGCCCGATTATGCCTTCCCCGGTGATTTCCTGTGTCCGGCCGGTGTAAACCTTCCTTCCGTCACGCATTACGGTCACCATATCGCTGTGCTGCAGCACTTCCGGCAGACGGTGTGTAATAAAAATGCACGCCACACCGGCGTCCTTCAGCGAGTGCATCATCCGGAAAAAAGCCTCGCATTCGCTGTCGCTCAGCGGAGCGGTTGGTTCGTCGAATATAATCACCTTGGCGTCCTGGGACAAAATGCGGGCCAGCAGAACGATCTGTTTTTGCGCAAGCGACAGCTCGTACACCTTTTTATGAATGTCTATACTGTCATCCAGCCTGGATAAAATCGCCTTGACCTGTTTGTCCATAGACCGGTAATTGACCCACATGCTTCCCCGGCCTGAAGATAAGGCGTCCAGCATGACGTTTTCGGCGACGCTCAGCTGCGGGACGAGGGCCGAATCGACCTCCTGATACACGCAGTGAATGCCGTGCTGCTTGGCCGCGGCCGGAGAGGTGATGTGCAGCTCCGTGCCGTTTGCCGCAATGCGTCCGCTGTCCGGCTGATAAGCGCCCGACAGAATCTTCATCAACGTGCTCTTTCCGGCTCCGTTGGCACCGAGCAGCGCATGAATCTGGCCGCCGCGAACCGTAAAATCCACCGCATGCAGCGCAGGAACGCCGCCAAATTGTTTGCCGATTCCGCTCATTTCCAGCTGAAATGATGATGTCACACGGCATTCCTCCTTCAATAATGAGCCCCACAAAGTGATGATCTGCTGCGATGTTGTTCAAGTACTTTGCGGGGAGCCCCAAAATAATAACCCCACAAAGTGGAGTGAAGCTTCGAATATTATTCAGGTACTTTGCGGGGAGCCCCGAAATAATGAGCCCCACAAAGTGGAGTGCAGCTTGCCCCTATTCCTGAAAAAGGGCAGCGCCTCAGCACCACCCCAAGACTTGCATTTGCCGGTTTGACCGGATCTTTTTACTTGCTGTACTCGTTCATCCAGTCCTGAAGCCCTTGCTTGCTGGCACCCCAGCCGTCTACGTATTGAGACAGCTCGGTGGTGGAAATTTGCTCCTTAGGAAGCGCGTCGCGGGAAACGTACACCGGATTCAGAACGACCTTGTCCTCGGTTTGATCCCCATGCAGCTTCTGGTAGCCATAACGGACCTGGATGCGTCCGATATCCTTTGGATCGACAGCGGCGGAAGCGACCCACGGGTTGCTAGGATCCTGAATCATTTGCAGGTCCTCGTCACTCATATCGATACCGTACACCTTGATTTCATCGCGTCCGGCCTGTTGGATGGCGCGTGCCGCCCCTTTGGCGAACTCGTCCCAAGCAGCCCATACGGCCGAAATCTGCCCCTTCGGATACTGCTTCAGAATCGCCTCCATCTGGGTCTGCGTGTCCAGTGCCGGGTTATTCGCGGTGCCGAACGTGGCGATTTCCTTGATATCTGGATTCTCTTTCATAAATTTCGCGTAAGAGATTTGGCGCCGTTCCATCGGTGCGAATCCGGCCACCCATACTTTGACGATGTTGCCCTTGCCCCCGATGTCCTCCTTCATCTGCTGCAACGTCAGGTCGGCCATCTTCTGGTCGTCCTGAGAGAGCACGGTCGCGCCGGGAACGTTCACGTCAGCGTCGAAGACAACGACAGGGATCTTCTGCTCCACCGCCTTGCGCAGGCCAGGTTCGAGGAGCGAATCACCGTGGTCGGTCAGAATCAAGTCAAAATGCTGAGTGATGGCCGAATCCAGCAGAGACGCCATTTTTGCTTTATCGTTGGCGGCCACGAACTTCGTCAGCTTTCCGCCGAATTTCTCCACTTCCTCGGTTACCCCTTGAACGTATTGCTGGGAAAACGTACCTGTGTTAAACTCCATGATAAGCGCAACTCGTTTGCCCGCCAGAGGCTTGTCCGAATTTGCACCGGATGCACTCCCCGAGTCCGTTGCCGGCGGTGCGTTATGACCGCAGGCGCTCATCACCATCGACAGCACCAGCAGGATGGATGCCAACACGAAACCCCTTTTTTTACCTCTTAAACGCATTTCTCTCTTCCCCCTTAAAAGCTTCACTATGTTAAAATGTTATACACTAATATAAAGCCTATATCCAAGTATGTAAATAGGTTTTTAAGAGTTTGTATAAATACTTCCTTTTTTTCATAAAAAACCTGGAATAACGGTCCCTTAACTCTGCTCCGAGCAGCCATTTGCTTATTTTTATGTATAAAACAGGAATTACTATCAAGAGGTATCCATTTCTGCATTCAAGCACAAAAAACCGCAAGCAAGCGGGCGCCTGCCTACGGTTTTTTACTTCACGCTGATGGGTTACAAAATAATCGCGATCAATCCGCCAGAGCCTTCATTGATAATGCGTCCGAGCGTCTCCTGCAGTTTATATCTCGCATTATCCGGCATCATGGCGATCTTGCCTTGAATGCCTTCCCGTACGATAGAGTGCAGCGATCTGCCGAAAATGTCTGAATCCCAGATCTTGATCGGATCGTTTTCGAAGTCCTGGATGAGGTAGCGCACGAGTTCCTCGGACTGTTTCTCCGTACCGATGATCGGCGAGAATTCCGACTCGACGTCGACGCGGATCATATGGATCGAAGGCGCTGTCGCCTTCAAGCGAACCCCGAAACGGGATCCTTGGCGGATCAGCTCCGGCTCATCGAGCGACATTTCAGCCAGCGACGGAGCGGCGATGCCGTAACCGGTCGTCTTGACCATCTCCAGCGCCTCGGCGAACCGGTCGTACTCCCGCTTGGCATGCGAGAATTCCTGCATGAGCTGCAGCAGGTGGTCCTTGCCGCGGATTTCCACGCCGACCACTTCCATCAGGATTTGATCGTACAGTTCATCCGGAGCGAACAGGTCGATCTCGGCTACCCCTTGGCCCATATTCATGCCGCTGAGCGCCGCGCGGTTGATGAAGTCGTAGTCCATGAACTGGGTGACCACCCGGTCCACGTCGCGCAAACGGCGGATATCCTTGACCGTATCGCGTACGGAATTTTCATAGTTGCTGCGCAGCCAGTGCTTCTCGTTCAGCACCATAACCCAGCTAGGCAGGTTGACGTTGACTTCGTGCACCGGGAATTCGTAGAGCACTTCGCGCAGGACGCCGGTGACGTCATCCTCCGTCATTGTGGCCGCACTGAGCGCCATGACCGGAATGTCGTATTTCTCGGCGAGCTCATTGCGCAGCTGCAGCGTTTCTTCACTCCGCGGCTTCGTAGAGTTGATGACCAGCACAAACGGCTTGCCGACTTCCTTCAGCTCGGCGACGACGCGTTCTTCGGCTTCCACATAGGAGTGGCGCGGAATTTCGGCAATCGTGCCGTCCGTGGTCACCACAACGCCCAGCGTAGAGTGCTCCTGAATCACTTTCCGTGTCCCGATTTCGGCGGCCTCCTGGAACGGGATCGGTTCCTCGAACCATGGCGTCGATATCATGCGCGGACCGTTTTCATCCTCATAGCCTTTGGCGCCTTCCACCGCGTAGCCTACGCAGTCCACGAGGCGGACGTTCACTTCCAGACCTTCGGTGACCTTCAGCTGCACCGCATTGTTCGGTACAAACTTCGGCTCGGTGGTCATAATTGTCTTCCCGGCAGCGCTCTGCGGGAGCTCATCGACCGCTCTGGCGCGGTCTGCTTCGCTTGCAATGTTCGGCAGTACGATTGTTTCCATAAACCGTTTAATAAATGTTGACTTTCCTGTGCGGACGGCGCCGACGACACCCAGGTAAATGTCCCCGCCAGTTCGTTCGGCAATGTCTTTAAAAATGTCCACTTTTTCCAAAAGAGATCCCCTCCTCATTTACTCCGAAGGAAAAATGCTTTAAGAGCATCCGCTTCGTGTTCCATCTGGAGCCTCGAGCCATTGCAACGGATTTGAGCCTTACAATGTCGTCAGTAGTCCGCCGCCGGTAGTCAGGTAGGATGGGAAACGGCAAAGCGGCGTTACTCCGTAGGCATTTGGACTAGTATCATAGTATGTACCTATTAAAAACAATATGACGGGTATTCGGAATAAAATTCATATAATCCCTGCGTCGTTCGCATGCCCCTCGTCATCCCTCTCAGATATATGCCGGGGCAGAAATAAATATGTATATGAAGCATGCAGCACAACATAACAACCTGCGCACAGCCGCTCATCCGCTTGTTGATGCTGTTTTGCTAGCGGGAATCCCGAAAAACATAGCAATAGGCATAAAAAAAGACCTGCTGTATTCAGCAGGCCTTTCTCTTCCAATCTGTATGTTCAGCTTCACGCCCCTGGCACCGATTTGGCGACTGGCGCATCCCCTGACCACTCGTACGGCAGCGACTTCACCGGTACATAATCGGAAGACTTGATCAGGTAATCTCGTAAATCCTCGTCTTTGGAAGGCTTCACGCCTTCCTTGTCAATCAGCTGCATAATATCAAACGCATAATCCGCGTACACCACGCCCTTGGCATCCATAATAAAGCTCATGTCCTGACCCGAATATACGCTCTTCAGCTCAACATTGTTTGTGCCGGCCAGATCCGGGTCAACGGTATGGATCCCGGGATAAATTTCTTCCCCGGCCGGCAGCTGCCCATCATGCTTGGACTTATACAAATCGACCGCCCGCTGCACGTCGTTGACCTTTTGCACCGTGACGAGATCCATGACCTTAACGGTCGGGTCGGTCTCTTCGTTCTGTACTAGAAAGTATGCGCTTCCGCCTTTCTCAAAGGCCGTCGTCGGGATATCGTCCAAGTAGCCCCGCTTTTGGAGCTGGTCCAGGTCGATACGGAACTTCTCAAAGCGCGGCGTCGTCTCATCCGCATTGATGATCGGCAGGATCCCCTGATCCTTTTGAAAATCGTCCAGCGCGGACTGGATGCGCTTCACGCTTTCACGGTAGGATACCCTCGTCTCACCGCTCTTCTGATCCGGATACATGCAGGCTGTGGCGGTCATGATCAACAGCAGCACCATGACAGCCGTTGCCGCCTTCCGGGCTCCCTTCATCATCTTGTTGGTCAAAGCCGATGTCATCAACAAATATCACCCTTTGCATATAGTAAAGCCGATTGATACATCAAGCAGCCTGTAACGTGTTTGTCCTGCCCGCCGCTACCACAGGTCGTCTTCCCTGTCACGGTTCCTTGCTGCTTCCAGCTGCTTGCGAACCGCCGCCTTCAGTTTGTCTTCCGGGACTGTCACCGTCACCGCCCCGCGCACTCTGGCTTGACAAGAGAGCCTGGTGCCGCTGCGGATCAAGGAGCCGAGCTTGCGCTTCTCCGCCTCGGCGGGAGGGGTGAGCTGACCGGCGCTGGCGGCGTCAACCTGAACTTTGCACATCAAACAGCCCATTTTGCCCCCGCATCGCGTGGGTATGTATACACCTGCATCCCTGGCCGCATGGAGCAGCGATATGCCTTCGCGGACGAGAACGCTTTTGCCTGACGGCTGGAACGTAACTTTATGGTTCATTGGCGTTCCCGCCCGGCATAGCCTGAATCCCGCCCGTTTACCGCAAATCGTACTAACGACTCGGTATGGAGCAGTTGGGAAATGATTTGGATGTGCTCGGATTGGAACGCGTTATCCGTAAGCAGATCCTCCAGGAGCGGTAAATGGGCCTGCAAATCTGCCCGCATGGCAGCGGCAATCGCCGTGTACCGGTCCTCCCGGTTCCGAAGCACATTAAACAGCAGCTCATGGCTGAGCGGCATCAGCGGAATCCGTATTGAGTGTAGTTTCGCATGGACGCCCGCAGGGGCCAGCCTCCGGTTAATTTCAACCTTATAATGCGAACCCTCCGCCTGAACTTCGAACCCTCCCACCAGTTCCAGCGTGTACCGGCTCAACTTATAATGGCTTAACACGGACCGGTATTGATCCGTAACGCTCAGGACCGGCTGATCCACCGCCCGCCCTGAGAGGGCATAATGAAGCTCCGATACGGAGGCCGAATCGGCGTAGATGTCGATATCGCGTGGCGGTTTATCCAAATGCACGTCCTGCAGCAAAAGCCCGCAGCTTCCGCCAATTAACCAGCAGGATGAGGTTTGCGACAGCGCATGAGAGGCGTCATGCAGCGCTTGCTGTAATTCGGCTGGGATCTGCACGGCACACACTCCAATCTTCCGGTCCATTTAAAAATACGTTTTGTTTCTGGCTACGATTTTTCCCGCCGTCTTGACCACTGCTTGGCACCCTAGACGATAGCCCTCGTCAAACTCTTCCGGGTCGAGGCGAAGATGTTCCGCTTTCGTCGGTTCCTCCAGGTGCTCCGCCCCCTCGGTAATCAGACAGCGGCAGCGGGCACAGGTACCGCGGGTGCAGAGGTGCTGCCAGTCCACTTTATTGTCCTTCGCATGCTGAAGGATGCTTTTGCCCGGTTCAGGCACGACGGTTTTCTCGATTGTTCTTCCAATTAGCTGTAATGCTGCTTCCATGTTCGTTATCCACCGTTCCTTTGCTACATTAATGCTGCCATGCCGCCCAAAAATCCGACCACCATAATGACAAATGCGACCAAAGAGAGGGCTCCCCGAAGAACCCCCTTTGTTTTGGTTCGGGCGAAGGTAATGAGAAAGACGGATAGCCCCATAATCAAGATGGCGATCAGGGATACCCACATTTTTGTCATTGGATCCATACGCTAAAACTCTCCAATCTGTTCCATCATTAACCGTATTATAACACGAAACTTGTCCAATTTCGCAAAATGCCCCCACAAAGTAAAGCTCGGTCAGCAGTCCCCGTACTTCTTCCTCTCATCGGAACAGCAGAGACGATTAGACACATATGAAAAAAGAGCGAAAAGCCCTGCAGCCTCCGGCTCCAAAGACTTCATGCTCTTTTTTCGTCTGACCTATATGATTATTTCTTCATCATCATTTTCATCAACGCTTCCATGTTTTCAGGATTCATCCCGCTTTTCTTCACAGCGCTGATGATATCCTTGATGGTCTCCTCGCTGACGGGAACGTTGGCCATCGCGGATACTTGTTTAATCAGCTGACGGAGCTGGGCCTCGTTTTGCATGGTCGACGGCTTAACCGTGCTGGCCAGTTTTTTGACGGCACTTTCAGAGATGTTTTTGCCCGTTTTCTTATTGATCGCCTTCAGCGCATCCCTAGAAATGTTTTTGCTCAATGTCTTCTCCCCTCCTCCGGCATTCCTCAACCCTAATATATGAGGAAGTGCGGAAAAAGGTGAATAAGCATTAACGGTGCCACTGCTCCCACGTTTCCAGCTTCATCGTCTCCATTTCGGTCTTCGGGTCCCGGCCCATGAGCGCCTCGACGGCAATGCGCGGATTCCGGTTCAAAAAGAGCACGTGGTACAGCTGATCAGCTATCGGCATCTGTACGCCGTATTTTTTCGAGATGTCATGCGCCGCTTGGGTCGTCCGGACACCTTCCACCACCATGCCCATCGAATCCAGCACCTCATCGAGGTTTTTGCCTTGACCAAGCATGGAGCCTGCCCGCCAATTCCGGCTGTGCCTGCTCGTTGCCGTGGCCACCAGGTCTCCGACGCCCGCGAGGCCGGAGAACGTAAGCGGGTTCGCTCCCATTTCCACGCCGATCCGGGTGATTTCAGCCAAGCCTCGCGTCAGCAGCGCCGCTTTTGCGTTGTCCCCGAAGCCAAGTCCATCCGACATGCCCGCACCGAGGGCAATGATGTTCTTCAGCGCTCCCGCGAGTTCCACCCCGACCATATCCCGGTTGGTGTATACGCGGAAGTCGGAATTCATAAACAAGTCCTGCGCGGCGACCGCCTCACTCTCGGTCAGTGATGCGACCACAACGGTGGTCGGGCATCGCTTGACAACCTCCTCCGCATGGCTTGGACCGGACATGACTACGATTCTTCCCTCTTCGCAGCCCAGCTCTTCAGCGATGACCGTAGACATCCGCTTCAACGTTTCGGTCTCAAAACCTTTCGTCGCATGGATCACGAGCATATCCTTCTGCCAATGAGCGCTTAAGTCCCGCGCCACCTGCCGCATCGCTTTGGATGGGGCTACGATAACTACGGCCTTCGCCCCTGACACCGCTTCCCCCATGTCGCTTGTCGCTTTCAGATTGACCGGCAGCTGAGCGTCAGGCAGATAGCGGTTGTTGGTATGCTGCTCATTGATTTCCTTGACCTGATCCGGATTTCGGCTCCACAGCACCACCTCCGGATGGTTTGCAGCCAGCACGCTGGCCAAAGCCGTTCCCCAGCTGCCCGCGACCAATACAGCCACTTTATTTGACAATCCCTTTACCCCCTTTGGGCCCTCCGGATCCGATTTTGTTTTCCCGGCCCTGAAGAATTTTCACAATATTGCTCCGATGTCTCCAGAAGGCAAATAAACAAATAATGAGACTGGTCCAAAAAATCGGCCAGGCATAACCCAAAATGAGCAAAAACACAGGCGTAAGCGCCACGAACACCAGCGATCCCAGCGACACGTACCGTGTAACCACGATCAGCAGAATGGCGATAATGCCGGCATACAGTGCTGGCAGAAAGCTCAGTGTCGCCATGACGCCAATGGTCGTCGCGATGCCTTTGCCCCCGCGGAAGTGAAAATACACCGGCCAGTTATGCCCGACGATCGCACCGATGCCGCATAATGCGGGAACCCATGCCTCGCCTCCGCCCATCCACACGCCGATCCAGACCGCCGCGATTCCTTTGAGGACGTCCAGCGCCAGGACCAGAACGGCCGGTCCCTTCCCCAGTATGCGCAGCGTATTCGTCGCTCCCGCATTACCGCTACCGTGCTGGCGGATGTCGATCCCTTTCAGCAGCTTGGCAAGGACGACGCTGAAGCTGATGGAACCGAGCAAGTAACTCAGTATAATGGCGATGATCTGTAGAACCAAGCTATTCTCCCCTAACTTTCATCCGATTTGCGCCGAGTAAAGATGCGTATAGGCGTTCCTTCAAAATCAAAAGCAGACCGGATCTTGTTCTCCAAATAACGCTCGTAAGAGAAGTGCATCAGTTCCGGATCGTTCACGAAAATGACCATCGTCGGCGGCTTGACCGCAACCTGCGTCGCATAGTTGATACGCAGACGGCGCCCCTTGTCCGTCGGAGGCGGATTAATCGCCACGGCGTCGGATACGACGTCATTCAAGAGATGCGTCTGCACCCGCAGCGAATGCTGCTCGGCGACGTGCTGAACGACCGGCAGAAGCTTGTGGAGCCGCTGCTTTGTTTTGGCGGACAGAAACAGAATCGGCGCATAGGTCATAAACAGGAAGTGATCGCGGATCTTTTTCTCAAACTGGTGCATCGTCTTGTCATCCTTCTCGACGGCGTCCCATTTATTGACGACAAAAAGAGAAGCTTTGCCGGCCTCGTAAGCGTAACCAGCAATATGCTTATCCTGGTCGATGATCCCTTCTTCGCCGTTAATGACGACAAGCACCACATCCGCTCTTTCGATGGCACGCATCGCCCGCATTACGCTGTACTTCTCGGTCGTTTCGTATACTTTTCCGCGTTTGCGCATACCGGCGGTATCGATCAGCACGTAACGCTGCCCGTCCCGCTCAAACGGAGTGTCAATGGCATCCCGGGTCGTTCCCGCAATATCGCTGACAATGACGCGTTCTTCGCCAAGGATCGCATTCACGAGCGACGATTTGCCGACATTCGGCCGTCCGATCAGTGCAACCCGAATCACGTCCTCATCGTACTCGTCATCCGTCAGGTCTGGCAAAATATCTACAATAGCGTCCAGAAGATCGCCGATCCCGGTTCCGTGACTGCCGGATATCGCGATCGGGTCCCCAAAACCGAGGCTGTAAAACTCGTAAATGTCGTCATTGCGCTGCAAATTGTCCACTTTGTTTACGGCCAGCACGATCGGTTTTCCGGACCGGAAAAGCATCTGGGCTACTTCTTCATCAGATTGGGTTACGCCGCTCTTGGCATCGCACATAAAGACGATGACGTCGGCTTCTTCGATAGCAAGCTCAGCCTGCATACGGATCGATTTCAATATGACATCGTCACCGTCAATTTCAATACCTCCCGTGTCAATGACACTGAAAGGTTTGCCGTTCCATTCGGCAACGCTGTAAATCCGGTCACGCGTCACGCCCGGCTTATCTTCTACAATGGCCAGCCTGTCCCCGACCAAACGGTTAAAAATGGTGGATTTCCCCACATTAGGCCTGCCCACGATTGCCACTACGGGTCTTGCCATAGTCACTCCTCCTGTCAATTCTTACGATAATCATCATAGCAAAAAACGTTTCTTTTGGCTAACCTTTCATAGGAATAGCCGAATGTTAATTGTATTTTTCCAAAGCATACACAGAACCATGCATGACCGATTCTTTGGCTTTCATGATCCAACATCTCGAACCAATTTTCCCCGAGTCAGCATACTTGCTAATCTAAAAAAAAATCGGTAAACCCGTGTAAGGGTTCACCGATTTCAATTTTGGAGGCCCAAATCATTTGAATTTGCTGAGTTTGTCTCCAAAACGTTCACCGAGTGTAATGCTGAGGCCTTGGTTGCTGAGCGATACGTTCGGGTTGTCTTTCAGATCATCCTTGTGCGCGCTGCTCTTCGGCGCTCTTTCCGGTCTTGGAGCTGCCGCAGGAGCTTCCTCGGTTTCCTTGATGCTCAGGCTTACGCGCTTTTCAGCCGTGTTGATGTCCAAGATTTTGACTTGAACTTCTTGGCCTTCTTTGAGCACTTCATGCGGTGTGCCGATGTGCTTATGGGAAATTTGCGAAATATGAACAAGTCCTTCAACACCTGGCGCCAGCTCAACGAAAGCACCGAAAGTGACAAGACGCTTCACTTCGCCTGTTACTACATCGCCGGTATGGAACTTGTCGGCTGCGGATTCCCATGGTCCTGGCTGGGCAGCCTTGATGCTCAGGCTGATTTTGCCTTTTTCCGGATCAACTTTGAGCACTTTTACCTTCACTTGATCGCCTTCGGACACGACATCGGAAGGTTTGTCCACATGATGCCAAGCCATTTCGGACACGTGAACCAGTCCGTCAACGCCGCCCACATCAACAAAGGCGCCGAATTGAGTCAGACGCTGTACCGTACCTTCGATTTCTTGTCCTTCTTGGAGCTCACCCATCACTTTTTGCTTGTTGGCTTCGAACTCTTCTTCGAGAACGTCTTTTTGCGACAGGATCACTTTGTTGTTCTCACGGTCAAGCTCTTTCACCTTCACGCGCAGCGTGCGGCCTTTGTAGTCGCTGAAGTCTTCAACGAAATGGCGCTCTACCATGGAAGCCGGGATAAATCCGCGTGCGCCCACGTCTGCGACGAGACCGCCTTTTACCACGTCAGCTACGGTAACTTCGAAAGCGTCCTGAGCTTCGAAATGCTTCTCGAGCTCATCCCAAGCATTCTCGCTGTCGATCGCGCGCTTGGAAAGAACGAGTCTTTCCTTCTCGTCGTCGATGCTGACAACCTTGCATTCCACTTCCTGACCAACCTGCACCGCTTCGGATGCGTTGTCAAGGTGTACGGAAGACAGTTCGCGGACCGGAATGACGCCGTCATATTTATATCCAATGCTTACATAAGCTTGGTTGTCCTCCAGTTTGACGATCGTGCCTTTCACGGTGTCCCCTTTTTTCAAGGATACGAATTGATCCAATTCCTCTTGGTTTACCGCTTCTGCAGTTTCTTGATTTTTCGTTTCTTCCGACATGTCAATACCCTCCTCAATTCAAAAAAACCCATTTATTCAAACCTGCTGACGCAGAGTTCAAAACATCATAAAGCAGTACGAATCATATGTTTCCAATAAGTGCTTGTGTTCATGCACGCCCGGCTAATTCCCCGAAGGTCTTCCGGTCTTCTCCATTTCATGGATCCGATCCATGATGCGTTCTGTCACCAGCTCGAGCGGATCGCCATCCACCTCACCGCTTTTCAGGTCATCCAGGATGATAGGTTGTCCGTACACGATTTTCATTTTTCTGAAAATCTTGTAATCGCCGATAATCGCGGCCGGCACGACGGCGGCATTGCCGCGGAGCGCAAACATGGCGGCCCCTTTCTTGGCGGCGCCAGTATCGGAGAAGCGCGTGCCTACCGGAAAGATGCCCATGATTTCACCGCCGCGCAAAATGGAGATGGAGGTCTTGAAGGACTCTTTGCTGACTCCCCCCCGCTTGACGGGAAACGCTCCGAACTGGGTGATCAGCCATCCCAGTACGGGAACTTTGAACAATTCTTCCTTGGCCATGAACTTGACCTGCCGCTTCACTTTGATCCCTACGGATATCGGATCGAGCAGACTTTTGTGATTGGAGCAGAGCAGCACCCCGCCTTCTTTGGGGATATTCTCCGTGCCGACCGCTTCAAAGCGGTACAACAAGGTGAATATTGCCCTAAGGATATCCCGGCAAAAAACGTAAATCTTCAATTCTTCTCCCCACCCCTGTACGTTTTGCAGTAATCAACGATGGTGTCGACAACCTGAGGTATATCCATATGCGTCGTATCCAGGACTATGGCGTCATCCGCGCAGCGAAGCGGCGAAATTTCGCGCTCTGCGTCCAGACGGTCACGTCTTTCGATATCCTTCTCAAGCTGTTCAAGTGTCAATCCTTCCGCATCGTTCATTTCCTTGTACCGGCGGAGAGCACGCTCTTTGACGCTTGCCGTCATGAAAATCTTCACTTCGGCATCGGGAAGCACGGTCGTTCCGATATCTCGTCCATCCATCACTATGCCCTTGTGCAGAGCCATCTGCTGCTGCAGCGCAACGAGGTGGCGTCTTACTCCTTCAATCTGCGAGTATTGGGATACCATCCCGTTTACCTGCAAAGAACGGATGTAAGGGGTCACATCTTCGCCGTTGACCAGAACTTTCTGCCCGTCTTCCCCGGGTATTAATTCAATCACCATCTTTTGGGTGAGTTGAAGCACTTTTTCAGGAAATTCCGGTCCAATTCCTTGTTCCATCATAAACCACGTTACGGCCCGATACATGGCTCCGGTGTCCACGTATATGTACGAGAGGGCTCTCGCCACCAGGCGGGCAATCGTGCTTTTGCCGGCCCCGGCAGGTCCATCGATCGCAATGTTGATTTTCAAGTTATCCTCTGTCCCCTGCCTAACCAAAGGGGCATTCCTCCTCAAACATAAGCCTCAAGAAAAAAGCAGGCATTGCCTGCGTCGAGAAAATTATACCACACAACCTATTCCGATGCAAAAACGTCCCTCCATTTTACTCTTTCCAATCCCTGACATCCCGCTCTTTGACAGGGATGCCGTCAAGCTTGTACACCGGGGACAAGTAAGGTCTGACCGGCTTGATATGAAGCGCCCCCTGTATGAGGATCAGCATAATGACAAGCACAATCAATGCCCTTTTGACCCATTTGGACAAAACGTCAAAGCATTCCCCGAACAGCCGGAGATACTGCCGAACGCGATCCTGTTCATCCATTAGATACACTCCCTGAATTTTCCTACTAGTGTATCCTTGGCGGAGCAAAATATTCCCTCACCCGATCTCTCAACGGTTCCGGAAATCAAACTGGCGCTCGAAGCAGTACCGGATCAGCTTCTGCCGCTCCATATCCGTAATGGCTTCAAACTTCAGCATCACGATTTTCCGGCCGTTGTCGAGCTGCTGGATCCGGACGACGCTGCCTTTAAACGGAACATGCTCCAGGTTCCCGTTCTTATACGGTACGAGCACCCAGCAGGACAGCATGTCCCCTTCACGGATCGCCTTGTCGGCGTCGCTATAAAAGGAAATGCCGCCCCCGCCGACATCTTCTGTACGCGTGACGAAGCGGATATTGTGTTCGGTCTGGACCGCCACCTCCAATCCGGCATTGACGCGTAAAAAGCTTCGGCGCTGGACTTTACCGATCGACTCGGGCTCAGGCCTGCGGATTCTAACCATGCGGACGACGTCTTCCTTGAAGCCGAGCACGTAAGTATTGAAATAATTTTTAACGCCGCCGTCGGTCAAAAAATACACCGAAAGCTCGTCACCCATGTGCAGCCGCTTCAGCTGTCCGGTTTTTTCCTGGATGGGCACCTCCATCAGAATGGACTCGTCCTCCAAATCCGTGATGCGGGACTTGTACTCCAACCCCGCTTCTTTCTGGTCTCCGGAATCCACGGAGATAAACAATTGATCGCTGATTTTAGGAAACAACAAATTCACCGCCAGCCTGTAAAATAGCATTCTATCCTGATTATACCATGTCTTTGTTCATAGGTAAGCAGTGTTTTTGCGCAATATAAAAAGCCCCTCGGCTGATCCGAGAGGCTTTGCTCATCACTTGATCCTTGCAACTTTTTGCCTATTTCACCGCTTTTTTATCCGAATCCTTGAGCTCCTCTACGACCCGTTCAGAGCCGTCATTGGCATCCATGTATATCCGGTATCTGGAGCCGTTAATGTTGCCTCCGAATTCGTAGCAGAGAGCTTCTTGGCCCGAATCGTCCTTGATCAGTGCCAGCCGGTTGTAGTTTTCCTTAAACTCGGGATTCAGCTTCTTCCGCGCCTGGCTCAAGGTCAGCTTCGGTTTTGGAATTTTCCGCGCCTGGGATTGCTCGTAAACGAGATCGCTGGCCTGGAACCCGGTCACCTCGCCGTTATCGAGCCCGACCCGAACCGTCATTTTTTCCGGGTACACCAGTACACCGTCCTGCTTGCGCACATATGTGAAGTTGCCCATATTATCATACTGGTCTGCTGTAACGGCCGTCATATCCTTATAACCTTTGCTTTGCAGAAACTGATCTGCCTTCTTGCGGGCTTCCTCCATCGTAACCGCCTTCGGCCCGACCTCCCGGTTATCGGAAAAGGAAATCAAGTGGCCGCCTTGACGAGTGAAGTTCAGCGACAGTGGAGCTGGCCGGTTGTTGGAGCTGACGGTGGCGGTGTAGGACGCCCATTCGGTTCCTTTACCGTTTTCGGTAACTTGAACGTTGGATTGGCCTCCTCCCGCGCCGGCAAACTCGGCTGCTTTGCGCTTGATATCCTCGGGAGATACCGGCTGTGCGGACAGCTTTTTCACCGACCGCTTATCATAGATGCTGGATACCGACGGACCCCAGTTCAATTCCGGGTATTCGCCGACCCTTTTGTCTACCGTTTTGAAGCCGTCGATAATGGTGTTGTCCAGCTTCTTGTCTTCCGTGGCCATCGCGCTTTCCACGTCCATCCAGCGCAGCCGGTTGCTGATCACCTTGGACTGCACGTCCTGGAGATCCTTGGTGATCTGTCCGGAGTTGGCGTAGAGCGCCTTCAGGTTTTTGATCTCCTCATTTGACAGCGGCTCTTTATCCAAATTCCGCATGGAGGTCTGGTAGGAAAACTTCGATATTTTGGACAGAAACTCTTCGGTTTTGTTAAACGGCAGCATGGTGAGCGGCAGCTGGTTGATTTCGTTCTGCGCTTCGCTTGTCAGCCGCCACACGTTGACCAGCCCTTTCCGGTGCATCGCATTGGAAGCCGAGCTTACGGCCAGTGTATTGCCAAGCTCGCTGTGCAGGCGGTCCATATGATAGGACAGGTCATGAAAAGCCCGCTGATACTGGTTTTCCGCCTTGATCAGCACGGCGTTCTTCTCCTGGTTCTCTTGGTACCCCCACACAAACGCTCCGATCATAAACAGGGTGACTATGGGAAATAAAACAGCGCTTAATCGCTTGTACATGTGAAGTCTCCTTTCATCAACTTAAAGCTGGTGTTAGTTTGACTAGAAGAAAGGAGTCTTATGCATCGTTTCCCAGGTATCGGTTTAAAACGGGTCTTCTTCGATATCGAACTGGCTTTGGTTGTTGCACAGGCACTGCTTGAAGCCGGTTTCGATCTTTCCGCGTTCTTTTTTGCCGCGCAGCACGTAGCGTTCCCCGCATTGCCTGCAGACGATTTTTACTTTGACACGCAAAAAAGGACACCTCCATCCTAAAAAGATTGTATCCGAATGCGGATTGTAACTTCTTAGGATAAAGTGTGCCCAATTAAATTACGTATTAACCTCTTCCTCCCGCTTCAGGAAACGGAAAGGGGAGCGGTTGTTGGCCCGGTATACCTTGCCCATGCCTCCGTACCATAAAAAAGCCATCAGCGGGACGATAAACCAGATCCAATAATGCGTCATCGTGCTTAGAATAAAGTCGTAGACCCCGTGCCAGAACCACGGAATGATCATCGAATAGACCAGAAAACGCTTGGCCTTGGCTCCGGTCGAAAACCTCGCTCTGCCGAGGTAATAACCCATCATTACCCCGAACATGGCATGCCCCGATACCGGAAGCAGCGCCCGCAGGAACATCGCCCCGAAGGATGCGTGGCTGTACCAGGCATACATCACATTCTCCACAGTCGCGAAGCCCAGCGAAATCGCTACGGCATACACGATTCCGTCGTACGGCTCGTCAAACTCCGTATGGTTGTATATCATGTGAAACAGCACGAACCATTTCAAAAATTCCTCAACAAACGCCGATATGACAAAAGAATCCAGATACGGATTGCCGCCGAGCCCCGTTGTAAGGCCCCGCTGGATGATCATGACCGGAACCACGATCATAAAACCAAGCAGAAACACCTTGATCACCATAAGCAGCGGTTCCTGATCGTATCTGTCCTTTAAATAAAAATAGGTCAGTAGGGCAAGTCCCGGCGCCAATGCCGACGCAATAACCGAAAACAAAAGCACCGTTCTTAATCCCTCCACTTCCTGGCAGTGACCTTAGCGGCCCTGTCGAATGTAACTCCAGCTTCAAAGCAAAGTTCATCCCATGAAGATGAATCCTCATGGGATGTCTCGATCAGGATAACGGTGTTAATCCTGGCGCTTGAAATGTGTGCAAATGACGTCAACCGCATTCTCGGCAATGACGACTTTGCCGTATTCCTCAAGTACGGCTTCCGTATAGGATGCAGCTTCTCCGAACTCGGCAAGAACCGCGATCAGCGAAGGAAGCTGATTAGCGTCGATTTCTTCTGGGTCCATGTACAGTACCCATTTATCTCTATAATGATAAAGCCGCCCGGCTTCGGTGATATGTCGTTGAAGTACGTGTGCAGCTTCGATCAGCACTTCGAAGTCGTTAAAAGCATACACGATGGAGTCGCTTTGTTCAAGCGTGACTTCCATTTCGTAAACTTCTTCAGGGAGTTCATCTTCACCCAGTTGACTGTACTGATGATGATCGTATTTCCCCCGGGTCACGATGACGACCATTCCTTGAGCAGGAAGGGCAAACACTTCCACGGCGAGCGGTCCCGTTGCATCAAAGCCCAGTTCGTTATAGGCCTGATCCATCATTTCGGTAAACAGCTCGTGCACCTTCGGGATTTCTTGCCACATGTCCTCCTTCTGGATGCCCCGTTCACTCAGGTCGTCAAACGTAAGGAAAATCCGTATCTTATCTGAGCTTAAGCGTTCTATTTTCATGACAGGATCCTCCTTGTAAGCATTGTTATAACAAATTATGATGTCTCCCATAATATGTGCTGAAAATAGTTCTATGTAAGTATGTTATCATTATATAACCATAAATGCACGCTGTAAAATGGACAAAAAAAGAATCATTTGGAGCGGATAACCGCCCTTTAAATGATTCTAATGGGTTTGACGCGTTTACAATCCAGGTATCACCGTATTTGTCTCTTTCAGAATCATGTCCACTTCCCGCTTGACATCCGGATTGGTGCGGATAAAATCTTTAATTTGGGTGACGCTCGATCCCTTGGAATACGAATCGTTGTGAGAACCATGAGTGTCGTGACGATGGGACGAGCCCATGCCGATGTTCGCCATGTCCATCATTTTGTCCTTGGCATTGCCTCCCATGACGGACGTAATCATGTTGCGTCCCCGGTTTCTGGACAACAGCGTCGTTGCAGCAGCACCAATCAAAATACCGCCAATAAAAGCAGAAGTGTTCATTTAGGTACAACCTCCTTATGGGATGAAGTCGAATATATTTTGAGCGAATATGGTCCTGCTCATGCGGCATAAATTAAGGAAAGCGAGATGAAATCATGGTTAAAATTACGGCGGCGCTGGCTCTATGCTCACTGCTCATCCTGAGCGCCTGCGGAAACGAGGGACAAAATGACCAAAAGGCGGTCCCTCCGGCTCAAACAAGCGAAGTACATACCAACAATTCAGGCAGCACCACAACAAACGAGACGTCCGGCGTTCAACCCGGCGGATCGGGATCGGAAAATTCTCCGGAAACAACCCAAGATCGATCGAAACAGGATCAAACGAATCAAGGCAGCGCATCCAAGCCGGATTCTAAGGATCAGCAGTCGGGTACAAAAGCGGTAAAGGTGCAGTATCGCATGAATAAAGCTTACGACATCGTTCCGAGTGCTGAAGGGGTTTCGAAAAAAGTCGTACTGCTAACCTTCGACGACGGCCCTAAAAAGGCCGAAATGATCAACGGGTTGATCGATACGCTGGACAAGCATCACGCCAAGGCGATATTTTTTGTCAATGGATACCGCGTCAAGCAGCATCCCGAGCTGTTGAAATTAATAGCGGACCGCGGGCAGACCATCGGCAACCACAGCTGGGATCACATCATCCTCAAAAATAAGCCCGAAGCCGAAGTACGCAGGCAAATCGAGGATACGCAGCAGATCGTCAAGGCTACCGTCGACAAAGCGCCGGTATTTTTCCGTCCCCCTAATGGGGCTGGCGGTGATACCGGCAAGAAAATCGCCAAGGAGAACGGTCTCCTGTACATGACCTGGTCCAACGGCTCGCTCGATTGGACGATGAGCTCCAAAAGCAGCGGCAATGCCGACAAGGTTGTCTCGAACGTGCTGGACCAGCTGCACAGCGGCAGCAACATTTTAATGCATGAGCTTCCGTGGACCGTTGAAGCGCTGGATACGCTCCTTACCAAACTGGAAAGCAAAGGCTACACCTTTGTAGATCCCGAAAGCATCGATACTCAAATCAAGTAAGGAATCCTGCAATGCACAAAAAAGCAGCCGGCATATCGGCTGCTTTTACTCGTTTATATTGTGTTTTTCTATGGGTTCTGTCCTTAGCGTAAGGACATGCATTTCTGCAGGGCAGCACAGGCGGAGCGGAACGCGTCTTGTGCCGAAACCGCGGCTGATCAGCATGCGCGGCCGGCGGACCTCCGCTTCCGGCTGTTCAAATTCAAACCATCCCGAAGCATACTTGCGGTAAAATTGATTCAGCCGGACCGGTCCGAGCCAAGGCAGCGTAATTTGTCCGCCATGGGTATGGCCGGCAAGCACAAGGTCCGCCTGGATGGTCTTCTGCTTCTGCAGCCAAGCCGGGTCATGAACGGCAAGGATGCGGCATTCCGCACCGGCATCACGGACAGGCAGATGTGGAACCGGGGGATAAGCGTTTCGTTTGTACCGCGGATAATCAACACCGGTTAACCAGATGCGCGCGCCGTTTCGCTGCAGAGGAACGTTCTCATCCCGCAGCAAAGTGACTCCGCATGCGTTCATCAGCTGTTCCAAACCTTCGGGATCCGCCTTATAATCATGGTTGCCGTATACGGCATACACCGGGGCGATTTCGGCGAGCAGCCTTAAGTTGTGCTCCACCTGGCTCAGCGGTACATTCCGTTCCATAATATCCCCGCCAAGGATCACCCAATCGACCGTTCCAGCCAGCTGCCGAATCGTCTTCCCCGTCAGCCTTCTGCTATGCAGATCCGATATGAACATGAGCTTGCAGCCGTCAAAGGGCTTTGGCAGCCTCTCCAGCTTCACGTCGGCCTGCTGAACCAGCTCCAGCCTCGCCTCATACGACATCCTGGCGTAAAGCGCTGCAGCCGCAGCCACGACGCCTGCCCCCGCCCAAACGAGCCAGGGGGTTACCATAGGTCCTCCAGCGGGGGGGCGCCCTTAATTCCCCAATAAACAAGAAATGCCGTTAAACCGATAAATAAAAAGATTAAAGAGTTCGTAAAATATTTACTGATCTTGATGCGTCGGGAACCGTAAGTGTCCGCTCTTGCCGGAACAGTGGATTCGTCGGCCGTCTCCCTGTTTCCGGCAGTCCGGTTACTCCGACGGGACTGCGGGGCTGCCGAGACGGAAGCGGCTGCAGCAGTTCTGGCGGCCGCCGGCCGCTTTCCTGCTTTTCCTGCCGTTTTTCCGCGTCTCAGCGTTCCGGCCGCCCGTGTTGAAGACGTCTCTGCTGCCTTGGACTTGGGCGGAGTCCGTTTAGCGGCACCGGCTGAAGGCGCCTTTTTTACCGGGGTCTTCTTCCGATTTTTTCTGTACGTTTCAACTCTGCTCAATTCGCTGTTCATGCTTCCCTCCGAAATCGAATCACTAGCCCGGATACACAATCAATCATAAAATGGCATAAGACCGGGGCAAGCAGTGTTCCGGAATGTATGTAGATATATCCGAGGCCGTAACTGCTCAAAAAAACCCAGCCGGTTGGAATCCAGTGCTTCAAATACCGGACGTGAATGACCGCAAATAATATACTGGTCCAATACGGACCGAACGCATGCTGTACGGCTCCACGGAACAGCAGCTCCTCGCATACCGCCACGACCGCGGAGATGACTATAATATGCCATACGGGACGGCGCTGGAACAGCATGTTGTTGATTCCGCCGTCATCCATCACTTCCTCCGGCGTAATCCGGGAGACGAGGAAATCGACGGCAAACATAACGGCGGCCAGCCCAAGCCCCCATGCCGCAACTTGTCCGGGATGCTGAAGCTGAAACAAGGCAAGCGGATTTCTTCGCTGCAGCAGAATCCATACGAGACCGATCAATAAGGTTAGGCCCTGGGTGATATACAGATTGATCAGAAGTAGACGGTCATTCAGCTGTTCAGGCTTAGCCTGCTGAATTTTGGGTAATTTCCATTTCCTTTTTTTCATGATGAGGCCTGCCTGTCTATTAAGTTTCTGTTACTAGAGTGGTTGCAAACATCCCACAACGTGGAGGTTTTACTCCAACATCTGTTTGTGTTCTGCGGGACCCCCGAAATATACGATTTAACTTTGTTAAAAAAGTCCTCCCAGCATTAGAATCATAGCAGATTAAGAGCAGAACATTCAAGGGAAGCACTTTTACCTATTGACACGCCTGATAGGGGCGTGATACATTATGGAAAAATTAATTGAGCGAAACACGATGAAGGAAAGAAGAGGCTTTATCGTCTCCAGAGAGCCGGTGGTTGGTGCAAACCGGTGACAGAGAAGTCATCTTTAGCGTTCCAGAGCAACTGCATTGAACTATCCAGTAGGTGCAGTCGGATGATTCCGTTATCAATCAGGTCTCCAATCGGAAGACCTTGAGGCTGCCGTTCGCGAAGACGGCGGTGAATTAGGGTGGCACCACGATAACTCTCGTCCCTTACTACGGAAGTAGTATGCGGATCGGGAGTTTTTTTGTTGTCCAACTAAGAATAATGAGAAAAATCCGGCCAGCTGCACGTTCATCCTTTGGCACAGTACCGCGTTGCTTTACGGAATGAGCTTAGGCGTCCGCCTGATTGCCTCCCATAGGCTCAGCGGCTCCACTTTCGGCTTCACGGATATGTTCCTATCGGACATGTCCTTATATATAAGCGTTCTAGATATTTAAGGAGGATGGAAACCAATGTTTAAAGTGTTAGTGTCGGATCCGATCAGCGATCTCGGAATCCAGCAGTTAGTCGATGCACCTGATGTCACGGTAGAGAAAAATACAGGGCTCTCCGAAGACGAGCTTGCGGCGATCATCGGGGATTATGACGCCCTTCTCGTTCGCAGCCAAACGCGTGTTACCGAAAAAATTATGGCCGCGGGAACCCGCCTGAAAGTCGTCGGCCGCGCCGGCGTCGGCGTGGACAACATCGACCTCGAAGCGGCAACCCAACGAGGCATCATCGTTATTAATGCCCCTGACGGCAATACGATAACCACCTGCGAGCATACCTTTGCGATGATGATGGCACTCGCCCGTCACATCCCACAAGCTTATGCCAAAACGATCGGCGGAACCTGGGATCGCAAATCGTTCCTTGGCGTCGAGCTTCGCAACAAAACGCTCGGCGTACTGGGTATGGGACGAATCGGCAGCGAGGTGGCCAAACGTGCCAAAGCGTTCGGCATGAACATTCTGGCATTCGACCCGTTCCTGACCCAGGAACGCGCCGAGAAGCTCGAAGTGAAGCTGGCAACCGTGGACGATATTATCCGGAATGCCGATTTTATGACAGTGCATACGCCGCTTACGCCGGAGACCCGTCATATGATTTCCCGTCCGCAATTTGAAGTGATGAAAAAGGGTATGCGCATCATCAACTGCGCCCGCGGTGGCGTCATTGACGAGATGGCCCTGGTTGAAGCGATCGACGAAGGCATCGTTGCCGGCGCCGCATTCGACGTGTTTGAATCGGAGCCGCCGCAGCAGGACCATCCGTTCCTGAACCATCCGAAAATTATCGTTACGCCTCACCTCGGCGCTTCCACCATCGAAGCCCAGGAGAACGTAGCCATTGACGTTTCTGAAGAAGTGCTGCATATTCTGCGCGATGAGCCGTTCAAGAACGCCGTCAACATGCCGCCGGTGGCACCGAGCATCATGAGCCGTCTGCAGCCTTACTTCTCGCTCGGGGAGAAACTGGGCAGCTTTGCCGCCCAAATTACGAAAAACCAGGCGATCCATGAAATTCATGTGGACTATGCGGGAGATTTGTCCGACATCGACACCCTTCCGCTGACTCGCTATATCGTCAAAGGCGTGCTTGCCCATCACCTTGGCAGCGAAGTCAATATCGTCAACTGCATGCATCTTGCCAAAAACCGTGAAGTCAACGTGGCTGTATCCACGGCTCCTAAATCCAAAGGCTTTACGAACCTGCTTACCGTGACCCTCAAAACCTCCGAAAACGAAGAGCGTCTGGTAGCGGGCACCCTGCTTAACGGCTATGGCGAGCGGATCGTGCAGCTGAACAAGTTCCCTGTCGATATCGCTCCGGAGGGTCATCAAATCCTGATTTCCCATAACGACAAACCGGGTATTATCGGTCAAGTCGGAACGCTGCTCGGCAAGAACGACGTTAACATCGCTTCGATGCAGGTCGGCCGGAAAATTATCGGCGGCGAAGCCATCATGATTCTGACCGTCGACAAAGGCGTGCAGAAAGAAGTGCTGAATGAGCTGACGACGATTCCGGAACTCAACAGTGCCGTCGAAATCGTCCTTTCCTAATCGGTCCATACTTTATTAAGAACAGCGTAAGCAGGTTCAAGTGAGCCTAGATTACGCTGTTTTTTTGTTGGTGGGAAACAAGCTGATGTTCCACGTTGAACAAGATTAATCTTTTTTCTTCAACAAAAAAACACCCCGTCAGAGGTGTTTCCTGTTCTTTTTCCATTATTTACGGCTTTCGACAGGCAGCAGCATCGTAAAGGCCGTTCCTTCGCCCAGGATGCTGTCCACCTGAATGCTGCCCTGGTGCGATTCTACGATGTTCTTAACAATGGCTAGCCCAAGACCCGTTCCGACCGATTCCCCGCGTACCCGTGCCTTGTCCGCCTTGTAAAACCGTTCAAACACAAACGGCAGATCCTCCGGCGGAATGCCTACGCCCTCATCCTTCACCACGATTCGGATCATCGGCTTGTTGTCCGACAGGACACGGTCGGCAAGGATGCTGATCTTCTTCTCTTCAGGCGTGTGCCTGAACGCATTGTCCAGCAGGTTGGTCATCACCTGCTCCAAACGGTCTTCGTCGGCCTCCTCAAGCACCATATCCTCCGTCTTGCGGTCATAAAGGAGCTCGATATTCCGCTCCTTGGCCCGTACCGTAAACTTGCGGTATACGCGCTCCAGCAGCTCGTTGAGGTCCAGCTGCTTTTTGGCCATGTCGACATGCCCCGCTTCCATCCGCGCCATGTCAAGCAGATCCTTAACCAATCGCCCCATTCGAAGGGATTCATCATGAATGACCTGAATCAGTTCCTGGCTCTCCTCCGGCGACGCCGCCATGCCATCCAGCAGCGCTTCGCTGTATCCCTGCATCATGGACAGCGGCGTGCGGATCTCATGCGACACGTTGGCAACGAAGTCCTGGCGCATTTTCTCCAGCTGCACTTCCTCGGTTACGTTGCGGAGCACCGCAACCGCCCCGCGGATGTCGTTATCCGAATACAGAGGCGCCATATGAACCGACCAGACGCCCTGCTTGACGTGAAGATTCGTGCTCGTGTCGCCGCTGCCCTCCAGCATATTGTCGAACAGGTCCAGCAAAGGCTCGGGTACCTGCTGTTCTTCCTCCCCTTCGGCGTCCTCCTGGTCCAAGTTCCAGTGGATATCCTTCCATTGGGTAATCAGCTTCTGTCCCGGTGGATTCGTCAAGATCACCTTGCCTGAAGTATCGAACGTAATGACGCCGTCGCTCATACTTCGGAGGACGCTCGCCAAATGCTCCTTTTCCTGGTTCAAGTTGCGGATATTGTCTTCCAGCTCTGCCGCCATATGATTGAACGTGTTCGCCAGCTTCCCGATCTCGTCGCTCGTATTGATCGACAGGCGCGTGTTGTACTCGCCTTTACGGATCGCTTCGGTAGCCTGAATCATCTGCTGCATCGGCTGCGTAATCTTCGTCAGCAGAAACAGCGCAAAGAAGGTCGTCATCGAAAACCCGATGATCGCCGTGTACGTAAACAGCCGCTTGATGTCTCCGGAGTTCGAATAATTCATATCGATGTATGGAAGCAGAAATAACCCGAGAATAATCAAGATGCATGCGACCAGGCAGATGATGGTCGCCCAGAGCTTCCCGACAAGAGAGGTCCAGAAATTCATGTTATTTCGGTACCTCGAGCTTGTAGCCTACGCCCCAGACGGTGGTGATCATCGCCGCCGACTCCGGTGATACCTTGTTCAGCTTCTCCCGCAGGCGCTTCACGTGCGTGTCGACCGTCCGCAGGTCACCGAAAAATTCATAGTTCCATACATCCTTCAGCAATTCTTCCCGGGAAAAAACCTTGTCCGGCGAGACCGCAAGGTAATGCAGCAGCTCGTATTCCTTAGGCGTCAAGCTGACCTCTTGTCCGTTAGCTGTCACCCGATGGGCATCGTGCTCAATCACAAGATGCGGAAACACGATGTTGTTGCTCGAATTCGTTTCCTTCGACAGGTACGCCGTTGCCGAAGAGCGCCGCAAAATCGCTTTTACCCGGTAAATGACTTCCCTCGGGCTGAAGGGCTTAACGACATAATCGTCCGCGCCGACTTCAAAGCCTTGAACCCGGTTGATCTCCTCGCCCTTGGCGGTCAGCATCAGTACCGGCGTCGATTTGAGCTGGCGCAGCCGGTTGCACACCTCGATGCCGTCCATGCCGGGCAGCATCAAGTCCAGCATGATCAGGCCATAATCCTGATTGGAAGCTTTACGGAGCGCGGTCTCGCCGTCCTCGGCCTCCTCGACTTCATAGCCTTCCTTCTCCAAATACATTTTCAGCAAGCGGCGGATCCGTTCCTCGTCGTCCACGACCAGGATCCGGTTTGTATGTTCTGACATAAGACAACCTCAACCCCTTCTATGTTTCTGTGAAGAACTTGTCATAACTCCATGCTAATCTTAACAAAAATCCGTTTCAACATCCAAGCGAGCAATGTGAAACGGATTATTCAGTGCTTAATGGATTGAACTAAAGTAAGAATGTGCTCTAGTTCAATCCATATAAATTGTCATATTCGAATCAGTTTGTGCCCGCATAGGAGTGAAGTCCGGCAATGACCAGGTTCACGCCGACGAGGGTAAACATAACCACCAGGAAGCCGAGAACCGACAGCCATGACGACTGGCGCCCCTGCCAGCCGCGGGACAATCTGAGATGCAGATAGGCACTGTAAAACAGCCAGCAGATGAGCGCCCACACTTCTTTCGGATCCCATCCCCAGAAGCGTCCCCAGGCCACCTGAGCCCAAATCATCGCAAAGATCAAGGCGCCGAGCGTAAAGATCGGAAACCCGATGGCGATCGCACGGTAGCTGATCTCATCCAAATCATCGGGGTCGATCCCGTCCAGGAACGGAGAGGCCGCACGTCCAAGCGGCTTGCGCGCGATCAACCGGAGGATTCCGTACAGGATAATGCCGGAGATCACCGTCCAAATAATCGTGTTGAACTTGCGTCCCGCGTTGATCCCGTTCATCCAGGACGGAGCGCTGAACAGCGGCTTCGTCATGCCGAGGAACGGCTGATAGCTTTCGACCTTGCTGTGATACGGCGCAACGATCGGCGGCAGCTTGTATTCGACGGTCTGCGTAACGCTCGTCGTTTGCCCGGCCGATCCGGAAGCCTTCGTCTGGGTGAACACGGATTCATAACCGGCTGCACGGAATGCAAAGACCGTAATGATAAACGAGATAACCAGAATGATCGAGAAAAATACGATTTCGACCCAGCGCTGCTGGCGTCTGTCCTTTTTATCCGTGCTGCTGAAATTCACCGTGCGCAGCAGGTACATAAAGCCTGCCGCAAATGCGATCGCGAAGAACGACTCTCCGGCCGCCGCCATCGTGACGTGGATTTTCAGCCAATAGGACTGCAGCGACGGAATCAGCGGCTGCACCTCCTGCGGAAATACCGCGGCGTATGCCATGATGATGATCGTGATCGGAACGGCGAACAAGCCGAGTATCGTTTTGCGGTAAATGAGATATACCACCGTAAACGCCACCATGACCATCATCGAAAGGAAGGACATGAATTCGTACATGTTGCTGACGGGAATATGTCCGCCGCCCGCCCACCGGGTAAAGAAGTACGTCAGCTCCAGCACCAGGCCGAGGGAGGATACCCCGAACGCGATATTCCCCCACTTCCTGCGGTGCGACTCCGGATCCCTGTTGCTCCACCGGCGGCCCATAATGGCGACCGCGAACAGGATGAACGCCGCGCAGTACAGGAAGAATGCGACGACGAACATGTTGCTGCTGAAATTTAACAATCCACTCATGAGTGATTCCCTCCGTTATCCAAGGACTTCTCGTCCACTTCCAGATTCATTTTGCGAAGTATTGCCGCAATCTCCCGGCGGATGCCGAACCAGTTCTTGTTGGTATGCGCACCGAGGGTCAGGTTCCCGTCGTCAATCCGCAGCCAGATCCGGCGGTGCTGCCAATAGAAGCCGAGTATAAGTCCAAGCATGACGATGGCTGCGCCTACCCACACAAAAGGCATCGCTTTGTCCACCCGGATGTTCAAATAGGTGGTCGACATCGATAAGTCCACATTTCCCATTCCTTTGACATCCAGCTCAAGCGGAACGCTGCCGCCGTTCATTTTGGTGTTTATGGCATCCTGCTGGAAGCGCTCCTTGTCGATTTGCTTCGGGAAGTAGAAATAATGTACGCCTTCGGCTGGCAAATTCGGCCCTTTAATCAGGAAGAGAAAAGCCGGCGCGTTTGGATTCGGAGTTTTCGTGACGGGCTGACCGTTCTCGTCCAGCCCAAAATCGTTGTACTTCTCCTTCAACTCAAGCGAATATGGCCCTACCTTGTAGTTCCGCTCTGGATCCTTGATCTTCAGCTGGAAAGTACCGTAATCTTTGCCGGTCTTCTTGTCCACCAGGGAAGGCTTGACCGAACGGAGGACCGGTGTCAAATCGTAGTCAAACTGATAGGCCTTCAGGCCTTTGTAATCCATCGGGTCGTTAACCTCGATATTGTGATGGTCAACGGCCTTCAGCGTAGGCTGTTTGGACGGATCATTGCAGTTGGCCGTACATTCGTACAGGGTCGCCTCCGTCTTGAACAGTTTTGGAAGCACCTTGTTTTTGCCCTGAAACTCCTTTGGCAAATCTTGTTCCGAGTAATATTCAACCGTAAACTTCTCGTTCTTCAAATAATACGACGTATTCGGAATGTGCTTGATTTCGCCTTCTGGAAAAGCGACATGCTGATCCATGTGCAGACCGGGCAAGCCGCGGGCCAGCACGGCCAGCAGGAAAATGATCAGTCCGATATGGATGACATAAGGTCCCCAGCGGCTGAAGCGGTACTTTTCTGCGAGTAAAGCGTTATCCAAGGTATGTACACGGTAGCCTCTTTTCTTGATGTGGACGGATGCCTGCTCCACCCATTCCTTGGACTCCAGCTCTACCGGTCCCTGATACACCACGCGCTGACGGGTCAGGAACTGCTTATGCTTCAAAATTCTTTGTTTGGTAAGCGCTTTGTACAATGGCAGCACCCGGTCCAGGCTGCAGATGACCAGCGACGCGCCGATCATGACGAGCAGGAGGACAAACCACCAGGATTCGTACGTATGCGACAGGCCCAGCTTGTAATAAATCCATCCGGGCGTGCCGTAAGTTTCCTTGTAGTACGTGGAGGGATCGATGTTCAGAAATGTGTTTTCCTGGGGGAAAATCGTCCCGAGCATCGATCCGAGCAGGGTCAGGATAATCATGTATACGGCGATCTTTACAGACGAAAAGAAGTTCCAGATCCGGTCTATGAAATTCGGGTTGGCACGCTGAGAGCGTCGTGCCATCCCGTCATAGCGCATCTCCAGAACTTCGTTGGACTCGCGGTCTTGTTCTTCCAATGGCCTTCCGCAAGCCTCGCAGAGCACCGTTCCCACGGGGTTTTGGTGCCCGCACTCGCACTTGGTGTTCTTGAATGCAATAACTTCCTTCATCATCAGGAATTCACCAACTCTTCAATTTGCTGATCGAGAGTTTGCAAATCCAGCTGTCCCAGATGAATCTTATTGATCTTCCCGTTAGGCGAGACAAAAAACGTCGTAGGCAGCGGGGATATTCCGTAGGATTGAATGGCGTCCTTCTCGGGATCCAGCATTACAGGGAAGCTGACATGGACCTGCTTCACAAAATTTTCCACGGCCATCTTGTCCTCGCCGGCGTTGATGCCAACGATGACGACATCCTTATCCTTCCACTTATCATACTGGGCCTGCAGAGCGGGCATTTCCTTCACGCATGGTTCGCACCAGGTTCCCCAGAAATTGACAACAAGCGCCTTGCCTTTATATTCATCGAGCGTATGAACCTTGCCGTCCAGCCCGAGCAAGTCAAAGTTCGGCGCCTTACTGCCTTCCGTCGGTTTGCCATTAGAGCCCGAAACCTGTGTCGTAATGGCATAACCGCCCAAAATGACAATCAACAGCAGGATAATGATTTGAACCTTTTTTCTAGATTTACCCATGCCAAAAGCTCCCTTTCCATGACAAATCACATATTTTAAGCGCAGAGTTTGAACAACCTATGAACAATTATAGCGAAATAATGTCATAGGTGCTCCGGGAGTATTTGAAAATTATGTGTCCTTCCGTTCTATCTTTTGTTTAAATTTCCCGATTTAGCCATATTTAATAAACTTTGTACTTCATCCTTTGTCAGGTGGCGGTACAAACCGCGCTTCAAATTTTGCAGCAGCAGGTCGCCGAACGCTACGCGTTTCAGCCGGATCACCGGGTGCTTGATCGCATCAAACATGCGTCTGACCTGCCGGTTGCGCCCTTCATGGATCGTGATGCTGATTACGGCTTCGTTCTTCTCCGTGTCGATATCTTTATATTCGACTTCGGCAGGGGCCGTCATACCATCCTCCAGCTGAATACCGGCTTTGAGCTTGTCCAGGTCGCTGCCATGCGGGATCCCCTCGACCGTCGCCAGATACGTTTTGGGTACATGATGCCGCGGGTGAGTCAGCAGATTGGCAAATTCGCCGTCATTGGTCAGCAGCAGCAGACCTTCGGTATCGTAGTCCAGACGGCCGACCGGATAAACCCGCTCTTTGATGCCTTTCAAATAATCGGTTACGATTTTTCGTCCTTCCGGGTCGGACGCGCTGGTAATTACCCCTTTTGGCTTGTTGAAAACGATGTAAATCTTTTGCTCGTGCTTGATCGGTTTGCCGTTCACCTTGATGATATCTTGATTCGGGTCCGCCTTGGTCCCCAGCGTGGTTACGGTTTCCCCGTTAACTTCCACTTTGCCGGCCAGAATCAATTCTTCGCACTTACGGCGCGAAGCGATACCGGCCTGCGCTAACACTTTCTGTAATCTCTCCATGTTCAATAGGTCACCTCAACCCTAATGATAACCATCAACAGGATAAATCACAAGTTCGTTCCATGGAAAATCCGCACCCGGGCAGGTGTCGGAGTGAGGATACAAATAGAGGGGGGAAATATTATAGCGTCGTGCCAGCTCCATAATAAGCTTGCTGGCCACGAACAGCTGCTGTTTTTCGGCAGCGCGAAACAGGGTGTATTCGCGGTTGAAATCACCCTGGAGGCAAATATGGATATGGGATGGATCGGTGACGTAAGGGGAAGAAACGACCGAGGCATCCTCCCCGATCCAAAAATCATACCCTTTCCCGTTGATGGAAGGGCATACGGAATGATGAATGATAAAGCCTTCGAATGTCATGCGGATCACCTCATTTAAACTAGCCTGAGCTTGTTACAGTATATGAGGTGTCCATGAAACCGTTCCACACGGCTGGCCGGTTATCCGAAGAACAGCAGGCAGACGGCAATAGCTGCTGCAAATCCTACCGCATCCGATAAAAGCCCGACCTTAAGCGCATACCGCCCGTTGCGGATCCCGACCGCTCCCAAATAAACAGTGAGCACGTACAGCGTCGTATCCGTACTCCCTTGAATCGTTGAAGCCATCCGTCCGATCATGGAATCCGGGCCGTACACCGAGATCAGATCGGTGGCGAATGCGAGGGACCCTGTTCCTGTCAGCGGCCGCAGCAGACCCAGGGGCAATATTTCACTCGGAACGCCCAAATGCTGAAGAAAGGGACCTGTCCAGCCCACAAAAAAATCAAGGGCCCCTGAGGCCCGGAAAATGCTGATCCCTACCATCATCCCGACCAGGTTAGGAATGATTTGAATGGCCGTTTGAAATCCCTCTTTGGCTCCGTCGACGAAGGATTCGTACACCGGCACCTTTTTGGTAAAAGCATAAAGGGGAATAAACGCGATCAGTACCGGGATCGCCCAGGCCGATATCATATTGATGAACGCCACCATACGCCCTGCTCACCCTTTCAGCTCGGATTGGGAGGAAGAAACGGGACCCGCATGCACCGGCGGCTTCTTCGGCCTGCTGCGCATAAATTTGCGCCGGTACCAGCGGTCCAACACGATGGCGGCAAACGTGGCCACGGCGGTCGCCATCAGCGTGGTACCGACGATATCGGTCGGATTGGCGGACTGATAGTTCATTCGGATCGCGATCAGCGTAGTCGGAATCAAGGTGATGCTGGCCGTATTAAGCGCCAGCAGCGTGCACATCGCCGGACTGGCGGCCGTCTTATCGGGATTCAGCGTCTGCAGCTCCTGCATCGCCTTGATGCCCATTGGCGTAGCTGCGTTGCCTAGACCGAGCAGATTCGCGCTCATATTGGACAATATGTAACCCATCGCAGGATGGTTTTTCGGCACATCCGGAAATAAAAAGGTAACGATCGGGCTCAGCAGCCGGGCTATTTTTTTCAGCAGGCCCGAATCTTCCGCAAGGCGCATCATCCCGAGCCAGAAGACCAGCACGCTGATTAACCCGAAACATACGGTCACCCCGGTCTTAGCCCCGTCGAAGGCCGCAGAAGTGACCAGTTCAATCTTCCCCTGGGCTGCTGCAAAACCGAATCCAATCAGAATAAGCCCCAGCCAAATCGCATTGATCATCTCGTATCCCCTCTCCCCAGGTTGTTACGTTAACATCAGGCACCAGGCTGAAGCAGACGCTTCAGCACCACGCTGAACCATTGTCCCCAATTACTTTGGTGAACGGGTGCCATCGTCTGCTCAGCAGCTGTTCCGGACGCCGTTCGTTCCGGCAGCACGCTTCCTTTTCTGTAGACCGGAATTTCTCCGATCTTTTCCCCTTTCAGCGACACCTCGATTTTCCCTCTTAGCCCGAATCTCAAATCCGGCGCTCCTTCCTCCGCTTCAGGATAGAGCACCAGCTTCTTGTTGACCTGAGCTTCCTCGCCATCGGCAAAAGGGTACTGGAACGTTTGGCTGACGACCAGGTCCTGACCCTGTACCGGCTCCCCTTTTTCGGTCAGCTGTTTCAGCGGGTAGTATTCAAACCCGTAATCCAGCATTCTGCCATGGTCGTTCCAGTCGTCCCCGTCGTTCAGTGTCACGGCGACCAGCTGCTGGCCGTTGCGGGTTGCCGAGCTGACCAGGCAGCGGAACGCCTTTTTGGTATAGCCGGTCTTGACCCCGTCCGCTCCTTCATAAAGGCGGAGCATTTTATTTTTGTTATCCCATTTGTAGTCCCATGATTCATTCGGATTCGGAACCTTCTTCGTCGGCGTCTTCACGATTTCCTTAAAAACCGGATTATGCAGGGCATATGCCGTCAGCTTGGCCAAATCGTTGGCCGATGAATAATGGCCTTCCTCGTCCAGTCCGTGCGGATTCATAAAATGCGAATGGGAAAGGCCCAGCATACGGGCTTTCTCGTTCATCAAATATACAAACCCTTCCACAGAACCGCCGACGTGCTCGGCAATCGCCGTGGCCGCGTCATTGCCTGAACGCAGCATCAGCCCGTACAGCATATTTTCCAGGGTCATTTCTTCCCCCAGCTTGAGATAGATGGAAGACCCTTCTTTGCCAAAGGCGTTTTTGCTGACCTTCACTTCGCTGTCCAGCTTGCCATGCTCAATCGCTACGATGGCGGTCATGATTTTCGTCAGGCTGGCGATCCGGAGCTCATCGTCCCCGTGGCTGGAATACAGCAGCCTGCCTGAAGTGACATCGATCAAGGCTGCGGCCTGAGCGTGGGTGCCGAGAGCGGGTAAATTTTTCGCGGCCGATGCCCGGCTTGTACCGGCAAAGCCGCTGGCGATGAGTGTGATGACCGCAATCCAGCTCCATATACGTTTATGCTTGATCCACATGTTATCTTTCCTTTCGGTTCGGAAAATCTTGTACAAGTATATGCTTGGCCTAACTCGGGTATGCCAAACGTGCAAACGAGAAAAAAACGATGCCCTATTTCAGAAATCTTTTCTTCACAAAAAATCCCTCCCGGCTGACGGAAGGGATTGGCACAGGCTTAAAACAATGAAGGATTGATCTCCGAAGTCGTCGTTTGGGCTGGATTGACAGCACCAGCACCCGTTTGCGTATTCGTTTGGAACATCGACGTGATTTTATCCACCATGGACGGTGCGGAATCAATTAATTTCTCGAATAAATGCGTTTGATTATCGAGCGGAACGATATTCACGCCTGCTTTGCCGACAACGAGAAATGCGATCGGACGAATCGAAACTCCGCCGCCGCTGCCTCCGCCAAACGGCAAGGACTTGGATTCATGTCCGGGTGCCGCGCTCACGCTTTTACTGATATCATCCGCGTTAAAATCACTTCCCCCTGCAGCAAAGCCAAAGCCCACCTTACTGATCGGAAGGATGACGCTGCCGTCAGGAGTTTCTACAGGGTCGCCGACGATTGTGTTGACATCAACCATGCCTTTGATGTTTTCCATCGCAGTCTGCATTAAGCCTTGAATCGGATGCTCTGCCATGTTGATTCCTCCTAGTGTGTTGATATTAAGCTCTGAGCCACAGATGTTAGCTTGCCCATATCCCTTTGAAGTATGTAGTCACGTCTGCTCAGCCGGTACCGTTAAATAAAGTAAGCCATGGCTACCGAAGAACCTGTTTGGCCAATCGGAACCAATGGATCGGACCTCCCGGTACTTTGAGAATTCGGGCCATCAACATGATGCCGGCATACAAGGCATAACCGCAGGATATGCGGGCGACGCAGGACAGCTCAGTAGCAAACTGCGGCTCATCCTTAAACACCGGAACGACAAAGAGCCTTGGATTGTTTCGCATGCGTACTTTAAAGGAAAGCCAGCCCACCAGGGTCGTTTTGAGCCCCCACACGGTTCCCGTTGCAATCGCAGTCCATGCTGCATCGCCGGTTGATAAATTGGTGGACCAATCCAGCTTCATGATGTTCACATGCTGCATGGTACGGTAAAACCATTCTTTTAAAGAAGCCGTCGACTGGAGCATAATCCTCACTTCATCTGCCCAATGGTCCAGCCGTCTTTTGTTAATATGCGCTTTTCCGACGGTTTGGCCGTTACGGAAACTATTTTTGCTCTCAAGCCGGAGCATGAAGCCCTTTTTCATATTGGCAAACACCAGGGAAGGCATCTCATAATGCATCTTTACGATTCCATACAGCATCTTGACGTCCAATACGGCCTTGTCATCCTTATTGTGCTTGCTGTACCATAATGTAATGGTAATGTTTGACATTATGACGGCAACCAGCAGAATGATCAGGAGAACAATAATGGCGACTACAATCCACACGTATAAACCCCCAAGTCTGTCCATAAATCTTCCTGTGCATAGTATGGCATTCCCTGATGGAAAAGATTCGGCCACAAGCCTTTTTTTGAACGCCAAAGACCCACCCGGGGAATCCGGATGGGTCTTGTTGTTTATGCAGTTTTACGGCACATCGTCAAACGTCAGCTGTCTTCCGTCCAGCTTTTCGAACAAGAGCTGGGTTTCTTCCTCCAGATTATCCGTATCTTCAAAAATGGCCGGCTCCGGGAGCGCCTGAAGATTCGGCAGGCCAAAGTAATCGAGGAACGACTTGGTCGTACCGTACAAAATCGGACGTCCGATCGCCTCCGCCCGTCCCGTCTCCTCGATCAGGTCCTTGTTGACCAGCGTCTGGATCGCCCGCTCGGATTTGACGCCGCGGATCTCTTCGATTTCCACCCGGGTAATCGGCTGCCGGTAGGCCACGATGGCCAGCGTCTCGAGTGCCGCCTGCGACAGCGAGGATCGGGATGGGGAATAAGCGAGCCGCTCAAAATACGGGGCGTGATCGGGCAGCGTAGCCAGCTGATAGCTGCCGGCAATCTGGACGACCTGGATCCCCCTTTTCTCCCTGACAAAATCCTCCTTCATTTCTTCCAGGGCGTCTGTCACCAGCTCGGGACGGTGCTCGACGACCTCGGCAATCTGCTTGGCCGTCAGCCCTTCATCCCCCGCCAAAAAGAGCAGACCCTCAATAATCGATTTCAACGTCGGAAAGTCCATTCGAGAGACCTCCCCCTTTCCATTCCATCACAATGTCGTCGAACAGCTTTTCCTGATAACAAATAATTTGTTTCATCTTCATCAGCTCCAAAATGGCCAGAAACGTCACGACGATTTCATGCCGTACCATCTCATCATGCAGCAGCTTGGAAAACAATAGCTTACCGCCGGGCCCGCTGGATTCCAGGGCATTCACCACTTCGCGGATGCGATCCTTCACCGAGATTTCGTCCCGCTGGATTTTGGCGTAGCTGGTCCGCTTCGACGCCTTGCGCAGCGCCTTCTGAAAAGCCGCGACCAAATCGGAGGCGTGCAGGCCTTTGACCGGATTGTCCGACACGCGCGGCACCCACGGCGTCAAATCCTCAGGTTCCTTGGAGTAGATCAGGCTCCGTTCAAATTCCTTTTCCTGCAAATGCTTGGCAATCCCTTTATATTTGCGGTATTCGATCAGCTTCTGCACGAGCTCCGCCCGCGGATCGATTTCTTCTTCTTCATAAAAGTCAAACTCGTCCATTTCAAATACCGGAGGCTTCGGCAGCAGGAGCTTGCTCTTGATCGACAGCAGCGTGGCCGCCATAACCAGAAACTCGCTGGTGATATCCAATTCGAGCTCCTGCATGCTTTGCAAATATTCCATATATTGATCGGTAATCTCACTGACGGGGATATCCTGGATGTCGATTTCCGCTTTGTCAATCAGGTGCAGCAGCAAATCAAGCGGTCCTTCAAACGCCTCCAGCTTGTATAATACGGTGTTCACGGCTTATCCTCCCGTCACTTAAAGTACGCCCGCCAAGCGGGGCTGTGTCCCAATGCGCCCGTAAGGCACTTTGCGGACATAAAAAATGCAGTACCCGAAAAAAGGGTACTACATTAAATAAGCACTATTTTAACTGTTTCGTCAAGTTGGCCATTTCAATTGCCGCCACCGCAGCGTCATATCCTTTGTTTCCGGCCTTCGTTCCGGCCCGTTCCACCGCCTGCTCAATGTTCTCCGTCGTCAAGACGCCGAAAATGGTGGGAACGCCGGTTTTCAGGTTGATCGCCGCCACGCCTTTGGCCACCTCGTTGCACACGTAGTCGTAATGGGAGGTTGACCCCCGGATAACCGTGCCGAGCGTAATGACGGCGTCGTACTTGCCGCTTTCCGCCATCTTCTGAGCAATCAGCGGGATTTCGAAAGCGCCCGGAACCCACGCCACGTCCACTTCTTCTTCCTTGGCGCCGTGCCGCTTCAGGCCGTCGAGTGCGCCGCCCAGCAGCTTGCTGGTGATAAACTCATTGAATCTTCCTACCACGATGCCGTATTTTAATCCTTCGGATACCAAATTTCCTTCATAAATATGTGCCATGCTTCATCAGCCTCCTGTAATTATTCGGTAGTCGTCGTCAATGAATCGGGCTGCTCAAATTTCAGCATGTGCCCCAGCTTCATTTGCTTCGTATGCAAGTAGTTCTCGTTGTCCTTATTGGCCTGCATTTGGATCGGCACGCGCTCGACGATTTCCAGCCCGTAGCCTTCAAGGCCTTTGATTTTACGCGGATTGTTCGTCAGCAGCCGAATTTGGCGAATGCCGAGATCCTTCAATATTTGAGCTCCGATGCCGTAATCGCGAAGATCCGCGGGGAATCCAAGCTTCAGGTTGGCATCGACCGTATCAAGGCCCTCTTCCTGGAGCTTATAGGCTCTCAGCTTGTTCAGGAGCCCGATGCCGCGTCCTTCCTGGCGCATGTACAGCAGCACGCCGCGGCCTTCTTCGTTGATTTGCCGGAGTGCGGCTTCAAACTGCGGCCCGCAATCGCAGCGATGGGAATGGAACACGTCCCCTGTCAGGCATTCGGAATGGACGCGGGTGAGCACCGGCTCCCCGGATGCGATGTCCCCTTTGACGAGCGCCAAATGTTCTTTATTGTCCACCGCATTCGTATAGGCGACGACCTGGAACTCGCCGAAGTCCGTCGGCATCCGCACTGAAACCTCGCGGGTAACGAGCTTTTCCTTATTGTTGCGGTACTGGATCAAATCCTTGATGCTGATCAGCTTGAGGCCATGTTTCTTGGCGATTTGCACTAGGTCCGGCAGCCGTGCCATCGTCCCGTCCTCTTTGATGATCTCGCAGATCACTCCGGCCGGGAACGCTCCGCTGAGACGGGCGAGATCCACCGCCGCTTCGGTATGGCCAGCACGCCGGAGCACGCCGCCGGTTTTGGCAATCAGCGGAAACATGTGGCCGGGGCGCCGGAAATCGGCTGCGGTCGCTTCCGGGTCGGCCAGCGCTTTGGCGGTCAGGGACCGCTCATAGGCGGAGATGCCCGTTGTCGTCTCTTTGTGGTCGATGGAGACGGTAAAAGCCGTGCCGTGATGGTCCGTATTGTTCGATACCATCGGCTTCAAGCCGAGCTCTGCAGCTCTTTCCTCGGTAATCGGCATGCAGACCAGTCCGCGTCCTTCCGTGATCATGAAGTTGATAACTTCAGGCGTAGCCTGATCCGCCAGGGCGATAAAATCGCCTTCGTTCTCGCGGTCCTCGTCGTCCACAACGATAACGACCTTGCCTGCCGACAAGTCGGACACCGCATCTTCAATGCGGTCAAACACAAAATCCTCCTTCATGGGTTTCCCTCCTATTCCTGCATGGGCTTATTGGCCTGTCTGTCCTCTTGCCTGCCTCATGCAAATCCGTGTTCTGCTAGCAGCTCCAGGCTGATTCCCGAAGGTTCAGGACGCCCATTCCCTTCCCCTGTTCGGTAGTGAAGCAAATGGTCCACATATTTTCCAAGAATGTCGCATTCCAGATTCAGCACACTTCCAGGCTTTTTGTCCGCCAGACTTGTCTCCGCAAGCGTATGCGGGATAATGGAAACGGTGAATGTTGTGGCGCTCGTCTTGACCACCGTCAAGCTGATGCCGTCCAGGGTAATAGATCCTTGCGGGATGATGTAGCGGAGCAGAGCAGTTTCTTCCGGCTCCACTTCGATCAGCACCGCATTCTGATCCCGGTCCATCGCCCGGATCGTCCCTGTCCCGTCGGCATGTCCCTGCACGATATGTCCACCGAAGCGGGCACCCACCTGCATGGCGCGCTCCAAATTCACCCGGCTTCCGGCCCCCAGCGATTTCAAGCTGGAGTGGCGGTACGTTTGCGGCATGACGTCCACTGCGAACGAACGGGCTCCAATCTCGACAGCCGTGAGGCAGACGCCATTCACCGAGACGCTGTCCCCGATTTTGAGATCGCCCATAATCCGGGAGGCCTCGATATGGAGGATCATCGCTTCCCCTTTGCTGGAGACGCCCCGCATGACGCCGACCTCTTCAACCAAACCGGTAAACATCGCAACCGCTCCTTTCTGTCCTGTAAAGAAGTATTTCATACGATTCATATCGTTAACCGTGTGCAGCCTTAAAAAAGTTAAGTATCGTTTTTCCGGATCATGTCATGCCGGCCAAACCGGCTTTCCGCTGATGCAGACGTTATCCCCGAGCACTTCGGTCTCTACGTCTTCTAGCCGGACGGCGTCCGCCATCTTGTCGGCGCCTCGCAGCGAGAAGTTGACGGGGGCCGCCGGACCTCCAACGATTTTCGGTGCGAAATAGAGTACGATCCGGTCGATCAGCCGGGCCTCCAGCAAGGCACCGTTCAGCCGGCCGCCGCCTTCCACCAGAATCGAGCCGATCTCACGTCTGCCTAGCTCCTGCATCGCCAGGCGAAGATCGACCTGCGGGCCCGATCCGCAGCGGATCGTTTCTACACCGATCTTCTTAAGGGCTTCCTCCTTATCCAGATCGGCGCGTTCCGTCGTCAAAATGACGGTCGGCGCAGCTCCATCCCGAACCACCTTCGACTCAAGCGGAATCCGCAGCAAGGAATCGACGATGATCCGCACAGGATTCAGACCGATGGCGCCCTGCAGCCGGGTGGTCAGCTGCGGATTGTCCGCGATCACCGTATTTACGCCAACCATAATCCCTTGATGGCGGTGGCGGAGCGTATGAACCTGCTCCCGGGCCGCTTCGTTCGTGATCCATTTACTGTCTCCCGATTCGGCCGCGATGCGCCCGTCCAGCGTGCTTGCTGTCTTGACCGTCACATAGGGAAGCCCGGTCGTAATATACTTGATAAACTTTTCGTTCAAGCGGCGGGACCTGTCACCGAGCAGCCCAACTTCTACCTCAATCCCGCCGCGCCGGAGCAGCTCGATTCCTCTGCCCGCCACCTGGGGGTTGGGATCTTCGCAGGCCACAATGACCCGCTTCACCTTCTCGCGCATGAGGCGTTCGCTGCAGGGCGGTGTTTTTCCGTAATGGCTGCAGGGCTCCAGCGTTACGTAGACCGTACTCCCTTCCGCACGGTCACCCGCCAAGTTCAGCGCATGTACTTCCGCATGGGCGGTTCCCCGCTGTAAATGCGTGCCAAGCCCAACCATAGCCCCGTCTTTAACGACGACGCAGCCGACAACCGGATTGATTCCGGTCTGACCCTGTGCCCGCTCCGCCATATCGAGCGCAAGCGCCATATAAAATTCATCGTTGATGATGCCGTCCATTCATCTCCCCCCTTGTTCGGAATCGGGACATCCCCTCAAAACTAAGTCTCGGCTTCGGGCGCTTTACGGATACTTCGCATGTTGGAATTTCCATGGTAAATCACCTTACCATGCGCTGCTTTGTCTCCGCGCTGTTTAAACCGGCATTTAGCGGGGCCCCCAGGTCTTTGTAAAAAAAGCAAAAAGCCCCGGGATGGCTTAAACCATCCTCGGGGCTGTGAGAGACAAGTCAGATACACTCCAATAAGGCTGCAGAATCCCAAAAATCAAGATCAGCCAAATAAGTCATCGGTAGCGTAAAGTCATCAGTAAACAGAAGCCGTCCCTCCAGGGACAACCATCTACTATGTGAAAACAACCACGTACACGTGACATCTTATTGGACAGCTGCACTCCCAACTGAAGTGCACACTTTCTCTCCTTCTCCCATCCAGACTATACTGTCGGTCCCGGATTTGCACCAGGTCCACCGTACGCTCAGCGTCAAACAAAGCGTCCGGGTCACGGACTGAGACGGGCGCCAAAACTGATCGGCTGCCGCGTCATCACCGCCGGTAGGGAATTTCACCCTGCCCCGAAGGATATAACCAATATCAATATACAATTGCCAGATGGAATGGCTGCCTAGTGGAAGCCCCATCTATACTAGGAAATGTTAACACTGCCTCCGCAAAAAATCAATACGCCCCTTTTCCCAGCCCAGAACAAAAAACCGCTTGTCCCTCTTTGAAACAGGGAAAGCGGCTGATAAATCGTGCGCGACTCGCAGATTAAGCTTCGTATACTTCGACCGTCTTCATCACGTCGCGGCCTTGGAACGCGTCGACGTATTCCATGCCCTTCGTCACTTTGCCGAATACGGTATGCTGTCCGTCGAGATGCGGCTGCGGCTGGTAGCAGATATAGAACTGGCTTCCGCCGGTGTTGCGGCCGGCATGTGCCATCGCCAGCGATCCGCGCTCGTGTTTGTTCGGGTTGATTTCGCAGTTGATCGTGTAGCCAGGGCCGCCGGTACCGGAGCCGTTCGGGCATCCGCCCTGCGCAACGAATCCCGGAATGACGCGGTGGAACACCAGACCGTTGTAGAAACCGGAGTTTGCCAATTTTTCAAAGTTCGCCACCGTGTTCGGAGCGTCTTTTTCAAACAGATCGAGCAGCACTTCGCCGCCGTTTTCAAGAGTGATTTTTGCTTGCTTGGCCATTATGTCAATGACTCCTTTCATGTCTTTCCTGAGTGTTAACAGACATCTTCTAGTTTACTATGAAATCCCGGGCGAAGCAAAATAATTCCGCATTTCTCCTCGTTCTATAAACGCGCAAAAGGACCCCTCTGCATTCCCCAATACAGAGATGATCCTTAATACTGCGCACCAATTCATTTACCAGAGGCGCTGGCGAACAGCGCCTGTCCCCTTAGTGCATCTCCTTACTTAAGCACAGCCTGCTTTGCGATCCGCTCAGGAATGACATCGTGGCCGATGATATCCTGAAGGCTCTCGCGGCGAACGACAAGGTCGCTTTGACCTTGGTTCACGAACACGACCGCCGGTTTGCGGATCCGGTTGTAGTTGCTCGCCATGGAATAGTTGTAGGCCCCTGTGCATGAAACAGCGAGCAGGTCACCGTTATTGACTTTCGGAAGCTCAGCATCCCAAATCAGCATGTCGCCGCTCTCGCAGCATTTGCCGGCAATGGACACGGTTTCTTCCGGCTTGTCGTTGGCACGGTTGGCCAGCATGGCCTCATACTTCGACTCGTACAGCGCCGGGCGCGGGTTGTCCGTCATGCCGCCATCCACGGCCACGTACTTGCGCACACCCGGAATATCCTTGCTGGTGCCGACGGTGTACAAGGTTGTCCCCGCATCGCCCACGATGCTGCGGCCCGGTTCCACCCAAATTTCCGGCAGCTCGCTTCCCCACTCGGCAAAATGCGTTTTCACCGCGTCGGTAATCGCCTTCACGTACTGGCTGACTTCAAGCGGCGTATCGCCTTCAACGTAACGGATGCCAAAGCCTCCGCCGAGGTTCACTACTTTGAACTGCACGCCCAGCTGTTCTTTGACACTCTTGGCAAACTCGGCTACACGCTGAACCGCCATCTGAAATCCGTCGACCTCGAAGATCTGCGACCCGATATGGGAATGGACGCCAAGAAGCTCCAGATGCTCTTGAGCGGCAGCTGCTTTGACTGCTTCAAACGCAGAGCCGTTACCGATGTCGAAACCGAATTTCGAGTCGGTTTGGCCGGTTGAAATATATTCATGCGTATGAGCTTCAACCCCTGGTGTGACGCGGAGCAAAATGTTGACCTTTACGTTTTTCTCAGCTGCCACCGATTCCAGGACATGCAGCTCAACAAAATTGTCTACGACGAAGCAGCCGATGCCGGCGTCGATCGCCATTTCCATCTCTTCCACCGTCTTGTTGTTGCCGTGGAAATGGATGCGCTTGGCCGGGAAGCCTGCCTGAAGCGCCGTGAACAATTCGCCGTCGGACACGACGTCTAGGGACATGTCCTCTTCCTCTGCGATCCGGCACATGGCCATGACGCAGAACGCCTTGCTGGCGTAAGCCACCTGGAATTTCAGTCCGGACGCACGGAACGCATCGACGTATTCGCGGCACCGCGTGCGGACCAGCTCCTCGTCGACGATATAAAGCGGCGTACCATACTGCTTCTTCAGCTCGGTAACGTCACAGCCACCGATTTCCAGGTGACCGTCCGCATTGATTTTACTTGTACCATGTAGAAACATATTATGCATCCCTTCGCTTTCCTTGGAAATGTAAATATTCCATGTGAACTTTTACATCAGTATACCAGACAAGGGAAGAGAATGAATGGATTTTTTTGCACAACATTTGTGTTTTCCTACGACTGTTCGCGGTTGTCCGGGTTCTTCGCCATCCGCGTATTATCCCTCGTTTTGTTGAAAGACGGCCTTTTCTTGCTCTCAAGTACCGGGAAGCGCAGCAGCACTTCAGACAGAGCCTTTGCATTAAACGGTATAAACGGCCATAGATAAGACGAGTTGTAAGACCGGTGCAGCGTCAGCAGCAGGATCAGCAGCGTCGTCCCGACGACGAATCCCTGCACTTTGAAAATAGCCACCGCGACCAGCAGCACAAGCCTCACCATCCGGTTGGCCAGCCCCAGCTCATAGCTCGGCGTGGCGAACATGCCGATGGCCGCTACGGCCATGTACAAGACGACCTCATTGACGAACAAGCCTGTTTTCACCGCGATATCCCCGACGAGGATCGCCGCGATGAGACCCATGGCCGAAGCCAGCGGGGTCGGCGTATGCACAGCGGCCAACCGGAGCAGATCGACGCCGAACTCGACCAGCAAAAACTGGGCGATAAGCGGAATTTTGCCCGTATCGTGCGGACCGATGAAATTTAATTCCGGTGGCTTCAGGTGCGGATCGATCACAAGCAGCATCCAGAGCGGAAGCAGAAACATGGAGGCGAATATGCCAAGGAACCGGACCCACCTGAGGTAGGTCCCCATAAAAGCTGTCTGCCTGTTCTCTTCGGCATGCTGGCACAGGTCGAAAAACGTAGTCGGCATGACCATCACGCTCGGCGAGGTGTCCACGAACACCACTACCCTGCCTTCCATGATATGCGAAGCGACCACGTCCGGTCTCTCCGAATATCTGACCAGCGGATATGGATGCCATCCCTTATTGATAATGACTTCCTCCAGCTGCTTGTCGCCTTGGGGAAGGCCGTCGATGTCAATACTTTTGATTTTCTTCCGGATGGAGTCCACCTGGACCTTGTCTACAATATCGTCGATGTAGGCAATACAGACGTCTGTCCTCGTCCGCCGCCCGACCTGCACAAGCTCGCTTTTGAATCCGGGGTCGCGGATCCGCCGCCGCACGAGGGCGATGTTGGTAAGCAGCGTTTCGGTGAACCCGTCGCGTGCACCCCGCACCACCCGTTCAATACTTGGTTCTTCGGGACTACGGACCGGATAATTCCGGGTATCTAAAATGATGCACGCCCGTTCTCCCTCGATGAATAATGCGGACATCCCCATCAGTACTTTATTGACTGCTGCGCTGAGCTTGTCGACAATCTCGACCTGAATATGCGGGATGTAAAATTCAAAAAAGGACTTAAGCGCATCCGAAGTAAGCTGGTCGGCGGACAAATAGGTAAGCCGCTTCAGTATTTCCAGCATGATGTTGTCTTTGGCAAAGCCGTTAATGAAGAACAATCCCGTGTTCTGGCCGGCGAGGGTCATTTCGCGAAACACGATGTCAAAGGATGAACCGAGGCCCACCACTTCCTTGAGCGTGTTTTTGGTCGTCTCCAGGCTTTCCGGAATTTCATCCTTATCCTGCCAATAGATGATGGATTCCTCGACGGTGTCGGACCTTTCCCGGTCGCGTTTATCCTGCATCCGCTTATCTTCTCCGCCGTCACCCGCTGCCTTATGCTCACCCTCAGCCTGTTCTTCGCCGCCTTCACGCCGGCCCGTCGTCCTCCGGGGCTCCTTCCCCTCCTCCGACGGATGAGAAGCGTCTTCCTTCTTCTCTTTCGATTCGTCCCCGTACTGCATGATCATTGCAATACCCGCAGGGTCCTCTACGTTGATTTCCTGATCCTTGTCATCTCTCACGAAGCGTTCCTCCTTACTTTCTGTAAACAAACCAGTCAAACAGGGAACCCGCCACTTTTCCCGTGACCATTGCCATCAAAAAACCGAACAGGTAGCGGGTCATCTGCAGCCTTTTGGCCAAAATGGGCAGCACGTTGAGCACTTCAGTGAGCGCGGCGGCCAGCATACCGACGAATATCCCGTTAAACAGCCCGATCAAGAGGCTGGCCAGCGGTCCCAAGGATAGTTTCCAGTTCCAAAAGTCGAACACGGTCCCGATCAGCGACCCCGTTACCATCGCCCCTTCGTACCAGTGAACCCGATTATAGGATGAAGTCAGCTGAGCCAGCCTTGGGATCATGTCCAGAACGATGAACAGCGCAATAACACCGCCGCCAACCGCAATTCCCCCGGCAATCCCGAGCAGTATTTGGATGATCCAGCCGACCAGAATCAAGACGAATCCCCCTGACGGCTCTCAGTTTTCATCCGTTTATATTCCTCGGCAACGACGTACTGGTCGATATTTTCCTGGTACAGAAACATTTCCACTTCCAGCGGGGTCGGCTCCTCGTTCCATTTCTTTTTGAATAAATGGTTGAAGAAAACAACCATGCCAAACCCGATGCCGAAGGAATAAGCCGTCTGGAACAAGTAGGGATGCTCGTCCCGGCGGCCGGTCACCATTTCCACCGTACGGATTTGCACCTCCTGCATGTTCACGTCCGCATGGAAATTCATGATCGTCAGCGCTGACCCGAAGAAAAGGAGGAGCCAGACGAGGATGAATAGGATCAGTGACGGTTTCTTCTCCTTTTTTACCACTTCCACCAGGGAGTGCTTGTTCCCCATCGATTCAATGCGGACGCCCGGAATGAGCTCCTGGATCTTCGGTATGATGTGCATCATGTCAATTAACAACAAATTTCCATCCCACTTATGGGGATGAACCAGCTCCAGGCTGCGGAGCGAAGATTCCCACTCGGGGTCGCATAAAATCCGGGCGATGTGGCCGAGGGTCACAACCCTTCCATGGGAAATCGGTACGCGGCTGCGCAGCTGCAGGTAGACCGTAGGCAATCCGTGATCAGACATCCAATCACTCCTTTTGCTGCTGAATTACCGTTAGTATAGGAAAAAGGTCTACTTTCTAGTCCGATTTGCATCGCTGCCCAAAAAAAGGAACCGCCTTCCTATACGGAAGACGGTTCCTTGTTCACTGGGCAATCTGATCGCGGATCAGCTGCAGTATTTTTTTCTCGAGGCGCGAAACCTGTACCTGGGATATCCCGAGCCGGGTGGCTACCTCCGATTGGGTCTGGTCGCGGTAGTACCTTAAATAGACGATCAGCTTTTCCCGCTCCGACAGGCCATCGATTGCTTCGTTCAGCGCCAGTTTATCAAACCAGCGTTCCTGGGATTCGTCGGCGATCTGGTCCATCAGCGTAATGGGATCCCCGTCATTTTCGAACACGGTCTCGTGGATCGAGGTCGGCGGCTTGTTGGCCTCTTGGGCGAACACGACTTCCTCCGGCGTTACCCCAAGCTCCTCGGCCACTTCCTTGACGGTCGGCAGCCGGTCCAGGTGCTTCGACAGCTCGTCCCTTTTCTTGCGTACCTTGTTGGCCATTTCCTTCAGTGACCGGCTGACCTTCAGCGTTCCGTCATCGCGGAGAAAGCGCTGGATCTCGCCGATAATCATCGGAACGGCATAGGTGGAAAACTTGACGTCATAGCTTAAATCGAATTTGTCGACCGATTTCAGCAGGCCGATGCATCCGATCTGGAACAGATCCTCGGGTTCGTACCCCCGGTTCATAAACCTTTGCACGACAGACCAGACGAGGCGGATGTTGCAGTTTACCAGCGTATCGCGGGCCAAGCTGTCCCCGGTCTGGCTGAGTGCGATCAGACGTTTGACTTCGGCATCATCCAAATAAGTCTGCGAACCTTTCTTCACATCAGCATCCATGCGCCCAACCCCTAATTATACAAAGCTTTCTTAGATTCGATCCTCTTCTTCATCTTGATTGATGTTCCGGAACCGGGCTCGCTGGATACCTCGAATTCATCCATAAAGTTCTCCATGATCGTAAAGCCCATGCCCGACCGTTCCAGCTCCGGCTTCGACGTATACAGGGGCTGCTTGGCAAGCTCCAAGTCTTCGATGCCTCTTCCCCGATCCTCCACGGTCAGAGTGACGGTATCTCCCACAATTTCCGCAGTGATCGTGACAATCCCCTCGGGATCGCTGTCGTACCCGTGAATGATGCTGTTAGTCACCGCTTCGGAAACGACCGTTTTCAGGTCGCTCAGCTCATCCATGGTCGGGTCCAGCTGTGAAATGAAGGCGGCCACCGTCACACGGGCGAACGATTCGTTTTCCGACTTGGCTGCGAACTGCAGCGTCATGAAATTGCGTTCCTTGGCCTTTTCTTTACTCATGACACGACCTCCAGACCCGAGAGCGCATGACCCTCGTTATCGTAAATGGGCATAATTTTGAACAAGCCGGACATATCGAGCAGCCGGTAGACGGTAGGATTGACGTCGCACACCGCCATTTTGCCGCCCTTGGCCTTGATCAGCTTATACCTTCCGAGGATCACACCCAGACCTGAGCTGTCCATGAACTGTAAATTTTTCAGGCTGAGCACCAGATGGTCTGTCAGTCCGCGCTGGATCGTCTCATCCATTTTCATGCGGACATGGTCAGCCGTATGGTGATCGAGCTCTCCCGATAAGCGCACAATCAAGATGTTGCGGTGATGCTCCATTTCCACTTGCAGATTCACGTTTGCTCACTCTCCTCCCTGTCATGAACAACGATTTCTACGGAGTAAAACCGGATTCCTGCATCACGACAAAACTAGAAGAAAACCGCTATCAATCTACAAGAAACAATTTTGATGTCGTCCGTTTGAACAGCTTCCACCATCCGGCCTTGCCCACCGTCTCCGGCGACTTCAGCTCAAATTCCTTCAGCACCTTGCCGCCCTCGTAGACGACCAGTTTACCGAGAACCTGTCCCTGCTGGACCGGAGCCTTGATCTCCTTCGGAACGACCATTTCGTGGCGGATGTCCGCTGCCTTGGCGTTTTTCTTTGTCAGAACGCTGTAGGTTTGTCCGGCCTTCAAGGTCAGTTCCTTCGTATTGCCCTTGTTCACTTTTACCGTACCCATCACGTCACCCGGATTGAAAATGGTATGCGTGCTGTACTGGGCAAACATATAATCGAACATTTTGGACACTTCTTCGTTCCGCGTCTTGGTGTTAGGCTCGCCCAGCACCACGGCGATCGCTCTCAGGTTGCCGTTCTTGGCCGTAGCCGAGAGGCAGAACTTCGCCTCGGAGGTATACCCCGTTTTGAGACCGTCGGCCCCTGTATAGAAGCGGACCAGCTTGTTCGTATTCACGAGCCAGAAGGGCTTTTCGGAATCTTTTCGCAAATAGTCCTGATAGGAACCAGTGTATTTCGTAATTTCCGAATGCTTCAACAGTTCACGGCTGATCACCGCGATATCGTGCGCCGAAGAGTAATGGTTCTCGGCAGGAAGCCCGTTACAGTTCACGAAATGGGTATCCTTCAGCCCCAGCTCCTGTGCCTTGTCGTTCATCATTTGGACAAAGGCCTGCTCCGTGCCGGCGATTTTTTCGGCCATCGCCACCGAGGCATCGTTGCCGGAAGCCATAGCAATGCCCTTGAGCATTTCGTTGACCGTCATCTCTTCTCCCGGCTCAAGGAATATTTGCGAACCGCCCATCGACGCCGCATATTCGCTCGTCCGGACCATATCGGTCATTTTCAGCTTGCCCTCGTCGATGGCTTCCATGGTCAGCAGCATGGTCATAATTTTCGTAATGCTTGCCGGCGGAAGTTTATCATGGCTGTTCTTCTCATAAATGACCGTTCCCGTATCCGCATCCATAAGGATGGCTGACCTAGCATTCGCCGCCAGCTCCACGCCCGGAGCCTGACCGCCTTTTGGCGCTTCTTCGGCATACCCCAGATAAGGCAGCGCCACCGTGGACAGTCCGAAGGACAGCGCGAGCGCCAGTATCGTTTTTTTCAAAATAAGTCCCCTCCTGACCTATTGTATAGATTGAACTAAAGCTTTTTCATTGAACTTCCTGTTATGAAGGCCTGATACGGCCTATAACTTTCATTTCTTTAGTTCATTTCTATATGGTTCAATTGAAATGGTTACTGTCTTTCAGTTTCGTCAGGATCACAGGAAAATATTCCATGCCAGGGGCTGCTTACGCCGAATTATTTTTGATACACGCAAAAACCCCCGCAGGATTTCTCCTGCGGGGGCTGCTTGAATAAACGGCCTTGCATATTACATATGAGGGATAACCGCAAGCACCAGGCCGAGGAACTTCTCGCGGACTCTCTCGGTCGTTTCCATGACCTCTTCATGGGACAAAGGCTGGTCCAGAATGCCTGCCGCCATGTTGCTGATGCAGGAAATGCCGAGCACTTCCAGGCCGGCGTGCCGGGCCACGATCGTCTCCGATACCGTCGACATGCCGACAGCGTCTGCACCGAGCGTGCGCAGCATGCGGATTTCGGCCGGCGTTTCGTACGTCGGTCCAAGCAGGCCGGCATATACGCCTTCGCGAATCGGAATGTTCTTCGACGCGGCCGTGTCCTTCAAGAGCTGGCGGAGCCGCCGGCTGTACGCCTCGGACATATCGGGAAAGCGGACGCCAAGCGCCGGTTCGTTCGCGCCGATGAGCGGATTCCGGCCGGTCAGGTTCAGATGGTCGGTCAGGACCATCAGGTCTCCCGGCTCGAAATCCGTGTTGATGCCGCCGGCTGCATTGGTCACCAGCAGGCTCTTCACGCCGAGCTCTTTCATGACCCTTACCGGGAAAGCCGTCACTTCCGGGCCGTAACCCTCATACATGTGGAAGCGCCCCTTCATTAAGACGACGCTACGTCCTTCAATCGTACCGAGCAGAAGCTCTCCCGCATGGCCTTCCACCGTCGACACCGGAAAATGAGGGATATCCTCGTAGGCAATGGATATGCCGTCCTGGATCAGGTCAGCCAGTATTCCGAGACCGGACCCGAGTATGAGGCCCACTTCCGGTTGAACGCCTCCCTTGCTCTGGATAAAGGCGGCTGCCTCTTGAATCTGCTTCAGCTGTGTCGTTGACATGCGTATAATCTCTCCTAATCGGTATTGGAATGATCCCGTCCACGGGGATGGTGCTCTTCATAAACGTCCTTCATCGTTCTTTTCGTACTTGTGGTGTACATTTGGGTCGTCGCCATATCGGCATGCCCCAGCATCTCCTGTACGGAGCGCAGATCGGCTCCGTTCTCCAGCAGGTGCGCGGCAAAAGAATGCCTGAGCGTATGCGGCGTAATCTCGCCTTCAATCTCCGCATCGGCGGCGTATTTTTTCAACACCTTCCAGAATCCTTGGCGCGTCAGGCGGCTGCCGGTCAGGTTCAGGAACAGGGCTCTGTCGTCCGAGGAGGTTTCCCGTACGAGCGGATCCCGCATTCCGGTTATATACTCCTTGACCGCCCCGGCCGAAATCCCATTGATCGGAAGCACCCGTTCCTTGCCAGCGCTGCTTGTGCAGCGGAGGAAATGCATGTCCAAATTGACATCGTCCACGTTCAGGGAGATAAGCTCAGATACTTTCAAGCCGGTACCGTAGAGCAGCTCCAGCATGGCTTTGTCCCGAAGCCCCTGCGGCGCGGAAACATCGGGGGCTTCCAGCAGCCGGTTCACTTCCCCGATGGACAGAACTCTTGGAGGCTTCTTCTCCAGCCGGGGAGCGTCGAGTCCAAGACTCGGATCCTGCCGGATGACGGATTCCCGGATCAAATAATGGATAAAAGACCGTACGGAAACCAGCTTGCGTGCGAGCGTCGCCGGGGCCATGCGCTCCTGCTTCTTCAGGTTCAAATACATTTGGATATGCGTCCGTTTGACCTGATCCGCTGAGTTCAGCCCCCGTTCCTCTACAAATTCCACAAACTGACGGACATCACGGGTGTACGATTCAAGTGTGTTACTGGACAGCCCTTTCTCCTCACGGATGTACCGAATGAAGGGCTGTACATACTGCATCATGTTGTGAAACAGCTCCTTCGGGTTCATTTTGGATTGACGTATCTTCGTCCTGTTCTACTTCGACAGCAGGGAGGACGTCCCCTGCCGGAGGCATTATTCACCATACCAAAAATAAAAACGGAGCCTGTCCCCCATCCGCTCACCGTCCTGCTTCCCGTCACCGGACTGGAACGCCTTGACGGCATGACCCTCCGGAATGCGGTAATGGTCCACCGGCGTGATCCAAGCAGTGAACAGGGTCAGCACATGGTAGAACATATAGGCTAAAGAAACGAACACGATCAGAAACTTTAGCACGGACAGCCATTTTCGCAGCGGAATGATCATCCCGGAAGCACCTCACATTCTTGAAGGAGACGCCTCTCCTTCCCGTTCATCCTTGCTATATCCAGCATATGAACGTTTGTCCTTATGTATGCCCCAGGACGCCCCGACCAAAAAAGCCCCCTTCCGGCAGCATGCCGGGCAGAGAGCTTTGATCGTCAAGATCATATTATAAAATCGTTGTATGATTACTTGTCATCGCTGCCGCCGTTGTCTTCCTTCGCCTTACAGCGGTAGCATACCCCGTGGAAATCAAGACGGTGGTCCGAAACGGTGAAATTGAATTCCCGTTCAACCCGCTCTTCCAGCGGTCCAAGCCAGTCCTCGCGGATCTCATCCATGCTCCCGCATTTCACGCAGATCATATGATGATGGTGATGCTTGGCCGTATCGGTGCGTAGATCGTATCTGGCCACACCGTCGCCAAAGTTGATCTTCTCGACGACATGCAGCTCGCTCAGCAGCTCCAAGGTACGGTACACGGTTGCCAGACCGATTTCCGGAGCCTTTTCTTTCACAAGCATAAATACGTCTTCCGCACTCAGATGGTCTTCTTCATTCTCCAATAGTACTCTGAGGGTAGCTTCCCGCTGGGGTGTCAGCTTATAGCCCTGGGATTGTAATTGTTGTTTGATTTTATCGATCCGTGCTTCCATTGTCTCCCTCCCCACAGGAAAATCTCTGCACCTATCTATAACCGCTTCTCTCATTATATGGGGAGTTGCCAAACAAAGTCAAACGCTTTTGCCTCACATGCCAGTGATGGCCGGAGCGTGGATCAGCATGGGCGTCACCCATCTCATCATCGTGGGAGTCACCCAGGTTTCAAATGAGGAGATGCCGAGCATGATCAGGCCCATGACGAGCGTCATCCCGACATACGATGCAAATGGGCGGGTAATGTTGCCCGGACGCTGGAGCATCACCCGGTTTTTAATAATATGAAGCGAAAAGGCGATCGCCGATACGCTGCAAACGATCAGAACCGGAATGATAAGCAGGTTCGGCGGAGCTACCGACACCAGCGCAAACAGCAGACCGTGCCACGAAAACTGGCCAACCAGGTAGCCAACCGTAAAGCCGACCAGAACGCCTTTCAAAAAATCGAGGATCAGAATGCCCGGCAGGCCGATGACCGACAGGCCGAGAATCCAAATCAGACCAACCCATTTCAAATGCAGCCCGGCGATGTCCCAGTAGGAGTGCGCAGGCTGGCCGGCCTCCGCTCCCTGATTCACGGTTACGAAAAAATTGCCCAAATACCGTCCCAAGTCCTGCTGCTGTTCAAGGGAAAGAGCATTGACCATGAGCGCGCCGAAGATGACTCCAACCAGAAACAGTACGGCGACAAAAATATACAGGATGTTTTGTTCTTTCAGGGCATGGCGGAAAGCTCGCATGCAGTTTCTCCCCTTTCCATTCGCATACCCTTACTGTATGAAGGCAAGTCCCAAACTATGTCTTGGACACGGACGTCCCTTCCACTTTCCCGTAAGTTCCCCCTCCGCCCGAGGTCAGCTTCAGGGTACCGTTTCTGGCCATGACGATCATCCGCGCCAAATCGGTGCCCACAACCTCGGCAATTTCTGTTTCAGCCGCATGATGGAGAATCGACATTTCCGTACCGAACCGCTCCAGCAGCAGCTTCATTTTGGCCTTGCCGAGGCCCGGAATGAACTCAAGCGGGACCTGGTAATGATATGCAGGCCGGAAGGCAGGCATGTACGGCTCCTTGCGGTCGGCGATATCGAGGATCCGGTCGAGCACCCCCTGTACCCGCTTGGTGCTGCCGCAGAACGGGCAGCCTGCGCCCCCATGTTCGATGTCCAACACGCGGCTGCAACCATGGCAATAGGTACGGTGGTACTTGCCCAGGCGCGGATTGAGGCCGTAGTTACCTGTCACGCACCTGCCGTCCGCCCTCTCCATCGCCTTGCGGAACTCGGCAAAGGTCGGCTCCGCCAAACGGATCCGGTTGTACTCGCGGGCGATTTTACCCAGGGAATGGGCGTCGGAGTTGGTTACAAACGTATACGGATCGAGCTCCGATATCAGTCCGGCCATTTCCGAATCGGAGCTCAGCCCAAGCTCGATTCCGCTCACAAGCCCCGGGTCGAGCACATGCTCCATTCGCGGCGTCATGCTGCCGTACAGGCCTTTATGCGGAGTGAACACGTGGGCGGGAATCATGATGCCTCCCATGCCGTACACCTTAGCCTGCAGCTCCCGTCCGGAAACGTAAATGCGCTGTGAGCTGAGGTTTACGTTCTTCATATGGCCTGACATCCAGGCCGTAAAGCGCTGCATCGTCGACAGGTCCGCAAAGTAAACGAGCAGATGCGCAGCGCCTCTTCCCTGTTCATAGATTTCAATTTCGGAACCAAGAAGAATCGTGGTTCCCCGGTAGGCGATCCCACCGCCATGCACTTGATTCATTTCACCGGATTCCAGGCAGTCGATAATGTCCTTCTGGACGACCGGCGAGTGGCAGTCGATAATGCCCACCAGCTCGATCCCTTTGCGCTCCGACGCTTCCTTGGCGATGTTCGCGAACGTCAGATTGGAGCTGCCGCTGATTTTGACCGCATGCCCGTCGTTCGTCCTGCCGATATGGATGTGCAGATCCGCAAAGTATTCGCTCAACATATCCGACTCGTATGCAAGCTCTTGGTGACTGACACGTTCCGGACTGCTCATACGCGGAATTCACCCGTCAGCTTGTTCAGCTTCCAGGCGTACACTGCCATAAGTGTCTTGGCATCGCTGATCCGGCCTTGCGAAATCGCCTCAAGCGCCTCTTCCATCGTCAATTCCAGCAGCTCCACGAACTCGTCTTCATCCGGCGCCGCATCGCCCTCTTGAAGCTCATGAGCCACGTAGAGGTGGATCACCTCATCAGCAAACCCGGGCGAAGTATAGAAGGAATGCAGCAGCTCCAGGCGGCCGCATGTATACCCCGTTTCCTCCACAAGCTCGCGCTTAGCCGCTTCCATCGGGTCCTCCCCTGGCTCCAGCTTCCCTGCCGGAATTTCAAGCTCGCACCGTCCCATGGCCTGGCGATACTGGTCGACCAGAATGATCCGGTCATCCTTGATGGCCAGAACAGCTACCGCACCGGGGTGGCGAATGATTTCCCGTGTAGCCGTCTTGCCGTCGGGAAGCCGGACCTTGTCAATCTGCAACGATACGACCTTTCCCTGAAAAATAGATTCGGTGGACAGGGTCTCTTCCTCGAGATGTTTGGACGGTTTCTTCATATGTGGCAAAGACTCTTTCATTCTATGATCCTCCTTATAGTACGTGCTCAACAACCTCTTATATTTAAAACCTAGCATTTTTGGCCATGCTGACACATATGGTCTTATTATAACAAACTTCACCCCAAGGAAAGAGGGATCCCTTCATGAAAAGTTACCGTACAGCGAACTCGGTCCATATGGTAGGACGGGCCTGGCAGATTAAAATCATGCTCCGCCAATTGCAAAAGGAATGGAACCCCGACACGCCGCTGCAGCACATTTTGCAATCGCTCGCGTCCTCCCGGCGGGATCATTAAGGGACGGATGAATCTTTGTCCTTTAATATCACCCGAAATCCCCAGGTTTTTCGGATATGATCTGAAAACGATATGCGATTTAACTTTTTAAACATTTTTTTAGCATTCCCGCCAACTATTCACTCACCAGGTTGTTCTATATATTGGAGGGTACAATTATGACCAAAGATGAATTGATGACGCTGCTGCAAGCTTACCCGAATTCCCCGTCCCTGCATTTTAAGCTGGGATTATGGTATAAATCGCGCGGACACAACAGTGAGGCGATGACGCACATTCGAACGGCTCTGACGCATGCACATGATGACTCCGGAAGTTTGCCCCATGCTGAAAGCTTTGACGAAGCGCAGGGATGGCTCGAGTACGGAAGGCTCTTATATGCATGCAGCCGTACCGAGGAAGCCGAAGAAGCTTTCCGCCGGGCGGTCAATCTAGGACAGCATCATCGGAAAACGCTCGCGGAATGGGGAGCACTGCTCTACGACGCCGGAAAGACAGATGCGGAAATATGCCGGCGACTTCTGGAAATGGTCCCGCCCTCAGACACGACCGAACTGCAGGTCGGCCAAACGCTGGCGGATCTGGGCGCGTATGAGGAAGCCTTTGGCATCCTAAGCCGTTATACGGATGACGTACGGTTCAATGAATCTCTTCAACTCATTTATATTTTGTGCCTTATTCACACCCATCAATTCAAGGAAGCGCACGCGCGGCTGACGCAGCGCACGATGGATCCGGACAAGGTCGTGGTCAAATCAGCTTCCCATTCTGTTACCGCATCCCATGCGGCGTATTTGTGCTGCCGTGCGCTTCAGGAGGGCGGGGGATTGCCCGAATTGTCCAGGTTTAACCGGCTGGAAACAGCCAAGTCCGCGATCGTGCTCGGCATGGTGGACATGGGGATGTCCCTTCAGCCCGAACCCTCGTTCCATGAATCCAGCGAATTGATTTATACCCTTTACCGGGAGGGCTATGTGGAACAGGCCAAAACGCTCCTGAACCAACTGGAAGGAATTCCGACGCACGAGAGAAGCCAGAGCTCGCTCGAACTTTGCTTTATCGCCGCTGAAATGCTGTACGATCAAGGTGACTTCGCCAAAGCAGCGCAGCTGTTCGAGTCGATCTATGCAACGGATCCGTCCCACTCCATGGCACGGTTTGCGGCAGCCTCCTGCTTCCTGGAGGAGACCCGTACCTCTTTGGATCACAGACAGGAACGTCAAGTGATCGGAAGTGATCTGTATTTTCAAATTGACGAATATTTGACGAATATCACCCTGGCCCTGCAAATTATCCAATCCACCAGCTGGCATACGGTATGGACCCCGGCACAGCGCAGAAATCATCCTGCCGCGGATCGCCGGCGTTATGTTCACTAACTTGTAAGCTTACCCGTTGTAGTTGGCCCGCGAAGAAGGATGAGCCCAGCAAAAAAGCTGTTCCAGCGCGGTTTGCCGCATGCATGGAACAGCCTGTTTGTGCAGGTTCATTCTGCTGTATAGGGTTAAAGCTTTATTTGACGGTTTCCTGAATGATGCTGAGCACCATTTCAGCCGCTTTGACCATATCCTCCGCGCGGATCCGTTCCTTCGTCGTATGTATATCCTCATAGCCGATGGCCAGATTCACCGTAGGAACTCCAAGCCCGTTGAAAATGTTGGCGTCGCTGCCGCCGCCCGAACGGAACACTCTTCCGCTCAGTCCAAGGCGCTCTATTGCACGTTTGGCCAGGCTCACCACAGGATCGTTTTCGTTGAAATTAAACGCTGGATACACGATTTCACTCCGGAACTCACACTGGGCGCCGAACTCGCGGACGGTCGTTTCGAGCGCTTCCCGCATGTGGGCGATCTGTTGATCGACCTTTTCCTGAACGATGCTGCGCGCTTCCGCATCAAGCTGGACAAAATCGCACACCACATTGGTCGCTCCACCGCCGGAAAATTTACCGATGTTGGCCGTCGTCTCCTGGTCGAGCCGGCCCAGCTTCATTCGCGACACCGCTTTGGAGGCGACCTGAATGGCGCTGATTCCGTCTTCCGGATTCACGCCCGCATGCGCCGATTTGCCAAAAATCTTCATTTGAATTTTAGCCTGGGTTGGTGCCGCAACGGCAATCGATCCGACCTCTCCATTGGAATCGAGAGCAAATCCAAGCTCAGCATCCAAATGCTGCGGATTCATCGAACGTGCTCCCAGCAGTCCGGACTCCTCACCGACAGTAATTACGAATTGGATCTGTCCATGGGGAAGCTGCTGCTCCTGGATCACGCGGATCGTCTCAAGCAGAACCGCCAGGCCCGCTTTATCGTCCGACCCCAGAATCGTCGTCCCGTCACTGCGGATCCAACCGTCTTCTCCCAGAATTGGCTTGATCCCTTTACCCGGGGCTACGGTATCCATGTGGCAGGTGAACAATAGCTTCGGAGCTTCCGCGCTGCCTTCCCCCTTCCAGGTCACGATCAGGTTGCCGGCGCCATGTCCGGTTTTGGCCTGGGAGTCGTCTTCAACGACCTCCAGTCCAAGCTGTGTAAATTTCTGCTTGAGCAGCGCGGCGATCTCCGCTTCATGGCCTGTTTCGCTGTCCACCTGAACCAATTCCATAAACTCCTGTATCAAACGGTCTTGTTTAATCAATGGACTTTCCTCTCCTTCGGCGTTAAGTTACAATAGTACATAGGTTGTCCCGGCTCGGCATCGAGCCTTCATTAATGATGAATAAAGGAGCTATTTATGCAACGAAAAAAATGGTTTCGCGTTTTTGTATACCTCATGCTCATTGCCATGGTCGGATCCGTCGTCTTTGGGCTCGTCGAGTCCTTAATAGCCCGCTGATTTCAGCGGGCTTTCCTCTGCCCCTCGGGCTGAAACGGCCTCAAATCCGAATATCTCGGTAAAGAACGGAACAATCTCCTCCGCCACCTGCTCGACCGCGATCGGCTTTCCAATGCAGTCCTCAAGCGACGTGACGCCATACTCCTGAATTCCGCACGGTATAATGCCCTGAAAGCCTTCGTTTTGAATGCCGGACGTTATGTTGAAGGCAAACCCGTGGCTGGTCACGAACCCTCTTTGGTGTTTGCACTTGTTGAATTTGACCCCGATAGCGCAAATTTTCAGATCGCCTACCCAGACACCCGTATATTCGGGCTTGCGGCCTGCCTCGATCCCGTAATGCGCAAGGTAATTGATGATGACCTGCTCCAGATTGCGCAAATAGCCGTGCAGATCCAGTCCTTCCTTGCCCGCCAGCAGCAGCAGCGGATACCCGACCAGCTGCCCCGGACCGTGATAGGTAATATCGCCGCCGCGGTCGATTTCAAACAGCCCGATGCCCTGCTGCTCCAGCTGTTCCTTGCTGAGCAAGAGATGCTCCGGATGCCGCTGCGATCCGATCGTATACGTCGGTGGATGCTGCAAGAGCAGCAGGGTTTCCTGCTGCTCTCCAAGGTCTATGCGGCTGACGATGCTTTTCTGCAAATCCCAGGCCGCACCATAATCCATCATCGGCGTATAGGATACTTCAAGTTTGGTTGTCATGACTGCTTCACGCCCTTTCAGATGATGACCAAGCTTTCAAAGACTTTTCATTAGTAAACTTTGGTATCCAGCGTATAGCCCTCCACGTTTTCCTTCACGCGCTGCAGGAAGCGTCCGCAGATGACTCCGTCCAAAATCCGGTGGTCCAGCGACAAGCAGATATTCGCCATCGAACGGACGGCGATCATGTCGTTGATCACGACAGGCCGCTTCACGATCGATTCGAAGGTCAGGATGGCCGCCTGCGGATAGTTGATAATCGGGTAAGACAGGATCGAACCGAACGACCCGGTATTATTCACCGTAAAGGTGCCGCCCTGCATATCCTCCAGCTTGAGCTTGCCCTGCCGCGTTTTGGTCGCCAGTTCTTCGATTTCACGGGCGAGACCGGCAATGTTTTTCTGGTCGGCCCGTTGAATAACCGGCGTCATGACGGAGTCTTCCGTCCCGACGGCGAGGGAAATGTTGATGTCCCGTTTCACAATGATCTTGTTGACCGCCCAGACCGAGTTCATGATCGGGTAATCCTTGATCGCATTGACCACAGCCTTCAGAAGAAACGCCAGATAGGTTAAATTATAGCCCTCTCTGCGCTTAAATTCATCCTTCAATTTGTTGCGCAGCAGCACCAGGTTGGTTACGTCGACCTCGATCATCGTCCAGGCATGCGGAATTTCCGACACACTTTGGCGCATGTTCGTCGCAATGGCGTTGCGGATCGGGGTGACGTCGATCATCGTCTCGGCGCGCCCGTTCTGGTCCTCGAGTTCCACGGCCGGAATACGCGGCGACTCGGTCATATGCAAACCTGACTGCCGGCTGGATGCCGGCGGAACCGGGATGTACTGTTCCGGACGGACCGCAGGATTGGCATGCGGCAGCCCTACGAACGGAGAATGAACCTCTTTCTTCGCCGGAGCTTCGGCAGCCCGGCCGGCTTCCGCTGCCGCACCGCCGTTTTCGATATAAGCAAGGACATCCTTGCGGGTAATCCGTCCACCCATGCCGGTTCCTTGGACGGCGCTCAAATTCACGCCATGCTCGGCTGCCAGGCTTTGCACCGCTGGAGAATACCGGCCGCGCATGGACTGGTCTCCAGAGGCTTCAGCCTGTACTAGGGCCGGTGTAGTACGCGGCTCCGCCTGCGGCCGTTCCTCCGCCGGAGACCCCGCAGCGCCTGCCGCCGCAATGCGGCAGATGACCTCACCGACGGCGACAGTCTGGCCTTCCTCGGCGACCCATTCCCCCATAATCCCGTCCACGGTGGACGGGATTTCCGCGTTGACCTTATCGGTGATGACCTCACAGATCGGCTCATACTGTTCCACCTTATCGCCAGGCTGCTTCAGCCATTTGGCGATGGTGGCGGACACGAGCGATTCTGCCAGCTGCGGCATCACCATATCGGTAAACTTTTGATTTGACATATTTTCACTCCTTCATACGGCAATTCTCAATAAACCGCCAGTTCGTGCATGGCTTGCTTGACCTTATCCTTGCTCAGCATAAAGAACTTCTCCATCGGCGGACTGATCGGCATGGCCGGTACGTCCGGACCACACAGCCGCTTGATCGGCGCATCGAGGTCGAACAGGCATTCTTCCGAAATAATGGCGGACACTTCGGCGCCCACACCGCCCGTTTTGTTGTCCTCGTGTACGATCAGCACCTTTCCGGTTTTGCGGACGGCCTCAATGATGGCGTCACGGTCCAGCGGCTGCAGGGAGCGCAGATCCAGAATATGGGCCGAGATGCCTTCTTCTTTCTCCAGCTCTTCGGCGGCTTGAAGGCAGAAGTGCAGCGGCATGCTGTAGCCGATGACCGTGATGTCGGTTCCCTCGCGCAGCACGTTAGCTTTGCCGATCGGTACAGTATAGTCGTCCAAAGGCACGTCGCCCTTGATCATGCGGTAGCATTTTTTATTTTCAAAAAACAGCACCGGGTCCGGATCGTTGATCGCAGCCTTCAGCAGTCCTTTCGCGTCATAGGCGGTAAAAGGCGCTACGATTTTCAAACCGGGGGTGCCGAAGAAGATCGATTCCGGGCATTGGGAATGGTATAATCCCCCGAAAATGCCTCCGCCGATCGGCGCACGAACGACGACCGGACAGCTCCAGTCGTTGTTGGAACGATAGCGGATTTTCGCGGCTTCACTGATAATTTGGTTCGTTGCCGGCAGCATGAAGTCGGAGTACTGCATTTCCGCGATCGGCTTCATGCCGACCATGGCCGCGCCGATCGCAACGCCGGCGATGGCGGATTCCGCCAGCGGCGTGTCGAGGACCCGCTCCTCGCCGAACTGGTCCTGCAGGCCTTTGGTCGTCGTGAACACGCCGCCTTTAACGCCGACATCCTCACCGAGGACAAACACGTTTTCGTCTTTTTCCATTTCTTCTTTCATTGCCAGACGAATCGCATCGATATATTCCATTTCGGCCATTAGTATACCCCCTCTTCGCTATCGCCCGCATACACATGCTTCAGCGTATCCTCGGGTTTCGGGAACGGAGCATTGTCGGCCAAGTCGGTTGCTTCCTTGATCTCAAGAGCCAACTGTGCTTGCAAGTCCGCATCCTTTTCTTCATCCCAAATGCCGCAGCTGATCAAATATTGTTTAAAACGGACAATGCCGTCTTTTTTCCAGTTCTCTTCCACTTCTTCTTTGGTCCGGTACGCCAAGTCGTTATCCGAGGTGGAGTGCGGAGACAGGCGGTACATCATGGCTTCAATCAGCGTAGGTCCTTCACCGCGGATAGCACGTTCACGCGCTTCCTTCACGGCTTTGTAGACCGCAAGCGCATCGTTGCCGTCCACCCGGATGCCCGGAAACCCATAGCCAAGCGCACGGTCGCTAACTTTGCCGCTGATTTGCTTATGAAGCGGTACCGAAATGGCATACTGGTTGTTTTCGCACATAAAAATCACAGGCAGCTTATGAACGCCCGCAAAGTTGGCTCCCTCGTGAAAGTCCCCCTGATTGCTCGAGCCTTCGCCAAAAGTGACAAACGAAACGAAATCCTGTTTTCTCATCTTGGCGGACAAGGCTACGCCTACGGCGTGGGGCACTTGGGTCGTGACGGGGCTTGAGCCCGTTACGATCCGCAGCCGCTTGCTGCCAAAGTGTCCAGGCATTTGCCGCCCGCCGCTGTTCGGATCGTCAGCCTTCGCAAAGGCCGACAGCATCAGCTCGTACGGAGTCATTCCTACCGATAACACAAATGAATAGTCGCGATAATAAGGCAAAAAGTAATCCTTTTCCCGATCCAGCGCAAACGCCGCAGCGGCCTGGGCCGCTTCCTGGCCGATTCCCGATACGTGAAAGTTAATCTTGCCAGCCCGCTGCAGCAGCAGGTTACGCTCGTCAAATTTGCGCCCGAGCAGCATATATCTGTACATGTCGATGACTTGGCCATTGGTGAGTCCAAGCTGCTCATGCTCATGTGGCGTGTGAACAGTACCTTGATCATTCATGGGAGGTACCTCCTTATTTTAGAGCCTGCAGTCTGTCCCTGATCTACTATTAAAACCTGGTACTAAGACTTGGCTTAACCCTATTATAATCATAACCACGGCGAAAAGAAAAGAACCGATTGTAAATTTTGGTCTTACATTCCGATGGATTTGCCGTCTACCGCCAGCATCGCCTCGCCCAAAATTTCCGAGAGCGTCGGATGCGGATGCACCATCTGTCCGATCTCCCAAGGAGTTGCATTCAAAAATTGGGCCAATGCCGCCTCGCTGATCAGGTCGGTCGCATGGGCTCCGATCATTTGCACGCCTAAAATGTCGTTTGTCTTAGGATCAGCTACTACTTTTACGAATCCTTCCTTGCTCCCCTGTACCAATGCCTTCCCGATGGCCTGGAACGGGAATTTGCCGACCTTGACCTCGAATCCGCGGCTGCGGGCTTCCTTCTCGGTGATGCCGACGCTGGCCACTTCGGGTCTGGTGTACACGCACCTTGGAATCAGATCCGCATCCCCCGGGTGAACTTCTTCTCCTGCCAAATGGTTGACGGCCGCAATTCCTTCATGGCTTGCCGCATGCGCGAGCTGTAGTCCGCCAATGACGTCGCCGATGGCATAAATATGGGATTCGCCGGTTTGATAATGTTTATTGACAGCGATAAAACCGCGCTCCACCCGGACATCCGTGTTCTCCAGACCGATGTTCTCCACATTCGCCTGGCGGCCGATCGACACAAGCAGCTTGTCCGCTTGAAGCCGTTCGGTTTTTTCCCCAACACGCACATCGATGTGCACCTGGTGATCCGCTGCTTCGTATGTCTCCGTCTGCAGCTGGGCCCCGGTAAACATTTTGATGCCCCGGCGCGAAAACGACTTCTGAAGCTCACGGGCCACCTCCTCATCTTCTGCAGGCAGCAGCTGGCCCGCCGCCTCCACGACGGTGACCTCCACGCCGAAATCGTTCAGCATCGAAGCCCATTCGACACCGATCACGCCGCCGCCGACGATGATGATGGACTTCGGAAGTTCATCCATTTGTAGTGCCTCGTCGCTGGTCAAAATATGTATTCCGTCGGGTTCAAGTCCAGGGAGCACTCTTGGACGGGAGCCTGTGGCGATAATCAAATGCGTCGGAACAACCGTCTCCATCTCCCCATCCGCAAGCTCCACAGCAACGGCACCGCTTTTCGGCGAAAAAATGGAAGGACCGATGACCCGCCCTTTTCCATGAACCACCTGAATTTTATTTTTACGCATCAGGTATTGAACACCTTGGTGCAGCTGATCTACGATCGCTTCCTTCCGCGCCTGAACCTTCGGAAATTTGAGTGCGGCCCCTGCTGTTTCGATGCCGTAGCTCTCGCTTTCTTTAATCTCTGCGTATACTTCCGCGCTCCGCAGCAAAGACTTACTTGGAATACAGCCGCGGTGCAGGCATGTTCCTCCCAGCTTGTCCGCTTCGATAATAACGACTTCCTTGCCCAGCTGAGCTGCGCGGATTGCAGCCACATAACCGCCGGTACCGCCGCCCAGAACGGCTACGTCACATGATATTGTCATTGTCCATCCCCCATCTTAACATGTTTATATTGAAACCATTTGGCGCATAACTTATGACAAGTTGTGCCCGGAGTAAGAAGCACTCCATCGCTTTTATATTGTACTCGGTTTTCACCGCATTACAAAATGTTATCACATGTCCGGAAATAGACAAAGATTCGCCGGACGAGTTATGATATAGTGGACTAAAACAGGCCAACAGGAAGGGATTTTTCATGAAACTGATTATTTCCCGCTTTATCGCCATCCTGATCCTCGTCATTCCGGGACTGGCGGCAATGACCGGATTTTTGTTTATGAAAGATGCGGTATTCGAATATTATTCGCTCCACGGCGATGCGAGCGTCGCCCATCCGTCGTTTGCGTGGGGACATTTTGTGCTCGGCCTGCTCCTGTTCGTGGCAGGGATGAGCTTTCTCGGCGGCTGGATTCTGTTCCGGGACCGCAAACGAAACTATGTAGGGCCACGTTTCAAGGAGAAGCGCAAGCCCAAACCACCCGTACAATCATCATAATGCCGGATTCCAAGACCAGGAATCGAACAAAGAACCCCGGACTGCAGATTTATCTCAGAACGGGGTTTTGTTGTTGGTCCGAATCTTGATCGGTTTCGCTGGCGATAATGTCTAGAACGATGTCCTCCTTCACCAATCCGTACTCCGGATTCCCCAGCACCGGAAGATTCGTCAGCGTTCTGCTCGTTAAGACGACCTTCAGCTCGTTATCGCGGTTGTAAAGCACAGATTCGACCACAAAGAAATTGTTCAGTAATCCCGCAATGATGGCGATTTGCTGCGGGCTCAATTTCGGCGGGGGCACGCCGGCTTTGGCATACTTTACAACCGGTTTTGCCGGCTTGCGCCGTTTCTTGTTATCCATGGACCGGTTCACCCAATCACCCCGCTTCAATGTATTCCTGCTCACTTTAGGATATAGCGGATCGTGTGAATTGGTGTATCCCAATTTGCCGCAAAAGCTGCAGCAAGCGACTAGACATGAACCGGACCGGATAAATTATTCGTACAGCGCCTCTCTCAGCTTGGTGGACATCCGTGATTCCTTCGATGAAGACTTCAGCAGCGTGAGCCGCAGTTTATGGTTTTGCTGAACCGCTTCTTCGAGGTCCGCGAGCAGACTGCTGACCAGATCTTCCACTTGCGGATCCTTGCCGAGCTCTGCTGTCAGTTCAGCGATCCTTGCTTTATAAGCTTCTATTTTTTCCTGCATGATGCCGTCTCCTCCAAATGCTCATTCGATCCTTCTTATAATTAACCATACCACGGCCAAACGCCTGCACGCCACTTTCGGTTATTTTTGTAGCCATGTCCGTTTTAATTGTGGTACTCTATAAAAGTCGCAATTTTTCGTGTTTTGTCATCATATAGAACATGAACGGGTTATGCTAACGGGAAAGGAGCAGGCTGAACGTGAATAAAGGACGGATTACCGTAATTACGGGACCCATGTTTAGCGAAAAATCGGGTGAACTTATCCGCCGGTGCCAAAAACTGATCCAATACGGGCGGAAAAAGCTGGTGGCTTACAAGCCCGAGGAGGATCAGCGCTACGCGAAGGACGAAATCGTAAGCCGGATCGGATACCGGCTGCCAGCCATCTCCATTCCGCGGCAGTTGACCGCTGACATCACCGCCAAAATTTTGGCGGAAACCGCTGACGCGGATGTGGTCGCTTTTGACGAGGTTCAGTTCTTCAGCAAGCCGATCCTTGGCCTGGTGGAAGAGCTGGCATACAGCGGGAAGCATGTCATCGTGGACGGACTGAATCTGGACTATCGTGGAAAAGAATTCGGCTACATAGGCGGGCTGTTGGCCATGGCCGACGACATCCAGCTGCTGACCGCCTTTTGTGCGGTATGCGGCAGCCCGGAAGCCGTGTTCACACAGCGGATTGTCAACGGCCATCCCGCTCCGCTGGGCTCGGTAATCATGATCGGGGATTCCGATGATTACGAGCCGCGGTGCCGGTGCTGTTTTGTTCCACCGCATAAGGTCAGTGCCAAAGGAAGCGCCTGATCATACAAAAAAACTCTTCGGGATGATGAGCAAGATCGATCAGCACATCATCCGGCGAAGAGTTTTTTTATAATATCAGAAAGCATAAATTGCAGAGCCATTCCTTCCTGATATTGCAAGAAAAACTTCCTCTAAACGCGGTCTGTCTTCTTTGAAGGTACATCGATAGACGTTTTTCTTATGATTCCCAAACATCGTCCATCAGTTTTTTGATTTCGTCCGTGCGCCGTTTGGTTGCAGCCGGATCGGTCACCCATTTTCCGTCCTTCAGTTCCACAGCGTCTCCTGCCTTCACTTGAGGATCCACTTGTTCACGGGGTACGGCCTGGATGTTACCATCCACTTCAATGCGGCAATACGGTCCTTCATAGCCTTCGACATATCCCGTCATCGTTCTCACCTTTCCGTTCGGAATGTTACCTTCTGCCCATTCGACTCCGCTTCAATCGTTCCCTGAAGATCGTTACGGTATACCTTGACGTCCTGCTGCTTCAGCCGGTTTAGAATGACGCTTTTCGGATGGCCGTATGTATTGTCTGCACCTACCTGTATGACCGCATACTTCGGATGAACCCGTTTGAGAAATGCGAGCGTGGTCGACGATTTGGAGCCGTGATGCCCCACCAGCATGACATCCGCCTGCAGATCCGTTCCGGCGTCAAGCATATCCCGTTCACTGTCCGCCTCCGCGTCACCGGTCAACAGAAAAGAAGTGCGGCCGTACGTTATTTTCACCACAGCGCTCATGTTATTCGAGTCGTCATAACTTTTGCGGGGCGCCAGCATATCGACATGAACCTCATCGTCCATATCCCAAGAGATCCCGGCCTTCGCCGTTTGTACCTTCAGTTTGGCATTTTTTACGGCACGCAGAACGGATTCAAACGTTTTCGTATTGGCCTGTGCTTTCGGCATATAAATGCGGCCCACCGGAATGTGGTTAATGACCGCATCCAGCCCGCCGATATGGTCGGCATCCGGATGAGTTCCGATAACCGTATCGAGCTTGGTGATGCCGAATTGCTCCATATATTGCAGCATCAGCTCTTCTTTGTCATTGTTCCCCGCATCAATCAGCATCGTTTTACCGGAAGGGGAAATAATAAGCTGAGAAGCTCCCTGCCCTACATCAAGAAAAACGACCCGAAGGTTCCCCCCGCTGGTGCTCGCTGGGGTGCTGTTGTTCTCCGGTGCCGCCGGGTTGATCTCCAGACTGCATCCGCTCAGGATCAGCAACGCCGTGATGACGCCTGTCAGCAGTAAAGTGGCTATCTTGGATGTCTTCATCATCGTTCCTTTCACGGCTGTAGCCTTAACAAGTTAGTAATAACTGCCAGAACGTTATCTTATCACGAACCGTACTCGGGGTACAAGGCTAACTGAGCATCACCTGCTTGAAGAAGACCGTTTTTAAATGTGTAGCTTAAGGTTAAATCGCCGATAAATTCGGCGGGGGACACCTGCACGGCCGTAGTCGCTTTCAGGGTATTCCCCTCAAGGGTATACGTCATAACGCTTCCGATCCCCGGCGGGTACTTTACAGGGCCGGACTGCAGTTTGGATATAGGGATGACCGTCCGCTCGCCGCGAATATTCAGCTCGATTTGCTTGTCCGTCACTTTACTGTCGAACTGTTTTAAAAATGCCGTATATGCATCCTCTACAGGTATGGGTTCCGCTGTTTCGGCATACACGAGCGGATTGGATGTATAAACGCCGGTTCCATATCCTGTCGTTAAAATGATAACAATATCCTTCTTGCCGTCACCCGTCAAATCGGCCCTATCGATGATTGGAGCATAGCTTGGATTGTCCACATTGTACCCAGGGATGTGACGGCTGAAAGTCTGAGTCTTCAGCGTTAAGTGTTCATAGGTTCCCGATTCGCTGGCATCTCCGCTGATCTGTATCGTCTGGTCGTCGGATTGTGCGAAGGGGACCTGTTTCTTGTCATCAATACGAACCGTGTTGCTTTGGCTGTCATAGGTGACTTGTTTGCCAAAAAGCTTTCCGAAGGTTTGCAAAGGTATCATAATTTCATCATCTATGTGAACGGGTGCCGCTTCAGTCACCCACTCGGTTCCGTTGAGCATCACTTTGATGGGGTCCGGTTTCGCCATGACCATAATTGACGTTGCCGACAACACCATCGCAGCCGTGGTGGCAATGATCCATCCTTTTACTTTCAATGTTAAACTCCTTCCCGTATTCGCCCAACAAGGTTTCCAATTTTTGATAATAATATAAGTGTAAATTTAATCAGGCTTGATATCCAGATAAAACTTTGTAACTATATGGAATGAACGAAGAAACTGCATAGTTTTAGTTCAATCCATATATTATTACCCTTTTCACCATGAAAATAATGGATATCGGATTTTTCAGGAAAAGATGGATCTACATCAAATAAAAAAACGCCATACTATGATCATCGTCATAGTATGGCGTATTCTTTAGGGTCATGCTATTCCTTTCAAGACACCTTATGCTCAATGCGCAGCTTGTCGGCCACCATCGCGATAAACTCGCTGTTGGTCGGCTTCGATTTGCTGATGTTGATGGTGTAACCGAACAGATGGCTGATCGAATCGATGTTGCCGCGCGTCCAGGCCACTTCGATCGCATGACGGATCGCCCGCTCGACCCGGGATGGCGTCGTTTTGAATTTTTCGGCGATCGCCGGATACAGCGTTTTGGTAATGGCACCGAGGATTTCGATGTTGTTGTACACCATCGTGATCGCTTCGCGCAAATATTGGTAACCTTTGATATGGGCCGGAACGCCGATCTCATGAATGATGGACGTAATATTGGCGTCAAGGTTTTTCCCTTTCGCCATCGGAACCACATTGGACTTGGTCGTTGATACCGTCATATTGCCTGTCGTGATATGCTGCTGCCCCACGAGCTGACGAATACGGCTGGCTAGAACCTCCATGTCAAACGGCTTAAGAATGTAGTATGAAGCACCGAGTTGTACCGCTCTTTGGGTGATGTTCTCCTGGCCGAAAGCAGTCAGCATAATGATTTTAGGCTGCGAGGACAGATTCATCTCGCGTAGTCTTTCGAGAACGCCCAATCCGTCCAGGTGCGGCATAATAATGTCCAAAATCAGTACGTCCGGTATTTTTCTCGATTCACTGATCATATTTAGCACTTCCTCGCCATTATAGGCGATTCCCGTAACCATCATATCGTCTTGCTCGGTAATATATTCCGCAAGCAAATTCGTGAATTCCCGGTTGTCATCCGCCAACAATACCTCTATTTTTTGCACTGGCTGCTTCCTCCTTAGAATCGTTTTCCCTTATTTTTCTGCAGAGATAAGTTTTCGACACCCAACATTAAATTCCTTCTGTCGAAAATTATTTTTGTTTATTTTTTTACCTTGTTGAATTATAATTAATATTTTCATCCATTATTCTAACTATTTCGCGATGAAACGACAAAAAGTCTTAAGGCTACACGGCCTTAAGACTTTTTTGAGTACTTTTCGATTGAGGGAGAACTCCGGAATCCTGAAGCATCCACTCGATGAAGCAACCGTAACCTGACCGCGGATCGTTAACGAACACGTGGGTCACCGCTCCGACCAATTTGCCGTCCTGCACGATTGGGCTTCCACTCATCCCTTGGACGATGCCCCCGGTCTTCTCCAGCAGCCGCGGATCGGTAATTCGGATGACCAGCCCTTTGGTGGCCGGTGATTCCTGCTTCGCCACATGGACAATATTGACCTTGAACCGTTCGACCTGCTGCCCATCCACCACAGTCAAAATTTCGGCCGGGCCTTCTTTAACCTCCTGGGCGAATGCTACCGGGATGCCTTCTTTATACAAGCTGTGATCCGGATTCTGATTCATCTTGCCGAAGATTCCGAAATGCGTGTTGCGCTCAATATTACCGAGGATTTTACTTTCCTTGAGAAAATGCGCTCTCTTCTCGCCAGGTTCGCCATCTTGGCTCTTGGATATCGAGGTTACGCTGGACTGCAAAATTTCACCGCTGCCGACGGAAATCGGCGTTTGCGTGTTCATATCCGTAATAACATGGCCCAGTGCCCCATAAACGCCTTGATCGGGAGCATAGAAGGTTAACGTTCCGACGCCTGCGGCTGAGTCGCGAATATACAGTCCTAATCGCCACACCCTGTCTTCCAGGTCATAGGCGGGGGACAGCTTCGTGCTCATCTCTTTGTTTCCGCGTTTGAATTTGATTTCGACCGGTCGCTTGCTTTTGCCCGCCTCTTCGACTACTTTGGCAACTTTTGCGACATCGTCCATCGGAATCCCGTTCATGTGGGTCATTAAATCACCCAGCTGGATTCCGGCATTCTCACCAGGGGACACCTTTGTATCGGCATCTACGCTGACCAGGTGATGCCCAACGACCAAAATGCCCGCCGATTTCACCTTCACTCCAATGGTTTGTCCTCCCGGTATAACCTTGAGTCCGGGTACGACATGGATCTGAACGGTTTTAAAAGGGATGGTTCCGAATAATTTCAAGGTTACTTTCGCCATTCCGCTGTGCTGCGGCGTCAGCTGCAATGGACGTCCTGGAGTCACCTTGGCGGTGACGGCGGAACCGTTGAGATGCAGAACGCCCGGACGGTCGACGGTAGCTTGGGCCGTCACCGGCATGGAGAGCGCTTGTGCCGTTCCCGCAAACATCCTGATTTCATTCGGGATGGCGGCCAGGCTTTGTACCGGCTCTGTTGTTCCTAAAAAACAAAGAAAGAAGACAATGAAAAGACCGAGCATTTTATTCCTGAGGCTGGAGTTCAATGGCTGTCACGCTCCCTTTTGCTTCTTTCGCTTGACGAAAGGTGGTCGCCAATTGCGTACCTTTAAGATTACCCCGCCCCTAGGCTTTTATTACTGTCAATCATTACTCTGGTGCGGATTTGACGGCTTTCCGCTCGTCCGCCAGCTTCAGCATTTCTTGGGCATGATGGAGCGTTTTCTTCGTAATTTCCACCCCGCCGAGCATCCGGGCCAGTTCTTCAACCCGGCCCTTCGTCGAGAGCTCTTCCACACGCGTCATTGTACGTCCTTCATCCACATTCTTTTCGATTAAATACTGATGATCCGCCATGCAGGCCACTTGCGGAAGATGGGTAATCGAAAACACCTGGCAGGTCTCAGCCAGCTTGTTCAGCTTCTCGGCGATGGATTGTGCCGCTCTTCCGCTGACCCCCGTGTCCACTTCGTCAAAGATCAGGACCGGAATGCGGTCATGGCGGGCAAAGATGCTCTTCATCGCCAGCATCATCCGGGATAACTCACCGCCTGACGCGATCTTACTGAGCGGCCGCAGCGGCTCGCCCGGATTCGGGGATATCATAAACTCAGCGGTATCAAGCCCCTGTCTGGTGAGCCGGATTTTCCGGCCGTCGACCTCGATCCCCCGCGGATCATCAAGCCGCTCCAGACGGACTTCCAGCGACGTTCGTTCCATGTGAAGGTCCTTGAGCTCGGCCTCGACCTGTCGGGCGAGATCTGCAGCACACTGCTGCCTTGCTTCGCTTAGCTCCAGCGCGGATTCAACCAGTCCGTTCAGCAGTCCTTCCCTTTGGGATTTCAGCTGCTCCAGACGCTCATCCTTGTTCTCCAGCAGGCTCGTTTCCTGCAGGATCGACTCGTAATAGGCCAGAATCTGCTCCACGCTGTCCCCGTATTTACGGCGGAGTGTGGAGATGAGATCCAAACGCTGCTCCACCTCTTCGAGCCGCTCAGGGTTAAACTCCACCTGATCCCGGTAATCCCGGAGCTGAAAGGCAGCGTCCTCCAGCTGATAAAAGGCGGACTGCAGCTGCTCGATGACCGGCCTCAGACCCTTCTCATCATACTTCATAACGTCTTCCAGACGGGAAATAGCCGTGCTGATCACACTGATTCCCTGATGCCCGTTCAGCAGCTCATAGGATCCCGATACCGCATCCATCATTTTCTCGCTATGGGATAGCTTGACCCTTTCTTCGCCCAGCCATTCATCTTCTCCGGATTTTAATGAAGCGGCTGAGATTTCTTCCAGCTGGAAACGATAGAGATCGAGCATCTGATACGCTTTCTGGCTGGACTCCATCAGCTCCCGGAGCTCCTTCTCCACTTTGGAGAACGCCGTATACCGTTCCTGATATTCCCGTTTGATCGGTCCGATTAGCGTATCCCCGTAAGTATCCAGCAAGTTGAGATGCCTGTCTGCGCGCAACAGGTTCTGATGCTCATGCTGGCCATGTATGTTGACCAGCTGCTCGCCGACTTCCCGCAGCATCGTCAAATTAACGAGCTGCCCGTTGATTCTTGACGTGCTCTTGCCCTGGGACGTCAGCTCCCTGCGGATGATTAAATGCTCTTCATGACTTCCTCCGACACCGATCTTGGCCAAGGCTTCCCACACGGGATGGCCTTCCTGCAGCTCGAACATCGCTTCAATCTCCGCCTTGTCGCAGCCGTAGCGGATCAAGTCCGCCGAGCCTCTTCCTCCGGCAATCAGCCCCAAAGCATCGATAATGATGGATTTCCCGGCACCAGTCTCCCCGGTCAGCACGTGAAAGCCGGGATGAAAATGGACGTCGACGGATTCGACGACCGCCAAGTTTCGGATACTCAATGTTAAAAGCATGATAAAAAGCGCACCTCCGCTAAGGCAAATCTATAATTTATACTATGAAATAAAGCTGTTGATCATCTGGACCAGCCGCTCGCTGTCCTCATTCGTCCGGCAAATGATCAGCGCCGTGTCATCGCCGCAGATCGTTCCCATGATTTCGTTCCATTCCATGTTATCCAGTAAGACGGCAACGGCATTGGCCGTTCCCGGCAGGCACTTCATGACGACCAGGTTGTTCGTGTAATCGATGTGCACGAAATTGTCCACCAGCGCGCGCTTAAGCTTCTGAACCGGATTGTAGCGCTGATCCGTCGGCAGTGAATATTTATACCTGCCGTCATCCATCGGCACCTTGATCAGCAGCAGTTCTTTGATGTCCCTGGACACGGTTGCCTGTGTCACCTGAAAACCCGCTTCACGCAGAGCCTCCACCAGCTCGTCCTGTGTCTCGATCTCCTGCTGGGTGATAATCTCGCGTATTTTGATATGGCGTTGTCCTTTCATAGTGGCCTCCCAAATGTTAGTTGCTCATATTTAATCATCATAACCATTCCAGTCCTCTTCATCCCAATCAAAATGAATACGCCGGATTTCCCCTTCGTCGGCATCGACGAAGAGCACGCCGCCTGAGCCCGGATACAGCAAAAAATAGGGCAGCAGACGGTCGCGCAGACCGGATCCGGTCCATTCCAGGGGCAGACGCCTTCTGGCGACTTTTACAAGGTACAATACCTCGTCATCGTCCTTCACGACATAATCGATAAACAGGCGGCTGTGATATTCCTCCCCGTCCGCCTCAAACAGCAGCGGGATCTTGATTTTGCCGCCGATCACTTCATAGCCTGCCTCCTCCAGCAGATCTACCGCGGGATGGTCATGTATCTGTTCGTTAATCGGCATTTCCGGTACGCGGGCAGGCAGAGGGTTAAACAGCCATGATCTCAGACCGTACGCGATCCAAATGATCAAGAGCACGCCGATCAGCACCATGACCAGCAAGTCTGCACGTCCCTCCATCCTCATCACCTCGCCTTGGTATTCGCGGAAATGCGGAAGAATCCCTTTTTTAAATGTATAAAAATCCGTTTTTCGAATGTATAAACGCATATAAACAAGCTCATTATAACCCAAACAAACGTTCTCATCAATCGTTATTCCAAAGTTTTTGTTTCAGCAGAATGATGACCGTCCCTACAAAAAGAACTCATCCCTTGGATGAGTTCCCTGTAAACGTATGGCGTGCCTGCGCAACTACATCAGAAACCAAAGCCTGCAGTTCTTCTTCGGCTACAGGTTGTCCCGCTGTATCCGATGGGCTCGCGGGCACATGCCAATGAGCGAGAAATTCGATATTTCCTTCACCGCCGGTGATCGGCGAAAACGTTAGTCCTTTTAGAATGAAGCCTAACTCCGCGGCAAAAGACAGCACGTTCATCAGCACCTCGCGGTGAACTTCAGGTTCCCGGACGACGCCGGACTTCCCGACCTTCTCCCTGCCGGCTTCAAACTGCGGCTTAATCAGCGCAGCCACGTCGGCCGGTTTGTTCAGGAGCGCCATCAGCGGGGGCAGGATGATGCGCAGCGAAATGAAGGATACATCGATGCTGGCAAAATCCGGGGAAGGGCCTTTCAGATCCTCGGGCGTCATGTAACGGAAGTTGGTCCGTTCCATCACGCACACCCGCTCGTCGTTTCGCAGCGACCAATCCAGCTGATTGTACCCGACATCAATGGCGTACACATAGCCGGCTCCGTTCTGAAGCGCGCAATCGGTAAAGCCGCCGGTCGAAGACCCGATATCCAGCATCGTTCTGCCGGTCAGATCGATCCCGAAGGTGCGGAGCGCCTTCTCCAGCTTCAAACCGCCGCGGCTGACATACGGATGCACCGCTCCCTTGACCCTAAGCGGCGTATCGCGCGGAATTTTCGTCCCCGCCTTTTCGACCGGTTCGTCTGCAGCTAAGACCAGCCCGGCCATAATCGCCGCCTTGGCTTTTTCCCGGCTCTCGTAAAAGCCCTGCTCAACGAGCAGGACATCGATTCGTTCTTTAGGCAAATTCATCGTTATCTCCTGACTGCACGGCGATTTCGGCGTCCATTAGGAAGGAAACTGGGTTTTGCCGATCTCGTAAGGATGCAGGGACATCAGCTTCTTGATCTCGCCGACTACTCCTGCTGCCGTAAGACCGGTCTCCTCCCGCTGCTCCTTCACGCTGCCATGCTCGATAAAGCGGTCGGGTACACCCATCAAGGACACTTTCGTGTCAAATATATGCTTCGAAGCATAAAACTCCAGTACGGCGCTGCCCAAGCTGCCCGCTTCGCTGGCTTCCTCGAGCACCACCATATTCGTGCCATTCTCGGCAAGCTCCAGCAGCATTTCTTCATCCAGCGGCTTCATGAACCGGGCGTTGACCACCTGCAGGTGAATGCCTTCCCGTTTCAGCTGGTCTGCTGCCTCAAGCGCAACCTGAACCATCGGGCCGCAGGCCAACACGGCGTATCCTTCGCCTTCACGGACGGTTTCCCATTTGCCGATCGGAATCGGCACAAGCTCCTCGTCCAGATGAACCCCCAGGCCGTTGATCCGCGGGTAGCGGTAAGCAATCGGTCCGTCGTTATACTCCAGGGCGGTTTTCATCATATGTCTCAGCTCGTTTTCATCCTTCGGCATCATCATGACCATGTTCGGAATGTGGCGCATAAACGCGATGTCAAACACACCCTGATGCGTCTCGCCGTCGGCTCCAACGAAACCTGCCCGGTCGATGGCGAACATGACGTTGGCGTTGTGGCGGCAAATATCGTGAACGATCTGGTCATACGCACGCTGCATGAACGTGGAATAGACGGCGAACACCGGCTTCATGCCCTCCATCGCCAACGCGGCGCACATCGTCGCCGCGTGCTGCTCCGCAATGCCGACGTCGATCATGCGGTCCGGAAACCGTTCGCTGAACGGAATGAGACCGGAACCGCTTGGCATTGCAGGAGTTACCGCAATCAGACGCGGATCCTGCTCGCCAAGCTCGATCAGCGTCTTGCCGAATACGTCGGTGTACATCGGATTTCCTACCGATTTAAGCACCTGGCCCGTTTCGATTTTGTATGGAGATGCCCCATGCCATTTATATGAATCCGCTTCTGCGGGTTTATATCCTTTGCCTTTGGTGGTAAGCACATGCACGAATACCGGTCCGCGCACGTTGTCGGCCTGCTTGAACGTTTCGATCAGCTTGTGGATATCATGGCCGTCCACCGGTCCGAGATAAGTTAAGCCCAGCTCTTCGAACAGCACGCCGGGTACCATCATATATTTGAGGCTTTCCTTCAGCCTGGATCCGGTCTTGGCCAGCATGCCCCCGATCGCAGGAATCTTCTTCAGCATCATCTCAAGCTCGTCTTTTGCACGCAAATAATGGCGGTCCGAGCGGATTTTGCTCAAATAGTTATGCATGGCGCCGACGTTCGGCGCAATCGACATTTCGTTGTCGTTCAGAATGACCATCAGGTCCTTCTGTTCATGTCCGATATGGTTCAAAGCTTCGAAAGCCATGCCGCCGGTAAGCGCACCGTCCCCGATCATGGCGATCACTTTGTTGTTTTCCCCTTTTAAGTCCCGGGCAACGGCCATGCCGATCGCCGCGGACAATGAGGTGCTGCTGTGCCCGGCTTCCCAGACGTCATGCTCGCTTTCGCTGCGTTTGACAAAGCCGCACATCCCCTTGTATTTCCGCAGTGTGTCGAACTGATCCATACGGCCCGTCAGCATCTTGTGAACGTAGGCCTGATGTCCTACATCAAAAATAAATTTATCGCGCGGGCTGTTGTAGCAATAGTGCAGGGCCAGCGTGAGTTCCACCACTCCCAGATTTGATGCGAGATGCCCCCCGGTGACCGACAGCTTCTCAATCAGAAATTGACGGATTTCGGCCGCCAGAGAAGTGAGCTCGTCAACCGATAGTGATTTCAATTGTCCTGGCTCGTTAATTTGTGGAAGCAGCACGGCAATCTCCCCGCTTTCCTTCGTAATTAGTGATATGTTTATCCATGACATTCTTCCATGATTAGATTCTTTTCGCCATTATATCATAAAATGCCCATCATACATAAAGCATCATGCTCTAATGGTCTCTGTGCATTAAATAATCGGCAATCTCCAGCAGGCGCTCCGGATCCTGAAAACCGGCGTTCAAGACAGCCGCTTTGGCTTCACGGGTCAAGGACTCGACCTGCTGCTGCGAAGCTTCCAGACCGATAAAATAAGGATATGTCACCTTCTCCTGCTTGATGTCGCTCTGTGTCTTCTTACCCAGTTTTGCCTCGTCTCCAACCAGGTCCAGGATATCGTCCTGAATTTGAAAGGCGAGCCCCAGGCGGCTGCCAAACGTACGCAGCGCTTCCAGCTCGCGCTCTGAGCCTCCGGCAATCCGTCCGCCGGCAAGGAGGGAAAAAATAATCAGATCGCCCGTCTTGTGCTGGTGGATATACTGAAGATGCTCCAGATCCGTGACTCCCTGCTCCCCTTCCATATCGGCCGCCTGTCCGCCAACCATGCCTCTTGGACCGGCCATCTCCGCAAGGTCCTGCACAATGGCCAGAATCGGGGCCGCATCAATGCCATGCTTCGCCGAGATTCGGGCGATCGTATAAAAGGCATGCGTCAGCAGGGCGTCTCCGGCCAGAATGGCGGTAGCTTCGCCATATACTTTATGATTGGTCAGTTTGCCCCGGCGGTAGTCATCATTATCCATAGCCGGCAAATCATCATGAATGAGCGAGTAGGTATGCACCATTTCAACGGCGCATGCCGCATCAAGGGCCGCCTCCCCATTGCCTCCGAGCGCTTCGCAGGCCGCAATCACCAGCAGCGGACGGAGCCGCTTTCCTCCGGCCATCAAGGAATACGTCATGGATTCCTTTAATGAAGAAGGAACCTGCCAATGATGAGGCAGGCTGTCCTCCAACGAGGCGGTTACTTTCTCGGAAATCTGCTGCATGTATTCCTGGAACGAAACCCGGTCACTCAAAAACTTCACCGCCGCTCTGATCGAGCTGTCCGCCGCCGAACGGCTTCTTGCGAAGCTCCCCATCCTCTTCAACGATCATCTCGATTTTCCGTTCCACCTGTTCGAGCTTCTGCCCGCACAGCTGGGAGAGCTTCATTCCCTGCTGGAACAGCTCGATCGCCTTTTCGAGCGGAACGTCGCCGTGCTCCAGTTCTCCGACGATATCCTCAAGCTGAATCATTGCGTCCTCAAAGCTGAGCTCTTTTTCATTCCCCATGTTCCTGTGCATCCTCCTTCAGTTCCCATACCTGGCAGGATAACTGGCCGTCGTTCACTTTGATCTGGACCACGTCGCCAGGCTGTACCTCATGAATCGATTTAATTAAACGCTTTTCCTGCTCGTCATAAACGAGGCTGTAGCCGCGGGCCATAACCTTCAGCGGACTGAGGGCGTCCAGATGGCGCACGCCGGAAGTAAGCTGGGATTTCTTGTCTTTCAGTATGTTCTGCATCGACTGAAGCAGCTGCCGGCGCGCCGCATCGTTGCGGCTCCGGGCCCCTGTCAGCTGCTCCTGCGGATTGTACCGCATCAGCGCATGGTACATGCGGCTTCTCTTTTCCCGGTTCAGCTGAACCCGGGAACGCAGGTTGCCGCTCAGCCGCTGGCGCAGCATGTCCAGGCGCTCCGCATGCTGCAGCATGTAGCGCCGCGGATGCAGCAGCACGGGCGAGCGCTGCAGGGACGCCAGCTGCTGGCGGCTGCGCTTCACCCGCTGCTGAAGCAGCTGGAGCAGCAGCCGTTCCCGCTGCTGCAGCCGCGCCTTCAGCTCGCCTGCATGCGGCACGGCCAGTTCCGCGGCCGCGGTCGGAGTCGCCGCTCTCAGGTCTGCGGCGAAGTCTGCGATCGTAAAGTCGGTTTCATGCCCGACGGCCGAAATGACCGGAATATGCGAGGCGCGGATCGCCCGCGCGACCATTTCTTCGTTAAAGGCCCACAGCTCCTCCAGTGAGCCGCCGCCGCGGCCGACGATCAGCACGTCCGCTTCATCCAGCTCGTTCATCGTGCGAATGGCCTTCACGATCGAGGGAGCGGCCCCTTTTCCCTGGACCAGGACAGGGGCGAGAATGATCCGCGCCCGCGGGTAACGCCGCTCAAGCGTCGTCATAATATCGCGTACGGCCGCACCGGTCGGCGACGTGATGACGCCGATCGTCTCCGGAAACTCCGGAATCGGCCGCTTGCGGTCTGCAGCAAACAGCCCTTCGTTCTCCAGCTTTTCCTTAAGCTGCTCGTAAGCCAAATACAGGCTGCCGATCCCGTCGGGCTGCATTTGGGTGGCATAAAATTGGTACTGCCCATCCCGCTCGTATACCGTAACATTCCCTCTAGCGATGACCCTTGAGCCTTCCTTAGGTCGAAACGGCAGCCGCTGGTTGTGGGAGGCAAACATAATCGCTTTGATGCGGCTCCCTTCATCCTTGAGCGTGAAATACATATGCCCGCTGGAATGGTGGGTAAAATTCGATATTTCACCCCGGATCCAGACGTCGGACAGCAGGCTGTCCGAGTCCATCTTCATCCGGATATAACGGTTCAAGTCCTTGATTGAAAAAATACGCTGCGGCTCCATGGCATCCGCTCCGTTATGCCAATCCGTGGTGGCGTTTGGCCGCGATCAGGGTGTTCTGCATCAGCATCGTAATCGTCATCGGTCCTACGCCGCCAGGCACTGGCGTGATCGGGCCCGATACTTCCTTAACGCTTTCGAAATCCACGTCGCCGGCCAGCTTGCCGTTCTCCAGCCGGTTCATGCCCACGTCGATGACGACCGCACCCGGTTTGACGAAGCTCGCATCGATGAAATTGGCCCGACCGATCGCAACGACCAGGATGTCGGCCTGACGCGCAATGTCCGCCATGCCGATCGTCCGGGAGTGGCACATCGTCACGGTCGCGTTCTCGCGCTGAAGCAGCAGCGAAACCGGCTTGCCTACGATATTGCTGCGGCCGATGACGACGGCATGCTTACCGGCCAGCTCTACACCCGCACGCTTGATCAGCGCGATGACGCCTGCCGGCGTGCATGGAAGAAGGCTGTCATCTCCGATGACCAGGTTGCCGACGTTTACCGGATGGAATCCGTCAACGTCCTTGTCTACCGCGATTGCGTTAATGACCGCCTTCTCGTCAATATGTCCGGGAAGCGGCAGCTGGACGAGGATGCCGTCAATGGTGTCCTGCTTGTTCAGCTTGTCCACCAATGCAAGCAAATCTTCCTGAGTCGTCGAGGCCGGAAGCCGATGAACCTCCGAATAGTATCCAAGGTCGTGGCACGCTTTTTCCTTGTTTCGCACATAAACCTGGGAAGCCGGGTCTTCTCCTACCAGCACGACGGCAAGCCCTGGAGTGACGCCTTTGGCGGCCAGCTCCTTGACTTCGTCGGCAATTCCGGTCCGGATATCCTCAGAAACCTGTTTTCCATTGATAATAGATGCTGTCATGTCGCTCTCTCTCCCCTATGTTTTAGATTGGCAAAGCGGACGGCGAAGCGTCCTTATGCAAGACTATGACTTCAATTGATCCAGCTCGCGGATCATGTTCCCCAGAACTCCGTTGACAAACTTGCCCGAATCCTCGGTTCCGAAATGCTTGGCCAGCTCGATCGCCTCATTGACGGCAACCTTGGCCGGCACATCGTCGCGATACAGCATTTCATAGGCGGCGAGGCGGAGGATTTGGCGGTCCACCTTGGAGAGGCGGCTCATTTGCCAGCCCTTCAAATAATTTTCCAGCAGGTCGTCCACCGCTTTTTTGCTGCCCCAAATGCCGTTTACGAGCCCCAGCACAAATTCCTTCAATTCCGCTTCATCGGTGATGGTCCGCTCGGTATCATTTTCCTCGGCGGCATCCTCCAGCAGCATTTCCAGCGCTTCTTCGCTTGTTGCTTCGTTCATTTCCATCTGATACAGGCACTGAACGACCAGCTCCCTGGCTACACGTCTTTTCATCATGTTCCTCCTAGAACCTTGAAATTTCCTCTTGTCCTTATTATGGGTCACCGCGGGAATAAAAACATCGTAATTTACACAAAAAAAACCGTGAGCATGTCAATCTCCAGAATATGGGCTTCAAGAAGCTGCAGCTCTTTTTCCGGAGAAAGGCATATCACGGGTTCATTTGAACGGGCGCCAGCGCTCGGAGAGCCACTGACCCATTTCCCGCCAGCGGAAAAAGGAATCCATCCGAAGATCCTTCCTTTTGCCGGCAGAATATCCTATGAACACTACCAATGCAAAGAACAACATATCCCAAAAACCCGCAAACAAATAAATAAAACCGAAAAAAATACCGCCGGCAATACCGGTAATCCGTCCTTTGTGACTCTCCCAAATTTCTTTCCAGATCACTCGGAGAATTCACCTCTATTCCACTCTACTCTTGATCACTGGTGCATGGGCCACATTCGCTATATATACCGCCACGTTAGAGACCGGAATGCCTGTCGTTTCCTGAAGGTGATCATGAACCTGCTTCTGCACGTCGGTGGTCATGGCCGGGATGGACACATCGCCGTCAACGACGGCGCGAATCATGATTTCAAGGCCCGCTTCCGTCACATGGATCCTGGCCTTCAGGTCCTTGACGCCCCGCACCCGCGAAGCCGCCTTGAGGCACAGGTTCTCGATCGTCTCCACCGAGATCTGAATGTCGCCGAATTCGGTCCTCTGATCAATGGAGTGGACATGCGTTCTGTCCGGGCGAATCGAGATATAGAAGAAGCGGATACTGAGTAAAAAGAGGATCACCGCCGCCACGATGACCGTCAGCTGAAGCTCGGCTGTGTTCAGCAGTTCATCCGGAGACGGAACCAAATCACTCATGAGGAGGATGGCAAATACACATATTACTCCGATACTCAAGCTGTAAATAAACAGCAGAAGTCTGTCCAGTATCTTAGCCACGAACAGCACAGCCTCCTTAAATTAGAGTAAACCCTCGACATTTCGGTTGTCGGGGGTTATGGTGACCAATTGAATCCTTTATTTTACGCGCTGACTGTAATCAACGTCTTCGGCTCTTTCCGCGTTTTTGAAGTAAACATCATGGATATGCACATTGACTTCAATGACCGTAAGGCCTGTCATCATTTCGATGGAGCGTTTGACATTGCGCTGGATTTCCGTCGCCACTTCCGGCAGGCGGTTTCCGTACTCGATAATAACCGAGACGTCCACAGCCGCTTCGCGCTGGCCGACTTCCACCTTCACGCCTTTGGACAAATTTTTGCGGCCAAGCAGCTCGGCGATGCCTCCGGCAAATCCGCCGCTCATGCCGGCGACGCCCTTCACTTCCACCGTAGCCAGACCCGCGATCACTTCAATCACTTCAGGTGCTATTTGAATTTCACCGATGTCCGTACGTTCAAATTCACTCGGTAATGTGCTCATCCCTGAATCAACACACCTTTCAGATAATATATAAAACCGCTTCAGACGAAAGCAGGATTGCCCCTAATCATTCATACTATACCATTTGGGGAACTTTATGACAAACAATCCGAAGCAGGCGTCAGATTTCGTTTTCCTCCAAAAACTTGATGTCAAAATCACCGCGGTTGAACACCGGATGCTCCATCAGCTTCTGATGGAACGGAATGGTGGTGTGCACGCCCTCGATGACGAATTCGGACAGTGCCCGCTTCATCTTGGCAATCGCCTCCTGACGCGTCGGCGCCCATACGATCAGCTTCGCGATCATGGAATCGTAGAACGGAGGAATGCTGTAGCCCGGATAGGCCGCGCTGTCCACCCGTACACCAGGACCGCCCGGTGGCAGGTAAAATTGGATTTTGCCCGGAGCCGGCATAAAGTTGCGGTCCGGATCTTCCGCGTTGACGCGGCATTCGATCGACCAGCCGTTAATTTGAACGTCTTTCTGCGTAAACGACAATGGGTGACCTTCCGCGACCGAAATCATTTCTTTGATCAAATCCACATTGGTGACCATTTCCGTAACCGGATGCTCCACCTGAATGCGGGTATTCATTTCCATGAAGTAGAACTGGCCGTCGTTGCCGAGCAGAAACTCGAGCGTACCCGCACCCGAGTAGTTAACGGCAAGGGCGGCGCGGACTGCGGCTTCACCCATCCGCTGACGAATGTCGGGGGACAGCACCGGACAAGGCGCTTCTTCGATCAGTTTCTGGCGGCGGCGCTGCACGGAGCAGTCGCGTTCGCCCAGGTGAACGACGTTGCCGTGGTTGTCGGCAATCACTTGAATCTCAACGTGCTTCATGCCGGTCAAAAATTTCTCCAGATAAACGCCGGCATTGCCAAACGCCTTTTGGGCTTCCTGCTGTGCCGCCGTGATTTGCTTAATCAGCGCCTGCTCGTCCTCAGCGATACGGATTCCTTTTCCGCCGCCGCCGGCCGTCGCTTTGATGATCAATGGGTAGCCGATGTCCCGGCCGATCATTACCGCCTCATCCAGATCCTCAACCAGGCCGTCAGAACCCGGAATGACCGGTACGCCGGCGCTCTTCATCGTCTGCTTCGCAACCGCTTTGTCGCCCATCTTGTTGATGGCGTCGGCCGAAGGTCCGATAAAGGTAATGTTGCAGGACTCGCAGATTTCCGCGAAATCGGCATTCTCGGCGAGAAATCCGTATCCCGGATGAACGGCGTCGCATTCCGTCAACGTGGCGACGCTCATAATGTTGGTGAAATTCAGGTAACTGTCTTTCGAAAGCGTAGGGCCGATACAGTATGCCTCGTCCGCCAAACGGACGTGCAGCGCCTCCTTGTCGGCCTCCGAATAAACCGCAACGGTGGAAATGCCGAGCTCGCGGCAGGCCCGGATAATCCGGACTGCGATTTCACCGCGGTTGGCAATCAGAATTTTTTGAAATTTCATGCAAGTAACCTCCTCCATTGTGCGGTGCCTATTCCGACTTCACCAGAAACAGAGGCTGCCCGAATTCCACCAGTTGTCCGTTCTCCGCAAGAATCTCGACGATGGTGCCTTTTACTTCTGCTTCGAGCTCATTCATCAGCTTCATCGCTTCAATAATGCAAACCGTCGTTTTCTCGTCAACGCGGTCACCGACGCTGACAAACGGCGCGGCGTCCGGAGAAGAGGCTTTGTAGAACGTTCCTACCATCGGGGAGACGATTTTATGTAGTGAGGAAGAAGCCGCATCCGGTGCTGCTGCCTGTCCTGCTGCAGGGGCCTGCGCATTGTCGGCGGGTGCCTGTACGTATTGCGGAGCCTGCTGTGCGGCAGGGGCCTGTACAAATTGAGGCGCAGCCTGAACGCTAACCACTTCGGTTTTGCCCGGCTTGCGGATGGAAAGGCGTGCTCCTTCTGATTCAAGTTCAAGTTCATGTACGGAGGTCTCATCGACCAGCTTAATCAATTCTTTTATCTCGTTCAATTTAAACATTCGCAATTCACTCCTTCAGCTGCATGGAAGCCGTGGCTTCGGACAATTCATACACATAACGATAAGTATTATAACATAATCGGAAGAAATGGAAAGAGTCCTGGGTTGTCCCGGACTCTTTCGACGATATTTCTGTTTTTCCGCCATTTTACTCGGAGACGACTTTCACGCTGACTTTGTCCTGGGTCACTTTCAGCTCTTTCATCACCAGCTGAACGATGCCCGCTGCCTGCTTGGCATCCATTTTGTCGCTCAGGACGAGCACTTGGTACTTGTCGTCATTTTCCTTCACGAATGCGTTAGCAAAGGAGAATTTTTGCTCCAGCTCTTCCTCGATGCTTTCGATGATCGTCTCTTTGTTTTCGAGTGCCTGCAGTTCCTGGCTCGCCTTGGCCGAAGCTTCGCTGTCCTTGCTCATGTCATTGATCGCCGCCATCAGGTCGTTTGTTTTTTGAGCATTCGTCTGCGACCGCTGCCATTGAAGAGATTCGAGCATGCTGCTGCCTGTCGAAGCCTGGGAAGCCACTTCCTTCAGGATCTCATCGTCCGTTTTTTCCGTGCTTGCGGTTGTCTTGCCGGCGTCCGTTTTACTTGTGGATGCCGTTTTATCGTCCGCGGCTTTGTCGGTTGTTGCTGCGTTCTTTTGTCCGGCGTCAGCCGTATCCTTGGCTGTGTCTTTGGCTGCGGCGTCCTTATCGGCCGTGCTGCCAGCAGCTGCGGTATCCTTCGTCGCATCCTTAGCCGCGTCTTCCTTCGACGTATCCTGGGCTGTATCCTTAGTGGCGGAACCGTCGGCCTTACCCGCATCCGCGGTCTTGTCACCCGATTGGCCCGATGTCACGACTTCGTCTACGACAACCCCGTTGTCTTTGCTGCCGGCCGAGGCCGTCGTCTTGGCGTCTTTGTCGGTTTTGCTGTCCACCTGCTGGCTGTCGGCGACCGGCGTCTTCGACGTCCCGGAGTCCTCGGTAAACAGATAATAAGCAGACAGGACTACCATCAAACTGAGCATCGACACCAACCAAATCGTTTGTCTTTTACTGTTCATTCGTTAAATCCTCCTCATAAGTCAACTGGATTATATCGGGGAAATCGGCTTACCCCTGCTTGCGCGGAACGACGGAGATCCGGTAATCCGGTACGTTCAGGCCTTTTTCCACCGCGTCCACAATCAAGTTGCGAACCACTTCGTTCTCTGCACCTTTGGCTACGATCAGCACCCCGCGAATTTGCGGCTTTACCTTTTTCGTAATGATCGGCGTCTGCGTTCCCGACTGCTCGTAGGTGACGATCTCGCCATCCCGGGTATACTGGGTCGTATGGCGCTGACCGCCGTTCGCGTCGTTTTCTTCCGACTGCTGCTGGGAGTCTTTCACATTCCGTTGATAGACGATTTCCTCCGTGGAATCCACCGTGACCATGACGTCCACCGTGCCTACGCCAACGATTTTCTCCAAAATGTCTTTCATCCTGCCTTCGGCCGTTTCCTCAATCGCTGCAAAGTCCGAAGTCTGACCTGCCGAGCTCTGGAACGTTTCCTGGGACTCGGCCCCAGCCGGAGGCTCCCTCCCTATGTTTTCGTTATCGAGTTTCTTCACATTGACAAAGGAGTTGAACAGCACGATTGCCACCCCGATCAAGCCGACGATGATCAGCCACCTGAACGTATGTACCCGCTTCGTCCCTCCCTGTCCGCCCCCCAGCCATTGCTCAAGCTTCTTCAGCCACTTCCCCATCGTTTCACCTCCGCCTTCATAACCGGGACTCCTGCCCGGATCCGCTTCGTACCGTGATCACTTCCGGATCGATATTCCATTCGCTTGCCAGCAGCTTGCGGACTTCGCCGGCGCTTTTGTCATCCACAGCGCCTGCGGCCTCCTGCGCTTGATCCTCATCCGGATCAGAATTCATTTGATCTGTTCCAGCCTGCTTCTCATCCGGCTCGATCGTGACCTGCACGTGAACCGGCTTCACCGGCTCGATCTGGATGCCGTTCTCCCCCTGGGTGCCGCCCGAACTGCCCGAATCGCCTTGCGAATTCCTCATTGTAACGGTGACTGCGCTAATGTACGGCTGTGACTGGCCGGCTCCGGCATTCGGATCGTCATTAGACTTCGGCAGTCCGAGAACAACCTGCACGTTCGCGGGTTCCTCGCCGGTTTGCTGCTTGATCTGTTCCTTCATGGTGGAAGCGACCTGCTCCCCCGCCCACTGGAGTGTTTGTTTCTGCTGCCGATGCTTGATCTGTTCGGCTTCGTCCATAATCTGCTCGAGGCTGGTTTTGGAGCCGCTACCTCCCGGCTGCCGGTCCATCCGGCCGATCGCTGCGCTCAGCTTGTCAAGCGGGTCGTCGGTCACGATCCGGATCAGGGGATTCAGCAGGGTGACCAGCACGAGCAGGCTCAGGACCAGCTTGACGTAGCGTTCCATGGATCTGCTTGGCAGCAGCATATCAACGAAGGTGGCGAGCAGCACAACCATGATGACTTCTTTCAGCCAGTTTCCAAGCCATTCCACGGGCTTCCCCTCCCTTCACCGCATCATGACGGTCACGTTGCCAGCCGTCAGCATGATGGTGATCGCCAGGAAAAACATCAGTCCGACCGCCGCCAGGGCGGCAAAGACGTATATCATGCTTTTGCCGATCGTGTCCAGGCAGGCGGTGATCGGGGAATCCCCGAGCGGCTGCATGATGGCTGCCGATACTTTGTAGATCAGCGCAAGCGTCAGGATTTTGATGGCCGGAAAGGCGCAAAGGAACAGGATGATGATGACGCCTGCCAGACCGATAGAGTTTTTCACCAGCAGCGATGCCGAGATCACCGTGTCCGTCGCATCCGCAAACATTTTGCCGACGACCGGAATGAAGCTTCCGGAGACGTATTTGGCGGCCCGGATCGTCACCCCGTCGGTAATGGATCCCGTGATGCCCTGCACGGAGATAACGCCGAGAAAAATCGTCAGCAGCACCCCGAGCAGCCCCACGCTGATGTTGCGCAGCAAGTTCGCCATCTGCGTCAGCTTGTACTTATCCGACAGCGAGCTGACCAGATGAAGCACGGCTGAGAAGAAGAGCAGCGGAAACACCATGACGTGGATCAGCGTTCCGATCGTATTGATCATGAAGATGATCAGCGGATGCGTAACGGACACGGTGACGATGTTGCCCATCGAAGCCAGCAACGCGAACAGCAGCGGTACCATCGCCATCATGAAGTCGATCATCCGGTCGATCGCCTCTTTGGCATAACCGATCGCGACGTTGAAGCTGTTGATGGCCAGCACGATGATGACCATATAGCATAGGGCGTATGCGACTTTGCTCACCGTTTTCCTCTCAAAAGCCGCCTGAAGCGTCTCCAGAATCATGCTCATGATGCTCAGGATGACGATCGTGACGAGCAGCTTGCCGTTGTACAGCACCTCATGCCACATAAAGGTCCCTGCCGCGGTCAGCACCGATTTGAGGCTGAAGCCGCTGCCGCCGGGAAGGAGCATATCCATGAAGGATGGTGTTTTCTGGTCCGGGAAAAATCCCCCGTATTCCTTCATCAAGGTGTCCCAGTACTTCTCCACCTGATCCTTCGGCAAATTCTCCGCCTGGCTCTGGATCAGCTGATCCGTGGGTGAAGCCGCAAAGACCCGGGTAATCCCTGCCACCATGAACACGACAAACAAAATAACGATGTGCATCTTGTCCGGCAGCCTCTGCAGTTCCGGCATGTCTTCACCCCTCTTCTTCAGGCTGGCAGCAGCTTAAGCACCGTTTCGATGATAATGCCGATAATGGGGATGGCAAGCACCATGATCAGCACCTTGCCCGCGAGTTCGATTTTGGAAGCGATGCTTTCCTGCCCGGCGTCTCTGACGAGCTGCGCCCCAAACTCGGCGATATAAGCGATCCCTATAATTTTCAGTATCGTTTTCAGGTAGATCATCTGGACTCCCGACGCCTCGGCAAGCCGCTGGAGCTCCTGGATCACCATACCGATTTTGCCGATCAGGAACATGAAGATCAGCACGCCGGTCGCGGCGGCCAGGACGAAAGCGAACATCGGCTTGTGCTCCTTGATGACGAGGATCAGAATCGTGGACAGAAGCCCAAGGCCTACCACTTGAATAATTTCCATGGTTAGCAACCCCTACTGGAACAAAAAGATGGTTTTGATCTCCTGCAGCAGGTTATCGAGCAGCCGGACGACCATGAACAGCACCACGACAAAACCAATGACCGTCACCCAATGAGCCATATCCTCTTTTCCCATTTGCTTCAGCACTGTGTGAATCATGGCAATGATGATGCCGATTCCCGCAATCTGGAAAATTGCGTTCACTTCAAAGTTCATTCCTAGGCACCTCGCTAAAAGATCAAAATAACGATCAATGCTCCGATGAGCAGCCCGAGACTTTTACTGATCTTCTCGTATTTGGCCTGGTCGTCCCTGGCTGTTGCTTCTTCATGCTTCAACTGCTCGACGGCCAGCTGGATGTGCTTGATTTGATCCTGCCGGTCGCTTGTCCCGAGCGTGAAGCTGAGCTGATGCAGCACCTCGCGTTCAGGTGCCTTCATGGAGGTCCGCTTCCAGTTCTCATGGAGAGAACGCTGGAGGCTCTCCTGGGCGGTTAATCCTGTGGCCGGCCCCATCTCACGTGCTGCATTCAGAAAAAAGGTATGGAGAGGCTCCCGCATTTGATCCGCTATTTTGCGAAGTGCTTCCGGAAGTGGGGTAAATCCATAGGTGATTTCGGTCGACAGCCGCTGCAGGGCCAGGATCAGTTCCCGGATCTGCTTCGGCCGGCTGGCAAACTGCCTGGCCTGATGGAATCCGGCCAGTGTGCCGGACAGCAGAATCAGCACGGCGCCAAAAAGCTTAAGCAAGGAAGTTCACCCCTCTCTGGCTGCCCGTCTGAAGCTGCAGCGGCCGGTGCTGCTGGTCGAGGATCCGGCAGCTTAACCCTTGTGTCTTCCTTTTTAAAAGAACGTACCTCTCAAACATTCCGGTTTCCATGAGCCCGGCCAGGGCGGGCCGATGCTTCAGCTCTTCGATGCCGCCGGCATGCGCCGTGGCGACGACCGTAATGCCCGCATGCAGCGCCTCCGTCACCGATTCGGCGTCTTCTCCCCGTCCGATCTCATCCACCATGAGAACGTCCGGCGACATGGACCGGATCATCATCATCATGCCTTCCGCTTTCGGACAGGCATCCATCACGTCGGTGCGGGGTCCGACGTCAAAGCTCGGCACGCCTTTGAGGCAGCCGGCGATCTCGGAACGCTCGTCGACGATGCCCACCTTCATCCCCGGTAGGCTGGATTTGCCCTGCCCGGGGAGCCCGCTGCTGATCTGTCTCGCCAAATCCCGCAGAAGGGTCGTCTTGCCCTGCTGCGGTGCCGAGAGCAGAAGCGTATGCCGAATCCTGTTTCCTTCCCTATCGATCAGAAAGGGGAGGATGCCGTCAGCGGCACCCTTCACTTCCCGGGCAATCCGCACATTGAATCCGCTGATATCGCGGATATGCTCGACATGCCCGGCGTGAAGCACCGTTCTTCCTGCCAAGCCGATGCGGTGTCCGCCGGGAATGGTGATAAAGCCTTTGCGAAGCTCTTCCTCCATCGTGTACAGCGAATGGTTGCTGATCAGATCGAGCAGCCTTCGGCTGTCCTCCCGCTGCGGCTTGTACGCCTTGTCCGCATCCAGCGTCAGCGTGCTTTGTCCCGTAACATAGTGGTGTGAGCCTGCGCCGTTGATCTCCAGCGGCCTGCCTTCACGGATGCGTACCTCCTCCACGATACTCAGAATATGGTGAGGGAGCTGGTGAAGGATCGATTTGACCGGCTCCGGAAATAACTCCAGCCAGTTTGGATTTGTAATAGGACCACCCCCGTGCTGCCTTTCTCCTGTAAGCTTGTTCAACTTCAGATGGATAAACTACTAGATGTGTTCTTACTTATGTCTATGCTTGGCCCCTAAATTTATGACCACTGTAATCTATCATTTTTTGAGAATGCCGATTAAGAGACAGGACACTCCGAAAAAGATCCACGCCATCTTTCCCCAGGAGAGCTTATCGGCCACGCCGATGAGCCCGATGGAAGTCGTCAGGATGAGCACCGTCGGCCCGACGAATGCCAGCAGGGAATTGACCGCCAGCGCCTTATCTACCTGAGCGAGCTTTAGCATCAGCAGCGCGGCGGCGATTTCCAGACTTCCGGAGATAAAACGCAGCGTAGCCATGCTGAGCACGAACTTGTCCACTAAAATGACCCCCTTTTGCGAGATTGTACTTCTAACCTCATAGATATGCGGGACTCTCTCTTTTTAGTTGTCTTTTACAAGAAAGATACGGAAAATAACTTGGCAAAATGGAGCTGCCTCACTGATTCTCAAAAGAGTCATGACAAAGCCTCTATTTAATAACTCCTATATTCGGAACAAAATGCTCCGGGCTTGCATATATTGTTTGGTGAAATACCTATCCGCTTGTCAGTTGCCTGGGTTGGATCCGTCTGCAGACAAACTGCCTGTATCCGGCCAACCAAGAGAGGACCGTTCAACCATCGGCATCTTCAGGGCTAAGCAGCTGAAAGAGGTGTCGTATTATTTACAGATGCATAAGGAGGATTTATCCATGCGGGTGGATGTCATTGCCAATGTGGACGAAGTAAGATCGGAGGAGTTTGTGCACAAGAGCGCCGTTGTGATTGACGTGCTGCGGGCAACCAGTACGATGATCACGGCTCTGGCCCAAGGCGCTACCGGGCTGATGCCCGTGGAGACGGTTCCTCAAGCCCAGCAGATGCGGGGAGACCAAACGTTTGTCGGTGGAGAACGGTATTATAAAAAAATCCCCGGGTTTCAGGCCGGGAATTCGCCGCATGATTATATGACCCCTGAGGTTGCCGGAAAGCTGGTGGTGCTGACCACATCGAACGGGACCCGAGGGCTGCTCAAATCCCATAAAGCCGCCAGAATATTTGCCGCTTCATTTATGAATGGGACGGCCTGTGCGTCAGCTCTGTTATCGTTCGGGAAAGATGCCATCCTGCTGTGCTCGGGATGCCGCAACGATTTTTCGCTGGAGGATGGCCTGTGCGCGGGAATGATCATCGATGCGATGGAGTCCATTTCGGAAGCGCCGCTTCAGCTGAATGATCTGGGCCTGGCGATGAAGCATGCGTACCGGCAGTGCAAGGGATCCCTGTTTGAAACCGTAATGGAAGGATGCGCAGCGAAGCAGCTGGTCAAGCTGGGATTTACGCATGACGTCGAATACTGCACAGGGATCGACACGGTCCCTGTCGTGCCGTATGCGAAGTCGGAAATGATCCTGACGCCATTGTTCGCAATTGCTGCGAACCGCGGATAATCCGAGCCGCGCTGAAATAAACAAAGCCGCCCCCTGTTGTGGGGACGGCTTTTTGTATGAGTATTTGCATCCTGACCTAGCGGCGGTCCTGTGGGCCTCCCACAAACACCTGCGCATCGGTATCGAGGTTGTAGGCGGTATGAAGCGCTCTGACGACCTGCTCCAGGTTGCCGCCTTCGATGACGCAAGACGTTTTAATCTCGGACGTGCTGACCATTTTAATGCTGACGCCCTGCTTGGAAATGACATCGAACATTTCGGCGGCAACGCCGGGATGGCTGATCATGCCCGCACCTACGATCGATACTTTGACCAGATTGTCTTCCGAGGTGACTTCACGGTACGGAAGGGTGGATCTCAAATCCTTGATAACTTGAAGTGCCTGGCCGCTCTCCGACAGAGAGGTGGTAAAGGAAAAGTCCGCCTTGCCGTCCTGAACGCCGCTCTGCACGATGATGTCCACGTTGATACCAGCGCCGGCGAGCGCTCCGAACACCGTGGCAAGAACGCCGGGAACGTCTTCCACTCCCAAAATACTGATTCTGGCCACATTTTTATCATAAGCGATGCCGCTTACCACTACTCCCTGCTCCATGCTGGTCTCCTCCTTCACAACCGTGCCTTCATTATAGTTAAAACTGGATCTGACGACGAGCTTCACCTGGTGATGCTTTGCGTACTCCACCGCGCGCGGATGAAGAACGGCCGCCCCCAGGTTGGCCAGCTCCAGCATTTCGTCATACGAAATTTCCTCAAGCTTGCGGGCGCATTTCACGATTCGCGGATCGGTCGAATAAATGCCGTCCACGTCAGTATAAATCTCGCACACATCGGCGCTAATCGCCGCAGCCAGCGCAACGGCTGTCGTATCGGATCCCCCGCGGCCGAGCGTCGTGATTTCCCCTTCTTCGGTCATGCCCTGGAATCCGGCCACGATCACGATGTTTCCTTCCTGCAGGGCTCCAATCACCCGGTCCGGAACGATATCCATGATTCTCGCTTTGCCGTGCACCGGCTCTGTCCGGAATCCCGCCTGCCAGCCTGTCAGCGAAACGGCGCTGCGGCCGAGCTGATGAATGGCCATCGACAGAAGCGACATGGAAATCTGCTCCCCGGTGGTCATCAGCATATCCATCTCGCGTGCAGGCGGATTTGGATTGAGCAGCATCGCCTGATCGATCAAATCATCCGTCGTATCCCCCATCGCGGAAACGACTACTACACACTGGTGTCCTTCGTCCTGTTTCTCGACGATACGCCGGGCCACGCGCTGCATGCGCTCAATATCTCCGACGGAACTGCCTCCGAATTTCATGACGTACAGTGACAACTTCGATTCACTCCCCACTCATTGTACAACTGGGCATTATGCAATCATTTCCCACGCCGGTAAAACCGCCCGATCCTATTTCTATATGCGATCAGCACCCTTTTCGCCAATAGACTGGCCATGGTGAAAAAAGCAGGATCTCATGTTGCAAAATGCTGACAACTGTCTAATTTTACGCTTTAAACTAGTATAATACGAAAGTACGCCCGATTGTTAATGTTTTTTCATGGGATTATACAAAAAATCCTCCTTTCAGAAGGAAAGGAGGATCGGCTTAGCCCTGTCGGGTGTTAAGCAATTCTATCGCCGGCTTTACGCGCGGGAGATATATTTGCCTTCACGGGTGTCGATCAGAAGCACATCGCCTTCATTGATGAACAAAGGCACCTGAACGTTCAGGCCGGTTTCCAGCTTCGCGTTCTTCGTCGCCCCTGTAGCCGTATTTCCTTTAATGCCCGGCTCGGTTTCAACAACCTTCAGCTCGACGCTGGTCGGCAGGTTGATCCCGAGAATTTCGCCCTGGTAGCTGACGATGTTCACGTTCATGTTCTCTTTGAGGAAGTTCAGTTCCCACTCCAGCTGCTTGCTGTCCAGCGTGAACTGGTCGTAGGTTTCGTTGTCCATGAACGTATGCTCTTGACCGCTTGCATACAGATAAGAAACGCCGCGGTTTTCGATGATGGCACGGCCGATCGTTTCACCTGCGCGGAATGTGCGCTCAACGGTGTTGCCGTTACGGAGGTTTTTCAGCTTCGAACGTACGAAGGCTGCCCCTTTACCCGGTTTAACGTGCTGAAAATCGAGAACGGTAAAGATGTCGCCATCGACTTCCACCGTCAGACCTGTTTTAAAATCGTTAACTGAAATCACTGAAATGCCCTCCTAAAGGTTTAAGTATATATTGCATTTATCACGCCGGTAATACGGTGAAATCTTTAGACGAATGCGTCAAGATCACAATTCCCGTCTCCGTGATCACAATATCGTCTTCAATGCGTACGCCGCCGAGACCCGGCAGGTAAATTCCCGGTTCCACGGTCACGACCATACCCGGCTTAAGTACATCGTCGCTCAGCTTGGACAGGCGAGGCATTTCATGAACCTCCATGCCGAGGCCGTGCCCCGTGCTGTGGCCGAAATTGTCGCCGTAGCCGTACTTCGTGATAATATCGCGTGCAAGCGCGTCCGCTTCGCGGCCGGTCATCCCCGGCTTGATGTTCTGAAGTGTGTGGAGCTGGGCTTCCAGCACAATGTCATAAATTTCTTTAAGCTTCGGATCCGGATCCCCGATCGCAATCGTCCGCGTCAAATCGGAGCAGTATCCGTCAAGCAAGGCGCCGAAATCGAACGTGATGAGCTCGTTTCCGGCAATCACCCGTTCACTGGCAACGCCGTGCGGCATGGCGGAACGCTCTCCGGATGCGACGATCGTATCGAAGGAGGATGAAGTGGCACCGTGGCGGCGCATATAAAACTCCATCTCCAGGTCGACTTCCCGCTCCGTCATTCCCGTCTTGATAAACCCGAGAATATGCTTGAACGTATCGTCGGCCAAGTCCGCCGCTCTCTGCATCACCTTCAGCTCTTCTTCATCCTTGAAGATGCGAAGCTTCTCCACAAGGCCGGAAACCGGCACGAGCTGGATTGGCTTAAGCTGCTCCGCGTAAGCGGTGTATCCGGCAAAAGATACGTCATCCTGCTCGAAGCCAAGCTTGCCGATGTTTGCGGAAATCAGCAGCTCCTTTACCGTTTCCGTTACCTTCGGCCCGTGCTCGACGATCGTAAATCCCTTCGCTTGCTGCGGTGCTTGGGTCATATAACGAAAGTCGGTCAGCAGGTACGCATCATGCAAAGTGATGAGGACGTATCCCGATGAACCGGTAAATCCCGTCAAATAACGGCGGTTAATGGAACTGGTTACAAACATGGCTTCCACATTGGATTGCTGCATCGCTTCACGCAGCTTGTTCACTCGATTGATGCTCATCGTTACACTCCTCTCTCATGTACAGCTTTCCCCGGGGAAAGAGGCAGCGACTACTGTCCCTGACTTTCCAAGTGGCGCAGCAGTGCCAACATGCCGAGTTCATAGCTGACAGCGCCGAATCCGGCAATTTGACCTACGGCCACGGGAGCAATCACGGAAGTATGGCGGAACGTCTCCCTTGCGTGAATGTTCGACAAATGAACTTCCACCGTCGGAATTTTAACGGAACTGATAGCGTCCCGGACGGCATAGCTGTAATGAGTCAGCGCGCCCGGATTAAGAACGATGCCGTCGGCATGACCCAGCGCGGCGTGGATCCTGTCAATGATATCTCCCTCATGATTGGACTGATAAAATGTGACGGACACGCCCAGGGCCTCCGCTTTCTCAAGCAGGCCTTCTTCAATCGACGCAAGACTTTGAGAGCCGTACACGCCAGGCTCCCGGAGTCCGAGCAGATTCAGGTTCGGTCCGTTGATCACCCAAATGGTTCTCAAAATGGTATTCCCACCCTTTGTCGTCAAATAACCATCTGCTATTTTAACATAGGGGATGTCTTCTTGAGAAGTTTTTTTGCTCTAGTGCGCCTTTGCCCTGCCGGGTTCCCGTTTGCGCTCATCCGTAAATTCAAAGGCCGCCGTGTATCCGATGAACAGTCCCCACAGCAGGTACAAGCAAAATTCGGTGATGATTGTGTTCCAGGTCAAATGGTTGAGACGATTCATCATACCGAGTGGGGGACCCGCCACAAACAGGACGGCCCACCAGCAGATACCGTATACGATACCCGGCCACGGACCGGCCAGCTTCCGGAACAGCAGCGTATAGATGACCGCCGCGACCATGGAAAACGCAATAAAAAAGAGCCAGCCAAGCAGATCTCCTGACCCGCTTTTCAAAAAAGAATGCTTGAAGAAAGGCTCGGCCAAAAAGGCCGGGATGACGATCGTGAAACGCAGCCAATGGAAAACCCAGTGGACCGCCCCCCAGAGCAACCCGGCAAAAAAGCCGAGCTCCAGCGAGAAGCTGAGCGGATTCGTATGGCCAGTATTCGTATGCTGCCGGATGGCAGCTCCCTGTGAACTCACTTTGAATATCACCCTTTTTGTTTTTCTTAGTATGTTCATTTGGGGCCGGGGCTAATCCAACTAGAAATCGCACGGGAAATTCGTTACAATAAAGGCATCACAACTAATCATTCGGGGAAGGTGAATTGTTTGTCGGAGCAATCCAAAACGGTCAGCTACGGTGGCCAAGCCGTCATTGAAGGCGTTATGTTTGGCGGTAAGCACGTCAATGTCACCGCTGTGCGGCGGAAGAATCAGGAAATTACATTTTTGGAGGTGCCGCGCGAGGATAAGCCTTGGGTCGGCAAATTGCGCAAAATCCCTTTCCTTCGCGGTATTGTCAGTATTATAGATGCAAGCGCCAAAGGTACGAAGCACCTGAATTACTCGGCGGAATCCTACGCGGATGACGAAGTGGAGCCGGAGGAGCGCGCCAAGCAAAAGCAGAAAGAAGAATCCGGCTGGAGCTTAGGGATGATTATCGGCGTTGCCGCGGTCGGCGTACTTTCGTTTCTCGTGGGCAAGCTGGTGCTGACGCTGGTGCCTGTATTTTTAGAGGATTTCATCTTCGGCAAGATGTTTGACAACTATATCCTGCATAACCTTATAGAAGGCGGCATTAAACTGCTGCTGCTGCTCGTTTACCTATGGGGCATTTCCCAGACCCCGGTCATCAAGCGGTTGTTCCAGTACCATGGTGCGGAGCATAAGGTGATCAGCACCTATGAAGCAGGTGAAGAGCTGACGGTAGCCAACGTGCAAAAGCACAGCCGTCTGCATTACCGCTGCGGCAGCAGCTTCATGATGCTGACGATCGTACTGGGCGTACTGATTTATTCGCTCGTTCCGTGGGATAATATGACGCAGCGGGTGCTGCAGCGGATCATTCTGCTTCCGGTCGTCATCGCCATTTCGTTTGAGTTTCTGAAACTGACCAACGCGCTTCGCGACGTACCGGTGCTGCGGTATCTCGGTTACCCGGGCCTTTGGCTTCAGCTGTTGACGACGAAGGAACCGAAGGATGACCAGGTTGAGGTGTCCATCGCCTCCTTCAACCGCATGCTTGAGCTTGACGCCCAGATGGAGAAAGCTCCCGGGGCGGAACAACCTGTGAGAAACGGAGTCTTGGATCCCCTGAAAGGATGAGATGACATGAAAAGGCAGGCTGTAATTTTCTGGATCGCCATTGTACTGGCAGCCATCGGACTGCTCGGCAACATTTTGTTTGGCGGTGCAGGATCGCTTATGAATTTGCTTGTTCCCTTGATCGTGTTCGGTGTGGTTTTCCTGCTGTACAAATTCCCGCCTGCCCGTTACAACAAGCGGCCCAAGGTTAAGCCGTCCCAGCGGACGATGGAGAAATACAATGCGTCCAAACGCGGTCAATCTTCAGCCAAGCGCAAAAATTACCCTTTCCAGGTGATTGAAGGCTCAAAGGGTAAGAATGACGATCAACAACCGAAATACCACTAAGCGCAGTTTGAACATATCAAAAACAAGGCATTCGCCCCTCCTTCTAAAGGAGGACCAGCGAATGCCTTTTATTTTTCTTCGATGTCACGGCTTCCAGCCCGCAAAAAACTTTTTCCCTGCCTGTATGCCGGACTCATACAGCTGCTGACTTTCTTCCGGTGTAATATGAAACTGCGTCGTTCCGACGCCGAGAGTCGGAATTTTGATCGTCCGGAAACGGTTTTCCTGCTCGATGTACCGTTCATCATGAGCGGACAGCATCGTTTCAAACATCGCCTGCAGCATGCTGATCGGCCCGCGGATCAGATGCGGCTTGTTTGTCGTCCTGCCGACCATTTGAAATCCGATCGTCGGAACCGGCTTCTGCCCGGCCCCTTCCGCAGCGTCGTCAAAGAGCCACAGCGGGAAGTTGCTGAGCAGCCCTCCGTCTACAATATAGACAAACTGGTCGACGAACGATTTTCCCCTGGCCGCTTCGCCTGTCATTCTCAGCATGACCGGATCAAAAAAGTACGGAATGCTCGTACTCATCCGGATGGCCTTGGAAACCGCAAACCTCGACGGGTTGGCGCCCAGTTTGCCAAGGTCTTCGGGGAGCACCAGAATGCGCCCGTTCGTAATATCCGAGGCGATGATCATCAGCTTGCCTTGGGGGATATCCGCAAACGTCTTGACCCCTTTGGCCGCCAAAATATGGTGGATCCAGACTTCGAGCGCTTCTCCGGAATACAGCCCTTTCTTCAGAAACAAACGCGCGGCGGGTCCGATCACTTTGGTATTGAATATGGGCGCACGGTGAAGAAAGGACTCAAAAGGGGTCGTCTTCACGATCTCGCTCATCTCGTCGGCCGAAAACCCTGCCGCCAGCAGCGCCGCCACAATGGAACCCGACGAGGTACCCGCCACCCGGTTAAACACAACGCCGGCTTGCTCCGCAGCCTTGACGGCCCCCGCCAGTGATATTCCTTTCACTCCGCCGCCCTCGAACACCGCGTTGACGATCATAATAAAACCCCCGTGTCTCAATATCCCACAGTAAGATATGAGCACGGGGGTTCATTCATGACAATGTTCTATGAATTTATCATTGCTGGTAATAGGCGGTCAGTGCCTGAACGATGCCAAGCGGATTTTTGATCAAATCCTTGGCGCTGTAAAAAATGCTGCCTTTGACTGCGTCGTATTTGGTATTGTACTGAAGCTGGTTGATGATCTCCTGCGCCGACTGCCACCCAGCTTCGGCAGTTCCCAGCTTGTACGGGGCATGGCCGATATAGAGATCCACGCCGGTGCCCTGCACTTCTTGCGCCCACCAGTCGACGAGCTTGTCGTACTGGGCGTTCTTGAAGGACATGCTCCAATAAATTTGCGGTGCCACGTAATCGATCCAGTGCTGCTTCACCCAGGTTCTCACATCCGCGGACATGGAGTCGTACGCCGTAACGCCCGCTTTGGTATCAGAACCCGTCGGATCGGTGGACTGGTTGCGCCATACGCCGAACGGGCTGATGCCAAACTGAACGGCTGGCTTGGACGCGTGAATCGACTGGCCCAGCTGCTGCACGAACTGGTTAATGTTATCGCGGCGCCAATCCGCTTTGCTCAAGCCCTGCGTATTGTATGCCTTGAAAGCAGCATCATCGTTAAACGTTCCGCTCGACGGATAGAAATAATCGTCCAGATGGACGCCGTCGATATCGTACTTGCTTACCACTTCCATCACGACGTCGATAATATGCTGTCTCGCTTCCGGAATACCCGGGTTGATGATCAGCTGGTTATTGACGGATACGACCCAGTCGGGATGCTGAACCGCCACATGATTGGCCGCCAGCTTGCTTGTGGTCGTGTCCAGATTCGCCCGGAACGGATTGAACCAGGCATGGAACTGCATCCCACGTTTGTGGGTCTCTTCGATCATATACTGGAGCGGATCATATCCCGGATCCTTGCCTTGGGTGCCGGTAAGCACCTTCGACCACGGAACCAGATCCGACGGATACAGCGCATCGCCGGCCGTCCGAACCTGGACGAACACCGCGTTCAGCCCCATGGCCTGCAGCTTGTCGAGCAGAGCGGAATATTCCTGCTTCTGCTGCTCGATTTTGCCGTAAGAGGACGTTGTCGGCCAATCCAGGTTGTACACGGTCGAGATCCAGGCTCCCCGGAGCTGGCCGGAGCTGCTTCCCCCGCCCTCAGCAGGCGGCTCGGTAGGTATGTAAGCACTTGATGTTAAGGTAATCGTTCTTGCCACCTGGTCCCAGTCTACCTGCAGACCGAGCTGTTCGCCGACAAAACGGAGAGGGACCAGCACGCGGCCACCCCGAAGCTGCACGGAGGCATCAAGGGCGACAGAGGCTCCATCCACCAAAGCCGTCTTTTTGCCGCTGGTCAACGTAATCGTATGACCTCCGCCCGAAATATCAGCGGTTTTCGCACTTTGTTTCCATGCGACGGCCGCCCCCAGCCCTTCGCTGATCACGCGGATCGGAACCATCGTCACATTCACTTTTGGCATGATGTACGGGGGTATATCGCTGACCAGCTGCTTCCCGTCCAGGACCATCGTGATGTTGTTTGCAGCCTTCGCCTGCTGCCCCGTAAACGGAATCAGCAGCACCAACAGCAGCGATGCCACGATCCACCTATGAAACTTCCGAAACGCCATTCTACTAATCCTCCACTATTGATAGATTTGCGGGTAAAAAAATCGGTCATTCGCGCTCTATCTAGAGATCACTAACCGGCATCAGACAACCTTGAAATCATGATCTGCTGAATAAAGCGCAAACGACCGATCGGGCAGAAAAGCTGTAACCTTTGCTGCGTGTGTAATCCGGGTTTTGCCAGTCTTGGCTCGAAAAATTACCGGATTACGTGCTGGGAATGAAAGAGGCACCTGTCGTTTGAGGGTGCGGACAGATGCCTTGTTTACGAATCGCTGACCAATTCATTATGAATGTTCCGCAGCTCCTCCAGACGCTGTACATCCCGGCGGAAATACTCCACCAGCGTCTCGATACGCGTTATGGAATCCCAGCTTAAGTGATGCTCGATGCCTTCGACATCTCCATAAATATTTTCCTGCTGAACCCCGATCATCGTCAGGAATTCCTCCAGAAGCTGATGCCGGTCAACCAGGCGTTTGCCCATTTTCTTACCTTTGCTAGTCAGAACAAGGCCTCGGTATTTTTCATAAATCAAATATTCGTCCTTGTCCAATTTCTGGATCATTTTGGTAACGGATGAGGGATGAACCTCCAAGCCTTCGGCAATGTCCGAAACACGCGCGTATCCCTTCTCGTCAATCAATTTATAGATACGCTCCAAATAATCCTCCATGCTGGGCGTTGGCATTATATTCCCTCTTTTCTGTAATAAACGTCAATCATCTGGCCCGATTACCTGCTCTTGTAATGATACATGTTCTCAAGAGGACTTGGCAAGTCCTGCCGCCTGCCGCGCTTCCCATCCTGGTCAGTAATTGCCACGGGTTGCCCCTGCTACCCGCACACATACTAAACCGAAGCACTCATATTTTCCTCGAAAGGAGCCGTTCTATGGGTACTGGCGTTAAAGAAAAGCCCAGGCGGACGCTGCGGCCGACCAAACCGTTTGTCCCCGATCTTGTTTATTTTGAACCGGATGCGCTGAACTATCCCAAAGGCCAGCACATCATGGAATGGGTCAAGTCCAAAGACATCCCTTACCGTATGACCAGCTCTCATAACCGGATCACCAATTTACCAGGCGAAACCGATCAGGAAAAATACAGGAACGCCAAACGAACGCTCGTCGTCGGCGTGCGGAAAACGCTGAAGTTCGACCAGTCCAAGCCTTCGGCTGAATACGCCATCCCAATCTCAACCGGGTGCATGGGGCACTGCCATTACTGCTATCTGCAGACGACGCTCGGGGCCAAGCCCTATGTCCGTGTCTATGTGAACACACCCGATATCATTGGCGCCGCCAAGCAATACATCGAGGAACGCGCGCCGGAAATCACCCGGTTTGAAGCCGCTTGTACTTCTGACCCGGTGGGACTGGAGCATATTACGGGCTCCCTCGCGGAGCTGATTACCTTCATGGCTGGCGAAGAGTTCGGCAGACTCCGGTTCGTGACCAAGTATCACCATGTCGATCCGCTGCTCTCGCTGAAGCATAACGGCCATACCCGCATCCGGTTCAGCATCAATTCGGACTACGTCATCCGCAACTTCGAGCCATCCACGTCGCACTTCGAGGAACGGATCGAGGCCGCGGGAAAGGTCGCCAGGGCCGGCTATCCGCTCGGTTTTATCATCGCCCCGATCATTTGGTATGACGGCTGGCAGGACGGCTATGCCGAGCTTCTGAAGCGTCTGGCGGATACGCTCCCGGCCGAGGCAGCGAAGGATTTGACGTTTGAAATGATTCAGCACCGCTTCACGAAAACCGCCAAAAACGTCATTGAGCAGCGCTATCCCAAAACCAAGCTGGAGATGGATATTGCGAGGCGCAAGCAAAAATGGGGACGCTGGGGCCAATTCAAATACGTGTACCCGGATGAACAGCAAAACGCCCTGCGCGAGTTTATCACAGAGCGGATTTTTGAGCACTTTCCGGAAGCTACCATCGACTACTTCACCTAAAACTTAAGCCATTCGGGCGTGATGGCCTGCAGCCAAATCGTAATTTTGGTCATTTGGTTCGTGAACAGCAGTACGCCCATAAACAGCATGAGCGCCCCGCCGATTTTCATCATCATCCCCGAGTACTTCACAATCCACTTGGTGGACCCGATGAAGAAGGCAAGTACAAAAAATGGAATGGCGAATCCGACGGTATAGGCCGTAATCAGCGGAAACCAAGCACCGGGTTCGGTCGTTGCCAAAGCGATGATCGCCGCCAGGATCGGGCCAACGCAAGGAGACCATCCGGCAGAAAAGCCGATCCCGAAAATAAAAGAACCTATGTAGCCTGCGGGCTTGAACTTCAGATCCATCTTAAACTCGCGCATCAAAAAGCGCGGCTGAAAGATGCCGATCAGAAACAGCCCCATCAAAATGATTAACAGCGCCGACAGCTGGCGGATCAGATCCCGGTTGTTGTTAAAGAAGCTGCCGAACAAGCCGGCTCCGACCCCGAGCGTATAGAATACGGCGGAAAAACCTAAAATAAAGGCCAGCGTATGACTCATCGTCCGGTAACGGACTTCTTTTTTGTTCTGCTCCGTCTTCAGCGTCTGTACCGACATCCCGGTAATGTAGGAAATGTAGGACGGATACAGCGGCAGGCAGCACGGAGAAATAAAGGAAGCCAGTCCGGCGAAGAAGGCAAGCCATATATTCAAGTTTGACAAGGACAAGTACCTCCTACGTTGATAATCCCTTCTTGCCCGCCATCGTCAAGATCAGCAGCGCAATCAGCAGCAGCACGATGGTTGCTCCCGGAGCCAGGTTCCAAACGCCGGCAATCACAAGTCCCCCCACAACCGCAATCTCCGAAATGACCACCGACAGGATGACGGAAGATTTGAAGCTTCTGGCGATCAGGAGGCTGATAGCGACAGGAATGGTCAGCAGTGCCGATACGAGCAAAGCGCCGACGATTTTGATGGCCGTGCTGATGACGAGGGCCGTCAGGACGGTGATCAGCATGTTCATCATGCGCACAGGCAGACCGCTTACGCTTGCGGCGTCTTCTTCAAAGCTCAGCAGGAAAAACTCTTTGAAAAAGAGCGTAATAACGACCACAACGACCAGCGTCACAGCCCCTACCACGTACAGATCCTGGGTATCCAGCGTATAAATGCTGCCGAACAAATAGCTCATCACATCTGTATTGTAACCCATCCCGAGTGTGAAAAACAAAGAAGCCAGCGCAACGCCGCCGGACATAATGATCGCTATCGACAGCTCGGCATAGCTTTTATAAGCTTTTCTTAGCTTTTCTATCGCAAAGGAAGCCAGAACCGCAAATACAAGACCTGCCCCCAGGGGATACAGATTAATCAGAAAACCTAGCGCCACCCCGGCGATCGTGACATGCGCAAGCGTGTCCCCGATCATGGACAGGCGCCGCAGCACGAGAAAAATGCCGATCAGCGGTGCGGTGATCCCGATCAGCAGACCGCCGGCCAGCGCCCTTTGAAAAAAATCACTGAGGATAATTTCTATAGCCAACAATAACGACTCCTTCGGATGCTTTTAATATGTTGTAAAGTGCTTTTATGACAATGAGTGCTGGAGGTCCTGAACCTCGCAGTCCTGAATCTCATGGGAATGTCTGACGAAAAATTCGATCTTGCCGTTCTTCTGCTTCGGCTTCTCTCCCAAATATCCCTCGATCATGTCCATATCGTGCGACACCATCAGCAGCGTCATATGATGATGCCGGTGCATGTGGGTAATCAGCTCGAAAAATCCGGCCTGCGTCTCCGCGTCAATGCCCACCGTAGGCTCGTCCAGTATGAGCAGATCCGGGTTGTTGATCAGCGCCCGCGCCAGGAAGGCGCGCTGCTGCTGACCGCCGGACAGCTCACCGATCCGTTTGCCTGCGATGTCTTGAATCCGCATCACTTCAAGCGCATCGTCACACTGCTGCTGCATGTGTCTGTTTACCCGGCGGAACAGGTTTTTGTTATTGTACAGCCCGGAAAGGACCACCTCGCGAACCGTAGCCGGGAACAACGGGTTAAACGAATTTTTCTGCGGGACATAGCCCACCCGCTCCCAGTCTTTAAACCTGCGGATCGGCTGGCCGAACAGCCGGATGCTGCCTTGGCCGCTGGGCAGAAGGCCGACAATCATCCGCAGCAGCGTCGTCTTGCCCGCCCCGTTGGAGCCGATAATGCCGACAAAATCGCGTTCTTTCACGGTAAAGTTCAGATCGTTGATGACCTTTTGGTCCCTGTATGAAAAGGAGATGTTCTCCATCTCGATAATCGGTTGATGACAATCGTCAATCATCAGCGTAAACATGCGAAATCCGCCTTTCTGTTAGCTGCTTCATTTATTGTAATGCGAGAATGAGATTATGCAAATTTTTGTCCATCAAGGTAAAATAGTCGTCGCCCTTCTCCTGCTCCTCCTTCGTCAGTCCTTCGAGGGGATTCAGGACGGACACGGTCGCTCCGGTCTCGGAAGCCAGCGTTTTGGCCAGCCGGTCGGAGACCAGCTCTTCGAAAAAGATATATTTGATTCCTTCCGACTTCACCAGGTTCGACAGCTCCACCAAATCGCGGGCCCGGGGCTCGGCATCCGGCGACAAGCCCATGATGGGATGCTGCTCCAAGCCATAATCGCGGCACAAGTAGCCGAAGGCCTGATGGGATACGACGATTTTGTGATGCGGAACCTGCGCCAGCTCCGTCTCGAACTTGCGGTCAAGCTCCTGCAGCTTCTGGCTGAGCTCGGCATACCGCGCTTCGTAAGCCTGCGCATGCTGTGGATCGGCCTCCACGTAGCTGTTCTTGATGTTCTCGGCCATAATGATGGCCGATTTCGGGCTGACCCAGGTGTGGGGGTCGATGTGATGCTTGTGCCCGGTCCCCATGCCCTCTCCTTCGAGATCATGCCCGCCGTCTTCTTCGCCTTCGATCAGCTGGATGCCCTGGCTGACCTCAACGGCCTTCACCTTGGAGTCCCGGTTCAGCCCTTTCAGGAAATTCGGTACCCAGCCTTCGAGTCCGGCTCCGTTATATAAAAACAATTGCGACTTGGACGTGTTCACGATATCCTGGCTCCGCGGCGTCCAATCATGCGGTTCGACGCCCGCCGGCAGTAAATTGATGACGTTGGCGTCCTCGCCGCCGATTTCCTTGGCAAACTCATAAATCGGGTAGAACGTCGTCATGACATTCACTTTATCCGGATCCAGCTGTGCGTTCCCTGAGTTATCGCAGCCGGCAAAAACCAGCAAGGCCATCAGAAGAAACGAAGGCGCCAGAATCCGCTTGATCACATTTCTCATATTCACAGATGTACGCTCCCACTAATCGTAACTTTTACTAATAAGATTATGAATGGGCTTATTTTATTTGTCAACCATGGGTGCAAAATTACCAGAGGAAAGCGAACGATACCTGCCATGGAGTTCTTTGGAGCTTGGCGTGTCCCCCAAGAGATCGATATACCTGGACGACAAAAAGACGGAAGCCCGCTGCTAACGGGATTCCGTCTTCCTATGAACCAAGCTTAACTTACCTATAGGTGCTCTATCCTTCGCTCCTACTTCACGACCGCGCCGTTCGGCATGCTGTCCGGCACCGTCGCCAGCGTCAGCTGATCGCCTTGGGATGCCGCCAGAATCATGCCCTGCGACAGCTCGCCGCGCAGCTTCACCGGCTTCAGGTTGGTGACGCAGATGACCTTGCGTCCGACCAGCTCTTCCGGCGTATAGAACTTCGCGATGCCCGACACGACCTGCCGCTGCTCGAAGCCGAGATCCAGCTGCAGCTTGAGCAGCTTGTCGGCTTTCTTGACAGGTTCACAGGCGATAACCTGAGCTACGCGCAGTTCGACCTTGGCAAAATCCTCAATGCCGATTTCTTCCTTCAGCTCAGGCGCTTCCTGCGGCGCAGCCGCTTCGGCAGACTTGCCAGCTTCCGCTTCCTTCGCGGGAGCTTCGGATCCGGTCATCGCCTGCTTGATGTACGCCACCTCTTCTTCCGCGTCCAGGCGCGGGAAGATCGGGTTGCCCTTCACCAGCTGCGTTCCTTCCGGAATCAAGCCGAACGTCTTGCCGCTGTCCCATTCGGTCAGCTCGCCTTGCTGAATGCCCAGCTGCTCCCAAATCTTCAGCGGAGCCTGGGTCAGGAACGGCTGCAGCAGGATCGAGCCGATCCGCAGGCTTTCGACTAGGTGTGTCATGACGGACGCCAGCTCTTCGCGTCTCGCCTCATCTTTTGCCAGCGCCCATGGCTGCGTTTCGTCGATATATTTGTTGCTGCGGCTGATAAACTGGCCGATGGCCGTCAGCGCAACGGAGAACTCCATATTTTCCATCGCTTCTTCAACTTTACCATAAACATCCTTGGCCGCTTCCTCGAGCGACGCGTCAAACGGAGTTACGCCGGAGCGGTACGCAGGAACCCGGCCCTCGAAATATTTGTCCACCATCGCCACCGTACGGTTCAGAAGGTTGCCGAGGTCATTGGCCAGATCGGAGTTGACGCGCTCCACGAAGCTCTCCGGCGTAAACGTGCCGTCCGCGCCGAACGGAACCTCGCGCAGCAGGTAATAGCGAAGGGCGTCCAGACCGTAACGGTCGATGAGCGTGACCGGATCGACGACGTTGCCTTTCGATTTGGACATCTTGCCGTCCTTCATCAGCAGCCAGCCGTGAGCAAACACTTTCTTCGGCAGCGGCAGGTCCAGCGCCATCAGGATGATCGGCCAGTAGATCGTATGGAAGCGGACGATTTCCTTGCTCATGAGATGAACGTCAGCCGGCCAGTACTTGTCGAACAGGCTCGTATCTTCCGAGCCGTAACCCAGCGCGGTGATATAGTTCAGCAGCGCGTCGATCCAGACGTAAACGACGTGCTTCGGATCGCTCTTCACTTTGACGCCCCATTCGTAGGTCGTACGGGACACCGCCAGGTCTTCCAGTCCCGGCTTGATGAAGTTGTTGATCATTTCGTTCTTGCGGGACACCGGCTGAATAAAGTCCGGATGGTCCTCATAGTATTGGAGAAGCCGGTCCACATATTTGCTCATCCGGAAGAAATAGCTCTCTTCCTTCACGCGTTCCACCGGCCGGCCGCAGTCCGGACATTTGCCGTCTACGAGCTGCCGTTCCAGGAAAAACGACTCATCCGGCGTACAGTACCAGCCTTCGTACTCGCCCTTGTAGATATCGCCCTGCGCCTGCAGGCGTTCGAACACTTCCTGAACGACCTTCGTATGGCGCGGTTCCGTCGTCCGGATAAAGTCATCGTTCGAGATGTCGAGCTTCTTCCACAGCTCCTTGATCCCCGCCACGATGTCGTCGACGAACTGCTGCGGCGTTTTGCCCGCCTCTGCGGCCTTGCGCTCAATCTTCTGACCATGCTCGTCGGTTCCTGTCAAATAGCGCACATCGTAGCCGCGCAGCTTCTTGTAACGAACCATCGCATCGCCGGCCACGGTCGTGTATGCATGCCCGATATGAAGCTTGTCGCTGGGATAATAGATCGGCGTCGTCAAATAAAATGTTTTCTTGTCAGCCATCGTTCATCTTCCTTTCCAAAATCGGCGTTCCTGTATCTTCTGTGTGAACACAAAATAACCCCACGAAGTGGGGCTTTTGCTGTGATACCCTGTTCAGGTACTGTGCGGGGGCCCCGAGGATACAAAAAAACTCCCGCCCCTAATGGGACGAGAGATTCCTCACGTGTTACCACCCAAATTCCCTGCGCCCTCGCAGGCGGCAGGCTCCATCAGTACCGGCCTGTCTCAGCCGCGCACTGTCCATTATCGCTGGATCACGCCGCTCCCTTACGCATCCTCTAATTCAGGATGCTGCTCGAAAGCGGTTCCTCCCGGACCATCTTCGGAGACTTCGCTTATACCGGCTCTCAGCTGCCCCGGCTCTCTGCAATAAGCTACTGTTCTCGTACTCATCCGTTCCTCGGAAATGTCATATATTCCATAATATACTGAACCCGGATGCCGCGTGTCAAGTCAGGTGTCCCTCGCCTTCGGAAGGATGAGGGGCGCCTGCGCCCCCCTTCTCCTTCCGCGGGGGAACCAGATCCACGCCCCCCGGGTGAAACGGATGGCACTTGGCGATCCGTTTCATGGCGAGCCACGATCCTTTGGCCGCCCCGTGCACCTCGATGGCTTCCATTGCGTACGCCGAGCATGTCGGGTAGAAACGGCAGGTCGGCGGTTTTAACGGCGAAATGTATTTGCGGTAGATGACGATGGGGCCTTGGACGATTCTTCGGGATACGCCCATGGCATTAATGCTCCCCGCTGTGCCCGGACACCGGATTGACACTCAGCCCCGCATCCGCAGGCTGCCGGCAGTCTTTACAATATCCGAATACTTCAAATTTATGCTTCACGACCTGAAATTCGTCGGGCGTATCCGCCATCGACACCGGGCAAAAGCTGATCGGATACGTCTTCTCGCATTGCAGGCAGATCATGTGATGATGATGGTGGTCTTCGCTGCAGCTGGCTTTGAATTTGACCCCGTCCTCAAACACGATCTGTTCGAGAACGCCAAGTTCCTGCATGACCCGCAGATTGCGGTATACGGTATCGAAACTGAGTCCGCTGTATTTTTTGCCCATAAACTCATAGACATCCTTGGCTGACAAATAACCCGAATGTTCACCAAATAATTTGGCGAGCGTCTTGCGCTGGTCGGTTATGCGCAGTCCCTGCTCGGACATGGCGTCAATAATCTTCTCCGTCGAAAGCATACGCTCATCCTCCCATTCTATGCTTAAAGCCGTAAGCCACTCTTGTTTACAACATTTGTCTACTATTAATAATGCCTCAAATCCGGGCCTCCGTCAATGAAGCAGGGGACCCCTGACGGAGCCCCCTGTGCGCTTAGATTTTATTTAAAGTAGGATGCCAGCTGGTCTAGCATCAGATTGGCGGCAAGGACCCCGCCTGCGGTGTTCCAGATGGCGTCGTCCACGCGGTGCGCGTTGCCTTTCTTGACCACCTCAAGGTTTTTCCAAAGTTTGTCTTCGGTCCATTCCTTCTCCATCTTGCTGCCTTCACCGTCGCCGGTTTCATAGGTAAAGTAGAACAGAATGTCGCCATTCATGTCCGGAATGCGCTCTTTGCCGACATCGTCGGAGAATCCGGGATTATCCTGTACCGCCGGGCGGGCGAGGCCCACTTCCTTCAAAATGATGCCGGAGAACGTGTCGTTATAGTAAATCCGTGCCTTGCCCGGCATAAACCGGACCATCGACACTTTCGTGCTCAATTTGTCGCCGATCTGCGCTTTCACGTCAGCCACATGCTTATCATAGTCGGCCAGTACCTGGTCGCCCTTCTCTTTCTCATCGACCGCATCGGCCCACAGCTTGAAGTTATCCTTCCACTCACCGCGGAGCGTTTCGGAAAATACGGTTGGAGCAATGGCGGACAGCTGCTCGTAAATTTTCTCCTGGCGCATTTTCGTGCCCAGGATGAGGTCCGGTTCGAGCGCAGCGATCGCTTCCACGTTCGGCTGGCCCTCGTCGCCTACATTTTCTACGCCCTGCATTTGATCCTTAATATGCGGATACCAGGGATCGCCGGTCCAAGATTTGACGGCGCCCACCGGTTTGATGCCCATGGACAGCAGCGCCTCGGTTCCTTCATTGGTCAAAACGACGATTTTCTTCGGATGTGCCGGTACTTTGACCTGCCCCATAACCGTCTCAATCGTGCGGTCTGCATCGTTCGCAGCTCCCGCTTCCGTACTGCTCTCTCCTGTACTTCCGGAAGCGTTGCTGCCGCTGTCTTTGCCGCATGCGGACAGTACCAGCACAGCAGCCAACAGCATAAGTATAAGGCCGTTCCATTTTCTCATAAGTAAAAGCTCTCCCCTTCTAATCTCCTGATAATGATTCTCAGTATCGTCCTAATCCTAATTCATAGCGCCTGTATTGTCAATAAACTTCCTGTATGGAAGTGCAAAAAACGGATATTGAAATTGAGAATCAACCTCATTGACAAGCCTATGCGCTCCACTTAAACTTTAATATGTTACTTAGAATGAACTAAAGAAATGAATGATATAGGCCGCATTAGGCCCTTATAACAGGAAGTTCAATGCACAACTTTAGTTCAATCTATTTAATTACAGCCTGATTGAAAAGAGGGGTATGCCGTGCAGCCGGAATGGTTACATAGATCATCTGCCAAATGGACCGGTTTGATCGCAGGGCTCGTCCTCCTGCTCTTATGTGTTGCTGCGAGCATCCTCTTTGGCGTGCACAGCACCAATTGGAGGGAAGTTGTCGAAGCCTTTACTTCGTTTAATGGAAGCAATGAGCACATTATCGTCCGGGACGTCCGCGTACCGCGCGCGCTGATCGCCGCCTTCGTCGGCGGAAGCCTGGGAATTTGCGGCGTGCTGCTGCAGTCCCTGACCAAAAATCCGCTTGCGGATGCAGGGATATTCGGCATTAATGCCGGCGCCTCCCTGCTTGTCGTGGCTTCATTCGTCCTGCTCGGCGTCAGCTCGCTCGCTTCCTTCACCTGGATCGCTTTTCTCGGGGCGGCTGTCAGCTGCCTGTTCGTATTTATTCTCGGCTCCGCCGGGAGGCAAGGCTTAACACCGCTGAAAATCACGCTCGCCGGGGCGGCCATTACCGCCTTCTGCAGCTCGCTGACCAACGGCATGCTCATCATTAGCGGCCGGGCCATGGAGGAAGTGCTGTTCTGGATGTCCGGTTCGGTTGAAGGCCGGAGCCTGAGCATTTTGCTGGGGCTTCTGCCTTACATGCTTGCCGCCTGGATCGTCGCCCTTCTCATCGCGTCGTCCGTCAACACGCTCATGCTCGGCGAGGACGTAGCACGCAGCCTGGGCCAGAAAACCGTACTCCTCAAGCTGACCATGGGACTGCTCATCGTCGTGCTGGCAGGCAGCTCGGTCGCCGTCGCCGGGCCGATCGGTTTTGTCGGACTGGTCATCCCGCACATCTCCAGAGCTCTCGTCGGCCGGGATACCCGCTGGCTGGTCGCATACAGCGCTCTGCTGGGCGGCATTCTGCTCCTTCTTGCGGATATTGCGTCCCGCTTTATCGCCATGCCCCGGGAAATCCCGATCGGCGTCATGACGGCGATCATCGGGGTGCCGTTCTTCATCCACGCTGCCAGAAAGGGGTTGCTTCGCCAATGAGCCGTTCATCCAGACCGAAAGGCCCCATCAGCGTCCGCATGGGCGGGGATGCGGTTTCCTTTCTCACATCGAAGCGCCAGATTGCCATTCTATGCATTCTTGCCATTGTCCTTATACTTGCGGTCATCATCAGCATCGGCTTCGGCACCAAGTACGTGAATCCCTGGGAGGTGACCCAGGCGATCTTTGGCCAAGGGAACAAGCTGGACGTTGTGGTCGTGCAGAAGCTCAGGCTTCCCAGGGTCATCGTCGGCGCATTGGTCGGGGCCTGCCTCGCCATGTCCGGGGCGATCACGCAGGGACTGATCCGTAATCCGCTGGCTTCTCCGGACGTCATGGGCGTCACGAGCGGCGCTTCTGTCGCAACGACGGCCATCATTACGCTGATTCCATCGGCCAGCGTCTTCTGGCTGCCGCCGGCCGCCTTTGTCGGCGCCGCGCTCACCACGCTGCTGATTTATGTGCTCTCGTGGAAAAAGGGCGTCAACCCGCTCATGCTGGTCCTGATCGGCGTCGGCATCGGGGCGGTCGCTTCCGCCATCTCCACGATGCTGCTCGTCACAGGCCCGACCGACGTCGCCCAGAAAGCCTTCAACTGGCTGCTGGGCAGCGTGTACGGCAGTTCCTGGAAGCATGTCAACATGATGCTGCCCTGGTTCATCGTGCTGGGCGTGCTCAGCCTGATCTTCGCCCGGCGCATCAACATGCTGCAGCTCGGCGACGATTTGGCCGCCGGGGCCGGCAGCCGGGTGGAGCGCGACCGGACGATCCTGCTCTTCATGGCCGTCGGGCTTGCCGGTGCGGGCATCTCCGTCGGCGGAGCGATCGGCTTTGTCGCCCTCCTCGCCCCCCACATCGCCCGGAAGCTGATCGGATCGTCTTACGGCTCCCTGCTTCCGGCCAGCGCTCTATGCGGGGCCATCATCGTTGTCGTGGCGGATGTCCTCGCCCGCAACCTGTTCACCCCGCTGGATATTCCGGTGGGCGTGTTTACATCGGCTGTCGGCGCGCCGTTTTTCATATTCCTGTTATGGAAGAGCCGCAGCTCTTCCTAGTGCAATACGGCAGCGAATGCATTATAAAAAAGACAAAAAAGACCCCCATCTACCGCAGCTGCAGTGGATGGGGGTCTTTTCATTGCTTATAAGAATAAGAAAAAATAATTGCTGTCTTCCGTAAACATGATCCGTTTACCGCTTTCGTTTACTGCTTCATCTGCGGCATCGGCATCAGGAGCAGGTTAATCGGCAGGTTGCTGCCCGGCGCCGCCGTGTACCAAATTTCTACGCTTTGCTCATAGTTTCCGGTACGGTACAGAACGCTCGTTTCGTTCGGGGCGTTGACATCCTGGGTGTTGTTTGCAGCCTGCACCTGCTGGCCGTTCACCAGAAAAATGCCGTTATATACGCCGCCGCGAGGGTTAAGCGTAATCAGTGTATTCGGAGCGACGTGGTTCAGCTTGATTTTGTACAATACACCAAAGTTGCCTGCATTCGAAGCTTCGGTTCCATAGATCCCGTCCAGTCCCTTCAGGTTCGGATCGATGTTATTGTCGCCGAGAACGATACGTGTCTCGGTGCTGCCAAGCACTTCGTCGGTCGACATGTTCACGACGGAATTCGGATACGTGCCCCGGTTGTGTACGTCGCGGTCAAGGGCCGGAAGGAATGGCAGCGACTGCAGCGGATCCTTCGTGGCGTCGAGCATAATGACGCTGTATTTTACCGGATAGTTGCTGAATGCGTCCGCCAGAACGGAAATACCTTCACCCGGTTTAATTTTAATGTTGTTGATATTCGTCATAATGACCTTGCTCTCGCCAGGGGCGAGGGTGATATCCTGACGGCCCGAACCGCTCGTCATGGAATCAAAGTAGCGCATCACGGATGCTCTGCCGTGGCCTGTCGCATACGGGCTAGGTCCCCCCATGCCGAAGTTCTGGATGTTGATCGTGCTGCTCATATCCAGCATCGTGTTGGTAGCGATGACGTAAACCTGCATGTTTTTAGTCGTAGCATTGACATGGTGAAGCATAAACCGGGTGCTTCCGAGCGCCGTTTCCTGATACAGGAGGCCTTCGGAATATACCGTCTCCGGACTGTTGCTGCGGATCAGCGTGGCTGGATCGGAAGTTGTCGTAAAGGTCGCCGTTTTCCAGCTAGGCACCGATCCGCCGTTGAACGTAAATTTGTCTCCCACCGGTGTAAAGAGCTTGTTGAACTCGTCTTCGGTGTACAACGTTTCGTTCGTAATGACGACGGTTTTCTGGAACTCGCTTATCGCGCCGTGTTTGTCCGTTACTTTGAGCCGGATTGTCTGCGGTCCAGGCTGGAAGAACGCCTTGCGGTCGTTCAGCCATTCGCGGCTGACGATCGCGTCTTCATCATCCGTACTCTGATCGGTAATGGTGATCAGTTCACCCATTTTGTATTGTTCTTTGTCGGTTGTAAAACTGGCTACCGGCGGCTCGTTCGGCTTGAGCACGTTCACCGTGATGCTGTACGGATCACTCCACTGTCCGCTGGAATCCTGAACATAGTGGGTCACTGTATGCAGTCCGGGTTCTTGGAAAATGTCCTCTTTCCCTTCCCAGCGCTCGTCAATAATTGGCAGTCCGCTTGGAGAGGTCGCTTGGGAAATGTAGTTCACCGTCGTCTCACCTGCAAAAATTTCAGTTGGACCAACGCTGAACGTGGCTACCGGCTTCGTCGACAGGTTCAGAATGACGCGCTTTCCGGGCTGGTCGACCGTGTAAGGAATGCCAAGCGCCTGCGTGATCGACGTGAGCGGGACCATAAACGTATTTTTGTACTGATAGGCAGGGCCCTTCATCGGTTTCGACACGCCGTTGACGCGGTAGCTGCTGCTGTTCGTTTTGAAGCGGAGCTCGTTGCTATCTTTAATAATAATCGTTTCTTTCGTCTTGGCGTCATACGTCAGCTTCAGGCCGACGCGCTCCACCATGGCGCGGATCGCCACGTAAGATACGCCGTTCTTGACGGCCATCGGCTGTCCGGCCAAGTACAGTTTGCCGTCCTGGTACATTTTGTTGCTGTTCATCATGAGGATCAGCTGGCCGGCCTGACCGGTTGTCGTGCTTCCCGTCGCCGTAATTCCCTGCGGATCGGTGGTTGTTGCGGTGCCGCCTGCCGCACCTTCGGACTGTCCTTCGTTTCCTTGCGTGCCGGCATTTTGGCCGTCCGCCGCTTGGCCACCGTCATTCGCGTTCCCAGTGCTGCCATCGGTTTGACCGGAAGTGCTTGTTCCGTCTGTCGTGCCGCCGTTCTGGGCAGCGCCTTGCCCGGTGTTACTTGTGTTTCCGGTCGTTCCTGCGGTTCCCGAGCCTGTGGAGTCTTGGCCGGAAGTTGTCGTAGTGGTGCTTGTACCGCTTTCAGTTCCCGTCGTGCCGTTCGTTCCCCCTGCATTTCCGGTTGTACCTGTCGTGCTGGACGTGCCTGCAGTTCCTGTTGTTCCGTTCGTGCTTGCAGCGCCCGAATTGCTGGAATTGCCAGTATTGGTCGTGCTGCTCGTGATGTTATTGGTGACTGCGCTTGCCGCTGCATTGTCTACACCTTGGACCGTCCCCGCATTTTGCTGGACCTGTACCGCGGTTTCCGCGCCGGCCGGCAAGACCAGAGCGGTTTGTGATGCAGCTAACACTGCAATCATGGTCAATTTCTTGAAATTCATCTCCAGACTCCTTCTGCTCCCATTTTTAAATCACGTTCTGTTCTAACGAGCCTCCTGACCCCATACAAAAAAAAAGAGGCTGACGCTAGTTCCCCCCGACATCAGATCCATCAAGCTTATTTTTTTCTGATATCATTGAAAAGACATAGTATTAGACGCTTCATTCCCTGAAAAGTTGCTCTCGATTTTACAGATCTCCAAAAGAAAAAAGGAAGGATATCCCAAATGGGCATCCAACCTTTGGTAAATCTATACCTCACGCCTTTTTCTTGCGGATTATCACGCTCATTAGGACGCCGTGGTTTGACTGCCAAGGCTAACCGGCAGCGTCCCTCCGGCCTTAGCATGCCCCGTTAGAATGGAAGCCAGCCCTTCCATAAAATAAGGCGTATTTTCGTAGCAGCACAGGTATGCCGGCGAGGCCGGTACCGCTGCCAGATCGTACGGGTTGCGCGTGGAGGCCACCACGAGCCGCTGCGGCTGAAGCGCGATCAGCCCTTCGACGAGCCTGCGCTGACCTGCAGGAAGCTCGCTGCCGGCCGTGTATGTGGCGACGACGACCTGACGATATCCTTTGGCGGCGGCCAGCACCTGTTCAACCTCGTGCAGGTCCGGCTCAGCGCTGATCGTCAGCTCATTTACGTCCTGTATGTATTCCGACAGCGCCTGCCCGAGGGTCTTCGCTTCCGTCCATGGCTCATCCACCTGTGTTTCCGAGCGGAGCTCCGGCCACACGACAAGGACCGGCTCGTCTTCCTGAAGCGGAAGCTGGCCATCGTCTTTGACGAGCGTAATGCTGCTCGCTGCCACTTCCCTCAACAGCCGTTCCGTTTCCGGCTTTTCGTGCCGTTCAAGGAAGGCTGGTGCGCTATCTTGGGTACCCGAAGGCTGCAGCCGCTTCTCCTTCAGCTTCAGAACCCGGCTCACCGCAGCGTCAATAACGCTCTCCGGAATTCTTCCGCTGCGCACAGCCGCCATGACCGCTTCAACCGCTTCGATTTGATCCTGAAGCGTATGGCTGACCAAGACGATGTCCGCTCCCGCTTCCACGGCAAGCACCGCGCCTTCGCCCACGCCAAAATGCTTGGCAATCGCGTGCATTTCCAGGCAGTCGGTCACGATGACGCCCTCGTAACCGAGCTGGTCGCGGAGCAGGCCGGTGAGCACCGCTTTAGACAGCGTCGCCGGAACCGCCTCCTTCTCGATCGCCGGGAAGACGACATGTGCCGTCATAATGACGTCCACCCCGTCCCGGATCGCCCGGACAAACGGCTTCAGCTCCACCTCGCGCAGCCGCTCCATGCCATGCTCTACCGATGCCAGCCCCAGATGGCTGTCGACGCTGGTATCGCCATGCCCCGGAAAATGCTTCGCTGCCACCGATACGCCGTGCTCCTGGTACGCCCGAATGGCGGCCGAGCCGTGCTCAGCCACCTGCTCCGGATCTTCGCCGAACGATCGGACGCCGATGACCGGATTCCGCGGATTGTTGTTCACGTCAAGCACAGGCGCGAAGTTCATGTTGATCCCAAGCGCATGCAGCTCCTGAGCACTGATGGCGGACACCCGATAGGTAAAGTCCGGGTTTCCCGTCGCCCCAAGTGACATGTTTCCCGGAATGCGGCTCACCCTGCGATGGTCGATGCGGGCCACCATGCCGCCTTCCTGGTCGATGGCGATCCACAGCGGCAGCTTCCCCTGCTTCGCGGCCATCTCCTGCAGGGAGGAAGACATCGCGGCCACCTGTTCCGGCTCGCCGATGTTCCGGCGGAAGTAGATGACGCCGCCTACATGGTACTCTTCGATCAGACGGCGGATTTGCTCATCCGGCTCCTGCGCGTGGAACCCGCAGATGAACATTTGCCCGATTTTTTGCTCAAGCGTTAGATCCGATACTAACATGACATGCCCACTCCCTATTCATATTTTGCTCCGCAGATCGTCCGCTACCCCGCCGTTCTTCCCTTCGTCTGGTCACGGAATTCGGACGGTGTCAGCCCGGTATGACGCTGGAACACTTTGGTAAAGTACCTCCGCTCCTGGTAACCGATGCTGCTGCCGATTTGCGTGATGCTTTTGTCGCTGTGGGTAAGCAGATATTTAGCGGTTTCGATCCGTTTCCCTGTCAAATATTCGACAAAGGTGACGCCGAGATGATTTTTGAACAGCAGGCAAAAATAGCTGCAGCTGATGCCCAGGTGTCCCGCCAGCTCCTCGATGCCCAGATCGCTGCCCAGCCGCTCGCCGATATAAAGAATCGCTTCCGACATCAGTTGCTGCGGGGTCTTTCTTGCCCCGCTGTCGCTGCTGTCCTCCTCAATCCGGGCTACGGTCACCTGGAACGGATCGCTGCGCCGTTTTCGGAGAATGTCCTCACGGGCGGAGCGAATCGTATTCTCCAGCTCCTTGTAATGGATCGGCTTGCAGATGTACTCCCTGACATTATACTTGATCGCCTGCCGGGCATACTCAAATTCCTGATATCCCGTCAGCAGAATGATTTCGGCGGCGGATCCGCCTTTGCGCAGCTCGCCGATCAGGGTCAGGCCGTCCATCACCGGCATGCGAATGTCGCACAGCACGATATCGGGGGTATGGAGACTGCAAATGTCTAGTGCCTCCTGTCCGCTCCGGGCTGTGTACACCTGCATCTGCATGTCGTTCCACGGAATAACGCTTTTCAGATTGTTCAGAATCGGGGCTTCATCATCAACCAGCAGCACGTTCAGAATCATCCATGTCCCTCCACTCGTTGTCTGGTATGATACATTGGATTATCGTTCCGGTGGTCCCGGACGAACAAATGAACAACCCGTATACATCGCCGTAGTGAATCCGGATGCGGTCGGCCACGCTGCGTACGCCGAGTCCCCTCCGTTCGTGGTTCACCTGCATATCCTTTGCTTCCGGCGGTTCCCCGCCATCGCTCTTCATGTATTCAAAAGCCGCCAGCTGCCGCGGACTGATGCCGATGCCGTTGTCCTGTACCTGCAGAACGAGCCGGCCGCGCTCTTTCCAGCAGGACACATAAATCATGCCCTTATAGCTGATCCCTTCAAAGCCGTGCTGGATGCAGTTCTCGACGAGCGGCTGAAGGGTCAGCTTCAGCACGCTCCGGCTCCGCAGCTCCGGCGGAATATCGATCTCATATTCAAACAAATCCTGAAACCTGAATTTTTGGATTTCCAAATAGCTCTGCAAATGCTCGATTTCCTGACCAAGCGTAATCTCCTCATTGTCCTGGATGCTGATCCGCAAAATGTTGCCAAGCCGGTGCACCATTTCGCTGACCTTCTCCCCTTCGTTCTGAACCGCAAGGACGTTGATCGACTCGAGCGTATTGAACAGAAAATGCGGCTTGATCTGGGCCTGGAGCACCCGCAGCTCCGCCTTCGCCTTCTGCTTCTGCTCCTTCTGGATCTGTTGGAACAGGCCGTTGACCCGTTCAACCAGATCGTTAAAGCCCTTCGCCAGAATATGCAGCTCGTCTTTGCCCCGGTGATGCACCTGGACATTGAAGTCCCCGCCTTCCACTTTACGCATGAAACGGACGATGACCGCGATCGAGCCGGTAATCCGGTTCATGAAGACCATGTTGAAGGTCACCGCCGCCAAAAGGCAGACGAGCGTAATGCCGATAAACCATTTGGCAAAGACCAGCGTTTCCTGTGACAGGGAGCTCCACGAAGTAACGGAAACGAGACTCCAATTGTATTCTTTCATATGATAAATCGAAACGATGCTTTTTTCCCCGTTAAACGCCGTCTTGAAGCTCTGAAAATCACCGCCGAACTTGACGTCCCTCTTCATCACGGACTGGATGGGCTGGCCGTCCAGCACTTTATTCGGATCATACAGAATAAGTCCCTTATCGTTCACGAGCATAAAATCGGTGGACTGCATATCTCGGTTTAAAGACAGGTTGCGGAAGATCAGCTCGATATCCCAGTTTTTGATTTGGGTCACCAAAATCCCGATATTTTTAAAATAGCTCAGCTCCTTGATGAGCCGAATTTGTGTAAACACCGGTTCGGATCCGGTGATTTCCGGGTATTCATGCGGCCCGAGCCATTTGGGGACCCCGTTCAGGGCCATAACCTCTTGATATAGCGGATGGGCTTTAAACTCTTCGAATGACAGCGTATTAAAGTCTTCCTTGGTGAAAATGGAGACCGTGCTCGACGGCCCGCTGCCCTGCAGGTTGTACAGATAGGCATAACTGATGGCAGGATGGTTGTACAGCAGGCTCCGGAAGTTGCGCTGGCTGTTGTTCAGGTTCAGCTGCTCGGCATCGTTCAAATCCTGTTTGGTCGGGTCCTTGGCGATGAGCGCCATATGAAACACCGAGGTCGCGATGCCGTTATCCGTCACGTTGTCCATCTGCTTCAGCACGCTGTTGATGCTGTAGCTGATTGCCTTAAGGGAATATTCCGTCTGCCGGCTGTATTTGGTCTCAATCGAATGAGAGGTCACCATAAAGGTGACGACGCCCAGCACGCACAGCGGAACGATGATCAGTGTAACAAATGCCGTAAACAATTTTACCCGCAAATTCATTGGCATTCATCCGTTTCTTCGCATGTTATCCCTTAACACTGCCTGCTGTAACACCTTCAATGATTTTCTCCTGAAGGATCGCGTAAATGACGATGACAGGTACGACGCTGTAGACAATGCCGGCTGACATCTGCGCGTAATTCATCTGGTATTGATCCCGGAACTGCACCATCCCGACCGGGAGGGTCCGCAGCGAATCATTGGAGAGGAAGTAGTTGGCTAGCAAAAATTCGTTCCAGTTGCCGAGGAAGTTCACGATAAACACCGTAACCATGGCCGGAACCGTCAGGGGTACGACAATTCTAGCAAATATACCCTGGGCTTTCAACCCGTCCATGACGGCTGCTTCCTCGATTTCGCCGGGCAGGGACCGCATGAACGCCGCCAGAATGATGACCGAGAACGGGAGCGCGTTGGCGATGTACGGAATGATGAGCGCCAGATGCGTATCCAGGATCCCAAGCTTGCGCACGAGCAGATAGATCGGGAGCATAAGCGCGTTGTTCGGGATGAGCATGCCGACCAGGATCAGGCCGGACAGCAGCGCGCTGATTTTGAAATGCCGCATGCGGGTGATCGCAAACGCAAACATCGCGGCGATCAGGATCGATACGACGGCCGACAGAATCGAGATATACAGACTGTTGAAAAAATAGGTGCTGATCTTGGCGTTGACCCATGCCTCCACGTAATTACCTAGCGCAAACTGCTTTGGTATGCCGAACGGGTTCAGGGCGATCGCATTGTTATCCTTTTTGACCGAAGAGAAAAGCACGAACAGGAACGGGAAAAGAATAACCAATAAGTAGGCCATCAGGACGATGTGGGGCAGCAGTTTTTTGAGCCTGGTCATCAGTATTCAATCCTTTCGCTGCGCCTTGCAATCAACAGTTGGTACAGGGCGGTCAGTATTAATGTAAAGACGAAGATGAGAACAGAAATGCTGTTGCCGTACCCGTATTTGAAGTTGGTAATGGCATATTTGATCATGTAGGTGGCCATCACGTCGGTCGAACCCGCCGGTCCGCCCTTCGTCATGACGATGACGATGTCCGCGGCTTTCATCGCGCCGGCGATGGACAGCATAATGACGACGGAGATGATCGGCTTAATGAGCGGCAGCGTAATGGAGAACGCCCGCTGTACAGCCGTTGCACCGTCGATGGCGGCGGCTTCGTCCAGCTCGCGGGGAATGGAAATAATGGCGGCGAGCACCATGACGATATAAAAGCCGGTCCACTGCCAGGCATTGGTAATCAGGATGGACAGCATCGCGTATTTTTCGTCGGACAGCCAATACAGCGGTTCGATGCCGAACACTTTCAAAATATTGTTCAGCAGCCCGATGTTCGGCTCATAAATAAATCCCCAGAGGATGCCGATCACGGCCGTGGACATGATCGAGGGCAAAAATACCGCCGTCTTGTACAGCCCCTTCAGTTTTTTGACATGGGCGATCAGGAGCGAAAAAAAGACGATCAGCGGCACTTGGATTCCGCAGGAAAACAAAATGAAATAGCCGTTGTTTCGGACCGCGGTCCAAAACCGCTTCTCCGTCAGCGCCTTCACGAAGTTGTCGAAGCCGATGAATTTCGGATCGCTGGATACGCCGTTCCAGCTCGTCAGGCTGTAACGGATGGAGCTTACAATCGGATACAGAAAAAACATGGCAAACAAAATCAAGCAGGGAAGAATAAACAGGACGTATAGCGCAGGATTCTTCAATGCTTTGTTCATGGAGTTCCTCCCAACGCGGGCGCTTGGTCGTCCGCCCGAAAAAATGTCATGCTCCCTCAGACTTGAGGGGGTTGAGTAAAAAACATGTGCCCCGGTTTGACCCGAGGCACACCGCATCAGCTGCCGTTATTCTTCCAGGGAATTCGCTTCCTCTTGTGCCTTCTGGAGCGCTTCGCCCATCTTCTCAGGCGTCGTCTGGTTGCCGATCAGCTTTTGAATCTGAATGTTGCTGATTTCCGTCGTCACGTCAGCCTGTACGAGCGAGTCGAATGCCGGGAAGGAGGATTGAGCCGAGTTCAGCACGTCGACGATTTGCTTCATCAGATCGTCGGTAATGCTCGACTCCAGCACAGATGCGTCCAGCTTCATGGCCGGCAGGACCCCGTCTTCCACCAAGCCGCGGATCTGCATTTCCTCATTGAACATATTCTTGATAAAGGCTTTCACCGCTTCCAGCTTGCGCGGATCCTTGGCGACCGCGGACGAGAAGCCGTAGCCGTTGTTGACGTCGCGCATCAGCGCCGTCTGATCGCCTACGCCGCCGTCCACCGGCGGAAGGTTGAAGAAGCCGACTTTACCGATCATGCCTTCGCCGGATTCCCCTTGCTTGAACACCGAAGACTTCCAGGTTCCGTCATACATCAAAATGGCTTCCCCGCTCGTAAATTGGGTCGTGTACTCGGCGTATTCAAAGCCCAGCTCGCCCTTTTTGAAATAGCCCTTGTCGACCCATTCCTTATGCTTCGCAAACGCCTTGACCATGTTCGGATCGTTCCATTTGGCTTCGCCGGTAGCGAATTTATTCGTAATGTCCGGTCCCGCGTAGCGCGACCACAGATGGTTGGTCAGCATCAGCGGCACCCAGCCTGCCTTGGAAGCTGCCGCCATAGGCACCTTGCCGTCGGCCTTGATCGCGGCCAGCTGCTCTTCCAGCTCGGCGAACGTTTTAGGCGGCGCCCAGCCCTTTTTATCGTAATACTCCTTGTTGTAGAAGAAGCCTTCGCCAGATCCGCCGATCGGCAGTCCGTAGACTTTACCTTCGTAAGTGAACGGCTCGAGCGAGCTGAACTTATCCTTGATCCCCAGCTCCTCAATGATCGGCGTCAAATCAAGCAGCTTGCCCTCTTTGGCGTACACTTTGGAATCGGGGCTGCCGAACAGGTCGAAAATATCCGGCGGATTGCCTGCCGCCATTTCGCCGCGCAGCTTCTCTTTCCGGTTGACGTCGGATTCCACTCCATCCAGCTTGAACGTTAACCCTTCGATTTCGCCCTCCGTCTTTTTCACGACGTCCTGCAAAATGGCAAAACGCTTCTCTTTGTCCTGGCCAACCTGCGTATGTCTCAGTGTCAGCTCGAACGGTTCGGCCTTTTGCGCTTCCTCCGTCTTCGGCTCCGTTCCCGATGAACCCCCGCCCGTCTCTCCGGCCGATTTGTTATCGCTTCCACAACCGGATAACGCGAGCGACGCCGCAAAGCATAACGAGATCAGCAGCATCAAACTTCTTTTCATCTTCATCTGGTTAGCCCCCCTTAGCAATCTGGTTTACATGCTTAATTATAAGAAGCGGCCGCCAGATCCGTAAGGAGAATATTCCGCTAATGCAGGGGGAAAATCTTCTACACCAAGTGAAAATAATCACATTGTTAGAATTTTGACACTTTTCGCCCGCCCGGCGCGCACTCAGCCGCTCGTATTCCCGCTATAATATGGATAAAGGCAATCACATTACAGCAAGCCAAAAAGGGGAAATGAACGATGAGCACACTGCCTGCACTCGAGGACACGGTCCGGAATACATGCTGCTTCTCGGACGCCAACTTCACACGGATGCTTTCCATGATGACGGAAATAAAGATGCCTGCGGGTTCCCACCTGTTCTGGGAAGGGGATGCTGCCGACAGATTTTACTATATCTACAGCGGATGCGTTAAATTAAGCAAATCCTCGGTCGAAGGGAAAGAGCTTATCGTCTATATGTATACAAGCGGCGATATCGTCGGCCAGGCCGACCCGATCGGCAGCCGTACGCACAGTTATACCGCCGAGGTGTTTGAGGACAGCGTCGTCGGCGTAATCGACCAGCAGGATATGGAATTCCTCATTTGCCAGGACGGCGCTTTTGCGATGGACTTTATGAAATGGATGGGCAACCATCACCGCCTCACGCAGACCAAGTTCCGGGATCTCATGATGTACGGCAAGCCCGGCGCGCTCTGTTCGACACTGATCCGGCTCGGCAATACGTACGGAGAACATATCGGAGGACGTATCATCATCCATAAAAAGCTTACCAACACGGATCTGTCGAACCTGATCGGAGCTACACGCGAAAGCGTCAACCGGATGCTGGGCGACCTCCGCAGATGCGGTGCGGTGGACATTGTGGACGGCCTGATTGTCATTAACGACATTTCTCATCTGCAGGGCATCTGTCACTGTGAGCATTGCCCGAAGGAAATATGCCGGATTTAAGAGAATGCATCCCATCCCTCTGTGCGCCAGCGCAGAGGTTTTTTCTTGCGCAAAAAGGCTCAAACTGGCTTCCATTCCCTCCTATACCTTCCTCTAATTTTTCTCTCTTCACCCTTCCAAATACCTATATTCATTAAAGCGCTTTCTTCATATACTATTAAATGATTCTTAAGACCTATATATAATGCGGAATAAAGAACCGATCAATTGGATAGCACCTATTTCCAAGGACTCATCCACTACGCAGATCTACCTATTATGTCGTGGGCCTGCTATCAGACTACAGATCCTTGTAAGGAGGACTGAGATCCGCCAATACCAGGAACATCATATGCCTTACCCGCTGCCAGATCTGGTCATAAGGAATCGTGTTTGTCGTGAAAGAGGGTCCATCGAATCAGGTAGTACCGCATATCACATAAAGGAGTGTACGATTGTCATGTCAAGTAAATATTCATTGCGTTCAGGATGGATTGCCGCCTTCGTTGTATTATGGTTTGCCGCGGGTCTCTTCCCCGGAAATGAGGCTAAAGCGGAAGGTTACACTAAAGCCACCTGGCTGTGGAACACGGTGCTGATCAAGACGGAAGCCAAGGAGATGCTGAAATTTTCGGCCGATCACGGCGTCCGTACGATTTATCTCCAGACCAACAGCGATATTCCTGCTTCCTATTATAAGAGCTTCATTAAGCAGGCCGGAGCTTTGGATATCCGGGTCGATGCGCTCAGCGGTGCCCCGTCCTGGGGACTTACGTCGGAACGTTACAAAATCACAAGCTTCCTCGATTGGGTGAAGGCGTACCAGAACGGCGCTGCAGAGGACGAGAAGTTCCAGGGCGTTCATGTCGACATCGAACCCCACGTGCTGCCTCAATGGAAGTCGGACCAGACCTCGGTCATCCGCCAATGGCAGGAGAACGTCCAGTATTTAACCGATAATGTGCGTGAAATGAATCTTCCAGTTGCAGCCGATATTCCGTTTTGGCTCTGCAACTATACGACAGCGGACGGAACAAGCACGCTGAGCCGCTTCATGATCAGCCAATATGACGCCGTTGCGATCATGTCCTATCGGGATACCGCCGATGGCATCTACAGCACCGCTAAGCGCGAACTGGAAGAGGCGAACTATCTCGGCAAACCGGCCTTTGCTTCTGTCGAAACGAAGCCGAGCAGTGAAGGCGAATTTATTACCTTCTATGAGGAAGGAAAAGCTTATATGGACTCCCAGCTAGGCAAGCTGCAGCAATTGGCGCAGGTCAATACCTCATTCGCTGGGGTGTCCGTTCACGACCTCGACGGCTGGAGATCGCTTAATGACTAACCCGAACCGCAGAAAAGCCCCTGAGTGCCTGAATAAACGGCGCCCGGGGGCTTTGTCTTTTATTTATGCGACCGGATCGATCTGTACGGCAACCTGCTTGCCGCTCACCTGGATGCCTGTTTTGGCGCGGCCCCACTCCTTTAATTCCCGAACCAGTTCCTCCAGCAGAACCTTGGCGGCGGCGCCCTCCTTGCCCTGCACCCGGACCACCAGCATGACTGCATTTCCCGCTTGTAATATTCGCGCGGCCTGCTGCTTCTTCGTGTCCAGATCGTGCTCCTCGATGTTCGGGGTCAGCCGGATCTCCTTTACCTTGACTACCCGGTCGGAAGATTTGGCTTTGGCTGCCTGGGCTTCCTTCTTGGCGTCGGCGGCAGCCACCAGCCGGCACGGCGGTGGACTGCTCATCAGCGACGTGCAGACGAGGTCCACTTTCAGCTTGCGGGCCATGGCCAATGCTTCCCTGGTCGGGACGATTCCGATATCCTCGCCGTTCAAGCCGGTTAATTCCACCTCAGAAGCCTTGATCTTCTCATTCATCCACATAGGGGTACCCTTCCTTTTACGCACGACATGTATCATTTAAGCCAGACGTTCATTTCACATTCGCTGTCAGCTCAATTCGGGCTTGTCCATTTGCTTGTCGATTTGCTTGTTTTGCTATTATACGCTTGCCCGTTCCAGCCTGATTTCCACTTCATCCTGCGGCGTCAGCTTCATTTCCAAACCGCTGTCCACCAGTTCCTTCCCGTTCACCTTGACGACCCACTTCTCCACCGATTTGGGACTGTACCCCTGGACGGTGTCTACGTACATTTTATTGTCCGTCAGCTTCACGAAACCGCTGTGCGCCATAACGTCCCTGACGCTTTGATTATTGGTGTACGGAATTACATAAGAATGCGTCATATCAGGCTTCATGGACCCGCCGTCCAGCTTCAGCACGGTAAATTCGGGAGCCTTTGCATCTTTCCCGTCCTTTTTAGGGTCAGCGTACTGAATGTTGATGGAAATTTCGTCATGGTCCTGCAGGACGGTGTCAAGATTGTCTTTGCCCAGCTTCTTGCCATTGATTTCAAATGCCCACTCAAATAAAGGATCCAGGGACACCTGGCTGATCGTCAGGACGCTGCCGTTATCGCTGAAACCGACGATGCCGCTTCTCTTCAGCCCTTCCCGAACCGTCACGCCCTGCTGCAAATATTGTCGTAAATTTTGGATGACCGCCGGTGAGAAGAAGCCGTCTTTTTCCGAGAGAGAGACCTCCCCATTGACGTCATTCGAATAAACGTTGGCCGATGCCTCCTCCTGGTCGGCTTGTTTGCAGCCTGTCAGCAGCAGTGTTGCTATGATCAACATGATGAATGCAGCGTGTAAAACCGGCTTCCTCATCGAATAACCACCTTTGCTTCCGCAATCTCGCAGGACTCTTCCAAAACGCAAATAGAGCCCTCCCCTGAGGACTCTATTTTACCATATTCGAGCCGGGCCCGCATAATCCGCGCATTCCGGCAGATGTTTCCTATGAATCGATAAGAGGCTCCATGAACGTCCGTGTGCCGTCGGTATTTTTCAAATAAGGGCCCAAACCGAGAAAATTCGCCTGATCCACGTATACGCCTGTCATCCACGTGCCTTCCAGCACCTCTCCCCCAAACTGCAGCATCAGCGGCGGAGCTGAAATATATTCCTGGTAGATCGGAAATTTCGTGTTGTGTTTCTTGTAACTTTTGCCAAGCTGAATCAGAGGGGCTTCATGGACATAGGTAGGCACAAAATAAGTGGAGATGACCTCCAGTTCTTCTTCTGTGAAAAAAGGAGTGTCGCCGAGAAAGGGGTGAAACATGGTGATTTCTTCGTATTGGGACCAGATGATGACCTGCAGCAGCATGCTCTGATGCCGGCCGTTGTGAAAGATGTATTCATGCTTGGACGTTCCGTCCGAGGCATGATTCGCATCAAGACTCTCGACATTATGCCGCTCACAGCCGATGCATTTCCAGCCCGTAGGACCTTGAATCCATTTCTGAAAAATCGTACTGCTCTTGTCTTTGTCTTCGTCGGCAGGTGACGCCTGAGCAGGCCTGTCTAAGGTCCAGCGTTTCCAAATCGATTCCGGCCAATACCGGCTCAGCATGCTGAGTGTCTTGTCGTAAATGCCCCGAACCTTGACCGAAGCGCTTTCAAGCTCGTGTACATCGTCCTTGCCGTACCCGATTCCCTGGGAGAGTAAGATCTTCCTCATCGTCATCCGCCTCCTTATACGCCGAAAAGGCAGTTTTTTACCAATTATACTACAGACTCCGTCATTTAGTGCAAGTCTTTTCCTATAATTAACAAAAACCCTCCTTAATGGAAGGAAGGTTTGTCGTTAACGGGGTTCCCGCAGAACCGTACCTTTCGGACGGTTTTACAGCTCAACCCACTGTTCTGCCCACTCTTGAACCTGCTCCATAACGGGACGCAGCGCACGGCCTTTATCCGTCAGCTCATATTCGATACGGACAGGCGTTTCGGGATAAACGTGCCGAACCAGAATTCCTTCCGTTTCCAAGTCTTTCATGCGTTCGGACAGCATCTTATCGCTCATCGAAGGAATTAATTTCGATATATCCTTGAACCGTTTCGGACCATCCATCAGGGAAAAGACGATCAAGCCGTTCCAGCGTTTTCCTAATATGGAGAAAGCATTTTCGAATCGCGGACACATGTTAAATTGTTGTTGATTCATGATCTTCACCTCTTTACAGAATCCATGTAAACAGTTACGTCTCATGAACGCTTACATTAAGTTAGTATATTTCATTTTACCACATTTTTGCTCAAAATGAAACAAGACAACTGCTGGAAAGCTCCGCAAATGTTCTTTCCCTTGCAAAAAGGGACTCCCGATTCCTTGCTGACCCCATGATTTGCAGATCATCCGAAAATCATGCATGCTCTGCAAGCAAGCAAAAAAGCGGCGGTTGGACCGCCGCTTTAGGCTGATGTGCCTTGCGAAAGCTTACAATACTGCCGCCGGCTTCAGCTCTCTGACCGGCTGCATGTTGCCGAATACCGGAGCCGGCGTTTGGAGAGGATACGCCCAATTGATCGCGTTGGCGATGACTTTCAGGATTTCCGGCTGGTAATAGGTCGGGAACGTCTCATGGCCTGGCCGGAAATAGAAGATCTTCCCTTGGCCTCTGCGGAAGGTGCATCCGCTTCTGAACACTTCGCCGCCTTCGAAATTACTGATAAACACGAGCTCATCCGGAGCCGGAATATCGAAAAATTCGCCGTACATTTCCTCATGCTCGAGGATAATCTTGGCGTCAATGCCCATGGAAATCGGATGGGACGGATTCACGTTCCAAATGATTTCCTGCTCCCCTGCTTCTCTCCACTTGAGGTCGCAGGAGGTTCCCATCAACGCTTTAAACGGTTTAGAGAAATGGCCGGAGTGCAGCACGATGAGTCCCATGCCGCCAAGCACGCGTTTTACGACACGCGCCACCACTTCGTCGCTGACCTGGTCGTGGGCCATATGGCCCCACCATACGAGCACGTCCGTGGCATTCAGCACTTCTTCGGTCAATCCATGCTCCGGCTGGTCCAGCGTCGCCGTTGTAATCGCAAAGCCGTTGCCGTCCAGCCCTGCGGCCAGTGCGGCATGAATGCCTTCCGGATAGACTGCCTTTACTTCATCGTGGATATTTTCATGAACGAATTCGTTCCAAATGGTTACATTAATCAATGGTTTATCCCCCTAGACCCACCACATCTCACCGAGTGGCTCTTCAATAAGTACTTGCTGCAGGTTTTGAACGGCTTTGGAGAAGCCTTCTTCAACAGACATCAGGCCGTCTTCATGCTCGATGCTGACGACATAATCATAGCCGACGAGGCGCAGTGCGCTGATAATGTCAGCCCACGTTTTCACATCGTGTCCGTAGCCTACGCTGCGGAACTGCCAAGCGCGGTCCAGCATGTTCGTGTAGGACTGCATATCGGTCAGGCCGTATTTGTTAACATTGATCGGATCGATCACGGTATCCTTTGCATGGAAGTGATGGATCGCACCCTCACGGCCCAAAATGTGGATCGCCTGCACCGGATCGATACCCTGCCACCACATGTGGCTCGGATCCAGGTTGGCGCCGATCGTTTCGCCGGCAGCTTCGCGCAGGCGGAGCAGTGTCGCAGGTGTATGCACCGAGAATCCGCCGTGGAGCTCAAGCGCGATTTTTACGTTATGCTCTTTGGCAAACTTCGCTTGTTCGGTCCAGTAAGGGATGACTTTGTTCTCCCACTGCCATGCGAGCACTTCCTGATAATCGTTTGGCCAAGGCGCTACCGGCCAGTTCGGATATTTGGCATCCTCATGGTCGCCAGGGCATCCGGAGAACGTGGTGACTACTTCAACGCCCAATTTCTCAGCCAGCAGCACCGAGTTCACGAAATCCTCGTGGTCGGCTTGGGCCAGATGCTTCTGCGGATGCAGCGGGTTGCCGTGGCAGCTCAGCGAGCTGATCGTCAGGCCGCGTGACTCGATTGCGTCCTTGAATTGCTTCAATGCGGCTTCGTCCTTCAGCAGCTCAGCCGGCTTGCAGTGCGCGTTGCCGGGATTGCCCCCTGTTCCGATTTCAACAGCCTTCAATCCTTTTGAGACGACATAGTCCAAAGCGTCCTCCAGTTTGCGTCCACCAAACAATACCATAAATACTCCCAGTTTCAAGTGTACTCCTCCTCATTCTTGGTTATCGTAGCTATAAATAATTGCTTCTATGCAAAGGATGACTATTCCTCAAAATAAACGGCTTTGCCTGTTTTGGCAGACTCGTAAATGGCTTCCAGAATCTGCGTAACCACATAGGCCTGCTCCGGCTTGACCACCGGCTCTTTATCTTCCAGGATGGCTTCGAGCCACAGGCGCTGCTCCTTGTCGGCATCGGTCTCTGCAGACCCGGAGTAAAAGGCTACACCGCCGGCGTTCAGATCCACCGTAGTTTCATAGAGGCGGCTCATTTTCTCGCCGTTGATGCGCAGGCCGTCCTTCATGTCGGCCCCGCCTTCCGTGCCGGCAAGAACCGTCTTCGCTTCCCCGGTTTCCACGACGTTCAGCGCCCAGCTGGACTCCAGCACGATCGTTGCGCCGTTCTGCATCGTGATGAAACCGAAGGCGGAATCCTCTACCTTGAACTCTTCCGGGTTCCACGGGCCGAACGCGTTGGCCGCATTCTCTTTATGGCCCAGCTTGTGGAAGGTGCTCCCGAGCACGCTCTTCGGCTTATAGTTGTCCATCAGCCACAGCGTCAGGTCGAGCGCGTGGGTGCCGATATCGATCAGTGGTCCCCCGCCCTGCTTCTCTTCGTCAAGGAACACGCCCCAGGTCGGAACGGCACGGCGGCGGATGGCCAGCGCTTTACCGTAATAAATGTCGCCGAGCTCCCCGTTCTCGCACAGCTCCTTCAAGTATTGGCTGTCATTGCGGAAGCGGTTCTGGTAGCCGATCGTCAGCTTCTTGCCGGTGCGCTTGGCGGCTTCCACCATCGCTTTGGCCTCGGCGGCCGTCTTGGCCATCGGCTTCTCGCACATGACATGCTTGCCGGCTTCCAGCGCCGCCACCGAAATGACGGAGTGGGAATCGTTCGGCGTACATACATGAATGACGTCGATGCTTGCGTCCTTCAGCAGTTCGCGGAAATCTGTATACACTTTGGCGCCTTCTGCGCCGAATTCGGCAGCGGCCTTCTCGGCGCGCTCCTGCACGATATCGCAGAACGCGACCATTTCCGCCTGAGGCTGCTTCTTGAGACTCGGCATATGCTTGCCGTTGGCGATTCCTCCGCAGCCGATGATGCCGATTTTCAGGGTTTTGCTTGAGCTAGACATTTACGGGTCCTCCGTTTCTGGCATAAGATTTGATCCATTCCATGCTGGCTGCAATGCTTTCGAGCGGTGGTCTTTCACAGAAATCCTGCTCCACAACGATCCATTCCACGCCGGCTTGATCCGCTGCTTCGGCTACGGCTTCCAGGTTGACTTCGCCTGCGCCGAGCTCGACCGTCTGCGGCGTGCCGTCCTCTTTCCGCTTGACGTCCTTCCAGTGCACAATCGGAAGGCGTCCCGCATACTTCTCGATGTACTCCACCGGATCGTAGCCGGCAAAATATACCCAGCACGTATCCAGCTCCACCTTCAGCAGGTCGGCGGGCACTGCTTCGTACATCGCATCGAACACCGTTTCCTCGCCGCGTGTTTCCGTAAATTCAAAATCGTGGTTATGGTACAGCAGTGTGGCCCCCTGCGCGGCGCATTTCTCGCCGATACGCTTCAGGTTGTCAAACACCTCGTCCCACTTACGCTGCTCCTCGCCAAGGTACGGAACGATCAGGCTGCTGTTGCCGATCTCCTTGTTATAGGCGATTTCCTCGTCCAGTGCGTTTTGCATCCGGTCGTACGGCGTATGGGTCCCGATGGCGACCAGCCCGTTCTCGTCCAGCAGCTTCTTGACCTCGGCGCTGGAGCGTCCGAAGAAGGTGTGGAATTCCACGCCCTGATAACCCAGCTCTGCTACTTTCTTCAACGTACCCTCAAAATCCTTTTCCATTTCTTCACGAACCGTATATAACTGCAGGCCAAGCTTCAACATATTGGTTCACCCCTGTGTTCGCTTATAGGCCATCTTATTGGGATGACCGTTATTCATGGCTGCTCTCAAGTACGACATGGCTGCCGCTGATGGATGACTCTTCAAAAGCATACATGGCTTCCAGCACGTGGTAGGCCAGGTTGCCGTTGGCCCGGTGCTTGCGCCCCGAGCGGATCGCTTCGACCATGTCGTTTACGCCGCGGCCGCGTTCGTTCTGGGTGCTCTCAAAAACGGGCGTCAGCACTTCCCATTCGCTGGAACCGCTGGGACGAAGCTTGACGTCGCCGTTAAAGAAATTCGGATCCGGCAGGCTGAGCGTCCCTTCCGTACCGTAAATTTCAATCCACGGCAGATTGGCCCCGGCTTTAATATCAAAGCTGGTTATCATCGTGGCGATGGCACCTTGTTTAAAATCGATGGTGCCGGCCAGGTGGGTCGGTGTCTGCACCTGAATCTGCTGGCCGCTCTTCGGCCCCGAGCCGATGGTCCGCATCGGGATCTGAGCACCTACCGAGGCGCTGATCCGGCGGATCGAGCCCAGCAGCTCAACCAGCGCTGTCAGGTAATACGGACCCATATCCAGCATCGGACCGCCGCCCGGCGCGTAGAAAAATTCAGGGTCCGGATGCCACCCCTCGGGGCCGCCGCCCATCATAAATGCGGTTGCCGCCACCGGTATACCGATCTTCCCGGCTTCGATCGCCGCTTTGGCGGTCTGCACGCCTGATCCGAGGAACGTATCCGGCGCGCTTCCGGCGCGCAGGCCTTTCTGCTCGGCCAGTTCAACCACGCGCTTGCCGTCCTGCAGCGAGGTTGCCAGCGGCTTCTCTGCGTATACATGCTTGCCGGCTTCAAGCGCCGCCAAATCGATGGAGGCATGGCTGCCGGGAATCGTCAGGTTGATGACGAGCTCAATCTCTTTGTCACCAAGCAGCTCATCCACGGTGTATGCGTTTGCAATCCCAAACTCTTCAGCCCGCGCTTGGGCGCGTTCAGTCACCAGATCGGCAACCGCCACCACTTCAACAACCGGGCTTTTCTTCAAATTTTCCAGGTAAATGGCACTGATGTTGCCGCAGCCGATAATGCCGGCTTTCATTTTGTTCTCCACGAAAGTCACTCCTTACGATGCTGAATGCGTATTCAACAATCTAGTAACATGGTATTCCGAATTTATTTATATTAAAATGAATTATATGATCGAAACATGAACAATCTGGTCATTATTTTTTTGATTGCAAAGGGAGCCCTATCATGTCCACCCAAGATTCAGTGCACATTTATACAGCAGGATTTTCATTTCATCATAAACCGTTCTACATGAGCGAGATGGACGGCGTTAAAAATTACCTCATGCGTCTGCAGACCGACGGAAGATGCCGCGCACTGGTAGACGGTGAGCTTGTTCCCGTCGAATCGGGCGATCTGTTGATTTATTCCCCTGACGAGCCGTACGAGCTGTTGATCGGCGAGGAGCCGAACGCTCAGGGCGAGCTTGCCGTAGAAAGCGGCGACTATCATATTTTCTTCGGCGGGGAATGGATCGACCAGTGGTGGGCCAAGCAGAAACGGCCGACGCGCATCCGCGTCCCGCTTAACGAGAGCCTGCTCAGCCTGTTCCGCCAGATCGTGCTGGAGCAGCGTAGAATGTCCAACCCGTATCCCGAAATATCCGGATACTACATGAGGATTTTATGCCTCGAAACGGACCGCCTCCTAAGCGAGCATCCCTCCACGACCCCGAGAACGTACCTGGCTTACCGCATGAAGCATTTTATTGAAGAACACGCCTCGTTATCCTTCAAGCTGGAGGATGTCGCTTCACATGTCGGCATCAGCGTCTCGAGGGCGGTCCATCTGTTTAAAGAAGCCTTTGGGACGAGCATTATGCAATATACGCTGGACGTCCGGCTGGAAATGGCCCGCGAGCGGATCGTGTTTAGTCCGATGTCGCTCGAAGACATTGCGGAAACTTCGGGATTCGGCAGCTATACGTATTTCCACCGGGTATTCCGGTCCCGGTTCGGCAAGTCGCCCAAGGAATACCGCATGGAGAACAGGGAGCAGATCCAGACCGGGATCGGCGTCCGTTCGCCGAACTAGAACATCGGATAAGACAGGCTGTAGCCGGCGCGGATAAGCGCCGGTTTTTTTGTGCTGCCGGCTTCAGCATCCGCCCTTTTTTTCCTTTTCAGGTCAGTTGTCCGTGGGGCAGCTTTCACGATACAACCATACACTGGTATGACACTATGCTAAGGCGATGAGGAGGGAAATCAAACGCCATGAACAAAAAAAGGAGCCGCGTGCGATCCCGCCGCACCCAGATCCGTTTGCATCCCGTTACCGAGCAGCGCATCGCCAAAATGGTGGTCCGCGTGCTGAAGAAAAACGGCGGAGGAACACCGCAGGCACCAGCTCCCCTTCCCGGCGCGGTCCCAAGTCTGCCAGGCCCCCCCGTTGCTGCCGAAACGGAAACCGTCCCTTCCGAACAACCGGCAGCGGCGCCAACCGTTCTCGCTGAATTAGACGAAGCACGCAAACCCCCGGGCCCGGTGGATACCAAACAAATGAAAGTTCTTGTGCGGTCACTGCTCTCGGAAGATAGTCATTGGCATACCGAACAGTCCATTCTTGACGGGCTCAGGCTGGTCACACAGGCGGCCGCTCCCGTGAAGCACCTCTGTAGCCTGCCCACAGGGCTGACTGCCATTCCGTTCGATCTCCTGCTGGTGCTTGGCAATCCCGATCCGAACTTTTTTGACGAATTGCGGGATCCGGTCCTGTCCGGCTCCCCAGTAAAAGCGGTCTGGCTGGCGGATGCCGCTGCTCCTGCCGAACAGCTGCCTTCGATTGCGGATGCATTCGACCTCGTATTCACGCAAAATATCAATCACATTCCTCTATACCGCTATATGGGCTGCAGACAGATCGTATATTTGCCTTTTGCCGCGGATCCATCCGTGTATTTCCCCAAAACCGTAAACATCGCTTATCAATCCGACATTCTGTTCATCGGAAATGCGGATCCTCGTACCCGGGAGATGTTCGCAGGCATGAAGCCGCTGCTCGTGGACAAAAAAGTGTTTGCCATGGGCTTAGGATGGCAGCCCGAAGACGGCGTAACCTGCGTGCGGCCGCTGGCCGATATCCAGGAATATTATAATGGGGCCACCGTAATCATTTATGCGCAGCCGGAGCCCGGGCAGGTTTTGGCCATTGGCGCGTGCGGAGGCTTTCTGCTGGCGGAGAACGATCCCAATCTATACGAGTACATGCGGCCGGACGAAGATATCGTCATCTTCCGCTCCGCCGGCGACCTGCAGGAAAAACTCGGCTATTATTGGGACCGGCCCGAGCTCATGCGGTATGTGTCGACCAACGCTCTGTACGGCAGCAAGTACCGCAATTCGTGCCTGCAAATGGTGCTGAAGCTGCTCCATCTCGCCGCCCGGCGCTAAGACTGCATCCCATCCGGGCAGCCTGCAGGGATCAGAATTGAACCGCCGTCGAAGTTGTATGGGAGGTAAGTCAACTTGAAGCTTATCGCGTTTTTACTGCCGCAGTTTCACCCGATACCCGAAAACGATTTGTGGTGGGGGGAGGGTTTTACCGAGTGGACAAATACCCGAAAGGCCGTCCCCTTGTACCCGGGGCACAGGCAGCCCAATGAGCCCTTCGATCAGTATTACTACGATTTGACCGACCCTGCCGCGCGGATGTGGCAAGCGGACACCGCTCAGTCCTACGGGATTTACGGCTTTTGTTATTACCACTACTGGTTCAAAGGAAAGCGGCTGCTCGAAAAGCCTTTTAACGAAGTGCTGCGGCTGGGTGAGCCCCGGATCCCGTTCTGCCTGTCCTGGGCCAACGAGCCGTGGACCCGGAGATGGGACGGCGGTGATCATCACCTGCTGATGCCGCAGGATTACGGGGATGAACGTGACTGGGAAGAGCACTTTTATGCGCTGCTGGATGCCTTCCGGGATGAGAGATACATTCGTGTTCAAGAGAAACCGATGTTTATCATCTATCGGCCCGGGAACATCCCCCGCTGCGAGGAGATGATCCGGTTATGGAACGATTTGGCCCGGAGAAACGGGCTTGAAGGCATCTATTTTGTGCGCACGCTAGGGGGGTTCCCCCTTCCCAACCAAGCTGGCTTCGAAGCAAGCTTGGAGTTCGAACCGCACTATACGTTCGGTCACAGCCGTTCCCAGCAAATCTGGAGCTATGTCAATACGTACGGCGGCGACCCGCACATCGTTGTGGATTATGATCATGTCTGGGAAAACATATTGAACCGTTCGCCTCATCGTGCCGGGGAGACGATTTTCCCGGGCGCTTTCGTCAACTGGGACAACACGCCGCGGCTCGGCGCCAACGGGCAAAGCAGCATGGGCGCTTCCCCGCGCAAGTTCGGCTGGTATCTGGCGAGACAGATCGAAAGGGCAAGCCGGCTGTACCGCAGCGAGTTTCTGTTTATCAACGCCTGGAACGAATGGGCGGAGGGAGCTTACCTTGAACCGGACCGGCATCACGGCTATCAATATTTGAAGGCGGTGAAAAGTGCGCTGGAAGCATCCGCGAGTTATACCGGCCGCAAATAACGCTCTCCCGCCCTATGAGCAAAGAAGCCATGCCCCGTATCCGGGGCATGGCTTCTGGGCTGCTTTAACCATTCAATGCTGCAGCCAAAATTGCTGGTGCTTATTTTTTGGCTCTCGCCGCGATCGTTTCGGATACGACAAACGCCAAGTCTTCGTTGCCGAACAGCGACAACACGCCAAGCACAGTATCGTCCGGAATCGGCCCGGCCTCCTCTTTAGGTACGGTCAGGTCCAGCACCCGCTGCAGTCGCTCGTTGTCACCCTGCTGCGGGTACGCCTGCCGGTACAGCTCCAGGGGGTCCAATCCGTGATTGACGCACCACTGGGCAAAAACCAGGATCATCATATCCTCATCCTGCCGGTAGCTTTCCACGATACCTTCTTCCAGCGACTTCTGCCGTTCATCCATTGTCAGTTCCCCCCTTCTGCTGCTCCGCCAGTCTCGATGCCAGCTCATGGCTGCGCATGACCCGCTCGGCGCGAATAGTACAGTCTTCCGGAGAAGCAAGATGTTCCAGAAAATGATCTACGGCCCCACTGAAGCCGCGCCGATGCAGGATCGTATCCCAGCTTCCAAATTCGCGGGTCTCGGGCGGCCTTCCATGCTCATACAGAACCGCATGCTCCAGATTAACGATTTCCGCCGACCGGCCGCTTCCGTGCAGCTCGAGCTTCTCCATATCCGCTCCGGCCTGCCGGATCATACCGTACCTTCCTGTGACGTTCCGGCCGAGGCCCAGATCGCCGGAGGTGTGCAGCAGCCGGCCCTGTTCATCTTCGCTTAGATGGTGATGAAGCAGCTCGTAATCACCTCCGCCCAGCCAGAGCAGCAGGTCCAGCATATGGATCAGATCGTCGTAAATCGTGTCGCTGCTGCTCCCCTTCTGCAGGGTGGTCCGGTGCTTGGCTGCAGCGGCCTGAACAAATCCGCCGGTCTCCTCGACCCATGCCTTTGCCCGCACATATAATGGAGCAAACCGGCGGTTAAAGCCTACCGCGAGCAGCAGTCCTTTCTTTGAAGCCAGAGCGGCCAGTTCCCTGGACTTGGCGAGATCCGTCGTCAGCGGCTTATCGACATAGACGGATACCCCGCGTTCCAAACAGGCTTTGACCACGTCATAATGGGTTTCTGTCGGGCTGTGGACAAAAACGGCGTCCAGGTTCCATGACAGCAGTTCTTCCAGATCGGTCGTCCCCTGAGGAAACCGGTAAGTCTGCGTCACGCGCTGCACCGTAGCTTCGGAGCGGCTCATCACCCCGGCAACCTCCACCTTCTCGTGGTGGGCCAGCAGCGGAAGATATACCTTGTGGGCGATGTCCCCGAGCCCCGTCAGCGCAACCTTTCGCTTATGGTTTATTACATTCATGCCTATGGTCCACCTTTCTCCAATCCAACGAACCTTCCGGACATGCCGGACAGATACCCATTATACCGCTTTTGGCCGGCAAATTTAAGCCGTTACATCGACTCTGCCGCCCGGTTTTCCTTCTGCTTTTTCTTTTTGGTCATCAGTCCCAAAGCAACGACGGCGGCAATGACCACCACTTCAAACCCGTACTTCAGGATCGGGCTGGCAAACCAGTCGTGAATCAGCGGCTCTTCCACCAGCATTTTGGATGCCGTCCAGGCGAGCACCGCCGCACCGATCGTAATAATGACCGGGAAGCGTTCCGTCAGCTTCAGAATAATCGTGCTGCCCCATACCATAATCGGCACCGAAATCGCCAGTCCGATAATGACGAGCAGGAAGTCTCCATGGGCCGCTCCGGCTACCGCCAGCACGTTGTCGAGACCCATCATGGCATCGGCGATAATGATCGTGCGGATGGCCGCCCACATTTGGTTGCCTGCGGATATGTCGTGCTTTTTTTCGTCAATCAGCAGCTTATACGCGATCCATACAAGCGCGATTCCCCCGACAAGCCGCAGTCCCGGAATCAGCAGCAGCTGCACGACGAGCAGCGTAGCGATAACCCGGATGACGACGGCACCGACGGTCCCCCAAATAATGACTTTTTTCTGGTCTTCTTTTTTGACGTTCCGTGCGGCGAGCCCGATTACAATGGCGTTATCGCCGGCAAGAACCAGGTCAATGATGACGATGGACATGAGTGCTGCCCAAAATGCCATAGTAAACAATTCCATACGATTTCCACCTTTCTGTTGTTTGAGATAGAATGAACTAAAGTTTTACCTATAACCTTCATTTCTTTAGTTCATTCTATATAGATAGAATGATTAGTCGCCGCACTAAAAAAAGCGCCCCTTACCTTCATTAGGTAAAATGGCGCTTTTTGCCCACCAAAAAAGACCTTTACCTAATGAAAAATCAGGCAAAGGTCTCGCAAAACAACATAATCGTTGCCAATAAAGCCGGGGATACCGATCCCGTAATGACGACTTTATTGCATGAGCTACTCCCCTTTGGGAACTATTCACTTGTTGGAATCATTATAGCAAAACTCTAAGGCAATTACTATGATTTTTATTCATTAATTTTTGGTATGATGGAGATTATAGGCTAAGTGGAAAGGAAATCACGATGAAAAAATGGCTGCTGCCCCTCTTGTACATCCTTCTGCTCGTTTGGGCTTTCCTGTACCGGGACGCGATCATGGAGGCGCTGGGCGAAAGGCCGTCATTCCTTCTGCTGGTCGGAATAGCCGCCCTGGTCGCCCTGTTCCCTGTCGTTCCCTTTAAGCTGGTCATCGCGGCGCTCGGCTACGCTTACGGTACCCTGTGGGCGGCGGTCGTCTCCTGGATCGGAACGATGCTGGCGGCCACGATTCTGTACGGACTTGTCCGCTACCTGTTTCGGGACCGGGGCAGGAGGTATCTGGAACGGATCAAGCCGCTGCAGACTTTCACCGCATTCATTGAAACGCATCCGTTTGTCAGTATCGCCGCTGCGCGGGTTATTCCGATCGTTCCGCAGATGGCGGTCAATATATTCGCCGGGGCCGCGGCGCTTCCCTTCTGGAGCTACACCGCCGCTTCCGGGATCGGCAAAGTGCCGGGCATCCTGCTGTATGCCTACCTGGGCGGCAATCTGTCTGCGCACCCGTGGATCTCCGCCGCTGCGGCCTCCGCTTATGTCCTCTTGCTCGGACTGATCGCGGTAATGTACCGCCGCCTCTCCCGCACGAGACCGAAATAACCGGGCACCTTGGTTCCCTTGCGTGGATGGATTATAATGGAGTTGTACACCTTACTTACGATTTGAAAGAAACGGAGTGATATCATGAGCGACGTACAGCCAGTTGAACATAAAGCCACTTTTGCGGGTGGATGCTTTTGGTGCATGGTAACCCCGTTTGAGGAGCTGCCGGGCATCGTCAGCATCGTGTCCGGATATACCGGCGGCCATAAGCCAAACCCGACTTACGAGGAAGTATGCTCTGAAACGACAGGGCATGTGGAAGCGGTGCAGATTACGTTCAACCCGGACATTTTTCCTTATGAAAAGCTGCTCGAGCTGTTCTGGCAGCAGATCGATCCAACCGATGCGGGCGGGCAGTTCTACGATCGCGGCTCTTCCTACCAGACCGCTATTTTCTATCACAGCGAGGAGCAGCGCGAGAAAGCTGAAGCGTCCAAGCAGGCGCTCGAAAGAAGCGGCCGCTTTGACAAGCCGATCGTCACGCCGATTTTGCCTGCCGGCCCGTTCTATGAAGCGGAAGATTACCACCAGGATTACCACAAGAAAAACCCGGGACATTACAAACGGTACCGGAAAGGATCGGGCCGCGATGACTTCCTGGAGAAGCACTGGGCTCCCAAGATAAACAAGGAAGAGCTGAAACAGCGCCTGACGCCGCTTCAATACGAAGTCACCCAGAACAACGCCACGGAGCGCCCGTTCCAAAACGAGTTCTGGGATCATCACGGCGACGGCATTTACGTCGACATCGTATCCGGCGAGCCGCTGTTCAGCTCCACGGACAAATATGATTCCGGCTGCGGCTGGCCGAGCTTTACCCGGCCGATCCGCGATTACCACATTAAAGAGAAGCTGGACCTGAGCCATATGATGGTACGGACCGAAGTGCGCAGCAAAGGCTCGGATTCTCATCTGGGCCATGTATTTGACGATGGACCGGGGCCGAACGGCCTCCGCTACTGCATCAACTCCGCGGCGCTTCGCTTTATTCCGAAGGAAGACCTGGATAAGGAAGGATATTCCGAATATAAAGTGCTGTTTGAATAAACGGCACTGCCGTTCTATGCGAGACCAGCAAGCGATAGGCGCTGGGGTTCGTTCTTTATACGAAAAGAGGGTAAGGCTTGCAGCCTTACCCTCTTTTTCATGCGCGTTCCTTTTTTCCGGCTGCTTTAGGTCAGCCGGAGATAAGCCAGCCGATCCAGAACGCGCAGGGAACGAGCAGCAGCTGGGCCGCGATCGTCCCGGCGCAGCGGGATACGAGCATCAGGCCGAGCACCTGATTCATCCGCCCCAGACGCGACTCTCCCCGCAGCGTCCGGTCCGACATCAGGGCGATCCGCGGGTCGACGAGCAGCGTCAGCAGAATCGTCGCCACCCCGTTGATCAGACCGGAGGAGGTCGATGCCGCCAGCCGGGATTCCGGCCATAGATAGGCGGCATACAGCGCGGACAGCACGCCGACGGTATAAATGGCCGTGACGGCCATATTGATCGCCATCAGGCGTCTGGGCAGGCGGCCCCGAAACAGGCTGCGCAGCATCTGGAGATTCGGGAGCTTGACGTACGCCGCCCCGTTCTTCCATTTTCGCCCGGCAGTCAGCTGCTTTACCATTTGCGGGATGGAACCGGCGGCCTCCAAATGGACGACCAGCCGCGAGCAAATCCGCACCACGCTCGGAAACAGCAGCATGGCTGCGGCTGTACCGGCTGTAGCGGCGGCGATGATCCAATGCAGCCTCGACTCCAAATGAAAGGAGGCAGACGCCAGCGCCTTGTCCACCATGCTGCCGACCATCGGCCCCTGCGCCATGTTGGAAGTCCTCGACACGATCACAAGCAGCCCCGACAAGGACAGGGCCAGCGTAATCCGCCGGCTGCGCAGCCCGCCGAGCCGCAGAGCATAGGAAAGGCTGTCCACGGTATGGATGATCCCCGTCAAGAGCAGTACCAGCAGCATCTGCATGATCACGATTCCTCACTCCTTTATTCTCAATCTTTTCCATTATAATGCATATTGGGCGGATGAACATCGTTTGATTCGCGCGGCGCCGGGTAATATAGGGGTAAACGAGAACTGGTTTGGAGGGATTGACAATGCCTTGGAATAAGCATGATTACCCTGTATCCATGAAAAACTTGGAGCCCCGGGTGCGGAATAAGGCGGTCGAAATCGCCAATGCGCTGCTCGAGGAAGGCTACGAGGAAGGGCGCGCCATTGCCATCGGCACCGCTCAGGCGGAAAAGTGGAATGAGGACCACCCTGCCGGTGAGGAAGGGCAATCGAAGCATGCATCCGGCCGTTCGGATGACGAGCATGACGAGCACGCAGGCAAGACCTCCCGGTCCCGCAGCGGCCGGGGCGGCGATGCCGACGTCCATGTCGTCACCCATGAGGACGGATGGGCGCTCAAGGTGGAAGGCAAAGACAAGCCCTTGTCGACTTTTGGATCGAAGAAGGAAGCCATGGACGAAGCGGAAGACTACGCCTCGAAACACGATGTCCATGCCATCGTTCACGGCAAAGACGGCAAAATCGAGAGCAATCGAAGTTATTCGTGATGCTGTTCATGCCAGCGTTCACGCAAGACGGCAAAATCGAGCGATTTGTGGTATGTCTTCGCGGGAGACTCCTTACGGAGCCCCCCGCCCTGCCATAAACAGCAAACCGCCTGATTCCCTCAGGAACCAGGCGGTTATCTATCAGTGGACACTCCGAACTTTGTGAACGGGTTTGGCTGCAGGCTGTTTCTGCCCCGCGGTCATCTTAGGTGCGACATCTCCCGCTGCCGGCGAGGTACGATGCGCACGAAACGAGACTGTATACGTAATCATTTTCCCTGCAATGCTCACGGCCAAAATCGTAAACAACGTTTCCTGCAAAGGCAGGTAGAACAAGGATACGAGCAGGACGGCCGCATCGAGCAGAATAAATACGGTGCCGACTTTAAGGCCGGTGAGACGGCTTAGCAGCAGTGACACGATATCGTCGCCGCCTGTCGCTCCTCCGAACCGCAGCACCAGTCCGGTCGCAAAGCCGGACAAGACGCCTGACAGCAGCGCTGCCAGCAGCAGGTTGCCGTGAAGATTGATGTCAAGCACAGAGTAGCGTTCCATCAGATCGTAAAAAACGGAAAACGAAACGGTCGCCACAAGCGTGTTCACAATAAATTTGCGTCCATTCAGCAGCAGCGCAACCAGGATCACCGGAATATCCAGGATCAGCACGGTCACTGCCGGGTCAAAACCGAATGCGTACTTGCCGAGCAGCGACAGGCCAACGAAGCCGCCCTCGGACAGATGATTCTGAAAATTAATGTGATAATACGTAAAAGCCAGCAAAAAAGTACCTAACATCATAATAGCGATTGGTCGAAGCGTTGAAATTACATGGTCTTTCTTCCTCATACAGGTTACCCCTCATCGTAGTTAGTTCGTCAGGGACGCGACTAACTTCCGCGGGAAGAAACCTGTAGGACCGAGTCCTTCGCATCTTAAGCTTCCTTCTTTCGCGAGAAGTTTGTCACAACCCAATATCCGGGCGCTTGTTCTCTACGATGGAAGCTAAGTGTAAGAGAGATCATAACGTTTCCAAATCGTCCTTTGGGGAATGTTCCTTCGGGGACACATGGTATCCTGATCCTTTCTTTTGTTTGATAACTTCTATACTTATTATACCACAGTTGCACTGCCTGCTAAACAGCTTGCTGAGGAGAATGCGTTAGAAACGTCTTTCGTCGTGCATTCCAAGAAGCCGGACCGCTTTTATATGATAGTTTTGGTTGCGATATAAGGAAACCAGTCTCCGAAACTTATAACTTTCTTATACCTAAAAAAAGGGCTTCTATGCCGCAGGCGCTGTCATCCAGATTTCAGGAATGATACCGTGATACCGTGTCATATCCTATGCCCTATTCCGTCGGATCATGTCTTCAGAACGTAAATTCAAGTTCACACAATGTCAATTTTTTATGTGACTGAAATCACAATAAAGGGTTATCGGCTTTTCTATACTTAACTTATGAAATCGTTAAATATTACGTTGAAAGAAGGAACCCTTTATGCTGAGCCAACAAACCATTGATACGATCAAATCGACCGTTCCGGTACTGGAAGTACACGGACAGTCCATTACATCCGTCTTTTATAACAATCTCTTCAAGGATCATCCAGAGCTTCTGAACATATTCAACCATGCCAACCAGCGCCAAGGTCGGCAGTCGGCCGCCCTGGCGGGCGCCGTCTATGCTGCAGCCGCGCATATCGATCATCTGGAGGATATCATTCCAGCCGTCAAGCAGATCGGGCAGAAGCACCGGGCCCTGCAAATCAAGCCGGAGCATTACCCGATCGTCGGGCAGTATTTGCTTGGGGCCATCAAGGAAGTTCTTGGCGATGCGGCCACGCCGGAAATTCTCGAAGCCTGGAAAGAGGCTTATGGCGTCATTGCAGACGCATTTATCAGCGTGGAAGCGGAAATGTACCGGGAAGCTGAAGCCGCACCAGGAGGCTGGTCCGGTTTCCGCCCATTCGTCGTGGAACGGAGAGTGAAGGAGAGCGAAGTGATCACTTCCTTCTATTTAAAACCGCAAGACGGTGAACCAATCGCCTCTTATTTGCCGGGACAATACATCACGGTGCGCGTGCAGCCTGAAGGCCAGCCGTATACGCAGATCCGCCACTACAGCTTGTCCGCTGCGCCGGGCGGTTCTTCCTACCGGATTTCGGTGCGCCGCGAAGATGCCGCGCCAGGTAAACCCGCAGGCGTCGTCTCCAACTATCTGCACGAGCACGCCCAAGAAGGCACCGTCCTTGAAATCAGTGCACCGGCAGGCACGTTTACGCTGGATCAGACCCAAGACATTCCCGTCGTACTGATCAGCGGCGGGGTTGGCCTGACGCCAATGGTCAGCATGCTGGAGACGCTGCTGAAAGAACAGCCGGCCCGTAAAGTCACTTATGTTCACGCCGCGATTAACGGAAGCCATCATGCGATGAAGGAGCATATCGCCGACCTTGAAAGTGCGCATCCGCAAATGTCGTCCTACCTCTGCTATGAGACACCGCTTGAGGGCGACAGCTGCCATAAAACCGGATATATCGACGCTGCATGGCTGCAGCAAATCGTCGATCCAAGCGCTGATTTTTACTTCTGCGGCCCGGTTCCGTTCATGCGCACCGTCTACAGCGCCCTTAAGGAGCTGGGAATCCCCGCAGAGCGGATCCATTACGAATTTTTCGGCCCGGCAGGCCAGCTCGACTAACGTATCGGCGGCGGGCCACGCTCGGTCAGCTTATCAGCTGGCGGGATAACCCGCCTATCGGACTACGGTGTCATTTGAAGCCAATGCAACGCACGGATTGGTCAATGCAATGCTCTGAGTTAGCTAATGCGATGCGCTGATTTAGCCAATACGATTTCAAACCAGCCAATACGATTTACTAAAATGCACAAAGGGGCTGCCCCATTCAGGTTCTCTGAACCTGGGGGCAGCCCCTTTGTTTGTTTACCGGACCGTTCGCGTATGGCGGATGGCTGGATGGCGTTATGTTAATGCCCCCGGAGCAGCCGGTTGATCGTTTCCCTGCGTACACCGATCAGCTGGCCGATCTCCTCCTGGGTCAGCAGCTCGGTAAAGTGGATACCGTGGGCGTAGCTGTCCAGCCAATCGGTCAGCAGCGCCAGCCTCTCGGCCGGAGTCCCGACGGTTAGGTGGTCGATCCGCTGCTGCATAAAGCGCACCTTTTCCTGCAGCAAAAGGGCGATTTCAAGCGCCTTCTCCGGGTGCTCACGGAGCTCGCGGTACCACTCCTCTGCCGGAATTTTCTCGACTTCGCTGCGCATCAGGGCCGTTGCCGTACCGTGGATATCCTTCGGGGTGATCAACGAATGGTGAGGGACCGTTTCCCCTGGATAAAGCACGTTAAACAGAACGCTGTTCCCGTTTTTATGGAGCCGTGTTACCTTGAACAAACCGCTCTTGATATGGTATAAAAACTCCCCGCTGTCCCCCTGTCTGAATAATATTTCTCCTTTGTTCAAAAACATGATTCTTCCTCCAACCTAAAGTTCCGCGATTCCAAGTTTCTTTTGTTCAATGCCGCTTCTCTTTATTATACCAAATCCACCCGTCCGGACCGAAACGCTGCGCGCTTCCATAAATTCGTTATTGCCTTCCCGAATACTTTTGCCTTAACATGAGTATAATTAGAACGTATGTTCCTATACTGTTAGCAAGGAAGTGCCATGCCTCATGAAAGCATCCCTCTCCCCTCCAGCCCCCTCGGAAGAAGACGGCCGTCTGGTCAAAGCCTACCTGCTGCACGTGGTTTTGCTTGATGCGCTGGAGCAGGACGTTCGCCTGATCGGCACTGTCCCGCTGAAGATGGCACAGCTGTATATCCGCGCCCTGTCGTCCATCCAGGATCAGATTATGGCGAGCCTGACGTCCATCCGCCGCGAGATGAAGGCCCGAGGCATTCGGGTCTACGAGGAAACCCGGACCGCCAAGGGCATTGAGGCGTCGTACCTGTGCCGCGGATACCAGCGGCGGTTCGCCATGCTCTGGACGTACGTGCAGGCGGAATCGGGCCTCGTGCTCAGCCGTTATCTCGGCATCCGGCTGCCGGATGCCTGAAGCAAAGCCCCCGTCAAGCGGGGCCTTTTATATCGGTGTGCGATGTGCGTTCAACCTTGTGCGGTGCCGAGACTGCTCTTCATCCACGAAAAAAAGCGTGCGAATGGTTTCCCTCTTCGCACGCCTGATTCCATTTACTGATTGGACTTCTCGGGCTTCTCGTCCGAAGCCGCTGAAGCGATTTTGTCCTGCCAAATTTCATAATGGTGTACCGCCAGTCCGGCAAAGGAAGGATGGCTGTCGCCCAGACTGTTCACAGACTTCATCTCTTCCTCCATCACAGGCACGGCCTTGCCAAAAAACGTGATGTGCGAACCTTCTTCGGTGTCGCCCAGCTCCATGCCGATCCATACCGATTTACCGAGCTGGTCCGCTTCATCCAACTGCTCGCGGGCCACATCGTAAATCTTCCGTCCACTGTCCCGGTACGACATGACGGCGACGGCATCAAACTGGCTGATCATCCACCGGCTCAGGTTCCCGCTGCCGTTGGCATCCTTAACGTTGCCCAGCCAGAAGGGAACGGCCGCACTCATGTACAGGCCCTTCTCCTTGCCCTGGGCTACCCATTTCTCCACATTGCTGCTCCATTCGCGGACTACGCCGTCCTGATCCCTCTCCCAGCGTCTTAACTGATAGGGCTCCACATCCAGCTGGATGCCGGCAAACTTCTCGCTTGGGGCTGCTTTTGCATTATAATCAAACACCCACTGCAGAAATTGATCCGCCTCCCTGCGCTGGCGTTCATAGGCCCAATCGGGCTGCCCATCCAGCGCATGCACGGCAATGCCTTCCTCATAGGCTGCCGCAATAAAGCGGCGGTAGTCCTCATCGCTAACCTTTTTCTGAACCTGAAGGAAGATCGTGCCTACGTTCTGCTCCCTGCAGAATGCTATAATTTTGCCGGGATCCTTGATCAGCTCGGTATCCCACAGCCAGGTCGCTTTTTGATCTTCCATTGATGACGATTTTAACAGGAGAGGCAGGAGCAGCAAGCCGCAGATGACTAGGATCACCGGGATTTTCGCTTTTTTGAGCAGCTCTCCCAAACCATCCCCTCCTTTATTATACGATTAACGCCACATCCGGCTCTTCCACGTGCTGCACCGAATGTCCGATTTTGTAAATATGAGGCAGGGTGTAGTTTTTAAATGCATTGCGCGTATCGATGATCGGCACGCCCATCGCCGCGATTTCGCCGTAGTCGAGTCCGCTGTGATTGGTGATCAGCACCATGCAGTCGTATTTTTTAAACTGCGCCGGATCGTAGGCTACGCTGTGCACGGTCTCGCCGTGTTTGTCGCGGAAGCTGACAGCGTACGGATCGTAGTATTCCACGTTCGCGCCGTTCTCTTTGAACAGCTCGTAGACTTCAAGCCCCGGAGATTCGCGCAGGTCGCTGATGTCCGGCTTGTAAGCCATGCCGAGGATAAGGATCGACGATTTCTTGATGGATTTCGCGTATTCGTTCAGAATCGTCGACGTCTTGCCGATAACGTAATACGGCATGTTGTCGTTGGTCGACTGTGCCAGCTCGATAAACTTGCTGTAGAAGCGGAAGCCCTTCGCCTTCCACGACAGGTACATCGGATCGAGCGGAATGCAGTGTCCGCCGATGCCAGGACCCGGATAGAACGGCATAAAGCCGAACGGCTTGGTCGCTGCTGCGTCGATGACTTCCCAAATGTCGATGCCCATGCGGTCGCACATCATGGCCATTTCGTTGATGAAGGCAATGTTTACGCTGCGGAACGTGTTTTCCAGCAGCTTGGACATTTCGGCCACTTTCGGCGAAGTGACAGGCACCACCGTCTGTACATACTGGGAGTAGAGCGCCGTCCCCAGCTCCAGGCAGGCCTCGGTCGTACCGCCGATAACTTTTGGCGTATTGAAGGTGTTAAAGCGCACATTGGAAGGGTCCACCCGCTCCGGAGAGAAGCAGAGGAAGAAGTCTTCGCCCACCTGGTAGCCGAGCGCTTCGATTTCCGTCTGGATCAGCTCTTCGGTCGTACCCGGGTAAGTCGTGCTTTCCAGGGTAATCAGCATGCCTTTTTTCATGTGCAGCTTGATTTGATCCACGACGCTCGTAATGTAGGACGTATCCGGATCCTGGTTTTCGCTGAGCGGTGTCGGTACGCAAATGCTGAGCGCGTCGATGACGGCGATCATGCTGTAGTCCGTCGTCGGCTTGAAGCGTCCGCTAGCCACGACCGCGGCCAAGTCTTCGGAAGAGATGTCGGTGATATAGGATTCGCCCTGATAGATTTTATCGATTTTCGCAGGATCCACGTCAATACCGATTACGGTAAAGCCCTGCTTGACCATTTCCACGGCCAGCGGAAGTCCTACGTATCCCAGTCCTACTACGCCCAATACGGCCTTTTTGGTTTTAATTCCTTCCAACAACTGCTCATATTCGTGATTCACAAGCACTCAACCTCCATTAGATGTAAGTTTTGGTCTGCTACTAAGTAACGCTCAAGAAAAGCGGATGATTTAGTGAAAGCACCGGTGTATACGGGCATCCAGCTCTACCGGAGAGAAAGGCTTGGTCACATAGTCGTCTACTCCGTGTTTAAAGCACTGGCTGATGGTTTGCTCCACGCGCTGTTCGGTCAGCACGACGATTTTCGGCGTGTTGTCGACCGGCAGCTGCTGGATTTGGTGAATGAACGGCAGCCCGTCAATCCCGTAAAGGTTGAGCTCCGTCAGCACCAGATCCGGCTCCCATTTCTCGATCAGCTCCAGGGCGGACGTGCCGTCATGAGCGGCCAGCGTCTCGTAGCCCTGCATTTTCAGACGAATCTGGAGAAACTCGCGGACGGTGGCGTCATTGTCGACGATCAAAATTCTTCCAGCCTCTTCCGCGGCCTCCTCTTTCGTAAATATATGAATATCGGACGATGTGCTGAGCTTTGTGGACTCGGCCATCTGTTTGAGAACGCCAGGCGTAGGTTCGACCTGCCCAGGGAATACGGTCAGCGTAATCCGCGGATCGGCATCCTTCACCGTCTCCTGCAGCTGCTGCTTCAGAAGCAGCGCCTGGTAATGGGCCGCATCCAGCGTAAGTCCCGGCAGCAAAATCGCCAGCGTCCGGGTTTGCGCATCCTTCAACACCTCATAGTCGAGCCCGGAACCATGCTGCAAAATCTCCCGAACCCGCTCTTCCAGCTGCGGGGGGTTCGCACTGCTGTACAGAAACATGATTCCGCAAGTGTCCGGCGACGTTTCCTTCAAACGTTCTCCCAGATGGTGGTACACATCGGTCGTCTGTTCTCTCTGTAAAGTTACGGTTTGCGGCATAATCCACTCCCACCTCTCTCAAATGTATAAATCTTTGAATCGGGGCCCATCAGGCCGTTTTGCTTTCTTCGCTCCAGCTTTGCCGGGTCATCGTTCCCCAGGAATTGTTGTTCTGGAGATACTGGATATGTCCTTGGACGCGCCACAGCACGCCGAGCTGATGGTATCCGAAAAACTTCAGCGCGGAGAACAGCAGCATTTTCCACAGATCGGACAATTTCTTGTATCGCCGGAAGGCGATTTCCTCCAGGATGATGGCACCGACGCTGAGCAGATAGCCGCTCAGGAAGTTCAGAAGGAAGAAAGTCAATAGAATGCGCCAGTGAGTCATGTCCAGCAGCGTATATCCTACCAGAGCCAACAGGCCCGTGATTCTAAAATAAGGGTTTAACGTTTCAAACAGGACGTTGTAAGGCATCGTGATCATACCCATGACCTTGTACTTCGGATTAAACAGCATTCCGCGGTTCTCGATCATGTTCTTCAGATTTCCCCGCCCCCAGCGCTTGCGCTGGTTGGAGATAATCTTGTACGTATCCGGTGCCTGCGTCCAGCAGACCGCTTCAGGGCAAAAAGCTACCTTGTACGGGATTTTATGGCTGAGCATGTACCGGTGAAGCTTGATGATGATGTTCATGTCTTCTCCCGGATAACCGCCGCGGTACCCGCCAACAGCGATGACATAGTCCTTACGGAACAGGCCGAACGCGCCCGAGACAATGATCAGGCCGTTCATATGGCTCCAGCCGATCCGTCCGCCCAGGAAGGCTTTCATATACTCGATGGACTGGAACATCGGCCAGATCTTGCGCGGCAGCGACACTTTCTGCACCGCACCGTTCTCGATCAGACAGCCGTTGGCAATACGCACGTCGCCGCCGATCGCCACCATTTCCTCCGGATTCTCCATGTACATGCGGGCCATGCGGATCAGGGCGTCCTTCTCCAGCAGCGAGTCCGCGTCGATGGAAGAGATCAGCGGATAATGCGATAAGTTGATACCTGCATTCAGCGAGTCGGCCTTGCCGCCGTTTTCCTTATCTATTACAAACAGGGAGGGATAATCGGGATTATGATAAACGCCTCGAATCTCCTGCGTGTCGATCGTCCCCCGGAACTCCGGATTCGGCATTTTCTTCAGCCGGAACTCCTTGATGAGCACATCCACCGTATTGTCGCTGGACCCGTCGTTAATCACGATGACCTCGTAGGTCGGATAGTTGAGCGTCAGCAGGCAGTTGACGTTCTCGCTGATGGTCAGTTCCTCATTGAAGGCCGGCACCAGCAGCGATACCGGCGGCACCAGTTCGGAGCCGGACAGCGTATTGTAGTTGGAATATTTGGACCTCCGGTAGATGGTCCCGATGTTCCGGTACGATAAAGCCATAATGGTAAAATACAAAATGTTGACGATCATGACGTAATACACGGCGATCATGCCGTAATACATAAGTATGTCTCTAAGCAGAGTAATCCCCTCCTACAGCGGCTACCCCGCCAACCCGTTTGGCCGGCTGCTTCACGCCGAAATAACGGTCGTACAGAAGCCGTTTCTTGTTGTAAGCCACCATTTGTTCGATCGCGCTGTGCTCGCGCTCCTTTTCCATCACCAGCTCGATCCGGTGCAACGCAGCCTCGCGCTGGATGCCGGCGCCGGTCAGCGCGGCCTGGCACAGGGCCTCAAAGCCGGCTTCTCCCAGCTCCGCCAAGCTCTCGGCGCTGTTATAGCGCACCTTCCAGCTGGAATCGCGGAGCGCATCGGTCAGCAGCGGAATGCTGCCTGCGGCGTGCAGCTGGCCAAGTGCTCTGGCCGCCTCGGCCCGGACTTCCCAGCTTCGGTCGCTCATCAGCTGGGCGATCGTATCGTCCTTGAGCGCTGGATTTGTCGTGAGATACAGCTTGACCGCTTCGGCGCGAACGTCCTTCTCTTCCGCACCGACCAAACGTCCCAGAACCGGCATGACTTCCGGTACAGCCTGTCCCCACATGGCCACCAGTCCCACCTTGACCAGCGCGGAATCGGAGTCGTTCAGCAGCTTGAGCAAAATCGCACTTGAATCCAGCCCCGTCTCCAGCATAATATCCGCCGCCAGGTTATGGATCGGCTTGCCGTGAGACAAGAGGGCGCGCAGCATCTGGAGCAGATCCTCGCTGTTATCCGCCGCTTTCGCAATGGAGCGGGCCATAACGATCGACAGCGAGCTGTATTTGCGTTTTTGCAGGATGTTCTGCAGCAGCGGCACCGCCTCCGGCGCGCGCATGCCTCCCAAACGGTAGGCCGCCTCCAGCCTCCGGCCGTACCGGATGCTGCGGAGTGCTTTCAGGTCCTCCTCCACAAAGCCGGCCTCCCGGCACAGCTCGATCAGCTTGAGACGGTAATCGCCTTTAAACTGCTCGATCCACTCGATAAATTTATCCTGAATCACTCTCTTCTCAAGCTTCTTCAGCTTGCCGGGCGGAAGCCTCAATTCGACATTGTCCTGCAGATTGGCTTGAACGTACACAAAGTAGTCATGATGCTTCTTCGCATACGCTTCACGGTTCCGAAGTTCCCGGTTATGCGATATTTTCATCTGGAGCAACAGCAGAATCCCTAGGGCAATCAAGCCGAGGCACACATAGATGAAAATATAGGCAACGGTTAAATGAAACATGTTAGCAGGTTCCTCCTTTTTGGAAAGTCAATTCTCCTACTCCTTTTTCTCTTTAGGGCCGGAAATTTTCGTAAAAGCATCCTTCATGATGTAATAGCTCTGCTTCAACTGTTCACTGTACTGCACCGTGTCCCACTGCTTCCAGGTATACAGCGGCAGGCTCTGCACGTTCAGCGTCTTCTGGTCTCCTCCGGGCCAGGACACGCCGCTTCCGTCACGCTGGACGATCCACGGAATAAGCCGTATCCCGTCGGTTGTGGTCGTGCCGAAGTAACTCCGTTCCTTCAGCGGACCGTAGTCGATGACCTGAAGGGAGCTCGGATCCGAGAAGCCAAGCAGCATCCACGGGATTCGCATCTCTATTAAATCACCGCTGTACTGCCAAGAAGTCAGCGAGTCGAACGTCTCCTTACTGCGGTCCGTCGTCCCTCTTTTCAGCGTACCAATCGTCTTGTCGATGAACGGATGCGAAAAGCGCGTATCCGGCGGATTCATGAGCAGGCTGATCGCCAGCTTCCACGGATGGAACGGCGCCGTGTTTCCTGCCTCGGCCTCTGGCAGCATCCAATAACCGTCTTTGCCGTACAGCCGCTGGTGAAAATCATAATCGGCCGCGATTTCCACCTGGGACTCCTCGTCCTTGCCGATTTCGATCAGCGTCTCGGGCGCCCCGCCTTCCAGCTTCCTCCCGGGAAGCTGCTTCGCGGACGGCTGGTTGCCGCCTGTGATCGTGTCGGCACCGATGTAGAGCTTCGACTTGGCCGGATCAAATGGATGATCAAGCTTCATGCCGATGTACAGGTAGCCCTCATCATGCGTGATTTTCATATCCTGGACTCCCGGGATCTTGCCCTGCCAGTGCTGTACTTCCCCTTCCGGGAGCCTGTCCCAGTCGGTGAGATTGCCGTCAATCGTAATCAGCTTCTCCTTGCCCGGCAGCATGCCGAGCAGGCCGAACATTTTCTCATTGGTCAGAACGTTGATCCAATAGGACCTCCGGTCTTCAGGCAGCTCCATCGGCATCGTGTTCCAGGTTTTCTTGAACCATTCGTCCTGCCACATGAAAAGGATGGCGCCAGCGTAGCCTTCGTCGTGAATGTCTTTGGTCAGGGATGCATCGATCTCTCCCTGCTCCTGTTCGTTATGGCCGCCCTGATCGCGCCCTCCGGCGCCAAAATGCGACACGCCGACAGAAGAAGGAACACCGTACTCCGTGACCATCAGCGGCATGTCCTTATACTTGGCCTTTAGCTGACGGAGATAAGCTTTGTAGGTATTGTAGTTCCCCTGGTCGTCCTTGATCGTCTGGAGCGTCGAATCCGTCCGGAAAAAGTCCGGGTAATACGGATAGACGTGATAGGCCGCGAAATAACCGCCTTTCCAGCCGGTAGGCTGAACATGCCGGGCATCAACGCTCACCATGTCTTCCTCGAACAGCGGTTCGCCAGGGTGGCTGAGCACATCGGTCGTGACCCAGTTGGTGAAAGTCACGGGATGCTCCCAACCGTAATGCTCCTCCTGCTCGGCCGTATAGTCAAGCAAGCTGGCCAGCCAGTTTTCGAACGGAGCCGCGTCTTTCGTACCCGAAAAATACTTGCCCTGATAGGCCTTCACGTCGCTGTGCACCTTGTTCGTATTTTTGACCATACCCGGGTCCCATTCGGTTCCAAGATGCCATGCCATCAAGTACTTGCCGGCATTCGCCTTGTACTCCCCGCTTGCCGCACCCTGCTTCTGCGGGATCGTGACATCGCCGTATACCGCGGCCACCGCTTTCTTGATCTCCTCTTTGAACTGTTTCGTAATATCCCCCGAATAGGCGTCCTGCTGCTCGATCAGCTGTTCTTCAGGCGACCAGATCCCCTGCATAAAATACAGGGGGTCGTCCCCCTTGTCTTTGTTGTACTTGACGAGAGCCTGATAGAATACGGGCTGGTGAATCGTATAGACCCGTATGACGTTAGCGCCCATGTCGTCAATTTCTTTAAACCAGCGCAGATAATCTTCCTCGGTCGCCGGCAGCTCCCCCGGAAAATGTCCCGGCACCGTGGCGCCAAGATTAACGCCTTTAACGAATATCTCTTTCCATGTCCCGTCCTTCTCGTACTTCAGGAAACGGTCCCCCTGGGTTTTAAACGTAAATCTCGTACCGTCCGGATCTTTGTAGGCCGCAGCCGTCGGGTTCTTCAACATCAGTCCCGCCGCCCCGCCTCCGGCTATGAGAACCGCAGCCGCCGTGATCCAAATAAATAGTGTTTTACGTCTGATCATCGCCTCTTCGTTCCCACCTCGTTTTCGATTTTTGCCTCATCGGTCCGGGGCTTGGCCTTCGCCTAAATCTAATTTTTAACTATTCGGCCCCGATCTGTAAACTAGGCTAGTAGTTGGAAATTTCCCACCCCGCCGACCTAGCCCGCCACTCCCTCGTGCGGACCATAGAGCCCTGCCATCCCCTGTCAGCCGGCCCCGTTACGAATAACAAAGAAACGTAAACCAAGCCTTGAGGCGACAGGTTAACTGGACATTTATACGCCTCAAAATTGCTAAAGTTGTGGTCTATTTAACAGCTTTATCCATAAAGATTACAAAATTGATACCATAGTCCGATAAAGCGACAGCGAAAAACCGCGTCACATCAACGTTTGCCAATTTATGTCACATTACAAAAATGAGAACGTGGTCCCGGGTAGGACCTCCTGTCTTTTTTTCACCAAATCATTCCAATTACTGGTTTTCAATTACCAGACTTTTCGTTCATTTTAGTGGTCCTTTCTCCCCGTTCCCCCGCTTCTTTTTGACTAGGATCATCGGGCAGGTTTTTCAAAAATCAATCGCTATGGGGGCTTTTTTTAAAATCGTAATTTGTTGAAATTTACCATTAGGGGCCTTTTTCCCGCCGAATTGCAAAACGTATGATCCCCCGGATTTCCAAAATAGGAAACAGGCCCCATTCCGTTCTTGGGTGTTCCACTCCCATACCTACCCTGGATCCCGCCGGCTGAACCTGGTAATTTCTGCTGTACGCTTCCTATCCATCGTTATGGCCACAGCGGCCTGGATGTCCGCCGATCCTGATCTCGCCCAGGTACGACAAGGCCAAAAGCCCGTTGTCTCCCAGACAAGACAACGGGCTCCATTCGGTTATTTCTGCTTATGATCCTGCAGACGGGCGTACAATGCCGTAATCAGCCGGTCCGAGTACCGTCCGATTCTTACGCTGACCTCCGTGCGCATATAATCCCGCGTGATCGTGAAGGTATCCTCATACCCATGAAACGAATACCGGTACCAGATCATCTGGGTGTCCTTTCCCTCCTGGGTCAGATCGATGCGCTCATCGAGCATGGTTTGCTCCACCTTGGACAAATCCTTCTGGATGTCCTGCAGCAGGACCTGGGCCACCTTCGAATAAAGGTGCTTCAAGGCCTCGCTTGACGCCTCGATCGCCTGGATCCGCTTCTTCACAATCGATATCATGACCGGGAGCAGGATTCTGTCCCGCATCAGCTCCAGGTCCTCCCTGCGGGGCGGCCGGTGTTCCTCCGGCTGCTGCGAGCGCCGCTTCAGCAGTTCCTCCCGGTGCTGGGGCAGCATCATGCGGCTGGATTCCCAAATCCCGTTATTCTCAAGCTTCTTGCTCATTTATAATGCCCCCCGATTTTCATGGACCGCTCCGCTGCCTGGCCGGCGCCCGTAAGGGAAGAGGCTCTTACGATCGCCATGCTGCCGTACCGCTGCTTGATATGGTCCGTCGCCTTTTCCAGAGCCCGCAGCCGCTCCTGGTCTTCAAACAGCGTCAGCTGGTAATTCCGGTCGTCGCTGAGCTCGCTCAGCATGACCCCGGCGCGCCTAACGGGCATGCGGTCCCAGTGCTTATAAAAAATCGTTTTTACGGCTTCATACACTTTGTTCGTGTTGTTCGTGGGATCCGGCATCTTCATTTGCCGGGAAAAGCCTGTCGGCGCGTCATAAGGGCTGCACATGCAGCTGACCGTGACGACCGAGCCCATATATCCCTTCCGGCGGCAGTCGCGGCATACTTCTTCCGTCAGCTCCAGCAGAATCGTGTCGACCTCCTTAGGGATGGCGTAGTCCCGGGGCAGCGTCATCATATGCCCGACCGATTTGGGAGGCTTGTCGAACGTTTCCGGGGTCACCTTGCTGTCGTCCATGCCGTTGGCGGTGCGCCACATCACTTCGGCCTGGATATCCGACTGCTTGCCGAACCGCGCCCGGAATTTATCCTTCAGCTGGGGAAGAGGCGTTCTCGCCACATCCCCGATCGTCGTCATGCCAAGCTTGGCAAAATGGGCCGTCATGCGCGAGCCCACCCCAAACATTTTATGGACCGGCTGCGGCCAGAGCTTCTTCTCGATGTCGGCTTTGGGCAGTATAAAAATGCCCTCCTTGTTCTTCTTCGCCCAAATGTCGGTGGCGATTTTAGCCAAAATTTTGTTCGAGCTGATGCCGACCCGCACCCAGACTCCCGTCTCCTCCATCACCTTCTGCTGGATCGACTTCGCAATGCTCACGGGGTCGCCGAAGAGAGCCATGCTGCCGGTCACGTCCAGAAACTGCTCGTCGATGCTGAATATTTCGACCAGATCGGTATATTCCTCGTAAATCCGGGTAATCTGAAGCGAGACATCGATATAATGCTGCATTCTTGGACGCATAATGACGAGATCCGGGCACTTCTTGAGCGCCTCCCCCAGCCGTTCGGCGGTGGATACCCCATAACTCTTGGCGATCGGGCAGGCGGCCAGAATGATGCCCGATCTGCGCATCGGGTCTCCGGCAACGGCGAGCGGCCTGTCTTTATACTCCGGATGATCCGCCTTCTCTACGCTTGCATAAAAGCTCTGACAATCGGCCAAAAATATAATTCTCTCCTTTGATCTGCTCAAGCGCACACACCCTCCACATCCACTTTGGCATTTCGTTAAACCGGTTTGGGCCGGGCAGCTCCGAGAAGCTCCAGCTCCCTAAAGACCGCTCTTCGAAAAAACGATCCGGGCCGCTTCCCTCTCCACGAAGCATGCTCACTCGGTAAGCGAACGTATATTCGTATTATATACCAAACACATGTTCTCTATGCAAATGTATTTTTTGACAGCCTTCCCTTGCTGCTGGCAGACAGGCTGGCGTAAACCGGCATCCCGCGGTACACTGTTTACAACGATCATTCCACAAAAGGGGGAGTGCCTGATGTGCGGCCGTTATACACTGACTGTGTCGATGGAAGAATTGATGCTGCGCTATGAGCTTGAGCTTGCGCTGAACTTTCATCCCCGTTATAATATCGCTCCGGCGCAGAACGTACTGGCGGTCATTCATGATGGAAGCAGCCTTCGCGCCGGTCAGCTTAAATGGGGGCTGGTCCCGTCCTGGGCCAAGGACAGCAGCATGGGGAGCAAGATGATCAACGCCAGAAGCGAAACGCTGGCGGACAAGCCGGCCTATAAGCTGCCTTTTGCGAGGAAGCGGTGCCTGATCCCCGCCGACGGATTCTATGAATGGATGAAAACCGACAGCGGCAAAGTCCCTTACCGGATTACCCTCCGGGGCGGGGGAATCTTCAGCATGGCCGGCCTCTACGACACCTGGCTTCAGGAGGACGGCAGTAAGCTGAGCACCTGCACGGTCATCACTTCCGGGCCCAATGCACTGATGGCGCCGATTCATGACCGGATGCCCGTCATTTTGCGCCCGGAGGACGAAATGGCCTGGCTGGACCGCGGGCAGACGGACGTAAACGCCCTGCAGAAGCTGCTCGTGCCCTATCCTGCCGAGGAGATGGAAGCTTACCCGGTCTCAAGGACGGTCAATTCGGTTAAAAACGATACGCCCGATTGCATCGAACGTGTGCCGGAAGGCGCGTAACCGTATATATGCAAAAAAAGCGCCGCCTTGCGCGAACCTTTACGGTCCGGCTGGGCGGCGCTTTCTCGATTCTGCCTCCTGTTTCGTCAGAAGGCAGTCAGGTGCTCCATCATCTGCTAATCCAATTTATTCAACAATCAGGGTCCCCTTCATATCGCTGTGGCCGGCACCGCACATGACGGAGCAGTGGAACTCATGCTCACCTACTTGATCGGCGGTAAACTCTGCAGAGCTTGGCTTCTGCAGGTCCACGTTGAAATCGGGAATGGCCAGACCGTGGTTTCCATCTTTGTTCTCCAGCGTAATTTTGACTTTTTCGCCCTTTTTGACCTTGATCTCGGATGGCTCAAACTTAAAGTTTGACGCCGTCACTTTGATTTCCTTCACGCCGTCCGAGCCGCCGGAAGACGAAGACTCGTCCGACGAGCCGCTCCCGCTTCCGCCGCTGCTTCCGCAGGCGCTAAGCACAAAAACCAGCAGCAGCGTAAGTCCCATCAGCATCCATTTTTTCATGTTAAATCCCTCCATTTAAAATAAATAAGTATGTTGTTCTGTTATCCTTCCTGGCGGCGCCCCGCCTCTTGCTTCTCCTCATCCTCTTCCGTCAGTTGCCGCGCAGAGCTGCGGAATTCGTGAAACGTCGTTCCCACCGCCTTGCCGAGCTGCGGCAGCTTGGACGGCCCGAACAGCAGCAGGACGAGCAGCAGCAACAGCAGCAGCCCCGGTACTCCGATCGTCGAAAGCATGGCCGATCCCTCCTTTTCCATGAAGTCGCATGACCGTCACGCAGTAGCCCGAAAGCACTGCCTGTTCAGACAAGCATGCCTCCCTGTTTCAAATACTTCTGGATCCCTTCCGCCGCCCGGTAGGCAAGCGCGCCGACGGTATCGGTCGGATTGTAGCCGCTGTTATGCGGAAATGCCGAAGCACCTACCACAAACACGTTTTCCGCTTCCCACATCTGCAGATAACTGTTCACCGCCGACGTTTCCGGGTCCGCGCCCATAATGACCCCGCCGGTATTGTGGGTGGATTGGTAAGGAACGATATTGTAAGGATCCAGCTTGTCCTTGACCTCCACATGGGAAGGACCCATCTCCTTCATGACCTCACCGGCCTTGTCTGCCAGAAACTTCGTCAGCTCACGGTCCTGATCTTCGAAATCAAACGTAATCCGCAGCAGCGGTTTGCCGTAAATGTCCTTATAGGTCGGATCGAGATCCAAATAGTGGTGCTTCCAGGGCAAGCTTGCCCCCTGCGTCGCTACGGTCAGTACGCGGTTGGCGTACTTCAGCGTGGTCTTCTTCCATTCCTTGCCCCAGGTCGGCGTGCCCTTCGGCGCCGGATTGTTCTCGATCGGGCGCAGGCCGTTCTGGCTGATCCGGATGCCCGCCCCGTGCAGAAACTTCAAATCGGAATGGTCAAAGTTATCCCCGTTGAAGTCGTCGAACTCCATCCCGAGCGCCCCGGCACCCATGAACGTGCTGAACTCTTCATCATCGTAAAAGCCGACCGCGCGCCCGGAGTTGACCTGATACGCATAATTCCGGCCGATCGTTCCCCGGCCGGTTTTCCGGTCATAGGGCGTTCCGAGCTTGGAGCTCAGCAGCAGGCGCACGTTATTCAGCACGAAGCTGCCGAGAATGACCACGTCCGCCGGCTGGGTCACCTCTTCCCCGGTCACCGTGTTGATGTACACTACCCCGGTCGCCTTTTTGCCGTCATGGAGAATTTCGGTCACGTTCGAGAACGTGCGCACCTCCAGCTTGCCGGTGGCCATCGCCGTCGGGATCACAGTCACAACCGGATCCGCCTTGGCGCCGTACTCGCAGCCGAACCGCTCGCAAAATCCACAGTACTGGCAGGCCGCACGGGAAACGCCGTCCGGGTTTTTGTAGTTCTCGCTCAGGTTGGCCGAAGGGATCATGTACGGATGGTATCCGAGCTTTTTCGAAGCCTCCTCGAACCTTTGCAGGATCGGCGTTTTTTTCATCGGCGGAGTCGGAAACGGATGGGACCGTTTGCCAAGCATCGGGTTCGCTTCCGATTCCCCGGAAATGCCGGCCATCTGCTCGAACTTGTCGTAATACGGCTCGATTTCATCATACGTGATTCCCCAGTCCTGCAGCTGCATGCCGGCGGGAATTTTGCCTTTTCCGTACCGATCGACCGTCTGGCTGTAAATCTCAAAGTCATACGGCAGGAAGCGGTGCGTCTGCCCGTTCCAATGCGATCCGGCGCCGCCGAGCCCGTCCCCCAGCAGGAAGGAGCCATAGCTGCGCATCGGCAGCGCCCTCATCGATTCCGTATTGCGGAACGTGATCGTTTCCTTGGACAAGTCCTGCATCAGTTCAAAACGCCGCGCATACCGCAGCTCATCATGATCCATGAAATAATCTTCCGTACTCCGGCTTTTTCCGCGCTCCAGTCCGACGACCTGGACGCCCGCTTTGGTCAGCTCGGCTGCAATGATGCCGCCGACCCAGCCCATTCCAACAATAACCACTGGTACTTTAGGTAATTTGGCCACGTCTGATGTCCCCTTATATCTGTGAAATTTATTCGCTCATGTGAGCCTGCAGGCTTTTCGGCTGGATCTGGACCAGCCCTTCCTTCGTAATCTGCTGGGCGTAGCTCATCTGGTTGCCCGGAAAATTCCGCATCTTCCACCCGTTCATATTCCGGTTGCCGCCATAGAGCGGATCGGCGTATACGCCCTCGATCGTCAAATTTTTCAGCATGTTGAAGAAGCTGCTGCTCGTCACCCCGCGCATGGGGAATTTGTCCCCTTTCTCCATAGCGGTCAGCACTTCGTCCTGCTGCTGGCCCTCAAGCTCCGTAAAAGCCTTTTGGTGCTTTTGCTGGCAGTAGCTCTTCAGTCCCTCCAGGCCCAGCGTGAACATCTCGTTGCGCTTCAGCCGCGACTGCTCCCCCTGCGTTGTCTGGGCCTGGACAAAAGGACCCATCATATAGTCCCGCGCGTTATACCCCCATGGGCCTGCGAGCTGATGATCAATAAAAAAGGCAACGCCCAGCGCCTTGGCACCGGGACCGTTCTCATCTTCGGGATAAATTCTTTCGGCCGCCGCTTCGGTCATTTTAAACTGCTCCTGGTTAAAGAACATCAGCGCATCCTGCAGCGAAGCCTCAGGCTTGCTGTCGGCAGGCGCCGTCTGGGGGGCCTGATTTTTCTCCAGACTGTCCGTCAGGACGCCCCCGAACACACCGCCGACGACCAGACCGCCAAGCGTCATTCCCGAGGCTTTCAAAAATTTCCGCCGGGATTCATCCGGTTCTTTCGACCGGGCCGGCTTGCTGCTCTTCCCCAATTTCAGTCCTGGCAACATGATCCCTCCAATTATGAATATTATGGATGCAATAAAGAAGACCACTTCGAATCAGTTACCCAAAATTTCTCTGTTTCAAACGCAATATCTGACATCAGACGTCATATTGCGACCAAATGACTAGGACGAACCTCGCGATTTCCATCACAACCGCCGGATTGATCTTCAAAGGAAGAGAGTCCGCAAATCACCTGACAGCCTAAACGTCAAGAAGTTCGGGCAGGTCTCGCTGCTGCCTGCTTTGAATACAAAAAAAGCCCCCCGGGTTTCTCCCGGAGGGCTGCATTCTAAGCGCTTGTATGCTTTTTTAGCGGAACATTCCCCACAACTTGATCAGGTGGAACGTATTGTTGGGATCGATCTTTTGGGCGATCACAAACCGGACGATTTGTCCTTCCTCGGCGCCGGTCAGCTTCTCGTTCAGGATGGACGATGCCGACTTGACCAGCCGCTGTACCCTGGCCGGATCCTGCAGGTCCTGTTTGTTTACGCCTTCGATCAATTTTTTAATGCGCTCCTTGGTGGCCGGATTTTTCATCTTCAGCTTGATCCGTGCGACCAATTGGGGGCTGATTCCGTACTGCTGATAACCCATATTGGCACCTCCCGTCTAATGCAGTCCAACTAAGTATATGACGGGAGGGGTTGTCCACTGACCTAATCGACCAAATCTCCTTGAAAAATCTGTTCCTGCTGCAAATAGTCCCGCAGAGGCCCGTACGCCGGGGAGGTCCAAAACGCCGGATCCGCCACGAGCCGGGCGGCGTCATCCCTCGCCTGCTCCAGCACGGCAAAGTCGCTCACCATGTCCGCCAGGCGGAACTCGGGCAGACCGCTCTGCTTCGTGCCGAAGAAATCTCCCGGTCCGCGAAGATCCAGGTCGCGCCGGGATACTTCAAAGCCGTCGTCCGTCTCGGTCATGACGTTCATGCGCTCCTGACCGACCTCCGACTTCGGATCGGCGATCAGCACGCAGTAGGAAGCGTGCTCGCCGCGTCCGACACGGCCCCGAAGCTGATGCAGCTGCGACAGGCCGAAACGGTCCGCGTCCATAATGACCATCAGCGTCGCATTCGGCACGTCCACCCCGACCTCGACGACGGTGGTCGAGACGAGCAGCTGCACCTCGTTTTCGTAGAAGGCACGCATCACTTCTTCCTTCTCGGCCGGCGTCATACGGCCGTGCAGCAGGCCCACCTTGTAGGAAGGGAACGCCTGCTGCATCTGGACATACAGATCGATCGCGTTCTGCACGTCCAGCTTGTCCGACTCCTCGATCAGCGGACAGATCAGGTACGCCTGGCGCCCCTGGTCCACCTCACGGGCGATGAAGCCCAGCACCCGGTCGAGCATATTGTGCTTGACCCAGTACGTTGTGATCGGGATCCGTCCTTTCGGGCGCTCCGACAGCGTGGACACGTCCATGTCGCCGAACGCTGTAATCGCCAGCGTCCGCGGGATCGGCGTCGCGGTCATCGTCAGCACGTCCGGATTGTACCCCTTGCGCCGCAGAATGCCGCGCTGGTTGACGCCGAACCGGTGCTGCTCGTCGGTGACCACCACGCCCAGCTTGCGGAAAAACACGTCCTCCTGGATCAGGGCGTGCGTTCCGACGACGATGTCGGTCAAGCCCATCTGCAGCGAGGCGAGCAGGTCCTTGCGCTTGCGCCCCGTAACGCTGCCGGTCAGCAGGCCGACGGTGATGCCGAACGGCTCAAACAGCTTCTGCAGCGAGCGCGTATGCTGCTCGGCCAAAATTTCGGTCGGCACCATCAGCGCGCCCTGATAGCCCGAACGCACCGACGCGTACAAGGCGATCGCGGCCAGCACCGTTTTACCGGAGCCGACGTCTCCCTGCAGCAGCCGGTTCATGCAGTGCGGCGAGCGCATGTCCTGCAAAATTTCGAGCTCGACCTTCTTCTGCGCATCGGTGAGCTCGAACGGCAGGCTGCGCACGAACTCGCGCATCGTTTTGTTGTCCACCGTATGGACGACGCCGTCCATACGCTCCCGGTTCAGGGCGCGGAACGCCTGCATTTTCAGCTGAAACAGAAACAGCTCCTCATAGACCATCCGCTCGCGACCCTGCTGCCCTTCCCCGGTATCCTGGGGCTGGTGGATCGTGGCGATCGCCTTTTTCCGCGGCATCAGATGGTACTTCCGCAGCAGTTCCTCCGGCAAAATTTCCGGGATCATTTCCCCGTACTGCTCGAGCGCCTGGGTCATCGTTTTGCGCATCCAGGTCTGCGTAATTTTGCCCCCGACCGAATAGACCGGCTGCACCGTACCGCTGCGCCATGCCCCCTGGTCCGGAAACTCCGATTCCGACACGGTCAGCTGCATACGGCGCTGGTCCCATTTGCCGACGAGCACGATTTCGCGCCCGGAGGTCAGCTGATCCTTCAGAAAATGCCGATTGAACCAGGTGGCGGTGAACATCCATTCCTCAGCCATCATTTTACAGCTGAGGCGGGACTTTCTCCCGTACCGCTGCAGTACGGGAACGCCCATCACCTTCGCCTGGATCGTAATTTTGTCCCCGTCCTTCACGTCCTGCAGCGAACGGAGCCGGTAATCCTCGTACCGGAACGGATAATATTCCAGCAAATCCTTCACCGTAAAGATGCCAAAGGCGTGAAGCTCCCCTTCCTTGAGGGCGCTCACGCCGCGGACCTGCCGTACCGATATTTGTTCAAGACTCAGACTCATGGTTATCCCTCATTTAAGCGGGCCATATAAACACGGCCAGCGTCCCGGGCCCGACATGGGTTCCGACGACCGGTCCGATGTTCGTCAGAACGACCTCCTGCAGCCGGAAGTCCCGCGCCAGATCCTCAAGCACGGGCTCGGCTGAAGCCGGGTCGGCCGTATGGCCCACTGCCACATTGATGTTTTGAACGCCGCCCAAATCCTCCCGAAAACGCTCCAGGATCCGGGCCAGCGCCTTCTTGCGGCCTCTGACCTTCTCCACCGCATAAATAATGCCTTCTTCGTCAATGGACAGAATCGGCTTGATGTTCAGCAGGTTGCCGATCATCGCCGCCGCCTTGCCGATTCGTCCTCCCTTTTGCAAATATTCCAGCGTGTCCACGAGAAAATACAGCTTGCGCTGCCTGCGCACCTCTTCAACGGAACGCACGATCTCCTCTGCGGTTTTGCCTTCGGCAGCCAGTCTGGCTGCATGCACGACCAGCAGGCCGAATCCGTAGGACGCCGATTTGGAATCGACGATCGTAATATCCGGGTCGCCATCCAGCATGGACTTGGCAATCGTGGCCGATTGATACGTGCCGCTCAGTCCGGAGGAAATATGAATGGAAATAATCGGCGAGCCCGGATATTCATTCATAATTTCTTGATACACCTGCATATAATCTGCTGGAGAAGCCTGCGACGTAGTCGGAAGCTGCTCGGACTGGACAAGCCGTTTGTAGAACACCTCGGCGGAAATATCCACGCCGTCTTCAAAGGTATCCTCGCCGAACATCAGCCGGAGCGGAACGACGTGAATGTCATGCTGCTTCGCGATATCCTCAGGTATATCGGCCGTACTGTCCGTTACAATTACCGGTTTGGTCATCGAATGGGGCCTCCTTCATTTTCATTCAAACTTCGATTTTCGGTCCCAAGGCTGCTCTCAAGATTCCACTGAAAAAATGTAATAGTACAGCGGCTGTCCGCCCTGATGCACTTCAATTTCCGCATCCGGGTACTGCTCTGCCAGCCACGCAGCCAACTCGCCCGTCATTTCCGGGTTCGCCTCTTCCCCGGCGAGAATGGTCACAATTTCGTCCCCGTTCTCCAGCATCTTGGTCAGAAGCTCCTGGCATGCAGGCAGAAGACCTTCGGCAGCCGTCACGATCTTCGAATTTTCGATGCCGATAAACTGGCCGGCTTTAATATCCAGCTGATCGATTTGCGAGTCGCGCACGGCGTAGGTCACTTGACCCGACTTGATCCGGCCGATCGCTTCCAGCATGCTGCTCGTATTCGTCTCCTCGGAATCTTCCTCCGAAAAGGCGAATGCCGCGGCAATGCCCTGAGGCACCGTCTTACTCGGAATGACCTTCACGCTGCGTTCGCCCTCAAGCAGTTCTCCCGCCTGCTGGGCGGCCAGCACGATATTGGAGTTGTTCGGCAAAATGTAAATATGGTGCGCGGAAATGGACGCGATCGCGTTCACAAAGTCCTCCGTGCTCGGGTTCATCGTCTGGCCGCCCGAGAGGACGACATCGACGCCCAGGCTCTTGAATATGTCCGCAATGCCCTGTCCGGAGGCCACAGCGATAAACCCGTAAGGTGCCAGTTCATCGGCCGGCGGCTCGGCGGGCGCCTCTTCTGGCGTATGGTCCATCGATTCGACCGGAATATCGGCAAAAATCTCCGGCATCGGCGCGATGTCCATCCCGGCCGACAGCAGATCCCGGTGCTGCTCGCGCATATTCAGAATATGAATCTGGGTAATTTCGCCGTAACGCAGCGCCAAATTCAGCACCTCGCCCGGTGCTTTGGAATGCACGTGAACCTTGATAATCTCGTCATCGGCAATGACGATAATCGAATCCCCGTTCATTGACAACGCTTTCCTGAATTGATCCTCGTCGAAATGCGTACCTGCCGCATCCCCTAACTTCCGGTTAATGAAAAATTCCATATCATATAAAAATTCGATATCTTCCGTTTCCAGGCGGGACTGCGCAATATCCGGGACTTCTGTCGCCACTGGCGCTGGCTTTACCTGGGTTCTTGCTGCCGCCGGTTGATCCTGGGCCGGCTGTACCGCACTCGGTGCCGCATAGGACTGGTAGTCATAGCCGCCTTCGCTGACGCTGTGCAAATATTGCAAAAATCCCTCGTAAATATAAACCAGACCTTGTCCCCCCGAATCGACAACCCCCACCTGCTTCAGGACAGGGAGCATCTCCGGAGTCTGGGCTAACGTTTCTTTTGCTTTGGCGAGCACCTGTTCCATGAGCTCCGTAATATCCGGTGTGCGCCGTGCCAAAAATACCGCATGCTTCGCGGCTTCCTTCGCAACCGTCAGGATCGTGCCCTCTACCGGCTTGACTACCGCCTTGTAAGCTGCGTCAACTCCGGTCTGCAGCGCCTGCGCGAACTGAACCGCATTCAGTTCATCATAGGTTGCGGCGTAGCGTCCAAAGCCCCGGAACAATTGGGAGGTAATCACGCCGGAGTTCCCCCGCGCGCCCATGAGCAGTCCCTTGGACAGCACGCCTGCGCTGTGCCCGATCGAATTCGAATTGTTTCTCTTCAGTTCAGCGACACCGACACCCATCGTCAGATTCATGTTCGTTCCCGTATCACCATCAGGTACCGGAAACACATTCAATGAATTGACATGCTCGGCATGCTGCTGCAATTGTTCCGCCCCAGCCAGAACCATAGCGGTAAAATCAGTTCCATTCAAAGAACGCTTACTCAATGATAAATCCCCTTCCTAGCTTGATCCCTAAGCCATTGGCGTCCTTATAAATACGAATCAATGCACGTTTTCGTTTCGCCATTCGTCCAATTTTCGGATAATCCTATTCAAAAAAATAAATGTTAATTGATCCCATCTCAAAATAGTATGGGCTAATCAACATTGTACTATAAGACACCCCAGAAATAAATGTTTTTGCAGGCGGTTGACGAAGCATTTTTTGCTATGATAAAATATACAAGTATTGTTTTATGCAGGTGTTTGGAGCTAAGGAGGTGTAATCTATGTCTCGCAAATGTTATGTGACTGGCAAAAAACCAGGCAGCGGTAACCACGTATCCCACGCTAACAACCGTAACCGTCGTTCTTGGGGTGTAAACGTTCAAAAGGTTCGTATCCTCGTTGACGGCAAACCGAAGCGCGTTTATGTAAGCACTCGCGCGTTGAAAGCAGGTAAAGTTACCCGCGTTTAGTAATGACATATAAGCAAAAAGCACCTAGTTTCCAGCAGGTGCTTTTTTAATGCCTTTGGCCGGTATCAGTTGGCAGCCATGCCGCTGGCATCTGTCAGAGGTTTTTTTTGAAATATAAGGGTCAATCCGCCTGTGTTCTTATACCGGCCTTATATTTCATCCGCGAAACGTGAGCTCCGCCTGTAAGAAAAACGTCTATTGATGCGCTCTCATGGGAAGACAGACCGCGTGAAGCAGAAGTTTTTCTTGCGATCATAGAATCGTTCAGCTCCGCTGATACTTGCATGATCTATGATCTTCCATAAGGCGAAGCCGTTTACGGTTGTGCAAGCGGCATACCAAAGGGTATCAAGATCAGCTTTTGTGAAACGTGTTTAAAAGAGCCTTCACGAATCCTCCCAAAAACTTTGGCAGCTTAAACGTATAAAATTTCATATCTCACCCTCCCCATCATTCTCATGTCATCACGGTATGGTATGCCCTGAACCAGATCAATGTTAAGACGGAACAAAAAAAAGGTTACATGAGAACCTTGACTCATGTAACCATATGTATGCTCAAAGAGCACGCCCTATTCCTTAAGCCTCAAGCTGAAGCCGGAGACAATTGATAAAATTGGTAGACCGACAGCATAAAGATAAACAGCAGGTAGTACAGGATCGAAAAGATGACGTAGCCGATCCTTAATCCCTTGCGTTCGTTTTTCCGGAAATAATAAATGGCCAGCACCACCGCGATCAGCGAGGCGATGGCATTAAACGGCGATTTCAGAACGGAAAATATACCGAGTAACAGGCCTGTTCCGATACTGGCCAAAGTCAGATACAGCGCGTCTTTGAATTTCATGAAATTATTTTCCCCCGACGCTGCGGCGAATGGCCGAAATGGCAGCGGCTCTGTCGGGCTGTGCGTACACGGCGCTTCCCGCCACCAGCACGTCGGCACCCGCTTCGGTTACCAGCGGCGCCGTCTCGGATGTAATGCCGCCATCCACTTCGATATGGACGTTAAACAGCGACAGTTCGTTGAGGCGCTGGCGGATTTGGCGGATTTTGTGAACGGTGCGCGGAATGAACGCCTGTCCGCCGAAGCCCGGGTTAACGGTCATGACCAGCACCAGGTCCAGATCCTCCAGCACTTCGCTGATCGCAGACGCCGGTGTGCCCGGATTCAGGGCAACCCCCGCCTTTACGCCCAGCTCTTTAATCATATGCACAACGCGGTGCAAATGCGTGCAGGCTTCCGCATGCACCGTAATGAAAGCCGCTCCCGCCTTGGCGAAATCCGGGATGTACCGCTCCGGATTCTCGATCATCAGATGCACATCCAGCGGCAGGGTCGTGTGGGGGGCAATGGCGCTGACGATCGGCGCCCCCAGCGTAATATTCGGCACAAAGTGTCCGTCCATGACGTCCACATGAATCCAGTCGGCTCCGGACTTCTCCGCTTCGGCAACCTCCTGACCCAGTTTGGCGAAGTCCGCCGACAATATCGATGGTGCGATTTTAATCATCGTGTTAATACCTCCGCTTCTTTTCTTTCATTTCCGTATAAAACTGCACATAATGCTCGTAGCGGCTTAATGCGATATCCCCGCTCTCCTTCGCCTCAATGACTTTGCAGCCCGGTTCGTGCGTATGGCTGCAGCCGCGGAATTTGCATAGCTCCGCGTAAGGCGCAAATTCCCGGAAGCAGGTGGACAATTCCTCGACGCCGAGCTCCAGGAAATCGAGCTGGCTGAACCCCGGTGTATCGGCGACAAACCCGCCGTTATCGAGCTCGATCAGCTCCACATGGCGCGTCGTATGCTTTCCCCGCCCCAGTCTCATGCTGATGGCGCTCGTCTCGAGGGAAAGTCCGGGAACGAGCCGGTTCAGAAGCGAGGACTTGCCGACGCCCGATTGGCCCGAAAACACGCTGATGACGCCCGTAAGGCGTTCCTTCAGCTCGCTGCTTCCCAGGCCGGAACGTGAACTCGTAACCAGAACCTCATAGCCGATCCGCTCATAGAGCTCCTTGACGGCCATTACCGGGTCCTGGGCATCCGTATCCGCGGCAAGCAGATCCTGTTTGGTGAGACAAATGATCGTCTCCAGGCCGGAATGCTCAATATGGACCAGAAATTTGTCAAGCAGGGACAGGTTGAGATCCGGTTCACGAACGGAAAACAGCAGGACCGCAAGCTCCGCATTGGCAACGGGCGGGCGGATCAGTTCGGATCGGCGGGGCTTGATCTCATCCACCATCCCCTCACCGTTCTCGGTAAGGGAGTACACCACATGATCCCCGACAAGCGGAGAGGTGCCTCTCTTCTTGAAGATCCCCCGTGCGCGGCACTGTACGGCTTCGGCGCTTCCTACGGCTTTTCCGTTCTCCAGCGGTTTGACATAGTAGTATCCGCTCAGAGCTTTCACGATTACTCCATCAGGCATACATTGCAAGGCCTCTCTTTCTTTCCGGCTCCTGCCGGTGAGGCAGGAGCCGGAGATAATATGATTTGTTAAAAGTTAACTAACTTTGACATCTATTCAATATGTCCGGATGACACGTTGGTTATCTGTAAATGACGTTTTCGGTGTCGGGCCCCTTACCCTTGTCCTTACCTTTGCCCTTCCCCGGGTGGTCGTTCAGAAATCCGGTCTCGTCTGATCCTGGATCATCCCCGTTGCCGGAATCTCCCTGATCACCGGGATCACCCTCATGGCCCGGATCACCGGGATCCTCGCTTCCCATGGCCGGGAGTTCGATCGTCGGAACGGTGCCATTTCGTACATCGGTATACCGTACCGAATACGTATCGAACACCTGTCCGTCGCGAAGCACCGTAACGACGGCGTCCCTGTTCGGATCGACCACCAGATCGATCGGAAGCACCTGCGTCGTTTGGATCGTTTTCGTTCCCCAATCGACCGTTTTGCCTTCGGTATGGGCGTCCGAGTATTTGATCTGGATTTTCGTATTTTTGCCTTCCTCGACCGGAGCCACAGGCAGGTTCAGCGTATAGTTCAGGGCATCCACCGGGTAGCCTTTGCTTATCGTGAGCGTGATTTCGGCGTTTGGCGTAGCCTGGGTATTCGGGTCAAACGGGAACTGCTTGATGACTTTCCCTTTTTCCACCGTATAGCTGTCTTCCTCGACGACCCGCAGCAGCTTCAGGCCGTTTTTCTCGATCAGGTCCGTCGCTTCCTGCTGCGTTTTGCCGATTAGATCCGGCATTTTTATCGTTTCCTGGCCTTTGCTGACCACTAAAGTAATTTGCGTATTATCTGTATCGATTTCAGCATTGGCTCCCGGATCGGAGCTGATGATCAGTCCCTTTTCAACACTGTCGCTAAAATCCTCATCCTGCTTGATGTTATCGTCTTTGATACCCTTGGCAAGCAGCGCCTTTCTCGCATCGTCAAACGTCAGGTTCTTCACGTCAGGCATTGACACCTTCGGCTTCTCCGTGCTCACCGTCAGCTGAATCGCTGCGCCTTCTTTGACGACCGTGCCTTCCGGTCTGCTCTGCTCATAGACGATCCCTTCGCCGAAGTCCTTGTTATATTTACGGATGACAGGGTCATCCACCTCCAGCCCCTGATCGCTGAGAGCCTTGCGCGCCTGTTCCTCAGTCATGTTAATGACGCTCGGCACGGTGACGTTCGGCACGACCAGCTTCTGGTTGACGTACCACACCACACCGCCCAAAGCCAATAGAACGACCAGGGTCAAGCTGATCCACAGCGCCGCCCTGCCCGACTTTTTCTTCTTTGGCTTGCCTTTGGCGACCACCGGCTCGTCCGCCTCGTCATCGTCCTCCACGGCCTGCGCTTTCGCTCTCGAAATGGAGCGCGGCTGGGGCTTGATGGCTGGAATGACGCGGGTCCGATCCTCATCGTCCATATCGTCAAACTCGATCTTCGGCTCATTCCGGCGCTCCGGCAGCAGGCATGTCTCCAGGTCCTGAAGCATTTCCTTGGCCGACTGGTAACGCTCCTGCGGATTTTTGCGCATCGATTTCAAAATGATGTTCTCGACGCTCTGCGGAATGAGAGGATTCACCTCACGCGGCTCCTCGAACTCCTCTTGAAGATGCTTAAGCGCCACGCTGATCGGGCTCTCCCCCAAAAACGGCAGACGTGCGGTCAGCATCTGGTACAGTACGATACCAAGAGAATATAAATCCGACTTTTCCCCGGTCACCACGCCCTTGGCATGCTCCGGAGAAAAATAATGCACCGATCCGACCACCGAACCCGTCTGCGTAATTGTCGTCGACGTAACGGCACGGGCGATTCCGAAATCCGTTACCTTTACCCGGCCGTTGCGGCCGATCATAATGTTATGCGGCTTGATGTCCCGGTGGATGATTTGATTCTGATGCGCATGATCCAGCGCGTCGCAAATCTGCGAGGCGATTCGCACCGCTTCGTCCACCTGCAGGGGAGCCCGCTCCTTGATGATCTCGTCGAGATTATGTCCCTCGACGTATTCCATAACGATATAATGAATGTCGTCTTCCTGGCCCACATCATAAATGCTGACCACGTTCGAATGCGATAGCGAAGCCGCTGACTGTGCCTCCCGGCGGAAACGGCGAATAAATTCCTCATCGTGCACAAACTGTTGGCGCAGCACCTTAATGGCTACGTTCCTGCCCAATAAAATATCATGAGCTTTGTAAACGAGTGCCATTCCGCCGCCACCGATCCGCTCGATCACCTCATAACGACCGCCCAATTCGTGTCCGATCATGAATCCCACTCCTTTATGCTTTGCCCGGCGACTTCGTCTTGAAGTTCGAACAGGGCGACGGTAATGTTGTCATCGCCTCCGGCGAGAAGTGCCAGTTGAAGTAAACGGTCCGCTCTTTCTTCCAGCGGCAGCTCGCGGTTTCCGGATATTTGCCCGATGTGCTCGGAGCTGACCAGATCGCTTAAGCCGTCGCTGCACAAGAGCAGCACCTCTCCGGGGGAGAGGCTGATGGGATACAGGTCCACGGACACGTCGGCGTCCGTTCCAAGCGCGCGCGTAATCGCATTGCGCATCGGATGGACTTTCATATTCTCCAGGCTGATTTGTCCGCGTTTGTACAATTCATACACCAGTTTATGGTCTTCCGTTAATTGGACGACCTCGCCGCCGGCAACCTTGTAGGCCCGGCTGTCGCCGATATGTCCAATGTAGCCGGATTCCCCGCTCAGGAGCAGGGCCACGACCGTCGTTCCCATATTGTAAAATTCCTCGTGTTTGGAGGCCTCGGTATAAATCACATCATTGGCGTGCAGGATGGCGTCGCTAAGCGCGGCCTTCAGGCCTTCCGGCGAAATGCCCGATTCTAGCGAGGACAGGTCGCCCGTCATGGTTTCGACGGCCAGCCGGCTGGCCGTATCGCCTGCCTGATGCCCTCCCATGCCGTCAGCGACGATCCCGAGGGTATAGCCCTGCGGCAGCTGGCCGACCCATACCGAGTCTTCATTGACCGAGCGAACCCGGCCAACGTTACTGACATGAACAGTTTTGATCAAATTCCTCTCACCTCAACTCCATGTGCTTGGCCCGCAGCTGTCCGCAGGCAGCCGCGATATCGTGGCCCTGCTCGCGGCGGATCGTCACGTTCACGCCGCTATCGGCGAGAACCCGTTGAAACTGGAATATATCGTTACGGGACGTTCTGACATACTTCCGCTCCGGTACGTGATTGACCGGAATCAGGTTGACGTGGCACAGCATATCCTTGAGCACGTTCGCCAGCTCCTGGGCATGCTCCGGACGGTCGTTAACGCCGCCGATCAGCGCGTACTCAAACGTAATCCGCCGGCCTGTTTTGGCCAGGTAATAGCGAAGAGATTCCATAACATCCTCGAACGGATAACGGCGGTTCACGGGCATCAGCTTCGAGCGGAGCACATCATTCGGCGCATGAATGGAAATCGCCAGATTGATCTGGGTGTCCTCGTTTGCGAATTTATAAATGTTCGGCACGATGCCGCTCGTGGAGACGGTAATATGCCGCTGCCCGATGTTCAGTCCTTTTTCATGAATCATAATACGCAGGAACTTCATCGTCGCTTCATAGTTTTCAAAAGGCTCGCCCGAGCCCATGATAACGATGCTGCTGACGCGCTCCCCTTTCTCGTCCAGAATCTTCTGGGCCTGCACCACCTGGGCCACGATCTCCCCGGCCGTCAGGTTCCGCTTCAGACCGCCCAGCGTCGAGGCGCAAAAGGTGCAGCCGATACGGCAGCCGACCTGGGTCGTGACACAGATGCTGTTGCCGTAGCTATGCTTCATGATGACCGTTTCAATCGCATGGTCGTCATGCAGGCCGAACAGAAACTTGACGGTTCCGTCCTTAGATTCCAGCTTCGTAATTTCCTGCAGCGTCACAAACTGGAACTGGTCGTCCAGCTTTTTGCGGAGCTCCTTGGAGAGGTTCGTCATTTCGTCAAAGCTGTTGACCCGTTTGACGTAGAGCCAGTCAAAAATCTGGCCGGCGCGGAACGCGGGCTCGCCGTTTTCCTTCGCCCAATCTTGCAGGTCTTCCAAATTCAAATCATATATAAAAGGTTTCATCTTCACCACACCTGTCTTTTCATTCATATGCTTATTGTTTCTCATTCTTCCTATTTTAACACAAATAAAAGTAGCGGTAAAAGAGAAAACCCGCCAAGCTCGCGCCCGGCGGGTTACAGGAAGCAGCGGCTGCCCGTGCGGGCGGTCCGCTAGTTTAGGAGAGTCTCAGAATCCGTGCAATGTAAAATCCGTCGCTATGAAAATGCTGGGGCAAAATCTGTACGCCGCCGCCCCTCGGCAGCGCCGTGCCCAGCAGCCGTTCCCAGGCAGGGGGCGCATCCGGTGCTATGGCGAACTCCGGGTGGTTCCGCAGGAACCGCTCGACGTTCTCTTCGTTCTCCTGCGGCTCGATCGTACACGTGCTGTACACGAGAATGCCGCCGGGCCGGAGCAGAGCCGATACCGATTCCAGCAGCCGGTACTGCAGGGCCGCGATCTCCTCGATGTCCCCCGGGGTCTTGGCCCATTTCAGGTCCGGCTTGCGCCGGATAACGCCAAGGCCGGAGCATGGGGCATCCAGCAGAATGCGGTCGAAGGACGCCGCCGGATACCGTCGGGCCAGTTCCAGCGCATCGCCGGTTACCGGCTCGATGGCGTCCAGCCCGAGCCGCTCGGCCTGCTCGCGGATCAGCTTCTGCTTATGCTCGTGCAGATCGTTGGCGATGATTTTCCCCTCATCCCGCATGAGCTCAGCCATATGCGCCGTCTTGCCTCCGGGGGCGGCACAGCAGTCGAGCACCCTCATGCCGGGCTCGGGACCTACCGCATCCCCGACCAGCATCGAGCTCTCGTCCTGCACGGACAGCTGGCCGTCCCGGTACCAGCCGGTCAGGGCCATGTTGCCCCCGCTGCGGACGAGAATACCTTCCGGCGTAAGCGGAGACGGCACCGCGTCCATGCCTTTCTCCTCCATCTCGCCAAGCAGGCCGTCGCGGCTGATCATCGTCGTGTTCACCCGGACGCTGACGGCCGGAGGCTCGTTGTTCGCCCGGCAGATCGCCTCGGCCGCTTCTTCCCCGTACTGCCCGATCCAGCGCTGAACCAGCCATTCGGGATGGGAATGCTCCAACGCGATCCGTTCGGCCGGTCCGAGACTTTCCGGCAGAACCAGCTTGTCGGGACTGCGCAGCACGTTCCGGAGCACGCCGTTCACCATGCCGGAAATGCCTTGGTGGCCGCGGCGCTTGGCCAAGTTCACAGCCTCATTGACTACGGCATGGGAAGGTATGCGGTCCAGATAGATGATCTGATACAGACTGAGCCGCAGCAGGCTTCGCACCCAGGGCTGCAGCTTGCTCACGCCTTTGCTGACAAAGCGGTTCAGGAAATAATCCAGCGTGTTCATCCGGGAGATCGGACCGTACACGAGCTCGGTCGCAAGGCCGGCATCCTCGCGCGACAGGTTCGCGCGCTGCAGCGCAGCGTTCAGCTGCAGGTTGCTATAGGCGCCTTCCTGCTCCACGCGCGTCAGGATATCCATCGCCAGCTCGCGTGCCGAGGGCTGGCGGCCCTTCCGTTCTTGGGTTCCGCGTCCGCTCACTTCAGCACCGTCCCGGGCGTCATGCTGGTTCCCCGGATAAACTGCCCGGCATCCATCGCCTTCTTGCCGCTCGGCTGAATATCGGTCAGCCACAAGGCCCCGTCGCCGGTTTTCACTTCAATGCCCTCCTTTGTAAGCTGAAGGACCGTTCCCGGAGCCGCTTCCTTGGAGGCCTTCTCTCCTTTGCGGGAGCCCCAGACCTTGAACACGTCGTCGTTCCAGAACGTAAACGCCCCGGAAAAAGGCACCAGGCCGCGAATTTGATTGTAAATATCGCGCGTGGACTTGCTCCAGTCGATTTTCTCGTCCTCACGCTTCAGGTTCGGGGCGTATGTAGCCTGCGAGTCATCCTGCACCGTCACCGGTACGCCGCCTTCCAGCAGCCTCGGCATCTGTTCTTTGAGCAGCGCCGCCCCGGCGGTGCTCAGCTTCTCGAACAGTGTTCCCGAGGTATCCTCGTCGGTGATGGGTACCTCTACTTGGGCGATCATGTCGCCCGTGTCCAGCCCTTCGGCCATGTACATGAGCGTAATGCCCGTCACCGTCTCGCCATTGATGATGCAGCGCTGAATCGGTGCGCCGCCTCTGTATTTCGGCAAAAGCGAGCCGTGAACGTTGACGCAGCCCTTGGCCGGCAGATCCAGCACCGCTTTCGGCAAAATTTGCCCGTAAGCGGCCGTAACGATCAAATCGGGCTTGTAAGCCGCGAGCTCGCTTACCGCTTCGGGATTACGCATTCGCTGCGGCTGCAGCACCGGCAGACCGTGCTCAAGCGCCACTTCCTTGACGGGCGTCGGCATCAGCACCTTTTTCCGTCCCTGCGGACGGTCCGGCTGCGTGACGACGGCCACGACGTTATAGCCCTCCGCAAGCAGCATGCGGAGACTGGGAACGGCAAACGCGGGCGTCCCCATAAAAACGATATTCATCAGGCATTACTCCTTTCCGGCGCGTTCCGGCGTATACTCATACACTCTTTCTGCAATGTCGGTAAACAGCACGCCGTCCAAATGATCGATTTCGTGCTGGAAGCAGCGGGCCAGCAGGCCGGTGCCCGTAATCGTCACTTCCTTGCCGTTCTCATCCAGCCCTTTCACCGTAACCTGCTCGGCACGGCGCACGTCACCGTTTAATCCGGGAATGCTCAGGCAGCCCTCCGGGCCGAACTGCTCGCCATCCTTGGCTACGATTTCCGGATTGACCATCTTGATGAGGCCGTGCTCATCGCCGACATCGACGACAATCAGTCTCTTCAAAATGCCGACCTGCGGCGCGGCCAGGCCAACGCCCTCCGCGTCGTACATCGTGTCCGCCATGTCGTTCAGCAGCTTTTTGACATTAGGGGTAACTTCTTTCACTTCTTTAGCGGTTTTATGCAAAACCTCATCCGGTTCTTTCACAATAATTCGGATCGCCATGCTGACACCTTCCTTATCGGGTTCAAATATTCATTGTTGGTTATTCATCCATGATTCCATATGATGACGGTACGCCGCTTAGGGCTGCTACATCAGCATTTGCGGGTCTACATCGATACTGATTTGAAGCTTCGGATTCTGCGCGGTATCCTCGAGCTGCTCGGCGGCTTCCCTGACCAGGCCGACAGCGTCGATGGTCCCACGCCATTTTATCATACATTGAAATCTGTATCTATTTTTTATCCGGGGCACAGGAGATGCCACCGGCCCGAGCACGTCAAAAGCGTCCGAGGTCAGCCTGTCCAGGCTGCCGTACCAGCCCTTCTGCCGTGCTTTGCCCTGGAGGACGGAGACCATGTTCTCCGCCATCCGGACGAGAAACGGCAGCTGCTCATGCGACAGCGTGACCAGAATCAGCCGGCAGTACGGCGGATAGTGCAGGTTCCGCCGATGCTTCAGCTCCTCCCGGACAAACGAATCGTAATCATGCCCGCTGGCGTGAATAATCGAATAATGATCCGGCGTATAGGACTGGATCATGACCTCCCCTGGCAGCTGGTGGCGGCCGGCGCGGCCGGCTACCTGGGTCAGCAGCTGGAACGTCTTCTCTGCGGCCCGGAAATCCGGCAGGTTGAGCGCCGAGTCGGCCGTAATGACGCCGACCAGCGTTACGTCCGGAAAGTCGAGCCCTTTGGCCACCATCTGGGTGCCCAGGAGCACGTCCGCTTTTTTGTCCCGGAACTGCTTCAGCAGCTTCTCGTGCGATCCCTTCTCCGTCGTGGTATCCACGTCCATCCGGATCACCCGGATCCCCGGAAACAGCTTCGCAAGCTCTTCCTCAACGCGCTGTGTACCGGTGCCGAAATAGCGGATATGCTCGCTTCCGCATTCCGGGCACACGGACGGCGCCGGCTCGGCATAGCCGCAGTAATGGCAGCGGAGGTTGTTCGATTTCTGATGGTACGTGAGCGAAATGTCGCATTCGGGGCAGCCGGCGACGTAGCCGCAGCTGCGGCACATGACGAACGTGGAGTAGCCGCGCCGGTTGAGCAGCAGCACGGTCTGCTCCTTGCGTTCCAGCCGGGCCGCAACCGCCTGATGCAGCGAACGGCTGAACATGGAGCGGTTGCCTTCTTTTAATTCTTCCCGCATATCGATGATTTGTACTCCCGGCAGCTCATTGCCGAGCGCACGGGCTTTCATCTCGAGCAGCATTGGCGCAAACTCGTCATTTGCCTGCGATCTGGCGGCATGGTAGCTCTCAAGCGAAGGCGTCGCCGAGCCCAGAATGACCGCCGCGCCGTGCTGCATCGCCCGCTGAACGGCCACGTCCCGGGCATGGTATTTCGGGCTTTCTTCCTGCTTGTACGACGTTTCATGTTCCTCGTCCATAATGATGAGCCCGATCTTGGCAAACGGCGCGAACACCGCCGATCTGGCGCCGATGGCGACGGCCGCCCGGCCTTCGCGGATTTTACGCCATTCGTCGTAGCGTTCCCCGCCCGACAGGCGGCTGTGCATGACGGCGACCTGGTCGCCGAAGCGCCCTTTGAACCGTTCCACCATCTGCGGCGTCAGCGAAATTTCCGGCACGAGCACGATGGCCTGCCGGCCCTGCTCAATGCAGCGCTGGATGCTCTGCAGGTAGATTTCGGTCTTCCCGCTGCCTGTAACCCCATGCAGCAGAAACACCCCGTGCCGCTGCGCATCGAGCACCGAGACAATACGGTCATAGGCGTTCTGCTGCTCCGCGGTCAGCGGCAGCGGATCGCTTGGCTTAAACCAGCGCCCCCGGTAAGGGTCCCTGAACGCTTCTTTGTCTTCAATCGTAATGTAACCTTTATCCGCCAGCCCTTTCACGGTCGCGGCCGACACCTGCATCGTCGCCAGGACATCCTTCAGCGCAAGCGGAAGCATCTCTTTCATTTCCACAATAAACTGCAGCACCTCACGCTGACGCTGTGCTTTCGGCGCGAACGACGCCAGCGCGGCCTCCGCTTCGTCCGGTGTTACCGCCAGATCGACGGCTTTCAGCGTCTTGATCTGCAGCTTGTCCTTGATGGATTGGTTTTCCTGCAGCACGCCCCGGCGCAGCAGCGATTTGATCACCGGTGCGCTGTCCGGAAACTGCCTGCTCAGCTGCTTGGAGGTGACCTCACCCTTTTTTTCGACGAAATCAAGAATCGCCCGCTCGCCGCTGGAAGGCTCCAGTTCCAATTCGAACAAGCCGCCGGAATACAAATCCTCAGGCTCCTTCGGCTGCGGGGTTCCGAGCGAGATAAACCGTTCGGCCTTGCCCTTGAGGGCCGTAGGCACCATGACCTGAAGCGCCGTAATCATCCGGCAGGCATACCTGCGGCTCATCCACCCGGCCAGTTCCACCAGCTCTTCGGACAGCGGCGGAATGACGTCCAGCACTTCCTGGATGGCCTTAAGCTTCATGCCGGCAGCCGCCGGCTCCGGCTCAAGGCCGACCACGAATCCCTGGACCGTGCGGTGGCCGAACGGCACACCGACCCGGCTTCCCACCTCGATCCATGCCCGCATGGATTCGGGAATGAGATAATCAAAGGGACGGTCGGTATCACGCACCGGGACGTCGACGATCACCTTTGCCACACGCATCTCCATCAGGACAAAGCCCCGTTCATCCGGGCCGCAGCGATCGTCAGCAGGCGCCGGGCCACTTCGTCCTTGGTCATTACGGGCATTTGTTCGACCAGTCCGCCGGCATCGTACACCTGAACGATGTTGGTATCGGATCTGAAGCCGGCTCCCTCCGCCGTTACGTCATTGGCCACGATCAGATCGGCGTTTTTCCGTTTCAGCTTATCCTGGGCATATTTCTCCACATCATTCGTCTCAGCTGCGAATCCGATCAAAAACTGCTTTGTCTTCGTCTTGCCGAGCTCCTCCAGAATATCCACCGTTTTGACGAGCTCGAGCGTCATCGTATCCCCCGACTTTTTCATTTTGCTTGCGGCCGTCACCTTCGGACGGTAATCCGCGACAGCCGCCGCCTTGATGACCAGGTCGCTGTCCTCCCAATGTTCCAGCACCGCCCGGTACATATCCTCGGCGGACTGGACTTTCACCGCGTCCACGTCCGAAGGGGGCTCAACGTCCGTATGGCCGTAAACGACATGCACCTCCGCGCCCATGTCTTTGGCGGCCTTGGCGATGGCAAACCCCATTTTCCCGGAAGAATCATTGGTGATGTAACGCACCGGGTCGATCCGTTCAACCGTTCCGCCCGAGGTGACGATGACCTTTTTCCCGCGGAGCAGACCCTGCCCTTGTACGGATTCATTGTGAGACGCAAAAAAGCGCTCCACCACCTGGACGATCGTTTCCGGCTCCTCCAGCCGTCCCTTGCCCACATAGCCGCAGGCAAGCAGTCCTTCGCCGGGCTCGATCATCATCACGCCCCGGGACTCGAGCAGCCGCATGTTGGCCTGAACCGCCGGATGGGCATACATATGCACGTTCATGGCCGGTGCGATCATGACCGGCGCCTCGGTCGCGAGCAGCGTCGTCGACAGCATGTCGTCCGCCAGACCATGGGCCATTTTCGCGATCATATTGGCTGTAGCCGGTGCGATGAGAACGAGGTCGGCCTCATCGGCCAAATGGATATGGGAGACAACGGATGGATCGCGCTCATCGAACGTGTCGCTGTATACCGGATTTTTGGACAGACTCTGAAAGGTCAGCTCCGTAATAAACTGCTTCGCCGATTCCGTCATGATCACGTGGACATCTGCGCCTTTTTGCACCAGCTTGCTGCACAGACTGGCCGCCTTGAACGCCGCGATTCCACCCGTCACGCCGAGCACGATGGTTTTGCCGGTTAACATACGATTTCCCCGCTTTCCGTTTCATTTAGATAGAGAAAAAAATACAACCTTGCGGTTGTATCTGGAAGACGTCTATACGCTCTTGCTGCAAACTTAATATGAGTTCTTGTTTTTAGACCTGCCGCATAACAGCAGAAAAAGCCCCGTCCCGGGAAGAACAGGCTTACGCCTTATTCTCATCCCGTTCGGCGACCGGTTCCGGAATCACCCGAATCATATCCCCATAAATCTCCTCAAGCGCCACGCCCACGTATTTGTGGGATCTTGGATGCTTCAGGTCGGTCTTTGCGCCCTCGCGCAGCTGTCTCGCACGGCGGGAGGCCGCGACGACCAGCGAGTATTTACTGTCGACTTTATTCATCATTTCATCAATCGATGGGTACAACACTTGGCGACACCTCTTTTATTATTCTCAAATGGCTGCTGTCTTCGTTTATTTCTTGATTTTACAATGTTCGGCGATAATAATCGATTCTATTCGTTTGCAGGCGCAATCAATCTGATCATTAACCACCGCATAGTCATAATGCTGCATCAAATTGATTTCGTCAACCGCCACCGTCATGCGGTGGTCGATCGTCGCCTGGTTCTCCGTACCTCGCCCGATGATCCGGTCCTTAAGTTCGTCCAGAGAAGGCGGCAGCAGGAAAATAAATACCCCCTCGGGAAACTTCTGTTTGACCTGAAGGGCACCCTGTACCTCAATTTCCAGAATAATATCGTTTCCGCTCTCCAGCGTCTTCTCTACGAAATCGCGCGGCGTTCCGTAATAGTTCCCCACGTACTCCGCATACTCCAGGAGCTGGTCGTTCTGCATCATATCCAGAAACTGGTCACGGGTTTTGAAAAAATAATTAACCCCGTTCACTTCTCCCTGGCGCGGACTCCGTGTCGTCGCCGATACCGAATAGACCAAATCCGGCAGCTTCCCGCGCAGCGCGCTGCACACGGTTCCTTTACCGACCCCGGAAGGTCCTGACAATACAAACAATATTCCTTTTGACATATTACTCCCCATCTTGTTATTCGTCATTATCGTCATCTTTGCTGGACAGGCGATGAGCCACCGTCTCCGGCTGCACCGCCGACAGGATGACATGGTCGCTGTCCGTAATGATTACGGCGCGCGTCCTGCGCCCATAGGTCGCATCGATCAGCATGTGGCGATCTCTTGCTTCCTGAATAATCCGCTTAATAGGCGCTGATTCGGGGCTTACAATCGAAATGATACGGTTAGCCGATACAATATTCCCGAAGCCGATGTTAATGAGTTTGATTGCCATATTCAGGTTCTTCCCCCTATTCATTTGACTCTCTCCTGTTTTCTGTCGAAATTGTGCCTTACTCTATATTGGCCAGTTGCTCTCTAATTTTTTCCAGCTCCGCTTTCATTTCGACAACACGGTTTACCAGAGTCAGATGATTGGCCTTGGATCCAATCGTATTGACTTCCCTGTTCATTTCCTGAATCAGAAAATCGAGTTTTCTTCCGACCGGTTCATCCGCACGAAGTAATCCTTTGCATTGCTCAAAATGGCTGTGCAGACGTATCAATTCCTCATCGATATTGCAGCGGTCTGCAAAAATAGCAATTTCCATGCCAAATTTATGTTCATCAAAAGCAAACGAACCGTCATTCAGTTCAGTCAGCCTTTGTCTGAGCTTATTGCGGTATTCTTCGACTACGCTGGGTGCGAGCTGTACCATTTCTCCGTGAAGCTTCTCCAGCCGGTTCAGGCGCTGCTCCACATCACGGGCAAGGAAGCTTCCTTCAGAAGTCCTCATCGCGACGAGTCCTTCCATGGCCCTTACAAGACCTTCTTCAAGCACGCGTCCCCACTCTTCAGGCTCCGGATCCTGGTTTGTCCCGACTTCCTCGGGTGTCAGAAACACGCCCGGCAGGGACAGCAGATCTCTTACCGTCAATTCGCCGTTCAGGCCATGCCTCTCGGATACCTCACGCGCCGCCTCCATATAAGTATTGACGGCTTTATGATTTAACAAAACAGGCGGAGCGGTATTCTCTTCCGCCTCCTTGTTAATAAAGACATCGATCCGGCCGCGCTTGACAAACCGCTGTACCGTTCTTCTCAAAGGGTCCTCAAAGCGTGTCCATTCACGCGGCAGGCGTATGACCACTTCGCAGTATCGGTGGTTCACGGATTTCACTTCAATTTCCACTTTATACCCTCCGAAATGAAGGGCGGATTGACCGTAACCGGTCATGCTGAAAGACATCGGCACCACATCCATTACACTATTGTAATTGATAACTATCTGTGAAACAAGGGGGGCTGCCGGCGTCCGGATTTCTCCCACACATGGCTGATGAGCTGGGCGCTCATGTCATACAGCATAAACGGCGTCATTAAGTAAATTCCGTTAAAATGCTCCATCGCCACGTCGAGCAGCTCTTTGGCAATGGCAACCCCCATGGCTCTTCCTTCTTCGCCTTCCAGGCCGCTCATCCGGCGGCGCACATCGTCCGAGAGCTGGATTCCCGGCACCTCGTTGTGCAGGTATTCCGCATTGCGCCCGCTCGCCAGCGGCATGATGCCGAGGAAGATCGGAATGTCGAGGTGGCTCGTTGCTTCCTTCAGCGCGCGGATCAGCTCCGGATCGTACACCGGCTGGGTCATGATATAATCGGCGCCGGCAGCGATTTTACGTTCCAATCGCAGCACGGCTTTATCGAGATGCTTCCCGTGAGGGTTAAACGCCGCACCGACGACGAAGTTCGCCTTTTGCTTGAGCGGCTTGCCGGAGAAAGCGATTCCCTCATTTAACTGCTTGATCATTCGTATAATCTCAAAAGAAGTCAAATCGTATACGGAGCTCGATCCCGGCAAATCGCCGAAGCGTGCGGGGTCGCCCGTGACAGCCAGCACGTGATCGATGCCAAGGGCGTCAAAGCCCATAAGGTGCGACTGCGTTCCGATCAAGTTGCGGTCCCGGCAGGCGATGTGCACCAGCGGGCGCAAACCGGTCTCCGCCTGCACCAGATGGCCGAGAGCCATGTTGCTCATCCGCGTAACCGCAAGCGAGTTGTCAGCGAGGGTCAGCGCGTCCGCCCCGGCATCCTTCAGCACCTGCGCCCCCTTCATAAATTTGGCGATATCCAAATCGCGCGGAGGGTCCAGCTCCACGATGACGGTGTGACGCTCTTTGACGAGGTCGACCAGGTTCGGGCTGCCCCCTTTGCCTTCACCGTCGCCGTCTGGCGCGAGATGTTCATGGATTTCGATCGGGGCAGGGACGATGTCAATCGGCCCATACGTAATCGGCTGCGGCTCGTACCCCTGAAGCGCGGACGAAATCGCCGCGATATGTGCGGGCGTCGTCCCGCAGCAGCCGCCGATGATCCGGGCGCCGAGATCGGCGAATTTCACCGCCATCTGGCCGAAATAATCCGGCTTGGCCCCGTACTGATATTCCCCATCCACATAATCGGCGACCCCGGCATTCGGATACACCGACATCGGCACGGACAAGTGGCCGCCGAGGGTCTTCATCGCGCTCATGATGCCGTTAGGGCCCGTGCGGCAGTTGAAGCCGATCACGTCCGCGCCCTGCTGCTGCATCATCCGGAACGCTTCCGGCATCGTATAGCCGTCCAAGGTCCGGGCTACGTCCTCAACCGCGAACTGGCAGATGACCGGCAGCGGGCTGAGCTTGCGCACGATAGACAAGGCCAGATACAGCTCTTCCACATCGTAGAAGGTTTCGAGCAGGATGCCGTCCACTCCTTCCTGAAGAAGGGCCTGAATCTGCTGCTCGAAGTATTTCTTAAGCTCGGCCGTCGAGACGTTGGTCCGTTTGCCGCCGCGGATGGAACCGATGGCTCCGACCACATAGCCGGCGGAACCCGCTACTTCCCGTGCAATCCGGACACCCGCCCGGTTGATATCCTCCACCTTCGACTCCAGGCCGTATTTGGACAGCTTGTCGAAGTTGGCCGAAAACGTATTGGTCTCAATGATTTGAGCCCCGGCTTCCACATAACGCCGGTGAACATCCTTGATGACCTCCGGTGAGGTCAGGTTCAGTTCTTCATAGGAAATTCCCACAGGAAAGCCCATTTGATATAGAAAAGTGCCCATCGCTCCGTCGCCGATCAGCACCTGTTGATCCCACGCTTGACGCAAATCCGGTTTCATGTTGGCTCCTCCACCCCGAAAAAGTAGTTTCACATTAATGTATCATAAATCGGCGCACAAGATAAGTCATAGAATCCTCCAGTTATTTTACTAGAGTCGGATTTGGACGATCTGCGCCCCCAAGAAGCAGGAAAGCCCGGCGGATCGTATCCGCCGATACGCTCCCCGGGCTATTAAGGTGTTAACGCAGGTTTTTCAAAAGTCCGGGCGATTAAACGTCCTGAACGCTTCCCGTATACACGACAGCCGCAGGGCCTGTCATATAGACGTGGTTGTCTTTCTCGCTCCACTCGATGAACAGGTCTCCGCCTTTCAGCCGGATCGATGCCGACCGGTCGGTTAAACCGTTCAGCACGGAGGATACGAGGGTTGCACACGCCCCGGTTCCGCAGGCCAGCGTCGGACCGGCGCCGCGCTCCCAGACGCGCATGTCCACGGTACCGCGGTCCTTCACGGTCGCGAATTCGACGTTCACCTTTTTCGGGAATACCGGATGCACTTCCAGCTTTGGTCCCCAGGTGGCGAGGTCGAAGTTCACCGCATCGTCCACATAAATGACACAGTGCGGATTGCCCATCGACACGGCCGTAAACCGGAACTGCCGGCCGTCAGCCTCGATCGGCGCATCCACGACCGGGTTCGCGTCAATCGTCGTCGGTACGCTCAATCCGTCGAGCACGGGCTCGCCCATATCCACCGTGACGGTGGCGGCCAGGCCGTTGTCCACATGGATCGTTACCGGCTGCACGCCGGCTCCAAGCGTTTCGATCGTAATTTGCTCACTGCTGACATAGCCGTGGTCGTACACGTATTTTGCCACGCAGCGGATGGCGTTGCCGCACTGCTCCGCTTCCGAGCCGTCTGAGTTGATGATGCGCATGCGGAAATCCGCCTTCTCCGACGGCAAAATATATACCAGTCCGTCCGCTCCGATGCCGAAATAGCGGTCGCACCATTTCAAGGCGAGCTCTGCCGCGTTGTCCGGCAGAGCCTTCTCGCCGTAGATAACGATAAAGTCGTTCCCGAGTCCGTGCATTTTTGTAAATTCCATGGATGGTGCCACTCCTTTGTTATGCTAGCTTTTTACTGTCCACTAGCATACCTCAAAGGACCGGGCCGTGCTATTGACTTTATGCAGAAATGTTTGTACTTTTCGCCACGAGGCGGCCGCTTCCCCGCCGCTTGTTGCGTCTTCCGCCCCATACGCTGCCGATGCCCATCAGGAAGGTCGGCACGCCGGCGCCGACGATCGTAATGCACCATTCGCGGAAGCCGAGCGGCACCGTTTTAAAGATCGGCTGCAGTGGCTCGATGTACATGACGCCGAGCATGAGCAGAACCGAGGACAGCACCGCCAGTACCAGGTACTTGTTTTGCAGCGGGTTGCGGTGGAAGATCGATCTGGAGCTCCGGCAGTCGAACACGTGGATGAGCTGGGCCATAACGAGCGTGGCGAAAGCTACCGATTGGGCTTTGGTGACCTGAGCGGCGTTGTGCGGATCCACGCGGAGGGTGAGCCAGAACGCGCCGAGCGTGCACAGACCGATCAGGAAGCCGCGGCTGATGATCTTCCATCCCAGCCGGCGGGCGAATATATTCTCTTTGGCCCCGCGCGGCTTGTGCTCCATGAGGTCCTTCTCCGGCTGATCCACGCCAAGGGCCATCGCCGGCAGGCCGTCGGTCACGAGGTTGACCCACAAAATCTGGATCGGCAGCAGCGGCAGCGGCAGGGCGAGCATCATCGCAAAGAACATCGTCAAGATTTCGCCGACGTTCGATGCAAGCAAATACCGGATGAATTTACGGATATTCTCATAGATGCTCCGGCCTTCCTCGATCGCCGCCACGATCGTCGAGAAGTTGTCGTCGCTCAGGATGAGCGCCGATGCTTCCTTGGTGACGTCGGTACCGGTAATGCCCATGGCAATGCCGATGTCGGCCGCCTTGATGGCCGGCGCATCGTTGACTCCGTCGCCGGTCATGGCGACGACATGGCCTTTGCGCTGCAGCGATTTGACGATGCGGAGCTTATGCTCAGGCGACACGCGCGAGTACACGTACACGTTGTCGACCTTCGCATCGAGCTCCTGGTCGTCGATCTGCGACAGCTCCTGGCCGGACATGGCTTCGCCTCCGCGCGGCATAATGCCAAGCTGCTGGGCGATCGCCTCGGCAGTCGTGCCATGGTCGCCGGTGATCATCACCGTCTTGATGCCAGCCCGGCGGCAGGTGCTGATCGCATCGCGCACTTCGCGGCGCGGCGGATCGATCATGCCGGCGAGGCCGACGAAGACGAGCTGGCTCTCGGCGTCCGCTTCGCTGTCCAGTGAATCATGCGGGCGCAGGTCGCGGTATGCCGTCCCCAGCACGCGAAGCGCGGAGGAAGCCATCTCTTCGTTGGCGGCAAGCACCTTCTGCCGGAGCGTGCCGGTAAACGGCACAACGTTGCCTTCCCACAATATATAAGTGCACTGGTTCAACAGCACATCGGGCGCGCCCTTAGTGCATAAAATTTTGCCGCCCTGGTGGCTCACCACGACCGACATCAGCTTCCGTTCGGAATCGAACGGAAATTCCTTATCCCGCTGATACAGTGCCGACAAGGACTGCGTCGTCATCCCCATTTTGGAAGCGAGGGTAATGAGCGCCCCTTCGGTCGGATCCCCTTTCAGCTCCCATACCGGGCCTTGAGGCTCCTCCTTGCCTTTGCGCTTGCCGCGCGACTCCGGAGCCGCCGTTTCGTAAATTTCCGCGTTGTTGCACAGCGCGCTGATCTGGAGCAGCCTGCGCAGCCCCTGGTCGTTCTTCACGTCGACCGGCTTCTTCTCTTCGAGGATTTGTCCGGTCGGCGCATAACCGTCTCCGGTGACCTCCAGGCTTCTTCCCCCAACCCATACGCGCGTAACGGTCATTTTGTTCTGCGTCAGCGTTCCGGTTTTATCGGAGCAGATGACCGACGCGCAACCCAGCGTTTCGACCGACGGCAGCTTGCGGACGATCGCTTTCCGTTTGATCATCCGCTGCACGCCGAGCGCCAGCGCCACGGTCACGATGGCAGGCAGGCCCTCGGGGATCGCCGCAACAGCCAGGCTGACGCCGGCCAGGAACATGCCGACGGCAGGCTGTCCATGCAAAATTCCGGCAACGACGACCATGACCGTAAGCCCCAGCGACAGAATGATGAGCATTTTGCCGAGCTGCTCCAAGCGGTGCTGAAGCGGCGTTTCCTGCGAGTCTGTATTTTGGATCAGATCGGCGATTTTCCCCATTTCCGTATCCATGCCGGTGCGCACAACAACGCCTTTGGCGGTCCCCCGCGTCATCATGGTTCCCATGAAGCCGGTGTTCTTCTGATCGCCAAGGGGCACGTCCGCTTCTTGAATAGGCTGGGCATGCTTGCCTACCGGCACCGATTCTCCGGTCAGCGCGGATTCTTCAATATAACAGCTGCTCGTTTCCAGCCAGCGGACATCGGCGGGCACACGGTCTCCGCTTTCCAGCAGAACGACGTCCCCGGGAACGAGCATTTTGGCCGGCACCTGAACTACCTTGCCTCCCCGAAGCACCTTCGCTCCCGGAGCGGACAGCTGCTTCAGCGCGCGCAGGGAGCGTTCCGCCTTGAACTCCTGGATGAAGCCGAGGACCCCGTTCAGCAAAATGATGGCGATAATGGTGATGGCGTCCAGGTATTCGCCTAGGAGGCCCGAAACCAGCGTTGCCCCCATCAGCACCAGCACCATGAAATCTTTAAATTGGTTCAGAAATAAGGCCAAAGGAGAAATACGCTTTCCTTCCGAAAGCTCGTTCCATCCGTTCTTCTTCCGTCTTTCCTCCGCCTCTTCTTCCGAAAGGCCCTGCTGCGGGTGAACGCCGAGGACATGCTGCAGTTCTTCCGCGTCCAACTGATGCCATTTTTTTTGTTCCATAGCTTCCCTTTCCCTCCCGGTCTTTGTGCGCTGCGGGTGTTCAACAGCTTTTCCACCTGTTCTATCGTAAATGTATTCGGACAGGGCCTAAAATATCACAAGCCTGGCCTCTTAAGTTTTTGGCCAAACTATGGCATCATAGTATGGAGGCAATCGTAACCAAGTACAGCGTAAAGATGGGAGATACACTATGGCATTAGATGGAATCGTAACGCGGGCCCTTGTCCATGAGCTGCAAAGCATTCAGGGCGCCCGGATCAGTAAAATATACCAGCCCAACGATCACGACCTGCTCTTTCACCTCCGGACCCGGGAGGGCAACGCCAAGCTGCTGCTGTCGGCCAACCCGACGTATCCGCGGGTGCACTTCACCGAGCGAAGCTTTCTGAATCCGCAGGAGGCGCCGATGTTCTGCATGCTGCTGCGCAAACACTGCGAAGGAGGCATCATCGAAGACATCCGGCAGGTTGGAATGGAGCGGATCATTCATATTACCGTCAGACAGCGGGATGAGCTGGGGGACGTCTCTTCAAAGCAGCTCATCATCGAATTGATGGGCCGGCACAGCAACATTATTTTGTCAGACCCTTCGAGCGGGACGATCCTGGACGGCATCCACCATGTCACCCCGAGCATCAGCAGCTATCGGGTCATCATGCCGGGCTTTTCCTATACGGAGCCTCCGCAGCAGCATAAGCTGAATCCGCTTGAGGTTACAGGAGAGCTATTTGCACAAAAATATACCGAGGAAGCGGACGCCGAACCGATTTCGTGGATCGTGGATACGTTCAGCGGCGTAAGCCCGCTGGTTGCGCAGGAGATCGTGCACCGCGCCGGCCTTCAGTCCTACTCGGAAGAAGGGCCCGAAGCTGGCGAAGCACGCCGAAGCGCCCTATGGAACGCCTTTACCGGGCTGATGGACAGTGTCAGACAGCAGGCGTACCAGCCGATGTCGGGAGCGAACGCCAAGGGGAAAATGGTTTTTTCCGCCGTCGATCTGACGATGATTCAGGAAGAGGTCAAACGCTATCAATCCATCAGCACATGCATGGAGGATTATTACGGTGAAAAAGCCGAGCGCGACACCGTCAAGCAAAAAACGAGCGATCTGCTTCGTTTCCTGCACAATGAGCGCGCCAAAAACATTAAAAAGCTGGACCACCTGCACGCCGATCTGGAGGAAGCCGCCGATGCGGACCAGTACCGGATTTACGGCGAGCTGCTGTTTGCCTCCCTGCATACGATTGCAAAGGGGGACAAGGAGGCGGTGCTGACCAACTTCTATGACGAGGACCAGAAGGACGTGACGATTCCGCTGGACCCGCTGCTCAGCCCTTCCGATAACGCCCAGCGGTATTTCAAGAAATATAATAAGTACAAAAATAGTCTGGCCGTCATCGACGAACAGCTTGCTATAACGAAGGAAGAGATCCGCTACATGGACGACCTGCTCCAGCAGCTGGCCCATGCATCCATGAACGATATCGACGAAATCCGTGAGGAGCTCGTTCAGCAGGGATATCTCCGCGACCGCAGCAAAAAAACACGCAAAAAGAAGAAAAACGACCGCCCTACGCTGCATGTATTCACATCATCCGAGGGCATCGAAATTTACGTAGGCAAAAACAACCTGCAGAACGAATACGTGACCAACAAACTGGCCAGCGGAAGTGATACGTGGCTGCACACCAAGGATATCCCCGGGTCCCACGTCGTCATCCGCAGCAGCCAGTTCGGGGACCAGACCCTGGAGGAAGCCGCCCAATTGGCCGCTTACTTCAGCCAGGCCAAGGAATCCAGCAGCGTGCCGGTCGACTGCACCCTGATCCGCCATGTGCATAAGCCGAGCGGCGCCAAACCGGGCTTTGTCATTTATGATCACCAGCGGACGCTGATCGTCACGCCTGACGAGGAATTGATCAAGTCGCTTCCGAGCGTCATTAAATAATCATACAAAGCTTGAGATTTCAGAATTATAGAAAGAATGCGGTTGAACAGTGCTCAATGAACGTCCGTAAGCTTCAGCACCCATAATAGAAAAGGCTATATCCTCCGTTCCTAAGAGCGGGTGGGATACAGCCTTTTTTGATGTCTTCCTGATTTATTGTCCCGTTTATTTCTCCCGGATTTCCCGGTTTAAGCGCTCGATGATGTCCGGCAGCTGCTGCATGCCAAGATCCCCTTCGCCCCGCTTGCGGACCGCCGCTGCCCCCGCTTCCTGCTCGCTCTTGCCGACGACGAGCACGTACGGCACTTTTTCCAGCTCGGCTTCGCGGATTTTATAGCCCAGCTTCTCGTTTTTGGCGCTGACCTCAACCCGGATGCCCTCTTTCGCAAGCGACTGCTTAACCTGATAAGCATAATCCAGATCGTGCTCGGATACCGGGACGACCTTGGCCTGGACCGGTGCCAGCCACAGCGGAAAAGCTCCCGAGTAATGCTCCGTCAGAATGCCGATGAAACGGTCGATGGAGCCGTAGACGGCGCGGTGAATGATGACCGGGCGATGCTTCTGGTTGTATTCACCGACATAGCTGAGACCAAACTTCTCCGGCATTTGAAAATCGAGCTGGATCGTCCCGCACTGCCAGCTGCGCTTCAGGGCGTCGAGAATATGAAAATCGATTTTCGGACCATAGAAAGCTCCGTCCCCCTCGTTCAGACGGTATTCGATCCCCCGCCGCTCCAGCACGCTGCGCAGCGACTGCTCGGCCTGCTCCCACAGCTCATCCGAGCCCATGGAATCCTCCGGCCGCGTCGACAGTTCGATCCGGTAAGAGAAGCCGAATATGGCGTACATATGGTCGATCAGGTCGATGACGCCGGCGATTTCCTCCTCGATTTGGTCAGGTCTGACAAAGAGGTGTGCGTCATCCTGGCAAAACGTCCGCACACGCATCATACCGCTCAGCGCGCCCGAATACTCGTGGCGGTGAACCTGTCCGAACTCGGCCAGCCGGATCGGCAGCTCGCGGTAGGAGCGAAGGCCGCTTTTGAAAATCAGCATATGCCCCGGGCAGTTCATCGGCTTCAGCGCATATTCCGTCTCGTCCACTTGGGTAAAATACATGTTGTCCTTGTAGTGATCCCAGTGCCCGGATTCCTCCCACATCCGCTTGTTCATCATAAGCGGGGTGCGGACCTCTTCATATCCTCTAGCGGCGTTCAGCTCACGCTCCAGCTTCTCCAGCTCGTTGCGGATGGTCATGCCTTTAGGGAGGTAAAACGGCATGCCCGGCGCTTCCTCCGAAAACAGAAACAACCCCTGCTCCTTGCCCAGCTTGCGATGGTCGCGCTTCTTCGCTTCCTCGAGCATGTGAAGATGCTCGTCAAGCTGCGCCTTTTTGGGGAAGGCGGTGCCGTAAATCCGCTGCAGCATCTTGTTGTCCGAGCTTCCGCGCCAATAGGCTCCGGCTACGCTCAGCAGCTTGAACACTTTGATTTTACCCGTGGAAGGAAGGTGCGGTCCTCGGCACAGGTCCACGAACTCCCCCTGCTCGTAAATCGTAATTTCGGCGTCCTCGGGCAGGTCCCGAATAAGCTCAAGCTTCAGCGGCTCCTGCAGCTGCGCGAACAGGTCCAGCGCTTCCTTCCGGCTGACCGCCTTCCGCCGGATCGGCAGATCCTCTTCCGCGATCCGCTTCATTTCCCGTTCAATCCGGGACAAATCATCGCTCGTCAGCGGGCTTGGAAGATCCATGTCGTAATAAAATCCGTCCTCGATGACCGGCCCGATCCCCAGCTTGACGGAAGATGCTCCGAATATACGCTTCACGGCCTGCGCCAATAAATGCGCTGTGCTGTGCCGGTACACCTCGATCCCGTCCGGACTGTCCACCGTCACGATTTCAATGCTGCTGTCCTGCTCAACCGGCGTGCTGAGATCCACCAGGATCCCGTCAATTTTGCCTGCTGCGGCATTTTTCACGAGGCTGCTGCTGATCGATTCGGCGATGCTCTCCAGCCGGACGCCCTGCTCGAATGCTCTTACCGAGCCGTCCGGCAGCTTGATTTGTATTTCCTTGTTCATGTTCTTCCCTCCGTCAAATTCGGTCTATTTGGTGAACGCAAAAAAACGCATCTCATCCCAAGGGACGAGTGCGTTCAGCTCGTGGTTCCACCCTAATTCGACCTGCATCCGACGGTTCATCCGAACACGTACATATGCAAAGGTCCTTATTAAGCATCCGATATCGGGGATTAACCGGTTCCTTCTACTGCCGCGAATTGGACAGCGGGTTCAAAGGGACGGCTGCAAAGGGGTAATTTCTGAACCGGTGTCAGGAGAAGCTTGCACCACTCACTTCTCTCTCTGGGCAGTCCTGGATCGAAATCATGTCTTTGGTCATCGCCTTACATGTTAGTGCTTGTTGCTTGGTTCAACATTATAGTACGGCCCGCAAGCCCGGCGCAAGCCCCATTTTCCAATTTTGCAAAAAAAGGTTAAAACTCGCCCGGGCACCTATGACTATTTTGTTCCCCGCTGAAGCTGTTCCAATACGGTCACCGGGATCGTACGGCTGCCGATATCGCCATGGAAGACGACGCCCTGCCGTTCCCCGTGAAAATCGGAGCCCGCCGTGACGATCAGTCCATGCTCATCAGCCATCCTCAGGTACCGTTCCTCATCGGCCGGGCCGTGGTCGGAATGGTAGACTTCGATTCCGGCAAGTTTCGCTTCCCTAACAATCCGTTCCACCAGCGCGTCATCGCCGTAGATCCCCGGATGGGCCAGCACTGGCGTTCCGCCGGCTTCCCGGATCCAGTTGCAGGCATCCGCAGGTGTGATCCGCGGAACGGATACATAGGCAGGCGCATCCTCGCCTAAATAGCGGTTAAAGGCGTCCCGCATGTCAGAGGCATAGCCCTTCTTGACCAATACGTCGGCCATATGCGGCCGCCCGACGCTTTCATCCGGCTTCAGCTCGCGCCCCAGCCCGGCAATGACCTCCTCGAGCGTGATGGAAATTCCAAGCTGCTGCAGCTTGGCGATCATCTGATCGTTACGCCGTTCCCGGGTCTGTCTCAGCTCGGCGAGATGGTTCAAAAACGGCTCATGTGTTATGTCGATGTAATAGCCCAGCACGTGTATATCCTTACCGCCGGCACGGGTGCTGATTTCGACGCCGGGAACGACGGTGATGCCGAGCCGCTGCCCGGCTTCCAGTGCTTCCGGAATGCCTCCCACGGTGTCATGGTCGGTAATCGCCACGGCCGCGAGTCCCTTCCCGTGGGCGATCCGGACATTCTCCGAGGGTGGCTGCATCCCGTCGGAAGCCGTCGTATGCGTATGCAGGTCACCGTATTTCTGATCTGTGGACAAGTCCATTCCTCCTTCACTCATTCAGCGTCTTAAGCTGTGTAATATTCTTTTAACTGTCGGCTTGGCCCTATTCCCCCTGCTGCTCCTGCTGCTGTTTAAGAAAATTCAGAAAGGTCACGGCAGACAGCGGAAGCAGGGTGGATTTCAAATGAATGGCATAAAACTGCCGCTTAAATTCGGCGTCTCGGATCGGAATGATGGTAACCAGGTTCAGTGCGGTTTCATGCTTGACCGAGGCCGGCGACAGCATCGTAATGCCGAAACCGGCCTCGACGGCGGATTTCACCGCTCCCGTGCTGCCAAGCTCCATCGCGGTCTGCAGGCTTTGTGGATCGATCCCCTTGTGGATCAGCACACTTTCCATCACCTGGCGCGTGCCCGACCCTTTTTCCCGCAGCACAAACGGATAGGCAAGCACTTCCTCCAGCTCGACCGATTCCCGCTCGGCCAAGGGATGGCCGATAGGCACGATCAGCTTCAGCTCGTCCTGCATGACGGGATCGATGACCATATCCGGATGGTGGATCGTCGCCTCGATCAGGCCGAAATTCAGCTGATGCTTCGTAATCTCTTCGATGATCTGTGTGGTGTTCATCACTTTCATCATAATGCTGATGTGCGGATACTGCTGTCCAAACGGACCGAGCAGCCGCGGCAGGAAGTATTCGCCGATCGTGAGGCTGGAGCCGAGCTGAAGCCGGTCCTGCAGCATATGGGTATGCGATGCCATCGCATTGTCCGTTTCCTTGACCAGGGCGATGCTCTTTGCCGCATACGGCAAAAGGGTGATCCCCGCTTCGGTCAGCTCGATCTTCTTCGTGGAGCGGATCAGCAGGCGCGTCCCGAAATATTCCTCCAGGGACTGAATCTGCATCGTAACGGCCGGCTGGGTCATGTGCAGCGCGCTCGCCGCCGCCGAGAAGCTCCCACGTTCCGCCACGGTATAAAAAATGTGGAGCTGGTGAAAATTCATGGCATGCTCTCCCCCTCGTCGTTCTTATATTGTATCCGATTCGGCCGTGAACCACCAACGCCGTTTAACATTTTCAGCGGCAGGTAAAGTCTGCGGAACCCGGCACATGAATCAACAAAAATGAGCATGGCTTCCCGGAGGGGGAATCCATGCTCACGCTTACAAAACGCGGTTATTTCCGCTTGCGAGTATTTTTAATCAACGTCATTCTCCGCGAATGGCGCAGCCAGGAATAATAAGACTTCAGGTCCCTCAGCTCGATCGTCTCCGACATTTTGCCAAGGAACGTCACGATAATCATCTTGTGCAGCGGATTTCCGCTGATGTCGGTTTCCCCTTCGATCTCCGCAAATTCCGCGACGACGACAAGATCCTCGTCAATCAGGTAAACGTCCTTCTCATTCCGGTAGTAGGGAGCGATCCGGCCCTGCTTCAGGCACTCCCACATCCATGCGGCTATATCATCTATACTATGGATATCACTATGAATCCGGTCGTTGTACCTTGTCTTCGCATGATGGGTAATGACGATGTCGGCCACCCGCTTATCCCCTAAGGTCACAAAAAAAGGTTCATAGGTGCTCCATCTTTCCATCCCTTTGTCGCGCATGGACTATCACTCTCCACTACATAGGACTTTGTATCTATGTATTTATGCCTATTATATTACATCATTACCACGTTCTTCACAAGCTCCAAACTACGTATCCCGGCATATTTTCATATACGGAAAAGAGGACCGTCGTATCTACACCGTTTCTTTCCGCTCCAATCGGATAATTTCCTTGCCGGATTCACTGGCTTTGCCGGCGCTGAAGCCGGAAGCCATGGTCTAAAAAAAGAAGCAGCCGAATTCGGCTGCTTCCTGACCATACGATAACTTTCCAGGTGGGATTGAAACTGATGACAGGCAGATGAACCTCCTACTATAAGCCATAAAATCTGGTCTTATCCGGTACGTCGCTCGAATATTCCGTTTTGATCTCGTTGCGGTAGGAGCGTTCGATTTTACGCACATAGGAAAGGCGCCGGATATTTTTGGCTACTTCCTCGGCCCGGTCCGCATTCACGTACATGACGACATAGTGCATCCGGCGAGATATATAGTGAACGGTCCCGTACTTCTCCAAATTCCGCGCTGCCTTGATATCGCTAACCCAAATGATATACCCCGTCCGTTCTGCAAACATGATTTTCCCACCTCACTTATACTGGCTCTCTATATTTTACCCGCCGCAGGAGCATTTGCCCCCGCCGCCGCATCCTTTCAGATGCGAATCGTTGCCCGGCACCTTGATCGTTTCCGATACGGAATAAGCGATCATTTCGGACATTTGGTGCAGCATGTCATCCAAGTTCTGCTCGGCCAGCTTGAAGCGTCTCACTTCCTCGAACTGCTCCAGCTGCTTCTCCACGGCCTTGACCTCATCCTTTGCACTGTGGTAATTCGGATGGAAATGGCCGAAACGCTGGGTCTCTTCGAAAAGCTCCTTCTTCTTCGCCAGAAGCCGGACAAGCTCCTGTACGGCCGGATTGCTGCCAACCTGCTGCTTCCAATATAAATAATCGGACACCTCAACCGACTGATTGATCATATCGCCTAATTCATAGGCGTTCATCAGCACGGCTGCCATGTCGACCGTGTTGATCTCCGATACGCTCATGAACTTCATCCCAATTCTATAAGAATGTTCTCCTCCGTCTGGAGTAGACTCTTTTATCATATCATAACCTTTGGCCCATAAGAAGAGGTTTGAACGCACTTCCTGCGGATACCCTCAGGTGAAAGAAGGCACAATCAGCCGGATTTGCTCCCAATCCCCCGGCGAGAGCAGAGCCCCGTCCTCATAACCGTCCCGTTCCGGATCGAAGAGAGTTCCTTCCACCGCCCACGGGTGGCTCCGAATCGCCCTGGGGATGAATTCCAAACGGCTGCCTCCGCGGGAAATCAGCACCTTGGTCTGCCATTCCAGGGCCTGTTCCATAATGTGCTGGGCCGTCGTTCCGTGATAATTCCGGAAATCCTGGGTCCACATTTTCGGAACCTGCCCGTAACCCGGGAACAGGGACTCCGGCTTCGGAATGTCGGAGTCCGGCTCGAAATACTGGATATTCCGGCCGCTGTACACTAGACCGCCGGCGGCGGAAAGCCCGGTTTGGCGGAACTTTTCTTTATCGATCCGCTGCCCCGCCAGGTCCGGAGCGGGGTCATGGATCAACGGATATGTGGAAACGGTACGGCCGGGTTCAGCGATCGCCTTTAAGGGCGAGAGTCCTGACGAATCCAGGATTTTCCTCACTTCCGGCACCGCGCCGCGGTTCACGAGAAAATGCTTCGGACCGATCCGCTGCAAATGACCCTTCAGCTTCGGATGCGTTTCGATCCGATCGCCGTCTTCTTCAGCCGAACACGACAGCAGCATGGCTTCCTCAAAGCGGGTCCGGCCGATTTCCCGGCCCCACTGCTCCAAAGCCAGCCTTACGTTCTCCGGGACGCCGCCGCTCGAGAAGTTGTCCAGCAGCTGCGTCATTTCGGCTGCGCTCATGCCGTTCTCCACCGCCCGGGCCGTGCTGCTGCGGGTCATACGGTATATGGACATCCGTTCGCTCTGTACCCGCTCCGAGCAGGCAAGCAGCTTCCATCGGATCCGGTACGGCACATCCGGTGGAACGATGACGTCAAAATCCGGCTGAACATAGAAGCGCCCCTCTCCCGCCTCTCGATCTTCGCCGCCCGAAACCAGAACGAAGGCCGGATCCATGGCCCACCGGAAACAGCAGCGTCCGCTGCCGTCCTCACCGGAATCGCCCCAGCCAAACCCCGCCATCGCCGTCATCCATGCCCGGGCTCCCGCTTCCGAAGCAGATCGGGTGAGCAGAACCTCCCGCTCCATCCAATCCAGCATATTCGTCATATCGTACCAGACGCCTGGTTGGAAAGAAGGATGGCAAAGGAGGTAGCGGAAATGCTGCAGCGCCGGACTGTTCATGCCGTATCGGTCCAGCACCGCCGGGAGCAGCACCCGGTTCATCTCCTGTTCAGACAGCCCCAGCCACTCGCCGAGCCGCTCCTCTTCCAGCAGAATCTCCTGGCTTTCTTTCACCGCAAGGCCGAGGCACAGCATCATATCGAGCAGCACCGCACCCGCAAGCGGATAGGTTTCAGCATGCGCGTATTGGAGCTGAAGCGCCTCAAGGTCGGAATCTTTCAGGTGCACGGCTTCCAGAAGCTTCTGGATATTTTTCTTAGATACCGTTCCTTTCGCCGTTAAGGGAAGCCCGTGCTCGGCCGCAGCCGCAAGCGCATGCAGCAGATCCAAAGCCAAGCCCGGCTTGGCTTCGCTGATCCGGTGTACATTTGAATCCGCGACGGCTTCTGCTTCGGGGGTGAAAAACTGCCGATACAATAAACCCAGGCTTTCCAAAGGAATGTAGTAGAGCTTTTCTCCCCAAGCCTTTTTCACCGCCTGGATCAGGCCGGCTCGTCTCAAACGGATAAAGGACAGCTCAAGCTCCGCACCACTTCGGCCGCTGCTCTTCACCGTGGTCCGGGCGTCGTCGCTGAACGGCTGCCCTGCAAAACGGACGATCAGCCGTTTAAGCAGCTCCGCATCCTCCGGAGCCAGCGTACGCAGGATGGATCGGATCGCGGATTCCTGCGGCCGGTCTTCGTTCATTTCAGTGCTCATGGTCGGGATGATGCCTCCTTTAGGTCTGGAATGGGACGGTCCTTCGCAGGACGGGAAGAAGCCCGCTCATGACTGGACCCGGAACGAAACAGCCCGGGATCCGAATCATATCGGACGGAATACTCGTACCCCTGTTCGACAAGGAACAGCTGACGGCGGATGGCAAAGTCCTCTTCTTTGCTTTCTTGGGACACCAGTGCGTAAAAATATGCCCGGTTGTTTCCGCTTTTCGGACGCAAAATCCGTCCCAGTCGCTGGGCTTCCTCCTGCCTGGAGCCGAAGCTGCCCGATATTTCAATCGCCACGGAAGCGTCCGGCAGGTCGACGGCGAAATTGGCTACCTTGGAAACGGCCAGCACTCTGATCTCTCCCCGTTTAAAAGACTCGTAGAGCCTTCCGCGTTCCTTGTGCGCCATTCGCCCCGAAATCAGCGGAATGCCCAGCGATTCGGACAGTTGCTTCAGCTGATCGATATACTGGCCGATAATGAGGATGCTCTCCTCCGGATGCTTAGCGAGCAGCCTGCGGACGACCTCGAGCTTGCCGGGATTTTCGGCAGCGATGCGGAACTTCTCCTTGCCCTCCGCATACGCGTATGCTTCACGCAGCTCCGGCTCCATCGCCACCCGGACTTCCGTGCATTCGACCTTCGCAATCCAGCCCATGGACTCCAGCTCCTTCCAGGGCATCTCGTAGCGTTTCGGCCCGATCAGCGAAAATACATCCTGCTCGCAGCCGTCCTCCCGAACGAGCGTAGCGGTCAGTCCCAGCCGACGGGTCGCCTGGATATCGGCCGTCGCCCGGAACACCGGAGCCGGCAGCAGATGCACCTCATCGTAAATGATGAGCCCCCAGTTCCGTTCGTTAAACAGACGCATATGCTCAAACTCGTCCTCTTTGGAGCGGCGGTGCGTCAAAATTTGATAGGTGGCCACGGTGACCGGGCGCACCTCCTTCTTCTGCCCCGTATACTCCCCGATCTGGGAAGGATCGAGCGTCGTCTTGTCCGTCAGCTCCGCGATCCACTGTCCGACGGAGGTCGCGTTCGACGTCAGAATCAGGCACTCGCACTGCTGCTTCTCCAGCACGCCAAGGCCGATGACCGTTTTCCCGGCTCCGCAAGGCAGCACCAGCACCCCGCTGCCTCCGCTCCCGGCCACCCCTTCAAAAGCGTCGGCCGCCGCCTGCTGATAGTCCCTCAGCGCAAATGAGCCGCCCCGCGCTTTCCAGCCCAACTGCAGCGGCTGTCCCTCATGATATCCGGCCAAGTCCAGGACCGGATATCCGAGCCGCGTCAGCTCCTGCTTGATCCGTCCGCGGCGGACCGCATCAAGCTCCGCCTGCTCCGGCGCGGCGCGTCGCAGCCCACTGGCCTGCACGGCGGGTATTGCCAGCACTTCATCCAGCAGCTGCGGATCGGATGCCGTCAGCCGGAGCTTCCCGGCTTCCGCCTTCCCCGCCTCGATCCGTAGCTTCCCGTATCTGCCCACCAGGCTGCGGATGTCCTGGATTAACGCGGATGGAACCTCCCATCTGGAAATCGAAGCCAGGGCGTCGACGATTTCCTCTGCGGTCCATCCCAGCGAAGCGGCATTCCACAGCGATAACGGTGTGATCCGGTACGTATGAAACGCAGAAGGACTCTTGACCAGCTCTGCAAAATGGGCCAGCTTCCCGCGGGCTTCCTCAAACCCCGGATGTCCGCATTCCAGCAGGACGGTCCGGTCCCGCTGCACGATGCACGCCTTTGTATCGCTCATCAAATCCCCTTCTTTCAATCCGAATAGTTCTTTCAGCCTTCAAACATATGAAAAAGTTCATCTCCTAGAGCGGAAATGAACTTTTCCTCTTCCATTTCAAGTTTTCCCATCGTCCGCCAAAACATTCGTGCCTTCAGGAACCCTTCTCTCGGCAAGACCAGGAGACTCGGCGGCCCGAGCCTGCCTATTCCCATCCCTGATAGGATTGGGTCATCGTCACCAGCAGCTTGGCGGCGCTCAGCATGGCCGATTCGTCAAAATCAAACCTTGGATGATGATGCGGGTAGACGGCCTGAAGCTCTTCGTTGCCTGCGCCCACGAACATAAAGCACCCGGGGATTTCCTGCAAATAGTATGCGAAGTCCTCCGCAGGCATAATCTTCTCGCAGCGCTCCACTTTCGACTCCCCGAACACCTTCGGCGCTTCGCGGAAAAACCTTTCCGTCTCCGCTTCATCATTCACTAGCGGTGGGTAACCCATCAAATATTGAATTTTCGACTCCGCTCCATAAGTCTGCGCCGTAAGCCGGGTTATTTCTTCGATCCGTTCGCGGATAAATTGGCGCGTCTCCTCATCAAATGTCCGTACGGTCCCGGTAATCCGGCACGATTCGGCAATGACGTTCTGCGCGCTTCCACCCTGGATCGTTCCGATCGTAACGACCGCCGGCCGAAGCGGGTTGACCGAACGGCTGACGATGCTCTGCAGCTGCATGACCAGCGCCGATCCGGCCACCACGCTGTCCACCGTCACGTGCGGCATGCCACCGTGGCCGCCTTTACCGATGATATCGATAAAGAACTCATCCGCTGCCGCCATCATCGGGCCCGGCGTGCTGGCCGCGGTCCCTGCCGGGAACGGCGTCCATAAGTGCACGCCGTACACCGCGTCGGCCCCATCCAGAACGCCGGCCTCGATCATCCCCTTGGCTCCGCCCGGGCATACCTCCTCCGCCGGCTGAAATACGAACCGGATCTCTCCGGGGAGATCATCTTTCCGGGCGCTGAAGTATGTCGCCACCGCCAGCAGGATCGACGTATGCCCGTCGTGACCGCAAGCATGCATGACGCCCGGAACCTCGGACGAATAATCGCACGACTTTTCATCCTGGATCGGAAGCGCGTCCATGTCAGCCCGCAGCACGACCGTTTTCCCCGGCTTGCTTCCTTTTAATACGCCGACTATCCCATATCCGCCGCCAAACCGCGTCCGGACGTCGATCCCCAGCTCCCGCAGCCTGTCCGCCACGAACGCCGACGTCTTCTCCTCGTGGTAAGACAGCTCCGGATGCCGGTGCAGATACCGCCTCCACTCCACCATTTGCGGCTGCAGCTTGCTCAGCAATGCTTCTTCTTTCATATGTATCCGTCCTCTCGCCATAGAATGGATGTTAAGTTGCCGATATGTCATCCCACATCACGGTTGTGAACCCTTTTTTCTATTGTAGCAGAAACGCTTAAGATGGGGTATCGCCCCAATACTGCCAAGGCTTGCACAAGTGTTTAAAACATAATATCATGAGTAAAGAACTTTACAGGCAACCAATAGAGGAGGATTTAGTAACCATGATTTTTGAAAATACGGGACTGGACGGCATCAAAGCCGACCTGGCGTTTATGGACGAAGTAGCCGAGAAAGTAGGCTTTGTCCGCTGGCAGTGGGAATACTACCGCGCTACATATGACTATAAGATCGAAGATAAAAACACCAATTCGGAGTATTTCGTACGGATCAATACCCGTGCGGTGGAGGGCAAGCTGGAACACCCAAGCGCTGTGCTGCAAATTGAAGCTGTGTACATGGGCAAAGCGACCTTCCCTCACGGGCTGGAATACGAATCTCCGATTCCGTCGTCCATCATGGGGATTGCAACCAAGAAGCTTCAGCAGTTTAAAGCCGCTCTGGAAGCTTAAGCAGGTCTCTTATGAGAGAAGAAAAACCCCAACAAACCAAGAGAGGGACACCGGATTTCCAACTGCTCATCCTCACCTTGCTGTTGGTTGGTTTTGGGCTGGTCATGGTATTCAGCGCCAGTTCGAGCTTGGCCATCGCTAGCAAGGATTTTCACTATGACTCGCTGTATTTTACGAAAAGACAGTTCATGTGGGCCGCACTGGGAACCATCGCCATGTTCGTCGCGATGAACATCCCTTACACCAGGTACAAGAAGCTGTTTGCCCCGCTGTTTATCGTGACAGTCATCATGCTAGTGCTGGTACTTTTCATAGGGAAAAGCCTAAACGGCGCCCGAAGCTGGTTCGGTGTCGGATCTCTCGGCATCCAGCCGACGGAAATCGCGAAGATCGCGATTATCCTGTATCTGTCCGCTTTGATCAGCAAAAAAGGGGAGCGCTTCCGTGACCTGCGGACAGGCTATATCCCGGTCATGGTCATTGTCGGCTTCGTCGCCGGGCTCATCATGATGCAGCCGGACCTCGGTTCCTGCCTCATTCTGGTGGCCACGAGCGCCCTGATCATCTATGCCGGCGGCGCGAGCCTCAAGCATATGATAGGGTCAGCCCTGCTGCTGATCCTCGGTGCGAGCCTCGTGCTCGGAGCTAACGCCCTGTTCAAGTCGGTGTCCCATAGCGGGGAACAGGCGGTGCAATCGAGCAACTATAAGCTCGGCCGGATTAACGCCTTCTTGGACCCGTTTAAGGATCCACAGGGAGAGGGCTACAATCTGCTGCAGTCGCTGACCGCTATCGGTGAAGGGCAGTTGACCGGAGCCGGATTCGGCAAAAGCGTCCAGAAGCTTCATTATTTGCCTAACCCCTATAACGACTTTATCTTCTCCGTCATCGGTGAAGAGTTCGGATTTATCGGAACGTCGATCTTCCTGATCGTCTATATTTACTTCATCTGGCGAGGGATCATCATCGCGCTGAGGTGCCCCGACCCGTTCGGAACGCTCGTCGGCATCGGGATTATGGGCTTGATTGCCATCCAGGCGTTCATTAACATCGGAGGCGTCACCCAAACGATCCCGCTGACCGGGGTAACCCTGCCGTTCATCAGTTACGGCGGAACTTCCCTGCTGATCATGATGGCGAGCATGGGGATCATGCTCAGCATCTCGCGGATCAGTACGCTGCCGTCGAAGCAGGAGCAGGTGAAATCGGTGACTGTCAAGAAACCGTCGGTCGCGGTTTCCTCCCGCAATCAGACGCGCCGCTTTAACTGAACCTTCAGGGGATACCCTGAAGCTACTCATACCAAAAAGACTAGAGGACGCTTAAGTCCCCTAGTCTTTTTTTCGTCTTATTCGTGTGCTTATTTGGTGCGCGTAGGCACCTCTTCGATCATGTCATCTTTAAAAGCGACGCCTTCCACTTTCACGTTCACTTCGACCACACGCAGACCGGTCATGCTTTCGACAGCTTCACGCACGTTTTGCTGAAGCATGCGGGATACTTCGTGAATCGGGGTTTCGTACAGCACGATGATTCGCAGGTCAATGGCCGCTTCCAGCTGGCCTACCTCCACCGTGACACCCTTCTGCACGTTTTTTCCGCTCAGGCGCTTGGCCCATCCTTCCGACAAACCACCCGACATAGCTGCGATCCCTGGTGTTTCGAGTGCGGCCAGTCCGGCGATTTTCGCTACGACATCATCTGCAATCCGTATGGTTCCATTCTCTAGTTGGAGTTGTTCCGACATGCTCCATCCTCCTTTACATCCATTATCCGTTATTGTAAATCCTAACAGGCCCAAAAAGCAAATCCCAAGCCCTGCCGATTTGTTTACAACCTTATGCAATTTGGGTATATTGAATAAGAATCGAACTTACATAAGGCAAGAGGTGTCAAAAATTGAAAAAATGGATCAGCCCCACCCTGCTCATCGCCTTCTTTATCCTTAGTGCTGTGGGACATTTCGCAGGCTGGGACGCAACGCTGCAGTTTATTCTGTCCGCGATTTCTGTCATCTTTGTGGCCGGATTTTTGGGCAAAGCGACGGAGAACGTATCGCATTATGCCGGACAGCGGCTCGGTGGATTTCTGAACGCCACCTTCGGTAACGCAGCGGAGCTGATTATCGCCATCTTCCTCGTGAAGGAAGGCTTGTTCGACATGGTCAAAGCCAGTCTGACCGGTTCGGTAATCGGAAACTTGCTGCTGGTACTGGGACTCAGCATTTTTGCCGGGGGACTGAAGTTTAAAGTTCAGAGCTTCAACGTATCACTGGCGGGTATGAACGGCTCGCTGATGCTCGTCGCCGTGATCGCCCTGATCGTGCCTGCGGTCTTCCTTCGCAGCCATTCCATTACCGGAAGCGATACCCAGCTGCTGAGCCTTATCGTGGCTTGTATCTTAATCGTGGCTTACCTTGCCTGGCTTGTCTTCTCGATGATTACGCACAAGAAGTACTTGGCGGATGTCACCGACGAAGAGGATGAAGAGCTGCCTCATGAACGCGAGCCGGAATGGTCCAAGGGCAAATCGATCCTGTATCTCCTTCTGGCGACCGTTATGGTCGCTTTCGTGAGTGAATGGCTGGTAGATACGCTGGAGACCTTTACGACGCGATTTGGGCTTAGCGAGCTGTTCGTGGGCGCGTTCCTCGTGGCCATCATCGGCAATGCGGCAGAGCACAGTGCGGCCGTCATGCTGGCTATGAAGAACAAGATCGGCGCAGCGGTCGAAATCGCCGTTGGCAGCAGCCTGCAGATCGCTTTGTTCGTCGCTCCCGTGTTGGTGCTGGTCAGCTATTTCTTCGGGCCTACCACGATGGACCTGGTGTTTACAACCATAGAGCTGCTTGCGATCGGCGTGTCGGTATTTATCGCCAAGTCGATTATCCAGGATGGCAAAACGAACTGGTATGAAGGTCTGCTGCTGCTGGTCGTATACGTTATTTTGGGCGTATCATTTTTCTTGGTGTAGCAAGGTAGCTTAAGCTCTTAACCCTGCATAGCAGGGAAACGCAAAAAAGGCATGCGCTCCAGCGGAGTGCATGCCTTTTTATACGTATAAATTTATAAATCTCGGGACCTCCGATGTGAAGGCCAAGCTGCAACTACTCATCATCGTGTGATACAGGTACACAGGTGGTCTGTACTTTGCATCTTATGTAAGCCTGCCTGCGACAGGCTGATGATTTAGGCTTCCCTGTTGTTCAGGGCTTCATAGAGGTTGGCCAGATTCTTCTCCAGCTCACTGACCAGCTGTTTGCCTGTAAGTTCGGGCACAAGACCGGCACGTACGGCAAAATCAACCTCACGTGAAAATCCGTACATCTGGGTGTCCAGCACTTCCTCATAGAGAGGGCAATAGCGTGTGGCCAGATTCTCCATTTGTACTTCAATAAGCTTCTCTATTTTCTCTGCATCATCTTTCAGCAGATTAATCGCCTTAATATTCAACTGCTCCTGCAGCTCAGATGAAGTCATGCATCTTCCCCCCTATGTCCAAAATCCTACAATTACACCCTTGTATTCTATTCTTAATATTAGACGAAATTGAACACCAATACAAGAACCTGGCCCAGAAAAACGTCCCCGGGAAGCCGAAGGAACAGGAAACTCTGGCCCATCGTCCGCAAAGACCCCGGGTTTCAATGCCAAGCGCGGCGCAAAGGGACTCTAAGGGGAAGGCTGGCGGCGGTACAAGGTTCTAGAATAACCCCGGTAAATATCAAGGTTATGACTTTAAAAAAAGCGCCCTTACTGTTGCCAGCAGGTGCGCTCTTCTTCATCGCTTACTCAGAGACCACGTTGACGTTCAGGCCGTGTTTGGCAAACACTTCCTTCATCGCCGTTTTAGCCTCGTCCGCATCCGGTCCATGAACATGAAGCTCATAGCTTTGGCTGCTTACGAGTGTCGTAAACAGACCGAGGATACTTTTGACATCGATGTACTTGTTTTCCGCTTGAAGTACGATCGAAGAGGTAAATTGGCTTGCTGTTTGGGCGATTTCTACAACAGCTGCGTTGTTACTGGACATAGGATCCCTCCGTAGCTTTTGATATCAAGTATACTATGATTTTACCACTTTTATGATACATTGAATCCGCTTTCTCGCGCAAGGAATTTCTGAAAAGCGCTGAACCTGGGGCCTTACGGGCCCGGGTTCCCTTCTTCAGCTATTCCTATTTCAAGTTTTCAGGATTCAGCCCCTGCAGTTCCGGAATGACGAAGATGCCGTCTTTGCGGATCAGTACGTCGTCGAAGTAGATCTCCCCGCCGCCGTAGTCTTCACGCTGAATCAGCACGATATCCCAGTGGATGGAGGAGCGGTTGCCGTTATCCGTTACTTCATAGGCTTGACCCGGGGTGAAGTGGATGCTGCCGGCAATTTTTTCGTCGAACAGAATGTCCTTCATCGGGTGCAAAATGTACGGATTAAATCCGATCGCGAATTCGCCGATATAACGTGCCCCTTCATCCGAGTCCAAAATGTTGTTCAGACGCTCGGTATCGTTGCTGGTCGCTTCCACGATCTTTCCGTCCTTGAAGGTAAACTTGATATTTTCGAACGAAATGCCGTTGTATACCGTGCTGGTGTTGTAGCTGATCGTGCCGTTGACGGAATCACGCACCGGTGCGCTGTATACCTCGCCGTCCGGAATGTTTTTCTCGCCTGCGCATTTTTCGGCCCCGATTCCCTTAATGGAAAAGCTGAGATCGGTGCCCGGGCCGACGATACGGACCTTGTCCGTCTTTCTCATCAGCTCGGCAAGCGGATCCTGCGCTTTGTCCATCTTGGCGTAATCGAGGTTGCATACGTCAAAATAGAAGTCCTCAAAGGCTTCTGTGCTCATATTGGCCAACTGGGCCATGCTTGGATTCGGATAACGCAGCACCACCCATTTGGTGTGGTTGACGCGCTGCCCGCTATGTACCGGATGATTGTAGAGCGAATTGAACAGTTTTACCTTTTCGTCAGGAACGTCGGCCAGATCGTTGACATTCTCTCCGGCACGGATGCCGATATAGCAGTCCATCTGCTTCATCCGGTTCAGGTCGATGTCCGCCCATGTCTTAAGCATCTCCTCCGTTGCGTTCATCAGCATCGTACGCTGCACCGATTTGTCGGTAATTTGTACGAACGGACGTCCTCCCCGTTTGCCGACTTCATCAATGACGGCCTTCAGCAGGTCGCGCTCCGAGCCGATCATCTCGACAAGGACGTTCTCCCCCGGCTGTACGTTCACGGAATAACCGACGAGGTTTTCCGCCAGTTTTTGAATTCTAGGATCACGCATGACTTATTTCCTCCCGTTGACATAACCTGTAAGCTATTTATTTGAACAAAGGTTAATTCATTCAGACTTATTGTAGCACGCATGGCAAGTCCCGTCAGCATGAGAGCTGCGGATGCAGGCGGAAAGCCCGAAGTCTGCCGGTCGAATGATGACCAAATGAGCAGCCGCCCGATCGTCCGGTATGGAACTTGTCGTCACTGGGCGAGCCTAAGGCTGGAATGATACATCGTTGACCATCGTCTCCCGCGTCTGCGCACCGTCCAGATTGACATAGTCGATCGCGCTCTCGGAGGTTAGACGAACCGGAAATCCGGACTTGCGGTTAATCGTCAAATGATAGACCGTGCTGACCTGGGCGTCGTTCAGCATCTCCCGCAGCTGCTTGTCCCCCTGATTCCAGAGCGTCTGCAGCTTTTGCTTCTGCCCGGACTGTGCATGGGTGTAACCTGGCTGCTTGCGGAGACCCTCCATTTCCGATTCAAGCTGCTTCGCCAAAAAGTCCTTTGCGCTGGAGCTTTCCAGTTCGATCCGCAGCACTTTGGTGCCGCGGCCGGCGCTGGACTCCACCTTGATGCTTTTGGGAAGCCCATGAATGCCGTCGAGCTGCTGCAGAGGGTTTAACCGGGTTAATGAAGGAGAGTTATCCTCAGGGTTCGCTTCGCTCGACAGCCTCACCCATCCCCCGTCCTGCCTGCGGAAATTCGTCACCTTTACGGTCTTCCCGGTGATTCCCCGTGCCTGGAGTCCCGTGGTCTGAACCGCCTCCCCAGTAGGGATCACGCTCTCCATGGTCAGCTGGTCGTGGCCCGTGAGCCTGCCGGTGTAAGCAAAGTTCTGCACCTGCCCCTGATCCTGGGCACGGACCGAAGCCAGGCCGCTAAATGAAAACGAATCGATGCCGGCAAGTCCGGTAATCGTCTGGGAAAACCACTCCTCCGGCGATTTCGAGTCCTGAAACATGCCGCAGCCTGTCAAACCGCCGCAAAGGCCGAGCAGCAGCAAGGCGGGAAGTACCATTTTTTTCATCATGGGTAAACTGCCTTTCCGGACAAAATGAACCAAGGTTCATTCTTCGATCATAGGTCCTTTTTGCTTTATAGACTGTCCCCCGCCCTGCCAGTTCATGCAAAAATAAGGCGCCCCCACCCGAGAGTGAGGCCGCCTGCTACATATCGTTCATGTTTTCCATTTGGATTTGGTTGCGTCCGCTGTTCTTTGCCCTGTAGAGGGCCATATCCGCTCTATAGAACAAGCTGTCTACACTCACCTGCGGGTCCGTCCAGCACCATTCCGCGATTCCGCTTGAAATTGTTACGGACGGGCTCGTCTCCCGGGCGACCCGGCTTCGGATCACTTCAGCGACTTTGACCGCCTGGTGCACCCCTAGCTGCGGCATATACACCGCCAGCTCTTCCCCGCCCCAGCGTGCAGGCACGTCTTCCTCCCGAATGGAGGATTTCACGATATCGCTGACCTGCCTTAGAATGTCGTCCCCTTTTTGGTGGCCGTATGTATCGTTAACCTGTTTGAATTCATCAATGTCCACCACGATCAGAGACCCGCAAAAATCGCTCACTTGATACTGCTGAATCATCTTATCAAGGTAATGGCGGGCGTACATGTCGGTCAGCATGTCCCGGTTGGCCATCCGTCTCAGCTCGGCATGGAGCAGCGCGTTGCTCACCGACAGGCCGATGTGGCTGGACAAGGTCTGCAGAAGCCGGTAGTTGTCATAGGAAAAATAATGAGGGCTCCGGTGCGTCAGCAGAATCGCCCCCATCACCTTGCCGTTTACGGTCAGCGGTGAAGCGATGAGGGATTGCGAATGCGTGATTTCCATCAGCTTTGAGGGGACTTTGCCGTTCAGCGAATAGTCTGACAGGATTACAGGTTCCTTTTTATGAAAGACAAGTCCGCCGAAGCCGTACTCTGCATCAAAAGACGGGGCTAGGCCAGAAACGTTGGACGCCATGACCTCCAGAACGTTTCGCTCCTCATTGTACTGCAGGAAGCAGCAGTAATCCGCCTGAAAAATATCCAGCATCTCTTCGCTGGCAAACTTGTAGATATCACCAAGCTTGAGGCTCTGGTTCAGCCGCTGGGTCAATTCGTTAATGAGACGCAGCTCATGAATCAGCAGGTTCGACTGTTCGTAGAGCTTCGCATTCTCGAACGCGTTCCCCGCCGTGTCGACCACCATGCCGATCAGCTGCAGGTCTAAGTCTTCCCGGAGCTCCCGGGACATCACCAGATGCAGCACCCCATAGACGCCCTGCTTACCGCCGAGCGGTATGGCAATTTCGGTCTGGCCTTCCATTCCTTCGCCGCTGCCATCCTGCATCATGAGCCTTCCATCCATAAAAGACCTGACGCAGATATCCTCGCCCCAGGGATGAAACACGAGCGGTTCTACCCGCGGATTGCGGCTTTGATGGTCTTGGGACATGAGCAGCCTCGCCCGGACGGTGGGGTACAGTACTTCAAGGCTGTCCAGAACTTCCGTCAGCACGGTTTCGACGTCGATCTGATCATGCATCCGCTGCATGATTTGGAACAGGATGGACCGGCGGTTGGCTTCCCGTTCCGTGCTTTCCTGCACCTTCAGAATGTCCGATACGAGGGCGAACTTAAAGCTTTTGTACAGGCAGGAACGATAGTGAAGCGCCATCGCGGCAACAGTGTCCCGGATTCCTTCATCCAATAAGCATGCGGGAATCACGCAGAACAGAAGGCACACCAGCGCATGGTCCCGGCGCGTAAAGACCGGAATAACCGTCGTGACCCAGGAGCTTCCGCGATCCGCCGGGTCATCAGGATGGACCCAGACTTGTTCCCCGGACTCCAGGCAGCGGCCGATCTCTCCCGTCAAACCGCAGAAAGGTTCCGCAAGAAGAGCTTTATCGCCTTCGATCCACCGCCCCTTGTAATCCGTCACGGCCCACAAGGCTTGTCCACTTAACGTCAGCGCCTGCCCTTCGGTGCGCCATTGGAGAAAGGCTTCCTGAATCACGTGATCCACATAGGGCAAATCATGAATGGACAAGTCGATCTCCTGCAGCCAGGAAGTAGCCGACTCTGAGGGAAACGCCAGCTCGGTATTCGTCTGGAACAGGCTTTGATGCTTGGTTGTTTCTCGTTGGTGTTCTGACATAGACAGGCGCTCCTTTACACCGTGCCCAGAGGGTGTCTTTCAAGGCACCATAAAATCACAATCAATCATTGTCATCCTTGCAATATGAAAATCCCCTGACAAAGTCGGGTTATGTCGGATGTGTTATAATAATCATATTCTACTCTGTTCCAAGCAATTTTGCACTCATATTTCAGATATTCGTCCTACTTTTTTAGGACTATAGACCTATCGACAAAATTAGACTTTTCCAGCACAATGTCAGGCCTTGACTTTTGCCTACTCTATAATATAAAATCTATTGTTGAAAAAGACTGCAATATAGTCTTGATTTGGGCGTAACGTTGTGTCACCCTCACGTCATTTGTTGCTGACAGGACAGCGGCTGAACTTTCCCGTCAGTTGTGCAGTTCGTACTAGGACGCACAGGTAAACAAATACGGCGCAAATAGAGCCCTACTGTAAATTATTCGAAAAATAAAGGAGTCTACTATAACATGGCACGTTACACAGGTCCAAAGTTCAAATTGAGCCGTCGTCTGGGAATTTCCCTGAGCGGTACTGGTAAAGAATTGAAACGCCCTTTTCCTCCGGGACAACACGGTCCTAACCAACGGAGAAAAATGAGCAACTACGGTATGCAGCTTCAAGAAAAACAAAAATTGCGCCACATGTACGGTTTGGGTGAAAAGCAATTCCGCACGCTGTTCGACAGAGCGCAAAAAATGCAAGGTATTGCCGGTGAAAACTTCATGTTCTTGCTGGAAAGCCGTTTGGACAACCTTGTTTACCGTCTTGGTTTCGCTAACTCCCGTGCAGGAGCGCGCCAATTGGTCGCTCACGGTCACGTGACTGTTAACGGCAAGAAAGTAAACGTTGCTTCCTACCAAGTAAGCACAGGCGACGTGATCGGTCTTCGCGAAAGAAGCCGCAGCCTCTCTTCTATTAAAGAAGCGCTGGAAAACCGTACGCATCTGCCAGGCTACCTGGAGTACAACGATGGAGCTTTGGAAGGTAAATACATCCGTTTCCCAGAGCGCGCCGAGCTTTCCCAAGACATCGACGAAAGACAAATCGTCGAATTCTACAACCGTTAATATTTGCTGCAACCCAGCCTGGAACTTTATGTTCCGGGCTTTTTTGTTTGTTCTGGATGAAAAACAGGGCCGACTGGCAGCCCTGTGTATCGTGGTGGTATCCCCCGGCCTCTCCCAGCCTTCTCACGGCTTCTTACATCTTCTATAGCAGCCGGAGCTTGGCAAATTTGCGTCTTCCCGCTTGAACGATATCGCCGTCCCGGACCGCGATCTCCGCATGGGGATCCTCGATTTTCACTTCATTTAGCTTGACCGCTCCTTGCTCAATGCTCCTTCTGGCCTCGCTGTTGGAAGAAGCAAATCCGATAAGGGTCAGCAGCCGGACCAGCCGGATGGCCCCTCCCTGCAGCTCGTTTTCGGGGATATCGCGCAGCTCGATATCTTCAGGAAGCGCACGCTGCTGAAAGACCGTGACGAAATGCTGCCGGGCCGCTTCGGCCCCCTCCTGCCCGTGGTACATCCGGACAAAGGCTGCCGCCAGGCTCATTTTGGCATCCCTTGGGTGGATACGGCCGCCTTCCAATCCTTCGCGCACAATCTGAAGGTCTTCATTCGTTATATCCGTGGCCAGCTCGAAGTATTTCACCATCAGCCCATCCGGCACCGACATCGTTTTGCCGAACATTTCGTTCGGTGCGTCATCGATTCCGATGTAATTGCCGAGGCTTTTGCTCATCTTCTGCACGCCATCCAGCCCTTCCAGCAGCGGAAGCGTGATCGCCACCTGCGGTTCTGCCCCGTATTCCTTCTGCAAGGTGCGGCCCATCATGAGATTAAACGTCTGATCCGTACCGCCGATCTCGATATCCGTCTCCAGCGCCACCGAATCCATGCCCTGCATCAGCGGGTAGAAAAACTCGTGAATGCTGATCGGGAGACCGCCGGCATACCGTTTGGAAAAATCGTCTCGCTCCAGCATCCGGGCCACCGTCACTTTGGAACCGAGCCCGATTACGTCGGCAAAGGTCATCGGTCCGAGCCATTCGGAGTTGTAGTATACCTTCGCTTTGTCCGGACTTAATATTTTGAACGCCTGAGCCTGACACGTTTCCGCATTCCGCTTCACGTCCTCTTCCGTCAGCTGCCTGCGGGTTTCCGATTTCCCTGTCGGGTCGCCGATCCGGCCCGTGAAATCCCCGATGATCAGCTGCACCTCATGGCCTAGCTCCTGAAACTGCCGCAGCTTGTGCAGCACTACCGTGTGCCCCATATGAATGTCCGGAGCGGATGGATCAAGACCCAGCTTTACCTTGAGCGGCCGTCCTTGCACAATCGACCGGATCACCTTGCGTTCCAGCTCTTCGTTCGGCAGGATTTCGACCGTCCCCCTCCTGATGACAGCCAGTTGGCGTTCAACCTCTTCCTTCTGGGCCGGCGTGAGTTGTTCCCAGTTCATCGTCATCAACCTCTCTCTGATCCGTTAGAATGTACAGCAAAAAGACTCCTTCGCGTCCCAAGGGACGAGAAGGAGCCTGCTCGCGTTACCACCCTAATTAAAGCAGCCGTTTCGGGGACGATCCCCTTCCACCCACTGCTTTCACTTCATTACGATAACGGACTGCCAGGTCCGGTGCCAGACTACTTACGCTCCTGGTAACGTGTGTTCCTCCGGACGGCTCAAGACGGTAATTCAAAGGGAGAGGCTGCCGGTTTGCACCACCCACCGGCTCTCTGATCAGCCCAGGCTCCCTTCTACTGGAGTCTTTCTTTGCCTTTTGACGATATGTTCTTTTTGGATTAACCCTATTTATACCACACACCCGAAAAAAGTCAATGATTGCCATCCATTTGGCCACGATTCGATCTCTGCATTCAAAATACGCAATTTATGCTATAATAGTTCCGTCAAAAGGAGGATAGCCACGAATGGTTGAAGATAACAAACAAAAGCCGGAAGAGCAGACCGCTCCGAAAAAACGGTCCTACGGCCGCATCATCGGCCTTACCGCGATGTGGACGCTGGTCGTCATCGTTATGGGAGCACTGTTCGCCGGCGGTACGGCAGCCGGGTACCTCACTTCCATCGTGAAGGATGATCCGGTCCGTTCCAGGGCATTGATTGACCAGAAGATGAGCGAGAACTCCATTACGGGATTCGCCTACTTCCGTGACGGCACCCCCATCGGACAGCTTCGGACCGATGAGGACAGACGCCCCGTGGAGTATAAGCAGATACCGCCCATCGTCATCGACGCCGTCGTATCGATTGAAGACAATAACTTTTTTACACATAAGGGTGTTGACATCAAGGGCACGCTCCGTGCCGTCAAACAGAAGCTTCTGCATGAATCCGTGCAGACCGGAGGAAGCACGCTCACCCAGCAGCTGGCCAGACGCGTATTCCTGAACCTGGACAAAACGGAAGACCGGAAATTCAAGGAAATTTTGCTCGCGCTCCGGCTCGAGCGATTTATGACGAAAGAAGAAATTTTAACGGCATACTTAAACAAGGTTCCGTTCGGCAACGGATCCAGCGGCTACAATCTGTACGGTATTCAGGCCGCAGCCAAAGGCATTTTTAATATTAGTGATCTCAGTAAATTGAACGTCGCCGAGGCGGCTTATTTGGCCGGTCTTCCTCAGCTGCCTTCCAGATATTCGGCCTTCAACGGCAAAGGCGAGTTTAACGAAGCCAACTTTAAGCGCGCCATCGACCGGCAGCATCTGGTGCTCCGGCGGATGCTTGAGGAGAACAAAATCACGGAAGCCCAGTATAAGGAAGCGCTCGCTTTCGACATTCGCAAGCAACTGGCTCCCCATGTGGAGAAGGCATATGCCACCTTCCCTTATCTGATGATGGAAACGGAGCGTCAAGGCGCCCAAATCATCATGCAGCTGAATGAGCAGGCGGAAGGCAAGGTTCCCGGGGACGATGCGAAGCAAGACGGCGACCTGCTTGAAGAAGCCCGGCAGCAGCTCAGCACGGGTGGGTATCGGATCTATACTACCATTGATAAAAAGGTGTACAATTCGATGCATAAAATCGCCGAAGATGACAGCAACTTCTCCCCTGACAGCAAAACCAAGGGGGCCGAGCAAACGGCGGCCATGATGATCAACAACAAGACCGGCGCCATTCTCGGTATGATCGAGGGCCGTGATTTTAACAAAGAACAGATGAACTATGCGACCCAGATGATCCGCCAGCCAGGATCGACGATGAAGCCGATTGCGGCTTACCTGCCGGCGATGGAGTCCGGCGCAATTCAACCGGCAAGCGTGGTTGACGATTCGCCGATCATTTTGCCGGACTGGCAAAAAGGGTATCATATTCCCAAAAACTCAACTTCGGGATATAAAGGATTGATGACGGCGCGCTCCGCACTCAACAATTCCGTGAATACGGTCGCGCTTAAACTATACAATAACGTTGTCGGAATCCAGAACGCCTGGAGCTTTGCCAAGAAGCTCGGGATCACGACCCTGCAACCGGATGATTATGGTGCAAAGACCGGCGTGCTGGGCGGCCTCGTTTACGGTGTGACGGTTGAAGAGCTGACCAATGCTTACAGCGCAATTGCGAACAACGGCCAGTTTAACGACGCCTACATGATCGAGAAAATCACCGACTCCAAAGGCAACATCGTGTATCAGCACGAAGCCAAGCCGGTGCAGGCTTTTTCCAAGCAGACGGCCTATCTGATGACCGACATGCTGCGGACCGTCATCACCGAAGGAACCGGCGATGTCGTCCGAAAAAATTACAAGCATTTTAAAACCGTGCCGATCGTCGGCAAAACGGGAACGACCCAGAATTACGGCGACGTCTGGTTTATGGGCTATTCCCCTGACGTGACACTTGGCGTCTGGGCAGGCTATAAAGAACAAAAGAACACTTTGACCACCAAGGCGGCGAAGAAACGCGCCCAGTCGATCTGGACCCTCGTGATGAACGAGGTGATCGACAGAGAACCGGAGCTATTCAAGACTTCGAAGTTCGATAAACCGGACGGCATCGTAACCAAGACGGTGTCCGCCTACAGCGGCAAATTGCCGACATCGCTCACGGACCGGTTCGTAACCGACATTTTCAACAGCAAATACGTTCCGACGGAAAGCGACGACGGCATCGCCAAAGAGAAGTACATTACCTACAACGGCGTAAACTATATCCCGCAGGATGGTACGCCGGATGACATGCTCAAGGAGAAGGTCGTCGTCAAACGGGAAAAACCGATTTCCGAGCTGATCAAAGAGCTGGAGAACGCGTTTGCTAAAATGAAGGGCGGCCACAAAGCGCTGTCATACTACATCCCGAGGGATGCCAACAGCGACATGCCGACCAAGATCGATCCGCGCGTAGACGACGGCGCCGCACCGGCTGCCCCATCGAACGCTTCGATCTCGTGGAACGGCAGCAAGGCCGTCATCTCCTTCAGCCCTACCGGACAATCCGATGTCGTCGGCTACCGGCTGTACCGCTCGGATAACGGTGGCTCCTACCGGAGACAGGCCAGCCTTCTCGTCGGAGAAGGGTCATCCTTTACGAGCGCTGCGAGCGGCGGATCCAGCTTCTATGTCACGGCCGTGGACGTGGCCGGCAAGGAGTCCGCACCGAGCATGACCGTCGGCCTTGGCGGCGGATTGACCAACATTATCGGAGGCACGGACGATCCGTCCGGGGAACAAGGACAAAACGACGGGCAGGACAATCCGGACGACGGTGCGGCATCTGGAGAGACACCGGGAACGGAACAGGCGCCTCAGACGGCCCCAGCCGCTCCTAGCGGGCTTCAAATGGCTGCTACGGAGACCGGAATCCAATTCCAGTGGACCGCCGCAGGAGCCCAGGAAATGGTCACAGAGTACGATGTTTATTACAGCACGAATCCGAACGGTCCGTATGTCAAATTAGGCACCAGCACGGAGCCTGGCTTATCGTACACCACATCGACTCCAATCAAAGGTTACTTCTTCGTATCTGCGGTAAATAGCGCAGGCGAATCACCAAAATCGCCGGGCGCCTACTTTGAGAAAAAGTAATGGACCTGGCAAGCAGTTACAGCATCACAAGAGGCAATCCCGGTATGGGATTGCCTCTTTTATTGTATAGAGCGGTTTATCAGAAAAATCGGGATAACGAAAACAGCCGGCTGTCAGGGTATAACCCTGGGCAACCGGCTGTCCTGTTATTCTGTTTACGGCGTTATCCCTTACCGTTAGCCAAGATAACGCTAGATTCTGTGCTTAGTCTTCAATTGTGGACAAATCGCCTGTTGGAAGGTTTAACTCCCACGCCTTCAGCACGCGCCGCATAATTTTACCGGAACGCGTCTTCGGCAGTTTATCCTTGAACTCAATTTCGCGCGGTGCAGCATGGGCCGACAATCCCTCTTTGACGAAGCGGTAGATCTCGTCCTTAAGCTCCTGCGACTCGGTGTAACCTTCGCGAAGCGAAATAAACGCCTTGATGATTTCGCCTCTCGTCGCATCCGGCTTGCCGATGACGCCGGCTTCTGCAACCGCCGGGTGCTCGACAAGCTTGCTCTCGACTTCGAACGGTCCGATCCGCTCGCCGGACGAGTTGATGACATCGTCGATCCGGCCTTGGAACCAGAAGTAACCTTCTTCGTCCATGTATGCCGAGTCCCCGGAAATATACCAGCCGGGAATTCTGAAATACTCCTGATACTTGGCCGGGTTTTTCCAAATCTGGTTCATCATCGACGGCCAAGGGGCCTTGATAGCCAGATTGCCCATTGTATATGGAGCCACTTCCTTACCGTTGTCGTCCAGGATAGCGGCCTCGATCCCTGGAAGCGGACGTCCCATAGAGCCAGGCTTGATGGCCATGGAAGGATAGTTACAGATCAGCTGCCCGCCCGTTTCGGTCATCCACCATGTATCGTGAATGCGCTGCCCGTATACCTTCTCGCCCCAGCGGACGACTTCAGGGTTCAGCGGCTCGCCAACGGACAGAACGTGGCGGAGGCTGCTGAGGTCAAACTGGGAAATCACATCGGCCCCGGCCCCCATCAGCATCCGGAAAGCGGTCGGTGCGCTGTACCACACCGTGACTTTGTATTTATCAATCGTGCCGTACCAATCCTGCGGACTGAAGCGTCCGCCGCGGATGACATTGGTTACCCCGTTCAGCCAAGGGGCAAAAATGCCGTACGATGTCCCTGTTACCCAGCCCGGGTCAGCCGTACACCAATAGGTATCGTCTTCCCGAAGATCAAGGACGATCCGGCCCGTATAGTAATGCTGAATCATCGCATTCTGAACGTGGTATACGCCCTTCGGCTTGCCGGTGGAACCGGAAGTATAATGAATAATCAATCCGTCGCTGCGGTCCAGCCATTCGATCTGCAGGTCCGCAGGCGCTTCGTTCATTTCCTGCTTATAATCAATAATGCTGTCGTCCGTCTGTACATTGTCGCCAACGACGAAAATATGCTTCAAGTCGGGAAGCTCATCCTTCTTGACGCGCCCAAGCAGCTGCGGCGTCGTAATCAGGGCGACGGCCCCGCTGTCTTCGAGCCGATCCTTGACGGCCGTCTCCATAAACGCTTCAAAGAGCGGTCCAACGACGGCTCCCACTTTCAAAATACCCATGAGGGAGAAATAAAGCTCCGGACTCCGCGGCATAAAAATAAACACCCGGTCTCCCTTACCGATACCGTATTTGCGCAGCACGTTACCGAATTTGTCGGACTGCTCCTTCATCTCCGCGAAGGTATACGACTCGTCACGTGAAGCATCGCTGTACAGGAGCGCCGTCTTCGATCCGCGTCCTTCCGCCACATGGCGGTCAATTGCCTCGTAAGCCATATTTACCTTGCCTGTGTCATACCAGGTGAAATGTTTCTCCACATCTTCCCATTGAAACTCGGAACGAGCCTGTTCATAATCGCCCATATTGGATGATGAAACCACGCTCGGCAAGATTTCATTGTGAATTTGATCCATACTTTCATCCTCCCTCTGTTCTCCCATGCTAGGGCAGCGCTTACAATCTTGTATGAGTTCATGCCAATAGATTGACACCATACACATCATGACTTGATTTACGAGAGTTTTGAATGATTGCTGAAAGGGTATAGCATACAGGTTAAGCACTTACGGAAACAGCAAAAAATGTGACTAATTTATGTCAGAGATATTATAGCACAGGATGTATGCCCCTGCCATTCCCTTTTCATTTATTTGTTTTTTTGCTATAAGTAGGTTAGAAGCAGAAAGGAGCGTCCAGATGGAACACCTCAAACTGTATCATGTCCATCCGCTGTCCCGCGAGGACCGCTGCCTGATTGTCGAAGGTCCCGTACTACCGGGGAGGCTCGCGGAGCTTACGATGCATCCGGATCTCGACGCTTTCCGCAGGCCGGCCGAGCAGCACAAGGCGTTGATCGAAATCGCCGGTCTTCCGGAAGGGAGAATCATCATTACCCGGGATGAAAACGTGATCGTCGGCTATGTCACCTTCCATTACCCGGACGAGCAGGAACGCTGGTCGCAGGGCCATATGGCCGACCTGATCGAGCTGGGAGCGATTGAGGTGGCCAACAGCTACCGTTCGCTGGGACTCGGGCAGAAAATGATCACAACCGCTTTTGAAGGCGGCCAAATGGAGCCCTACATTGTCTTTACGACCGAGTACTATTGGCATTGGGACCTCAAATCCAGCGGCCTCAGCGTATGGGACTATCGCAAAATGATGGAGCGGCTGATGAAAGTCGTGGACATGGTATGGTACGCCACCGACGATCCGGAGATCTGTTCCCATCCGGCCAACTGCCTTATGGTCCGCATCGGCCGGGACGTTCCGCTGTCCTCCAAGGAACAGTTTGACCGGATCCGTTTCCAGCAGCGATTTATGTATTAACCATATACACAATGTTTCGGAGATGGCCTTTGCCATATGCCGGACAAGCCGAAAAAATCCCCGGTCTCCCGGAAGAGGGACAAAGCGAGCCGATCATCGTGCGGCTCCATCCTCTCTTCAAGGGACTGGGGATTTTTAGTTAGATTCCAATCGTTTCGATGCTTGTCGAGCCGTCGGCTACAACCGCTGCACCATGTAATCCAGAATCGCATGGGAGCGGCGTGACGACGCTACCGTAAATTCGGCAAAATTGGCATGTGCCGAACCGTCGGCCTTGTCGGACATCGACCGGATCACAACAAACGGCACGCCGTTCATATAGCAGACTTGGGCTACGGCAGAGCCTTCCATTTCGACACAGGCTCCTTCCATATGCTCATAAAACCAGGCTACCTGATCGACGTTCGCGATAAACTGGTCCCCCGAGAGAACCCGTCCCACCTTGCAGTTGACCTCTCCGAGAGCCTGGCAAGCTTCCTGTGCCAAAGCGATGAGACTTGCGTCCGCCTTGAACTCCGATACTTCCTGGTAAGGGATTACGCCACGTGCGTATCCGAGCGGGCTGACATCCATATCATGCTGCACGCAGTCCGACGAAATGACGATATCGCCGATGTTCAGTTCCGGATGAACGGCTCCGGCCACACCGGTAAACAGCACTTTGCCGACGCCAAACTGGTCGATCAAAATTTGCGTCGTTACCGCCGCATTGACTTTGCCCACGCCGGATTTGCAAACGATAACCGGCTTGCCTCTGTATGTACCCCGGGCATATTTGACGCCCGCTTTCGTGACCGTCTCCGCCCCTTCCATCCCGGCAAGAAGCAGTTCCACTTCCTCATCCATGGCTCCGATGATTCCTATCATTTCTGGCATGTCATCTTCAATCCTTTCAAGCGGTCAGTTCTCGATGATGCTGGCTTGTGCAAAAATATGATTTCGGACGATAAGGCCTTCATTGGCTATGAAAACAGGCACATGGCTGTATCGTATCTGTTAAGAGCCGCACATCCCAAAAAAAGCTCCCCGAAGGAGCTTTTTTCACGAGTATTCAACCTTTTTCATATTTGGATATGTCTATTTATTCCTCGTTCACATGACTTACGGAGAGCCGCAAAATCGTTTCGTGAGGAAGAATGACCCGAGGGTTGTCCACATTTTCTTTCTTCATCAGCTTGGTCAAAAGACGCATCGCTACCGCACCCAAATCGTACATTGGCTGCGCTACAGTCGTCAGCTGCGGACGAACCATCGAAGCCATGCGGATGTTATCCACACTGATGATCGAGAAGTCATCGGGAACCTTCAGACCTTCGTCTTGAATGCTGTGAATGGCGCCGATCGCCATCTCGTCGGTGGCCGCAAAGATCGCCGTAGGCTTCTTCTTCAGCCCGAGGAAATACTTCATCGCTTCCACACCGGATTCATACCGGTAGTTGCCGATGCGAACCAAGTCTTCCTGATACTCGATGCCGGCAGCTTCCAGCGCTCTCTTGTAGCCTTGGAAACGGGCATAGCCGTTCGCCGGGTCCTGGAGCGTTCCGCTGATCATGGCAATGTCCCGGTGACCGTGACGAATCAGCGTATTTACCGCGTCAAAGGCGGCCGCCTCATGATCGATATCCACGGAAGGATAAATGCCGTTCTCGTCGCGCGTCGCACAGAGCACGATCGGCACAGCCGAAGTCTGGAAAGCCTGAATATGCTCGTCCGTTACGGTTCCGCCCATGAAGAGCAGCCCGTCCACCTGCTTCTCAAGCAGCGTGTTGATGACGCGAATTTCCTTGTCTTTTCTCTTGTCAGCGTTACACAAAATGATATTGTAGTGGTACATGTTGGCGATATCTTCGATACCCCGAGCGATCTCCGCAAAAATGGAGTTGGATATGTCCGGAATCACGACACCTACGGTTGTCGTTTTCTTGCTGGCAAGTCCTCTTGCCACCGCGTTCGGACGATATCCTAAACGTTCAATTGCTTCATATACTTTCTTCCGGGTCTGAGGCTTCACGTTCGGATTGTTGTTGACAACCCGCGATACCGTGGCCATCGATACGCCTGCTTCACGCGCCACATCGTAAATGGTTACCGTCAAATTCCTTCTCTCCATTGCAAATAAATTTTCATTCGTCAACCCATTAAACTCAATGATACGACAAAATTTTGCATTGTGCAATGATTACACTTACAGCTGTTGCAAATGCTCTTTAATCACTTCAGAAGTAATATGAGAATGAGACGTATGCCAGATGGGCGCCTGATTTTGAACCAGAATAACCTGAGGCGATTCATGCTGCACCCCAAGACGATCCGCCGCTTCCATCGATACCGGACGGTCTTCGACAACATGGATCAGACCATACTGTACGGCTTCATTCGGCTGATCTTCCAAGTAAGACATCATTTCCCGATACGCACCGGCGCTGATCGGGCAGCGTGTACTGTGCTTAAACAGCAGCAGAGGCTTATCTGTGGAGGCTTCCAATGCGGATTGCAGCTGATCGCTAGTAGTCAGTTTAGTCATTGTCGCCATTTGATATACATCCCCTTTTTTCGATTCAAATCCTGAATCTATCGTATCAAAAAGCTCGTGAAAAATCCAACATACCTAGCGAAAAACCCGAAAAAATGCAGTAAAACGTAAATCAGGCGTAAAATTGGTTCAATTCAGGCAGCATCGCCGACAGCTGGGACAGCCGCTCCCGGATATTTTCCACCCATTCGTGGTCCTCCGTCTGTTCGGCAAAGCTGTATAAGTCCAGAAGCAGATTGATACGGTCCCTGACCTCGGTTTCAATCTGCAGCTCCAAATCTTCGCGGGACAGGCTGTCGGGACGCAAGAACACCTCGCGAACCATTCCTGCCAGCTCATGGTGGTCTGCCAAAGAAAAGCTTCGACGGGAGGGACGCTCCCCGAGCGTCTCGACGCATTTCTTCAGCACCGGTCTCATGCATGGCAGCAGTTCATAATTCGAACAATCGTCACAAGCAAGCACCGGAACATGCCGTATGATTACATTACGGGTATACATCACCGTGCGAAGGTCAAGTCTAAGGACTTCCCCACATTTACATTTTGATCCCATATTTCCACCCCATATATCTTTTTACATCTTTATATAGTCATTGTAAAAATCGTCGTTCCCTTCGTATTCGCCCTGCCCGCGCTGGATTCCTTCCTCTCTTGCCCACCTGTTTTATTTACCAAACGGCCCATCCCTTTCTTGTAAAGCATGATTGTTCTATTCATTTTTGTTACACTGGAAACATAGGGACATTTACTCAGGAGGGAGCATGCTGAACATGAGATTAGCCGGAAAGAAGGTCATTGCGCTCGTCGATGACCAGTTTGAAGACTTGGAGCTGTGGTATCCCGTATACCGGGTGAGGGAGGAAGGCGCCGAGGTGCACCTGGTCGGGGACAGGAAGGGACATACCTACATCGGCAAATATGGCGTTCCTGCCGTATCGGACTATTCGTTTGATGAAGTGGACAGCCGGGATTACGACGGCATTTTGGTGCCCGGCGGCTGGGCGCCGGACAAGCTGCGCCGCTACGGAAAGGTGCTGCAGCTCGTGCGGGAAATGCACGAGGACCGCAAGCCGATCGGGCAAATCTGCCATGCAGGCTGGGTGCTGGTCTCAGCTAAAATTTTGCAGGGCGTTACCGTGACCTCCACTCCGGGCATCCGGGACGACATGGAGAACGCCGGCGCGATCTGGAAGGACGAGGCGGTCGTCACTGACGGACATATCGTGTCCGCTCGCCGCCCGCCGGATCTTCCGCCTTACGGCAAAGCCTTCTGTGATGCGCTTGCGGGGCAATAAGCAGCAAGCCATAGGCAGTCAGCCGGGTCAAAAAAAGAGCCTGACCGTCCACTTGGTGGATCGGCCGGCTCTTTTTCTATATTATGCGGCAATGGCAACACAGGAGGTCAGGAAGCGTTGCTGCCCTTTTCGCCCCGAGGCTGATTCACGCTTTCGTTATTTGCGCAGGCAGGCTCGGCAAATTCGGTCAGCAGGCGTTCGATTTCGACGCTGCTCTTCAACTGGTAGCATGTCTGCGCCGTCCGCTTCGCATCGGAAGCCGTCGTGTTAAGTATCCGATGCTTCAGCTTCAGCAAGGACTGGATCGACATGCTCAGATGGTCCACGCCCAGCTCCAGCCAGATCGGTACCGAGCGTTCATCGCCGGCCATTTCGCCGCACACGCTGACGGGAATGCCCGCCCGGTGCGCGGCTTCCACCGTCGTGCGCAGCATCCGCAGAATCGCCGGATGGAACGGATGATACATATGGGCGATTTGCTCGTTCATCCGGTCAACTGCCAATACGTACTGCACGAGATCGTTCGTGCCGATGCTGAAGAAGTCGCATTCTTCCGCGAGCAGATCAGCGATGATGACTGCGGCGGGAATCTCGATCATGATGCCGACCGGGATGTCCTTGTCGTAAGCGATGCCCCTTGCGTCAAGATCGGCCATGGCCCGATGCAGCACTTCATTGGCTTGTCTGATTTCGTCGACTGATGAAATCATCGGGTACATAATTTTGACCCTGCCGAACGCGCTCGCCCGAAGAATAGCGGTCAGCTGCGTCTGAAAAAGTTCCTGGCGGTCAAGGCTGATCCGGATCGCCCGGTAGCCTAGAACCGGGTTATCCTCATCCGGCAGCGCAAAATAATCCAGCTGCTTGTCGCCGCCGATGTCGAGCGTGCGGATCACCGCCCCAAGCTCACCCACTTGCTGGGCTACCTGGCGGTACACCTCAAACTGTTCCTCTTCGCTCGGAAACGTGCTGCGGTCCATGTACAAAAATTCCGTCCGGAACAGCCCTACGCCATTGGCGCCGTATTTCAAGGCCGATTCCACTTCTTTGGCGGAGCTGATGTTCGCGGCAAGGTGAAGCTCGCAGCCGTCCTTCGTGATCGCTTCGACAGCAGCCAGCAGCTCCAGCTGCTCCTTCTTCGCCAGCTGGCGCTCCCGGATCCGCACATATTCTTCCACGAGCGCATCGTCCGGATTGAGATACAGCGCCCCGGTGTCCCCGTCTATGACCAGCAAATCCCCGGTCTGGATCGGATCCTTCAGCTTGTTCTCCAGCCCCGCAACGAGCGGGATACCGAGAGCCCGCGCCATGATGGCCGAATGGGACGTCTTCCCGCCGACCATCGTCACGATGCCGAGCACATGGGAAGGATTCAAATGCGCCAGCTGGGACGGGGACAGCTCCTTGGCAACGAGGATATACGGCTGGGTATCCGCAGGCAGCGTAATCTCCGGCGCACCGAGCAGATGCTTGAGCAGGCGGTTGCCGACATCCTTGATGTCCATCGCCCGCTCCTTCATGTATTCGTCATCCAGCAGGTCGAACATCGTGACAAAATGATCGATCGCCTCTTTTACCGCGACCTCGGCCGCTTTATACTGGCGCTCAATGACGCCTTGAATTTCATTCATGAACACCGGATCGTCCAGGATGGCCAAATGGGCGTCAAAAATGCTCGACTCCTCTTCCCCGACCATATCCCTGAACTCGTTTTTAATAAACTCAATCTCATTTTTGGAGGTGCGTATCCCCTCATACAGCCGTTCAAATTCGTTGGCCAGATCTACTGCGTCGATCCCGGTCTCGGGCAGGTCCCATTCCCAGTTCGGCAGTACAAATGCTTTTCCAATCGCTACCCCGGCAGATGCACCGATGCCTTGTATCATGATTCCAAACCTCCAACATTTCTGTCGTGTAATACTACGGACATAACCGACGTCTGCCCCTTCTTGACGGCTTTGAACGGAGCGAAGCTCCATGACTTAACGCGGTCCGGGTTGGTGATCACCATCGGCGTGGCAAGCGATGAAGCATGACTTCGGATATAGTTGATATCAAATTTAACCAGCAGCTGGCCGGGCTCCACCGCGTCTCCTTCTTGCACGACCGCGGTAAAATGCCCGCCCTTGAGCTGGGACGTATCGATGCCGATGTGAAGCAGCACCTCGAGTCCTTCCGGTGTCGAGATCCCGATGGCATGCATCGTCGGGTACAGGTGCATGATCGTCCCGTATACCGGGGACACGAGCTCCCCTTTCTCCGGCATGAACGCCACCCCGTCTCCCACCAGCTTCGCGGCGAAAATATGATCGGGCACTTCTTCGATCGGGATCATTTTCCCTTGGACCGGCGCGCTGAACAGCACCTGCGGCAAATCCCGGTGCAGCAGCTTGTTCACTTCCTCGCGGATCAGCTCCGAATAGGTGCCGAATACGACCTGCACGTTGCCGCCGCCGAGCTTGATTAGCCCCGCGGAGCCGAGCAGCTTCAGCGCATTGCCGTCGATCATGCGGTCGTTCTTGACCGTCAGCCGCAGCCGGGTGATGCAGGATTCCACCTGAACGATGTTGTCCTTGCCCCCGAGCGCTTCCAGAATGAGCGGCGCCTGATAAGGGATGTTGCCTGCCCAGTCCTCCAGCGTGGAGCCTTCCTCGCGTCCGGGCGTCGGTATTTGAAACCTCCGAATGGCCCAGCGGAACAGAAAATAGTACACAAGGCCGTATCCGAGCCCGATCGGAATAATCAGAAGCGCGTTATGCGACAGATGGAAGTTCAGCAGGTAATCGATCGCCCCTGCGGAATAGGAAAACCCGTGATGAATATCGAGCGCATACGTAATCCACATCGCGATCCCCGACAGGATCGAATGCAGGATGAACAAATAAGGCGCTGCGAACAAGAAGGCAAACTCGATCTGTTCCGACACCCCGGTCAAAAAGCAGACCAAGGCCGCCGTCAAAAACGTCTTCTTGACCTTCGGCTTCAGGTCTTCCCGCGCTTCCTGGATGATCGCCAAGGCGATGCCCGGCAGTGCGAACATCATAATAGGGAACAGTCCGGCCATGAATGTACCAGCGGTCGGATCCCCTGCAAAATAACGCGGCAAATCCCCTTGCACAATGCTGCCCGACGGGGTTTTGTAGGTTCCCAGCTGGAACCAGAAAACATTGTTGAGCAGATGATGAAGGCCGAACGCCGTCAGGATCCGGTACAAAATGCCGTATAAAAACAGACCGAATCCGCCCATATGCGCCATGAGCATGGTCAGCTCGTTCAGCGCCTTCTGCAGCAGCGGAGCGATAAAGACCATCACCCACGAAAACAGGGCGGAGAACAGCCCCATAAACAAAAGCACGAAGCGCGAGCCGCCAAAAAACTGGACAATCTCAGGCAGCTTGATATGTTTATACCGGTTATAGGCAGAGCCGGCGATCATGCCGAAAATGATGCCGATCAGCGTGGAAGGCTGAATGCCACCATTACCCAGATGCCTCGTAATTTGATCATAGATAAACATCCCGGCAAGAGCCCCAAGGCCAGCCGGTCCCGCCTGGTTCGCCAGACCCCAGGCCACTCCTACCGCAAACAGATACGGGAGGAAATAAAAAATACCCTGTCCTGCCCAAGTGCACACCTCTGCGACGCCCGGCAGCCCCCAGGCTGCCCATGGCAGACTGCCGACACACAGCAGTATGGCGGCCGACGGCAGAACCATCGTAGGCAGCATCACTGCTCTGCCGAGCTGCTGCAGCGATCCAAGCCAGTTCAAGACATGCACTCTCCTCTCAACAACACACACATATTTAAAATGGTACGCGTTGTTCAACTTTTTGTCAAAAAGAAAAAAGGACCTGCAGATTGCTCTGCACGGCCCTGTCTTGCCTCATATTCAGTGAAGGCATTATCCGTTCTTTTGACCTGGACGGTTCGGCCGGGTTACGGAGTCCTCCACCTTGATGCAGCGGTCCATAATGACCCGCATGCCGTTCTCTTCGCCGATGCTGGCGGCTTCATCGTTGACAACGCCGAGCTGCAGCCACAGTACCCGCGCGCCGATGTCGGCAGCCTCCCTCGCCACGTCCGCGCAGTATTCGCTGCGCCGGAACACATCGACAATATCGACGGGTTCGGGAATGTCTTTCAGCGAGGCGTAGACGGTTTCGCCAAGGATGGTTCCCTGAACGGTCGGGTTCACGGGAATGATCCGGTAGCCGCGCTGCTGCATCGCTTCAGCAATCATATAAGAAGTGCGGTCCGGCTTGTCGGACAGGCCGACGACCGCAATGTTGCCGGCCTGCTCCAGAATTTCCTTGATTTCTTCCCGGGTCGGATTTTCAAATGACATCGTTCATCCCGCCTTTACTCTATTTTTCTTCAAGAATCGGATTTACCTGTACTTATATAACTTATGAGTTACTTTACCCATTCCACCTGGGCGCCAAGCGCCTTCATATGGTCGAAGAACTGCGGATACGATTTGGCGACGTGGTGCGCGTCCTTGATCCGCAGCGGCTGCTTGGAGCGCAGGCCGACGATGGTCAGCGCCATGATGACCCGGTGGTCGTAATGGGCGTTGATCTCTACGCCCCCCTCGACCCCTTCCGGCCGCCCGTGGACGATGATCTCCGCCTGGCGCTCCTCCACGTTGGCCCCGGCTTTGCGCAGCTCGGCCAGGTAATCGGTGATGCGGTCGCATTCCTTGTAGCGCAAATTTTCCACGTTATAGAAGCGGGAGGTTCCTTCCGCAAACACGGCGGCCGCCACCATGGCCAGCACGGCATCCGTGGCCGCGTCCCCGTCAAACTCGACGGCTTTAAGCTTCCCGTTGCCGCGGACATGGACTTCGTCGTTCTCATGCGTCAGGGGAGTCTGCATCATCTGAAGCACGTCGACAACCGCGCGCTCTCCCTGCTTGCTCTGCACCGGCAGGCGCTTGATCAGCACGTCCGATTCCGTGACCGCTGCCGCGGCCAGCACCGCCGCCGATCCGGGGTAGTCGCCCTGCACAGTATAGGTTTTCGCCTGGTAGGACTGGTTGCCGGGAACGCGGAAATGCGTGTAGTCGTCGCTGGCATGAATGACGATCCCTGCCTGCTCCAGCACTTCCAGCGTCTGACCGATGACGACTTTCGATTTCAGGTCGCCCGTCACCTCAATCTCGCTGTCCTCCGCCAGCAGCGGTGTCAGGAACAGCAGAGAGCTTAAGTACTGCGAGCTTACTTCGCCCGATACCGTAATTCGGCCGCCTTTCGCCTGCCCGCCACGAATCGTGATCGGCAGGCGTCCGTTGTTGTGCTCCACCTGCACGCCGATTTGCTCAAGCGCAGTGATCAGGTCGTCGTGCGGGCGCTTGCCCAGCGAGTCCGGATACGTATTGACGAACGTCACCTCCGGGCAGAGGGCGGCGGTCCCCATCAGGAAGCGCAGCACCGCGCCGGCGTTGCCGACGTTCAGCTCCTTGACGTCACGCGGATGCCTGCCGAAGCCGGTAATGACGGCCTTCTCGTCGTCTTCGACGAGCGTGGCGCCAAGGTCCTGGATACAGCGGCGCATTGCGTCGCTGTCCTCGCTGTGAGCCGGGAAGTATACCGTGCTTGTCCCTTCGGCCAGCGCCGCCACCAGCAGGTAGCGGGTCGTATAGTTTTTGGATGAGAGAGCTCCGATTTCCCCGCTCAGCCGGGGAGTCGGATGTACGATCATGTCCATGTGTAATCTCCTTTGCACTAGTCGGTAGTATGGCTCTTCCCGCGGGTCTGTCCGGATTGACAGCCGATTTACTGCTTGGTTATCATAGGTGATGAACAGTATGATTACAGTCGAAAAGAGGTTTTAACATTGTCAATGTTTCGTGAAATAGAGCCTTCTGAGGTGAGACGCCGCCTGCTTGCCGGCGAGTCCCTGCAGATGATCGACGTCCGTGAGGACGATGAAGTGGCCCAGGGCATGATCAGCGGCGCCAAGCATATCCCGCTGGGTGAAATCCCCGCCCGTCTGGACGAAATCCCGAGAGACGGCGAAGTCATCATGATCTGCCGCAGCGGCGGCCGCAGCATGCGCGCCTGCCAGTACCTGTCGCAGCACGGCATCGACTGCGTCAACATGGTCGGCGGCATGCTTCAATGGAACGAGGAAGAAGAAGAATAATTATCCCCACAAAGTGAAGCTTTCGCTTCGATGCTTATTCAGGTACTTTGCGGGGGGCCCCGAAAACATTATCCCCACAAAGGGAAGCTTTTGCTTCGATGCCTATTCAGGTACTTTGCGGGGGGCCCGAAAACATCATCCCCACAAAGGGAAGTTATGGCTTGGATGCCCTTCCGGTTGCTTAACCGGGCCGCAACCTAAGCTACTGAAGCAGCAGCTTGACCTCGGTCAGACTGCTGCTGTTTTTCACAGAGATAAGCTTAGACGCGGTAATGCGCTAAAATTGCACGCATGACTTCTTCCGCCGCAAGGCCCGACGTGTCCACCGTGCAGTGGGCAAAGCGATACGCGTCTCTCCGCTCCTCAAGCAGCGCTCTCACCCGCTCCTCCGCATTGCCCGCAAGCAGCGGCCGGTTCCGGTCCCCCTGGACCCTGGCAATAATATGCTCCGCATCTGCGGTGAGCGCTACGACGAGCCCCCCCTGCAGCATCAACTCGCAGTTGTCCGGGCGCAGCACCGCGCCGCCTCCCGTGGCGACGATCACTCCTTCTCCGGAGGCGAGCACCTGCCGCAGCGTCTCGTTCTCGAGCTCGCGGAAATGCGGCTCGCCATGCCGCTCGAAGATCTCCGGGATCGTCATGCCGGCCTTTTCCACGACGGCGGCATCCAGATCGATCAGCCGGAATCCGAGCTCCATAGCCAGCAGATCGCCGACGGTTGACTTGCCCGTGCCCATCATACCGATCAAGATAATATTTTGTTTAGTCCGGTTCAATAGAACACCCCTTTTTGCACTTGCTGCTGCCCATGCCGTTACTTGCTACATATCATAACACAGGCCAAAAACTTTCGACAATGCCGTCCTTCGCCTGCAAGTCTATTTGCAGGAACTCTATCATATACATACATCAACTTGATAACCAGTAGAATATGAGGAGTGGTCGAGAGGAGCCATGCATGATTCCCATAGCCCTTTACTTGGAGGCCCCAAACGGATAGAGCAAATCTTCGATCCCCAGCACATTTTGTGCCGGGACGATCTGCTCTGGGTGCTTCATTACGTCCAAAAAAAAGTGGCCCAGAAAGATCCAGCCCTGCTGGAGCTTCCCAAGCCACGTCTAATGCGCAATTTTCAATATTTCGGCGAGGCCGCCGTCCTCCTGCTCAGCCGGTCATCTGCCCAGGGGCTCGACAACGAAAGGATCCGCGTCTGCCTGCTGGAGGCAATGCACGGTCTTTTCCAGAGCGGAGAAAACGAAGCGGCTCCCCCAAGTAACGATTACTCCTGAATCCAGTTGTGATGGAAGACGCCTTCCTTGTCCACGCGCTTGAACGTGTGGGCTCCGAAGTAATCGCGCTGCGCCTGAAGCAGGTTCGCCGGAAGCCGCTCCGTGCGGTAGCTGTCGAAATATGCCAGGGCGCTGGCAAAGCCGGGAACCGGAACGCCTTGAGCCACGGCCGTCGCTACCGTCGTACGCCATGCTTCCTGGTAGTTCTCGATGATGTCCTTGAAGAACGGATCCAGAAGCAGGTTTTTCAGGCCCGGATCTTTCTCGTAGGCGTCGGTGATGTTCTGCAGGAAGCGGGAGCGGATGATGCAGCCGCCGCGCCAGATTTTCGCCAGGTTGCCGTACTGCAGATCCCAGCCGTACTCGTCGGAAGCGACGCGCAGCTGCGCGAAGCCTTGGGCGTAGGATACGATTTTACTTGCAAACAGCGCCTTGCGGACGTTCTCGATAAACTCGGCTTTGTCCCCTTGGAACGGTGCTTTTTTCGGGCCGTTCAATATTTTGCTCGCTTCTACGCGTTCTTCCTTCATCGCCGACAGGAAGCGGGAGAATACGGATTCCGTGATCATGGACAGCGGCACGCCCAAATCCAGGGAGCTTTGGCTTGTCCACTTGCCCGTGCCTTTTTGGCCGGCGGAGTCCAAAATAACGTCCACCATCGGTTTGCCCGTCTCCGGATCCTTTTGCGCGAAAATATCGGCCGTAATTTCGATCAGGTAGCTGTCGAGCTCTCCCTTGTTCCAGTCAGAGAAAATTTCATGCAGTTCTTCGGCGCTCAAATCCAGCGTGTCCTTAAGAAGCTGGTAAGCTTCGCAGATCAGCTGCATGTCGCCGTATTCGATTCCGTTATGCACCATTTTTACGTAATGTCCGGCACCGTCCGGTCCGATATATGTACAGCAAGGCTCCCCGTTCACTTTGGCCGAAATCGCCGTCAGAATCGGTTCTACCAGTTCGTAGGCGCTTCTTTGTCCCCCAGGCATAATGGAAGGTCCCTTCAGAGCTCCCTCTTCCCCGCCGGATACGCCTGTCCCGATAAAGCGCAGTCCTTTTGCTTCCAGCTCCGCGCTGCGGCGCTGTGTATCCGGGAAGTACGCGTTGCCTCCGTCGATGATGATGTCCCCTTCGTCCAAGTGAGGCACCAGCTGCTCGATCGTGGCGTCGGTCGCCTTGCCGGCTTGTACCATAATTAAAATTTTTCGCGGTGTTTCCAGCGAGTTCACAAATTCCTCAATCGAGAAAGTCCCCGTCAGATTTTTTCCTTCGGCTTCCTTCAAAAGATCATGCGTTTTTTCTGGAGAGCGGTTAAACACGGAAACGGTGAAGCCTCTGCTCTCAATGTTGAGTGCCAGATTTTTGCCCATGACAGCAAGGCCGATGACACCAATTTGTTGTTTCGACATATGTTTTTTCTCCATTCTTTGCGATTTTTTGATGAAAATTTTAGAACAAGCCTATTTTAACGTGTTTACGCGTGAAAGTGAAGTCTGGGTTCGGCAGTCAGCTGCCCGTGATAAAACACCCCGCAGCGCATCCGAGGTGTTTATGAACGATCTTCCATTCTATTGTCGTACAAAAGGTAATTTACCATTCAAGCATCATTAAATCCTTGGACAGGGCGGCGAGCTTCTCCTTGCTCTTCTCCGCTTTTTCGGCATCTCCAGCCTGCATCGCCTCGTACAGGCGCTCCAGCTCGTCATCCAGCTCAAGCCTCAGGAGCTGCAGGCGCAAGTCGCCCTCTTTGGAGAAATACATTTTGGAAATCTCCTGCTCCGTCATAAAAGGACCCTTCTGATACAGTACTTTTTGCTGATAGCCTGAAATTTCGACAAGCCGAATCACCTCGCCGAATAGAATGCTCTCGATCAGAATCTGGCGGTCCTTGAACCGTTTGACGATCGCGTGACCGCGGGTATCCTCGATCAGCTTCTCCATCCATTCCGCCAGCTTGGCGTCCCGGATCGTGTAATCCCCAACCATCTTATAACCGTTTTTCGTCCGGTTAAACCGCAGCTTGACGAGTTTGCGCCCCGTTCGGACGGAGATGATGAACAGGGTTTCGTTTTCGCTCCAGTACAACGAATAGCCGTCTTGAATCAAATCCTTGATCAGGTCCTGAATATGCCGCCGGTTAAACCGAAGCTCCAAATTGCAGTATTCCACTTCATAGCTCTTATTCACGGCACTCCCTCCTTCAAAATTGGACCGCCTTTGGCTGTTTCCTTCTCCCGCTTCTTAAGACCGGCGGGCTGGAATCGGCCGGTGATTCTTCAGCTTCGTTATCAAGCTGATGGCTTAACAGCTTTGCTATATTTTATACTTTATCCTATGTAACGGTAACTTGGTTTATTGACTATTTTTACCCGACAGGGCGCAGCATCAAACGGAAAAGACCGGCCGGAAGCCCTGCCAATTAAAGATCCGCCGCGGATTGTGGTATAATGGGACAAAAATTCAACACGCATTTGGATGGAGGAGGCAGCAAGAATGCCGTTTGCAGGATTTAACGCGCAGGATTTTGAAGTGTTTAATGTGGAGGGACTGGAGCCCCGGATGGAAGTGCTCATTGAGCGGGTTCGCCCCAAACTTGAAATATTAGGCAGCGAAATCGTCCCATTCCTGTCCGCGCTCTGCGGAGAGGAAATGTTTGTTCACGTTGCCAAGCATGCCCGACGGACGGTAAACCCGCCGAACGATACCTGGGTGGCTTGGGCGGCCAACAAACGCGGCTACAAAGCCCTCCCCCATTTTCAGGTGGGCATGTTCGGCACGCATCTGTTCATCATCTTTGCGATCATTTACGAGAGCACGAACAAGTCGGTATTCGCCGAGCATCTGGAAGGCAAGAAAGGAATCGCGGCTGTCAAAAAGCTCCCCAAAACGTTCTATTGGTCGATGGACCATATGGACCCCGGCTTTACCCCGCAGTCTGAAATGACGGCCGCAGACTTCGCCAAAATGGCGGACAAGCTGAAGAACGTCAAAAAATCCGAGGTGCTATGCGGACTCCGGATCGAAAAAGGGGACCCCGTGCTGGACGACGGAGACCAACTGGTGTCCGTCATTCATTCCACTTTTGAACAGCTGCTGCCGCTGTATAAAATGGCGTTCTAACCGCCGCTACGGTGCAGCCAAATATTAAAGGATAGAGCAGCCGGTACGCATAAGCGCGCTGGCACCCTATCCTTTTTTTGTTCGTTACGGCGCCTCTGCCCGCTTCTTGCGCGACAAAACGAGGTGGATCACAAACAGCACGGCCATGACGATGCTGCTGGCGACAAAAGGCACCGAATGCCCGAGACGATCCCAGAGCTGACCTGAAACGATCGGCCCGACAACCATGCCCGAGCCTTGGAGGGTAAGGAAAAATCCCCATACCGCTCCCCGCTCGCCTTTCGGAACATGCGTCGATACAAAGGTATTCCAGGCAGGCAGGATCATGGCATAGCTGATGCCCACCATACCTACGACGGCGAACACAACCGGCAGCGAGCGCACAGCCGAGAACATGATGAGGGAAATAGCCGCCAGCAGAAACCCGGCATTCAGGAAAGGGGCGGTTCCGAACCGGTCGACCAGCTTCCCGCATGGAATGATCGCCAGCACCGTAATGCCTCCGCCCGCGATCAGCAGCAGGCTGTACATGTTCGGAGACAGGTGCAGATCATTTTGAACGTACAGCGTGATCACCGGGCTGAGCAGCCCGATGACGAAGGATTGGAGAAACAGCGCCGGAAACACCAGCCAGCTGACCTTCAGGTTGTGCCTGATTTCGTACAGCGTCTTGCGGATGCTGGCAAAAAGATGATTTACCTTTCCGAGCAGCTGGGGAAGGAACCCACTCACAGCTTCCGTCCTGCTTTCCATCCCCTTCCCATTGGCCTTGACTCTTCCCGGGAGGAGCAATGCAACCAGAACTACGATGATGCAGCAGCCGATAAGGATAAAAAATAGCGTCTGATAGTTCTTGTTCGTACGGTCCATCAAAAAATTCATGACGATCGGTCCTGCGCCTGTTCCGCCCAGCGAAGCGATCTCGAGCATGCCGATCATTTGTCCGCTGCTGCCTCTCGGACCCGAAATGGCCGTCGTCCCGGTCATGGCGCAGGGCCACAGCGGCGAAGTGCCTACCCCAAGAATAAAACAGGCAAGCGACAGCCAGCCTGCGCCGGATAAGAAGGCGATCATGCCAACCGCGACGATGGTCAGCACCAGCGCCCCCGTCAGCGTTCTGCGGTACCCCAGCCGCTCGGCGATCCAGCCCGACGGGCTGCGGAACAAGTTATCACCGATATATTGAAGGGAAAAAGCGAGACCGATCGTATGGGCGCCGAGACCGAGCGAGTTTTTCATATAAACCGGCAAAATGGCCACCAGAAGCGACCCTTTCATAAATTCCACGAGAAATAGAATCGTCAGCAGCCCGATGAAAAAAGGCGAAATCAGCCGGCGGGCTGCCGCCGCTTCCGTTATTTGCGACACGCGTTTCACCACTTCCCTATTTTGGTTTGTGCGAATCCTCCCGACAGTATGGTCTATACTAATAGTGTACCCCATATGGGGACGAGATTTTCACAGGGTCAAAAAGCCGCTTGCATTCGCCCCCCGATTTGCTATACTGAGCTTTGTAATTTTAACAGATGAAAGGTTGTGACAGCATACATGGACCATAGCCGTACCCCTTTATTTACAGCACTCACACAGCACGCGGCAAAAAATCCCGTTCAGTTCCATATTCCCGGCCACAAGAAGGGAATGGGGACCGATACCGAATTCAGAGAATTTATCGGCGATAACGCCCTCTCAATAGATCTGATCAATATTGCCCCGCTGGACGACCTTCACCAGCCGACGGGCGTCATCGAGGAAGCCCAGATTCTGGCTGCTGACGCTTTCGGCGCCGATTACACGTATTTCAGCGTACAGGGAACCAGCGGCGCGATCATGACCATGATTCTGACGATGTGCTCTCCTGGCGACAAAATCATCGTTCCCCGGAATGTCCATAAGTCGGTCATGTCCGCGATTATTTTCTCCGGTGCCAAGCCCGTCTTCGTTTCGCCGGCCCGCGACGAAAATTTGGGGATCGACCACGGCATTACCGTCCGCTCCGTGCAGCGGGCCTTGGACCGTCATCCGGACACCAAGGCGGTTCTCGTCATTAATCCGACGTACTTCGGCGTCTCCGCCAATCTGAAGGAGATCGTGGACCTCGCCCACAGCCGGAATGTGCCCGTCCTCGTGGACGAAGCCCACGGCGTGCTGACCCATTTCCATCCGGAACTGCCGATGTCCGCTATGGATGCCGGAGCGGATATGGCCGCGACGAGCGTGCATAAGCTGGGCGGCTCCATGACGCAGAGCTCCGTGCTGAATCTGAACACGAAGAACGGCTATGTCAATCCGCAGCGCGTGCAAACGATCATCAGTATGCTGACCACGACGTCGACTTCCTACATTTTGCTCGCCTCGCTGGATACCTCCAGACGGAACCTGGCGCTGAACGGTTATGCCATGGCCCAAAGTGCCATCGATATGGCGCAGTCCGCCCGCAAGCAAATCAATGAAATTGAAGGTCTCTACTGCTTCGGCAAGGAAATTCTCGGCGGGGAAGCGACTTACGATTATGATCCGACCAAGCTGACCATCCATGTCCGCCACCTGGGCATCACCGGTTATGAGACCGAAAACTGGCTTCGCGAAAAGTATAATATCGAAGTCGAGCTGAGCGACATGTACAACATCCTGTGCCTGATTACGCCAGGGGATAACGAAGAGACCATCTCCATCCTGGTGAATGCGCTCCGCGAGCTGGCACAGACCTACTATAATGTAAACACAGCCAACGAGCTGGTTGTTAAAATTCCGGAAATTCCGCAGCTGTCCCTCATTCCAAGGGACGCCTTCTACGGGGATACGGAAGTCATTCCGTTCAAGGAATCGGCCGGACGCATCATAGCCGAGTTCATTTATGTGTATCCGCCGGGCATTCCGATCCTTCTTCCGGGAGAGGTCATCTCCCAAGACAATATCGACTACATCGTCGACCATGTGGACGTCGGACTGCCGGTAAAAGGACCGGAAGACCGGTATATCCAAAACGTCAAGGTCATTGTGGAAACCGATCCGATTTTTTAATACGCGCGGCTGTTTAGCGCCTGCACCAAAAAAAGAAACCCCCGGTCCCGCTTTCGCTGCGGTTCGGGGGTTTCTTGGTGTAGGGCTTGTGGCGAAATGGATTACTCCTGGTCCAACTGGGCAACCAGCTCGTTATAAGCGGCTTCCACTTTGTTCCATTCTTCTTCGTCTTCAATATTGTAAAGCATCATTTCCTCGTCCTCTTCCTCGACGCGAAGGATGATGCCGTCCGCTTCAGGATTCTCACGTTCCAGCAGCAGTGCATAAACGTTCTCGCCTACATCGAATGTTTCGACAAGAACCATTTCCACGTCTTTGCCGTTCTCATCTGTCAGCGTCAGAACAAATTCCTCATGCTCGTGATCATGGTCATGATCATGATTGCAGGCTTCGCCGTGTTCATGCTTGTGATCGCTCATTTTAACAAAAACCTCACTTATGGTTGGAATGGATCATACCACCGTATCGTATCACGTCCGCATGATCTGGTCAATTTATCCTCCTCGGGGGTTGTCAGTTCAGCGCAGTGATCACTTTTTGCGATACGAGGACGTAATCGCTGGTCTTAGTGGCCTTAATGTAGAACCCCACTTTATATTTGCCCGCGCTGCTGAAATCATACGTAAAATCGTAAGTCCGGAACCAGAAATTATCCTTCTGGCTGCCGCTCACGTCCTGAGACTGGATATCCTTGACCTTTCCCGAAGGATCCGTAATAGCCACCTTTACGCTAGCCACGTCGTCCGATAAACTGTCCACCTGGCAGAATACGTTAAATTTGAGCTTCCCTTTATTGACGTTACCGAAGATGGTATCTCCATTAAACAGAAATATATGTACGTTAGGCTTAATGAATTCAACCTTGTTCGTGTCTGAATTAAACTTTACGACCCCGTCAAACTCCCGGATCGGGACATAGGTTTTACCGTCGATGATATAACCGCCGTCCTGGATTTCCTTGCCGTTCATCCACACCCTGACTTTCTGGGTGATCGAATCCGCAAACACAGAACCCCCCATCAGGGAAAAGGCGAATACGCATACCATAACTTTCTTCCAATTCATCTTGTTCATTTCCCTCCATTTCCATCGTGATGTTGTATGTATATACGAAAAGTACAAACGCAAGTTGCGCTGTACATACGGACAAAACTCACATTTTTTCTCAAAAGTGAAGGAATTTTGTTCCAGAAACACAAAAAAAGCCCCACCTTGTGGGACTATAGCTCCAAATTTTTGGTTCAGTTCCTCATTTCTCTCCTTACTTCTTGGTTAAAATACAGGGCACCCCTTTGCCGACCGCACCCGGAACTCTCATCCGTGCCGCGTACGCCATTCCCCGGGCACAAGGCGTTTTACAGGCCTCGCATACGTCGGAGGTCACGAGCCTCATGCCTCGGATGACCTTTTCCCCTTTGGCTTGTGCCGGTTTTTTGCTTTTTCCCTTCGCCATGACAAAACCCCATTTCGCGCGTTTACAGCATATTATGGGGGGAGATGGAAATTGGGAACTGTGGTGTATAATGAAAGAAAAAAATACGAACGGCATGCTCGGCATGCCGCTCATTCACAGGAGGATCAACCGATGAGCTTGCAGCTTCAGATGCTGGGGACAGGCAGCGCTTTTGCCAAAAAGTATTTCAACAATAATGCCCTGCTCGGGGACGGGTCGTTCACTTTGCTGATCGATTGCGGAATTACGGCACCCCTCGCCCTTCACCAACTGGGCAAAACGTTTAACGACTTGGATGCCGTGCTGATCACCCATATTCATGGCGATCATGTCGGCGGCCTGGAGGAGCTTGCCTTCAAGATGAAATATGCGTATCGTCGCAAAATGAAGCTTTTTATCGCGGAAGCTTTGCGTGATGTGCTGTGGGAGCACACGCTGAAGGGCGGTCTGTCCCAACCCGGCGAGATCACCTGCCTCGAGGACGCCTTCGACGTACATACGCTTCAGCCGGGGGTTCCCTGCCGCCTGTCGGAGCAAATCGAGCTGGAGCTTATCCCGAACCGTCACATTCCGGGCAAAGACAGCTTTTCGCTCTATATTAACGGCCGGATCTTCTACAGCGCAGACATGACCTTCGACCCCGGGCTGCTGGACAAGCTCGTACGGGAACGCGGCTGTGATACGATCCTGCACGAGGTCCAGCTGGAAGGACCGGGCGAGGTGCATACGACGCTTAGCGAGCTGCTATCGCTGCCGGAGCCGGTTCAGCGTATGATCCGATTGATGCATTATGCGGATAATAAAGACGGATTTGTAGGAAAAACCGGAGAAATGACCTTCCTTGAGCAAGGGCACTTATATACGCTGTAACCCTTGCAGGTCGATGTGGATTACGGGTGAAAAAACACAGCCGGCTGCAGAAAGATGAATCTTCTCTGCAGCCGGCTGTTATTTTTGGAAGCATGACGATCGTCTTTTATTCAAAGGTAGGCAGGTTATCGAGATTATTCGACGGATCGCCGTCGGCGTCCCCGCGGATGTACATCTCGCCGTCACGGCCTTTAAAGACGTTTACTCCGGCAATGGCGCCCGCCTTTACTTCCTGCAGCGCCTGCTCGTAATCGAGCACCCGGCCCGACGACGTTTGAAAGGCCGTCAAGTCGCCGTCACCGTTCTTCTGTACTGCGATAAATTGTTCTCTTCCCGGGTTTCCCATCGATATCCACTCCTTAAGTTGTCATGATATATCAAGGTGACATATGGATATCGTTCCCTGAGAACATGGATTTATGCGAAGAAATGAAGCCTACAGTGTTTTCTTCATACGGACATGCGGAATGCCCGCGTCATCGAACGGCTCCTTGGAAATGACCTCGTAGCCTTGTTTTGCATAGAACTGTTCAGCTTGGCATTGAGCATCCAGGATGGAATAGGCCAGCCCCAGTTCCCTCGCCCGCTCTTCCATCGCCATCAGCAAAATGCGGCCGAACCCGTGGGTGCGGAACTCGCGGCGAACCGCGATTCGCTGCATCTTGGCGGTATCGCTGTTATAATAAATGATCCGGCCGGTGGCCACATACTGATCCTTGTCCTGAAGGAGGATATGATGAACATTTTCGCTGATCACATCGTATTCGTCGATCTCCAGGTCAGCGGGCACGTTTTGTTCCTTGACGAACACCTCCTGGCGGATGTCCAGCGCATGTTCCAGCTGCTCGGGAGTCGTCACGTATACTATTTCTGCAGGCATCGGTTACCCTCTCTTTCATGCAATCAATATAAAAAACACGGCTGAATCATTATACAAAAAAATGATTTTCCTGTATAGTTGACTCATGAGAGCTCTATGGAAGGGAGACCATGGATCGTTATGGGCATGACCATTGCGCTGATCGTCATTTTATCAGCCATCTTGATCTATTCATTTATTTATGTCATCCAAAAAGGGTATTCACGCAAATGGGATGAGGAATAAGAGAAACGTTTATCGACGAACACTCACGGAAGATAGACCGCGTTTTGCGGAAGTTTTCTTGTGATATAAGGAAACCGAATCTCCGATGCAATCTTTCTTATATCTAAAATAAAACAAGGGCCGGTGCAGTCGGAGCACGGGCCCTATGTCTTGTCCAGGGGAATCAGGGCGGCGTAATAGGGCCCTTGGAATACACATCCTCGCTGACCGATTTGCCGTAAACGTCCAGCATAATCGGTGAGTCGGCCATTGTTGAACCGGGCTTGATCGGCTCCTGCGCATCCGAAAACTCACCCGCGGGGGAGCATCCGGCAAGCAGCAGGCACAGCCCTGCCGTGAGCAGCCCGCCTTTGTTCGGCATACCGTGCCACTCCTTTTGTTTCGAAATATACTTTAGTTTTCGCCCGTTTGGATAGCTTCTAATCATGAGCGGCAAACAAATTGTGCATGCCATTCACCGTGAGCCAAATAAAATGATTGACAGCTAACTACGGCGCTGTTATTATATTAAATGTATCTGACTTGTACGATCTGCTAGCTCAGCTGGGAGAGCACCATCTTGACAGGGTGGGGGTCAGTGGTTCGAGCCCACTGCAGATCATCTATAGAAACCCTTGGAGCGTAAGGCTTCAAGGGTTTTTTGTTATTTTCACAATTAGCCGCAGAGTTTTGGCCCTGTCCCGTTAAGATAATCATCTATTTTGTTCTCACAGGGACCTCCGCCGTGTTTGCGAAGGAAACCGTTACATACGATATCTCAGGTTTCACATTTTCCAACAAAGGTGGGGTAACCAAATGGGTAAATTCTTTTTCCACGAACATGATCACCGTCGTCACTGTCATGTCCGCAGACCAAAACCAGTCATCCTCAAAAAAGAAATCAAGAAAACGATATTCGTCAAAGTCGACTGGGAACCTGTAATCAAAAAAGTCCACAAAGAAAAGCATGTTTCCTGCCATAAGATTCACAAACATCACCACCACTTCAAAAAACGCCACCATAAAAGATGCCACTGTCGCGATCACTTCGGTGGAGGAATGTATTAATTCCGGATTTTTCGGATGAAATCAGCATGACACCTCCCTGATCGCACGCCCGGGAACTTGGTTCCCGGGCGGCATCTATTTTATAAATCATACCGAAAATCCGATAACATAGATGTTACCCATTTTACATAGAGGAGGCTTATGATGGATATTCCTGCTTTATCGATGGCCATGAGCCAGTCCCGGCTGGCTCAAAATGTGAGCATTCAGGTGCTTAAAATCGCTAAGGATCAAGCCTCGCAGGACGGTCAATCCCTGGTCAAAATGCTGGATAGCAGCACCGTACCCCATTTGGGAAACCGTCTAGACATCCGGATTTAGCTGCTCGGTTTCTTTTCTGCCCCTCCAGACGGAGGGTTTTTTTATTTTTCAGCACATCCGTTCAAATTAAATTCATATTTTAGGTCCATATCCCCACCAATCAAACATCTGTTCTCTATCCAACAGACGAAAATTATCTTATGATAAAGATAGTTATTGATACAAAAGTCTTACCAGTATGTGGATACGGGAGAATAGTCTCATGGAAAAGGAAATTGAAATGGCGATCCGGCGCGGCCATCAATTATTCGTTCAAAATTTGGATGGTGAATCCATCACCGGCATCCCTGAGAAATCCGATGATCCGGGAACTTTAAAGATGCGGACGGTGTATGGCTCCATGTGGATTCCGCTGGATGAAGTCGGCCATCTGTCACGCCTCATTCATATTCGTTAATATTCGCTGCCCTGCTTGGGCGGCTTTATTTTTTTATATAACGATTAACCACCTTTCGGCTCGTAAGGTGCAGGAAAATGTGGTTCATCGGCGCTTGGAACGGTTTATCCTTACATATAAGGAACACACTATGGAAGTACCAACGATTCTATTGGAAGGACGTGTGGCGATGAATAAACCGAATGAAGAGGATCGTTTCCCCGGGGTCGACCCCATTCCGGATCCCGATCATGAAACGCCCTCATCCACGGACATGATTGAAGACGTGCTGGAAGAAGGGGCGCGGAAATTGAAGAAAGGTAAACATCCGTCGAACGGGGATTCAGCGGATCATCAAGGGTGACGCGTTCCCTCACTGTTCTGGAGACGTTTACGGGCACAAAATAACCCGATGCCGCCGTGGCATCGGGTTATCGTTGTTTAGGAGCGCACCGAAGCGCTCAGCAGCGCTGCCAGCTTATCGGGGTAGTCGGTGATGATCCCCGCTGCCCCTGCGGAGATAAGACGCTGCATTTCCTCTTCTTCGTTGACCGTCCATGGGTGGTATACCTTACCGGCCGCCTTTGCTCCCGCCACAAATTCAGGCAGCACCGCAAAATGGTAAGCGTGCAGGGCGTCAGCTTCAACGCTGCGGGCATACTCCCACGGCTCATACAGTCCCTCCATGTACAAAATGCCGGTGCGGATTTCAGGCGCGAGCTGCTTGCAGAGCCGCAGAGAATAGTGATTGAAGCTTGAGATGACGATCCGCTCGCTCAGGTTATAGCTTCTTACCATGTCGATGACCTTTTCCTCAAGCCCTGCATAAGGTACCTTCGTATTTTTCAACTCGATGTTGACGACGGTCCCGGTGCCCTGAACCAGCTCCAGCAGCTCTTCCAGCAGCGGAAGGCGCTCCTCCGCAAAATCGGGATGGAACCAGCTGCCGGCGTCCAGCTTCCTCAGCTCTTTCAGGTCATGATCTTTGACCCCCCCGCTCCCGTTTGTCGTCCGGGACAACGTTTCGTCGTGAATCAGGACAAGCCGGCCGTCCCGGGTTAACTGAACATCGGTTTCAATCCCTGTGGCACCAAGCTCCAAACTGCGGGCAAAAGCGGCCATCGTATTTTCCGGACATACCGCAGATGCGCCCCGGTGGGCAAAATTAATAATCGAATCCAACTTCTCTCAACCTCCCGACTGGTATTCTCGCAAACCTTACCAACTTATCGTACCCGTCTTATGTAATGCGAGTATAAACCGTAGAGTTTACAAACCGCTCCATCCAAATTGATTCCTCTCTGATGGTTGTATTTTATCATGGATTTATCCCGCATATAAGGAGGTATTCGTTCATGATCGTGTTTGACGTCATCGTCCACGGAGAAGTCAAAGAAACCATCCGGCCGGCCACCCAGCGGCTGCAGCATATCCTCGCCTACGTCACCGAAGAGGCCAAGATCCTCAGCAAAAAATACGGAACGGCCGTTAACTTAAGCCGGAGAATCATTTATTGACCGGAAGGGGATCGGTACTCGATCGCCTTTTTTTTATGTCGATACACGCTTTTCTTTTCTCGTCTCGACGCACCGATGGGCCTCAAGAACATGCTGCGCCTCGATGCTTCGCTCCTTACTGCATTCCACAATGACCATAAAATGCCCCTGAATCAGCAGCTTCTCATAGTTTTCTGCATCCCCTTCGGGGATGCCAATCCCCACCAGACTGACAATCAGCCCGTCGCTCTTCCCGCCGACTTCCGCCCCCCCAAGTTTGGCCGCTGCCGGTCCCGATGCCCAGGTGACTTGATCCCGCAGCGTCAGGCTGGAGGTTAAATCCCGGATTTCGCCGAACAACCCGCTGGTACCATGCCTGGACACGGGTTCTTTCAAGCCGGTATCCCGGCATACGATAGATAACTGTCTCTTGTCAAGGGCAAGCAGCGACACGTCCTTTTTGTCAAAATGACGCTCCCAAAGCGCGCTGACCGCCAGCGCCGTATCCTGTCTCGTCCGGAACAATGCGATCACGAGTTGGCTCATCCTCAATCCCTCCCAGGTTAAATGACTGTATGTAATTAGGTAAACTAACGCGGGCATAAAAAAACATCCCGGCAAGATGATCCGCCAGGATGCTCCTGTGTTCCTACTTAACAAAAACACGAACTCAGAATAATGACCAAGAGGATGAAAAGGACCAAGATCGCTCCCGTCGATTTGAAAACTCCGCCTGGATAACCAACGCCGCCTACGACTCCGCTCATAGGTTTGAACCTCCTTTTTCATGGGGTCAACCTATATTATGTAGTTCACCTGCGATTTGACTGTACGAATACCCGGATTGCCTCAAACGGTTACCGCTTCCAGAAGCGATGGCAGGAGCTCCCTGAATCATCCTTATGACATTTGGTTAATGGGTTGTAAAAGAGGAAACAGACCGTTACATAGGCTGGTCCATGAAGGCTGGGGGGATTTGATTGCTGCAGAGCAAATATTTTCGTACATGTCTGGGTATCATCGCGGCGCTTTTAATTATTTATTTGGGTGCCAAAGTAAAGTTTATTTTCAATCCGATCGTCCTGCTGTTCAAGCTGCTGCTGGTCCCGGTGATGCTGGCCGGTTTCATGTATTATTTGCTGAGGCCCATCGTGAATTACTTGGAAAAGCACCACTGGAAAAGGTCGCTTTCGATTTTGTCGATCTACCTCATGTTCGTTGGTCTGATCGCCCTGTTTTCGGTGCTGGTATGGCCAACGCTGCGCGAGCAGGTGATCACTTTTGCCGAAAACGCGCCTTATTTCGTGGAAGATTTGCAGAAGCAGTTTGAGGCTCTTCAGAAAAACAGCTTTTTCGCCAAGGCGCTGCCAAGCGAGTCGGAAATTTATGCCCGCGTGAGTGAATATCTCAACGGTCTAATTATGGCCGTAACGGATTCGATCTCCAATTTTATATCCGTCGTATCCAATGTCGTGGTCATTATTGCTACCGTTCCGATCGTGCTGTATTACATGCTGAAAGAAAGCAGCAAGCTTCCCCCTAAAATTTTGCATATCCTTCCGCGGAAATACCGGAAGGAAGGGAAAGAAGCGCTGCGGGAAATCGATACGGCGCTCAGCAACTTTATCGTCGGCAGGGTCGTGCTGAATCTCATTTTAGGCGTGCTGATGTACATCGGCTTCCTCATTATCGGGCTTCCGTACTCTCTCCTGCTCGCGCTGATCTCGATCGTCCTGAACCTGATTCCATACGTAGGTGCGATCATCGCTGCCATTCCGGTCGTTATCATCGGTTTTATCGATTCGCCTTCCGTTGCCGTATGGTCGCTCGTCGTGATCATCATCTCCCAGCAGATCCAGGATAATCTGCTGACGCCGATTATTTACGGCAAGCAGCTGGACATTCATCCGATGACGGCCATCGTCCTGCTGCTGATCGGCGGGGACGTATCCGGGATCGTCGGCGTCATTTTGGCCATTCCCGTCTATATGATCGCCAAGATCATTATCGTCCGGGGGTATGGGCTGTTTTTGGCGGAAAAGGTCGATGACATGAAAGAGTGAGAAAAAAAAAGCATGCCGCAAGACTAATGTCTCACAGCATGCCCCGCAATGACCGGACAACGCAAGTGCACTCCGCTTTCCGAAAAGTCCGGCCGTCCGACAGGGTCACCGTCTCCGCATTATGCGAGCTCAGGGTGGCCCTGTATGCTTCCAGACGGTCCTTCCGCCAGATCATGACCTCGGACCCGAACAACACGGCGTTATCGAACTGCCGTTTGTCCTTCATGATATATCCGACCGAATGAGGCGCGGCGTCAGGGGCATTTTTCCCTTCGGGAAGAAGCCGGATCGTACAAACCTCGCCAAACGGCAGCTTCAGGTCGTGCGGCCCGAGCACGAGCCATTCGTTATGTTCATCCCACTTGCGAAGCGTCCCCTTGACCCGGGAATGCAGCTTGTCGTTGCACAGGATAGTAACCCGCCTGCCGATCCAGTTCTTCATGGCCCTTTCGCCTCCTTTCGCATGAAAATGAGTTACCGGTCAGGAATCGCCCAATCGACCGGCTTGATCCCATGGGCTGCTAAAAACGCGTTGGCTTTGGAAAACGGCCTGCTTCCAAAAAAACCGCGGTGCACCGACAGCGGACTCGGGTGAACCGACTGGATCACCAGATGCTTTTTCCGATCGATAAAAGCTCCTTTTTTCTGGGCATGGCTTCCCCATAGAATGAACACGACCGGCTTATCCCGCTCATTCAGCTTCTCAATGACAGCATCGGTAAATCGCTCCCATCCTAATCCTTTATGCGAATTTGCCTCGCCATCCCGGACGGTCAGCACCGTATTGAGCAGCAGCACCCCTTGCTCGGCCCAATGCACCAGCGTTCCATGGTTTGGAATCGGCACGCCCAGATCGCTGTGCAGCTCTTTGTAAATGTTCACGAGGGAAGGCGGAATCCGCACGCCGGGTTTGACCGAAAAGCTTAGGCCGTGGGCCTGTCCGGGTCCATGATAAGGATCCTGTCCCAAAATGACCACTTTGGTATCCTCGTATGGGGTCAGCTTGAGCGCTTTAAAGAGGTCCTCTTTCGGCGGGTACACTTTGTGAAGCTTGTATTCCTTGGCCAGCTTATAACGGAGTTCCTGAAAATAGTCCTTTTCGGTTTCTTCCTTCAGCTGCTCGTCCCAATCGTTATTAAATATCATGAAGCATTTCTCCTCTCTCGTAAATATATAAACCTATTTTTATAGAAAAACGTCTGCCGACGCACAATCAATGAAAGTCAGACCGCATTGAACGGCAGCTAAAAAAATAAGCCGGCCCCGATCCGGACCAGCTTACCCTGTTCAACTTGTTCCAATCCAATGCCGAGAACCGGGCTCGAACCGGTACGGTAGTCACCTACCGCAGGATTTTAAGTCCTGTGCGTCTGCCAATTCCGCCATCCCGGCTTGTCTATCACTTTTGTGACGACAAAATTTAATATAACATGTTTTGCCTATACCGGCAATCCTTTAATTCCCATTCCTTTTACCGGCCATGAGCACAAAAAAACCGGCTCAGTCAAAGACTGAACCGGCTTCCTTCGAATGGTTTACCTGTATGCCGAGGACCGGGCTCGAACCGGTACGGTAGTCACCTACCGCAGGATTTTAAGTCCTGTGCGTCTGCCAATTCCGCCACCCCGGCATGCTGTTTCTTGCATAATGCTATATGGTGGGCCCTGAGGGACTCGAACCCCCGACCAGTCGGTTATGAGCCGACCGCTCTAACCAACTGAGCTAAGGGCCCTGATCAAGTATATACCGTACAGATAATGGCTGTTAAATTGGTTGCGGGGGCAGGATTTGAACCTGCGGCCTTCGGGTTATGAGCCCGACGAGCTACCGGACTGCTCCACCCCGCGTCATTAACCATATCAAATAGCGACAAGAATTAATATACAGCATATGTACCCACTGCGTCAAGTATTTATTTATGGAATTGGTGTTAGGACATCCTGGGGCCTGCCATGTCACGGCAAGAAGCGGACACCGTACCTGCCTCTCCTTGAACGGAAAATTTCAACGAGCCGCGGCTCTTCATAACCGTAAATCCAGCTGTCCTGCTCCAGCCTCTTCGCCAGGCACCCTGCCTGGAACTTCGTCCGGTAGAGCTTGCCGAAATACACCCACCGCATTGCTGCTAACCCCCCTTTCATAGATGAGCTGTTTTGATGCCTATTGTTGCCGCAAACGCGATGGTTCATTCATAGCAGCAGAAATGTCGGCTAGTAAAATGTCGAAAACGTTCGAAAAAAAGCGAGATTGCTTTGTGCTGAGCGAAAAAATCGTTTATACTGATAACTAAGTTGTTTAACATTTTAATTTTCAGGAAAGCGGGGAATGTCCATGGCAAAAACACATAAAAAGCTGTCTTTTGCGGATCTGGTCAAAAAATTTGTATTTATTACGGTGGGGGCCGTGCTTATGGCCGTCGCGCTCGAGGTATTTCTGGTTCCCAATGAAATCATCGATGGCGGCATCACCGGGATTTCGATCGTCTTATCCAAAGTGACGGCCTTTCCGCTCGGTATTTTTCTGTTTATTATCAACCTCCCCTTTTTATTTCTGGGATACAAGCAGATCGGAAAAACGTTCGCCTTTTCTACCCTTTACGGCATCGCCGTCATGTCTGTAACGACGCAGCTGCTGCATCATGTCAGTCCTTTTACCAATGAGAAAATATTAGCGGTCCTGTTCGGCGGCCTTATTCTCGGTCTTGGCGTCGGACTCGTCATCCGTTTCGGCGGCTCGCTCGACGGAACCGAAATTGTCGCGATTCTGCTGTCTAAAAAGCTCCGCATGCCGGTCGGCCAAATTATCATGATCATGAACGTCTTCATTTTCATTGTTGCCGGATTCGTATTCGGTTGGGATTCCGCGATGTACTCCATATTTACATACTATATGGCCTCCAAAGTGATGGATATCGTGGTCGAGGGTTTGAACGAGTCCAAGTCGGTCACCATCATCTCGAACGAATACGAGGAAATTTCCCAAACGATTCAGGATCGGCTGGGACGCAGCACGACCTTCATGTACGCCAGAGGCGGCTACTCGAAGGAAGATACACAAGTCATCTATTGCGTCGTCACCCGGCTTGAGCTGGCCAAACTGAAGGCGCTCGTGCAGGAGATCGATCCCAAAGCCTTTATTGCCATTGAGCATGTGTCCGATGTGCTCGGCGGCAATTTTGAGAAAAATGCCATCCACTAAAAGATTTGAAACCTCAAGCTTAAGGTTACAGCATGGTTCATCATCCGTGTAAACCACTTAAAAAGGCAGCCCTTAGGGCTGCCTTTGCTTTATCATTTTATAAATCCATTTGAGGAAATTCACACAAGTGTCGTCTTCTTAGTTTCCGAACGATGACGGATCTTCTCTCCACGCTTTGAGCGCTTCGACGTCCTCCTGCTGAATGGCTCCCTTTTCCAGGGCCACTTCCATCAGCGCCGCATAGTTGGACAACGTCTGCAGCGGAATCCCCGCTTCGGCAAAGGCTTGTACCCCTTTATCGAGCTGATAGCTGAAGATGGCGAGCACGGCGAGCGGCTCGGCACCGGCTTCCTTCACGGCTACCGCCGCTTTAAGCGAGCTGCCGCCGGTCGAGATCAAGTCTTCGATGACGACGACTTTTTGCCCCGGCTTGATGATGCCCTCGATCAGGTTCTCCTTGCCGTGTCCCTTCGCTTTATCGCGGATATAGGCCATCGGCAGATTCAGCTTCTGGGCAACCCACGCTGCATGAGGGATACCGGCCGTCGCCGTTCCCGCAATGACTTCCGCGTCCGGATACTGCGCCCGGATGATCGCAGCGAACGATTCGGCGATAAGCTCGCGGATTTCAGGGTAAGACATCGTCAGACGGTTATCGCAGTAGATAGGCGACTTGATGCCCGAGGTCCAAGTGAACGGCTGTTTCGGCCGGAGCGCCACCGCTCCGATCTCAAGCAAATGGGATGCGATACGTGCTGGAATTTCTGCTAGGGTAGTCAAGCTTCGATCATCTCCTTGATAATGTGTTCGGCAGCTTCACGCGGGTTTTCCGCCGCCGTAATCGGACGCCCTACGACGATGTAATGGCTGCCTTGGCGAATGGCTTCGCCCGGCGTCAGGACGCGCGCCTGGTCGCCTGCTGCGGAGCCCGTAGGCCGGATACCCGGCGTGACGGTGATAAATTGCTGGCCGCAAGCCTCGCGGATCAGCGCCGATTCCTGGGCCGAGGCGACGACGCCGTCCAGTCCGGCCGACTGCGTCAGCTTGGCGTAGTGTACCACGGCGTCCTGAACGCTGCCCTGAATGCCGATCTCGCTGTTGAGCGTCTCCTGGCTGGTGCTGGTCAGCTGGGTGACCGCGATAATGACCGGCCTGCTCAGTCCGGGATCGGCCGCAACCGCGGATTCGGCTCCATCAAGCGCGGCTTTCATCATCGCCGTACCTCCGGCAGCATGGACGTTAAACATGTCCACACCAAGACGGGTGATGCTCTCTGCGCCACCCCTTACCGTATTGGGTATGTCATGCATTTTCAGATCAAGAAATACGCTGTAGCCTTTTGACTTCAATTCCCGCACAAAAGCAGGCCCTGCAGCATAGTACAGCTGCATGCCCACCTTCAAGTAGCAGGGAATACCTTCAAGTTCGCGGACCAGCGCGGATGCCGCTTCGGCATCCGGGTAGTCCAGGGCCACGATCAAGCGGCCCGCCATTTCTGTATACTTATCATTCATGCTTCTAGTATTTCCCCCTTCTCAGTTCGCAAAAGCCGGCATGGCCTGCGAAGAGAAGTTGAGGGTATCCAGCATATTCATCAGCGCTCTGACCGTGTCCAGCGAGGTCATGCAGACTACGCCGTTCTCTACCGCTTCCCGGCGGATACGGAATCCGTCGCGCTGCGGCGTTTTCCCTTTGGTCAGGGTGTTGAACACGAACTGCGCTTCACCATTGCGGATCAGATCCAGAATGTTCGGTGTGCCGTCGCTGAGCTTCTGCACGGTCGTTACGTTGAGTCCGGCTTCGTTCAAAGCTTGAGCCGTACCTTCGGTTGCGTAGATCTTGTAACCAAGGCGCTTGTAGCCCTTCATGAGCTCCACAGCTTCTTCCTTATCCTTGTCGGCCACGGTGACGATGATCGCACCCGATGCCGGAATTTTCATGCCTGCGCCGATCAAGCCTTTGTACAGCGCTTTGGCGTATTGCAGGTCGCGTCCCATAACTTCGCCGGTCGACTTCATTTCCGGTCCGAGTGTCGGCTCGACTCTGCGCAGCTTCGCGAAGGAGAACACCGGCACTTTGACGGAAACGTAGTCGCTTTCCGGCCAGAGGCCTTCCTTGTAGCCTGCGTCCTTCAGCTTGCGGCCGAGAATGGCCTGCGTGGCCAGGTTCGCCATCGGAATTGTCGTGACTTTGCTCAGGAACGGTACCGTCCGGGAAGAGCGCGGGTTTACCTCGATGACATACACTTCGTCGTTGTAAATGACAAACTGGATGTTGACCAGGCCGATCGTTTTCAGTTCCTTTGCAATCCGCGTCGTGATGGATACGATCTTCTCCTTGAGATGCTCCTCCAGGTGCTGTGGCGGATATACCGCGATCGAGTCGCCGGAGTGCACGCCCGCGCGCTCGATATGCTCCATGATGCCCGGGATGACCACGGTTTCGCCGTCGCAGATCGCGTCGACTTCCACCTCTTTACCCAGCATGTAGCGGTCGATCAGTACCGGATGCTCCGGATTGATCTTTACAGCCTGCTCCATATAGCTCAGCAGCTCTTCATCGGAGTAGACGATTTCCATCGCGCGCCCGCCAAGGACGTAGGATGGACGGACCAGCACCGGATAGCCGAGCGATTGGGCCGTGTCTACGGCTTCGTCGACCGATGTAACCGTGCTGCCCTTCGGCTGGGCGATTTGTAGTCTCGAGAGCAGCGCCTCGAACTTCTTGCGGTCCTCCGCCTCGTCGATGCTTTCGAGGCTGGTGCCGAGAATGTTCACGCCCGCTCTGCTCAGCGGTCCGGCCAGGTTGATGGCCGTTTGGCCGCCGAACTGAACGATGACGCCGATCGGCTTCTCCTGCTCGATCACGTTCATGACGTCCTCGAAGAACAGCGGCTCGAAGTACAGGCGGTCCGACGTGTTGAAGTCCGTGGATACCGTTTCCGGGTTATTGTTGATGATAACCGCTTCGTATCCGGCCTTCTGAATCGCCCACACGGCGTGTACGGTCGAGTAGTCGAACTCAATGCCTTGGCCGATCCGGATCGGTCCGGAGCCCAGCACGACCACTTTCTCCTTGTTGGACGGCGTTACTTCGTTCTCCGTCTCGTAGGTCGAGTAGTAGTAAGGCGTTGTCGCTTCGAATTCGGCCGCGCAGGTGTCAACCATTTTGTAGACCGGACGCAGACCGCTCGAGAGGCGGAACTCGCGAACTTCCGTCTCCGTCGTCAGACTTCCGGCCTGGCTCTGGCTGCGGATCTCGGCAATCGCCCGGTCGGTGAAACCGCGGCGTTTCGCCAGGTACAGCGTGTCATAAGAAAGCGTGTCTTCCTGAAGCTGCTCTTCGAACGCGATCAGCCCCTGGATTTTATCGAGGAACCACCAGTCGATCTTGGTCAGATCCTGAACTTCCTGCAAGCCGTAGCCGCGGCGGAACGCTTCCGCGATCAGGAAGATCCGCTCGTCGTCGGCTTTGATGAGGCGCTCGCGGAGCACTTCCTCGCTCAGCTCTTCCGTACCTTTCAGATAGAAGCGGTGCACTCCGATTTCCAGGGAGCGGATCGCTTTATGGATCGATTCCTCGAACGTGCGGCCGATAGCCATAACTTCGCCGGTCGCTTTCATTTGCGTGCCCAGCTTGCGGTTCGCCTGCACGAATTTATCGAACGGCCAGCGCGGAATTTTGCTGACGATGTAATCCAGCGTCGGCTCGAAGCAAGCGTATGTCTGCCCGGTCACCGGGTTGACGATTTCGTCCAGGGTGTAGCCAAGGGCGATCTTTGCCGCCATCTTGGCGATCGGGTACCCGGTCGCTTTGGAAGCGAGCGCCGAAGAGCGGCTGACACGAGGGTTAACCTCGATGACATAGTATTGGTAGCTGTGCGGATCCAGGGCGAACTGCACGTTACATCCGCCTTCGATGTTCAGCGCGCGTATAATTTTCAGCGACGCCGATCTCAGCATTTGGTATTCACGGTCCGAGAGCGTCTGGGACGGGGCTACGACGATACTGTCCCCGGTGTGAACGCCGACCGGATCAAAGTTCTCCATGTTACATACGACGATGCAGTTGTCGTTGGCATCGCGCATGACTTCGTATTCGACTTCCTTCATACCCGCAATGCTCTTCTCGATCAGGCACTGGCCGATCGGGCTGTAACGGATACCGGAACTTACCGTTTCACGCAGTTCTTCTTCATTCGCGCAGATGCCGCCGCCGGTTCCGCCGAGCGTGTACGCCGGACGGACGATCAGCGGGTAGCCGATCTCTTCGGCGAAGTCGAGCGCTTCTTCCAGGGTCGTGACGATCGTGCTATCAGGTACCGGCTGTTCCAGCTCGCGCATCAGTTCGCGGAACAGGTCGCGGTCTTCGGCTTTTTCGATCGAATGAAGCTGGGTGCCCAGCAGTTTAACGTTTTCCTGCTCCAGCACGCCTGCTCTCGCCAGTTCCACCGCCATGTTAAGGCCGGTCTGGCCGCCGAGCGTCGGCAGCAGTCCGTCCGGGCGCTCCTGGCGGATGACCTGGGTTACGAAGTCCAGGGTGATCGGCTCGATGTATACTTTATCCGCCGTGTTCGTGTCGGTCATGATGGTCGCCGGGTTGCTGTTAATCAGGACAACCTCAACGCCTTCCTCTTTCAGTGCTTCGCATGCCTGCGTGCCCGCATAGTCGAACTCAGCCGCCTGGCCGATGACGATCGGTCCAGAACCGATAACGAGGATTTTCTTAAGCTGTTTATTGATAGGCATATTATCGTGCTCCTTTCACGGCTGCAGCCAGTTCAGCCTGGCGCGGTTTTGCAGGTTTTTGCTGTTTATGATCGGCAATCATTTTCAAGAACTCGTCAAACAGATAGCTGTTGTCGTAAGGGCCAGGGGCCGCTTCCGGGTGGTATTGCACGGTAAAGGCCGGGTATTTCTTATGTTTGAGCCCTTCCACCGTCTTGTCGTTGTTGTTGATATGCGTAACCTCGAGCTCTGTGCCGGCAATGGAGTCATCCTTAACCGTGTAGCCATGGTTCTGCGATGTGATATAGCAGCGGTTCGTCGCCAAATCCTTCACCGGATGGTTGCCGCCACGATGCCCGAATTTCAGCTTCTCGGTGTCGGCGCCGCAAGCCAGGGCGAACAGCTGGTGACCCAGGCAGATGCCGAAGATCGGATATTCGCCGAGCAGTTCCTTGATCGTCTGGATCGCGTGCGGTACATCTTTAGGATCCCCAGGGCCGTTGGACAGCTGAATGCCGTCAGGGTTCAGGCGGCGGATTTCCTCGGCCGTCGTATCATGCGGAACAACCACCACGTCGCAGCCGCGGGAAGTCAGTTCGCGCAAAATACCGCTCTTGGCGCCGTAGTCGATAAGTACGATCCGCTCTCTAGCGCCCGGGCTGCTGTAAGTATGCTTCGTGGACACGCGCGACACCTGATCGGTCATCAGGGTGCTCGCAGCAAGACGCTCTCTCAGCTCCTCGACGGACTGAGCGGATGTTGTCAGAATCCCCTTCATCGTGCCGTGGCTGCGGATAAGGCGGGTCAGCATGCGCGTATCGATGTCGCTGATGCCGACGATCCCGTATTCCTTCAGCAGCGTATCCACGCTGTACTCGGCGCGCCAGTTGCTCGGCACCGTTTCATGGCGGCGTACGACAAAACCGTGCACATACGGCGCAACCGACTCAAAATCGTCGCGCGTAATGCCGTAGTTGCCGATCAGCGGGAACGTCATCGTGACGATTTGCCCGCAGTACGACGGGTCCGACAGCACCTCTTGATATCCCGTAATCCCTGTATTAAACACGACTTCGCCCGTCGTTTCACCTTCTGCTCCGAAAGCACTGCCCGTAAACAGTGTTCCGTCCTCCAGCAGCAATCTTGCCTGCATCCCACTCACTCCTCTGTCAAATTACGTTAAGTTAGTATCTAGTAGTATCTATATCTGTTTCTTTTGTATCAACCGATCCGGCCCGGTTATATCCGGTCTTAGGCTTCAAACACGACTTTGCCGTCCATCCAGGTTTTAACCGGCCAGCCCTTCAGCTTCCACCCGGTAAACGGCGTGTTCCTCCCCTTTGAGGCAAACTCTTCCGGATTCACCGCTTTTTCGGTTTCCAGGTCAATCATCGTCAGGTCAGCGGGAGCGCCTTCCTCAAGCCGCCCGGTGTTCAAACCGAACACCCGCGCCGGATCGGAAGTCATCCGCTGAACCAGCATGGCCAGATCCCATTTGCCAGTCGCCACAAATTTGGTGTACAAGAGCGGGAAGGCCGTCTCGAAACCAACGATGCCAAAAGGCGCCATTTCCATGCCTTTTGCTTTCTCTTCCGCCGCATGCGGCGCATGGTCCGTCACGATGATGTCGAGCGTTCCGTCCAGCAGCCCTTCGATGCAGGCTTCTACGTCCCGCGGCGAGCGCAGCGGAGGATTCATTTTCCAGTTGGCGTCCAGCCCCGGAATGTCTTCATCCGACAGCAGCAGATGGTGCGGACACACCTCGGCGGTGACGTGAATGCCGACTTCCTTGGCCTGGCGGATCAGCCGGACTGACTGTTCCGTGCTGACGTGGCACACATGGTAGTGCACGCCCGTCGCTTCCGCCAGCAGGATGTCCCGCCCCACATGAATCGCTTCCGACTCGTTCGGAATACCGATCAGTCCGTGCTGCTCGGCAAACTTGCCTTCCGTCACGCTTCCCCCTTCGACCAGGGAGTTCTCTTCACAGTGTGCAATCACCGGCATGTTCAGCTCTTTCGCCCGGCGCATGGCGTCTTTCATCATCTTGGCATTCTGTACGCCAACGCCGTCGTCAGTGAAGCCGACCGCCCCCGCTGCTTTGAGCGCTTCAAAATCCGTCAGCTCCCGTCCGAGCTCCCGTACCGTAATCGCTGCATAAGGGAGCACCTTCACGATTCCCGCCTCGCGGGCCTTCTCCAGCACCAGCTGGACCGTTTCCGGGTTGTCGGTCACCGGTTTCGTGTTCGGCATGCAGGCGATGGTCGTGAAGCCGCCTTTGGCAGCCGAGCGGCTCCCGGTCTCGATCGTTTCCTTATGTTCAAATCCAGGTTCGCGCAGATGAACATGCATATCGATCAAGCCGGGCGTAACCAGCTTGCCGGCAGCGTCCGTCACTTCCGCCCCTTCGGGAGCACTCCAGTCGGCATCGGGTTCCACCAATGTTTTGATGATGCCGTCCTCGATGACGATATGCTTGCTTACCTGTTCCCCTTGTTCGTTCAGTACGCTGGCGTTCGTTATGATCTGTATCATGAGTACCTCCGGTCGTTGATTGGCACTGTGGCTTCCAATCTATTGTATAATAATAATTCATTTTTGTGTATATTTATTAATAAAATTTGTGTATGCCTATATATCCCTGATTATTTCATTGCCCGTTCCATGACAGCCATACGGATCGGAACGCCATTGCTCATTTGCGGGAAGATCGCCGACTGTTCACTCTCGACAACCGCATCGTCGATCTCCACGTTCCGGTTCACCGGAGCAGGATGCATAATTAGTGTATGCTTGGACAATTTGGATGCCCGCTCCTCCGTCAATCCGTACTGCGCTCTGTATTCCTCCGCCGATTTCAGCATGCCGGTCGCATGACGCTCAAGCTGAACCCGCAGCATCATGACCACATCCGAGCGGAGCGCCTCTTCCATCGTTACGTATCTGGCAAACGGCTCCAGCTCTGGTGCCGTCATATTATTCGGCGCGCAGAATTTGACTTCGGCCCCGAACTTGCGCAGCGCCCACAGGTCCGATCTGGCCACCCGGCTGTGCTTAATGTCGCCGATGATCGACACCGTCAGGCCTTGAAGGCTGCCGAAGCGTTTCTTCATCGTGTACAGGTCGAGCAGTGCCTGCGTCGGGTGCTCATTGTTTCCGTCCCCTGCATTGATGAGCGGAACCGAGATTTTGCTGGACAGCTCCTCCAGTACCCCAGCCGGCTTCAGCCGGATGACGCCTGCGTCAATCCCCATCGATTCGAGCGTTCTTACCGTGTCGTAGATCGATTCGCCTTTCTCTACGCTTGAAGCAGCCGCCGTAAAGTTCAGAACCTGGGCGCCCAGACGTTTCTCTGCCATTTCGAAGGAAAAACGCGTCCGCGTGCTGTTCTCAAAAAACATGTTGGCTACGAATTTGGAGGCCAGTACCGGCACCAGCTTTTCGTGCTGTGCTTCCCAGTGTGCGGCCCGGTTCATGATCGATTCGATTTCGTCGCGGCCCAGATCCTTCAGTCCGAGCAGGCTCCGGTCCTTCAGCTGCGTCATCGTTAGCATGTTATTTCTCCTCCCGGTTTTGCATAATCGTCACTTCGTCCTTGCCGTCCGTTTCCGTGAGGGCGACTTCAATTTGCTCGGACCTTGCCGTCGGTACGTTCTTGCCGATATAATCCGGCCGGATCGGCAGCTCCCGGTGTCCCCGGTCCGCCAGCACCGCCAGCTGGATCATCTGCGGCCGGCCGCAGTCCATCAGGGCGTCCATTGCGGCGCGGATCGTCCGTCCCGTGTACAGCACGTCGTCGAACAAAATCACTTTTTTATCATGAATATCGAGCTTTTCCAGGCCGATGTTTGCTTCAGTCAGAGTTGCTGTGCTGTCTTTCTGGTCGTCCCGGTACCGGGTGACGTCAACGGCGCCCCATGGAACCGGTGTGCCTTCGATTTCGAGAATTTTGCCGGCGATGCGCTGGGCCAGAAATTCTCCCCGGGTTTTGATGCCGATGAACACACAATTTTCAATCCCCTTGTTCCTCTCCAGTATTTCGTGTGCAATCCTTGTCAGTGCACGGCGGATTGCCGTTTCATCCATAATGACATGCACCTCGTTGCTCATGCTCCACACTCCTTCTTCCGTCTAAAAGGGATTTAAATAGCTGACCCGTGAAGGTTCCCCACTAAGCGAGGTTTTGCTGTGATGCCTGTTTAGATGCTTGGTGGGGACCCAGATAACAAAAAAACTCCCTGCCCGTAGGCAAGGAGTTAGAATCCATCAGCATGCGCTGATAGACATAGAGATTCTCTGGGCGGCTTAAAGCAGACAGTATGCTGCCGCGAAGTGAACCTCGGTTCACGTTACCTTGCCAGTCTCACGGGACTGATTTAAAGGTGCTATTCAACTACAGAAGATTATGACAGACTGGACGTCTGTTGTCAACCGAGCTTAGCCTTCCCGATCCGTGGAATTTTATTCCGGCAAACGCGAGGATGCGGCGGATTCCGTCCGAACCGCCTGAGGCTGCTGCCCCTGTTCCGTTACGGGCTCCTGGGCGGAGCTGCGTTTCTGGCGCGGCGAGTCGCCCATAATGTCGCTCATTTCGTTTTTAAATTCCCGCAGCATGCGTCCGGCCGAGCGGCCCAGTCCAGGCAGCTTGTTCGGTCCGAATAACAGCAGCGCAAGCACGGCCAGCAATATGAAACCCGGCAAACCGATATCGCTTAGCATAACGTAAATCGTCCTCCCTTAAACCAATTTATAAACCAGCTTCTCCACTTGATCTCAGTGCACTTCAACACCCAAGGTCGAACCTGCCTTAGGCAGATCCATAATTCATCCGGTCTTTGGTCCCCGCATCCGTCTGCATTTGCTTGCGGTATACCAGCTTGGACATCAATACGCTGATTTCGTACAGCAGAATAAACGGTACCGACACCGAAATATGCGAAAAAAACTCCGGCGGAGAAATCATGCACGCGATGAAGACCAGCACCATGTACGAGACTTTACGCATTTTCCCCAGCAGTCCCGGGTTGATGACACGCAGCCTTGTCAGCAGCATCACCAGCACCGGCAGCTCAAAGGCAAGCGACACCGGAACCACGATGTTGGTCAGAAACGTAAAGTACTGCGCAATGCCGTACGTCTCCACCAATCCCAAGTTTTTGGTCATACTCGTCGTAAAGCGAAACGCCATCGGGAACACGACAAAATAGGCAAAAGCAAACCCGACAAGCAGCAGTACGAACGCAGCTGGCACATACTTTAGCGCCGCTTTCTGCTCGCTCTTGCGCAGTCCCTTTTTGGCAAAAGCCCAAATTTGCAGCATCGTAAAAGGTACCGCTACGACCAGCGACAGGGCTGCGGCAATGTACATATACATGCGAACGCCCTCCCACGGGCTGAACGCGTTCCATTCGACCAGCGAGGCCGGCGGCCTGCCCCTCAAGAAGTGAAGCACGTCGCCCACCACGAACAGCGCCGCGATCATTGACACTAAAAACGCGCCCAAAATCCAGAACAGGCGCTTGCGCAATTCGCCCAAATGTTCAACATACGAATCCCATTTCCAATGTTTAAACAGAGCTGCTCAACTCCCACTTCAGGCCTTGTTCTCGAAAACAAGCGCCCTTATTGCTATGTCCACTTTACCATGTTTGGCCGCAAAAATCATGGGCTTGTTTCCAGTTCCTTCAGCCGCTCCAGCAGGCTGATATAACGCTGCGGCCAAAAAAAAGATCCGCCCTGCATATCAGGGACGGATCTTGCTGCACATTGAATTAAAATTCGAATTCCACGTCGCTCAGGCGGCGTTTAATTTCGGCAATGACGCGTTTCTCGTCTTCTTGGCCCTTCGCTTCGAAAGTGACGGAGAAACGGACAAAGCTGCCGGCATCATCCCAAGGCACGGTGGAAATCAGCTTCTCGCGGATCAGGAACTGGGAGAAGTCCTCGCCGGAATTGAAGCGGACCCCGCCTTTAATGCCCTTAGGCGCTTCCACATAGAGGAAGAAGGAGCCTTTCGGTTTCTCGGCCTGGAAGCCCAGCTCGTTCAGCGCGGCTACCAGCATATCGTGGCGGCGGGAATATTTCTCCGCAATTTTCTCCGTAATTTCCGGATGGGCGAGACCGTAAGCGGCCGCTTTCTGGATGGCAATAAACTGGCCGGAGTCGTTGTTGTCCTTCACGTCGCCGACGGCTTTCACGACGAGCGGGTTACCGGCGATAAAGCCGATCCGCCAGCCGGTCATGTTGTAGGATTTGGATAGCGAGTGCAGCTCGACACCTACGTCCTTCGCACCTGGAATCGACAGAAAGCTCAGCGGCTTCAGTCCGTCATAAGTCAGGGCTGCGTAAGGAGCGTCATGAACGACGACGATGTCGTACTTCTTCGCCCATTCCACCACTTCGGTGAAGAACTCGACCGTGGCGCTTGCGCCCGTCGGGTTGTTCGGATAGTTCAGGTAGATCAGCTTGGCACGCTGAGCAATGTCTTCCGGAATGCTCTTCAGGTCCGGCAGGAAGTTGTTTTCCTTCTTCAGCTCAACGGTGTATACTTCCCCGCCGAGGTATTTCGTGTGGGTTCCCAGAACGGGATAACCAGGCACAGTGATGATGGTCACGTCGCCAGGGTTGATGAACACCGATGGAAGCATCGCCAGGGCCGGCTTGGAGCCGATGGAGTGGAGCACTTCCGTCTGCGGGTCGATGCCGTCCACGTTGAAGACTTCCTTCAAATATTTGGCCGCCGCTTCCTTGAATTCAGGAATTCCGTTATCTGCATAGCCACGGTTCTCCGGCTTGGCCGCTTCTTCCGCAAGCTTGGCCACAATGCCGGCGTCAGCCATTTCATCCGGTTCGCCTACGCCAAGGTCGATCAGTTCCACGTCCGGGAAGTCTTTTTTGGCCTGGGCTTTGGCCCGCTTGATTTTTTCGAATTTATAGATGGCTGTGTCTTTACCATAATTGGAACCGCCGATCCGGTCCGCAAAGCTGTTCTGAATGTACGTTTGCTGGTACTGTTCGATACTCATGTATTCTTTCATCTCCTACTTCAATTTCTACACCCCTAAATATGAAGGAATCCATGGCGGAATGCCATGGACTAATTATCGTATGATTTGTACTTTCAACGGCTGCGCAGCGATGTCAGCAGATCCTCCATATCGCCGGGAATCGGCGCTGAGAACTCCATATATTCGCCGCTTGCCGGATGGATGAATCCAAGCACGCCGGCGTGCAGCGCTTGTCCGTTCATTTTGATGCCTTTGCTCCGTCCGTACACCGGATCCCCGACGAGCGGATGGCCGATGAACTTCATGTGCACCCGGATCTGGTGAGTCCGCCCGGTTTCGAGCTGAAGCTCCAGCAGGGTATAGTCGCCAAAACGCTCCTTGACCGTAAAATGGGTGACGGCGTGTTTGCTGTTCTTCTCCGTCACGGTATACATTTTGCGGTCGATTGGATCGCGCCCGATCGGAGCGTCTATCGTTCCTTGATCATGGCTGACATTGCCGTGGACCAGGGCATAATAGCGCCGGGTCACGCTGTGGTCTTTGAGCTGGGCGGCCAAAGAGGCGTGGGCCATATCGTTCTTAGCGGCCATGATCAAGCCGGAAGTGTCCTTATCGATCCGGTGAACGATGCCTGGGCGCAGCTCCCCGTTAATGCCGGACAAATCCTTACAGTGGTACATCAGCGCATTCACCAGAGTCCCCGAGGCATGCCCGGGCGCAGGATGAACGACCATCCCCCGCGGCTTGTTGACCACGATGACATCCTTGTCCTCGAAAGCGACATTCAGTGGAATGTCCTCCGGTACGATCTCGACGGCGGATGGCTCCGGAACGGTCACTTCCAAGCGGTCGCCCGCCGCCAGCTTATAATTGGCTTTGACCGGCTGACCGTTCACAAGCACGTGGCCTGCGCTGATCCAGAGCTGGACCTGGGACCGGGAAATGTCCTCCTCCCAGGATTCCGTAATATATTTATCGATGCGTTCTTTGGCATGGACTGGGTCAACGACCCACTCCCTGATATCCGCACTCTCCGGGTTTTCCCCCGCTCCGGATGTTTGTTCTTCGATCAAACCGGTTCATTCCCTTCATTGCTCTTGTTGTTCGATTCGGTTCGGTTCATGTCCATCAGCGAATCCAGTATAATGAGCGCCACCCCGATCACGATGCAGGAGTCGGCCACATTAAAAATCGGAAACGTATAGCTGCCGAAATTGAATTGTAAAAAGTCCACCACTTCGCCGTTCAGCGCACGGTCGAGAAAGTTGCCGATCGCCCCTCCCAGGACGAGGCTAAGCGCTACCGGAAGCAGCTTGCGCGAAGACGATTTTCTCACCCGGTTCATATACCAGATAATCGCCACCACCACGACGATGGTAATCACGATAAAAAACCAGCGCTGGTTGGGAAGAATACCGAAGGCTGCACCCGTGTTCCGGTGGGAGGTAATCAGAAAAAAGTTGCCAATCACCGGAATTTCCTCTGCTAATTCCAATCTGGTGGCAATTAAATACTTGGCGCCCTGATCCACCAAAAACACGATTAAAGCGATTAAGTAGTACACCACAGCCATTTGTCACTCCGTTCTTATTCATTAGGCCCGTCCGCTCGGACACAGCCTTTCACGTCATGTAAAGACTTGTTTATTGTAGCATAGGGCGCCGGAAACCGTCCATAAACGGGGAATGGCGAAAACAATTTCCTTCTGTAAAACAGGCTTAATCCGCACATTCTAGATATGAAAAGAAATCGTCTTTATCGTTTTGTTGATCCGAAGCGGAAAGGGGCTTTGTCATGCAGCATCTCACACAATCACAGCTGGATCATTTGCACAGCATGCTTAAGGAACAGCAGGAATCCATCCGCCAAAAGGATGACAGCAACGAGCATTACGGCCTGGAAGACTCCATGCGCGACCAGACCGGCGAGCTTTCGAACATCGACAACCATCCCGGCGATGTGGCTACCGAGCTTTACTCCAGGGAAGTCGATTTAACGCTGCAGGACCATGATGACCATCACATGGACCGCATTGAAATGGCGCTGGACCGATTCCAGCAGGGAACCTATGGCGTCTGCGAGGAATGCGGAAAGCCGATCCCGTATGAGCGGTTGGAAGCCGTTCCGACGACGTCTTTTTGCAAAGAGCATTCTCCAAAAGTGCATGTCGAGAATTACCGCCCGGTTGAAGAGGAATTTCTGATGCCTCCTTTTGGCCGGACGAGCCTGGACGAACGCGATGACCAGAACGGTTTCGACGGCGAAGACGCGTGGCAAATCGTAGAAAACTTCGGCAGCTCCACCAGCCCGGCTTATGCAGAAGACCGTGAGGTCCACAGCTACAACGAGCTCGAGATCGAGGCTTCCGACGAGCTGGAAGGCTGTGTTGAGGCGTATGAAGCTTTTGTCTCCACCGATATTTACGGGAATCAGATCGAATTTGTCCGTAACCAAGAGTACCGAAAATATATGGACCAAGGCGAAGGGGTCAGTATGGACCAGCTCGGCGAAGAGGACGAAGGGTTCATTTAATACGTTTTCAGCTCAAGCTGCCGCTGGACGATCCGGACGATATCGGCAATATAATCTCCGATAATCGGAAGATTGAGCGCTCCCAGCACCTGCAGCACATATATAATCGTAGCGGCAAAAAAGGTGAACCCGATGGCGACCCCGACGCCGCGCGCCGCACCGGACAGCAGGTTCAACATAATCAACCGGAAGGGTCTGTGCAGAAGCTGGGTATATTCCGCAATTCGTGCCTGCTCCAATTCCTCGGCAATCCGCACGGTCAAGCGGTATACGACGTTCAGCTTCTCCTCTTCCGATTCGGGAATGATGCCCTTCTTATTCGCCATCTCTGCATTCTCCTCTCGGATCAGCGCGGTATCCATCGTTCCGATGAACAACAAACGAGCCGAAGCCGGCGCGAAAATGGTCTTTCATTTCCGCACGGGCCAGAAGGCTCGTTTGTTCGTTTGTTGTGCTATTATGCGCCAAAGCGGCGATTGCCATTCAATGGCGGTGAAAAGGCAGATTATCCTGCAATGCGGATACCCAGCGTTTTGCCGGCGAGATCAACGCGCTCCATTTCGGCTTCTTGCCCGAACGCAAGCTCGTTCACCAGCACGTTTTCCCGGAGCACATGCTCAAACGCCTGGATGGCAGCCGTCAATTCTTCATCCGCATCAAGGACCAGGGTGACGCGTTTCTCGATCGGCAGATCGAGCTTTTTGCGGTAGTCCTGTACAGCACGCACCACTTCGCGAACCCAGCCTTCCTGTTCCAGTTCAGGCGTAATTTCCGTATTGAGGGCAACGGTGATGCCATAGCCCGAAGCCGATGCAAATCCGGCTTTCGCCTGCTTTTCGACGAGCAGCTCGTCAGCCGTAATCTGAAGCTCATCTCCATCCGGCGATGTGACGTTCAGGCTGCCGGTATTGACGACGTTCCGCGTATCCTCCGGACTCATCGCTTTCAGGAAGCCCTGGAGGAACCCGATGTTTTTACCGTATTTCTTGCCGGCTACCTTCAGGTTCATCTTCAGCGTAAAGTCGACGAATCCGCTGTCGCTCGTCTCCACGACGATGTTCTTCACGTTGATTTCTTCCTTGATGATCTCCTCGTATCCGGCCACATCAAAATCGCGGTCCAGCGACACAATCAGCTCGGACAACGGCTGGCGGGTCTTGATCCCCGTTTCGTTCCGCACGTTGCGGGCGAGCTCGACGATCTGGCGGGCGGTTTCCATATCTTCCTCGAGCGCCTTGTCGATCCGAGCCTCATCGGCAACCGGATAATCGGTCAGATGAACGCTTTCCCCGCCAGTCAGGTTCGTGTAGATATCTTCCGAGAGCAGCGGCGTGTACGGCGCCATCAGTTGGGCCAGCGTGACCAGCACATGCGTGAGCGTGCCGTAAGCGGCCAGTTTATCTTCTCCGAGTCCGCTGCCCCAGAAGCGGTCGCGCGAACGGCGGATGTACCAGTTGCTCAGCTCGTCGACGAATCCTTCGATGGCTTTGGCCGAGTTGAGGAAGTCGTTGCTTTCCAGCGCTTTGTCCACCAGCAGGATCAGGCTGTTGAGACGGGACAGGATCCAGCGGTCCAGCTTGTTTTCCGACGGCTGGTACGGATGCTCAGCCGGATTGTAGCCGTCGATGTTCGCATACAGCGTCAGGAACGCGTGCGTGTTGACCAGCGTGTCGATCACTTTGGATTTGGCTTCACCGACGATGCCTTTGGAGAAGCGTTTGCTGTTCCAAGGTGCGCTGTCCGAAAGGAGCGCCCAGCGGAACGCGTCCGTGCCGTATTCGTTGATGATGTCCCAAGGGTCGATAACGTTGCCTTTCGATTTGGACATTTTTTGGCCGTTTTCGTCCAGGATATGCCCCGTGGCGATGACCGATTTGTAAGGCGCAACGCCTTTGAATAGAGTCGATACGGCCAGCAGGCTGTAGAACCAGCCGCGGGTCTGGTCGATCCCTTCGCAGATCATATCCGCCGGGAACTGCTCCTCGAACGTGTCCACGTTCTCAAACGGATAATGGTGCTGTGCGAACGGCATCGAGCCGCTGTCGAACCAAACGTCGATCACCTCGGACGTCCGCTCCATCACGCCACCTTCGCAGTGCGGACAGCGCACTTTGACCTCATCGACGTAAGGCTTATGCAGCTCCAGATCGTCGCTGATTTCGCCGACCGCCTGGGCCTTCAGCTCCGCAAAGTTGTGCGGCGAAAACTCGCCTTTGCACGATTCGCAGACCCAAACGTTCAGCGGCGTGCCCCAATAGCGGTTACGGCTGATATTCCAATCCACCAGCTCTTCCAGGAACTTGCCGAAGCGTCCTTCACGGACATGGCCTGGATACCAGGTAACCCCATTGTTGTTGGCGATCAGCTGATCCTTGACGGCCGTCGTTTCGATAAACCAGCTCTCCATCGCATAATAGAGAAGCGGAGACTTACAGCGCCAGCAGAACGGATAGCTGTGCTCATATTTTTCCTTGCTGTACAAAGTTCCTTTTTCCGACATCATCTTCACGATGTCCAGATCGCAATCTTTCACGAAGCGTCCGGCGAAGTCGGTAACCTCATCGGTATAGCGTCCTTGGGCGTTCACTACGCTCACGAAGCTGATGCCGTTTTCCCGGCAGGTTTTGTAGTCGTCTTCCCCGTGGGCCGGCGCCATATGCACGATCCCCGTACCGCTCGAATCCGTAACAAAAGATGCGCCGACGATGATGTTTCCTTTTTCCGGCTTGAAGTAAGTAAACGGCGGCGTGTAGCTCTGTCCGACAAATTCGGAACCTTTGTGTGTGGACAAAACCGTATAGTCGCCTTTCATCACGTCTTCCACCAGGTTTTTGGCGACGATGTAGACGCCGTCTTCCTGCTGGACGCGGGCATATTCCATATCCGGGTTCATGGCCAACGCCACGTGGGACGGCAGCGTCCAAGGCGTGGTCGTCCAGGCCAGCACATAATCGCCGCTGTCATGCAGCTTGAATTTGGCCGTAGCACTCAAATCCTTGACGTCTTCGTAGCCCTGCGCCACTTCGTGGGAGCTGAGCGTCGTCTGGCAGCAAGGGCAGTACGGGCTCACGCGATGTCCGCGGTACAGCAGCCCTTTACCGTGAATCGTGGACAGGATGTTCCACACGCTTTCGATGTAGTTGTTCTCCAGTGTGATGTACGGATGGTCCAGATCCGTCCAGTACCCGATCGCTTCGGTCAGCTCTCTCCACTGCTTCTCGTACTCGAACACGCTGTCCTTACATTTCTTCACAAACTCTTCCACGCCGTATTTCTCGATATCCTGCTTACCGGAGATGCCGAGCTGCTTCTCTACGCCGAGCTCCACCGGCAGACCGTGGGTGTCCCAGCCGGCTTTGCGCACGACACGGTAGCCCTTCATCGTTTTGTAACGCGGCACAAAATCCTTGATCACGCGCCCCAGCACGTGCCCGATATGCGGAGCCCCGTTGGCTGTCGGCGGGCCTTCGAAAAATACGAAGTTCGGCTTGCCCGAACGGTTTTCGATGGATTTTTTGAAGGTGCCTTCTTCATTCCATTTTTTCAGGATGCGCTGATCTCTCGTGCGCGCTTTTTCTTTGACATCGACCTTATGCATGATTATCCAACCTTTCGTAATCTTTAAAAGATTTCCCATCTCCCTAAATCCCTCTTCGTAAGAGGGACCCCGAGGGCGCTGCCCTCTGGACACCCGGAAACCTCCGTGGCGCATCATTTGATACGGACTTAGATGTGCTTGAGCGTATCCCCGCTTGCCGCCCATCTTCCTTTGCCCCACAAAGTGAAGATGGGCACGCTTGACGTTGGTGTTACCTAGTTACTAATTAAGAGACGCTCCTCCAACATTCCCAGTCCGCATTTTCCCATATCTCCAAATTGCCCTCACAAGCCCGGCACACAGCCTGCGCATGTGCCCCAGGTCGAGCGGTGCGGAGCCGCGTAAGACCCATCTCGCATGAGAGGTTCCGAAGGCGGTCCCCCAAAGGGGGCAGCCGGAGGAGAACCGGGCACCTCGCCTACCATTGCATCAATACTCCAACCAGCTCCGTCCTCGGAGACTTTCGGGTGTCCAGAGGGTAGAACCCTCTGGGGTCCCCCTTAGGATAAGGGGGATTTAGGGGGATCCGAAAAACAAAAATAAGCCTCATCCCCTAAGGGACGAGGCTTCTGCTCGCGTGACCACCCTAATTCCATTCTTTCAACAATCGTCCTTGAACCGCAAGGTCAAGCACATTGATCAAAGAATGACTCCTCAGTCCATGCCAAGCTTCCGGCATGGAGCCGATATAACGTTCGGCGGCCCGGTTCGGCTTACGCACGCAAACCTGCGTTTCAGCTTCACTTCTCAGGGAGGATCTTCGGCTTCGGTTTGAACATTGGCTTTCAGCATATGCCAACTCTCTGGGGAACAAATCCCAAGCTTACTTATCCCGTCATCGAATTCATATTTCGTTTCAAGTCTAGCCCAATCACTTACAAAAAAACCGATATGAATATATTTATATTCCTTTTTCCCGCAAAAGTCAACCAAGCAGAAGCCTAGTATACTTCGTTCGCTTCGCGCGTCTCCCGGGTTTCCAGCGCTTCCCATCCATCCTGACTGAGCAGCTCGAGCTGGGCTTCCACCAGCGTCCGGAAACGGGTACGGTAAATCGAGGCTTGCTTCTTCAGCTCTTCGACTTCCATCGCGATCTTGCGGGCCTTGGACAAGGATTCGTTAATGATGCGGTCAGCATTCTTCTCCGATTCCTTGATGATGAGCTGCGCTTCCTTCTTCGCGTTGTTCTTCACCTCATCCGCAGCTTCTTGCGCAACGATGATGGTCTTGGACAGCGTCTCCTCGATGTTCACGAAATGGTCAAGTCTTTCCTGCAATGAGGCCAGCTGACCCTGAAGTTCCTTGTTCTCGCGGATCACGCTCTCATAATCCTTAATGACTTGGTCGAGAAACTCGTTCACTTCATCTTCGTCATAACCCCGGATTCGGCGGGCAAACTCCTTGTTATGTATATCCAGTGGTGTTAATGGCATTGATGCGCACCTCCTAAAATGTTCAGGTTTCCCTGTCGACGAGCGGTCCTGATGGGCCTCACCCAAATGTATCGGTCAAAAGTTACGATATCTTAAATATTCTTGGATAATTCATTTCGACAGCAAATAGACAATTCCTGCTGTAGGTCTACACAAATTTCCCTATTTTTACGCGCTGCCGTCCTTTTTTCGTCATGGCGCCCGCCTCGATCACTTTAAACCGCCCGAACCCCTGCATCGATACGAGGTCCCCTTCTTTCAGCAGATAGGAAGGATCCTCGACGACTTTCCAATTGACGCGGCAGCGGCCGGCACGGATGGGAACGACCACTTTGGTCCGGCTGATGCGGTAGGCATCAGAAGCAATTCCATCTAAACGCAAAGAAGCGACCGTAATATCCTGCAGCTCCAGCTCAACCTGGCTTGTCCGCAGTTGTTCGATCGGCAAAATTTCGCGCAGCACGTGAATCCGGTGCACCTGTGTTAAGTTCATGTCGAGAAACGAACTGATCTCTTCGCAAACCACGGTGTGGCATCCATCCTCAAGGACATGGATATCCCCGATTTTGCTTCGTTTTACGCCGAGTCCCAGAATGGAGCCCATGTAATCGCCATGCTCCAGCGACAAAAATTTCTGATCCCCGGAGTAGATGCTAAGCACCTTGAGTCCCATGTCCTCTTGGCTTAAATCCCGGTAATCGGGAGCCACCAGCGCCCGGCAGCGTTCCGCTCCCTCATATCCGCCGTCCAGGCGCACCTGAACGTCGGGGTGTCGGTTCACCAGCGACTGCAAAATAAAAGCCTGCCGCGGGTCCAAAAAATCGGTAAGCTTGACTTCGTGATATTCCCCGGCGTGAACGACCCATTCCCATGCCCGATCCACAAACTCGCGTTCATCCGGGTGAAAGTGATCATAGATGTCTAATTTCATCTCAGTCACCTAAAACAATAGTGAAAAAATAATGAACCGCAATCCCTGCATAGCGAACTGGAGCACGAACAGAGCGACGATCGGGGAAATATCCAGCATGCCGAAGATTGGCGGGATAATTTTGCGGAAAGGGGACAGGTATGGCTCCACGAGCTTGCCGAGCAGCTCACCGATAAAGCTCTCGCGAATGTTCGGAAGCCATGACATGAGAACATAGATGATGATCATGTAGAAGTAGATGTTAAAGAGCAGCGTTAAAATCGTATCAATGTTTTGGGCCAAACTTGGCTCACCTCATTCTGTTGTAATCATGTTCCTCGGATAATAATTCCGAAATGGCACCCTGAATCTCGACCGTATCCGGTGTGCACAAAAAGATGTTATGGCCGATCTTGGAAATACCGCCGTTCAGGGCATAAACCGTCCCACTGAGAAAATCGATAATGCGGAGCGCCTGATCCGAACGGACCCGCTGCAGATTGACAACCACCGTGCGGTGCGCACGCAGATGGTCGGCAATGGCCTGTGCTTCGTCATACGAATGCGGCTCATGCAAAATGACCTTTACATTTTTCTGGGAGTGAATGCTGACCACATTGTTGGTTCTAGTATTTCTACGTGTCTCAATGCTCGGGGTTTCAACTTCTTCTTCCTCCACCGGCAGCTGCTCCCGTTCTACGACTTCCTCCTGCTCTTGTAATCCCAAAAAAGACATAAACTTGTTCATCACGCTCATCATTCCCCTTCCTGTTTACCTACTAGAATCGAGCCCAAACGGATCCAGGTGGCTCCCTCTTCAATGGCCACTTCGAAATCGTTGGACATTCCCATGGAAAGATCGATTAATGGCTCTCGCGTAATTGCCTGCCGGTTTATGTCGTCTCTTAGCTCCCGCAGCCCGCGAAAAACGGGCCGGGTATCCTCCGCCTCCCCTTCAAAGGGGGCCATGGTCATCAAGCCGGCGACCTTGATATGAGGAAACTGATGAAGTTCTTTCAAAAAAGGGACGGCCTGCTCCGGCTCCAAACCGTATTTGGTATCTTCTCCAGAAATGTTAACCTGAACAAAGGTTTTAATTTCCAGATTCCGGGCTGACGCTACTTTCTCCAGCTCTTTGGCTAACGAAAGCCGGTCCAGCGAATGTATATATTCGAATTTGCCTGCCACGTCTTTGACTTTGTTGGTCTGCAGATGTCCAATAAAATGCCAGGTCCCGCGGGAACCAAGTGCATTCCATTTCTCCTCGGCGTTCTGCCAGCGATTTTCGCCGATATGCGTCAAACCGCTGTCCAGCACCCTTTCTGTCATGGATGCCGACACGTACTTGGTTACAGCGATCACATTGACGTCTTCTCTGGATCTTCCGCTGCGAAGGCAGGCTTCCTCGATGCGCTTGTTGACTTCACTTATCCGTTCTTCCAATGTCAAGGAAGATTCACCCCTTCTCTAAGCCCGATCCAACTCGCCATACGCCCTGTCGTTCCGCCGTCTTTTCTGTAGGAAAAGAACAAATCGTTGCGACAGCTCGTACACCATGATGTACATTCGATATGAGTCGGCAATATTCCTGCTTTCATCATAATCTGTCGATTTAATTCTTTCAAGTTCAGCATGCTTTTGCCGTCGGGTTTGGCAACGTAAAAATCGGCAGGGGAGTACTGTTCATTACCCAGGAAATGACTTGCTAAATCGTGTACATGACCCATCACTTTGTCATCTACCTCGTAACAGCAGGAGCCTATGGACGGACCGATTGCGGCGCGTATCTCCTCTGGCCGGCTGCCATAAGCCTGCCCCATCTTCTCCACCATAGCCGCGGCGATCCGGGCCACAGTCCCTTTCCAGCCGGCATGGGCCAGTCCGACAGCCTGGTGAACGGGATCGTAAAAATATAGCGGTACGCAGTCCGCATAAAACGACGTCAGCAGCACCCCTGGCACGTTCGTCAGAAGTCCGTCCGTATCCTGAAATCCCGATTCTCTGTTCCGGCTGCCGCGTCCGCGGCCTTCGTTCGTTACCACCGCGATGTCCGCCCGGTGAACCTGTTCCCCGCACGTCCAGTCATCCAGCGTAAAGCCCAGCTCTTCCGCAACCTTCAAGCGGTTGGCTACCACCGTCTCGGGCTGGTCTCCCACATGAAAGGCGGTGTTAAGCGTATCGTAAGGCGCGCTTCCCGCGCCGCCATGCCGTCCGGTAAATCCGGCGCTGATGCCGTTCCATTCATGAACCCACGGCTCCAGCATAAATAACGAAGGGCGCGAATCGCCCTCTTTTAACTTGAACGGTTCCAATTTCAATCACCTCAACCTCCAGTGTACCACATGGACCCGGCTTGCATAAAACCAAAATGATTGGTTTGACTAAGCAGACCTTTCCTTACACATCCCGGTAGCCGCGGCGGTCGGCCTGCTCCGTTCTCTCTCTGTAGGAGGCGGCGTCCTTCTCGTCCTGGAGCGTCCGCAGTTCCTCCATCTTGACGAGGACGACATCCGATCCGATTTTGACGATATTGCTCCAAGGAATGATCAGGTCGCTGCCGCCTCCGAACAGCCCCCTGAACTTGCTGTAGCTTGGGACGACGATCGCTTCGATCCGCCCCTGGCGAAGGTCGAGCTCCAGATCGCTGATCTGCCCCAGCCTTTTGCCGTCCACGATGTTGATGACATCCTTCGTTTGAAAATCGGATATTTTCATGTTTCTGTCCACCGCCCAACGTTCTGGATTCACATGTTCCTCTCCTTTAGCAGTCTATTCATCAGACTCGTTCAATATATATGATTAATATATGCCGGCGCCGGGCAAAATGCCCATGTTTTGAAGCGAAATCCTCCGCAATACTCAGCCTCTCCGCGTTGGTTTGAAGGGGCTTTGTGTACGGTTTCTCGAAACTTTAAGTCGACGACCATAGGATTCACCCGAAAGCCGAGCTAGCAGACCATCATCTCACCCATAAAAAAAAGACGGCCCGTAACGCGGACCGCCTTGCTTTACTTCATCTATTCACGATTTCACGTGCTTTTGCATTTGCTGGATGGCCGATTTTTCAAGACGTGATACTTGGGCTTGGGAAATGCCGATTTCGTCGGCGACCTCCATCTGGGTTTTGCCTTCGAAGAAGCGCATGGACAAAATCATTTTTTCCCGCTGTCCCAGTCTCTGCATCGCTTCACGCAGCGCGATCTCCTCGATCCAGGAGACGTCCTTGTTTTTGTCGTCGCTGATCTGGTCCATCACGTAGATCGGGTCGCCGCCGTCATGGTAGATCGGTTCGAACAGCGATACCGGGTCCTGGATGGCATCCAGTGCGAAGACGACGTCCTCTTTGGGGACGTTCAGCACTTCCGAAATTTCGAAAATCGTCGGTTCCCTTGAGTTTTGATTCGTTAAGGAATCACGAACCTGCAGCGCTTTGTACGCAATATCCCGCAGTGATCGGGATACCCGGATCGGGTTGTTGTCCCGCAAATACCTGCGAATTTCCCCGATGATCATCGGCACCGCATAGGTTGAGAATTTCACATTTTGAGACAAATCAAAATTATCAATGGCTTTCATTAGTCCGATACAGCCCACCTGAAACAAATCGTCGACAAACTCCCCCCGATTGTTGAATCGCTGGATGACGCTGAGCACCAGTCTCAGGTTGCCGTTCACCAGCTTTTCTCTGGCTGTACGTTCGTTGTTTTGCTGTAAGTCATGGAACAGCTCCCGCATTTCCACATTGGTCAGGACGGGCAGCTTCGAAGTATCCACACCGCAGATCTCGACTTTGTTTCGGGTCATGATGATATACCTCCCAAGGAGAAACTAATGTACATTATCTCCCTGGAGGGTCATTTTATTCCTGATAAAAATTTTGCCTAGACCATTTTGTTGAACTCCTTGCGCAGCCGCTTGATGATGCGTTTTTCAAGTCGGGAAATGTAGGATTGGGAAATGCCGAGCATATCCGCCACGTCCTTTTGCGTCTTTTCCTCCCCGTCCTGAAGGCCGAAACGCAGCTCCATAATGGTTCTTTCCCGGTCGGTCAGCTTGTCGAGCGCCTTGTGCAAAAGCTTGCGGTCGACCTGCTCCTCAATGTTCCGGTAAATGGTATCATTTTCGGTTCCGAGCACGTCGGAAAGCAGCAGCTCGTTTCCGTCCCAGTCGATATTGAGCGGCTCATCGAAGGATACCTCGCTCCGGATTTTGCTGTTCCGCCGCAGATACATCAAAATTTCGTTTTCGATGCAGCGGGAGGCGTACGTGGCCAGCTTGATTTTTTTCTCCGGGTCAAACGTGTTGACCGCCTTAATCAGACCGATCGCTCCGATGGACACCAGGTCCTCGATGTTGATGCCCGTATTCTCGAACTTGCGCGCGATGTACACGACGAGCCGCAGGTTGCGCTCAATCAACATCGCCCGGATGGCCGCATCTCCGGTGGACAGCCGCTGGAGCAAATATTCTTCCTCTTCGCGTGTCAGGGGAGGAGGGAGAGCCTCGCTGCCGCCTATGTAATAGATTTCTTCGCTTTTGAGTCCTAAGAGAAACAGGAATCTGTAGTACTGCAGCTGCGCTACCAATCTCCATTTCACACGCATAATTGATCCTCCTATAAGTTTTCCGCAGGAAAACTCTCATCGTAAGCATAAGCATTAGTTTTCCATAGGAAAACGATCTTCGTAAGCATAAGCGTTAGTCTTCCGCAGGAAAGCGGTCTTCGACCTTCCCCTGCGATCACAGGTTACCCGCCGTTTCCAATGGCTCGGCTGCTGGACTCTGGGCATCATCCTCAACCAGCTTCGGATGGATAATGGCCTGATACGACCGGTCGCCCGACAGCTGCCCGCCGTCCAGGCCGACCAGCACTTTGCTGGAACGATGGACGCCGTCGCCGATCCGAACCTCAACGGCGTCAGGCTTGATGGCCAGCATGAACGAGGCGCTGCGGTTCACCCCCCGATAGGGAACGAGACGAAGCCGGTCCTGCCACGCAAAATCCATATGTTCCAGCTCCATTACCAGTTTGTCCGGCTCTCCATCGGCCAGCCTTTCGCACCATCCCGAAGGCAGACGGTCCGCCCACAGCGAAGCTTCCATGACCATCACCGGCGTTCTCGTCAGCGGATCGCTCAGCTGATTGCCCGTATCCAGCAGCCCTCTGCAGGTCACCCGGTGACCGCCGATCTCGACGGCGACCTCACCCATAAATACGGAACGACTTTCCACCTGCTTCCGGGTCGAGTGAACCATTTTGAACCACAGCAGCATGCCAAACACCCCGATGAAGGTAAACCAGAACCCGATCTTCAGCTCAAACGACATGCCGCCGGAAGCCGTGAACCAAATCCCGTTAAAAATTTCTCCCGAATTTTGCAGCAAATAATGTATCCCGATAATCCCCCCGGCTACCGCAAAATTGATAATATAAAAGGCCCCCATATTCCGGATATAGTTTTGAAGACTTCCAAAACCGAAGGTTATCCATAACATCAGCAGGGATAAACCCAGCTTGACCAAAAAGGTATACATGAACGAGAGCTGCGGCACAAACATCATGACGACATACAGGGCACCCACCACAGCCGCCACAATCAATCTCCACCACGGGGGCTTCAGCTTCCGCATCCAGGCTGTAAGCCAGAGCAGTGCACCGTCGATCAGCAGATTCGTGATGAATATCAAATCAATATACACAACCAGTGCTTATCACCTGCCTGACGCCTTTCCTGTTTATGGAATGATTGGATCCATAACGCATACACGGTACGCCGATATTCTCTTAAGCATTTTTGGGAGATGTGATTAGTATAAAAACAATACGGTTCAAAGTCTGTCTAAAATTGGAAGGGACTCTTGAACTTTTTTTGTCGAGTTCCGTTCTTTTATAGAGGAAGTTTCGGGGAAAAAGAAGCGTAAGCCGCCGTTGGCAAGGGATTCGACACTCCCATATCTATCATCAAATTGTTATAAGTATTACATCCGGCCTTAATGACATATGATGAACTCTGTAAAGAGGAACGCCTTGAGGCATTGGCACGGATGCCAGAAATGACCGAGCGCACTCACACAGAAGTTTTTCGAGCAACGATGTTTCGTTTCCAACGGATTCCCGATTCCACAAAAAAACACCCGCATCTCCGAAGAAATGCGGGTGTTTGACGGATGGTATGACATCCTTAGTCGTTATTGTTCTGACGGGAACGATTCCGCAGGAACGTTGGAATGTCCAATTGATCGCTGCTTGTCTGGTTCCCGAACGGACGCAGATTGTTCGTGTTGTTGCTGCGCGATTCCGCAGGTTCCGACGGCGCCGGTGTTCCCTGCTTGCGCACCTGAGGCTGCTGCACAGGACGGTTCTCAAACCCGGTCGCGATGACCGTTACTTTGATTTCATCCTTCATGCTCTCTTCAATAATAGCGCCGAAGATCATATTGACCTCCGGATCCGATGCTGAGGTAACGATTTCCGCCGCTTCATTGACTTCATACAGCGACAAATTCGCGCCTCCCGTAATGTTCATGATGACACCGAGTGCGCCTTCGATCGAAGTTTCGAGCAGCGGGCTCATAATCGCTTTACGCGCAGCTTCGGCTGCACGGTTTTCGCCTGTCGCTATGCCGATCCCCATCAAAGCCGAACCGCGTTCGGTCATGATCGTTTTGACGTCGGCGAAGTCAAGGTTGATCAGGCCGGGCACCTTGATCAAGTCCGAAATGCCCTGTACCGCTTGACGCAGCACGTTGTCCGCCTCGCGGAATGCCTCCATCATCGGTGTTTTTTTATCAACGATTTCTAATAGCCGATCATTCGGAATAACGATAAGTGTATCGACTTTTTCCTTTAAGGCTTCGATACCGAGCACAGCCTGGGTGGAACGCTTGCGTCCTTCAAATGTAAACGGCCGTGTTACCACACCGACCGTCAGTGCGCCGCATTCCTTGGCGATTTCCGCGATGACAGGAGCGGCTCCCGTTCCGGTGCCTCCGCCCATCCCCGCAGTAACGAAGACCATGTCTGCACCCTTCAGCGTATTCATAATCAAATCGCGGGATTCTTCGGCTGCTTTCTTGCCGACCTCCGGATTTGCGCCTGCGCCCAATCCGCGGGTCAGTTTGTCCCCGATTTGCAGTTTGTGTTCCGATTTGGCCATATGCAATGCTTGGGCGTCTGTGTTCACCGTAATAAATTCTACGCCTTGCACGCCATTCTCGATCATCCGGTTGACAGCGTTGCTGCCGCCGCCGCCCACACCGATCACTTTAATTTGAGCCAAGCTCTCCATTTCAAAATCAAATTCCAACATATTTCCCCATCTCCCCCTCATTGTGCATGGATGGCCCGTCCACGTTATATGGAAAACCTGCTTAGATGAATTCGCTGAACATTTTCTTCAACCGTTCGATAATACCCGGATTCTGGGCTGACTCCGAGTTGGTAGCAGGATTCGCTTTCGGTCGGTTCACTGTTTTCTTCACATTGCTGGTATTGGCACTCGCCGTGTTGTTGGTGCTGCGCACGCGAATGTTGCGGATCACGTTGTGCAGTACCCCCACACCGCTCGTATAGCCGGGATCTCTGACCCCGATATAATCAGGCACGGCGATTCGGACCGAAGCCGCCAGCTCGCCCTGTGCCACCTGAAGCACACCAGGCATGGAAACAGTTCCGCCTGTAAGAATATAACCTCCAGGCAGCTCGCTGTAACCAAGCCGCTTCACTTCTTCGCGGATCAGGTGGAAAATTTCCTGTACCCGGGGCTCGACGATAGCCGCCAAGTCCTCCTGGGTAAACTCCTTCTCCACGTTGCTTCCGATGCGGACCACCTTGAAGGTGACGTCCGGAGCGGCATCGGCCATTAACGCACAGCCGTATTTCAGTTTCACTTTCTCGGCCTGGTCGGTCAGCGTCCGCAACCCGTAAGCGATATCGTTGGTTACGAATTCCCCGCCGATCGGCAAAGAGGATGTCGCTGCGATCGTTCCCGCTTCAAACACGGCAATCGTCGTTGAGCCCGCACCGATGTCAACCAGAACGGATCCCATCGTCTTCTCATCCTTGGACAAAGCCAGCTGGCCCGCTCCCAAAGACATCAGTACCAAATCCTTGATCTTGAGTCCTGCCTTCTCCACACAGCGCAAAAGATTATGTATGGCTGTCTTAGCGCCGGTAATAATGATGGCCTCCACTTCCAAGCGGACACCGATCATGCCGCGCGGGTCATGAATTCCCTCCAGCCCGTCTACAACATATTGTTTGGCAACTACATCAATAATTTCCCGGTCCGGCGGCAGAGCGACAACTTCAGCGGCCTTAAGCACGCGTTCGATGTCTTCCTCACCGATTTCCCGATCCTCATTCGATACCGCCACAACACCGTGGCTTGATTGAAGTCCGATAGTATTCCCCGAAATGCCGACATAGACCTCCGATATTTGAATACCGACCATACGCTCCGCGTGGTCAACGGCACTGCGGATGGATTGTACAGTCTGGTCAATATCTACGATTGCACCCTTGCGAATTCCTTCCGAGTCGGCAGATCCAACTCCAATAATATTAAAGGTTCCATTATTAACTTCCCCAATAATAGCACGAACTTTGGATGTACCGATGTCCAAACTAACAATGATGTCATTGTTGCTCAACCGTGGCACCTCCTGTTTTTATAAAATAACTGCGTAAAAAGACACTCAACTTTACATATTCAACATACATGATTCTTTCCCTCTTTTTTCTACAAATTTTTCAATTGCCAATCTTTGTTACGAATCTCTTCAAAATCAGAAGAAAAAAGAGGGAGATTTCATACTTGTCCGTAATTTTAATTGTAGCATTTTTTACTATTCATGAGTAGTGGCATTTTGGTCGCCGTTTTCCTCGCCGGAAGGCTCGAAAGGAACGTAGGAATCAGCCTCCAGCATTGTGATGATACCCGGCTCTTCCGTCTCTATGACTTGGTTAAGATACTCGACCTTGTCTTTTAATAGCGAGATGGCCGTAATGACCTCAAACCGCGAGCGGGTGTACAGCTTGATCCGGTCCGGGAAGGACTCCGTCGGCGACGGGATGATCTCCGAGATGTCGGAGGTCAGTTCATTCGGAATTTGCCCCAGGACTTTGCAGAGCGCGGCTTTGTTCGGATCGGAGGCATTCCACTTCGTCAGGATCGGCTTCTCCACCGCGATTCCGGTATTGTTCACCGACACCGTCGCACCGCTGGAAAGGATCGCCTGCAGATCCCCCTCCGCGGCAAGCTCGTACGCAACGGTAGGATACTCCTCGATCGTAACGTTAATGACGCCTGGAAACTGCTTGTCCACCGTCGCCTTTTGGATCGATTTCACCTTGAGCAGGCTGCTCTCCACCTTGGACGGAGATACGCCGAAGAACTGGCTGCCAACCTGCAGACCGCTGGCCTTCAGCAGCTCGTCCCTTGTCGTAAATGTATTGCCTTTGAAATGAACTTCCGTGACCTGGCTCATCGTCGAACGAAAGAACAGAACAGATAGGATGACGATAAATAGCAGCAGCAGGATCCAAATAATACGTTTGCTGGCTTTTCTTTTAGGCTTGTCTTCTTTTAAAACAGGAATTTGGGCGTTAGGCATAGGATACTCTCCATAAAATGCCTCTTATCCCCTTCAACTGGCGAAGGGGATAAGCGTGGCGTTAATTAGCTAAATCAAGCGGTTTGGGTACCGGCGTAAACCGATGTATATCCGCTCCCAGTTTTTGGAACAGCACTTCGATATGATCATAACCGCGGTCGATATGATGAACCTGCTCCACAACCGTTTTGCCCTGTGCAGCCAGACCGGCAATGACCAGCGCCGCGCCGGCCCGCAAGTCCGTGGCTTCAACCGTGGCCCCGTAAAGGCGCTGCACCCCGCGGATAAAAGCGCTGTTCAGGTCGATTGTAATATCCGCGCCCATACGGGTCAGCTCGTCGACATGCTTGAACCGGCCTTCAAATACCGTCTCCTTCATGACGCTGAAACCGTCGGCTAATGACAGCAGCACCATGACCTGGGACTGCAGGTCGGTGGGAAACGACGGATACGGTGATGTTACGATCCGTTCCACCGCTTTGGGGCGGCTCATGCAGCTTACGCTCATTATATCATTGAGAATACTGATTTGAACACCAGCGCGCTTCAGCACGTGGATAAGCGAAGACAAGTGAGCGGGATTGCAGTTCGTCAAAGTGACGTTCCCCCGCGTCGCCGCCGCGGCAATCATGACGGTGCCGGCTACGATCCGGTCAGGAATAATTTCATAAGTGCACGGGGTCAGCTCCTGAACCCCTTGGATCGTGATCGTATCGGTACCCGCGCCGATAATGCTGGCTCCCATCCTGTTCAAGAAATTGGCCAAGTCCTGGATTTCCGGTTCGCGCGCGGCGTTCGAAATCGTCGTCGTTCCGCTGGCGGTGGCCGCAGCCATCATAATGTTTTCGGTAGCCCCTACGCTGGGAAAATCCAAATGGATGTCGGCACCGGTTAATTTGCGCGCCCTGCAAATAATTTGCTGATCTCTCTCTTCAATTTCCGCACCAAGCTCCTGAAGCCCCCGCAGATGAAGGTCGATTTTCCGTTCGCCAATCGCACATCCGCCCGGCTGATAAACGGCAACCTCGCCGAACCTGGCCAGAAGGGGACCCATCAGAAATATGGAGGAACGCATTTGCCCCATTAAGTCTTCCGGCACATGAAACGAATTGGCAGACGATGTATCCACGGTGACCGTCTCCTGCTCATGCAGCGTCTTGCAGCCGATCCTTTCGAGAATGCCCAGCATCACATCAATGTCCAGCAGCCGGGGGACATTATTCAGCCGAACTTCGCCTGCGGCCAGCAAGCTTGCTGCCAAAATCGGCAATGCGGCATTTTTTGCTCCATGGATACGTATGGTTCCTGATAGGGCTTTGCCACCCTCAATCACCAATTTGTCCAATGTATCACCTCCGAGTTTACCGCTCACCAACCGCATACACTTCCGGCATCAGTTCAATGCCGTATTCAGTTTGAATCGTCTCCTGAATGTGATGCATTAATGTGAGCACGTCCTCTGCTGTCGCTTGACCGGTGTTTACAATGAAATTGGCGTGCTGCATGGACACTTCTGCCCCTCCGATCCGTTTGCCCTTCAAACCGGCATGCTCCACCAGCCTGGCGGCATGATCGCCTGGAGGATTGCGGAACACGCTCCCCGCGCAGGCCATCTGCAGCGGTTGGGTGCAGCGCCGGTATTCTTTGAAGCGGGCCATCGCTTCCGCAATTTGCTTTCGGTCTCCAGGCCGCAGCTCAAACACGGCTCTTGCCACGATCCCTTTGCGCTCATGAAGGATGGAGTGACGATAGGCAAAGGCCATCTCTTCTGCAGTGTAAGTCACCAATTCTCCTGTATCCAGTACAATCTCAGCGGACTTGAATATGCGTGACACATCAGACCCGTGGGCTCCGGCGTTCATATACACGGCACCGCCTGCGCTTCCGGGTATCCCTCCCGCAAACTCGAGGCCTGTTAAACCTTCTTTTCCGGCCAGGACACTAAGCTTTACGAGGGAGAAGCCTCCTCCGGCGGTAACCCGGTTTCCCTGAAAATGGGCATGATCGAGCTCCCCGCCCAGTTTAATCACGACGCCGCGAAAGCCTTTGTCGGCAACGAGCAGGTTGGAGCCGCGGCCGATCTGCAGCCAGGGGATTTGATTCGCATGCAGCAGGGAAATCAGGCTTACCAGCTGCTCCACGCTGCCCGGGATGACAAGCGCGTCGGCAGGACCGCCGATTTTCCAGGTGGTATAGCTCTCCAGAGGTTCATTCCAGCGAATCGTTCCGACATGGGCTTCGGACAGTAGGGACTTCCACTGCTGCATCGCAAAGCATCCTCCTTTATCGTTAAGCGGGAAAGAAGCGGTATGGACCGGTATACTGCGGCCGATCGTAGAACCGTGCCGGTATTCCATGGGTGATTGTCACGATTATAGAGTATCTTATGTAGTACATACCGCGTGTGTGACAATCGCCCACGGCTTTCAGCGGCCCCGCGACAGGCGGCGCATTTCTTCAACGATCACCTTGGCCGAATCCGGTTTGCCCAAGCTCCGGGAGCTTGCGGACATTTCCTGCTGCAGATTGTAATTCATCATGATATCTTCAATGGACTCATAGAGCCGCTTGCCCGTCAGTTCTTTCTCCAGGATGACTTTGGCCGCGCCGGCCTTCTCCAGCTGTCTTGCGTTGGCCACCTGATGGTTGTTGGTCACATTCGGGGAAGGAATGAGAACGGATGGAATCCCGAGCGATGTGATCTCCGCCAGGAACGAAGCCCCCGCACGGTTGACGATCAGAGATGTCGCCGCAAGCACTTCCGGCATGTTATGAATATACGGCAAAACGTGAAGATGATTAGGAAGGCTTCCAAGCCGGCTCCTGATATCCTCACGCGTTTGGTCAAAATAAGTTTCTCCGGTCACATAAACGAAATGGATATGCTTCAGCTTCTCAAGCCGCGGCGCCATTTCGATCATGGCGTCGTTAATTGCCTTGGCTCCTCTGCTGCCGCCCACAATCAGAACGACGGAGCTGTTCATCGGGATGCCCAGTGTGGCAAAACCTCTTTCCCGGTTCGCCGTCTGAACCGTCGTCGCCCGCGGATTCCCGGTGTAAATCACCCGTTTGGCTTTGGGAAAGGCGCCTTCGGAACCTTCAAAGCTTACGGCCACCGTGCTGACGTACCGGCTCAGAAACTGATTCGTCAGCCCGGGGATGGCGTTCTGTTCATGAATGATGCTCGGAATGCCGAGCTTCGCAGCCGCGTACACCACGGGACCGCAGACATAGCCGCCGGTGCCGATGACAACGTCCGGCTTAAATTCCTTCAGCAGCTTCTTGGATGTTTGGACTCCCTTTAGAAAACGCATAACCGTTTTCACATTGTCCATCGATAGTTTACGGCGAAACCCCGTAATGTCGATGGCTTCGAAAGGGAGATTTTCTTGGGGGACGAGCTTGCTCTCCAGCCCCCGGGTACCGCCAATATATAAAAATTCGGAATCAGGATCTTCCGCCTCACATTGTCTCGCGACAGCAACGGCCGGGTAGATATGTCCTCCCGTGCCGCCGCCGGATAATACGACGCGCAATGTATTCACCTCGCATAACGTGATAGATTAAGTAAAATGCCGAGCGCGGTCAGCATCAGAGTTAACGATGAGCCTCCGTAACTGATTAGCGGGAGCGTAATTCCGGTGACCGGCATCATGCCGATGACCACGCCGATGTTAATGACGACCTGAACGGCAACCATGCCGATAATGCCGACGGCCAGCAGGCTTCCGAACCGGTCGGGGATCGTCATGGCCACACGCATCCCCCGCCATACGAGCACGAGGAACAGCAGCAGCACGATCAGACCGCCGATAAATCCGAGCTCCTCCGCCAGAATGGAGAAAATAAAGTCGGTCTGGGGCTCCGGCACGTAGCTGTATTTCTGCCGGCTCATTCCGAGTCCGAGCCCCCCGAGTCCGCCGGGGCCGATCGCATACAGCGACTGGATGATCTGGTAACCAGCTCCGAGCGGATCCGACCATGGGTCAAGAAAAGCGGTAATACGCTTCAGCCGATAGGGCGCGGCAATGATCAGGCCAGCAAAGCCAGCTACCCCGCCAAGCCCGAGAAAGCCCAGATGGCTCAGCTTGGCCCCTGCCGTAAAAACGATCATCATCGACGCGCCCAGCATCACCGTACCGGTTCCCAAATCCGGCTGCATCATGATCAGCCCGAAGGCCAGTCCAATCAGACCGAGAGGCGGGAGCAGGCCTTTGCCAAACGCCGTAATGTTGAAGTTCTCGCTGCTCAGCCACTTGGACAGGAACAGAATCATCCCGAGCTTCATAAATTCGGAGGGCTGAATGCCGAAGGAGCTGATCCCGAGCCAGCTCCGTGCACCCCCGCGCACAACGCCGATGCCTGGAATCAGGACGATGATGAGCAGCCCGAAGCAGATGATCAGTCCCGCCTTGGCGTATTTTTTCCATACATGGTAGTCCAAATTTGCGGTAAAAAACATCGCGACCAGTCCGAGTCCGGCAAACAGCATCTGTCGCTTGACGAAATAGAATGAGTCGCCGTAATCGTGAAAGCCCAGTACGGAGCCTGCACTGTATACCATGATCATGCCGATCGTCAGCAGGCCCAAAATACAAAGAAGGAGCCACAGATCCGGCGCCGGTCGTGTCTTGTTCATGAGGAGGCCACCTTTTGCCAGGAAGTAGGGGCTTATCCACCCCCCTACTTAAAGATTATGCACCGCCTCTTTAAAAATGCGTCCGCGCTCCTCATATGAGGTAAACATGTCCCAGCTCGCGCAGGCCGGCGAGAGCAAAACGACATCCCCGGCTTCGGCGAGAGCTGCGGCCTCTTGTACCGCGGAACGCAGCACAGCGGCGGCGTCCTCACCAGTATCGGCCTTGCGGATATGCTTTAATCCGGCCATTTCGGCAACTTTCGCGATTTTATCCGCCGTTTCGCCGAGCACCACGACCGCCTTGACGTGCTCGCTCAGCAGCGGCATCAGCTCCATGTAATCCGAGCCGCGGTCCAGACCGCCGGCAATCAGCACGACCGGCTGATGGAACGAGGCGAGCGCCATGCCTGTCGCTTTGGCGTTCGTCGCTTTGGAATTGTTGTAATAGGCAGCGCCGCCGACGTCTCTGACATACTCCAACCGGTGCTCCACCCCGTGGAACGAAGCCAGAGGTTCGGCCAACCGTTCTGGTGCGGCGCCGGCTGCGATCGCGATCGCGCAGGCCGCTGCGGCGTTTGCGACGTTAAACCGGCCGGGAATACCGATTTCCTTCACGGGGATGATTACCTGGGACCGCCCGTCCGAATCGCGGTATACGATGCTGCGCTCTAGGTCGTCTTCCGTGTCCGGAATATAAGGCGGGCTCACATACACGCCGACTTGCAGTTCTTCCGTCACCGAGAACGGAAGCAGCTTGGCCTTTATATAAGGCACCAGGCTGCGGCAGTAAGAATCATCCCAATTGAGGACCGCGGTATCATCCTCTGTCTGGTTGGCGAACATTTTCGCTTTGGAAGAAGCATAGTCTTCCATGCTGCCATGATAATCAAGATGGGTTTCCGTCAGGTTCAGCAGGCAGCCGATACGCGGACGGAAATCCGTCGTTCCTTTCAGCTGGAAGCTGCTGAGCTCGGTCACCATCCAGTTGCCCGCATCGGCATGCTGCGCCGCTTCGCACAGCGGCGTGCCGATGTTGCCGGCGACGATCGGACGCATACCAGCCGCTTCCAGCATGTTGCCCACCCACGTCGTGGTGGTCGTTTTGCCATTGGAGCCGGTGATCCCGATAATCGGCGCCTCGCAGATATGATAGGCGACCTCCACCTCGGTCACCACTTCGATCCCGAGCTTCAGCGCTTCCTGAACCGGCGGAGCTGTGTACGGAATCCCCGGATTTTTGACGAGCAGAGAAATACCGGGATGAACCAGCCCCTCGGGATGACCACCGCAAATGACGGTGATTCCCAAGGGCTCCAGTTCCCCGGCTTCGGGACATTGATCCTTTTCCTTTCGATCATTCACAGTAACAATCGCTCCGGCCTGGTGCAGTACTTTAGCGACCTGCACGCCGCTTCGGGCAAGCCCGAGCACTACGATCTCTTTACCCCTGTACGAATCTGGATGCTTCATCTTCTACAACCCCTTGTTCAAGTAAAGTCCAAGTCCCGCGAGCACGATGCCTACCGCCCAGAAGGTCATGACGACCCGCCATTCGGACCATCCGGTCAGCTCGAAGTGATGGTGAATCGGACTCATTTTAAAGATGCGTTTGCCCCGGGTCTTGAATGATGCGACCTGAAGAACGACGGACAGCATTTCGATGACGAACACGCCGCCGATCACGATAAACAGCAGCTCGGTTTTGGTGACGATGGCGATGCCGCCGATGGCTCCGCCAATGCCGAGCGAACCCGTATCCCCCATGAATACTTTAGCCGGGTGGGCGTTAAATACAAGAAACCCGAGCACCGCCCCGATCATGGCAGCGGCACAAACAGCGGCCGACAGCGAGGTCGCCTGCATGGCGACGATGGCGAATGCGGCAAAAGCGATGGCGCTCACGCCGGACAGCAGTCCGTCGACCCCGTCCGTGAAATTGACCGCGTTGGTCACAGCCATCATCATAATGACGATGAACGGATAATAGAACCATCCGCCCCAGTCAAACGACCACGACGTTCCCGGTACGCTGATCGCCGTGCTGTGGCCGTTCTTGATGAGCAGGTAACACATGATCGCGGCGAAGAGCAGCTGCAGGATAAGCTTCTGCTTCGCCGTCAGTCCGAGAGAACGCTTGAACACGATTTTAATATAATCATCAAGAAATCCGATCAGGCCGAAGCCAAGCGTGGCTACGAGCAGTACGTAAAAATCCGTATTAATGACGGAAAATTTCAGAAAAGCAAGCGTAAAAGCCAAAATAATGACGATTCCGCCCATTGTCGGCGTTCCCGCCTTCTTCAAATGGGTCTGCGGCCCGTCATCGCGGACCTGCTGGCCGAACTTCATACGCCTCAGCAGCGGAATAAGCAGCGGAGCGGCAATCACCGCGAGAATAAAAGATACACCGATCGTTAACAGCAATAGTTGATAGTCCATGGATTCACCCCCTCTGTGCGCTATTTCTGCAAGTTTTCCTTAACTAGAGCATCCACAATTTCTTCGAGCTTCATACCCCGCGACGCCTTGACGAGCACCACATCTTTGGCATGAACGCGCTTGATGAGATGGGGGATCAGCTCAGCTTTATCCGTAAAAGAAAATACGCTCAGGTCCGGACGAATCTTCCGGGCCGCTTCAGCGGTCTCCTCCGACAACGGTCCGTACGTGTACAGCACATCCACCCGGTCCGCCGCGGCGTACTGCCCGATCTCGGCATGGAACTCCTTCTCCTGCGGCCCAAGCTCCAGCATGTCCCCCAGCACGGCCACCTTGTGATGATAGCCTTTGAGACTATGAAGCGCGTCGATCGCGGCCTTCATGGAGGTCGGACTCGCATTGTAGGCGTCGTTCAGAATGGTCAGCCCGCTCGGCGCCACGATTTGCTCGATCCGCATCCCGGTCAAATGCAGTCCGGTCAGTCCCGTGCGGATGTTCTCCTCGGTAATGCCGAAATGGCGGGCCACCGCGAGAGCTGCAAGGCAGTTAATGACGTTATGCTGGCCAAGCAGCGGCAGATCCAGCCCTTCCTCCGGATGCAGCAGTGACGTAAAAATAATCCCCTTGCTGTGGAACATCATCCCTGTGGGGTAATCGTCGTTGCTCTGATCCAACCCGAACGTAAAGGTCCGGAGCCCTTCGGGTTTCACCGTTTCGGCCTCGCCGAGCACCGTAGGAATCAGCGGCTCGTCGCCATGATAGATCAGCAGGCCGCCGGGCTTCATGCCGCTAATAATTTCAACCTTCGCCCGGGCGATTTCATGTCTTGAACCGAGCTGAAGCAGATGTGCTTCCCCGATATTCGTAATGACCGCCACATCAGGACGGGCGATTTGGGAGAGACGCTCGATCTCATGCCGGCCGCTCATTCCCATCTCCAATACGGCGATTTCCGTATCCGCCGGCATCTCTAAAATGGTTAAGGGCAGTCCAATATGATTATTGAAATTGCCCCCGGTTTTATGAACTTTATAGGTCGTAGACAGAAGGGTATACACCATATCCTTCGTCGTCGTTTTGCCGTTGCTGCCCGTAATGCCGACTACGCGGCAGCCTACTTCCGCCAAATAGGCCTCAGCCAGGGTCTGCAGCGCCGCAAGCGTGTCATCGACAAGAATGACAGCTCCCGCCGGCGCCTCGCCTCGGTCGCGCTGCCACAGCGTCGCGCCCGCTCCGTCCTTCAGTACGGATTCGGCATAAGCGTGTCCGTCAAAACGTTCCCCGACGAGCGGGACGAACAGGCTTCCTTGCTTTATTTGTCGGGAGTCCGTAAACACGCCTTGAATCGGCAGCTCCCGGTGTTGTTCCTGCGAGAGTGTTCCTCCGCACATGGCGGCCATTTGGCCTAAAGTCGTCGTAATCACTTATCCAATCCCCTTATCGCTTCCTTGGCAACTTCACGGTCGTCGAAGTCATAATTCGTCGTACCAATGGTTTGATAGGTCTCATGACCTTTCCCCGCAATCAATACTACATCCTGAGGGCTTGCCATTTCAATAGCCTTTTGTATAGCCGTCCGCCGGTCCACGATCATCTCGTAGCGCTCCTGCGGAACGCTGTCATCCTTCAGACCCTGCTCGATGTCCTTCAGAATCAGCTCCGGATCTTCCGTTCTCGGGTTGTCGGATGTGACAAAAATGAAGTCGCTGTACTTGGCCGCGATTTTGCCCATGATTGGACGTTTGGTCCGGTCCCGGTCTCCGCCGCAGCCAAACACGGTGATGACCCGGCCTTCGGCGAATTCGTTGACCGTCTTCAGCACGTTCTCCAGACCGTCAGGCGTATGCGCGTAATCGACGATAACGGCAAAAGGCTGTCCGGCATCCACCGATTCGACCCGTCCGTCCACGCCCGGTACCGATTCAAGGCTGCGCTTGATATTGTCCAGTTCAATGCCTTCGAGCAAGCCGGCGGTAATGGCGGCCAGCGCATTGTAGACGTTGAACTTGCCGACCATTCTCAGCTGGATATCGGCGCTGCCCCGGAAGGTGTCCACATGGAAGGAAGTTCCCTGCGCCGTCACCTTGACGCCGGTTGCCCGGACGTCCGCGCTGTTCTCAACACCGTATGTAATGACTTCGGCTGCCGTAATTTTCGCAAAGTAGGAGGATGCTTCATCATCCGCATTCAGCACGGCAAACTTGCGCTGCTCCGGCTGATGGGCGAATTTGTTGCCCAGGCGGGCGAAAAACAAGCCTTTGGCCGCGCGGTATTCCTCCATCGTTTTATGATAATCGAGGTGATCCTGCGTCAGGTTGGTGAAAATGGCGGTACGGAAGTCGGTGCCCTTCACCCGTCCCTGCTCCAGCGCATGGGAGGATACTTCCATCACGCAGCACTCCACGCCGTTCGCCGTCATGTCATCCAGGGAACGCTGAAGCTCCAGCGCTTCCGGCGTTGTGCCGGACATCGGGAAGGTCCGTCCGCCGTAGCGCATCTGGATCGTGCCGATCAGGCCGGTGTTGACCCCTTGGTCGCTCATCATTTTTTCGATGAGATAGGTTGTGGTCGTCTTGCCGTTTGTTCCTGTTACGCCAATCATCTTCATGTGGGAGCTCGGCGACCCGAAAAACGCATCGGCCAGAACGGCCATGGCAAACCGGCAGTCCTTGACCACGATCTGCGGGAGGTCGATGTCCAACTTCCGCTCGACAACGAGCGCCACCGCCCCTTGTTCCGCAGCCTGGCCGGCATAGTCATGACCGTCGACCGTGTGGCCCGGGAGGCAGATAAACAGGTCTCCCGGCGCCACTTTACGCGAATCCACCTGGATGTTCGTAATCGTAATGTCGCCGTCTCCGATAATTTGTGCCGTCGTTAATGCTGATGCCAGTTCATTTAGTTTCATCTCTTGATCCCTCACTCTAGTTCTATTAGTCTCGAATATCGCCGCAATCAATTATGGGTTGAGGCATCATTCTGCTGTGTGCCGGTACCATCCTGAGGCGCTTCCGGATCATCCTGCGCTTCGTCAGCATCGCTATGATCCTTCACGTCCGCGTCCGTTCCCATATAAATCCGGATCGTCGAGCCCCGCTCCACTCGGCTGCCCGGTTTGGGCGCCTGGCTGATGACCGTGTTCCCGGTACCGGACTTAGCCAGCGTAAAATTCATGTTCAGATCCTCATATAAATCTTCAACCGTCGCCCCCACCAGGTCAGGAACGGTGTCGATCGGCGTATCTCCGTATTTATAAGTTTTCGGCAGCTGATCCTTGCGCTCCGGCACCTTCAGCACATGCAGCGAATCCTCGAGAATGTGCTGGACGATCGGCGCCGCCACGACGCCGCCGAATTGAATGCCGGCCGGATTATCCACCGCGGTGTAAACAACGATTTGCGGGTCGTCCGCCGGTGCAAAGCCGATGAATGAAACGATATGCTCCGTAGAGGAGTAGCGGCCGTTGACGACGATCTGGGCGGTACCCGTCTTGCCGCCGACACGGTATCCGTCGATGAAAGCGGGTCTGCCCGTCCCTTTGGCAACTACGCTCTCCAGCGCTTCGCGCACCTGCTTGGACGTATCCTCCGATATAACTTGTCTGACCAGCGTCGGCTTCGTTTCGCTCACCGTTTCACCGGTCTCCGGATTAATCCAGGCTTTGGCAACGTAAGGCTTATACAGCTTGCCCCCGTTGACGGCGGCCGACACGGCGGCCACCTGCTGGATCGGCGTCACGGACACCCCTTGTCCGAAAGCCGTCGTGGCCAGCTCGACCGGGCCCACCTGAGACGGCTTGAACAGGATGCCGTTCTCTTCTCCATTCAGATCGATGCCCGTTTTGGAGCCGAATCCGAAATTGCGGATATAGTTAAACAGCGAATCTTTGCCCAGCCGCTGGCCCAGAACGACAAAACCCGGGTTACAAGAGTTTTCCACGACCTGCAGGAACGTTTCGCTGCCGTGGCCGCCCCGCTTCCAGCATCTCAGGCTGGCTCCCCCGACCTTGATATATCCCGGATCGAAAAACTGCTCATTCTTGAGGTCCACCTTCTTCTCCTGAAGGGCGGCCGCCAGCGTAATGATCTTGAAGGTCGAACCGGGCTCGTACGTCATCCAGATCGGCAGGTTCCGGTTATACACTTCGGATGGATATTCCTGATAATTCGCCGGCTCAAATCCCGGACGGCTGGCCATCCCCAGAATCTCTCCGGTTTTCGGGTTCATGGCGATCGACCAGGCGCCGCGGGCCTGGTACTGAACCATCGCCTGGTCCAGCTCCCTCTCCATAATCGACTGAATCGATTTGTCGATCGTCAGCTGGAGGTTAAGGCCGTCTCTGGGCTCCTCGTATTTCTCGGAAGATCCCGGCATGAGCCTGCCCCCCGCATCGGATAAATAGGAGACGCTGCCGTTAATCCCCTGCAGCTTGGTATCATATCTCTGCTCGATCCCGGTCAAGCCCTGGTTGTCGATGCCCGTAAAGCCCAGAATGTGCCCGGCAAGGTCGCCGTAGGGGTAAAACCGCTTATTGTCCTCAGCAACGACGATACCCGGCAGCTCTAAATCACGAATTTTCTGAGCAAGCTCCATCGTAATTTTGCGTCCACCGGGTTGCAGTCGTTCAATCCTTGATTTCTTCGTAATAGACTTCATAATCTTGTCTTCGCTCATACCCAGCAGAGGAGCCAGCGTCTTCGCCGTCTTCTCGGGCTCCTTGATCTGGACAGGGATCGCCATGATCGTCGGCGTGCTTATATTATAAGCCAAGGGCGTCCCATTGCGGTCCTGAATCTCGCCCCGCTTGGCCGTTGACGGAATTTCCCGGCGCCAGTTCTCCTCGGCCTTGGCGGATAATTCGCTGCTCTTTCCAAGCTGCACATAGGCTAGCCTCACGATCAGAGCGGCAAACAACAGGCAGAGGATCAGCAAGCTCCACAGCAGCCTCCGCCTCATGGTGACGTTTGAAACCTTCATTTGTTATCCCTCCCCGCTTCCCTACAGCTTCATGACTGTTCATATCATGAATATTCGGGACAACCAGGGGATAGAACAAGCTGTTGCCGCTTATCAGTTATCGCTGGCTTCTTCCCCGGACTTACCGTCGGCCGAATCGCCGGCCGACGTATCCTTCGAACCGGAATCGTCCTTCGTGGAGGATGATGAAGTATCCTGCGATGTCTCTTCGTCCTTGACCGGCTTCAGCGTCAGCTGGACGGAACGCTTGCCGTTCTTGTCCGTAACCAGCTGCTCGCTGACGTATCCTTGGCCTTCGACGGTAACCGAGCATTTCAGCAAGGTCAAAATATCCAGCGCATCACGCAGCGATTCGCCTTTTAGATCCGGCACGGTCATCTTGTCGGTCTCCTCCGTGAGCAGATAGATGCGCTGCCCCGGGCTCATCGGCGTTCCCGCTGCCGGGAACTGCCGGATGACCGAGGTGCCCTTGCCGATCGTTTCGAAGTCGATGCCTGCGTTCAGCAGCTTCTGCTTCGCGTCCTTTACGGCCAGCTTCGTGAGCGTCGGAGCCGGTGAGCGTTCTGACGTCGTTTTGCCGTCGGACGTTTTTTTGGTGTTCGCCTTCGGCACGCCCATATACGGCAAGGCTTGGGACACGATTTTCTTAAAGATCGGCGCCGCCACCGTGCCGCCGCCGACATCAGGGTCATTCGGCTGGTCCACAATGACAATAAGGGCGATCTTCGGATCGTTCACCGGAGCAAAACCGACAAAGGAGACGACGGACTTTGAGTAATCCGGTTTGCCGTCGGAGCCGTATTTGACCGCGGTTCCGGTTTTACCGGCCACCCGGTATCCGTCGATGTAGGCGTTGCGCCCGGTACCTTTTACCTGGTCCGCGACGACCTGTTCCAGGTAGCTGCTCGTTTCTTTAGCGGCTTCCGGGGAAATGACCTGCCGTACGACGTCGGTCTTGGTGGATTTGATAACCTTACCGGTATCCGGATCCGTGATTTCTTTAATGATATGAGGTGTTAGCAGCTTTCCGCCGTTCGCCACCGCACTGATCGCCGCCAGCTGCTGGATCGGCGTCACGGATACGCCGTGTCCGTAGGACGCGGTCGCCACCTCGACCGGACCCGGAAGATTGATCGTGGTGGAGACTTCGCCTGGCAGTTCAATGCCCGTCTTCTGACCGAAGCCAAAATCCTTGATATATTTCAGCAGGCGGTCTTTCCCGAGCATTTCCGATCCCAGCTTAACGAAAGCGACGTTACTGGAGCGCTTCACGCCCTCAAGGAACGTGATTGGTCCCCAACCATAACGATTGATATCATGAAGGTACGTATGAGTCCCTTTGACCTGGATTTGTCCGGACTGGTAGATCGCATTTGGATTAAAAAGCTTTTCCTGCACCGCACCTGCCAGCGTTACGATTTTGAACGTGGAACCCGGCTCATACGTAGCTTTGACGGCATAGTTGAAGAAGTCTTTCTGGTCCTTCGTGTTCCAGTACGTATTCGGGTTGAATGTCGGCAGGTTGGCCATCCCGAGTATATCCATCGTCTTCGGATCGGCAGCAATGACCGTCATGCTGATCGGTTGGTACTTTTCGTACGTCTCTTTCATCGCGTCTTCGATATAATACTGGATCGTGTCGTCGATCGTCAGCTTTAAATTTTTACCATTGACAGCCGGCTTGTACACCATATTCGCTTCGGGAAGCTGGTCTCCTTGCCGGTCGCTTTCGTATTTCATGAGTCCTGAGGTGCCTTTGAGGTAATCATCCAGACTTGCCTCAAGTCCGGCGACAGCCTCACCATCCCGGTTCGTGTAACCCAAAATATGAGCCGCAAGCGTCCCCTTCGGATAATAGCGTTTCTGCTCCTTGATCATATCCAACCCGGTTTCAAGCACCTTTTTTTCTTTTTTAAGCTGTGCCTTCAACTCTTTGTTGAGATCTACGATCTGGGCCTTCTTCGTTTCGTCAATTTTCCACCCTTCGTTCCGGACCTCCCGGTTGGTAAGGTATTCCCCGTCCTTGTCTTTGGCATTTACAAGTTCTTTAAGCTCGCTTTCATCCTTGCCTAAAATCTTGTGCAGCCCTTCGATGATTTCGTTCTCCAGCCCATTCTCGTGGATAACGGCCGGATTGACGATAACGGTATAGGCCGGGACGTCGGATGCGAGAATATCGCCGTTACGGTCCGTAATCGTGCCGCGGGATGCCGGAATCGGGACTTTTTTCGTCCACTGGGCGACCGCCCGATCATGCCAGTCATCCCCATTAACCACCTGCAGTGCAAATACACGAATTAACAGAACAACAAAAAGGAGGGTGATGAATCCTCCTAGGAGCAGTGTGCGAAGTTTTATTCTTTTTACCATGCTCAACCCTCACAAGCTCTATTTTTTTGCCGTTTCCGACCCTGTTCCGGCGTTATCCGTACTTGTCGTATTGGAACGCGGAACGGTAAGCGCCTCCTTGCCCGGTTCTTGGTAACCAAGCTGGATCGCCTTCTCACGGATTCCGACCTCAAGGCGCTGCTTCTCCGCCTTAAGCTCTTTAATGGTCACGTTCATGTTCTTAATGTTCTTGTCGACCTTCTGCCCTTGCTTGTTCAGGTCGTAAATGTTGGCGTTCTGCCAGATGATCAGGCTCGCCACCATGACGCATATTCCAACCGTCAGCAAATAGAGCAGCTTTTCCTTGATCGGCAGATATGTACGGTGAGTAACGACTTTCGTCTTCTCCCGGTACCCGGGAGACGTTCGTTCAGCGACCTTCTCCTTAACTGCCAGGTTACCACGCGTATAGGCCATGTCTGATTCCCCTTTGTCTTAGTCTCTACGCCCTGAACATGAATCCTTGCCTTCAAAAATATGAATCGTGTGTCAGATGCGTTAGGTTATATTTTCTCAGCAACTCTCAGCTTGGCTGAACGCGCTCGCGGGTTCTGTGCAAGTTCTTCTTCACCCGGCACGATCGGCTTGCGGTTGACCAGTTTCATTTCACCCTTCCCACCGCACACGCACATCGGAAAGTCCGGCGGGCAGGTGCATTTGCCTACGTAGCTGTTCAAAATTTGCTTGCATATCCGGTCCTCCAGCGAATGGAACGTAATCACCGATACCCTTCCGCCGGGAGCAAGACAGCGCACCGCTTGATGCAGCGCTTCTTCAAAAGCGCCAAGCTCGTCGTTCACTGCGATCCGAAGGGCCTGGAAGCTTCGTTTGGCCGGATGGCCGCCTGTTCTCCGCGCTGCCGCCGGAATGCCTTCCTTAATAATATCGACCAACTCGCCCGTTGTTTGAATGGCTTTCTGCGCTCTGCGCTCGCTGATCACTCTGGCAATCCGTCTTGAGAACTTTTCTTCCCCGTATTGGAACAAAATCCGGGCAATTTCCTGCTCAGGCCATTCGTTTACAATTTCGGCAGCCGTCAAGGACGCCGACTGATCCATCCGCATATCGAGCGGCGCATCGTAATTGTAGCTGAATCCCCGGTCCCCTTCGTCAAACTGGGGAGATGACACGCCCAGATCGAACAAAATGCCGTCCACCTGCGGGATGCCGTCCTTGCTCGGAACAGCCAACTCCCGGAGGGTTTCCTCCAGATGCCGGAAATTCGTCTTGACCAGGGATACGCGGTCTGCGTACGGGGCCAGCCTTTCCTTTGCGTTATCGAGCGCCCAGTCATCCTGGTCCAACGCGATCAGCCTGCCGTATTCCCCCAGCTTGGACGCGATCAGGGAACTGTGCCCCGCACCCCCAAGCGTGCAATCGACATAAATGCCGTCTCTCTTCACGCGCAGCCCTTCTGTCGCTTCTTCTTTAAGCACCGTGATGTGATGAAACAAGCTGCAGCCCTCCAAACTCTCTACAAATCAAAATTCAAATCAACCAGCTTCTCAGCAATATCGTTAAACGTCTCTTCAGATTGCTGGAAGTATTCCTCCCAAGTATCCTTGCTCCAAATCTCCACCCGGTTCGATACGCCGAGCACCACGCATTCTTTCTCCAGCTTTGCGTATTGGCGGAGATTCCCCGGTAAATTTACCCTTCCCTGTTTATCCCATTCGCATTCCGTTGCACCCGAGAAAAAAAACCGGGTAAACGCACGCGCGTCGGATTTCATCAGGGACAGTGACTTCAGCTTTTGTTCCAAAATTTGCCATTCATTCATAGGATATACAAATAGGCATTGGTCCAAGCCCCGGGTGACCACAAAGGAGGAGCCAAGCAGCTCGCGGAATTTGGCAGGGATGGTGACGCGGCCTTTATCGTCTAAGCTGTGTTGATATTCCCCCATAAACACCGTTCACTCACCCCTTTAACCCCAAATCCCCACTTTGCACCACTTTCCACCACTTAAGGATACTAGATTCGCCGGATAAAATCAAAATCCTGCCTTATCCACATGTTTTTTTGTGGATAAATCCAACCCAGTCCTGCGCGGAAAAACAGCAAAAACCCCCTGATTCGCGAAGAATCAAGGGGGTTTTCCACATGTGGATAACCACAATTTACCGATTATTCGTGGGTGGACCAGCTGTCCAAATACCGGATCTGCTCCTGGCTCAGCCGGTCGATCTGAATCCCCAGGCTTGCCAATTTATGGCGTGCGACCTGCTCGTCGATTTCGAGCGGCACGTTCAGCACCTGAGCACCCAGGTTTTGATAGTTGTCATTCACGTATTTCAGCGACATCGCCTGGAGGGCGAACGTCATATCCATAATTTCCGCCGGATGCCCGTCTCCCGCTCCAAGATTGACAAGGCGTCCTTCGGCCAGAAGGTAGATTTTGCGGCCGTCCGTCAGCTTGTATTCTTCGATGTTACGGCGCACGGTGCGTACCGACTCGGCTCGTGCCGCCAGTTCCGGTTTGTTGACTTCGACATCGAAGTGGCCGGCGTTCGACAGGATCGCCCCGTCCTTCATCACGTCGTAATGCTCACCGGTGATGACGTCCCGGTTGCCCGTCACGGTCACGAAGAAATCACCGTGCTTCGCGGCTTCCAGCATCGGCATGACTTCAAAGCCGTCCATATGAGCTTCCACCGCACGGATCGCATTGACTTCCGTCACGATGACTTTGGCGCCAAGTCCCTTGGCCCGCATCGCTACGCCTTTGCCGCACCATCCGTAGCCTACAACGACAACGGTTTTGCCCGCTACGACCAGGTTTGTCGTACGGTTGATTGCATCGAACACCGATTGTCCCGTACCGTAGCGGTTATCGAATAAATACTTGCAGTAAGCGTCATTAACGGCCACCATCGGGAACTTCAGCAGCCCGTCTTTTTCCAAAGCCTTCAAGCGAATAATACCGGTCGTTGTCTCTTCCGCGCCCCCGCGGATCGTCTCCAGCAGGTCCGGCCGTTCCGAGTGAAGGATCGTCACCAGGTCTCCACCGTCATCGATAATGAGGTCGGGTTTGGTCTCCAGCGCCCGGATCAGAAATTCCTTGTACTCCACCGGATCCGGATTGTATTTGGCCAGCACGGTCACACCGTCTTCCACAAGCGCCGCACAGACGTCATCCTGTGTGGACAACGGGTTGCTGCCTGTGATCGTTACTTCCGCACCGCCGGCCTTTACCACTTTAGCCAGGTATGCCGTCTTGGCCTCCAAATGCAGCGAAATGGTGACCTTCAGCCCCTTAAACGGCTGCTCCGCTTCAAACTGCTTGCGGATTTCGTTTAACACCGGCATATGGGCCTCCACCCAATCGATTTTCAAATGGCCTTCCGGTGCCAGCGCCATATCCTTGACGACGCTGTTTTGCAGTGAAGATGAACTCATCTCATTGCCTCCCTATCCTCTTTTTGATTAACACTCGATAATGCGGTGCTCCGCCGTAAAATGATCCGAGGTGCGGATCAAATCATGAATCCATTCGAGGCCGTAGCGGTTTAAATAGTAGAAAATATTAAACACCCGTTCCTGCGGTTTGCCCAGCGGAAACAGGGAAACGCCGATCCGGTCCCACTGCCGCAGCTCGGCTTCATGCTTCTTCTCCACCGCTTCGCGTGTTTTGCGTTCCAGATAAGATATTTGCTCCAAAATTTTGCCCTTGTTTTTCTCGCTGAGCGGGATCAAACCGGACTGAATCGTGCCCAGCTCGCGGATCAGCGGTTCGTACAGCTGCTCAAAGGCCCGGCGCGTCTCGGCGAATTTCGGCTCGATATGGAATTCCTCCTGGCTCGAAAGCCATTGCTGGCGGGCTTCTGCAAACCGGTGCTGAACATCCTGGAAGGTCACGCCGAACTTATCCATGTATTTCTGCAAGGCGCCTTCGATCAAGGTAAAGGACATCCGCGGCAGCAGGATCGGCATCCGGAGCCCAAGGATTTCGAAAGCCTGCTTCGTAATGGCCCAATAGGAAATTTCCCCTTGCCCAAGCACGGTACAAAGTACCGGGAACAGCGATTCCTGCATCATCGGGCGCGTCAGCACATTGTTGCTGAACCGCTCCGGATGAGTCCGAAGCTGCTCCAGCAGCTCACTCTGGCTTAAGCTGACGATCCCTTTGCGGTCGGTGAACTTGCCATCCTGTTTATACAGCAGCAGACGGTTTCCTTCATATATATAGAACAAATTGGCCCCGCCGGCCGCAACTTCCGCCTGAAGCGAGTAGCCTTTGCCGGTAATACACGCCGCAGCCTGCTGATAAGCCTGTTCCAGCCCGTCGTTGCGCTCGATCATTTTTTCAAACACCGGAACTTCCAGCTTGCGCAGCTCAGGATCCGCCGAATCGAGCAAAATCAAGCCGTACTCGCCAAACAACCGGCCCAGCAGCTTGGCGAAAGCGTCGCTGAGATTATCCGACTGCTCCGACGCCTCATGGATCCATTTCAAAATCTCCGGCTTGTTTTCACTGTCCGGAAGCCATCTGCCCAGCTGGTCGAATGACTGCTTCCATTCGTTTGGACCAATCGGAATCGCACTCACCGACGAGCGGGGTCCCGGCTTCGCTTCCATCTTGATTTTGGCGACCTTCAGCTCCGGTGTCATGACGTACGTATGGTTCACTTCATCGAAGTCATGGTCCTCACCCGCGATCCAGAAGACGGGCACCACCGGCCGGTTGAATTTCTTGGCCGCTTCTTGCGCCGACTGGATAATGGTCATGGCTTTATAGATCACCAGCAGCGAACCGGTAAACAATCCGCTCTGCTGTCCCCCCACCACGGCCAGCGTTCCTCCCTTCGCCAGCAAATCCAGTGCATTATGTACCGCCTGATGGTCATTGTGCCGGCTGTTATACCGCCGTAAAACTTCTGCCAATTCGCCCCGGTTAACCCGGCCGGACTCCGATTGGTCAAGCCATTCCACACGTTTCAGCCAGCTTGCTTCATCACGAAAATCTTCGCCGTATAAAGGCTGTACTTCACTAAAACGGTTTATATAATCATCTGCAAGAGCCGAACCGCTCTTGAGTGAGTCGGAAACCACATTCATGGGTATGCCTCCTATTCTGTGCCCAATCACTTCCGTGCTTACTTTATACTACCGCAATCTTTCTTGATTGTAACCAATGTTGTTGTATCCGTCAAAGCAAACAAAAAACCGCCGGGATCACCCGGCGGTAAAGCTGTCATAGCTTAGGCATATGGAGCAGCGACCCAATGGCCTTTGGAAACTTCCACAAGTCTCGTGTCTTCCTGATCCGCTGCATCTCCGCCTTTGGCGGAGTGAATCGGACCCGAATTTTCGTCATTCATCAAGATCCGCTTCTTGTTCTCCTCCACTTCGGGATCCGGGATCGGAATCGCCGAGAGGAGCGTTTTCGTATACGGGTGAATCGGATTGGCGTACAGTTCCTCACTGTCGGCCAGCTCTACCATTTTGCCCAGGTACATCACCGCTACGCGGTCACTGATATGCTTGACCATCGACAGGTCATGGGCAATGAACAGATAGGTCAGCCCAAGCCGGTCCTGCAAATCCTTCAGCAGGTTGACGACCTGTGCCTGAATGGACACGTCCAGCGCCGAGATCGGCTCGTCGCAAATAATGAACTTCGGATTGACGGCAAGCGCACGGGCAATCCCGATCCGCTGCCGCTGACCACCGGAGAACTCATGCGGATAACGGGTGGCATGGTCCGGATTCAGACCGACCATATCCAGCAATTCCTCCACGCGCTTCTTCCGCTCTTTGCGGCTGCCGGCCAGGTTGTGGATATCCAGCGCTTCGCCGATAATGTCCGATACGGTAAACCGCGGGTTCAAGGAAGCATATGGATCCTGGAAAATCATCTGCATGTCGCGGCGCATCGCTTTCATCTTGGAAGGCGACAGCTTGTAAATATCCGTGCCGTTAAACTTGACGCTGCCGGCAGTCGGCTCGTACAGGCGGAGAATCGTACGGCCCGCGGTCGACTTGCCGCAGCCCGATTCGCCCACCATGCCGAGCGTTTCGCCTTCGCGGATGAAAAAGTTAATGTTGTCCACGGCTTTGACGATCTTGCCGCCGCCGACGTTAAAGTATTTCTTGAGGCCTTCGACTTCGATCAAATGGTTCTCTTTCATGACGATTGAACCTCCTTGGCCATCGGATGAAGATTCCAGCAGCGCGCCATTTGGGTGTCGCTGAATACCGTCGCTCCCGGATTGATCCGTTCGCATACTTTCATCGCTTCATCGCAGCGGGCGCAGAACGCGCAGCCGACCGGCGGTTTGATCAGGTCCGGCGGCGTACCGATAATCGGAATCAGCGGCTCGCCCTTCTTCTGGTCAAGACGCGGCATCGAACGCAGCAGGCCTTTCGTGTACGGGTGCTGCGGGTTTTTGAAAATCTCCCACTTCGTCCCCGTCTCTACCACTTCACCGGCGTACATGACGATAACGCGGTCACACATGCCGGCAACGACGCCGAGGTCATGCGTAATCAGGATAATGGAAGTTCCAAGCTTCTGCTGCATTTCCTTCATGACGTCCATGATTTGCGCCTGGATCGTCACGTCCAGCGCTGTCGTCGGTTCGTCGGCGATCAGGAGCGCCGGGCGGCACGCCAAGGCGATTGCAATCATGACGCGCTGGCGCATCCCGCCGGAGAATTCGTGCGGGTACTGATTGAAGCGTTCTTCCGGGTTCTTGATGCCGACAAGTCTCAGCATTTCCAGACCGCGCTCTTTCGCTTCCGCGGAGGACAGCTTTTGGTGCTTGATCAGAACCTCGGTAATTTGCTTGCCGACCTTAATCGTCGGATTCAGGGAAGTCATCGGATCCTGGAAAATCATGCCGATGTCTTTCCCGCGGATCGCTTCCATTTCTTTATTGGTTTTCTTCAGAATATCTTCGCCCTGGAAAATAATCTGACCGCTCTTGATGTCAGAAGGAGGAGACGGGATCAAGCGCATGATCGTCTGCGCCGTCACACTCTTACCACTGCCGGACTCACCGACGATCGCCACCGTTTCTCCTCTGCCTATTTCAAAATTCATGCCGCGGACGGCTTTGACTTCGCCGCCTTTGACTTGAAAGGATACATGCAGGTCTTTTACTTGTAAAATCGGCTCCATGATCTCACCTCCTGTTATTTCAATTTCGGATCGAGCGCATCGCGGAGGCCATCACCGAAAATGTTAAATGCGAGCATTGTCAAACTGATCAGAATGGCCGGGAACAGCATCCGCCAAGGATAGTACATCCAGCCGGTCAATGCGTCGTTGACCATCGAACCGAGCGAAGCGATCGGTGCCCGGACACCCAGACCGAGGAAGCTAAGGAAGGCTTCCGAGAAGATCGCGTTCGGTACCGACAGCGTCAAGGTGACGATGATCGGACCAACCGCATTCGGCAGCAGGTGGCGGAACAGCAGCCGGCCGGAGCCTGCTCCCATGGAACGGGATGCCAGAACGTATTCCCTGTTCTTCAGCTGCATAATTTCACCGCGGACGATCCACGACATGTTAATCCAGCCGGTAATGGTCAGCGCCAGGATAATCGTTCCGATACTCGGCTCAAAGACGACGAGCAGCAGAATCGTAACCAGCATATAAGGAATGGAATACAAAATTTCGGAAAACTTGTTCATGATGGCGTCGACGCGACCACCAAAATACCCCATGATACCGCCGTAAATGACACCGATCAAGAGGTCAATGAGTGCCGCAGCCAGGCCGACGACCAAGGAAATACGGGCGCCCATCCACGTCCGGACGAACATATCGCGGCCCAAGTCGTCGGTGCCGAACCAGTGCTCCTTGGAAGGAGGCTGATTCGTTGCCAGCAAATCGTTGGTCGCCGAATCGAATTTCGAAATGATCGGCCCGATAATCGCAGCCAGAATGATCAAGATGAGAACGACCAAGCTTGCCATGGCGAGTTTATTTTTACGAAGACGCTGCCACGCATCTCTCCACGCCGAAATACTTTCCCGCTGAATAATTTCAGCCTCTTTCTCATCGGTACCGATTTTCCGGAAGTCTTCGGGCGTCAGCTCTACGTTGTTATTCATCAAGGTTGGATCCTGTACAGCCATCGTTAGCCCTCCTTCCCGCCGGTTAATTTAATGCGCGGATCAACCAGCACGTATACGATATCGGTGATGAAACGGGCCAGCATCAGCAGAACGCCGTAGAAAATCGTCACACCCATAATCATCGTGTAATCCCGGTTGGTAATACATTCGACGAACACTTTACCAATCCCGCCGATGCCGAAGATCTGCTCGATAACGACGGAACCCGTAATGACGTTGGCGGTCATCGGTCCGATATAAGTGACCACCGGCAAAATGCCGTTACGGATCACGTGCTTGAACATAATGGTCATCCAGTTGAGGCCTTTGGCCTTGGCTGTCTTGATGTAATCCGCATGCAGCACTTCGAGCATGCTCGAGCGCGTCAAGCGGGCGATAAAGGCAATCGGCTGCGCCGACAACGCGGCGACCGGAAGAACGTAGTCAAGCGGGCCGTCAAAGCCCATGACGTTGAACCAGCCCAGCTTCTGCGCAAACAGATACTGGATCAGCGATGCCAGCACGAAGCTCGGAACGGCGATGCCCAGCACCGCCAGCACCATGGCGATATTATCTATAAGCTTTCGGTGGTACAGCGCGGCGAGCATGCCGAGGAGCACACCGACAATTACGGAAATAACGATGGCGAAGATACCCAGTTTCAGGGATGCAGAGAAGGTCTGCAGAATAATGCCCCCTACCTCCTGGTTTTGATGCTTCATGGAAATCCCCAGGTCACCTGTTGCAATATCCCCCAAGTATTTGAAGTATTGCTGATATACCGGCTTGTCCAATCCATACTGCTCCATCAGCCGGGCTTGGATTTCAGGCGGTACATTTTTCTCGGACATAAAAGGGTTACCAGGAATGGCCTTCATCAGAAAAAATGTAGCCGATATCAAAATAAAGAGCGATACCAGCATATAGAAAAACTTGCTCAGTACGTAACGTACCATGTCCGATTTACCCTCCCCGCTAAACTTCATATAACATGGCACCAACCATCGCGGGCCATATTTCAATTTTAAAGAATGCCGAATCTATTTGTCCATGCTATATATTTCAAATTGAAGAAATCCTTGGTAAAGATATATACTAAGCAAAAAAAACGGGATATATATGGAAGCTCCACATATATATCCCGAACAGTATTTATCAAGCTAAGCTGCTTTTGTTAGACCATTCGAAATTTATTCGAAATAAGCTCTTGTAAAGTCTACTTGACCGGCATAGTCAATGACAACACCTTTAAGATTCGGTTTGATCAACGCAACGTTTGTATAGTAGTAAATCGGCAGCACGACCTGCTGATCTTTAATGAGCATCGTTTCAGCCTTTTTAAAGTCTTCCATACGTTTTGCTGTGTCAGGTGTAGAGAATGCGTCTTTGATCAAAGCATCATACTCTTTGTTTTTGAAGCCGGAATCGTTGTTGCCGCTGGTCGAAGTCCACAGATCGAAGAAAGTCATCGGATCGTTGTAGTCCGGGCTCCAGCCGGCACGTGCGATTTGGTAGTTCAGGTTTTGACGGTTCTTGAGGAACACGCCCCACTCTTGGTTTTCGGTTTTCACTTCAACGCCAAGATTTTTCTTCCACATATCTGCAATGGCAAGCGCAATTTTCTTATGCTTGTCATCGGAGTTGTAGATCAAAGTGATCGGAGGAAGCGTCGTGTATCCTTCTTCCTGCATACCTTCTGCAAGCAGCTTCTTGGCTTCTTCCATATTTTCGGTGAAGAAATCGTCCTTGAACTCGGTACGGTATTCGCCCTTGTCACCGGAAATGCCTGGCGGCACGAATCCGAACGCAGGGGTTTCTTCACTCATCGTTACTTTATCGACGATATCCTGACGGCTGATCGCCATCGAGAACGCCTTACGGATTTTTACGTTGTCAAACGGTTTCGCTGTTGTGTTGAACACATAGTAGTAAATGCTGCCGATCGGTTTCAAATCGAGCTCGTCCTTCAGCTCGTTCTTCACTGCAGGCATTTGGTCCGTAGGAATCGTTCCGTTCGGGTTACCTGCGTAGTCAAGCTGGCCAGCCTTGTAGCTGGACAGTTCCGTTGCGCTGCTGTTGGACAGCGACATCGTAACCTTGGTCAGCTTGATGTTTTGGTTATCCCAGTAGTTTGCGTTTTTGGTCACTTCGATCTTCTGACCGGTTGTCCAAGTTGTGAGCGTGAACGGTCCGTTCGTTACCATCAGCTTCGGATCGGTTGCCCATTTGGCGTTGTCTTTCACCGATTGATGCACCGGATAGAACGTGTAGAACGAAGTCAGACCCAGGAAATAAGGAGTCGGATTGTTCAGTGTGACTTCCAGTGTGTTGTCATCTGTCGCTTTTACGCCAACTTGGTTAAAGTCGGTAATTTTTTTGCTGTTGTAGTCTTCTGCGCCTTTAATGTAATAAAGTTGATATGCATAAGGCGGTGCTGGGCTTGTAGCCGGATTCAAAACCCGCTCCCAAGCGAAGACGAAGTCTTTTGCCGTTACAGGGTCGCCGTTGCTCCACTTCGCGTCTTTACGCAGATGGAACACGTACTTCAGACCGTCGGAGGAAACATCCCACTTCTCGGCCACACCCGGAATCGGGTTGTTATCCTTGTCAATACGCACAAGGCCTTCGTACATCATTTTCAGTACGGTGTTAGCTTGAGTGTCCTGGGCTTGCGCCGGGTCAAACGTTGGCGGCTCTGCGCTCAGGTTAATGTGAAGTACTTGTTCTTTAGCAGCCGACGAACTTCCCTTGTCGCCGCCGCTAGCCGTGCTGCCGCCATTGTCATTCTTGGAACCGCACCCAGCAAGTACAGTGCCAACAACGAGGATCAGCGTCAGAAGCATGAGCAGGCTTTTCCTTTTCATTAACTGTTCCCCCTAAAGGTAAATTAATTATGTGTATGGTAAGAAATTATACAACCAGTGGTCAAAAAAATCTACACAGAAAAACATGAAAATTTTACTTTCTTGTGACAAGCGGCCAAAAACAAGGATTTTCCCTGCCTTTTTGTTGATTTAAATTGTAAAATATTAGGCCCCGGTCTGTATTATGTATTTAAAAATACCGATTAATGTAAAGATGATGTAGCTTGCACTCATGAGCATAAAGGACATTCTCCATACGACTTTGGCGATTTTCCTGGCATCAATTCTGCCTTTGAGCCGGTTCTGGGCCCCGCCGATCAACCCCACCGCGATGAGCATGAACAAGAGGATTAAATAAAAGCCGAATCTTGTATGGAACGTATTGTTGAACAACGCCGCAACCGAAAAAATCAAAAACAATGTAGTGACGTCCATGGCCAGCAGCAGCGCGCGGTTTCTGCTGTTTTTCCGCCAGTAATATCCTCCTAAATACACGAGCAAAAACGGGAAAAACGGAAGGATGCTCAAAAAAATAAATGAATTTCTCAAGAAATCCAAGATTCCTCACTCCTCCTCTGCGATTATTCCTTCGATGAGCCGGGTCACCAGCTCGTTGACAGGAGCCTGAACCCCCGCCTTCAGCGCCATGTCCGCGATGCTTCCATTAATCCAGCCGATTTCCGTCGGCGAACCGGCAAGCACATCCTTCAGCATGGACGAGGTGTTCCCGGAAGTCGCTCTGCACACATTCAATATTTGATCCCACATGTCTTCTTCATACCGGATTCCGCATGCGTCGTAAACGGCTAGCGTTTCTTCATACAATTCCTTCATCAGCTTCATCCTCGCCGGACTTTTCAACAGCTCTCCGTTCGGAATCCTCCAAAGTGCGGTCAGCGGATTGATCACCGCATTGATCAGCAATTTACGAAACATCATGTTATCGATGTCATTCGACAATACCGGGTAAAATCCTGCTTGTTTTAGGGCCTGAACAAGATTTAACCACCGGCCGCCAATCTTCTTGGAGACATGCCCTACACCGCTCTCGCCGATGACCGTATCCCCTGATCCCGCATGAAACACTTCTGTAAACGATGTTCTCTTTGCACCTTCAGTCGTCACCGCAGCCAGTATAGTCCATCCGGGCAATATCGCCTTCAGCCTGTCCATATGCCCGTAGCCGTTTTGAAAACAAACGACGACCGGCCGGCTGGATCCTTGCGGAAGCCTGACTTGTGATAAATAGCGGCATACCGCCTCCGTATCCTTTTGTTTGGTCATCACAAGCACATAATCTCCCGGCTTCGTCTCCCAAGCTTGTCCGAGCTGTTCGACCGTACCGGATTGAAAATGCGCGGGTTCCACCTTTAATCCACTCTCACCGTCTTTGGCAATATGGATGCCGGAATGACGGAGCTCCTCCGCCTGTCCAGCGCTGCGGCTCCAGATCCGCACCAGGCTGCCGGACCAGGCCAATTTTCCCCCAAACAGCAGTCCGAGCGATCCCGCGCCCACAATATCGATCAGCATTAGCCTGCCCTCCGTGTCCAATGGTTACTTTCCGTGTCCCTATTATAGCGCATCCGGGATCACATAAGGCTTACACGTACGAAAAAACCCGTTCGGTCTGCGCAAACTTCACGCATCCGCACGGGATCTGTATTGCATCGTGTATGACTTTTACTCAATCCGCTCCAAATTGCCGTTGGCATCCATCTTGAACCGCGACTTCAGCTCCTCGTCCTCTTCGTTCAAAAAGGCAAGCCTCCGTGCCCGGTCCATAATTTGAATAAGCGCTTTGTAGTCGTCATTAACGACCCTGTAATCGGTTTGGACTTCACTGACTTCCCGGGAGAGCCGCTCGTTGACCCTTCTCAAATTGTTCAGCTCTTCTTCCTTTTCACGGAGCTCCTTCTCCAGCATTTTCAGCTGGCGTCCGTTTTCCTGGAGGCTCCCTTTCCACTGCTTCAAAAAGCGGATGACCGCATCGATGGAGAGTGTCTCTTCACTGGCTCCCTCCATTTTGTAATAACCCGCCTCAGCTTCGGACAGGCCTAAACCGGCCACCTGAATTCCCGAATTTGCCGGCTGCTTCTTATAGTAGCTCCGTTTCTGGCGCTGCGTCTTGGCCAGGCTGATTGCTTCCTCATACTTTTTACGGACGCAGCTGTTCCATCGGAATCCGCAGGCTGCCGCCGTCCTTCCGATTTTTTCGCCTACTTCCTCAAAAGCGGCCAGCTGAGTGCTTCCTTCCCGGATATGCCTTAAGGTTACTTCCGCCAAAATAAGGTCATCCTCGCTGCTCCATGCATCTTGTCTAACTGCTGTCATGCAACAAAACCCTCCTAACAACATCCTAAAATAACCCGTCTCCATAACCGGATTGTTCACCGGGTACTGAATAAGGTATAACAGCTGCTTATTTTCATTTCTATGCTTCTCATAGAGTTCATAGAATCTATTTGATACTAAATTGTATTGCCAATTTGCAAAGCGCTCATACCCTCATATTGGAAATTTGCCGATGCATGGCGATGTATACTTTGTCATCATGGGACCACAATAATAAAAACAACTTTTTCGTTTACACAATTTTGGGTTAACGATATAATGATACGTAGCTTAGCTATGACCGTACATAAGGAGAGGGGGATATAACGTGGCACGCATGTTTCGAGTACTCGGGTTCTTTACGCTCGCAATCGGGCTTATGGCATATGCCGGCAACATGGTCGAGATGGCTCTGTTGTTCTTCGTACAGACCGCATTTTTCGTCATCTTGGGGTATCTGAAATTTACGGAGAGAACTTACATTCTTCTCTTCTGGGGCTATATGATCGTGACGTTTACCGGTTTCAGCTATTGGACAGTATTCAAAATGGGCTTACCGCTTTAATCCGATCATTAGAGAACCCAAAGGAAAGCGATCCGACATCCAATGCCGGGTCGCTTTTTTCGCTTATGCCGACTTTTATCGGGGGCACCTGCATAAATCTGAATCTGCATGCTGGGGTTATTGGGTTTGCCAAATCTGACAGGCTCCAAGAGAGATGATATTTTTTACCGTTGAATCATATATTTACAATGGACAACCATGGGGGAGGGATCAAATCCATTGAAGCCTTACAATCGACGCCTGCGAATCCTCTGCCTGCTTCTGCCGATGCTCTGCCTGTCGCTGCTCCGCCCCGTACCTGAGCTTCGGGCCGACCCGTCCGCCGGCGCCAGCACAGACGACCGAGAAATATTGCAGAACAGCCTGTCTGTTGTGGAAATCGACCGGGAGATTGAGCGGATCACCGCGCAGCAGGAGACCATCCAGCAGGAGCTGAAGAGGCTGTCCGGGCAGCTGGAAGACAAGCTGCTTCAGATCCAGGAACAGCAGAGCCGCGCGGGAGCCGTCATTCGTTCTTATTACATGGGGGAAAGGGAAGGCCTGCTCGTTGCGGTGCTGTCCGCCAAAGATTTGGGCAGCCTCATTCATATGTATGATGTCTACGATATGATCATGGAGCATGACCGCTCGGTTCTTGACGCGTATCAATCGGAGTACATGGAGATTAAAAACACGAAGCTGGCCATGGAGAAAAAGACGGCCGATCTGGAAGAAATGAAGTCCAATCTCATTGAGCAGCGGGCACGGGTATCGGCCCTGCAGCAAAAGGTCGATCAGGGAATCGCCTCCAGCAGCGATCCGGAAGCGCTCAAGAAAATGATCGAGGAATTTACGCTGTATTGGGAAAATGTCGGGCTTAACGAGGTAAAAACCTATTTTAACGCGCTCGCCTCAGCCATGAACGACCTCCCGGAGTTTATCCAGAATCAGGACGGAGCGATCCGCACCAACGGAACGACCTATAATATCGACATCAAGGAGGACGATCTGAACGCTTTCCTCCGCTCCAAAAACGATCTGTTCAAGCAGTTTGCTTTCCACTTTGGCGAAGACGAGATTACGGCCTCCGGCCAAAGCGGCACGCTGTCCCTTGAAGTTCAGGGCCACTACAGCGTCGAGGAGCAGCCGCAGAACTCCATCATGTTCCATGTGGATAAGCTCGTATTTAACGGCTATGAACTGCCCGATACGACATGCCGCCAAATGGAGGAAGAGTTCGATTTGGGATTTTATCCGCAGCAAATCGTCTCCTTCGTGAAGGCGACCGAGGTGAAAAGTACGGATAAAAACCTCCATGTCACGCTTAAGCTGTCCATGTAACACAAAAAAAGCCGGAGACGAACTGCCCGCAAGTATCGGATCAGCTTCCTCCGGCTTCCCCTTTTACAGCCCCAACGTAATCTGCGGCCGTAGATTTGCCTGTAATATAATCGCCTGATGCTTTGACAAACACATCCCATTTCGCCTGCAGCCTGCCTGTGTCCTTATCGGTACCCGCCGTCTGAAGCAGGGAGTTGAGATGGAACGGCAGCCCGGCCGGATTGAATACCGTATCGTCGTACAGGCTCTTCAGCGCCGGAAGTTTACCCGTAGCCTGGTACCATTCCTGCTGAACGACTGCTGAGCTCATATACGCGATCCATTCGGCCGCTTCTTTGGCACGCTGCGATCCCGCTGATACGGCGTAGCTTCGGCTGCGCAGGAGCGACGGATAGATGGCATACAGCTGCTCGGGCATCCGCAGTTCCGTATTTGCTGTCTGAGACTTCGCCGCTTCCGAGACGGCGGAAATGGTTAGCGGAAGCTGGGCTCCGTCAGCGCCTTGCTCGGCCTGATCGATTTGCATGAATGCGCGAGTCTTGTCGATCCATTCCAGGGATGCCTGGCTCGGGCTTAACGGATCGGTACCCAGTGCTCCCATCAAAGCAGCAGCATCATAGCCGTCCCCGGACGAAATCTCCAGCAGCTGCTGATGTCCTCGGTTCTTCGTTTTGTTCAGCAGCTCTTTCCAACTGCTGATACCGCCTGGAATATCCGTCACTCCAAGCGCATTCAGTGCTTTCATATTCCATGCCAGCACATAAGGATCCATGTCGGCGGGCGTTCCCCACTGGTAGCCGTTCCATTCCACCTCTTGCAGCAGCGGGTTGATGGTATCACTATCCGCACGATTGCTTGTATAGAATTCAACTGGCAGCAGGTAGCCTCGGGAGGCCATCGGGCGGACCCACGAGCTGTTGATGAGCATGACATCGGGGCCTTCCCCTACGGCCAAAGCGGACGTCAGCTGAAGGTAAGCATCGGCATCCGGGATGTTGTTCAATTCCACCGTGGCTCCGGTGTCGGTGACATATGTATGATTCAGCTCCTCGAGCTGTTTAAAATCCTCATCGCTCAGGTGCACGGTGACCCGGATGGGGGATTGGGACGTTCGCTCTTGTGTGGAAGGCTGCGGAAACAGAGACGCGTCATCTTCCTCTTCATGACCCGATGGGGTCTGCGACAAATCCTGCCCCTGGGATAAAGCGGTTAAAGAGAGCAGCAAAATGGCAAACAGAAGCCAGTAATTTTTCCGCCTCAAGTCTCTAGGCCTCCCCTCACAATACTTATACAATATTTTAGCAAATTCATAGGGCGCTTGTCCTATTTTTTTCTGGAAATGTTTAACGGACTGGCAAGAAATAAACCGATGCCCCATACCATGAGGTTAACTACGAATCTACGCCTGTGAATGTCCTTATTGTAATTCGAGTATATTTGATCCGGTGCCTGAAATTGTTAAAACTAAAGAAAGACGCCTATCGACGTACCTTGCTAAGAAGAAGACCGCTTTTAACGGAAGTTTTTCTTGCGAGATCAGGAAGCGGAGGCTCCGAATCTTATACTTTCAGATCTCTCCAAAAAAAGCCCCCAGCCGGTTCCATTGAACCGGACAAGGGGGACTTCTTTTTTATGAGCTGGCAGGTGGTGGCATCATTTCTCGGGAAATAGTACCAGCTTATGAAATCACAGCAGATCGGCTGCGAGCTGGGCCAGCTTGGAGCGCTCGCCTTTTTCCAAGGTAATGTGCCCGCTGATCCCTTCCTGCTTGAATTTCTCCACGATATATGACAGACCGTTGCTCGATGCATCCAGATACGGATGATCGATCTGCTCGGGGTCCCCCATCAGGATAATCTTGCTTCCCTCCCCGACCCTGGAGACGATCGTTTTCACTTCGTGGCGGGACAGGTTCTGGGCTTCGTCCACGATAATAAACTGGCCGGGGATGGACCGTCCGCGGATATACGTGAGCGCCTCGACCTGAATGCTGCCCAGACCCATTAAAATTTTATCGATATCGCCCGACTTTTTCGTATCAAACAAAAACTCCAGGTTGTCGTAAATCGGCTGCATCCACGGACGGAGCTTCTCTTCTTTCTCTCCGGGCAGATAACCGATATCCTTGCCCATCGGAACGACCGGCCTTGCGATCAGCAGCTTTTTGTATTTATGTTCATCTTCGACCTTCATCAGCCCGGCTGCCAAGGCAAGCAGTGTTTTGCCCGTACCGGCTTTTCCGGTAATCGTTACGATCGGAATATCGTCGTTCAGCAGCAGCTCCAGCGCCATGCGCTGTTGTGCGTTGCGTGCGCTGATTCCCCATACGGACTCATTGCTCAAAAAGAGCGGCTCCAGCCGAAGCGCATCCGCATTCACCTTCAGCAAGGCCGATTTCGTGCTCCCCATCTCGTCCTTTAGGATGACGAATTCATGTGGATACAGCGGGTAAGGCAGCTGCAACGGCTTGATGGACAAAAAACGGTACGAATAAAACTCATCGATGATGGAAGGATGCACCTTAAGCGTAGAATATCCGGTATACAGATCTCCGGGACCTACGGTGCGGTCGGATAAGTAATCCTGGGTCACCAGACCAAGCACGTCCGCCTTGATGCGAACGAGCACGTCCTTGCTTACCAGCACTACCGACGTCGGGTCCTCCTTGCCTTGTTCCTCCAGATGATAATTTAAGGCGACTGCCAAAATGCGGTTATCATTGGACATTTCGCCGAACATTTCTTGTACTTTCACAAAACTGCGGTGATTCAGCTCCACTTTCAGGCTGCCTTTGTTTTCCAAAAGCACCCCGCTGTGCAAATGACCGCCGTTTTCCCTCAATCCGTCCAGCAGGCGGGACACCGTCCGCGCATTTCTCCCGATTTCGTCGGCATTCCGTTTCTTGGAGTCTATTTCTTCCAGAACGACGGCCGGAATCACGACTTCATGTTCATCAAACGCAAATATCGCCCGGGGATCATGCAGCAGCACATTGGTATCCAGTACAAATATCTTTCTCATACTTTCTCCCTCCACTGAACTCATAATAAACACATAAATTATTTCGTCATGGACATCCTAAGTTACAACCCGTCATGCCAATTTATGACCTGGAAAGGACGATCACATATGAGAATGTTTTTGCTCGTTGTGTTAACTATGGCTCTACTGAGCGGTTGTAATCATCAGAACACTGCATCACCCTCTCCTCAAAGTCAACAGGGGCCGACAGCCGCATCAACCGGCGACCATCATCGCCTTTCACTCCGGTCTGCAGGAAACACAGCCGTGCGTTCTGCAGAAGATACAACGGACCTGGCTTTAAAAGACCATTTGGAAAACATCGCCGAAAAGGTGAACGGTGTGAAAAAAGCGCATGCAGTCGTGTTAGGCAATACTGCCGTTGTAGGCATCGACGTAGACGGCAATTTGACGCGTTCCCGCGTCGGAACCATCAAATATACCGTTGCCGAAGCACTCAAAAAGGATCCTCGGGGCAAAAACGCCCTCGTGACGGCCGATATGGATTTGTCCAGCCGGATTGCCGAAATCGGTCAGCATATTCAAAAAGGGGAACCCGTATCGGGATTCGCTTCCGAACTGGCGGATATTGTCGGCCGGATTGTGCCGCAGCTCCCACGCGATGTCAAATCGCGTCAGAACAGCCCTTCTTCACCAAGCCCAACCCGCTAAAGCATAGGACAGGCGAAATACCAGCCGAATCAACAAATTTTGCAAAAAAAGAAAAAAGCCCAGTGATCAGATCACTAGGCTTTTTTGCATGGCGCGTCAAAACATACACCGGATTCAGCAGAAGTCGGCACAGAGAGATGAACGGCTGGTTGACGTTGCATTTCATATATTGGAGTCCACTTCGTAACCGTCTCGGACATCGCACTGACCTCCTGTACAGGTTCCATTGTACTCTAGTATATTATATGTCGTCCCAAAACTTGCACCCAACTTTACGGATTCGAGCTTTCATCCGCTGAAGTATCTGCTTCCACGGCAGCCTTGCCGGCAAGCTCGTCCTTCAATGCCTGCTTTGCTTTATCCAGCTCGTCATCGTCTACATACACATAAGGACTTTTCCAGTTCCCGGTAATCGGCATGAATTTGACGTCTTCTTTTTTAATTTTCCAATAAGTTGCAATCATGTTCTTCAATTGATCCTTCTCGATGTCGGTTTCCATGTTGTTATTCATGGCATCCAGCACTCCGCCCAAGCTCGTGACGCCCTTGAACGTCTGCATCTTGTCGATCAGGGAGTGAAGAACTTCGTTCTGTCTGCGGTTGCGGTCAAAATCGTCGGAAGCATCCGTTCTCGGACGGCAGTTGGACTTCCGGTAGCGCACAAAATCGAGCGCCTGCTTCCCGTTCAGTTCCTGCTCACCCTTCTTCAGGTTGATGTCCGTTCCGTCGGCTTTATCCCGGTAGCACATGTTCTTGTCGACTGTCACGTCAACGCCGCCCAGTGCATCTACCGCATCACGGAAGGCCTGGAAATTCAGCACCGTCACGTAATCGATATCGATGTCCAAATACTTGGAGAACATTGTCTTCATCTCATCGGTCGCCTTGATCCCGGATTGCTTCTCATCGGCCAGGAAATTCGGATAATAGGCATTGGCCTTGTTCTCCCGGTAGCCCTTCAGCTCGATCTTGGTATCGCGCGGAACCGACACTAACGTTGCCGATTTCGTATCGGGATTAAAGGCGGCGATCATGATGACGTCAGACAGGTGTGTCTTCGTCTCCGGACGATAGTCCGTTCCAAGCAGCAGCATGGTAATCGGTTTGACCTTGGCGGATTGGGAAGGAGCGACCGGTGCATCCACACCAGTGTCCAGAACGCCATGATCCGCTTTATAGTACAAATATCCCGCGTATCCCGCTACGGCGAGTACAGCTAAAATAATCAGAATCAATACGAATTTCAAAAACGTTTTGAACCCGCTTTTCTTCTTTTTCTTCTTTGGAGGCACTTTCCCTTTCGGGGTGCCGCCATGAGATCTTGGAGGTAGACTCGTATTGCTGGGACTCATCTCAAACACCTTTTTCATTTATTTTGAGGTAATCTCTCTATAAACGATGACAACCTTCGCAATGTTGCAAAGAGCCGGGCCACAGCGGGCGCGTTACACCCGCTTGGCAGCCGCTTCGGCTTTCTTCTTCTGCCGCGCTTCCACGAAATAGCGGATGCGCACCGTGAACATCAGAGCTACCGCGACAAGCAGACATTGGATGATCGGAAGCTTGTCGTGCTGAAAAATCAGCAGCATCCCGGAGCCGATGGCCATCAGAATATACAGCAGAATCTCTTTGAGAAGCGGAAGCTTCTGCTTGACCCGAAACACCTTGTTGTATACATAGGTGATCAGCACAAAGATGATGATATAGGAGATAATCGGATGCGCTGCTAACCAAGCTTGCACGGACAGTTCACTCCTTCCAGAAATGAGGTGAGGACCTTACCCGGATTACATGTTGGCTTCGGCCATCTTGCGGTGCTTCTCGGCACGTTCACGCTCACTCTTGTTCAAAATCTTCTTGCGCAGACGGACCGATTTCGGCGTGATTTCACAATACTCGTCGTCATTCAAATATTCAAGCGCCTGTTCAAGTGAGAATAGACGAGGCGTCTTCATTTTTACTGTATCATCTTTTGTCGCGGAACGCACGTTTGTCAGCTGCTTCTCTTTGCAGATGTTAACGATGATGTCGTTATCGCGCGTATGCTCGCCGACGATCATGCCCTCATAAATTTCGGTTCCCGGCTCCAGGAACAGGATGCCCCGGTCTTCGACGCCCATCATGCCGTAGAAAGTGCTCGTTCCGGTTTCGCTGGAAACCAGCACGCCCTGATGGCGTCCGCCGACTTGACCGCTGTGCAGCGGGCCGTAGCTGTCAAACGCATGGTTCATGACGCCATAACCGCGGGTCAGCGTCAGGAAGTGCGTACGATAACCGATCAGGCCGCGTGCGGGAATCAGGAACTCCAGGCGCACCTGTCCGCTGCCGGTGTTGACCATGTTCACCATTTCGGCCTTACGGGACCCGAGGCTTTCCATGACCGCGCCCATGCTCTCTTCAGGCACGTCGATCAGAAGGCGCTCGATCGGCTCCATCTTGGCTCCGTCGATTTCCTTGACGATAACTTCAGGCTTGGAAACCTGCATTTCGTACCCTTCGCGGCGCATGTTCTCGATCAGGATGCCGAGGTGAAGCTCGCCACGTCCCGACACGATAAACGCATCCGGGCTGTCCGTCTCCTCAACGCGCAGGCTGACGTCTGTCTCCAGTTCCTTCATCAAACGCTCACGCAGCTTGCGGGACGTAACCCACTTGCCTTCGCGTCCGGCGAATGGGCTGTTGTTGACCAGGAACGTCATCTGCAAGGTTGGCTCGTCAATCTTAAGAACCGGCAGTGCTTCAGGATGGTTCGGATCGGCGATCGTCTCCCCGATATTGATGTCCTTGATTCCGGCGATCGCGATGATGTCGCCCGCACCGGCTTCTTCCTGCTCCACGCGCTTCAGTCCCTGGAAGCCGAACAGCTTCTCGATCCGGGCGGTTTTGCTCTTGCCGTCGCGCATGATGACCGTAACCGATTGACCTTGCTTGATCACGCCGCGGTTGACCCGGCCGATCGCGATCCGTCCAAGGTACTCATTGTAGTCCATCAGTGTAACAAGGAACTGGAGCGGCTCATCGACCTTCTCTGTCGGAGAAGGAATGTGCTCGGTAATCGTTTCATACAGGGCAAGCATGTTGTCATCCTGCTTGTCCGGATCCAGGCTCGAGGTTCCGTTCAGCGCCGAAGCGTAAACGACCGGGAAGTTCAGCTGGTCGTCGTTTGCTTCAAGCTCGATGAAGAGGTCGAGCACTTCGTCAATAACTTCGGCCGGACGGGCTGCCGGACGGTCGATCTTGTTGACGACGACGATCGGCGTCAGATTCGCCTCAAGCGCTTTGCGGAGCACGAATTTGGTCTGAGGCATGCAGCCTTCATATGCGTCAACGACGAGCAGTACGCCGTCGACCATCTTCATAATCCGTTCCACCTCGCCGCCGAAGTCGGCGTGTCCCGGGGTGTCCACAATGTTAATCAGAAAATCTTTATACGTAATGGCCGTGTTCTTGGCCAGGATGGTAATGCCGCGTTCGCGCTCCAAATCGTTGGAGTCCATGGCGCGTTCCTGCAGGTGTTCGTGCTTGGCGAATATCCCCGATTGCTGCAGCAACTGGTCAACTAGGGTCGTCTTGCCGTGGTCGACGTGCGCAATAATCGCAATGTTGCGAATTTTATCTCTTGAATGCATGGCTTTTATCCAGATCCTTTCCCTTTCAAATCGTAACGAAGTCTTTCAACAAATGAAGCGTCAGGCGGTAGCGCCGACGCTTCTACATCCCTTATATTATAATGAAGTTTCAGAAAAAAACAAGTGTTTTACAGAAAATAGAAGGCCTGATTTACCAGCCGCTCTTCCACTTCCGGTTTCTGGATTTCCCCCTTCCGGCAATGAGCCAAATACCCAAGGCAATCAGAAGCACGGCGAGGATGTAGATCACCGCGGTATGAAGAAGGCTGAAGAAGAACAGCACCAGCGAAGCCAGTCCCAAAATGACAGAGACAGGAAGCAAGGAGGACGGACGCGGCTTTTCAAACAGGTAATACTCGTACATCCCGATCGCGATCCCGAGCAGAAGGGCGGGCCACAAGTAGGACATCAGCCCCCAGCTGATCGTGCTGCATAGTAAAAAGAGCAGCCCGTACACCGTCAAAATACCGCCGGGTACAAGCACCGTTGCGCGCGCCCGGTTGCCGAAAAACAGCATATGCAGAACCAGTCCAGGAATCAAAAGGACCAGCGGCCACAGCGTGCGGCCCAAAAAACCGAAAACTCCAAGCTTGCCAAGCAAAATGACGATTCCAGCAATGACAATGAACAGGCCCAGCTTCAAGTCGTTCCTTGAGGACATTCTCCCACCCTCTTCTCTATAGCCGTCCTTTACGCCATACGCAAAAAACGACATATTTTCATCTTTAGTTTATCTGAAACCTGTGAAAAAAACCAGATTGCGCCTGTAATTTTTTAGGCACTGCAGCCCAAAATAACCCGGGAAAGGAAAGGTCCTGCCGCAAGCCCGAATTATTCCAATACTTTGCGATTTTTTATGTTCAAAACAAGAAAAAAACCGGGTTAGACCCGGCTTTTAACGAGATTGTCCTGCTTATGAGCGCGGCCGCAGCAGCAGCTGCTTGATACCGCCGGAGACGATCACCAAGCCGGCCAATACGCCGGGAATGAGATGGTGGAATTCCGGCAGAGATGCAGAGAGGAGAGCCCCAAGCCTGTGATCCTGGAGGAGCATCTCACCAGCTGTATAGGCTAGAATGCCCGCCCCGATGTACACGAGCACCGGGAAACGGTGAAGCCAAGTGACGATCAAATTGCTGCCCCAGACGACGATCGGTATGCTGATCGCAATGCCGATCACGATCAGTGCGAGATCGCCGTTGGCGAGTCCGGCAATGGCCAGTACGTTGTCGAGGCTCATAATGAAATCCGCCGCAAGAATAGTCCTGACCGCTTTCCAGATGGTGGAGGATTCCTGCAGCCGGAGCTCATCCTTGTTTTCGATCAGCAGATTTATGGCGATCCAGATGAGCATGAACCCGCCGACCGCCTGAACATAAGGGATTTTCAGCAGAATGACCGCAATAAAAGTCAACAAGCACCTTAGGATAACAGCGCCGAGCGCTCCCCACCATACCGCCTGTTTACGCTGCTTCTCCGGCAGGTCCTTGCTCGCCAGAGCAATCACGACGGCATTGTCACCGCTTAGGACCAAATTGATCATCAGGATCTGAATGAGCAGCCAAATCGATTCCAAAGGTCAACACCCCCACTCTACATCTATGTGGGAGTTGGCCAGGCTATGCTTGACTTCATATGAAAAATTAGCCTATAATGAATCGATTTGCTATTGAACTCCGTATACAGTCATAATAAGGAGTGACCTGATTTGGACAGTGTAATAGAATTTTTAGTTAGTTTGATCAAAATCGTCTTTTTGGATTTAATATTGGCTGGCGATAACGCCATCGTAATTGGCCTTGCTGCGAGGAATCTTGCTCCCTCGACTCAGAAAAAGGCTATTTTTTATGGAACCGGAGGCGCAGTCCTGCTCCGGATCATTGCGACGATCGTCGTCGTCTGGCTGCTGAAAGTGCCGTGGCTGCTTGCCCTGGGCGGTGTCATGCTCGTATGGATCGCCTACAAGCTGCTGGCCGATAACGACGATCACACGGACATCAAGGCAGGCCAAACCTTATGGGGAGCTGTACGGACCATCATCGTGGCGGATGCCGCGATGGGGCTGGACAATGTGATCGCCGTGGCTGGCGCAGCCGAGCAGAATATCATCCTCGTCGTTCTCGGACTGCTTATCAGCGTTCCGATTGTCGTTTGGGGAAGCACCCTGTTTATTAAGCTGATTAACAAGTTTCCATGGATTATTTACCTTGGTTCAGCGGTACTCGGTTACACCGCATCCAACATGATTACGGAAGAAAAGCGTTTTGCTCCGTTTTTTGAACAATATCCGTTCCTGCGGGTGCTGTTTATCGTGATCGTCGTCATAGTCATTCTCGCCCTCGGATACCTGAAACGCGCGTCGATGAAGAAACGGAAGGACGAACATTCGTATAGTTAGAACACACATGTCCGGCCTGTTGTCATAGAAAAGGAGGCTCTTCAATGAAGAGCCTCCTTTTTTTGTTTCCTAATCCTCTGAGCTTTAGAACCAATCCTCGTTAACGCCCCCTGCTTCTTCTTCCTCACCAATCACATAATCCTTGGTGAGCACCAAAGTTTCGGTCCGCTCAAAGGCGTCTTGGATCAGCTCGGGGAGCTTCTCGATCGACGCCTCCACGTTCTCGACGACCCGCAAATTCGGATTCGTCGTCGGCGACTTGGGCACGAACAGGGTGCAGCAGTCTTCATAAGGAAGAATCGAGGTTTCGTATGTGCCGATCTCTTTGGAAATCCGGATGATCTCGTTTTTGTCCATCATGATCAGCGGCCGCAGAAGCGGCAGCTCGGTCGCCCGGCCGATCACGTTCATGCTTGGCAGGGTTTGGCTGGCGACCTGCCCGAGGCTGTCTCCGGTAACGATCGCAAGCGCTCCTTCACGCTTGGCCAGCAGTTCGGCAATTCTGAGCATCGAACGCCGCATCAGGGTAATGATCAAATTGTCCTGTCCAATGCCGGTAAAGGACGTCTGCACTTCGGTAAAGGGCACCAGATGAATCTTGATCTCCCCTGCATAACCTGAGAGCACCTTCGCCAGCTCGATGACCTTCTCTTTGGCAAGCCGGCTTGTAAACGGGTAGCTGTAGAAGTGAACGCACTCCACTTCCAGCCCTCTGCGCATGGAGGACCACCCTGCGACCGGGCTGTCGATTCCGCCGGAGAGGAGCAGCATGGCCTTGCCGTTGCTTCCCCGCGGAAATCCGCCGACGGCGGGAATCGTCTGACAGAATATATAGGTTCCCTGCTCGCGGATCTCCACATGCAGAGTGAGCTCGGGATCCTTCATGCTCACTTTTAACAGAGGATACTTCTTCAGCAGCGGCGCACCCACCAGATGGTTCATCTCATGGGACGAGTGCGGGAAAGCCTTCCACACTCTCCGGGCATGAACCTTAAAGGTGACCTCTTCCTCTATGCTCATCTGCCCGATAAATGCTGATGAAGCTTCCAAAATAGATTCCAGCTCCGTAGAGCTGACGACAACCGGGCTGATCGACGTCAGCCCGAATATTTTTTGGAGCGAGGTAATCAGCGGTTCCGGCTCTTCCCCGTTCAGTTCAACGTACAGTCTTCCGTACTCCTTGCGAATTTTCGCTTTGGGAAAATCCTTAAGAACGGACCGGATATGCGAGATCACCGCATTTTCGAAGCGCCCCCGGTTTTTTCCCTTGAGTGTAATTTCTCCATAACGGAGCAGAAGCATATCATATTTCAATGGATTTCATTCCTTCCTGTCATTAAAGGCGTCAGCCGTTCGACCGCATCCTGAAGCGCGTCCTTCAACCGCTCTACATCATTCTCGGTGTTGGTAAGCCCCATGCTGATCCGGATTGCGCTGGAGGCCTCTTCCTCGCTCCGTCCCATGGCAAGCAGGACACGGCTTGGCTCCGCCGTCTTGGAAGAGCAGGCCGATTTGGTGGACACGAGCATGCCGTGCTCCTCAAGCGAATGCAGAAGGACCTCGGCTTTCATTCCGGAAAAGGACACGTTAACGATATGCGGCGCCCCGTCTTCGTCGCTATTCAGCGCAAGGGCCGGCATCGTTCGGATAAATGCGAGCAATTCGTCCCGCAGCGCCCCAACCTGCTCACCGAAAGTCCCTAACTGCTCTTTAGCCATCCGCATGGCTTTGGCCATGGCGACAATCCCCGGATAATTTTCCGTTCCTGAGCGCATGCCGGACTCCTGCTTGCCTCCCGACAACAGCGGATGAAGCTGAACGCCTTCCCTTCGAAATAATACGCCGGCTCCTTTGGGGCCGCGGATTTTGTGTGCCGATAACGTATATAAGTCCGCCTGCCAAGCCTGCAGGTCGACATGCAGCTTGCCGAAGCCCTGAACACCGTCCACATGGAACAGGGTCAGCGGGTTGCACTGTTTAATGATTCGTCCCGCCGCCTCCAGCGGCTGCACGGCTCCGGTCTCATTGTTTACATGCATGATGCTGACCAGAATGGTGTCCTTTCTAATGAGGCTGCGCAGCTGGTCCGGATGGATCCGGCCTTTCCGGTCCACATCAAGAAAGGTTACCTCGAATCCGTGTTCCCGAAGATATAAACAGCTGTCGTAGACGGACGGATGCTCCGTAGCAGTCGTTATGATGTGCTTGCCCCTGCCGGCATATTGAAAGGCTGTTCCTTTAATGGCCATATTGTTGCCTTCCGTTGCGCCTGAGGTCAAGATGATCTCGGCCGGTTTAACACCAAGGGCGGCGGCGCATACTTCCCGGGAACGCTTGATTAGCTTGGCAGCGTCCTCGCCCATCCGGTGAATGGATGAAGGATTGCCGTAATGCTGTCTCATCACTTCCGCCATCGTCTGGATCACTTCTTCGTAGGGTGGCGTACTTGCCGCATGGTCCCAATAGATCATCACGTTTCCTCCTTTACACGGATCACCCGAAGCAATATAAAGAGATCAAACATCGGAAGAAGCGCTTCATATCGAGCCGCTTCCCGTTCTCCCGAGTTTGATCCCGTAACTTAAAACGCTATGCGATTGGTATTAACCTTCATATTTTGCCCTGGCATCCGCAATTTTACGGATATAGTTCCTTGTTTCTGCAGGAAGCCGGTCCAATTGCTGCATCAATTCGGCATCGGTCGATACTCCGAGTTTGAGCACCCGGTTAGGCCCTGCATTGTATGCAGCCAGCGCCATATTCTCCTGCCCACCGAAGCGGCTCAGCTGATACGAAAGGTATTTCGTGCCGGCATCGATGTTCTGCGCCGGGTCGAACGGATCGCTGACCCCAAGTCCCTGCGCCGTGCCGTCCATCAGCTGCATCAGGCCTTTGGCCCCCGCAGAAGATACGACATTCGGATTAAAGGTGGACTCCGTCTCGATGACGGCCTTGATTAGCGATTCGGACACTCCGTACTTGCGGCTTGCCTGTTCAATCAAGTCGTTGTAAGCGGTCGATTTGCCGGAGCCGGAATCGGAATGCACCGGCTTGGACACTTCGTCAACATGTTTCACCGGCGAGGTGTTCGCCTCTCCCAGCTGCTGCCACAGCAGACCGTCACTCCACGATACGCCGGGCACCGTCGGTTGTACGGAAGCATCGGTTTCTGCAGCTGCCGCGCTGGAGTCATCCAGCAGCTGGTTCAGAATAACACCAAAATCAGAGGTGCTGCCATTTTCGATAATGTCCTGAAGAAGCTCGTCTCTATTTTGAATACGGCTGTTGTCCTGCATTGCCAACAACTGCTGCGCTGCAGCCGGATCGATTTGCATCATCTCAAACCTCATTTTCCCTCATAATCTCGTCCATGCGGATTGGATTTATTTTACCATGATTCCGCCGTCTTGCGCCAGACCTCTTCGAAAAAACGCTGACATTGAAAAAAGCGCCCTCAGCCGCTTCATGAGCGGCCAAAGACGCTATATTGCCCGTTTGATTTACCGGGCGAACGGAACCAGCACGAAGTAGCTGATCGTTGCCAGAATGCCGAGTCCCATCGCCCATCCGCCCCACACCTTGCTGCCTTGGCTGTACGCATAAAAGCCGAGGACCGCAGCCAGTGGGCCCAGGATAATGGACCACATAAACAAGGACAGGACGCCGAAGCCTACACCGACATAACCGGCCGTACGTCCATAGTTTTGAACGGCGTTCCGGTTTTCGGCATCATCCGAGGTGCGGACCTCATCCCTGCGGACCGATGGTGCCGGAGCTACCTCTGCCGCATACTCCTCGCGGTCTTTTTTGTATAAATCCGTTCTCTTCACCGCGGTATCCGCCTTCCGGTCGTCCAGGACCGAATAACCGGCCGCACGGCTTGTGACTTCAGGGGATGTCACCTCTGATGCATACTCCTCTTTATGGGCGTCCCTGCGCGGGTAATCGGTACGGATCCGTGTCGCGATCGCCTGCCGGAACTCGTTATCCCGGGTTGCAGAAGGAGTAGTACCCGCTTCAGCTGCATATTCTTCTCGGTGATTCGTGCGGGAAACGTTATTCGTTGAAACGGGAGTGATTCCTTTTCCTGCGAATGGGCTGTCCGTCTTGTGTTCCTGCTCTCGTTTGTTGAATTCATCCATGATTAGAAGCCTCCTCACGACTGATGGATAAGTGCATAAATGGAGTCGGGCGCTTGAATTAAGAAGTTTTGGGCTTGAAGGTCAGACAGCAGGTAGCCGAAGAATTTACAGCCCGGTCTTTGTGCTCTCCAAGCTCGCTGCCGTACTCCTCGCTGTACTTGGCGGAGGCGTGCTTGTCGATTTCGATCAGGATTTGCTCGGCTTTGCAGACGTTCTCTTCACCCCAGTAGCTGCAGTTGCTGACGCTGCATTTTACGTAGGTTCTTGGATCCTTCATTATTTATCACCTCAAGCTTCATTGTCCCCTGCTCCATATCGGCGTATCCCTGCTGCATCTTGTCAGTTGATGGTCGTCATGAGGAAAATAAAAAAAGATGCCATCATCAGGCATCTTTGGTGTAATCGTATAAGGTTTAAGCGTGCGAACGCTGATTGTGCATCCGGCGCTCCGTTAAATAATCGCTTTCGTAATAAGTCAGATCGTCCCGAAGCTCTTCATATACTTTGGTGATATCGAGAATGATGTCTCTTACCGGCCGAACCGGTTTTACCCGGAAACGGATAGCATCCTGTCCCGTGTACGCATAACGCCCATCTTCGGAATAGCTTTCGCTTTTCGGATAAAAGAAGTTGTTAACGCAATGATGATACACATTATAGAGAGCTTTTTCAGCAAAATCATTGTCAAAATTGGCACGGCGCAACGCAATTCCCAGTTTCTCGGCTGATACTTCGGAGAAAACCAGAAGATGCCGCAGGTCAGACAAAAATCCTTTGTAAAATTGCAGCGTTTCCTCATTATTGTCTGGCGCAAGCTGCGGAATCGAATTCTCATTGAGGAATTGTTCCAGTTTCTCGATCGCGGATTTCAGCTTCTCTTTCGTGGTCTCACACAATTTTTGAACATTACCTGCTGACATAGCTAATTAGCTCCCCCTTAATTTGTTCCTTTCGGTCCTGGAGAGGATCCGAAATTTTCATCACCATCGTTTGAAGCAAGGATCAATTTTCATGTACTATCCTAACATAAAACAAACTGGAACGGTATCCCTTTCTGGTCACGATTTGGACGAATTGAGCAGGTTTTTGCCTGAGTCGGCCGCCGGGGTATAAAATAGCTTCCCATTTCTCACGCTAAAGGTACTTATCATTCTCAAGGAGGTACTTTTTATGTCGAAAGGAAAATGGGTGGGCATCGGAACGGCAACCGTTTGCGGCGCGCTCGCGTTATTTTTGCTGCTCCCGCGCTCGGACAGCCGGCAGCAGGCCGCCGAATCCCCTCCGGTCCCGGCTCCGCATCAGGAGCATCGTTTAAAGAACAGCATGATGGCGCAGGATATCGCTTCAACCGACCATTTGACCCGGCTGGATGCGAGACAGCATCTGACGGCGATGCTGAACAATCTGGGCAGCGCAAAGCCAAAGCAGATTACCGATTATGTACGGAATTTGCAGAAAACCCATGACCATTTTTCCATGCTGGTGTGGCAGGATCCTAAGCTGAATCAACCGCTTAAATTTGCCAAAAAGGAAGACTCCTGGACCTCCCAGGACCGGAAAAGGCTGGATCATTATTTAAGTATAGCCAAGCAGCAGGTGAAGAATCACCAGACGTACCAGTCCCCCTCCTTCAAGATGGCGGGCAAGCAGTACTTCATCATCGCGGAACCGTCGGCCAAAAGCAATCAGAGCGTCATCGCCTTAATGAATCAAAAAATACTGCTCGACGTGGAAAATCATCAGAAGAAAAACCTGCGGCTGATCCCTTACCCGAGAGAGGGCAAATTTAAAGTCGAATCGGTTCACGCCGACACGTTGCGCGATTTGACGGTCAAGACGGGACATGATAACGAAAACGCAAGCCACTTCTACGAGAACGAAATCGTCGTCCGCTTCCGCCAGGATCCGTCTCCGGACGAGATGAACCGGATCAAAGGTGACGTCAAAGCGGAATCCGCCCGAAAACTCGGATATGCTTACGTCTTCCGTTCCAGTACGATGGATTACAGCCAGTTGAAGGTATATTTCCTAAACCACTGGAATCCGCATTATGTAGAACCGCATTATTTATATTTAACCAACGATACTGTTCCGGAAACAGGCAGCCTTCCGAACGTGCCGAATGACCTGCTGTTTGCGAAGTATCAGTGGAACCTCCCGGCGATCGAAACGAATCAGGGCTGGGATTTATCCAAGGGAAGCAACGATGTCATTGTCGGTATCGTGGACACCGGTGCAGACATTAACCATCCGGATCTTCAAGGCCAGCTGCTGTCCGGCTACAACGTCGTGGATCCCGGCAGCGACCCGCTGGACGATGTAGGTCACGGCACGCATGTGGCCGGCATCATCGGGGCCGTCGTCAACAACAATGAAGGCGTGGCCGGCATCAGCTGGTATAACAAAATATTGCCGGTGAAGGCGCTCGATAAATCCGGATCGGGCACGACCTATTCGGTGTCTGAAGGGATCATCTGGGCGGCGGATCATGGAGCCAAAGTCATTAATTTGAGCTTGGGCAACTACGCCGATTCCCAGTTCCTGCACGATGCGGTAAGATACGCCTACGACAAGGACGTCGTGCTCGTTTCCGCGGCAGGGAACGACAACACCGAGCGGCCGGGCTTCCCTGCGGCCTATCCCGAAGTACTCGCCGTTGCTGCGACCGATGCGAACATGAAGAAAGCCTCCTATTCCAATTACGGGGATTATATCGACGTGGCCGCGCCTGGGACGAGCATTGCCAGCACCTATCCGGGCAACCAGTACGCCGCCCTGTCCGGAACGTCGATGGCCAGTCCGCATGTCGCCGCCATGGCCGCGCTGATCCGCTCGCGGAATCCGGACTTGACCAATAAACAAGTGATGGACATTATGTGCCAAAGCACCATTGACCTGGGGCCGAAAGGACATGACAAATATTACGGCAACGGTCAAATTGATATCTATAAAGCGCTGCAGGCAGCAGGCGGCGGAAATACCCCGCTTCAGCTGTGGCCGCAGCATGTACAAAACCAGATGAATTCGATCATGGGCAGTGAGAGCGTGAAAACCAAATAAATTCCACCAAAAATAAGGCTATCCGCCCCTATCAGGAGCGGGTTGCCTTTTTTAGAGCACGAGTTACCGTGTACGTTTGGCTCTCGACTTGCGGGCTGCGCGTTTCGAACCTCTGTAAGCGGAAACGGTACCTACAATGTTTTCGTCGCGAACGACATAGTTATAGCAGTGTTTAGGAACGGGGACACAGTGATGTCTTTTTACAATTTCAACCGTGTGGACAATCGGAACGACCTGCGGATAGTAATAATCTTGATAAACCACGGTCGGATCGGTATAAACCGGATCTGCAGGAGGACAATTAAAGCAGTGGCTCATTCGATAAGCATCTCCCTTCATAAATTTAATATAGTCTATTATGGAGATCCCAATCGGGATTGTACGTTTGTCCTTAGCTGAAAGGTATCCGTCTAAAACAGGCTTGGCCCGGTGATCGGACGGCAAAAAGGCGGTATCCCGTAAAATTACGGGATACCGCCTTGATTACGTCATCCTAATAAGAACTGTTGGCAGTTAGGAAAGTTTTACGTAAGCCGGGTTCTGTGCTCGTCGTGGTGCATTCGGGAACTACCCTCCCACGGATAAGCGACAATCATCTATCTAGGCCAACCATTACTGATTGGCTCCAGCGACCAACCCGAACGCGCCTCGGGCAAAGGCTGCTTCTCGAGGAAGCTGCGTTCCATTAGGTCTTGCTCCAGGTGGGGTTTACCAGGAACGAAGTCACCAACGCTCCTCGGGGTCTCTTACACCTCGGTTCCATCCTTGCCTGTGCCGCTGCAAGCAGCAGCCATCGGCGGTCCATTTCTGTGGCACTATCCTTCAACTCGCGCTGACTGGACGTTATCCAGCACCCTGCCCTACGGAGCCCGGACTTTCCTCTCGCGGCGCCTTACGCGCCGCCAGCGATTGTCTGTCAAACTTTCCGGACAACAAAAAATATTATACTAGGAATTGCTGTCGGACACAATGGCAAATGCCTATTAATTTAACGAAAATTACCGTTTTTACATAAAGCGGAACGGCTCGGTGTTGATTTGGGACGCGGCGACTTTCGTATCATAGCGGCCGTCCGACAGCTTGGCCTGCAGCCATTCGGCCGTTTTGACCTTCATGATTTTCTCGGCATTGTGCCCCGGATCGATCAGGGCAATCCCGGCCATCAGCGCATCCTGCGCGGTGTGATAATCGATGTCTCCGGTCACGAGCACGTCAGCCCCGCGGAATATCGCGGAATTCACGTAGCGGCTGCCAGATCCGCCGAGAACGGCGGCCTTGCCGATCTTGCGGTTCAGGTCGCCAACGACCCGGACATGCGGCACATCCAGCTTTTCCTTGACCACGTCGACGAATTCGGCCAGCGTTACCGGCTCCCGAAGCTTTCCTACCCGGCCAAGCCCGTAACTGCGCCCTTTCAAGTCAACCGGATACAGATCGTAAGCCACCTCTTCATAAGGATGCGCCTTGATCATCGCCTGAACGATCTTGTTTCGGATCCCTTGGGGGACGATGGTCTCGATCCGAACCTCTTCCACCTGCTCCAGCTTCCCTGGCTTGCCGATATAAGGTTCCGTTCCTTCCTGTGGCAAAAAGGTGCCCGTGCCCTGTACGTTAAAACTGCAGTGGCTGTAATTACCGATAGCACCCGCTCCTGCGTCCAACATGGCGGTCCGGACCTTCTCTGCATGGGCGGCCGGAACAAACACGACCAGCTTGTACAGCTTCTCGTCATGCACCTCATCCAGCGGCACGCCGTCCGCAATGCCAAGCGCTTCAGCCATCCAGTCGTTCATGCCTCCCTCGGCAATATCGAGATTGGTGTGGCTGATATAGACGGCGATGTCATGCTTGATCAGCTTCTCATACAGTTTCCCCATCGGGGTGTCGGTCTGAAGCTGTTTGAGCGGACGGAAAATGATGGCGTGATGCGCTACGATCAAATCCGCGCCTATCGCAATGGCTTCCTCGACCACCTCGTCATTGACATCCAGCGCCACCAGCACGTTCCGGATCTCCTTCTGCAGGCTGCCCAGCTGCAGCCCGATCCGGTCGTCCGGCACCGCCAAGTGCTTGGGGGCGAGCTGCTCCATATATTGAATTACCGTTTGTCCTTTTGCAAACATGCAAGCACCTCCCTGATTTGTTTCATTTCTTCAGTCAGCTCTCTGGCCTTGGCTACAGCAGAAGGCAGCTTGGAGGACGATACAGACTTCAGAATGCCTTCCATCTTCACCAGTTCGCCCTGCCATTTGGCCACAAACACTTCATTTGGCTGCTCCAGCAGCCAAGGACCCATGCGGATCAACAGCTCACTCGAAAGGATTACGCCGCCGCCGGCTTCCCCGGCCTTCCATGAGCGCTCCCGGTACAACTCCTCATTCGACCGTACAGGTGATGAATGCTCCGGTACAGCTGTCAAAATCTCATATATTTTGCCGTCTTCCTCGATAATCATCTCGGACACCAGCACCCAGGCATGATCGAGCAGCCACCGGCGCAGCAAATCTTCGCCGACGTTCGGCTGCAGGATGAGCCGCTTTACCCCGGACAGTTTGTCCTGCCCCTCGTCCAAAATGCTCGCGATCAGGCTTCCGCCCATGCCGGCGATCGTAATCACATCCACTTCCCCCGGCGAAATGACCGCCAGACCGTCTCCGAGCCGGACCGAAATGTCCTCGCCCCGTCCAGCTTCGGCTACCTGCTTGGCCGCCGCTTGAAGCGGGCCTTGATTGACTTCTCCCGCCACGGCCTTTATAGCTCTGCCCGCCTCAACAGCTGCTACCGGAAGAAGCGCGTGGTCCGAGCCAATATCCGCGAGTTGGCTTCCATCGGGAATCTGCTCCATAATAAGCTGTAATCTTCTTGATAATTTCATATGTCCACCGTCACCATCAGTTATTTTTATCCCTTCCTTTACCCTACCAAACGGCAGGTCCTTTCTGCAAATCCGCAGCAGCAGAAGCGAAAGCGGCCCCCTGAAATACACACTTCCAATCTTTGGATAAATGTCCAGATCATTTGCATTGGCTCGTTAAAAGCGCTAAAATAAAAACAAATTAAGGAAATAATTCTAAAAGAAAACAGAACTTACAAGCAGGCCGTCCGCCAAAGCCTCAGAAATACATTCAGAAATACATAGCCTGCGCGCTGCAATATAAAGGAAGCCCAACCTCCAAAACGTATATAAAATTGTTATATCTAAAAAAAGGACCTTGCTGGCGGCAAGCCCAGAAGGTCCAAGTTGGTTTCGCTATTCGAGAAAATCCTTAAGCCGTTTGCTGCGGCTTGGATGGCGAAGCTTCCGGAGCGCTTTGGCTTCGATTTGGCGAATCCGTTCACGGGTAACGCCAAACACTTTGCCCACTTCCTCAAGCGTCCGGGTACGGCCGTCATCCAGACCGAAACGAAGCCGGAGCACATTCTCCTCACGTTCAGTCAGCGTATCAAGCACGTCTTCCAGCTGTTCCTTCAGCAGCTCGTAGGCCGCTGCATCCGCAGGAGCAAGCGCCTCCTGATCCTCGATAAAATCTCCCAGGTGGGAATCATCCTCTTCTCCGATCGGCGTCTCAAGCGACACCGGCTCTTGGGCAATCTTCATGATTTCCCGGACCTTCTCCACACTGAGTTCCATCTCGGCCGCGATTTCCTCCGGCGTTGGTTCACGCCCTAATTCCTGCAGCAGCTGACGGGATACCCGGATCAGCTTGTTGATCGTTTCCACCATATGAACCGGAATCCGGATCGTTCTCGCTTGGTCAGCGATCGCGCGCGTAATGGCCTGACGAATCCACCAAGTGGCATACGTACTGAATTTGAACCCTTTATTATGGTCAAATTTCTCAACGGCCTTGATCAGGCCCATGTTGCCTTCCTGAATCAAATCAAGGAAGAGCATGCCGCGGCCGACGTAGCGTTTGGCGATACTGACAACGAGACGCAGGTTCGCTTCGGCCAGCCGGCGCTTCGCTTCCTCGTCCCCGTTCATAATCCGCTTAGCCAGTTCCACCTCATCGTCAGCGGACAAGAGAGGCACCCGGCCGATTTCCTTGAGATACATCCGTACGGGATCGTTGATCTTAATGCCCGGCGGCAAAGACAGATCATCGTCAAAATTAAAGTCGTCGTTGTCGTTTCCGTCATGGTCTTCGCCTTGACGCAAATTGCTGACTTCCTCGTCATTCTCATTGACCACTTCAATACCCAAATCGCCCAGATGCTCATAGAACTCATCCATCTGTTCAGGGTCTTGGTCGAACGGCGATAGTTTTTCCATAATATCTTTGTAATTCAGTGACGATCTCTTTTTACCCTGCTCAATCAGCTGATCCTTGACCTGATCGAGCGTAAATTCTGTCTCTAGTTCAGTATGCTGATCATTCGCCATATTTCGACTCCCTCCTCCCTAGAAACCATCGAAGCAACGATTACTGTCTCTCTAGGGCTATAATCTCACTTGCAATTTGTGCAGCACGCAAAAAGTCTCCGGACCGTTCGGCAGATATCATTTCTTCTTTCTTCTGCTCTATTTTCCGTTGTTGCGGGACTTTTTGTACCTCCCGAATGCAATCATCCAGCTCTTGCACGCTCCACTCCCGCGGCATATCCATCATGGAGATGGAGCTGACGGTTTTCTCGAGGCGATCGTCATGGAGCGACGACATAAACCGGCTGATATCCGGTGATTTGCCCTGTGCATAATAGGCATATAGATAAGCAGCAATCGCTGCATGATCATCAATGTTAAACGCGTCCCCAAGCCGTTCTTCCACGTAGCGGGCGGCCTCGGCATCCTGCAGCATCATGGCTAAAAGGCGACGTTCTCCGGTATGATAAGCCGGCAGTAATGTCGGGGCGGGAACATGCCCTTTTTTATGCCTACCATTATTCCACCTTTTGTCGTTATTATCCCCATCCGGCATGTTTTTTTGCATCGACTGGCGGATCTCGTTGCAATCCTGCTTCAAGCTGTCAAAGGAAAGCTGCAATTCTGAAGATAATTCCCTTAAATATACCTCCCGTTCGGTGGAAGAAGGCAGCACCGCGATGATGGGCAGGACTTCCTTCATGTAGGCGATTTTTCCATCTTCTTCTAGGAGTATATGGTTTTTTTTCAGATATATAAGCTTAAATTTTGTGGTTGAAACGGCGCCCTCGATAATCTGCCGCATGAACCGTTCCGCCCCGTACTTACGGATGAATTCGTCAGGATCCAGCCCATCGCTGAGCACCGCGATCCTGATGTTCAGCCCCACGTTTTCAAGCAGCGGAATCACCTTCATTGCCGCAGCTTGTCCGGCCCGGTCTCCGTCGTAGCACACCAGCACTTCGTCCGCCATCGTCTTCATCAGAGAGGCGTGATTCTCCGTTAAGGACGTGCCCATCGTGGCTACGCCGTTCTGAACCCCTGCTTCCCATGCCGAGATCACGTCCCCGTATCCTTCAAAAAGAACGATCTGCCGCGATTTGCGAATGGAAGGTCTGGCCTGATGCAGGTTGTACAGCGTCCGGCTTTTGTTAAAGAGCTTGCTCTCAGGCGAATTCAAATACTTCGGCTGCCCTTCGCCAAGAATCCTGCCGGCGAAAGCGATCACCTTGCCGCTGCGGTCATGGATCGGAAACATGATCCGGTCCCGGAAACGGTCCAAGTAATCCCCGCTGTCACTGCGCTTGGTCAGCAATCCGCCCTTCTCCGCCTCTTCGAGATCGAAGGAGCGCCTGGACAGAAACTGGACCAGCGTATTCCACGTATCCGGAGCGTACCCGATCTGGAACAAATCGATCATCTTGTCGGTGAAGCCCCGCTGCCGCAAATAATCCATGGCTGCCTTGCCATGCTCCGTATTTTTCAGTAAATAGTGATAAAGCTTCGCTGTCCATTCGTAGGCCTGAAGCAGGCGGTCTCTCTCGGGATTCGGCTGATGCGCCGGTCCCCCCAGCCCTTCCGGTACCGTGATGTGGCTCTCTTCCGCCATGACTTTAACGGCTTCGGGAAAAGATAATCCTTCGATTTCCATCCTGAATTTGATGGCATTTCCACCCTTGCCGCAGCCGTAGCAGTAAAAGATTTGCCGCTCAGGCGTGACCGTGAAAGACGGTGTTTTCTCCGAATGAAACGGGCAGAGGCCTTTCATGTATTTCCCCTGCTTGGTCAGATGAACGTACCTGCTTACCGTATCGACGATATCATGCTGCTCCAGCACCGCGTCGATGACCTTCTCCGGAATGCTTCCATGTCCGGCACTCATCATAACCACCTTCATCTCTTTTTGCACGTAAAATATAATTCGCTATCGTTATACGTTCTCCTGCAAATCCTGCAAAAGTTTTGTCAGTTTCTGTTGAAAAATTCTTTTATCCTCCGCCGTGATCGGTTTCGGACCTTTGGAATGCTTGCCGTTCCTACGCGCTTTGGCCTGATGGTGCCTGCGGTCGAGCATAAACTCGATGTCCTCGTTATGAAACTGCATGCCCCGAAAGGAGAGCACATAGCAATGTTTCGACAAGGCCAAGGCGGCCAGTCCGTAGTCCTGGGTAATCACAACGTCCCCCCGGCGGATATGATTGGCAATGTATAAGTCGGCGCTCTGATCGCTCCGGTCCACCTGAACGGTCCGCACACCCTCCCCGGCCTGGATCAAGTGATCGAACGAAGAGACCATCAGCACGGGAACGCCCAATGCCTTAGCCACTGCGGCAATCTCCTGTTTCACCGGACAGGCATCGCCGTCCACAACGATTTGTCTGTCATCCATAGCCGATTCGAGCCCACCTGTCATTCTTGGTATTCCGTACTATTATATACGAGCCTGTCCTATAAAAATCCTTCCGGGACGGACATTACAACTTCTGACAGTGCTGCAGGAAACTTTTGCGTACATAGAATGAACTAAAGAAAAATAAATCAGGAAGCTGAATGAAAAACTTCAGTTCAATCTATATACATGAAAAAGATACGAAAACGGGACCGATTTGTTTCGTCCCGCTTCCGTATTCTTTTACCCGAAACCTTTACAGGTTTACCATACCAGCTTGTTGAAATCGGCAAACTGCTTCAAATCGCGGTCGATCGATGCCAATAGACCCAGACGGTTAGCCCGGACCCGCTCATCCTCGGCCATAACCATGACGGAATCGAAGAACTTCGTAACGGCTTCCTTAATGTCGGCAAGAAGGGCAAGGGCTTTGGCGCCATCCCGCTCCGACAGCGCTGCATGGTAATCGGCGGTGATAGACTGCCATGCGCGGAACAGATTAGACTCGGCCTCTTCTACGAAGAGCGGCTCCTGAACCTCTGCCTTTTCCGCTTTCGCCGCCAGATTGCTGACCCGGTTGAAGGATTCCACGGTCGTCTTAAAGTCGTCTCCGCTGTTAACTGCCTGCATCAGCGCTTCCCCGCGGGATACGACGGAGATGACATCGTCGAAGCCGGCGGAAATGACCGCGTCCACCACGTCGTAGCGGAGCGTCTCGGAGAGCAGTTTCTTCACGCGGAGGCCGAAGAATTCGGCCAGATCCTTGCGGATGTCATCCGGCTGGCGGTCCAAGCTGCGAAGCTCTGCATGCACACCGAGCGCGATGTCGAACAGCTGGGACAGCGTGAGCGGCATTTGCTTAGCCAGCAAAATCTGCACGATGCCCTGGGACTGTCGTCTCAGCGCATAAGGGTCCTGGGAGCCGGTCGGGATGATGCCGATCGAGAAGCAGCCGACGATCGTGTCGATTTTGTCTGCAATGCTGACGATGGAACCCACCAGGCTGGACGGAACGTCGTCCGATGCCGAACGCGGCTGGTAATGCTCGAATACCGCCTTGGCCACGTCTTCCCGTTCGCCGGCTTTGCGGGCATAGTCTTCGCCCATGACCCCTTGCAGTTCAGGGAATTCATACACCATTTGCGTTACGAGGTCGAACTTGCAGATGTCCGCAGCGCGGCTTACCGATTCGCTGTCCGTGCCGGAAATTTGCAGCGCTTCTCCGACCTGGTCGGCGATACGGCGGATCCGGCGGACCTTGTCGCCAACCGTGCCGATTTCCTCGTGGAAGACGATGCTTTCCAGCTTGGAGAGCGCATCCTTGATCTCCAGCTTCTGGTCTTCCTCATAGAAGAACTTGGCGTCTGACAGGCGGGCGCGAAGCACCTTTTCGTTCCCTTTGGCGATCACGTCAAGCGACCGCTTGTCGCCGTTGCGCACCGTTACGAAGAACGGCAGCAGCTGTCCCTGGCCATCCAGAACAGGGAAGTACCGCTGATGCTCCCGCATCGACGTGATCAGCACTTCCTGTGGAATGTTCAGGAAGGACGGATCGAATGTTCCGAAGAGCACCGTCGGGGTTTCCACCAGGAACAGCACTTCCTCCAGCAGATCTTCCTTGACCGCAATGGTCCAGTTTTTCTCCGCAGCGAGCGACTCGATCTGCTCCAGAATCATGCCTTCGCGTTCCTTCACGTCTACGATGACGTGCTGGCCACGCAGTACTTCCTGGTAAGCGCCGGCTTCCGGCACGACGGCTTCCGTTCCGAGGAAACGGTGGCCGCGGGTCACGTTGCCCGACTTCACGCCGGTCACTTCCAGATCAATGACGTCCGTGCCGAACAGGGCTGTAATCCAGCGGATCGGACGGATAAATTTATATTCGTAGCTGCCCCAGCGCATATGCTTAGGGAATGTCATCGAAGAGAGGATGCCGAGCAGTGCCTCAGACAGCAGCGCAGAAGTCTCAACACCGTTGCTGCTCTTCGTGACGTAAATGTATTCCACGCCGTTCAGCTCTTTGAACGTAAACTGCTCGGGATCTACGCCTTGTCCGCGGGCGAAGCCAAGCGCGGCTTTGCTCCAGTTGCCGTTCTCGTCGAGGGCGATTTTGCGGGACGGGCCCTTCACTTCCTCCTGCACGTCCTCCTGCTTCTCCGCAACCGATTTAACAAGCACGGCCAAGCGGCGGGGGGTTGCGTAGGAGTGAACCTCGCCGTAGGCGATCCGGGACTGCTCCAGCCATTTCACCATGCGTTCTTCCAATTGCTCCATCGCCGCGCGTAAAAACCGTGCCGGCACTTCCTCCAGGCCGATTTCAAACAACAGGTCCTTAGACATTCAGGCCGCCTCCTTTCTTCAGCAGCGGGAAGCCGAGTTTCTCGCGCTCCTCCATGTAGGTTGCCGCCACCTGGCGGGCCAGATTGCGCACCCGCGTAATATAGCCGGTACGCTCCGTAACGCTGATGGCTCCCCTTGCATCGAGAAGGTTGAACGTGTGCGAGCATTTCAGGACGTAGTCATATGCCGGAAATACGAGATTCCGCTCCATCGCCTTGCCTGCTTCCTGCTCGTACATGTTGAACAGCGTAAACAGCATTTTCACGTCGGACACTTCAAAGGTATACGTGGAATGCTCCACTTCCGCTTGATGGAACACATCACCGTAAGAAATGCCGTCAACCCACTCCAGGTCAAACACATTTTCCTTCTCCTGAATGTAGGAAGCCAGGCGTTCCATACCGTAGGTAATTTCCACGGCGACCGGGTTCGTTTCGATACCGCCCACCTGCTGGAAGTATGTGAACTGGGTGATTTCCATACCGTCCAGCCATACTTCCCAGCCGAGACCCGCGCATCCAAGCGAAGGGTTCTCCCAGTTGTCCTCGACAAAGCGGATATCGTGGTCGAGCGCATCCACTCCGAGCGCCTTCAGGCTGTCGAGATACAGCTCCTGAATGTTGTCCGGGCTCGGTTTGATGATCACCTGGAACTGGTGATGCTGATAGAGCCGGTTCGGGTTCTCCCCGTAACGGCCGTCCGATGGCCGGCGGGAAGGTTCTACATAGGCTACCTTCCAGGGTTCCGGTCCGAGTGAACGCAAAAACGTCATCGGGTTCATCGTGCCGGCCCCTTTTTCCGTGTCATAGGGATTCACGATAATGCAATTCTGATTGGCCCAGAACTGCTGCAGCGTCAGAATCATCTGCTGAAAGTTCATATACGACTCTCCTTCATATGAAAATTGGGGGGAATGGACGGATACCCGTCAAAAATGATCACATTTCTGTACAACAAAAAGCTCCCGCCCTATGCCTGTTGTACAGACATAGGGACGAGAGCTGATCCCGCGGTTCCACCCTACTTGGCTGCCCCCCGCTTTAGCCAGGAACAACCCACTTTTCCGATTTCATTTCACACTCCCGAAGTGCCGGTTCATGGATTCCTTCCGCCAGGCTTGCACCCTCCCCGGCTCGCTAACAGGAATGGAAGACCCACTACTTCTTCGATCATTGCGTGTCAGACAATTTAATTAGAAACTTAATATATACTACAGGAAATGATTCCGATAGTCAAGATCTACTGCAACAGATCCTACAGCCCGTACTTCTCCATCTGATCGAGGAAACCCCGTGACTTCAAATTCAGCCCCAGCTGCATATCCATAAATGCCCGCATGACGGCTTTCAGCTCCGCCTTGGTCTCTTCCTTCACATCGACGTGGCCGAGCCGCCGCAAATCGAGCTGGGCAAACAGACGCAGCAGCTTCATCGTCCGGGGTGAAATCCCCATAGCCTGGGAATCCAGGTGCTTGCACGCCCGGCATAGTACGCCTCCGAGCCGCGGACTCACCCAATACCGTTCCTCCTGTGGTGAAATATCCCTTCCACAAGAAATGCAGGATGACAGTTCGGGACCGTATCCTGCAGTCTGCAATATTTTCATCTCATACAAGTTAATAATGACGGCGGGGTCTTTGCCATCTTCCAGCGCGTCTAGGCACGCCTTAAGCTGCTGGAACCAGAAGCTCCCCGTCTCCTCGTCCTGAAGCACGCGGTCAAGCAGCTCGCAGGCGTAGGAGGCATAGGCGGCAAGAACGATGTCCTCGCGCAGCACGTGATGGGATTGCATAATTTCCCCCGCATTCAGCGTGCCGAGTCCCGTGCCGTTTCTGAAAAATACGTATTCCGCTGTCGTAAACAGCTGTGTCAGTGCAGCATGGCGGCTTTTCACCTTTTTGGCGCCACGGACAAGTACGCCTACTTTACCCGCGTTTTCGGTGCAAATCGTAATGATTTTGTTCCCTTCGCCGTAGTCCATGCTGCGGATGACGATCCCTTCCACCCTGTATAGCATGCTTCTTCCCCCAGCCATTCCCGGAGCAGCCAAAGATCATTCGTTCTCTTCATAGGTATCCGTCTCATCCAGCAGCTGCGTCGCAGCCGCCGTCTCCGCTTCATCCGCCGTCATGCCGGCGGCCTGTTTATAGAGCAAGTAAGCATCCACATCTCCAGTCATCGCAAAATACTTCCACGAAAAATCTCGCATTCGTATTCATCCTTTCTTCGGAAATGGCGTCTGCATCTTCAAAAAATAGGATGTTACGAAAGCCGTGAAACTATGTGTTGCAATTCCTGCCAAGCCGGGATTACCCCGGCCTGGCATCGGATGCTCACTAGTCGCGGTTAAAGCCCAGATCGCGAAGAATCCGCTCTTGGTTGCGCCAGTCTTTTTTCACTTTTACCCACAGCTCGAGGAAAATTTTCGAGCCAAGCAGGTTTTGGATATCCTGCCGCGCCTGCTTGCCGACTTCCTTCAGCAGCGAGCCCTGCTTGCCGATGATGATGCCCTTCTGCGAATCCCGCTCCACGAATATCACCGCCGAAATATACACGACGCCGTTGTCCTGCACGCGCATATCTTCGATCGTGACCGCGATGGAATGCGGAACCTCTTCGCGGGTCATATGCAAAATTTTCTCGCGGATCAGCTCCGCGCAGACGAACTGCTCGGGATGGTCCGTGACCTGATCTTCCGGATAGTACTGCGGCCCCTCAGGCAAATACTTCTCCACCTGCTCGAGCAAGGTGTTCACGTTATTGCCATGCATGGCCGAAATCGGCACGATCTCGGCGAATTCGTGCAGCTTGCGGTATTCCTCGATGATCGGAAGCAGCGCCGGAGGCTCGATTTTGTCAATCTTGTTGAGCACGAGAATGACCGGCGTCTTCACCTTCTTCAGCTGTTCGATGATATAGCGGTCCCCGCCCCCGAATCCTTCGGACGTATCGGCCAGGAACAGTACGGCCTCCACCTCCTGCAGTGTATTCAGCGCGGTATTGTTCATGAAATCGCCAAGCTTGGATTGGCGCTTGTGAATACCCGGCGTATCCAGAAATACGATTTGGGAGTGATCCGTTGTATATACGCCGTGAATTTTGTTGCGCGTCGTTTGCGGCTTATCCGACATGATGGCGATTTTCTGGCCGATGACTTGATTCATCAGCGTCGATTTCCCCACGTTCGGTCTGCCAATAATGGCTACAAAGCCTGATTTGAATGACGGTTTCGCCATGTAAGTCATTACCCTCCTATAATGCTTCCTTAAGCAGGAAGACCATCAGGGCCCGCATTCTTCGTACCGCGGCAAAACATGATGCTCACCGCCGCCGAAGATGGGGCCCCAGGTTTTATATGTGTGTATCCCAATAGATCGTGCAGCTTATTCACTGTCACTGTGTTTCAAGTCGGAAGGTCCAAACGCACCCGGCAGCAGATCCCGCACCGTGGTTTCCTGGATGTCCCCCTTCAGATTGCCCATGATGACTTTCATGTCGGGAGCACACAGCTCCACCAGGACCTGACGGCACACGCCGCACGGTGAGATCGGACCTTCGGTATCTCCAACAACGGCAATCGCCTGGAAGCTGCCCGGCTGATGACCGTCTGCTACCGCACGGAACAGCGCGGTCCGTTCCGCGCAGTTGGTCGGCCCGTATGCCGCGTTCTCCACGTTACAGCCGTGATGGATATGGCCCTCGGCGTCCAGCAGGGCCGCTCCCACGCCGAAGTGGGAATAAGGGGTGTAGGCCTTGGTCCGTGCCTTGATCGCTTCTTGCATTAATTGAGCTGTGTCCATAGTATGATTCCTCCTGTAACTTCTAATGTTGACTTCCCAGCCATGCTGCGACAGGCTGATAGAACACAATAATGGCGACGACGAAGGCAAAGATGGCCGTCAGCAGCACTGCGCCGGCTGCGGTATCTTTCGCCGCCTTGGCCATAGGATGCGGCTCCGGTGAAACCATATCCACAACGACCTCAACGGCGGTGTTCAGCAGCTCGGCGGCCATCACCATCGTGATCGCGACGAGCAGGAACAGCCACCTCTGCCACGTCAGCTGCAGCAGAGCGGCAGCGGTAATGACCACAACCGCCGCCACGGCATGAAACCGCATGTTCCGCTGAGTTTTCAATGCATATCCGATTCCTTCCGCGGCATAACTGAATGAAGCAAGGAAGGAGCGCTTGGCCATTACCGGGTCAACCCCACCTGGGCCAGGACAGCCTCCTGTTTGCCCATCATCTCCGCTTCGCTTTCCGCATCCTGATGGTCGTACCCGAGCAGATGCAGAAATCCGTGAACGAACAGGAAGCCGATTTCACGCTCCATGGAGTGCCCGTATTCTTCGCTCTGCGCCTTGGCCCGGTCGAGGGAGATAATGATGTCGCCGAGCACCTCCGGCATATCGTGCAGCTCCTCGTCCTCTTCCAGCTCATACACGATGTCCAGCTCTTCGTCCAGGCTCTCGTTCATTGCGAAGGACAAGACGTCCGTCGGGCGGTCGATGCCGCGATACTCGAGGTTCAGCTCATGAATCTGCTTATCGTCGACGAAGGTGAGCGCCACTTCACCGTCCTCCACGCCTTCCGCTTCCCCCGCCTTCTGCAGGATGACCTCCAGCGTGGCAATCAGCTCATCGCTGACCGGATGCTCATTTTGTTCATTGTTCCAAGCCAGATGCAGACCCATCTTTCAACCGCTCCTTCTATTCTCTTCATCCATCTTCGTTTTCTTGATTTCTTCCGGATACTCGATCCGGGAGTGGAAAATCCCCATGACGCTTTCTTTCAGCGTCTTTGCGATAATATCCAATTCCTTCATCGTCAGATCGCACTCGTTAAACTGGTGATCGTCCAGCCGGCTCTTGATGATTTTCTCGATCACCGATTCCACCTGAGTGACGGTCGGATTACGGAGGGACCGCACGGCAGCTTCGACGCTGTCCGCGATGCCGATGACGGCCGACTCTTTGGACTGAGCCTTCGGACCGGGGTAACGGAAATCCTCTTCCGTGAAATCCGGCTCTTTGCCCTGCTCCTCCGCCAGACGAAGCGCCTTGTGGTAGAAGAAATGCAGGAAGGTGGTGCCATGGTGCTGTTCGGCGATATCGCGAATCGGCTTCGGCAGTTTGTAATCCTTGAGCATTTCGACCCCGTCCCTCGCATGCGCAATAATGATCGACTTGCTCAGCTTCGGATCGATCGAGTCATGGGGGTTCTCCATATTGTTCTGGTTTTCTATAAAATAGCTTGGCCGTTTTGTCTTCCCAATATCATGGTAATACGATCCGACCCGGCACAGCAGCCCGTTGGCGCCGATCGCTTCGGCCGCTGCCTCCGATAAATTGCCAACCATGACGCTGTGGTGGTACGTTCCCGGCGTTTCGGTAAGCAGCTTGCGCAGGAGCGGGTGGTTCGGATTCGACAGCTCCACCAGCTTCAGGGCTGACAAAATGCCGAACGTGACCTCAAAAAACGGCATGAGGCCGATGACCAGAATCGCAGTCAGCAGTCCGCCCGCAAAGGCAAACCCCAGCGCGTACAGCGTCGACATTTGCTGCCAGTCATCGTTGTCGATCAGATTAATCAAAAATACGGTCAACGAGCCGAACAAGCAAACCATGATCCCGCCCTTCAGCAGGGTCGACCGCTGGCTTGCCTTATGGATCGTAAAAATCGCCACGTAGGATACGATCAGCGAGAACAAGCCGAACTTAAAATCAAACATTTGCCCCTGATGCACATTCAGGATGACGCTGGACAGAATGCTGAAGATCATGGCGCAGAAAAACGCGAGCGACATGTCCAGCAGCAGCGTGACCAGCATCGAGCCGATGGCAACCGGCGCCAAATAGCCCAGATAGGGGCGCTCGCTGCTCTGCAAAATGCCGGCGACATGCATGGAAACGATCGTAATAATAAAAATAAGAACAAGCATCAGCAGCTGGGAATTGTTATACCCAAACTTGCCCCCGTTAAGCTGGCGGATAAACATCATGAGTCCTAAAGCCAGCAGAAGAGACAAAAGCAGCAGCCCAAACTGCGGCCAATAGTTGACGTCATTTTTGAGCAGGCCGTTATCGTCCAGAAGGTTGTACAGCTCTTCCGTAATCAGCTCGCCTTTGGCGACAAGCACGCCGCCCTGCTTGATGTATACCGTAGGGGTATTTTCCCGGGCCTGAACTTTGGCTTCCTTCGTCGCCTCTTCGTCATAGAACTTGTTGGCCGTAATCGCGATCTTCGACAGCTCCTGCACTACCTCGCGCGCGGTGCGCTGGCTCAGAGAGCTCGTGCTGACCAGCTCGGCCACCTTGGCCCTTGCGGTCTGGGCGTCCACGATCTGGTCGTTGGTCAACCGCGATACGATTTCACGCGCCACCGGCTTCATCTCGGTAATATCGGCAGAGGTCAGACGCGGAATTTTGATGAAGGTCTCTTCCGGAATTTTATAGACCTGCTGGCTGGTCACCCTCAGCATTTCGTTCAGCAGCGCTTCGGAATAGGTGCCCGAACTCCGCGTATTATTGACGTAGTTCTGCACAAAGTCCTGGGCGCGCTGCGGAATCTCCTGACGGTAGATCGCCACCTTGTCCTCGCGGGAAACCTGGTCGTCCTGATTGAGCTTGTCAATCCGGTCAAGCAGCGAGGCGATCAGGCTGTCGTTCCGGATCGGAACGATGGTATAAATCGGCTGCACGCGTTCGGCAGCTTCCTCCTGCGCCTTCAGGGTCGCTTTGTTGTTCGGAATCTGCATCGGCGCCGTGATTTCCTTCTCGCTGTGCGTGCCGACCTGAATGTTGTATTTTTCCGGAAGCAGATCCGGTGCCAGGCTCACGTAGAACAGAATGGCCAGACATAAAAAGAGAACATAGCGGGTTGCCGCGCTATGTTTCCATCCGATATTTTTAGTTGAGAAAGATTTGCCTGATGACGCTTCTTTCGAAGTCATAAAGATAATCCCCTCTAATCTTGGTTTTCTGCAGCTTTGTCGTAAGCAACAATGATTTTCTGCACTAGGGAGTGACGCACGACATCCTGCTCGGCGAACTGCACAAACCCGATCTCATCAATGCCGCTCAAGATCGACTTGGCTTCAACCAGCCCAGACTTCTTGCCTCTCGGCAGGTCAATCTGGGTTACGTCGCCCGTGATGACCATCTTCGAGCCGAACCCAAGACGGGTAAGAAACATTTTCATTTGTTCAGGTGTCGTGTTCTGGGCCTCGTCCAATATGATAAAAGAATCGTCCAGCGTCCGTCCCCGCATATAGGCGAGCGGAGCGATCTCAATCAATCCCCGTTCCAGCGACTTTGCAGTCTGTTCAGGTCCCATAACGTCATAGAGCGCATCGTACAGCGGACGCAAATACGGGTCTACCTTCTCCTGAAGGTCACCCGGCAGAAAGCCAAGGCTTTCCCCCGCTTCGACAGCCGGACGCGTCAGCACGATCCGCTTGACGGAGCCTTCCTTCAAGGCCGCAACCGCCAAAACAACCGCTAGATAGGTCTTGCCTGTTCCCGCAGGCCCGATGCCGAATACAATGTCACGCTTGCGGATGGTGGTGACGTAGTGCTTCTGGCCGATCGTCTTGACCCGGATCGGTTTGCCCCGGAACGTGGTCGTGATTTCACCCTTGAACAGGTCGAGCAGCTGATCCGCCCGGAAGTCCTTCGCCAAGTCGATCGCATAGGATACGTCGCGTTCGGTCAGAATGTAACCGTTGCGGACAAGCTGGAGAAGCACCTCAAACAGCTCGGTCAGCACCTGCACGTCGCGGTCGCTGCCGCGGACGGTAATTTCCGCTTCCCTCGACACGATCTGGGCGGGAATCTCCGCTTCGATCATCTTCAGAAAGGTGTCTTGCGGTCCGAAAATGGACATCCCTTCGCTTGCACTTTGAAGTAAGATTTGTGCGCTGTGATTTTTTTCTGACAAATAGCCTCATTCTCCTTGGTTGTGAACTATGGGAAGCTCTTCGGCAATCTTCTCTTCCACCTCGAAAAGCACTTTCATATAAACTTTACCATTCTCTTTCTTCTCATGCAAAATTTTTTGGCTGATGATCTGCGAATCCGTCCCATATTTCGCCAAAATATCCCGCACGGCTCCATCCAATCCCTGTTTTTTGGCCTCTTCGACGGTCAGCGTTTCTTTGCTTTCCTGTACTTCCATGACTTTTTCCGTCATCCATCCGACGGGTAGCTTTAAAGAGCGCCAGGTCAGAGGATCATGCTCCGTCAGCGTTTCGGAAGCCTGGTACGGATCCTTTCCGTAGCCCCACAGCTGCACCGCACGGTCACCGATCACAAAATAAGACTTGGTCTTTCTTTCCCCGGTATACACTTTATGCTTCTGGACCAGTGGAACCGCAAGCCTGTATTCATGCCAAACCAGCCCTTTGACCTCCCCTTTGGCCACGACTACCTGGGTATTTCCGCCGTCAACGCCTAGAATGCCCGATATAAGCACCTGTCCTTTTTTCACGCGAGAGTTCTTCTCGACGAGCGGCCGCCCTTGCTCCGCATAGATGCTTGTGACCACCGCGTCCGTCCGGCTGACCAGATGGCGCGGGTCGGTCAGCGGCTGCTTCGGCGGTTCGGCCGCCTCCACGATCTGGATCGTAATGGTGGTGCCTTTGCGCTCGACCCCGATCCAGGACGTGCCCGGAAGCCGGATGCTCAGCTCGCGCGACAGCTTGTCCGGCGAATCTAAGCGAAAAATCCACTGGAACGGGCGGACCCCCTCCTTCTTCGCTGCTTCGAGCACGTCTTCGGTCGCGATCTTTTCGTTGCCGGTTACCCTGACGTTCCACACCATCGACGACAGCAGAAAGAGCAGAACGAAAAACAGCACGATGCCCACCATAAAAAACTTGCGCTTATACAGCTTGACCAGCGTAAAGGGCAAACCGATCCGGCCCTGTACATGCACCCGGCAGCCTGTCCGTTTCAACAAGGGACGAAGAGCATGAAAATCCCGCAGCAGCACCTTCATCTCTGCCAAATTTCCGTTTTTGGGCTCGATGTCCCATACCGGTACACCGTTCTCCGCCAATGCATTGATGAAATACTCCACATGCTCCCCCCGGACAGCAATCAGCACGCATCCGCGAACCCGGGTTAACGTCGGGATTTTCATGGACTCTCCTCCGTTCCTGTATATTTAATGTTCGTTACCGATCCTTCGATCATCACTTCTTCCGGCAGAATCGACCGGATCATAAGCCCGGAGCCTTCGATCTCGAGCAGTCCCTGGGACAGGGAAAGGACCATTTTATCGGGTGAAAAATGCCGGACGCCCCGATGATTTTCGATATAGAGTTCTTTGTTTCCCACCATAGTGATGCGCGGCAGATCGAACAAAACGTCCTGCGGAACATCCAGCATTTCGTTCGTCCACTTCCGCAGCCTGCGGCTGATCCCGGCCATACGAAGGTCTTCCCCCTTCCTGTACTCTACACCTTATGCGCGTAAAGCCCGGTTTATGAAGCTTTTAGGGAAGTTCAAGCCATAAGATCACAGGCCTTGCGCAGCACGAAAAAAAACGCCTCTCGGCGTAAGATCACAGCGGACAGGCTGTGCGTTCCAAAATAAAAAGCCTCTTCCGCTGCCCGAAAAGATATCATGATCTTCCCGGGCCGAAAGAGGCTTCACTTCTAGATTATCGTTATTTTCGCGGATTCAACGGGCGCTTGGAGCGGGGCGGGCCCAGAATTTCAGCCCAGATGATCCCTTGTCTGGCCTGCTCGGCCAAAGGGGATACCGGGACAGCTGCCTCACGGTCAGCCGTCCTGTCAGCCGCCATATCCATTTGCGTCGATATTTTGTCCAGAGAAGCGTTCACCCTGTTGATCTCCTGCTGCATGGTACGGGTTCGATCCGCCAGCGTAGCCTGTACCGGGGATGGCTTCTCCTCCGCCCACATCGAGGATACTCCTTCGCCGGTATCATAGTCTGGGGCCGGACGGTAGTCCTGGGAATATACAGGCGGTTCAGGGGCTGATGAATCATACGATCCGAACGGGGAGCTCCTTCTGCCGACAGGTTCCTGCGGCTGTGGCCGGGAGCCGTATGCCGGATCTGGACGGCCCTCATCGTATTCCTCATCCTCGTCCTCGTCGTAATCGTCCGCTTCGACCCGTCGTTGATACGGACGGCCTTCTCCCCCGAACGTGGGCATGCCCCGGGGCTGCTGCCTCTGCTTCGATTTATTTCCTCTTTTGCTCAGCGCAGAGATGACCGCAAATCCAATGATCAGGATCCAGTAAAAGTGTTCAATGATCCACATGGATGCTCATTCCCTACTTGTTATTTTTCGGACTGCCGCCGCCATCTCCGCTATCCCCCATTTTGCCCAGCGAGCCGCGCATTTGGGTATCGGCTTCAATGTTCTTCAGGTTCATGTAATCCATGACGCCAAGCTTGCCTGAGCGAAGGGCTTCCGCCATGGCGAGCGGCACTTCGGATTCGGATTCCACAACCCGCGCTCTCATCTCGACGACGCGAGCCTTCATTTCCTGTTCTTGAGCAACCGCCATCGCACGGCGTTCCTCGGCTTTCGCCTGGGCGATCCGCTTATCGGCTTCGGCCTGCTCGGTCTGCAGGTAAGCCCCGATGTTCTTGCCTACATCCACGTCGGCGATATCGATCGACAGAATTTCAAAAGCGGTACCCGCATCCAGCCCCTTGGCCAATACGGTCCGGGAAATGGAGTCCGGGTTCTCCAGCACGTCCTTGTGCATGTCACTGGAGCCGACGGTCGTTACGATGCCTTCACCTACGCGGGCAATAATCGTTTCTTCACCCGCACCGCCGACGAGACGGTCGATATTGGCACGGACCGTAACCCGGGCCTTAACCTTCACTTCAATCCCGTTCTTCGCAACGGCGGCTACGACCGGAGTCTCAATGACTCTCGGGTTGACGCTCATCTGAACAGCCTGCAGCACGTCGCGGCCAGCCAGGTCGATGGCGGCGGCACGCGTAAATTCGAGCGGAATGTTGGCGCGCTGGGCCGCAATGAGGGCGTTAACTACCCGGTCCACGTTACCACCGGCCAAATAGTGACTTTCCAGCTGATTGATGTTAAGACCCAGCCCCGCCTTCGTCGCCTTGATGAGCGGATTAACGATCCGGCTCGGCGTGACGCGCCGCAGTCTCATCGCCACCAGCGTAATAATTCCGATCCGGACGCCGGACGCCAAGGCCGAGATCCAGAGCATGACCGGGAAAAAGCTGAAAAATACGCTGAGCACAATAATGATGACAACCGCAATCAGTAATACCGTGATAAGAGAAGTTCCATCCATACTGCCTATCAACCTCCAGGTAATCAATTGGTTTCATGTGACATTCTTTCCAGGTTCTTTACAACATGTTACACGAATCTCGCTAAAAAGCCAGCATTATTCCGGCTTTACGACAATTCTCGCACCCTCGACGCGAACGACCTTGACCGGTGTGCCCGCCGCAACAAACTCTCCGTCCGTTACGACGTCGATCCGCTCGCCTTCCACGTCCACGGTACCGGCCGGACGGAGCGGCGTCACGCTAACGCCTGATTTTCCAAGCAAATCCTCCTTCGCATCGGTCGGAACGAAGCCCTGCTCCTTGGTCAGCGATTCTTTCAGGATGAAGCGGTTCCAGATGCCCTTCTCCTTAAATATGATCGCGACGATCACCACGACCACGACGGCCGCCGCAAATGCGATCCCGAGCGAGAACAAGGCGTGCGTCGTATCGTAAGCAGCCCGGACAACGCCCGCAATCAGGCTGACAGCACCCAGAATACCGAGGATACCGAAGCTTGGGACAAACATTTCTAGAATCATAAGAATGAGCCCGATAATAAAGAGCAGCCACGTCTCGGATCCTGCGAAGCCCGCCACATAGTTACCGAAGAAATACAGTACAAAGGCCACTACGCCTACGATCCCCGGAACGCCAAAGCCAGGTATCATCAGCTCGATGACGACACCGGCTATCCCCAGGAACAGCAAAATGATCATCACGGTTGGATGTGTCAGAAAGGCTGCCACCTTCTCCGCACCAGTATGCTCGACCCGGAAAACGTCATCCGTCGAGTACCCCATCCATTGAATCGCTTCCTCAGGCGTTGATGCGATATGATCGGCATATCCGACCTTCAAAGCCTGTTCGCTCGACAAGGCGATAATATCGCCTTTCTCTTTCTTCTCTCCGATCGCCGGCATGTCGACGACCATGTTGATATCCGCCATACCCTCGGCGATTTTGCTGTCCCGTCCGCTGGACTCAGCCGCTGCGCTCATTTTCGACTTCCAGTACGCGACCAGCTTGGCATCATCCACGCGTTTTCCCGTACGGTCCACCATGGCAGCGGCGCCGATCATGCTGCCTGGCTTCATGGCGATTTTATCGGCATTCAGCGCGATATAGCTGCCAGCCGAAGCGGCATTGCCTTGAATGTAAGCAAGCGTAGGGATCTTGCTGTCGCGGATCATCTGCCCGATTTTGTCGGCGGTATCGACAAGCCCGCCCGGCGTGTTGATCTCGAGCACAACGAGCCCGGCATTCATCTTGGCCGCTTCGTTAAAACCGCGGCGCATGAACTTCTCAAGCCCCGTCTCAATTTCCTGGTCCACCGGTATGATATAGACCGGGCCGCTCTTCTCACCGGTTTCGGCGGATACCCGCCCGGGAAGCCAACTGCCGGCAACCAAGAATATGAGCATCAGACTCATTACGAGAGACTTAAGCCCCTTTTTGGCCAAACTCACCTTACCCCTCCTTTCCACATTCCCGTTATAATGTCCATCATATGGTAGTTATTACGCATCATAGAAGGGAATCGTTTCAGAAAATGAAAAAACACCCCTGAAATCAGGGGTGTTTCACTTATGTTTATTGCAGAAATTGTTGAACCACTTGGTTCACAAGTTTGCCGTCTGAGCGTCCCTTTACCTTCGGCATGAGCGCGCTCATCACTTTCCCCATGTCGGCTTTCGAAGAAGCACCGGTTTCCTGGATGGTCTGCTGTACAATAACTTTAATTTCTTCTTCGGAAAGCTGTGCGGGAAGATACTGACCGATAATCTCGATTTCTGCTTTGGCATGTTCCGCAAGGTCCTCGCGGTCTGCTTTTTGAAATTCTTGGAGGGCATCTTTGCGCTGTTTGATTTCACGACTGAGGATATCAAGCACTTCGTTGTCATCCAAAGTTCTTTTCAAATCTATTTCAAGATTCTTGATCGTCGAACGAACCATTCGAATCGTGGAGAGTTTGAACTTGTCTTTACTCTTCATCGCCTGCTTCATATCTTCGTTCAATCGTTCGCTAAGATTCATGCTAGTTCAAATCCTCCTAAAACTTTCTCTTACGAGCAGCCTCGGACTTTTTCTTGCGCTTTACGCTTGGCTTTTCATAATGCTTACGTTTCTTCACCTCAGCCAATACGCCATCCTTAGCGATGGAGCGCTTAAAGCGGCGAAGTGCAGCATCAATAGTCTCGTTTTTGCGAACTTTAGTTTCAGACACCAGTTTTCCCTCCCTCCGACCAGACCGTCCAAGAGCAATAACACGGTTCATCAAACTTAATTATAGGTGAAAGAGAAATAGGGTGTCAACCTCAGGGCCTATTTTTTCATCAAAGGCCGGAACTGCCGGGGTACAAGCTTATGCGTGAGAGTCGGAAATTCCGGTCAGGGCGCCCAGTTTGGCCCCTCCGAGCAGGTGATAGTGGATATGATGGACCGCTTGTCCGCTATCCGGTCCGCAATTGTTGATGAGCCGGTATCCCGACTCATTGACGCCCAGATCCTTGGCGACCTGTTGGGCCACCTGATGCATTTCGGCAATCAGCGGGAGATCCTCCTCCTGAACCTCGTTCATTGAGGCGATATGCTTTTTCGGGATGATCAGCACGTGAACCGGCGCGGCCGGCTGAATGTCACGAAATACCAGGATCCGTTCGTTTTCAAAGATTTTCTGGGAAGGGATGCTCCCTTCAACGATTTTGCAAAACAGGCAATCCATCGGATTGTTGCCTCCTTTAATATGTAAGAGATTTTCTGTTCTTATCATACCGGATATAAAATGACCCGTCCAATGTCCCCGCTGTATCCGGCTAAGAAATAGTTCGGCTGGCGCGCCGAATCCAAAAGAAAAGGGACACCGGTTCTCCCGGTATCCCTCTTCAGGTTCGTACGTTATATCAGATATTAAAAAAATGGCAGCAGCGACAGTGCCGTCAATCCGGCCAGAGGCAGAATCAAGCGGTTAAAGCGGCGTCCGTAGAACGGGTACCCAAAGCCGTAGCCGTATCCAAACGGTGGATAGAACCCTGGGAAAAATGCTCGGTAGTCATATCCCGGGAAACCTCCGCAAGGGTGGTAGCAGCCATGATGGACCGGCATGACCGCTGGCGCCACGTTGGCCGGAGCTACATTCGGAGACACGTTAGCAGGAGACACGTACATCGGAGCTATGTTCGCGTTCGGTGACACGCTTGCAGGCGACACATACGCCGGTGCTGCGTTCGCGTTCGGTGCCACGCTCGCAGGTGATACATACGTCGGTGCTGCGTTCGCGTTCGGTGCCATGCTTGCAGGCGACACGTTTTCATGGCCTACCGGTACCGCTAAATACAGCTTCTCCTCATCAACACTTTCCACAAATCCGTCGTGCACGCTTCCGTCTGCCATTGTCGCGCGGACATAGCGGTACATATGTTTTTTGCATAACTCTATGGCCTCAAACTTTTCCATTGCCCTTCACAGCCTCCCAATTTCAGAAGATTTACATGAACATCGTATTCAAGGCTGGGCGAATGGCTACTGTCTTTTTCAAAAAAATATGGATGATCGCCTAAAGCGTTTCAGGAACGATCCGCGAGCCGCCACCGGCCTGCTCGGCAGGCACAACGATCAGCTTGCGCGGAAGGCGGGCCCGCAGCTCGGGCACATGGCTGATGATTCCGACCGACAAATGATCGTTATGCAGCTTCTCCAAAGAAGTGATTACCGTATCGAGCAGCTCGGGATCGAGCGTCCCGAATCCTTCGTCAAGGAAGAAAAACTGCAATGGATATTGACCCCGGAGCTGAATTTGCGCAGACAGGGCCAGCGCAAGGGACAGGGAGGTCAAGAAGGTCTCGCCTCCGGACAGGGTGGACACCGGACGGCGCACCCCGCCGTTGGCATCGTCCCGAATCAGGAAGCCTCCCCCGGAATCGACCTCCAGCGCATAGCGCTGCTTGGTCAAGAAGCGCAGACGCTGCGAAGCTGCCTGGCTGACCTGCATCAGCTGTTCCTCGGCAATGTATTCGACGAAGGCATTGCCCCGGAGACAGGACTGCAGCTTGGAGAGCTTCTCGGCTTCCTGCTGCCGCTGTTTGCGGATCCGCTCCAGCTGCGACCAGCGGACATGACGCTTCTCCACGTCGTCCAGGTCCCGCTCCGCCCTTGCCCGCTGCTGGAGCGCCGTCTCATCGCGCTCCCGGCAGGCAGCCAGCTCCGCGGAGATTCGCTGCCACTCTTCTTCGGTCACGCCGCGGCCGTCCAGCTGCTCGGCCAAATGGCGGAGCTGCACCTTGATCTCCTGCTCCCGTTCGCGGTGCAGCCGGACCCGCTCCGCGCTGTGCACTTCTTCGTCAGGCGGCATGCAGGCGTCAGCCACTTCCTCTGATGTGGCGAACGGAGAAGCCGCCAGCTGCTCATCCCAGCGGGCCTGCGCCTTGCGGCAGTGCTCCTCCGCGGATTCCGCCGCCTGGGCTGCCATCGCCGCCGCTTTGGCTGCTTCGTGCTTAAGCTGCTCGGCTGCCTGACGCTTCTCTTTGGAGCGCGCCGCAGCTTCCCGAAGGGAGAGCAGGCGCTTCTTGCAGCCTTCCAGCAGCCGGTCGGCGGACTCGCTTCCGACCCAGGCCTGAAGGCGCCGCTCCTTCTCGGCCAGCAAATCCTGCTTGCCCTGCAGCTGGGCATCCCATTGAATGAGCGACTTGTCGAGATCGTTGATCTGCCGCTCCAGCGATTGGACCGAGGCCGTTTTCTCCTCGATAAAAGGGATGCTGATCTGCAGCCGTTCGCGGATCTCTTCGGCCTGCGCATCCTTCTGCTGGATTTCCGCGGACAAGCGGTCCGCCTGCTCCGGCTGAAGGTCCGGTAGCTCTTGGCGCCACTCCTCCTGAAGCCTTAGGTATTCCCGCTTCTCCGTTTCAAATCGGTCGTCCAGCTTGGTGAACGTTTCCCGAAGCGACTCGATTTCAGCCGTCCGCTTCACCTGCAGCGCGCTCAGCGCTTCCCCCCGCTCCTTCAGCGCGGCATGCTCGCGCTGAAGCTGTCTCGTGGAGGATGCCAATGCTTCGGCGTCCTCCTCCATTTTCCGGATCCGGGATTCCCACGCGGACCTGGAAAATGCCTCCACTTGCTCCGGATCCGAGACCTGCTCGAGGGCAGCGGCCGCTTCGCCTGCGCCTTCCAGCAGGCCAGAACCGGCCTTGAAGGGGACCTCTGCCCGCACCTGGACCCCGGGCTCGTACGATTCCAGCAAGCTCCGGGTCTCATGTACAAGCTGGCGCCCGCTCAGCCGCAGCTCCTGCAGCTGCTGGTGAAGAAGCCGCAGCAGTTCCAGCAAACCGTCATCCGCACCGGGCGCATCCTGATCCGGCGATACCGGTGCCGGATGATGGGATGAGCCGCATACCGGACACGGTTCTCCCGGGCGCAGCTCGGCGGCCAGCGCCAGCGAAAGCGCGTGGAGCTCCCGTTCTTTGGAAGCAGAACGGACCAGCGCCTCTTCTTGGTCGAGGCGGGACAACGCCGCCTCCATCCGGCTGTCATGGCCCAGAACCTGCTCCATATGGGCCGAAACCGCAAGCGCGAACCGCTTCTGCTCCTGCAGATGCTGCTCCCTCTCCTGCCCGGCCTGCTTCAACAGCGCTTCGGCTCTGCTTTGCTTCTCGCCATGCTCTGTAAATTCAGCCTCAGCGCTCCGCAGCCGCTGCTCGCTGGCTCCCAGCTGCTGAACGTGCCGCATCGCCTTATGCAGCCGTTCACGGTCTTTCGCTTTCACTTCCAGCCCCTTCAGGCTTTCCTGCAGCTCGGACTGCCGCTTGAGCCCTTTGGCGAGCAGCTCCTGCTCCTTGGCCAGAGCTTCAGTCCGATCCTTGCTTTCACGGGCCGTCTTTGACCGCTGCTCAGCCAGCTGCTGCAGCACAGTCTTCAGCTCGTCCCGCTCCCGCTGCAGCAGTACCGCCTGCTCCAGCTGCTCCAGGCGCTGCAGCAGCTTCGGTTCCTCAGCGGCAAGCTCCCGGTGCGACGCATCGTCGGCGGCAGCGGCCTCCCGGGCCGCCGTATCCGCGGCCTCAGCCTTCGTCTGAAGCTGCTCCGCCTCCCGGATGCGTTTGTCCCATTCCTGCCTGCTGTCCGTCCACTGCGTATACAAAGGCATGATCGCCCGGGCCGCGGCGGACTGTCCCAGCCGGCGCTCAAGCCGGACAATCGCTTCTTCTTCGGCGGAAAGCCGGTGGAGCTCCTGTTCGCGCCGCTCCTTCTCCACCTGCATCTCCCTGAATTTGCCGGCCTTCTCGGCCTCCTCGGTCATTTGCCGCAGCTTCAGCCGCGAGGCCTCCGCCTCCAAGGCGGCTTCCTTGAGTCTGTTCCTCGCTTCGTCCACCGCTTCCGCGCCTGCGCTGCCGAGGCCTTGCTGCTCCGCCTCCACTTCCTTCAGAGCAGCATCGTTGTCCTTCACCCGCCGGCTGAGCTTCTGCGCGAGCAGGTCACCGTATTTCTCCAAATGGAACAGGCGCTGCAGCATCTGCCTGCGTTCACTGCCCTTCAGCGACAGAAACTCGGCAAACTTCCCCTGGGGAAGGACGACGGCCCGCGTAAAGTCTTCCATTTTCAGACCGATTTTGTCTTCCACGCAGCGGGTGACTTCAGCCAGCTTGTCTGCCATAACCGTTTCACCATCCGCGGTGACTTCGATAAACCGGCTAACCGTATTGCTGACTGACAGCTCGTTGGTTCTTTTAAAACGGCGCTCCACTCTGTACCGCTTCGGTCCGTCCGCGGAACTGAGTTCAAAGGTAAAGGAGACGTACAGTGCATCTTCCGAATGGTTCATGATGCCCTGCGTACCGTTCACCGCACGTTCGACTTTACCGTACAGAGCCAGGGTCATCGCATCCAGAAGCGTCGATTTGCCGCTGCCCGTCGGTCCAAAAATACCGAACAGCCCCATCTGGCACAGCTCTTCAAAATCGATCTGCTGCATTTCGCGATAGCTCTGCAGACCCGACAACTTCAGTGTGATCGGCTTCATGTTACGCTTCCTCCTTTACCTCTGCGTCTTCCGAAGTGAGCGCAAGGAACAATTCAACGAGCGCATCATCCGGCTCGGCTCCGCCGGTCTGGCGCTGGTAGAACTTCCGGAACAGCTCCGGCACCGGCAGGCTCGAACGGCTGTACTCCACCTCGACCTGTTCCATCTCGGGATACACGGGACGGATATGTACGAACCCTTCGTGACTTTTGCGCAGCCTGTGAATATCCCCAAGAGACATCGCTTCGGTCAGCGAAATCTCCAGATCGATAAAACCGTTCGCATCCCTGCCTTCATCCAGCCAGCGATGAACTTCCTCCAGTCCACCCTTTGCTTTCCACCGGATTAACGGCCGGCCGCAGGACAAATAAACCTCCTTCATTACGGGCTGCTGCCCCGGGGCCACATCGATGATGGAAACGGACTTCGCTTGACCGGCCTCGGAAAAGCTGTAGGCGAGCGGGGACCCGCTGTAGCGGATCATTCCCTCACCCTTGACCGCCTGAGGCCGGTGCAGGTGGCCAAGCGCCGTATACTGCGCCCCAACCGCAAGCGCCGATGGATCCACCGTATACGCGCCTCCGACCTGTATCGGCCGTTCCGAGTCGCTTTCCACGCCGCCAAGCACGTAAATGTGGCTCATGGCCAAATTGACGGTCTCGGGCGTAAAGCTTGACGCCAATTTCCGCATCAGCATGCCTACGCGGGCGCTGTATGCGCGGCGGAGCTCCTCTTCGTCGCCTTCGGCGGCGAGCAGCTCATTTAAGCGGGCTTCCGACGGATAAGGGAGCGCCGCAATCTTGGCGATCTCCCCGGTCCGGAACGCTTGAACCGTGACGGCTTCGGCCACGGGAAGCCCGACCAGCGTGATTCCCTGCCGGGCGACCAGCGGCGTTACCGATGAAACCCGCTCAGGCTGATCATGGTTGCCCGCAATGACCACGAGCGGCGTCCCTCCTTCCGTCAGCCGGGCTGCCGCCTCATAAAACAGCTGTTCCGCTGCCGCCGGCGGATTGACCGAATCATAGACATCCCCGGCCATCATGACCAGATCAATCTTCTGATCGTGTACAATCCGGACCAGTTCCTCAACGAAATCTTCCTGCTCTTTCATCCGGCTCCGGCCCTCGAGCGTCCGTCCAAAATGCCAGTCACCCGTATGAAGTATGCGCATCCTGCTTCTCCCTCCTGAACTTGCTTTCGCGCAAGCCGTGAACCCAGACGGATTCATGCCGTGTATGGGTCACACCTAAAAATGAAAACACCTAACCAACGATCCATTCCTAAACCCGATCGCGTCTAAGAATACAATCGAATTCTATTAAACTATTGATTCCATTAAACTATCGACTACTATCGACTCTATTAAATATCGATTCTAAAAAACGATCAAACTGCCATTTAAAAAAAACAATCAAATCAAGAAATTTATCAACCGAAGAAACCTATCCAATCGAAAATACTACCAAATCAAAAACACATGTCATATTAATTAAATATATGAGCTTTGAACACCCCACTACAGCAACACGGACTGCTTGGCATCCACAAAGTACAGCCATTTCTCCTGGACCGCCTCACCTAATATATCTTCCAGCGCCCGGGCGTATAGTTCCAGCTGGAACCGATAGCTCTCCGCCAGAGCGGCTATTCCGCCGCGGTGTTCCAGCACCCGGTCGGTTTTATAGTCGACGATGACATATTTACCGTCCTGACGGAACAGGCAGTCGACGATCCCTTGAATGAGCACCACTTCGTCCGAAGCCCGGGTTCCTGCATCCGATGCCTTCATCGGTATGATGTTCCCTTCGTTAAAACGCTCGGTCGCAAGCAGCGCTTGATGCGCCTCATGAGCCGGAAGACCGTAGCTGAAAGGCATTTCCCTCGACACCCACTCCGCCGACTGCAGTCTCTTGCCGATATCGCTGTCAAAAAAGGAGGCGATTTGCTCCGGCTCCACGATCTCCGCCTGCGAGCTTGTAAGGATCGCCAGGTCGACCAATCGCTGCAGCGTCGCTTCCACGACCCGCAAATCTACCAATCCCGCATCCAGAGGGATGTGCTGCATGACGGTATGGTACACCGTTCCCCGTTCCGTAGGACTCATCCGGCTCTGCTCCATAAATTTGGGCCGGCGCAGGGCAAGCGTACCCGTCTGCTGGGAGGCAGGCAAACTGTGCTCCCGCCGGACCCGGGTCTCCTCGACCCAGTCCAGGGTGGGCCCGTCCTGCAGGGCAAGCAGCTTTTTCATTTCGGTCACGGACGTTTTGGCCGAGAGCCGGCTGGCGGAAGCATGCGGATACTGCCAGTTCAGCCGGGCGGTTATTTGGTCTGGTGACAGGAAAGAACCACCATCCGGCTCATCGCTGCCCGGGAGTACCGTCTCTCTGCGAAGTAACGATTGCAGCTTGCGCCGGCGCTCCGGCGTCGATTCTTCCGCTTCCTCCCAGCCCCCAAGCGCCGCCAGCGTGAGATCCTCTGTGGAGAGGATCGAAATTTGCCAATCCGCCGGATCGTTCTCCAGCGCGGAGGCCGTCTCGCCTTCCAAACCGCCGAGATCGCGCAGCTTGGCGGCCGCCGGGTGGCGAATCAGCGCAGGCCCGACCCAGTCGAGGTAGCTTCTGCCCCTTGCCAAGAGATAATCGGGGAGCATCAGCTCCGGCCGGCTCTGCACCTGGGCCCAGGAGGACACCTTTTTCTCCAGATCCTTCACCGTTCCGATCAAGATCATCTTTTCTTTCGGCCGGGTCAAGCCGACGTAGAGCACCCGCATTTCCTCAGCCAGCAGCTCAAGCTGGGATCGGCGGCGGATGGCCAGGTTCGGGAGCGTCGGATAGCTGACCCTCTTCTCGGTATCCACAAATTTCGGTCCGAAGCCAAGCTCCTTATGCATCAGGAACGATGCGTTCAAATCCTGCTGGTTGAACATTTTGGACATGCCTGCCAAAAACACGACCGGAAATTCGAGACCCTTACTCTTATGGATTGTCATAATCCGCACTGCGTTGTCCCGGCTTTCAGCCGTGCCTGGTCCGCCCAGATCCGATCCGTTGTCACGCAGCCTGGAAATAAACGTCAAAAAGCGGAACAGTCCGCGGGAAGACGTCGTCTGTTCAAACTGGACCGCCCGGTCGTGCAGCGCCTTCAGATTGTCCTGCCGCTGCATTCCTCCGGGAAGGCCGCCTACCCAATCCAAATATCCCGTTTCCCGGTACAGCAGCCAGATCAGATCCCCCAGGCCGCCTTGACGGGCAATATTTCGCCAGCGTTCCAGCGAAGCCAGGAACCCTGCCAGCTTCCGCTGCAGTTCCGGAGAAAGGCTGAATTCCTCATCCACTGCTTCCGTTTGTTCCGCCCACTCCAGGGCGGCGGCACTTTCAGCGTAGGCAGGGAGCGTCCCTTCCTCGTCCGGAATCGAAATTGAATCTCCGGGCTCCGCAGACGCAGGAACCGTCCCTCCTGCAGCCGCCATGACGGCCTCATAGAACGTCCCCTTCCCGCATAAGCGGACCTGTGCCAGTTCTTCCTCGGTCAGGCCGACGATCGGCGAGCGCAGCACGCCTGCAAGCGGAATGTCCTGCCGGGGGTTATCGATAATCTGGAGCAGGGACAGCATAATTTCCACTTCGGTCGCCTGGAAATACCCCTGATTCTGCTCACCGTCGGCAGGGATGCCGAGCTGGCGCAGCTCCTCCATGATTAGCGGCCCCCAAAGATAGGCGGACCGAAGCAGGATGACCATGTCGCCGTAACGGACAGGCCGCATCGCTTTGGTCTCCTTGTCGAACACCTGCATCGGCCTAGGCGATGTGTCACCCATGAGCGCGCGTATTTTTTTGGCAATCGCTCTGGCCTCAAGCTGGGCCGTCTCCATTTCGGCGGCCTCGCTCTCCTGGATCAGACCTCCGTTGTCGCTGTCCTGAGGCTCTTCCTCGGACGCCTCCCCGCTTCTGGCCTTGTCGATCAGCACCAGCTCCGGCACGTACGGAGACGGCCCTGACGCCCCTTCAGGTTGGGCTTCCGGATAAGAAGCTCCGTAAACGAGCTCCGCCCGCTCATCGTAGCTGATCTCCGCCACCGTCTCATTCATCAGCTGGCGGAACACCATGTTCACGGCATGCACCACTTCCAGCCGGCTGCGGAAGTTACGGGCAAGGTCGATACGGATGCCGCCGCCCTCGGCGGAAGCATACCTGCGGTACTTGTCCAAGAACAGGCTCGGCTCCGCCAGGCGGAAGCGGTAGATGCTCTGCTTGACGTCGCCGACCATGAACCGGTTCCCCGGCAGCTCGCGCGAAATCAGCTTGACGATATCTTCCTGCACGCTGTTGGTGTCCTGATACTCGTCCAGCAGCACTTCGTCGAACTGTTCCTGATATTCCATGGCCGCGTCCGAAGGGAGCGGCTGACCCGGCACCGAATCCGGGTGGCGTAGAATTTGCAGGCAGTAGTGCTCCAGATCGCTGAAATCCACCGCATTTCTTCTCTGCTTTTCATGAAGATAGCGGTCGCCGAACTCAATGACGAGCTCCGCCAGCTCCTTCATGAGCGGCGCCGCCCGGTGCAGTTCGGCCAGAAAGGCATCGGCGGGCCGGCCAAACAGCGCCCCCTTCAGATCCTGCACCGTTTTCTTGACCGCTTCCCGCAGCTCCTTGACCCTTTCCTGCAGTGCCGGGTCGGTCTCCTCCTTGCGGCAGCTCTTCAGCTTGCTGAACGACACCGTCTGAAAGCGCTCGAACAGTTCGTCCCACGGACGGTTGTCCAGCGCCTCCCTGAGCGACTGAACTACTTCCAGATCCGCGTTCAGATTATCCAGATAGGGCCCCGGTCCTCCGGGCAGCAGTGTCAGGCGCCGGGCCTGATCCAGCAGTCCTTCGGCCCCGGCAAGCGCCAGCCGCGCATCCTGAAGGATGCTCTTGACCCACTGGCTTTCGCCCAGACTTGCCGTATCCGGCAGCAAAAAGGACTCGGCCATATCCCGCAGCCACTGATCGGGCCAGGAGTGGCTGCGTGAGAAATCATAGAGCCTCTGCACCAAATGGTGGACGGCATCGTCCGTACGCTCACCGCTGAACCAATCCACCAGCGCGATAAAATCGCTGTCCTCCGGCTGCTCCCCGTATTTCTCCTCGAACAGTTCCTCCAGGATCTCCTGGCGCATCAGCTCGGCTTCATTCTCGTTCAGAATCCTGAACCCCGGATCGATCGGGATCATCTGATAATACCTGCGGATCACTTCAAGACAGAAAGAGTGAAGCGTTGTAATGGAAGCACGCCCGAGCAGGGACAGCTGCCGCCGGAGGTGGGTATTCTCCGGATCCTTCTCCAGCTGCCGGTCCAGCGCGTCGCGGATGCGCTCACGCATCTCGGCCGCAGCTGCCTTAGTGAACGTGGCGACAAGCAGTCTGTCCACGCTGAAGCCCTGCTCCTCATTCAAAATTTTCCGGATGATCCGTTCCACCAGAACGGCTGTTTTCCCTGAGCCTGCCGCCGCCGCGACCAGAATGTGATCGCCGTGAAGCGAAATCGCCTTCCACTGATCGTCGCTCCACATGCTGCCTGCCGGCTTTTCAATTTCGATCATGCGCATCTCCTCCTTGGCGGCTGGACATCATTTCCCATACCTGCGATTTATTTGGCTTGCCGAGCAAATGGTAATGGTTGCCCTCGACATTTTCGTCAAACTGGCACACCGGCTTAAACGGACAGAACGTGCATGCCGTCTCCTGCTGGATGCGGTAAGGCTCGATGTCCACGTCCCCTTCGGTAATTCTCGTTCCGATCCGGGTGATATTGTCCCTGACGGAAGACAGCAGCGTGTCCCACTGCTCCGGCGTAGCGACCGATGCGGAGCTGTAGAAGCTTCCGTCCGATTTGACGGCAACCGGAAGGATGGATGAATGGCCTTTGTCCAGAGATGCGTCCATTTTGGATATGACGTCGCGGTCGGCCAGAAGCAGCCCCTTCATTTTAAACCGTTTGAGCAGCTCTTCCGCCGCCTGGTCCATCGTCAGCCCGTTGCTCGACTGCAAGATCGGATCATGCACGTGAAAATACAGCGTTCCCGCCGGCAGCGCCTTGCTGCCCAGCCAATGCTCCGCATAGGTCAACAGCACGTCCAGATAGGTCAGCATCTGCAGGGACAAGCCGTAGTACACCTCATGAAGCCGCAGGTCCTTCTGTCCGGATTTATAATCGATTACGCGCAGCAGCAGTCCGTTTTCGCCTTGGGCCATATCCACCCGATCGATTCGCCCGATGACCTCCATCACCGTTCCGTTCTCGAGGGAGAAGGTCAGCGGAGGCAGCGGTTTACCCGGGCCAAAATCCAGCTCCAGGCCGACCGGCTCAAAGCTTCCCCGCCGTGCCTGTTCGCCCAGAATGACAGAGGCGCGGCTGACGATGTTTTTGAGCTTGCGCGAAATGTAGCCGTAGCGCTTGCTGCTCATCAAAATTTCTCCCTGCAGCATCGGAGCGAGGCGCTCTACCGTTGTTTCCGCTTCGCGCCGGCACTCTTCGGCGGTTAGGCTTCCCCAGCTCCGCTTCTGTTCCTGCAGCCGCAGCGCCATTTGGGTCAGCGCCGCGTGGAACAGCTGGCCGATATCCGGTGCCTGCAGGCGGTACAGCTGCCGTTCGCGCAGCTTCAGCCCGTGTGAAGCGAAGTGCGAAAACGGGCAGGCCACGAACCGCTCCATGCGGGATACGCTCGTCCGGATTTTGGCACCGTACAGCCTGCGGCTGGTCTGCGGCTCCAACTGGCGGGTATCGTTGCGGTAAAACAGCGACCGCAGCAGCATATCCAGCGGCCCCTTCCATTCCCGTTCCCGGATATACCAGTTGTACACATCCCACCACAGCTGCGGAATTTCCGCGCCCTGTTTCCATTTGCGCAGCTGAATGATCAAATGGCTGAGGCTCTGGCGGGGGTGGGACAAATACTCAAGCAGCTCTTCTTCCCGCTGCTCCGCCGATGGCTGCGCCGACAGACGGCGAACCGGCAGACCGGGGAACATTTTGCGGACATGCCGCACCACTTCGGACGGCAGCAGCTCCTTGCCCTCATCGTCTGCGGCCGGATAGCTGACCCATACATGCCGGCTGGCCGAGGTCAAGGCGTTGTAAATCAGGAACCGTTCGTCGAGCAGCTTGCGCGAAATGCCAGGCGCCAGTTCCATTCCGGTTTGCGACAACAGGGAGCGCTCCTGTTCGGTCAGCACCCCGTCATCCTGAAACACGGCCGGGATGACTCCGTCGTTGACGCCGAGCAGAAACGCGTACTTTACACCACCCGTCCGCGTCCGGTCCATATTGCCGACCAGCACCTGATCGAGCGCAGGCGGAACGAGGCCCAGCTTCAGTTCGCTCAGTCCCGTTTCGAGAATGCCGGCAAACAGCTCGAAGGCCATCTTCTCCGTACCCATCATTTCCACAATCTGATCCAGCAGCTCCAGGACCGCATCCCACAGCTGGCGGTGTTCCCTCGCCGCCTCCGGACGCCCGGATTCCAGCGCTTCGCGGCTCCACAGGTCCAGCTTCTCGGGAATGTCGGCTTCCTCAAGCAGACGGAAGACCGCTGTGCTGAGCTCCTCGGCGCTGCCCGCCTTCTTCACCCGCTTGCCGAAGGCCAGCAGCGGCTCGCTGACCACCCTCCGGCAGTGCTCCATCAGGCTGAGAAGCTGCTCTCCGGATCTGCGTCGCTCTCCGCCGTTTTCCTCCAGGGACAGGCTCGGAACGGCTTTCCACGGGCGGCCGTCCGTCCAGCGGTATCCCTGAATTCCACAGGCGAGAGCGTAGTTCTCGAGCACGTCCATATCCTCCCGCCCCAGCGACCCGTCCAGCGGAAGCAGCAGGTCGCTCTTGATGCAGCGGAATACGTCCTCATGCCGCCAGTTCCGGCGTACGACATCCAGTGCGGAACGAATAAACTCCACCAGCGGATGGTGCAGCTCGCTTCGCTTCTGGTCGAGAAAGAACGGAATGCCGTAGTCCCGGAACAGGGGCTCCACCAAATGCTCGTAATCGCCCAAATTACGGACGAACACGGCCATGTCGCGGTATCTCGCCCCTTCCTCCCTGGCCAGGCGCAGCATCTCCCTCAAAGCCCCTTCCACTTCGGTGCGCCGGTTCTCGGCCGCATAGAGGGAAATCCCTTCGGTTTCCTGAACCTGATCTCTCTCCTGCCCCCTCCAGGGAATCCGCCGGTCATACCCGCGCTCTAAATGAGCAAGCCGCGGGCTGAGGCGGAATTTGGGCAGGTCCGATGCCGGCAGAATCGAATCGTTCGTTTCGACGCCCAGCTCGTCGGCCATTCCTCTCAGCTTGATGTAAGTCGTGGCGGTCGGGTGGAACAGGTCCAGCTCATGCGGCTGCATGCTGCCGTGGTACGGCTTGTCCAGCGTGAGCGCAATCGTGACCGATGACGCATGGGCCATCAGCTCGCGAACAACCCCGTATTCCTGCGGAGTCATCCCGTGGAAGCCGTCGATCCATACGTCCGCGCCTTTGACATAAGACGAGCGGCGAATCCCTTCGGCCAAAGTGACAAGCGTATCTTCATCATCTATATAAAGCGGTGATATTTCCTGTTCAAAGTCGCGGTACACCGTCCATAAATCCTCCAGCTTATCTCGCAGGATCGGCGCGGCCGCCTTCTGCTCCGTCAGCTGGGTCAAATGCTCTTCCAGCACGGCGGAATCTACGCAGTACCGTTTGAGCTCGGTATACAGCTCGTTCAGCTTGCCTATGAAACCCAGCTGGTCGCCGGAGGCACCGAACAGCTTCAGCTCCTCTTTGCGGCGCTGAATGATTTTGTACAGCAGCATTTTTTTGCCTTCTTCGCTGATGCCGACTCTCGCTGACCCGCCGGTCTCCTGCATCACCCGGTACGCCAGGCGCCGGAAGCTGAGAACCTGCGCACGGACGCTGCCTTTGACAGCGCCCGATGATACCAGGTTGTGCTCCGCCTGGAATGAGCCCTGCTCGGGAACGAGCAGGATCAGCGGGCTGCCCTTAGGCTCTGTTTGCAGCCGGGACGTAATCTCGCTTAAGATCGCCGTCGTCTTGCCGCTACCGGATCGTCCGATCAGAAAATGAACCGACATGGTGTTGCCTCCTTCGTATGTAAACCTCGAAAACTATTAAATATAAGTATAACACAACCTTTTTTGAAAAGAACGTATGTTTGCGGAACTGTAAAAAGGAGGCACTTGCCGTTTTTTGCATTTATCCGATACGCTCAACCCTAAGGAACGCCGTGTCCCGGCATGCCAAACAGCGGTACAGGAGGATGTGATCCTCTTGTACCGCTGTCTCTTGTTTCGCTTGATTTTTACGAATGCTAGTTTCCATCATGCAGGGATCATGGTTCAGTATAGAGCGATTGAATCACCGGCTAATCTTGTTCCTTCTCCTTTTCCACAAGGGTCAGCGGGGCAGGGAAGCGTTCGGAACCATCCGACTCCACGAAGTGCTGCAGGGCCGCCATCTTGTTCTCCCAAAAGCGTTCAAAATAGGAGTACCAATCCTTGAGCTCCTGCAAGGGCCCCGGATCCAGCCGGTACCTCGTCTCGCGGCCGACCTTCCTTTCCTTCACCAGTCCTGCCTCCGACAGAATCCGCAGATGCTTGGAAACCGCCGTCCGGCTCATCGGAAAATGGCTGCTGAGAACCGTTACGGGCATCTCCTGATCGGACAGCAGCTTCAGCAGCTGGCGCCGGGTCGGGTCGGCCACGGCCTGGAACACGTCGTGCTTGGACGCAGTCGCCGTCATGCTTACGCCTCGACGTATCTGCCCAGCTTCTGGTGGAGTCCGGCCCAGCCTTGGTCCATCGTCTCGCGCACGATCGTGTGCGGCTGGTTGAACTCGGTCACTTGGTCCGCGCTCCAGCCGGAGTGGATGAGCGTTACTTCCGTTTTGCCGTCCAGCTCCTTCAGTTCGAAAGCAAGCGTCCAGTCCTTGCCCCAGCGGAACGCAAGCCGGTGCGGCGGATCCACTTCGGTCACCTTGCACGGCGACATGCCGTACGGACCGGCATTAATGTGAAATTCGTGGCCTACGACGGGCTGCATGTCATTGGGCATGAACCAGGCGGACAGCCCTTCGGGAGTCGCCACCGCCTCCCACACTTTCCGAATCGGAGCCTGGAATACGCCGGTGTGGCGAATATCAGGCAAAGCATTGTTTGTTGAGTTTTCCATGTATAAGTACCTCCATTTGCAGTCAATAAACCCGGTTTACATTCGAATGCGAAACCAATTGGTTTCACATGGATTATACGAAACCTTTTGGTTTCATGTCAACCCCTTGTCCTTCTGCGGCCCGTAAGCCGGAATCCAACGAAAAAAGGAGCCTTTCGGCTCCTTATATTGCTATTATAGCTCATATTTCCAAAAACAAACAGTCTACCATTTTTCACCTGACATTCTATAATGAGGACGTTCCCACTTTAAGGCAAAGGGAGGAAATACGGTGGATATCAAGGATTGTTCAAGTTCGTCTGAAAATCAGCCCGGGACGGTCGGTTCAGCAAGAGCCGCTGCAGCGGACTGGGTGTTGCACCAAGCCTCAAAGGAAAAAGGATTTATAGGCGCTTATTTCACGGGTTCCACGATCGGAATGCCGGAAGATGCCCCGATGTCTCCAAGCTCCGATATCGACGTGATGGTCGTGTCCGAACTGGCGGAGCCGCCGTTAAAACCGGGTAAGTTCATATATCGGGATACCCTGATCGAAGGCTCTTACATCTCCCTATCCGAGCTATCCTCGGTGCAAAAGGTGCTCGTCTCGCACCATCTGGCAGGCCCGTTCCGGGTGAATACGATCATCTCCGATCCCCATGGCCATTTGCATCGCCTGTATTCAGAAGTATCCCGGCATTTTGCCGATGAGGTCTGGGTGCGACAGCGGTGCGAAAACGTCCTGCAGCAAATCAAGCGGTCTCTGCTCGGCCTCGACTTGTCCCTGCCGCTGCATGACTTGTTCACATCCTGGCTCTTCCCTACGGGCATCACCACGCATGTGCTGCTGCTCGCCGCCCTGAAAAACCCGACGGTGCGGCTCCGTTACGCAGCCGTCCGCGGCGTATTGGAAGATTACGGGCTGAGCTCGCTGTACCCCGAGCTGCTTCGCCATCTCGGCTGTGCCGATTTGGAGCCGGAGCGGGCGATGCAGCATGTCAGGTCGCTCGAGCGGACCTTCGATACCGCGGCTGCCGCCGCCAAAACGCCCTTTTTCTTCAGCAGCGACATTTCTCCGGTTTCCCGCCCGATCGCCATCGACGGGAGCATAACGTTAATTGAACAAGGACTCCATCGAGAGGCGGTGTTTTGGATGGGCGCCACCTTCGCGCGCTGCCACAAAATTCTCGCCGCAGACAGCGATCCGAATGTGCAAAAGGAGCTTGCCCCCGGTCTGGAAGCATTTCTGGCCGATCTCGGCTTTCACACCGTCCAGGACTTCAGCGTGCGTGCCGCTGCGGTCATCGACTTTTTGCCGGAGGTGTGGCGCGCGGCGGAAACGATCATGGCGTCCAACCCTGAAATTACCGGCCGTTCCATGTGATCTCCTGGCAGCCTATTGGCTTTGTATATTAGTTCTCCTCGGCATAACGTTCGGCTTCCCTTCCTGTCCATATTTTTTCAGTCTATTTAATGTGTACCAAAATGTAAATCATGGTTTTTGCCCTCAATCCAGCCTTTGAATAACGCGCCACCCTCTTGCCTCCATCCCTTATACTTATAGAAGTGCCTATCACTAGAACATGAATTGCAAGAGGAGGCGGAAACTGTGGATGTGAACGCATTTCAGCAGTGGGTCAAGGAGTATTATGAACAACGGGGCTGGTCGGAGCTCGATATCTTTATCCGGATCGGCTTTTTGGCGGAGGAGACCGGCGAAGTGGCCCGGGCGATTCGGGCGCTTGAAATCGGCCGGGACCGGCCGGATGAGGCCGTGGGTACGTATGACGAGCATAAGCAGGAGCTTGTGGAAGAACTTGGCGACGTGCTGGGGAATCTGATTGTGATCGCTAACAAATACGACATCGGACTGGAGGACATTTTTGCTTCACACCGGGACAAGCTGGTCCATCGCTATAAGCAGGAATGATAGTAACCCGGACAAAACGAGAGCTTTAGCCTTGGAATTGAAAAAAGCACACTGTTTATATAGCCTGGGTAAAAAATTCAAAAATCCCTTTTCGCATTCAGCGAGAAGGGATTTTTGCTTTAGTCTCGGCGGTTGCCCAAATCATACGTGAGACATCGAATGCATCATCATTTTGCCTCGCATGGCATATTACATACCGCTGTAATAGACCGGCAGCTCCGAGCGGTTGGCCGCCAGCCACAGCCGGTTATCCTTCGTCCAGCGCAGCGGATAGCCGACGCCGGCCTTGAGCGCCTTCCCTTTCAAAATATCGACAATCCATACGTCGCGATTGGCCAGTTGGACCGCATACAAACCGGAGGAAATCCCGGATGCGACGGTAAAGCTGGTGATGTCCGTTTCCTTTGCGATCCTTGCGTGCTGAGCTAATATTCGCCTGGCCGCGGCCGGCAGCTTTGGATCGGCTTCGTAGGACGCCCCCTCCCGGTTCAGACGGATATGAAGAACGCCACGGGTTCGGCCCTCCTTATATCCGTCAACAGGGACCGTAACGGTCTCGTTATCGTTCCAGGCTAAAGGATAAATAAACAGGAATCCGTCGCTGTGTGACAAATAGCTCGCTCTCGGGCGGTGGAGCAGCTTGTTCCCGTCCCGGTCCAGCACAATCAAGTCGGCATCCGGACCAAACGTGTCGTCCGAAGCGACCAGAAGCGCCACTCGGTCGTTGTCAGGTGATGCGGCTATACCGTAGACCGGGCGGGCGGACTCGTACAGCTCCTGAGCCGCTCCGGATCGGGTATTTACCCGGTACAGCTTCAAATGGCCATTGACGGCATAGATCTCGTGCTTGGCAAGCCGGTCCGCATATTGAACATTCAGCCCAAAGTCGTTCGTAAACTCTACCTTAGGCGGCGCCCATTTCGGGTGGGATAGCACGCTTAACGAACCGTTCTGCTGCAGAATCAAAGGCAGCCTGCCACTCAAGCTGTACACCAGCATCCCGGGCCCATGCTCCTCCTCATCGTCCCAAACGGGTTGATACGATGCTAAGGAATCTAGCGGCCACTCCTGAACGGTCGTTCCGTCCCGGTTCAGAAGGCGCACGCCATAGAACGGCTCCCGCACCCCGATCGGATCGATAGCTTTCTGTTCTAAATTCGAAAAGCCTGCAGCGTCCCGATATTGCCCCAGCGCCGTTTGGCTAACCGGGTTTGCGCAGCACCCTTCCGAATGGTTGGCAGCGGGTGAGGTGCAGCCTGAGGCAGCGATTGGTAACATCATCAGTAAGGTTAATGCGATGATTGCTTTTTTCATTACGTCACCCCGTCGTATGCTGAATCCCTTTTTTTGGAACGTCTTACTTCCTAGACGCTAACAATCCCCCGAAGGTTACGCTTGCTTCTTTTTCAGATGAGCTTGCCGCCCGCGAAAACAAAAAAACCTTTCCGTCCATCACGGAAAGGTTTGGTTCAAGATCAAAGTTAAGCCCTGCTGCGAACTTCAAATACGGCGAACTTGAGGTAGTGGCCTTCATCGACGCCGAGAATTTGCGGGTGGTCCTTGCCGGCCGCACGCCATTCGATCAGGCGCAAAATTTTGCCGGCATCGGCTGCCGCTTCCTGGATCGTGGCCAGGAACAGGTCCGGGCGCATATGGTACGAGCAGCTGGCCGTGACGAGGTATCCTCCCTCGTTCACCAGCTTCATGCCGTGCAGGTTGATATCCTTATAGCCGCGGCAGGCGCCCTTCACGGCGCTTTTCGTCTTGGCAAAAGCCGGCGGGTCCAAAATAACGACGTCCCACGTCCGGCCGCCCCCTGCGGTCATTTTCTTCGAGGTATCGACCTTCTCCTCGTTCCCTGCGGCCCGCTGCCGCCGTTCCTCCACACCTTTGACCTGATCACGCAAATATTGGAAGGCGTCAGCGACAACAAATTCCACGCGGTCCTCAAAGCCGTTCAGCACGACGTTTTCCCTGGCGCTCTCAATTGCGTGTTGGGAAATATCGAGACAGGTGACCTTCTTGGCTCCGTACTTGCAGGCGTTCAGCGTGAAGCTCCCCGTATGCGAAAAGCATTCCAGCACTGTGGCCCCGTCCCAATAAGGGAAGGTGACGACTTTGCCGCTTTTGTTCACCGGAAGGCTGACGCGCTCTCCGTCCTGCTCTACTTCCTGCAGCGTAATCCCGCTGCGGCCTCCCCAGCCGGTCATCAGCGGAGCGATCGAAGCCCGGTTTTCCCGCTGGTCGAAGAAATAGCCCGTTTTCTGGCCTTCTTCAATGTCGACCTTCACGAACAGACCGTTCTCCGTCACGGTCACATGGCGCGGGCATTCCCCGTACAGCGGTCCCTTGGTCTGCTCAAGCCCTTCCAGCTCGCGTACGGGAACGTCGCTGCGTTCATAGATTCCCTGCGGGCTCAGCACCTCGACCAGCGCGTCGACGATGTCCGCACGGTGCACGTCCATGCCCAGCGTCAGCAGCTGCACGACCAGCACATCGCCGAAGCGGTCTACGATCAGCCCGGGAAGAAAATCCGCTTCCCCATACACAAGGCGGTAAGCATTATCTCCTTTCAGGAAACGCTCCCGGTGCTCAAGGCAGCCGCGGAAGCGTTCGGCAAAGAAGGCACGGTCCATCGTCTCGACGGGATGGTACGAGATGACCCGGACCGTAATTTGCGAGGCCGGATTGTAATAGCCCGTGGCCAGGTACCGCCCTTGATGATTGACCACATTCACGAGGTCGCCCGGCTCCGGGCTGCCCTCCACCGAGGCAATTTCATTGTTGTAAATCCAGGGATGCCCCTGTTCCAGCCGCTTCTTCCGGCTGCGCTCTAATACGACCGATGCCAATCGATTCACTCCTTCAACGTTTCAAAAATGGATATATGGATTCCGGCAAGTCCCCGGCCGCAGCCGCCCTCTTGGTGTCATGGTTGTCCATGGTTGGACATATACGTAACTATGGTCGACTCCATAAACAACCCCAAGGAGGACTTACCGCGTGTTTCAAACTGTCGTGTTTCCCGTCGTGTACGGGTTTGTTATTTTTATGGCCGGCATGAAGGTAATGGAGGCTGCCCTCGGCAAATGGGCAGGCCCCCTCCTGTCCGCCTTCCTGCAAAAGGCTACCGCTTCGCCGCTGAAGGGGCTCCTTTTCAGCACCGGCATCACGGCCGTCCTGCAGAGCAGCACCGCCGTCACCGTCATTACGATGGGCCTGGTCAATGCCGGGCTGCTGACGTACGAACGCACCCTCGGCATTATACTCGGCAGCAACATCGGCACCTGCCTGACCACCGAGCTGATCGGCCTGCAGATCGGACGGATCGCCCTGCCGCTCTTGACCGTCTCCCTGATCGTGTGGGCGGCCGCCGTCATTTTCAGCGAGAGTTCCCCGCCGGGAATCCGCCGTATTCAGCACCTGATGATGCCCGTCCAGTTTCTGTCGCTGGCCATCGCCGGCTTTGCCCTGGTCATGCTGGGCATCCGCGTCATGCAAAAGATAGGTCCGGCCCTCGAGCAGTCCGGTCTGTTCGGCTGGTTCCTGGACCGCGCAGCCGACAGCGTATGGTGGGGCATTGCCGCCGGCGCGGTACTGACCGCCCTGATGCACAGCAGCGCCGCCGTCATCGGCCTGGCGATCGCGCTGGCCTCCTCGGGAACACTGCCGGTCGACGTCGGCATCGCCATCGTGCTCGGCGCGAACGTCGGCACCTGCGTGACCGCGGTTCTCGCCTCCATCGGCAGCACGGCCTCTGGCCGGTTTGTCGCCTGGACCCATGTGGTTCTGAACGTCGGCGGAGCCCTCGTCTTCATGCCCTTGATTCCGCAGCTGCACTGGGCCGTGGCGGCCATCACCGGCAGTGAAGGCGCGCAAATCGCCCACGCGCAGACGCTGTTTAATGTGATCAGCTCCCTGGCCGCTCTGCCTCTATGCTACCTGCCGATCTGGAAAAAAGCCGCACACGCCTGAGTATATAGTTCACCCTTAAGCGCTTGGTAGGAGGACAGTTCCTTAGGCAGACCTAAGATAAGTCTTAAACCTCGATGCCGAGCAGGGACAGCCCTTTCCGCACGATCCGGTCGTTATTATCATACCCGTTCTGATCCTGCCGGAGCCATGCCTCTCGCGGCTCATACCAGGCCACACCGCTGATCTCCTCCACCTGAGGCCGATGCGATCCGCCGACCGCCTCCACCAGGTAATAATGGACTTCTTTTTGAACCTGGCCATGAATCGGATGGTTGTACGTATACTTAATGATGTCCACGGGGGAAATGATGCTGCCGATAATGCCCGTCTCTTCCTCGATTTCGCGCAGCGCGGTCTGCTCAACGGTTTCGCCCGGCTCCATTTTGCCTTTGGCCATCGAAATTTTGCCGTAGCGGTCCAGAATCAGCTGAATCTCCAGCCGGCCGCCGATGCTGCGGAACACGACGCCTCCTGCCGATATTTCCTTCCTCATCACCCGCTCCTCCTCCTCATGCCATAGTACAAACAAGGATTTCACCTCCGATGCTGCCGGAAATGAAATCCTTGCCATTCGCCCAAGATCCCGCAATGCACAGGGACCTTGCTATATACAAATTAAACCGCTTGTCCCGGTCTTTCGTCCAGCACACGCACCAGCTGGCCTTCGCACTCGTGAACGCCGGCTTTGGTCAACTTAACGCGGCACAGCTTGCCTTGCAGGTCTTCCGGACCGTCAAAGATCAGCTGCAGATAGTTATCGCTGAAGCCGTGCATTTTGCCCGGACCATGGGTTCCTTTGGAAGTGCCTTCCGGAATGACGTCCAGCACCTGGCCGACGAATTTTTGGGCATACGCCAGCTGCATCTGCTCGGACAGCGCAATTAATTCGCGCACCCGCGCATGCTTCACTTCCTCGCTCACCTGGTCGGTCATCCGCGCGGCCGGCGTGCCGTTCCGCTGGGAATACGGGAAGACGTGCATTTCCGAGAACCCGATCGCCTTCATCAGCTCATAGCCGTTCCGGAACATTTCGTCCGTTTCGCCCGGGAACCCGACGATAACGTCCGTCGTAATACCGACATCCGGCATCGCTTGGCGGATCAGCTGCATTTTGTTGTAAAACTCTTCTGTCGTATACTTGCGGCGCATCCGCTTGAGCACGGTGTCATCCCCCGCTTGCAGCGGAATGTGCAGGTGGCGGCACATTTTCGAGGAACGGTTCAGCACGTCGAGCATCCGCTCGTCGATTTGACTTGCCTCGATGGAGCTGATGCGGACGCGCTCCAGCCCGTCCACTTTGTCGAGATCCCACAGCAGGTCCGACAGGCGGTAGCTGTCCAGGTCGTCGCCGTAGCCGCCGGTATGGATGCCGGTCAGGACGATTTCCTTGTATCCCGCTTCCACCAGCTGATGCGCCTGGTTCACGATGCTCTTCGGATCCCGGCTGCGTGAAAGCCCGCGCGACCATGGGATGATGCAGAACGTGCAGAAGTTGTTGCAGCCGTCCTGGATTTTCAGAAACGCCCGGGTTCTGTCGGCAAAATCAGGAACGTCCATTTCTTCAAATACGCGCGTCTTCATAATGTTGCGGACCGCATTGATCGGCTCGCGGGACTGGCGGATTTGATTCACGTACGGAATGATTTTGTCTCGGTCCTGGTTCCCGATGACGAGATCAACCCCGGGAATGTCCAAAATTTCGGCCGGCGAGGTCTGCGCATAGCAGCCTGTCACGGCAACGATCGCTTCCGGATTTTGGCGCACGGCCCGGCGGATGATCTGCCGGCTCTTCTTATCGCCTGTATTGGTTACGGTGCAGGTATTAATTAAATAAACGTCTGCGTTTTGTTCGAAATCCACCTGCTCGTAGCCTTCATTTTTAAACAGCTGCCAAATGGCCTCTGTATCGTAAAAATTCACTTTACAGCCCAACGTATAAAATGCAACGGATGGCATGTTCAAGCTCCCCCCATTTCTCCGGATTCATAAAGTATGCAGGCCAGGGCAACCATACCCGCCGTCTCGCAGCGCAGGATTCTCCGTCCCAGGCCGATGCTGACCGCGCCGGCTTCCTCCGCCGCCCGGCACTCCTCTTCGCTGAAGCCGCCTTCCGGCCCCACGATCAGAAGCACCTGCTGGTCTGCGGCAGCGCCGGTCTTCTCTATCCAAGGCTTCACTGCATCCCGCAGCTGAAGACCGTGTTCTTTCTCATAACAGAAATATACCGCATCATACGACGAAAACGAAGCCAGCAGGTTTTTCCAATGGATCGGATAACCGACCTCGGGTACCCGGTTGCGGTGGCTCTGTTCTGCCGCCTCTTTGGCGATTTTGCTCCAGCGGACGATGCGCTTCTCTTCCTTCTTGGCATCGTACTGCACGATGGTTCGCTCCGACAAAAAAGGAACAAATGCAGCCGCACCGATCTCGGTGCATTTCTGGATCACCGTCTCCATCTTGTCTCCTTTAGGGAGGCTCTGCGCAATGGTGACTTTAACCGACGGCTCCTGGGTCATCGCCAGCATCTCGACGACAGCGGTGGTGACAACCCCCTGGTCGATCGACCGGATTTCCACCAGCGCTTCCCGCTCGCGGCCGTCGCTGACGATAAAGGTGTCCCCTTCTTTGCTGCGCATAACCTTGGCGATATGCCGTGCATCCTCACCGGTAATCTCGACGGTATCGCCTTTAAACTGCTCCTGTGACACAAAATATCTCTGCACCTTTATCAACATCCTATTTCCAAAATCACAAACTTCATCATACAACTTTTAGGTTCGCATGACCAGACCCTATTCAACAAGCGAATACGGCCTCGAACGTTCGCATTCCCGCTCCGATTATATCGACACGCCGAACAATTTCAGGAAGGAGAACACGAACTGGTAGTTGATGCTGTTAGCCCACATATATAGCGGACTGATTGTATACATCTGCAGCACCGGAATGAACAGAATCAGCAGGAAAATAAAGATGGACCACTGCTCAAACTGCTGCAGCTTCATCCGTAACCGAGGCGGAACGATATCTTCGACGATGCGGTATCCGTCCAGCGGCGGAAGCGGGATAAGGTTGAATAAGAACAGGAAAAAGTTCATAAAGCAGAAATAGCGCAAAAACGTCGTGATCGCGAACAGCAGCCTTTCGTTCGTAATCCCGTCCAGCACCCCTGTGGCGATCAGGAGGGCGTAAACAAACGCCCCGATGATACCCAGAACGAAGTTGCTCAGCGGCCCCGCCGCCGACACGACCACGCCCATAAGGCGGGGATTTTTGAAGTTGTCGCGGTTGACCGGGACCGGTCTGGCCCAGCCAAACCCTGCAATCACCAGCAGCAGGACGCCGAGAAAATCGAAGTGAACCGCCGGATTCAGCGTTACCCTGCCCAGCAGTTTGGCTGTAGGATCTCCAAATTTATAGGCAAAATACGCATGCGAAAATTCATGCACCGTAAAGGCGATCACCAGCACGATCAGGACGAACGGAAGCTCTTCCAGCGGAAACCTGAGAATATTGTTCAGAAAATCCATCACGACCTCTTTCTCGCGACAAAGGCTACCCAGTCTTCGTCACGGCAAACGTCCTCGATCTCAAACCCGGAGTCCTTCAGCGCCTGCTGAACGACGTCTTCCTTATTTTTGTAGATGCCTGAGGCGATGTAGACTCCTCCCGGCTCGAGCGCACGGTACACGTCGTCGATAAAGAGCAGAATGATTTCGGCCAAAATGTTGGCGACGATCACTTGGACCGGCAAGGTAACGCCCAGATCTTCGCGCTGATCACCGCTTAACAGGGACAGCAGATCGCTTTCCTTGACCGTAATCTGATGGTCCAGCATGCCGTTCAATTGGCTGTTTTCCTTGGCGCTCGACACCGCCACCGGATCCAGGTCCAGTGCAAGCACATGCTTCGCGCCGAGCAGGACGGCTCCAATGGCCAAAATACCCGATCCCGTTCCGACGTCGATGACTTCCTCCTCGCCCTGGATGACCTTCTCCAGCGTGCGCAGGCAGAGCGCCGTTGTCGGATGGGTTCCTGTACCGAACGCCATTCCGGGATCGAGCTCGATGATTTTCTCCGCCTCGCTCGCCGGCGTGTAGTCCTCCCAGGTCGGCTTGATCGTCAGCCGCTCCGATACCTTCAGCGGTTTAAAGTAAGCTTTCCAGGCGGTAGCCCAATCGTCCTCATCCACTGTCTTGAGCTCATAGCGCAGCTCTCCCGTGTCGATTCCGTACTCATTCAGCTGCCCAATCCGTTCCTTAACCTCGGCAATGATCTGCTCCACAGGGGACTCCTCGGAAAAATAACCTTTGATTTCGGCCTGTCCCTCCGGAATATCGTTGAGAGGCATCTCGTACCATTGCCCGAACGACGTATCCCGTTTCTTGTTCAGGGTTCCCGACTCTTCGATGGATACACCGCCCGCGCCGGCCTCATGCAAAAAATTTGAAATCATTTCCACGGCTTCTTCCGTGGTATGTATTGTAAATTCATGCCATAACATAATTCGTTAAATTCCTCCTCGACCTATGCATAAGTACCATTGTACTATACATCGGCGGCCGAGTACAAAATTTAGGGCCCCCCGCTAACAAAAAAACCGCAGGTTCGCATCGCGCTTCCCCACGGTTTTATGCATTCTTAATCTTCATCCGTCCAGCCGGTATCCATTTTGCGGAGCTGACGCTCGTCAGCCTCCTCGCTGCGGCGGAGCGCTTCCACATCGTCCGCATCGGCCAGTACGCCTGAGAACTCGACGTCCTCGTTTTTCATCGACATCAGTTCCTTGATTTTTTCCGTCTTGGTCATGATTTTGCCTTTTTTATCGCGGCTAGCCATCAAGCTCCCATCCTTTCCTTGAACGATCTATTCACCTTAGAAAATGTTACGATCCCACTTTCGCGCCTAGACGAAGCCGCCGGCTTCCTCGACGATTCTCCTTGCCTTCTCGAACGATTCTTCCTCGACCACAACGCTCAGAATGATATCCCGGCCGGTCGGTCCTCCCTGTCCGCCGTCGCTCATCCCGCTTGCGGACGGATCGGCTGCGGCCAGAATGGAGACATCCTTATCGCTGTATGTTGTGCCATAGGTCACAGACGTCAGGCTGGGCATACCCCCCGTAAATGGGCCGGTGCTGTACATCGAAGCCCCCGGAAACCGGCTGAAGCGGTCGATGGACAGGTCCACCACCCGCAAAGCGCGCAGCTTTTTGGCAACGCCCTCGGCTTCTTCCGGACTTTTAAAATAGGCCAGAATGCTCTTTTCAGACACTTGCTTCACCTGCTTTTTATATGGATTAAGCGTTTACGGCTTATCACGTGCGGTTTTAGGCTGTGCAAGCACGGTCCCTTTTATGCGCAGGAAACAACCGGGCCGGGAACTGGAAACGTCTATAGGTTTGCATGCAAAAAAAGCCCGGCCGCCACGGCCGGACTTTCTAAATACGATCCATCTTCCTGAAGGTTATCGGAAGACGTCTTACCTATATACTGCAATTGCGCGGTTACTCCCCGCGGAACGCTTTTTTCATGCGGTCAAAAAAAGACTGCTCCTGCTCATGCGTCTGCTCGCCGTCCATGGAGGCAAACTGGCGCAGCAGGTCCTTCTGCTCGTCACTGAGCTTGCTAGGCGTAACGACGACGACCTTCACGTGCTGGTCGCCCTGTCCGATGCCGCGCAGACGCGGAACGCCTTTGCCTTTGAGCCGGAAGAACGTACCCGTTTGCGTACCGGCAGGAATTTTCAGCTTGACCTTCTCGGTCAGCGTCGGGATCTCGATCTCGTCGCCAAGCGCCGCCTGGGCAAACGTGAGCGGAACCTCGCAGTAAATATCGTCGCCTTCCCGCTCGAAGAAGTCGTGAGGCTTCACGCGGATGACGATGTACAGGTCGCCCGACGGGCCGCCCCGCAGACCGCCTTCCCCTTCGCCGGTCATGCGCAGCTGTGCGCCGTCGTCCACGCCCGCAGGAATGCGCACGTGAATTTTGCGCTGCTTTTTCACTTTGCCGCTGCCGTGACAGGTCGTACATTTGTCCTTGATGATTTGACCCGTACCGTTACAGTTGGAGCAGGTACGACGGTTGACCATCCGTCCGAACGGCGTGTTCTGGACGACTTCCTGCTGCCCGCTGCCGTGGCAGACGGAACAGGTTTGCGGCTTCGTTCCCGGTTTGGCTCCCGAGCCGTGGCAAGTGTCACAGTTTTCGGTTCTAGGAATGGTAATATCCGATTCCTTGCCGAATACCGCTTCCTTGAACTCAATCGTCATCGTATACTGCAGGTCGTTCCCCCGCTGCGGCGCGTTCGGGTCACGGCGTCCTCCGCCCCCGAAGAACATGTCGAAGATATCGCCGATGCCGCCGAAGTCCGCACCGGAGAATCCTCCGCCCATGCCCTGGTTCGGATCGATATGGCCGTACTGGTCGTAGGTTGCACGCTTCTGCCCGTCGCTGAGCACATCATAGGCTTCCTTGACCTCTTTGAACTTGGCCTCGGCGTCATCCGCCTTGTTCACGTCCGGGTGATACTGCCTGGCCAGCTTCCGGTAAGCTTTTTTGATATCATCATCCGAAGCGTCCTTGCCGACGCCCAGGACTTCATAATAGTCACGCTTTTCAGCCACTCTTCCACCCCCAATATTTCAGTCATGCTCCGGTTCATGGACAAAAGGAAAGCCAAAGCAGCGGGATGCCCCGGCTTTGACTTCCCTATTCCTGAACATAACTTTCTATAGGTTAACCTTGATTTTTGTCCTCGTCAACAACCTCATAGTCCGCGTCAACGACATTGTCCTTCTTCGCGGAGCCTGCTGCGCCGTCGGCATTGCCTTCGCCGCCTTGAGCCTGCTGCGCTTGAGCAGCCTGCTCATACAGCTTCACAGACAGCTGCTGCACGATTTCGGTCAGCTCTTCGGTAGCGGATTTGATCTGCTCCAGGTCGTCGGAGTCGATGGCCGCTTTGACTTTGTCCTTCGCAGCATTGGCTTTTTCGACTTCGGAAGCGTCCACTTTGTCGCCAAGGTCCTTAATCGTTTTTTCGGTGGAGTACACGAGCTGGTCGGCGTTGTTCTTCGCTTCGATCAGTTCTTTACGCTGACGGTCTTCCTCGGCATGTGCCTCAGCGTCCTTCATCATACGTTCCACTTCTTCGTCGCTGAGACCGCTCGAAGACGTAATCGTAATCTTCTGCGTTTTGTTCGTTCCTTTATCGGTAGCCGATACGTTCACGATACCGTTGGCGTCGATGTCGAATGTAACTTCGATTTGCGGTACGCCGCGAGGTGCTGGCGGAATGTCGCCCAGGATAAAGCGTCCGAGCGTTTTGTTGCCCGCCGCCATTTGGCGTTCGCCCTGCAGTACGTGGATTTCAACGCTTGGCTGGTTATCCGCATACGTCGAGAAAATTTGCGATTTGCTGGTTGGGATCGTCGTGTTGCGCTCGATCATTTTCGTAAATACGCCACCTGCGGTTTCGATACCGAGGGAGAGAGGAGTGACGTCGAGAAGCACGACGTCTTTGACGTCGCCTGTCAGCACGCCGGCTTGCACCGCTGCACCGAGGGCAACCACTTCGTCCGGGTTAACGCCTTTATGAGGCTCTTTGCCGGTCAGACGCTTGATCGCTTCCTGTACGGCCGGAATCCGCGTGGAACCGCCGACAAGGACGATCTTGTCAATGTCGCTAGAGCTCATGCCCGCATCGCTGAGCGCTTGACGGGTTGGTCCAAGAGTGCGTTCCACCAGGTCGGCAGACAGCTCTTCGAATTTGGCACGGGTCAGGTTAACCTCCAAGTGCTGAGGTACGCCGTCCACAACCGTAATAAACGGCAGGGAAATCGTTGTCGTCAGAACGCCGGACAGTTCCTTTTTCGCTTTTTCCGCAGCGTCTTTCAGACGTTGAACTGCCGCTTTGTCCTTGCTCAGGTCGATGCCTTGGTCCTTCTTAAATTCGCTTACGAGGTAATCGATGATCACTTGGTCGAAGTCGTCGCCGCCGAGGTGGTTGTCCCCGCTCGTCGCTTTAACTTCGAAGAAGCCGTCGCCAAGCTCCAGGATCGAAACGTCGAACGTACCGCCGCCAAGGTCGTATACGAGGATCGTTTGATCTTCCGCTTTTTCCAGACCGTAAGCGAGAGCCGCAGCCGTCGGCTCGTTGACGATCCGCAGCACTTCCAGACCGGCGATTTTACCGGCGTCTTTGGTCGCTTGGCGCTGGCTGTCATTAAAGTATGCCGGAACCGTAATAACCGCTTGGGTTACCGGTTGGCCCAAATAAGCCTCGGCATCGGATTTCAGCTTTTGCAGAATCATTGCGGAAATTTCCTGAGGCGTAAACTCTTTGCCGTCAATCGTTTCCTTATGGTTTGTACCCATGTGGCGTTTGATCGAAATGATGGTACGGTCAGGGTTCGTAATGGCCTGGCGCTTTGCCGTTTCGCCGACGATGCGCTCGCCGTCTTTCTTGAAGCCGACAACCGAAGGGGTCGTACGCGCGCCTTCCGGATTCGGGATAACGACAGCCTCGCCGCCTTCCATGACGGCAACGCAGGAGTTAGTCGTACCAAGGTCAATACCGATAACTTTACTCATGTATGGTTTCCTCCTCTGGGATAAAAGAAATGGTGGATCAATACTTATATGTTAAACAGCAGGGATTTACATGCTGACTTTAACCATGGCTGGACGAAGCACTTTGTCCTTCAGCATATAGCCTTTTTGCACTTCCTCAACGACGATGCCTTCCTCGTATTCATCGCTTTCCACCTGCATGATGGCTTGATGATATTCCGGATTAAACGGCTCGCCGACGGTAACCATAGCCTGCAGCCCTTCCGCTTGAAGCACGCCTTCCAATTGGCGGAAAATCATGCTTACGCCTTTCGTAAAGGACTCCATTTCGCTGCCTTCGCCGGCAGCGGCGAGAGCCCGTTCGAAATTATCCACGACAGGCAGCAGCTCGGTCACCAGTTTAGTGGATGCATACTTAGCCAGGTCCTCTTTTTCCTTCTGGGTCCGTTTGCGGAAATTGTCGAAGTCGGCCTGCGTACGGATGGCACGCTGCTGATAATCGTCAGCCAGCCCCTGCAGACGCTCCACTTCGCTCTTCAGAGCAGCAGGGTCCAATGCTTCATTCTCCGCAGCCGTCCCTTCAGAAGCATCCTCCGAAACTGTCTCGCCAGCTTGGCTAGCCTCCGCCTCGGCTGTATGTTCATTCACTTCTTCATTGGTTTGTTGGTTCAATTCGTTTTCACTGTCTTGAAATGGTTGGTTTTCTTTCAAGATGTCTTCACCTCCTTGGTAAACTGATCATGCTTTTGTTCATCGGTTCATGCGGTCCCGAAGAACTCAATCTTCGTCCTGACCGCCATAGCCTCTCATTTTGATGACATTGTGAATGCGGAGCACGGCAGCCGCCACCTCACCCGCGGCCTCCAGCCCATGAATCTTCACCAGGGCCGGATCGACGATCCCCCGCTCCTCATAGCGAATGACGAGCCCGGTATCGCAGTCGATGCCCATGGAGTCGGAGTCTTCCGCAAGCTGGGCGGCACGCGCCTCTTCCATCTTCTCCAGCGGGTTGTAGCCGGCGTTCAGCAAAATTTGCGCCATGGGCTTGCGCAGCGCCGCCGCCACGGCGGCAATGCCGAAGGCTTCCATGCCCTTCACCGCCTCCCGCTGATGCTCCAGCTCGTAGGAGACGGCCAGCTCGGCAGTACCTCCACCGGGAAGCACTCCGCCGGAAACGGCGGCTTGTACAGCCGAGGCCGCATCCGCGGCAATCCGGGCGGACTCCCCGACGACTTCCGCGGTGCTCGCCCCGACGATCAGCGTGACAAACGGCTCGCGCTCCTGCCCGCCGCTGCTGACCCGCACGCGTTCCAGCCTTTCGTCATAAGCCACATAGGGGGAATTCCCCAGAAGCTTGGCAAGCGAATCGCGCTCCTTATGTAAGGCGGTACGCCGCATGGGCACCGCCCCTGTCATCTCGCTGACGCGCAGCAGGTCGCTGCGGCTCACGCGCGGCACCACCATGATGCCGTGGTCCATGCAGAACTGCTCGGCATCGGGATGGATTCCCCGTTCCAGCAGAACAAGCCCCACCCCGAGGTCGGCCAGCACGTGAAGCTCGCTGCTAAAGCGGTCGCGCAGCTCCATGTACCGGGCAAAGCCGGCTTCCGTCGTCAGAACCTCTTCATCCAGCGTCTCCGGCTCGAGCGCGTCGTGCAGGACGAGGATCTTCGTGTTCTTCAGCACGGGTCTATCATGCGAATGAAGCGGCTTCTGCTTCAAAAGAATGCCTTCATATACTTCATTATCGCCTTTCTCGTGGGCGGTAACCGCATCGGCTAGCAAATAGCCGGGTTCCCTCAGCTTCCGGGTCCCCACCTTCGAAGCGGCTTCCATGACAAGGCGGACGATATCCTCGCGCTCGCGTCCGGCGACATAAGCCGCCTTGGCAAGCAGCGGATCGTCCAGCCCTTCAATAACGCGGGTTCGGCGCCGCAGCGCTTCCACCGCCATGCGAATGCCCTGCTGCATACCGGCAACCACTTTGGAAGCAGGGACACCTCTCACGATTTGCGCAACGCCTTCCTGCACCAACGCTCCCGCGAGCACCGTTGCCGTCGTCGTTCCGTCACCGACCTGCTTCTGCTGGCTGCGGGCCACCTGGATCAGCAATCTGGCGGCGGGATGCGTTACGTCCATTTTGTCGAGGATCGTCACGCCGTCATTGGTAATAATGACTTCCCCGCGGGAGCCGACCAGCATGACGTCCAGCCCCTTGGGGCCGAGCGTCCCTTCCACCGCAGAGGTGATGGCACGGACCGCATTGCTGTTGTTAAGCAGGGCTGCGTAGCGTTCTTCACCCTCGCGAACCGGCTGCTGGCCTTGACTCATCCGTCCTCTCCCCCTTATTTATACCAGTGTGACAGCATGGCCGTCAGATCCTTGGACAATATGTTCAAAATGCTCATGACCCTTGCGTATTCCATCCGGGTAGGCCCCAAAATGCCGATGGTGCCGAGCGCTTCCCCTTCAAGCGAGTAAGTCGCCGTGATCAGGCTGCAGTTGGCAAACGCCTCATGGTCGTTCTCCGTGCCGATCCGCACCTGAATGCCGCCCCCATCCTGGGGTGCCATCATCTTCGTAAGCGTCGGCGTCTCTTCGAGCAGGTCCAGGATCGTCTTCACTTTATCGACATCCTTGAACTCCGGCTGGGTCAGCATGTTGGTCGTTCCACTCAAATACAGGCGCTGATGGTCGGCCTCACCGTCCAGGAATATGCTGTCCAGCACTTTCATGATTTCTTCATAGTTGGAAATATGTCGCTCCATCTCCTGGCCGAGTTCTGTATATAATCTTGTCTTCAGCTTATATATAGGTACATTCATCAGCTTGCTGTTCAGCAGGTTGACGACTTTCTCGATCTCGGAGACCGGTACGTCCGGCGGAAGCTGGACCGTCTTGTTCTCCACCTGTCCCGTGCTCGTCACGATAATCGCGACGGCGGTTTCCTCGTTAAGCGGAAGCAGCTGAAAATGCCGCAGTGAAGTATGAAAAACTTCCGGTCCAAGCAGGATGGAAGTGTAATTCGTCATATGGGATAGTATCATGGCTGCATGCTGGATCACCTGCTCCATCGCGCTGAGCTTCTCGGCAAAAAACTTGCGGAGCAGCCGGATTTCCCCCGGAGGCGCCGAATAGGCCGGATCCAGATGATCGACATAATACCGGTAACCTTTATGAGATGGAATGCGGCCGGCCGAAGTATGGGGCTGTTCCAAAAAGCCCAGCTCTTCCAGATCAGCCATTTCGTTGCGGATCGTCGCCGGACTGTAGCCGACATCGCCTCGTTTCGAAATGCTGCGGGAGCCTACGGGTTCAGCGGAGCGAATATAGTCGTCCACAATGGCATTCAGTATCATTCTTTGACGTTCGGTAAGCATACCATTCCCCCCTTGGTGACCTTTATTTCGAGCATCGTTAGCACTCTAAAGAGATGAGTGCTAACCGTTAATACAAAAATACCAAACTGACATGAGCATTGTCAAGTCAGTTCAGCATCTTAAGAACAGCTATTTCATCGCATGCATGCTGCTTGGCGCAGTTCACGCAATCGGTCCAAACCTTCTCGGGAAAAATCTCTTTTTCCACAACCGAAAATCCGTTTTTCAGAAAAAACGATACTTCGTACGTCAGGGCCATTATTTTAGGAATGCCTTGTCTTCTCGCCTCTTCCGTGAGCTTGCTCACCAGTTTGGAGCCGATTCCCATCCCCTTGTGCCCTTCCGCAATTCCCAAGGAGCGGATCTCCACCAGGTCTGCGCCCAACTGGCAGAGCGAGCCGCAGCCGATCACTTTCCCGTCCGCCTCGGCCACGACAAACTGGTCCAGCTGCTTCTCAAGCACTTTGCGAGAGCGCGGCAGCATGATCCCCTTCTGTGCATAACCATCGATCATTTCGAAAAGCGGTTCTACGTCTTCTGGCACCGCTTTACGGCAAATAACTACCGCCGGCATCGCCATTCCCCCTCACACGTGCTGTCAACGATATGAATAAATATACAACAACACGCATAGAAGTTCAAGCGGTTATTTTGCGGTGAGCGAGCCTATAAATTCTCCGAAAACGTCGTTGCCGAACAGGATTCCCCGTTCGCTGAGGCGGTACCCGTCGCCCGTCTCCTCGAGCAGCCCCGCATTCAGCATTTTATGCAGCGGTTTGGCAAACATGTCTTCCATCGATACGCCGAACTGCTCTTCGAAATGCGTCCGGGACACTCCCTTCAAGACACGCAGGCCGACCATGAGGAAATCCTCCATCGCCTCTTCCCGGGGCACCTCGAAGCTTTCCAATCTCGGCAGTCCCTCTTTGGTCGCTTCCGTATACGGATTAACCCCTTTGATATTCATATGCCGCATGCCGCCGACATACCCGTGGGCACCCGCGCCGAGGCCGTAATAATCTTCGTTCAGCCAGTAGGCCATATTGTGGCGGCTGTGGAATCCGGGCTTCGCAAAGTTGCTGATTTCGTACTGCTCGTAACCCGCTTCCTTCATTTTCTCCATCAGCAGCAAATACATCTTCAGCTCGTCGTCCTCATTGGGCAGCGGCAGTTGATTCTTCTGGTACATCGTATGGAAAAGGGTGTTCTCCTCAACCTTCAGGCTGTAGATCGAATAGTGCGGCAGATTCAGCGCAAGCGCCTTGCTCACGCTCTCCGCCAGCATGTCCACCGTCTGGTTCGGCAGGCCGAACATCAGGTCGATCGACATGTTGTCAAAGCCGGCTTTGCGCGCGTTCTCCAGGCTCTGGTACACATCATCCGTATCATGGATACGCCCGATGCCGCTCAGCAGCTCGTTTTGAAACGCCTGTACGCCGAAGCTTACGCGGTTAACGCCGCCTGCTTTCATCACGGCCAGCTTCTCGAGGTCGGTTGTTCCTGGATTGGCCTCCATCGAAAATTCAATATCTTCCGACCAGTCTGGAAAATACGTCTTGACCGTCTTCAGGAAATACTCCATTTCGTCCGGCTTCAGCACGGTCGGGGTTCCCCCGCCGACGAAAATGCTCGTTATTTTACCGGGAGGAACCTCTTTGACGGTTCGTTCCATTTCCCGCTCCAGCCCCTGCAAATAATCCATCACCGGCTGGTTCTTCAGCACATAGGAGTTGAAATCGCAGTAAAAGCATTTATTCGTGCAAAAGGGAATGTGCAGATAAACCGCTTGGGGTTTACGGTTCCCCTGATACTTAACTCTTGGCGTCCCTTGCGGATTCAACATCGCCATCGCAAATTCCCTCCTTATATTTAGAAAGGGAAAGCCGCAGCGGCTCTCCCGTGGAATGGTCCAATGTACTCTATAAGCTTGGTAAAAACTGACTAGTTGTCGTCGATTTTCAGGACAGCCATAAAGGCTTCCTGCGGCACTTCGACGCTGCCAACCTGCTTCATGCGCTTCTTGCCTTCCTTCTGCTTCTCGAGAAGCTTCCGCTTCCGCGAAATATCGCCGCCGTAACACTTGGCGAGGACGTTCTTGCGCATCGCCTTGACCGTCTCGCGGGCGACGACCTTCGTCCCGACCGAAGCCTGGATCGGCACCTCGAACATTTGCCGCGGAATGAGCTCGCGCAGCTTCTCGCAGATGCCGCGTCCGCGGTGGTATGCGCGGTCGCGGTGCACGATGAAGGAGAGTGCGTCGACCTGCTCCCCGTTCAGCAGGATGTCCATCTTCACGAGGTTGGAGCGGCGGTAGCCGGAAAGCTCGTAATCAAAGGAAGCATAGCCCTTCGTGCCGGACTTCAGCTGATCGAAGAAGTCATACACGATTTCGGACAGCGGAATTTCGTACGTGATCGTAACCCGGGTCGTATCCAGGTACTCCATGTTGACGAATTCGCCGCGTTTGCTCTGGCACAGCTCCATGATGGTGCCCACATAATCGTTCGGCACGATGATGGCCGCCTTGACGTACGGCTCCTCGACGTATTCGATTTTCCCGATTTCCGGATAGTTGGACGGGTTGTCGATTTCGATCGTGTCGCCGTTCGTCAGCGTGATGCGGTAAATAACGCTCGGCGCCGTCGTAATGAGCGGGATGTTGAATTCGCGTTCGATCCGCTCCTGGATAATCTCCATATGAAGCAGCCCGAGGAAGCCGCAGCGGAAGCCGAAGCCGAGCGCGCTCGACGTCTCCGGCTCGAAGCTCAGCGAAGCGTCGTTCAGCTGCAGCTTCTCCAGCGCCTCTCGCAGGTCGTTGTAATCGGACGTCTCGATCGGGTACAAACCGCAGTATACCATCGGGTTGATTTTACGGTAGCCGGGCAGCGCCTCGAGTGTCGGATTTTTGGCATCGGTGACCGTATCGCCGACCCGGGTATCACCCACGTGCTTAATGCCCGCTACGATAAAGCCGACATCGCCGACCCTAAGCTCGTCCACGATCGTCATCCGCGGTTTAAACGCGCCGACTTCGATGACCTCGAACGTCTTGTCCGTAGCCATCATCTTGATTTTCGAGCCCGCTTTGATGCTGCCGTCAATGACGCGCACATACACGATAACGCCTTTGTAAGGATCATAATGCGAGTCAAAAATGAGCGCCTTCAGCGGCTGGTCCGGATCACCGTTTGGCGGCGGTACCTGCTGGACGATCTGCTCCAAAATTTCCTTGATGCCGATGCCGGCCTTCGCCGAGGCGAGAACGGCGTCGCTTGCGTCCAGACCGATAACGTCTTCAATTTCCTGCTTCACGCGGTCCGGATCGGCGCTCGGCAGGTCGATTTTGTTAATGACCGGAAGAATCTCCAGGTTGTTATCCAGTGCCAAATAGACGTTGGCCAGCGTCTGCGCTTCGATTCCCTGGGCGGCGTCCACCACCAGCAGCGCGCCTTCGCAGGCGGCCAGGCTTCGGGAAACTTCATACGTAAAGTCGACGTGTCCGGGAGTATCGATCAGGTTCAGCAAATATTCCTCGCCGTCATCGGCGCGATAAGTCAGGTGAACGGCCTGAAGCTTGATGGTAATCCCGCGCTCGCGTTCGAGATCCATCTGGTCCAGCACCTGATCCTGCATTTCGCGCGAAGTGAGGGCGCCCGTATATTCAAGAATACGGTCCGCAAGCGTCGACTTGCCATGGTCTATATGGGCGATAATGGAGAAATTTCGAATGTTCTTTTGCCTTGCTTGTACGTCTGTCATGCCTTACCCCCAAAAACAGCCTGATGTGTAATCAATTCATTATAACAGTTGGAGGAAAGGCCAGCAATCCCACCTGCCGCATTATTCCGTCACGTTGCTGAAGAGGGAGACAACGAGGCGGATTCCCTTTTGGGACAGCTCCTGCAGCAGGCCTGCCGTCTTATCCGCCAGCACGTCGACTGTCGGCGTGCCGCCCTGGTCCACCAGCAGCTGCTCGGGGGTCTTCTCATGCCAGTCCTGGACCTCGACCTGTTCCTGCTGCGGCTGCTCGTCCGCCGCCTTGAACCGGTTCGAGCTTTGGCGCGGCTGGGAAGGCTGTCGCTGCTGCTGCGTAGAAGCTCCCTGCTGCGGCCCGGCCTGCACGGCGGCAGCCGCCGTCTGCGCCTGCGGCGCGGGCGCCGGAGCATCCGGACTGGCCAGCTGCATGCCGACGAGAACGCCGATGCCTGCCCAAATTCCAAGCACGCACACTTTTTTAGCCCATTTTGACATGATCATACCTCCCTCGGCTCATTGCTTTATCAGCTTTTATTATCTTTCTTGGCGGGAGCCGTTTGATCGGTGCTGGCCTTTTCCGCCTTTTGATCCGCGTAATAGACGTCGGCGATCGTCTGTGCCAATACTTCCGACGTCCGCTTCAGCTCCGCATCGGTGCTGTCGATCCCGCCGACCTCGATCAAAATGCTGTTCTCCGACAGCGACTGGTTATATTCCCCGTTGCCCATGGAGGAATCTTTCCCCCAAATGCCGCGGGACAATCCGGGATAGGCTTTTTCCAGCCGTTCATGGATGGAATTGGCGAAGGCTTCGTTTTTGCGCCAGTTTTTGTTGCCGTGCCCGATGATGAAGAAGACCTGCGCGTAGCTTTTGCCGTTAATGTCTTTCGTCGTCCGGCTGTGCCCTTGAGAATCCCGGTGAATGTCGATCAGGTATTTCATGCCGCTGTTCTGGCTCATCGCAGCCTTCACCGTCTCGCGGGAATATTTATAGGAAAAGTTATAGTTATAGTCGGCCACCGTCGTCATGTAATCCTGCTCCGAATGGGCGGTGCCGATGCCGAGCTGCTCCAGCTTCTTCGCCACATAGCTTCCGACCAGCATAACGTTTTGCGACGGAGACGTAGAGCTGGGGTTGTCGCTGGTTTTACCCAGCAGCGGGTTGTATGCTTCTCTCGGATGGGAGTGATAGATCAGAATCGATTTGTTCTTGGAGTCCACCGCCGAAGATTCTCCCGTATCTCCATTGTCCTTGGAAGGCGTTCCTTCTCCGGCACCTTTCTTGCCGCCGGCGTCCGGTTCCTGACCGGACGGCGTATCCTGCTGCTTGTCTGAGCCCTTGCCGGAGTCGGTGACCTTTCCGGGATCGGTTTCGGCCTGACCTGCACCGTTCTTCTGGGGATCGGCTGAAGCGTTATGGCTTTGTCCGGCCGCATCCGTTTGTCCCGCCGTTTCCGCAGGCGGATTATAATCTTCGGGAGGGACGACGTTGTCATTGCCTGCCGAATGCCTCAGCAGCACCGGATCGTTCGCCCCCATGCCCGGCATTTCCCGGGCCAGCAGACTTTTCGGATCCTTAGGGTTGACGCTGGTCAGCATCTGGAATACGAATGTCGTCATGTTTTCCCCGGAGAAAGTCGAGCTCCCTTTTTCTTTATTCAGGTGGGGCAGTTCCATGCCTAACATATCAATGAAGAAATTGCTTGATACGGAGCCGGCGAATCCTTTCATAGAAGAAACCGGAGAATCGTTGATTTTCTGCTCGGCCATCCCTCCCAGTCCCAGAAGTAAGAAAAACAGCAGCGATCCGACCACCAGCAGCACAAAGGTACGTCCCATAGACAGAAAATACAGCAGTCTGGCTCTCCATTTGCCGATATTCCAAAGCTGAAAACCATTCCTCTTCATTCTGTTGTCCTCCTGAAATCTCTTATACTTCAACTCTATGAGTCGGAGAGATTCGATAGAACCAAAAAAAGAAAGCCCGATAGATTCGGGCTTCCTCATTTATGATAGAAGAGAGAGGAGGAGCTGCACCTCCTAGTGGGTGTAGGCTCCCGTGTTTCCGGGGTCTACCGCGTCATGCAGGGCGGCGTTCAAACCGCTCGCGACAATATTGGCGATATCTTCGATAAATTCGTCAATCTCTTTCGGCGTGACGATCAGATCATGGCCGAGCGGTTCGAGCACTTCCTTGACCAGGGCGAGGCGCTCCTGCTCGTTGATATCGTCCAGCATCCCCATAATTTGCCGGGTCTGGTTCGTCTCCTGGCCGAAATGATTCTTCATCATTTCCATGACATTGTTCACAATCGTCGAAGCGTAGCATACGGTCGGCACGCCGATGGCAACAACCGGAACGCCAAGCACTTCCTTGGTGAGGCCGCGGCGCTTGTTGCCGATGCCAGAGCCGGGATGGATGCCGATATCAGCAATCTGGATCGTCGTGTTGACGCGCTCCAGCGATTTGGATGCCAGCGCGTCGATCGCGATGATCAGATCCGGCTTCGTCCGTTCCACGATACCCTGCACGATCTCACTGGACTCGATCCCCGTCAGCCCAAGCACCCCCGGAGCGATGGCGCTGATTTCCCGGTATCCCGGGGCCACCTGGTCCGGCATCAGCTGAAAATACTGCCGGGTGACGAGGACGTTCTCCACCACAAGCGGCCCCAGCGAATCGGGCGTCACATTCCAGTTGCCAAGCCCGACGATCAGAACCGTCTGTTTCTTCTGAATCCCGATCAGCGCCAGGAAATCCTCAAACTCGCGGGCGAAGGCCTCAGCCACTTGCTCCTGCAGCTTCGTGTCCCCGTTGCGGAGTCCAGGAACCTCCAAGGTAACGTAATGCCCTTTGACGCGGCCGATGGCCTGGGAACCGGCCTCATTCAGCACGTTAAGGCGGGTAATCTTGATGCCGTCCTTCTCCGTAATCTCTTCATCGACCCCCGGGATCGGTCCGGCATGGCCCGCCATTTCCCTGGCGTCGACCGCCAGGTCGGTCCGCACGGAATAGCGCTGCAAATCCAACTCCATATACATCTGCCTCCTTTGGCTTGTTATGGATAGTTTGCGGGAGCGGCGTCCAGTTTATGCACAACCTTTTTACACCGGACACCGTTCATACGCCGCCGATCCATGTGCCTCTTAAAATCCAAACCTTTGGAACGCGATGATAGTATTGCTTTTTAGAGTACCCCATGCTAAACTATTTTAAGTTGTGAATCATTTCGAGCTATTCGAATGCCTTACAGGAGGTGAATGCAATGCCAAACATTAAATCCGCCGTTAAACGCGTGAAAACAAGCGACAAACGCCGTGCGCTTAATGCTTCCCAAAAATCCGCGCTTCGTACAGCTGTGAAGGCTGCCGATTCTGCGCTGACGAATAATGAAGTCGAAGCTGCTAAAGCTGCTGTTCAAGCTGCATCCCAAAAACTGGACAAAGCCGTAACTAAAGGCCTGATCCACAAGAACGCAGCCAGCCGCAAGAAGTCCCGCCTGGCGAAAAAACTTAACGCTCTCAGTGCACAAGCCTAAGGGAGCGCTATCCATACGATGAAATGGAAAAGTCCTGAGCAGCTCCCAAGCTGATCAGGACTTTTAAATTTTCTTTCGATACGCGTACAGAGCTGACAACGCCATAGCGGCGCGCCTTTTGCTCTTTTATATAGCACGGACAGCCATGTTCGAAGCAGCCTCATGAAGCAAGTGGACACCCCATGTGCTGTATACTAGGTTTAACAGGAGATGACGTCTATGGAAAGCTGGAAGAAAAATCTATGGGTTTTATGGTTCGGCTCGCTGATCGTGTCCTCAAGCTTCTCGATGGTGGTACCCTTTCTTCCCTTGTTTCTGATTGAAATCGGTGTCACCAAAAACATTGAGATGTGGTCCGGTCTGCTGTTCAGCGCAGCGTTTTTTGCGGGAGCGCTTTCATCTCCGTTCTGGGGATCCGTCGGCGACAAATACGGCCGCAAGCCGATGATCATCCGCGCAGGTTTTGTGCTGTGCATCATTTATTTGCTGACGGCGTTTGTCACACATCCGGTGCAGCTGCTCATCCTGCGTATTTTACAGGGGCTTCTCTCCGGGTTTATTCCGGGAGCCATTGCGATCGTCGGTACCAACACCCCGGAGAAAAGGGTCGGCTACGCGCTGTCCACCATGTCCACGGCCACGGCGACGGGCAGCATTATGGGGCCCCTGCTCGGCGGCGTGCTCTCCAAGGTGTTCGACAACCGGCTGGCCTTCGGCAGCGCGGGCGTGCTGTGCTTTCTGGCCACGCTGCTCGTTATCTTTTACGTCAAAGAGGAAAAATTCGTCCCGAGCAAAGGCAAGCTTTCGGTGTTTAACACGCTGAAGCAGGCCGCCGTCAACAAAATGCTGATGATCGTCCTGGTGCTCACCATGGTGACGCAGTTCTCGGTCATGACCATCGAGCCGGTGCTCTCCCTCTATATTGTGGAGATCGGCCACTCGGCATCGGATGCGTCCATCCTGGCGGGCTTCATCTTCTCGCTCGTCGGGATCGCCAGCATCATCTTCGCCCCGCGCTGGGGCAAGCTGGCCGACAAGGTCGGGTTCCAGAAAATACTGATGATCGGCTTGTTCGCCGGAGGCATAGGTTCGCTGCTCCAGATCCCGTTTCATAACATTTGGGCGTTCTCGGTCGTCCGCTTCCTGTACGGCTGCTTCTTCTGCGCCGTGTTCCCGGCGCTGAACGGTCTTGTCGTCCGGTCTACGCCAAGCGAATTCCGCGGAAGGGCCTTCAGCCTCAACCAGACCGCGAACCAGCTCGGCGGCATGCTGGGACCGCTTGCGGGCGGCGCGATCAGCGGCGTGTTCAGCATTCATACCGTGTTCCTCATTACAGGGCTATTCCTGCTGCTGACGATGGGCCTCGCCTACTGGTCCCAGCGTTTCGGGAGCCTGTCCGCTCAGCAGGCCTCGACTAAAGCGATTGACGGGTAGAAGCGTTTTATGTCTCGTATAAGATTGATCCAAATCATAAAACAAAACGAAAATAGCCCCCGCTGCCGTTCTTCCGGTTTGGGGGCTGTTTGCCGTCAAGAACACGTAAGCTAAAACAGCCCTAAGCAGCCGGCCGGCGATCACGCCGTTGTCGTATATTCGGTGCCGTCCGGAGCGGGTTCGCCTTCGTGGATCACCAGCCCGATCCCCGCCTGGCCGAACAAATGCACCGCGTCCTCATAGCCGCGCTCAATATGCTCGATGCCCGTGATTCGCGTCGCCTGCTCCGACTGCAGGCCGGCCATGATCAGGCAGGTTCCCGCCCGGACATCGGTCGCATGGGCGTAGCCGCCGTGCAGCGGTCTGCCGCCTTTAATGATGGCATAGCCGTTCTTCGCCTGGATATCGGCGCCAAGCCGGTTTAATTGGGCGACATGGCTGAAACGGTACGGGTACACCTTTTCCCTGACGGCACTGTAGCCCGGCGCCTTCAGGAGCAGGCTCGTAATCGGCTGCTGCATGTCGGAGTTGAACACGGGATACATGCCCGTCCGTACCCGCGTCGGTTTGATTTTCCCCTGGCTGCTGGCGATGATGTAATCGTTCCCGCTTTCAAATTCAATGCCAATTTCGCTCAGCTTGGCCATGATGGACCGCACATGCTCGGGAATGACCTGCTTCAGGGTCAGCGTGCCGCCCGTAATGCCCACCGTCATCATAAACGCCCCCGCAATGAGACGGTCGGGGATCACCCGATACCGGCATCCTGTCAGAGACTTCACGCCGCGTATACGGATCGTGTCCGTGCCGGCTCCGGTGATGTCAGCTCCCATCCGGTTCAGCAGCTGGCAGACGTCCACCACTTCCGGATCCGTCGCACAGTTGTGCAGATGGGTTATTCCGGCCGCCAACGAAGCGAGCAGCACCGCATTGATCGTTGCGCCGGATGTCAGCAGATCGAAGCAAAAGTCGGTGCCCGTGAGCTTTTCCGCCGATACCGTGTACTGCTTCTCTTCCAGGGTCACGTCCGCCCCGAACGCCTTGAATATTTTCATATGCTGGTCAATGGGCCGCTCCACGAAATTATCACCCCCCGGATAACCGAGCGTCACCCGCTTGTACTTACTGAGAAGCCCCCCGATCAGATAATAGGAAGCGCGGAACGAAGACGTCAGCGCCTGATCGAGGACGGATGAATGAATCCGGGATGAATCCACAACAAAATGGCCGTCATCATTTTTGCTCACCTGCAGGCCGATGCGGCTTCCAATTTCTCCAATGGCGCGGATATCGTTAATATCCGGTATGCCCTCCAGTATTGTCGGTGTGTCTCCAAGAACGGCAGCGGCGATGAGGGCGAGGGAACTATTCTTGGACCCTGGAATGATCACGCTCCCGTCGAGCGGGCCTCTCTGCTTCACTTCTAACCAGCGCATGCGAACTCCACCATTTCTATATAGTTTTTGGTCTTGAACAATCATAAGGTAGAATATGCTGCACACTTGCCGGAGGACAATCTGAATTGGAGAAATAGCCTCGCACCCCGGTTAAGGCACAATCATATGCCTCCTTTCCCTCTTCATCATTTATTGATTCACATGAGTCTATTTTTATCTATAATAAAATAGATCCACAGGAATGTGAGGTGCATATACTTTGGAACTGCTTCAGCTTGAGTACTTTCGTACGGTAGCTCGTTTGGAACATATGACCGAGGCTGCGGGGGAATTACATGTTACCCAGTCTTCGCTCAGTAAGACGATTCAGCGGTTGGAAGAAGACCTGGGCGCCCCTTTATTCGACCGAAGCGGCCGCAATCTACGGCTAAATGCGTTTGGCCGTTCTTTTTATCAACGTGTCGAGCGGGCTTTGTTTGAATTGGAGGAAGGTAAACGCGAAATCGCGGATATGACCAGTGCTGATTACGGAACACTGACGCTGGCCGTGAACACGGCTTACATGCTGCCCGATATTCTTAACCGATTTCGTGAAATTCGGCCGCAGGTTCAGTTCCATGTAGAGCAGCTGGGAACCCATGAAATGGAAACCCGGGTAAAGAAGGGTGAGGTTGATTTTTGTTTGTCTTCCCCACCCATTCTGGGCAGCGAACTCGTATGCGATGTCGTTTTCCAAGAGCAGATCTATGTGACCGTTCCAGCAACCCACCGGCTGGCGGGCAGAAGCCGAATTCGTTTATCCGAACTTAAGGAGGAACGGTTCGTCAGTTTAAAAAAGGGTTACGGGATCCGCGACTTGATGGATCGTTATTGCGAACAGGCCGGATTTGTACCCAGTAACGCTTATGAAGGCGATGAGCCCGCAACCTTGGGCCCTTTGGTCCTAACCGGGCTTGGCATTGCCTTTATACCCGAATCCGCATTACAAGCGGGATCCCGTGCCAACGTGGCTTGCCTGCAAATCGAGGATCCGGTGTGCACACGGGAAATTGGGCTGACAAGACACCAGAGCCGCTATTTTACAAGTGCAGCCAAGGAATTCCGCCAAGTCATCATCGAGCACTTCCGGAACATGGCTCAAACCGAGATTTAACTTCGCGACCCGCTGTGTCTAGTTAAAATATAGCTCAGGGTGAACCCATGACTTATTCCGGCTGGTTGGATGTTTTCTTTCCGACCTCAAACGGTGTGGTGATCCCTTCATAGGACAAGTGCATCGTCATTCCCTTTTCGGCATGCCATAAATTATGGCAATGATCCATCCAGATCCCCGGATTATCTGCCTGAAACGCAACTTCATAGACTTCACCGGGAGCGACATCCAGCGAATCGGTCCACCAAGGGCTCCCTGTCGTTGGTTTTCCGTTCCGGCTGAGGACGAGCATCGTATGCCCATGAAGATGCATCGGATGATGATCCCACCCGCGGTTAATAAAAGTTGTTTTTACCAGATCACCTTCTTTGACCGTTAACATAGGTGTGTCCGGAAAGACGCGTCCGTTAATGGTATATAAAGCGTATATTTTACCATTGTAGAACCCGAGGCGCGAATCCAAAACGATGTTGAAGGTACGGTCAAACTTGCTGTGGATGCCGAAAGGAGTCGGTTGCTTCTCCCCGTAAGTCCCCGGATCAAAGACAGCATTTTTTTCATTTATAGCCGGGGTTGAATGGGTGACCGCCTCACTAAAAACGATCCCCGGAGTGACGCCTGCCTCACTTCGGCTGCTCAATCTTACAGGCGTTTTGGGCATGGTGAATAAAATATCATATCGTCCTCCGCCGGCGATCATTAGCTTCTGATCCTTTATGTCGGTGGGCGAGTGAATCTCGTTGCCGTCAATTGCCGTCACTTCGAACGGGACTCCCGATAGTTGGAACGTTTGCGGGTAGTTCTGGGCGTTAATCAGGCGCAATTTGACCTGGGTGCCGGCTGGAATCGTTTGACGATCCAGCGTGTCCTTTAGCCCATACGTCGGGGTTAATGCGCTGCCGTCCGACAATTGCCAAGCGTGGCTTAGTACGGTGATGTCCTTCGTATTGAGCTGGGGAAGATCGTTTGGTTCAACGATGAGCGAACCGAACAGCCCTTTGATCACTTGTTTGGCCGATTGTTGATGGGAGTGGTACCAATACGTTCCCGCTTGTTTGGCTTCGAAACGGTATACATGCGTTCCACCGGGCGGCACAGAATCTTGGGTCACCCCGGCAACGCCGTCTTCTGCATTCGGCACATTATAGCCATGCCAGTGAATCGTCACCCCCTCTTCAATATCTTTATTTTTCAAAACAACTTCAACAATCTGCCCTTGTTTCACGCGTAATTCCGGCCCCGGAGCAATCCCGTTAAAGGTCCAGGCCTCCATCGTCTTGCCGGAACTTAATTTCACTTGCTTCTTCTGGGCGACCAATTCGAAATGGCGGTCTGCTTTCTCGGTTTGAGGACCTGTTAATGCGGTTACGCTTATTTCTTTAACTTTCATGGTATTACGTATGGTATTACTCATGGAATGGTTCATGGAATGATTCATCGCCTGCATATCCATTTCGTGATCCATGCTGCCCATATTCATATGGTCAGGCAGTACGGACGCTTTCATCGATAAGGCGTACCAGCCGCCAATGAGAATCGCAAGGCAGGCACTGGAGATTACCGCATGCTGAAGTCTTGTAGATACCGTCATCGCATAATTGGCTTTGACTCGTTTTCGGCTGAGGCGTTGTTGCCGAAACCACAAAACAACGATAACCGCAGCGAAGGACAGCCATAGAATAACGGCATGTAACACATTTAACTCAAACGGGTAAACAACATAGGAAAAGTAACAGCCTGCGATCGAACTGATCAGAGCCGCTTGCACGGGAAGCATAAGCCCGGGTGAGGTCAGGACCTTCCGATCCGTTTCGTCTACAGTGGATTGTAGATTTTCCGATATTCGGCTGGTGATCTTGCGCAGCATCGAGAGGGGTACTATCGTAGAGATTGCCGAAGGAATGAACAGCGGCATGGTAAGGAGGACCTTCTCTTTTATAAATTCCCATCCATACGTCCCTAATAAAAACAGGATGACGACTTCGGCAATGACCAGACCTTGAGCGATAAAGAAAGGGATCATGAACCGCACGATACTTCGCTGCAGCTCCTTTTTTGTGGATCGGTAGGGAAGACGGCTCAAACGATTCGCTATCACCGCCCACATCCCAATCAAGAGAAACAAGACGATAAAATCAATCAGATAGATCAGTTTGAACATGATAACAAGCTCCTTTCTCTAAAAGCCGAGAACATTCATTGATGTCAAACCCATCATAAAAAAATTCATTCATTTATTCCAACGCATTTAAATCCATGGAAGTATTGACTCCAAGGAATGAATAATAAAATAAAAAACACCGCCCTTACGCTCCAAAGCGTAAAAACGGTGCCTCTTTCACATCTATTCAATTGTTTCGCTACCCCGCCAGTCTGAGCAGGAACAGCTCCAGGCCGAGCACTTTATCAATCGCCCCGGTCTTCATCTGGTAATCGAGATCTCCGAGCCTGCTGAGGATCGCCTTCAGCTGGTTCGGCTGAAACTTGCGCGCCTGCTCCCCGGCAATCTTGACCGCATAAGGATGCAGTCCCAGTTGGGAAGCGATTTGCTGCTGCGAATAGCTTTGGCCGCCGAGGTCCTTCACCTGCAAAATAATGCGGAATTGGCGGGCGATCAGCGCCGCGATTTTGATCGGCTCCTCCTTCTGCTTCAGCAGCTCATAGAAGATGCCCAGCGCCTGATCCAGCCGCAGATTGGCGATCTCCTCAACGAGGGCAAATACGTTCTGCTCCGTGCTCCGCGCCACCAGCCTGTCCACGATGTCCGTCGTCACGGTGCCGCCGCTGCCGGCATACAGGCACAGCTTGTCCACTTCGGCTGCAAGCGTCTGCAGCTGTGTGCCCGCGTTGCGGACCAGCATCTCCGCCGCCCCCGGGGCGAAGCTGCATTCGCGCTGCTTGGCCTTCTTCTCGATCCACCGCAGCAGCTCGTCGCTGCCCATCGGCATAAAGGAAAGCACCGTGCCGGCGCTTTTCACCGCCTTAACGACCTTTTTGCGCTCGTCCAGCTTCTCGTTGTTCACCAGGAAGATCAGCACGCTGTATTCCGCCGGATTACCTATGTATTCGAGCAGCGATTCCATGCGGTGTTCGACTTTGCCTGAATCCTTTCCTGCAGTAAAAACGGAAGCATCCCGGACAAAAATAAGCTTTCGCTGCACCATAAAAGGAATCATCTCGGCCTCTTCCACGACTTCCTGGATCGGGGTGTCGGCCAGATCATAGTGTACGATCGCAAAATCCCGCTCCTCCTTCTGCAGCAGCTGGTCCTCCATCAGTGAGGTAAATTCATTCATCTGGTATTTCTCGGTTCCGTACAGGAGGTAGACCGGCGATACATCACCCTGCCTGATCGCTTTCACCGCCGCCTTTACATCCATTGTTGCTCCCCCTTCTCTCTATCCATGCCCATTGATATCTGCTAATCCCGTTCCGCAAGGTACATCATTCCGATGCCCCGTCCATCCGGCCAAAAAAAGCGCTACACCCATTTTACCAAAAACGGCGGGGAAGAAAAACAGGCCTCCCCCCGGCAGGCCGAATTACGGGTCGCGCAACAACAAAAGGACCCCTGCTGTTCGCATAAGGTCCCTTTGTTCCAGCACATCTATTATAAACACCGGCGTGAAAAGCTCTAGAAACTTAACCGCCGGTGGTCATACGACGTTTTGGATCCTGCGTAATATAACCTATTCCATATCTCTATCATGTGTGCATCATGAGCAGCACATTTTTTTATGCTTTGTCATCAGGCGGCTTACGGTGTGGAGCCGTCCTGTTTGCCCACCTGATACGTCTGGCTTACCGTCGAGCCGCTGGCATCCGTGGTCTGGTACGTAAACACGGTGCTGTCGGCAGACCACACGCCCGATACCCACGTTCCCGGCAGATCAAGGGAGCTTACCTGCTTGGAGCTTCCGTCCGAAGTTACGCTGTAGATGACCAGCTTTTTGTTTTCGACAGAGGCCGCATACTGACCGTCAGGAGAATAGAACTTGTTCGAATCTGCTTTAGGCTTAATGGCCATAATGCCCATTTGTCCCGACGTGTCGCCTTCTTGAGATCCGTTAACCTCAGGAGTGGAGCTATCCGCCGCTTGACCGCCGTCTCCATCCGGAGGAACGATGTCCTTCTGAACCTCATCCCCTTTCGGAGGCGGGCTCTCCGTGTCGGTTGGAGCGCTTAGCGTCGCCTGGCCATCATCCCCTTCCTGCTTGCCGGTGCCATTGTCAGCCGATTCAGTGGATCCGGCTTTGCCGGCATTGTCCTGGCTGCCGGTGTCCGCTTTCCGGCTGGTCTCCGCATCCTGGGCCGGAGTGTTGGACGAGTCCTGATGCTGCGCATAGGTCTGGGCCTCCTGGCCGGCGGCCTTGTCGCTAGACGCTGTGTCGCTGCCGCCAACTTGGCTCTCGCTGAGCTGCGAAGGATCCGATGATGCCGGCGTTTTCTCTTCTGAAGGACCCTGTGCGGGCTCGGAAGAACCTGTATCTTGTTCGACAACGTTGCTCTTCGATTGTTCTGCGCCTGAGGTCGCCGCCGCGTCCATGCTGCCTGCCTCGTTGGAGGCTGCCGTATTAACAGGCGGCTCTTCCGCCGTAGATAGTTGCTTCGGATTGTAATTCAGCACCGCCACCCCAAGAATGACTACAGCCGCAGCGCCTCCGAGCGCTGTACGTCCAGCTACCGTATTCCAGAACTTGCCCTTGCGGGCCGGACGGGACGGAACAGGTACCATTTCGGCTGGCGCCGGCATTTCTTCGAGCGATGCGCTCTTCTCGTGGCGCGCCTGATCGATCGCATCCAGCTGAGGCATGATGGCATCGACGAGACTGAACTTAGGCGTTACTTTTGGCAAATCTTCGAGGTCTCTGGACAACGATTTCAGCAGCCGAAAGGTATCCGCACACTCAGGGCATGTCTTCAAATGTTCATAGAGCTTGACGGTTTCCTCTTCGTCCAAGTCGTAATCCAAGTAACGGTGCATCCACTCCACCACCTCTGGACACTTCATCCTGATACACCACCTTTCTGATGCTCTTGGAGCATGTTCTGCAGCTGCTGTCTGGCCCTGAATAAATAGGATTTCACCGTATTCAGCGGCAGGTTGAGACAGTCAGCGATTTCATTGTAGGAGAAATCCTGCAAATATCTAAGGACGATCACAGTCCGGTGATGATCCGGCAGTTGATTGATGGCCTCCTGGATGTCCTGGGCCAAATAAGAGGATAAAACCTCTTTCTCAACATTCTGTTTGTCCTGAAAAACGAGCTCATGTTCGTCGATCGAAACCGTAGGCTTCGTCCGCCGGAACTTGTCGATACAGATGTTCGTGACGATCCGCTGTATCCACGTTTTAAACTGTGCCTTCTCTTCATAGGAATCGATTTTGGTATAAATCCGAATCAATGCTTCCTGGGAAGCGTCGAGCGCATCCTGCTCATTATTCAGAATATAAAAAGCTGTCCTGTAAACATGTTGTTCAATTTCTCTTAATAGGGTGATTAGAGCGTCGCGATCGCCCGATTGAGCGGCTCTGATGAGTCCCTGCTCTACCACAAAGGATCCCCCTCTCCCTGCAATCTTACAGACGTGTAAGACCAGCAAATTGTTGCAATTTGTAACCACATTTTTAAAGTTGCTGAAAAGGCAGGCCCCGGGAGTGCTTGCCATTCCTAAAAAACCGGATATAACCTTCAACCGAAAGCGGTTTTTTCTTCTGCTTCGATCCACCCGTAATCGTTTTGTTAAATCTGCTTCCCGTAAAAATCCGGAAGGTATGTACGTCAAGGGTGACACCACCGTTTTACTTCATCTCTGCTGATGAAAACCACAATTAAGAATACCAAATTCCAGAGGCGGAGTCACCTGAAGATTCTGCGGCCAACCTCATTATTCTAAGCGTTTTTCATAGACAAATCATTACGATTTTGTTATCAGCTTGGTTCTGACACGGATTTTCCCGGATTTTACCGAAAATTGGATTTCCCCCTGCAGATCGGTCCTGTAAACGGCCGCTCCTTCCTCGGAAATCCGCTGCAGCACATCGGCATGCGGATGGCCGTACAGATTGTTCACGCCGGCCGAAATAACGGCTGCTGCGGGCTTCCACCGGCTCAGCCATTCCGCCGAACTGGCTGTCTTGCTGCCGTGGTGCGCGATTTTGATCACATCCACGGGTGCTTCCAGCATTTCGCCCGCGGTTTGCAGCGCCGGCTCATGGACGCCTTGCCCATTATCCGCCACCGCCTCATCAAGCCGGCCAGAGTCCAGTGTCTCAAGAATCTGCTCCTCGGACGCCTTGTCCATATCTCCGGTGAACAGGAAGCGTCCCCCGTTCATTTCGAGCATGAACACGACCGAGTCATGGTTCTGGTCCTTGACGACCGGCAGCGCCTCCTGATCGGTCTGCGACAGGATCGGGCCGAGAAAAACCAGCTGCGTCCGGCCGTCCGGGGCATAGTTCATTCCTTGGTGAATGGCATAAATCGGAATATGCTTGTCTACGGCGGCAGCCATCAGCCGATCAAAGGCAGCCGTGCCGGCCATCGTCCCATTGAATAAAAACGCCCCGACCGGAATCTGATCCAGCACCGCCTGCATGCCACCGGCGTGATCCTGGTCCCCGTGCGTTACGATGACCGCGTCCAGCCTATGGATTCCCCGCTTCTTTAATAATGGAACGAGAACCTTGGCGCCGACCTCAAACGGCTGCTTCCGCTCCTTCCACCCGTCCTCCGCCTTGCGGAAGCTGACGGTACCGCCCCCGTCGACCAGAAGGTGCTTTCCTTGCGGAGTCGTGATCAAAATGCTGTCACCCTGCCCCACGTCCAGCACCTGCACTGCTCCTGCCCCGCGGAAGTGCTCCGGCTGGTATCCCGCGTACAGAAGAACGATGAGTATGCATAGTCCCCCAAGCGCTCCAGCGGCAAGCCGGGTTTTCGTCTTTGACTGCAAAGCCGCTTCAGGGCGGCGGGCTGCAGGCGGCACCTCCAGCGGCACGGTCGCGTCCGGCTCCACCGCCATCTGCCGCCGGCTGAGCGACCACCCTTTTCCGAAATAGAGCAGCCCATACAGCGCTATAAAATAGGAAGCAATCCAAACCGGCGAAGGTGACTTCCAGATCGTCACGAACTGCGGATACCCGTTCATCCATTTCACCAGCCAGAAAGACAGATCGTCCAGCCACTCGGCTGCCGCTGCCAGCATCTTGCCCCCGGACAGCCATAACGAGCCGATGAGCAGCGCTGCCGTCCCCACAGGGAGAACGAGAAAGGTAATGAAGGGAACGAGCACAAAATTGGCCGCAAACGATAGTAAAGAGAACTGATTGAAATAATAGATCGTCAGCGGAAAAGACACGAGTTGGGCAATAAGGGTAACGCCGACCGCACCGGCGATTTTGGACGGCAGAAAGGACAGCTGCGGATGTATCAACGGAACATAGACCATCAGGCCTGCCGTCACGAGAAACGACAACTGGAAGCTTACGCTCAGCAGATAATATGGATTCCAGAGCAGCATGAGCAGCGCCGCCGCGCTGAGGATGTTCAATCCGTCCTTCAGCATCCCCTTTCGGGCTGCATACAGCCCGATCATACTCATAATCCCCGCCCTCACGACGGACGGACTGACACCGGACAGAAGAACGTACAGGGGCACGAGCAGCATGACAAGCAGCAGCGATTTTTCACGGGAGAGGCGCAGCAGGGAAAAAATATAGAGCAAACAGCCAACGTACACGGCGACGTGCATACCCGAGATCGCCAAAATATGGGTCAGGCCCAGTTGGGAGAATTCTGCGTAGGTTTCGGGATCCAGGTCGTCTTGAAGCCCGATGATCAGCCCCTTCATATAACCGGCATGGGGTTCCTGGAAAATCCGGTCGATCATTCCGCTCAAGCTGTTCCTCGCCTGATCGTTCCAGCGCAGAAGAAGGGTCATGCCAAGGCCGGACGGAGCTGAAGCCTGGACATTGGAGGCACCGGCGGCTTTAAACAACCAGTGAATTTTCTGGGTCACCAGGTACTGACGGTAATCGAAGCCGCCGAAGTTCCGGGCGCTCTGCGGCTGCGCGAGGCTGCCGGAAATCCGGACCCGGTCCCCCCGCTGCCATTGGCGGGCAGCTTCCTGCTCCTGCCGGCTTTTTAGCTTGACCTGCACCATGACCTTTTCGGACACCGTACGCTCGCTGCCCGTACTCGTTCCGGCATCCCGTGAGTTGGGTTCTCTGCTGGCTGTGTTCCCGTCGATAGGTACCGCTTGCCGAACGCTCATGACAAAATCGGCTCGGTCCCCGTCGACTTCGACGGCGGAGGCGATCATGCCTGTCATTCGGACACTGGCTCCGTCGATTTGGGCAGCATCAGCCGCCTGGAGGGCTTCGGGGAGCTTGGATACATTTGCGGCTTCCTGCAGCTCCCAATACGCTCCCGACGCCGCTAAGGCGCACCAGATGATGATCACGGTCCGGAGGAAGTCTCTCCGGTACATACCGAGCGCTGCCAGCAGCAGCGATGCGCCTGCGATCAGGAGAAGCAGCCTTGGACCCGAACAAGCATAGGCTGCGCTGCTGCCGGCGATCCAGCTTACCGTGAATACGATCAGCGGTCTTTGTTTCATATCATACACTTCCCTTCTTTACATATAGGCTTCCGACGGTTTCTCATGCGCACTTCGCCTGCGCCTTCTTTTACGAAAACCAAAAAAGGACCCCTGCCGGCAGCCGTGCTGCGGACAGAGGTCCTTCCCCTAATGATGGTTTATTCCATATTCCCGAATATTCCTGTGTAACCGTATGTTTAGTCTTTCTGTCAATTAATCCGCCACCGTCATCACCGTTTCCCGTGGCGGCTCATAGACGGGCAGCCGGCGGAAGGTAATGCCCTTCTGCCGCATCATTTCCGTAACCTTCTCCGTATCCTTAGGATACGGACGGTGATACACGATCTCGGTCACGCCGCTGTTCGCCAGCATGTTGGCGCAGGTCCAACAGGGCTCGTCCGTAACATAGACGGAGCTGCCTTCCCGGTCGATGCGGTCGGTGAACAGCAGCAGGTTTTGCTCGGCATGAATCGTCCGGACGCAGCGCTGCTTTTTCACCATTTCCTGCTTCCCGTCCACGTCCACAAGCTCGTACTCCTCAGCGATCATGCACCCCGCTTCCGAGCAGTCCGGTACGCCCATCGGCGCTCCGTTATACGCGGTGCCCAGCAGCTTCTTCCCTTGAACGAGCACGGCTCCGACATGGCGCCGGGAACAGCGGGAACGCGTCGATACCATATATGCAATATCCATAAAGTAAGTGTCCCAGTCTTTTCGGGTATCAACCGTCATGAATCCATCACCTGATTTCCGTAGAATGTGTACATATTGTATCACAAGAAAAACGTTTACCGATATACCTACATGGGAGACAACGCATTTAGCGCCTAACGGATAACCTACAGCTGGATGTACGGCTTCATTTTTTCCAGCATTTTGGGTCCGATGCCTTTGACCTTGTCCAAATCCGCAACCGATTTGAACGGTCCGTGCTGATTGCGGTATTCCAGAATGGCTTTGGCCTTGGCCTCACCGATCCCCGGAAGATCGGTCAACTCCGTTAGTCCTGCGGTATTGACGTTGACCTTTTTGCCCTGCCCTCCGGCATCTGTCTGCGAACCGGACACCGTGTCAGCCGAACCTCCAGCCGGTGGTTGCTTGGACGAAGTTCCTGCCGGCCCTGAATCCTCATTCGCCGCCAGTCCAGCGTCAGAATGGGTGCTTCCGTTTGCCGCTTGGCCCGCCGCCAATTCATCCCCCGAACTCTGCGCTCGATCTGCCGTATTTCGGCTTTCATTCGCCTGCGCGGATCCCGAGGGTACGGCGTCCTGCTTGGCGTCCTGCTTAGAACCTTGCTCCTGCTTTTGTTTGTCATCCGCTGCCGCGGCGCCTTTAGGTAATTCGCCTGCCGAACCACCCGCTTTTTCGTTCAGCACGCTTTCTACCCTGCCGTTGAGCGGCTGCCACTGCTCCATGCCGCTGCTTGTATGAACTCCTGACAGCAGAATGGCCCCGCTTCCCAGCACGGCACAAACGATGCTGACGACTGCCGATATTCTTTTCACAACATGACACCCCGATTCTATGAAATGACTTGAAATGACTCGCTGTCGGTCCATAGATGAAGTACAGAATAACATACACTGAAAATTTATAACTCTATAATCCTGAATTAGCCGTCATGGTGGCCAAGTTATAGCGCATACACTAATGGGAACGATCATGTCGTTACTGCGAAGCACGAAAGGAGGGAACCTATATGAAGGTAGGATTTATCGGAACCGGCAGCATGGGCAGCCTGCTGCTTGAGGCCCTGATTGATTCGGGTTCGCTCGCTCCAAACCAGGTCTATGCCAGCAACCGTACCCCCGAGAAGGTTATCCGGCTCCAGCAGCGACACCCCGGTCTGCATGTATGCACCAGCAACGCGGAAACCGCGCACAACAGCGATCTGATCTTTTTATGCGTGAAGCCGCTTCAATTTAAAGCAATTCTGGATGAAATCGGGAGTACGCTTCGGCCCGATCAAATGGTGGTATCCATCACGAGTCCGGTGCAGATCCATCACCTGGAGTCGGCTTTGTGCTGTAAGGTGGCCAAGATCATTCCGAGCGTGGCCCACCGCGTTCAAAGCGGCGTCTGTCTATGTATGTATGGCAGCCGGATAAAAGAGGAAGACAGGCAGCTCATCGAGCATCTCCTGTCTCCCATCAGCAAGCCCATCCTCATCGATGAATCCTTTGTCAGGATCACATCGGATTTATCCAGCTGCGGGCCTGCCTTTTTAAGCTTTTTTCTGGATCAGTGGATCAACGCCGCCGTAGAAACGACCGGCATGGACCGCGGCGAACTGACGTGGATCGCCGGGGAAATGCTCCTCGGTACGGGTAAACTGCTGACGCAGGGAGGCTTTACGCCCCATGAGCTGCAGAAGCGGGTAACCGTTCCCGGCGGCATTACCGCCGAGGCGCTTGCCCTGCTGGACAGCAGCTTAACCGGCGTCTTTCACCGTCTGATCGCCACAACCCACGGCAAATACAAAGAGGATCTGGAAAAGTGTGACGCCCAGTTCGGCGGCCCCGGTGCCGATTAGTTCGCAACGATGTTTACAAGCTTACCCGGTACCGCAATGACCTTACGTACGGTTTTCCCGTCAATGGCCTGCTGCACGTTCTGCAGCGACATGGCGTGTTCCTGCATGGCTTCCTGGCTCATATCTTTGGCGATCATCGCCCGCTGAACGATTTTGCCGTTGACCTGAATGACGATTTCGACTTCCGATTCCACGGTCCAAGATTCGTCATAGGACGGCCACGGTACGTAAGTAATGCTCTCCTGATGGCCCAGACGCTCCCAAAGCTCTTCCGCGATGTGCGGAGCGAGCGGCGACAGCATCTGCACGAAGTTCTCGATCGCCAGACGCGGCAGCGCATCCGCTTTGTAGGCTTCGTTGATGAAAATCATCAGCTGGCTGATCGCGGTGTTGAAGCGCAGATTCTCCAGGTCGTCGGTCACTTTCTTGATCGTTTTATGCCATGTCCGCTTGAACTCATCGCTGCCATCGCCGTCAATAATTTTGCTGCTGAGGCTGCCGTCCTCGCTGACGATCAGGCGCCACACGCGGGAGAGGAAGCGGTGCGCGCCTTCCACGCCGTTCTCGTTCCAAGGTTTCGTCGCTTCCAGAGGCCCCATAAACATTTCGTACACGCGAAGTGTGTCGGCACCGAACTGCTCGACGATTTCGTCCGGGTTAATGACATTGCCGCGCGATTTGCTCATCTTCTCATTGTTTGTTCCCAGAATCATGCCTTGGTTGATCAGCTTCTGGAACGGTTCCTTGGTCGTGACGACACCGAGGTCGTACAGGAATTTATGCCAGAAACGGGCATACAGCAGGTGAAGCACCGCATGCTCGGCTCCGCCGATGTACAGATCGACAGGCAGCCATGCCTCCTGCTTCTCCGTCGAGCACAGCTCATCCGCATTATGCGGATCGATGTAGCGCAGGTAATACCAGCAGCTGCCGGCCCATTGCGGCATCGTATTGGTCTCGCGGCGGGCTTTCATGCCCGTCTCGGGGTCGATCGTCTCCACCCATTCGGTGACGTTGGCCAGCGGCGACTCCCCTGTACCCGACGGCTTGATTTGATCCACCTCCGGCAGCAGCAGCGGAAGCTGATCCTCCGGAACGGTCTTCATCGTGCCGTCCTCCAGATGCAGAATCGGAATCGGCTCGCCCCAATAGCGCTGGCGGCTGAACAGCCAGTCACGCAGGCGGTAGGTTACCTTGCCCTGGCCTTTGCCGTTCTCCTCAAGCCACGCGATCATTGCAGCGATGGCTTCTTCGGTGTGCAGTCCGTTCAGCGGGCCCGAGTTCACATGCTCCCCGTCCCCGGTATAAGCTTCCTCCTGCACGTTTCCGCCTTTGACCACTTCCACGATGTTCAGGCCGAATTTCTTGGCGAATTCCCAGTCGCGGGAATCATGCCCCGGCACCGCCATAATAGCTCCGGTTCCGTAACCTGCCAGCACGTAATCCGCGATCCAGATCGGCAGCTTCTCGCCGCTCACTGGATTGACGGCATAGGCTCCGGTAAACACACCGGTTTTGTCTTTGGCCAAATCGGTGCGCTCCAGATCGCTCTTGCGGGCTGCCTGCTCCTGGTAGGCCTTCACCGCATCCTTCTGTTCAGGCGTCGTAATGCGCTCTACCAGCTCCTGTTCCGGAGCGAGCACGCAGTAAGTGGCTCCAAACAGCGTGTCGGGACGGGTCGTAAATACCGTCAGCTTGGCGTCATGCCCCTCGATGTCGAACTGCACTTCAGCGCCCTTCGATCTGCCGATCCAGTTGCGCTGCATATCCTTCAGGCTTTCGCTCCAATCCAGGTCATCCAGATCTTCCAGCAGCCGGTCGGCATACTCGGTAATCTTCAGAATCCATTGGCGCATCGGCTTGCGGACGACCGGATGGCCGCCGCGCTCGCTCTTCCCGTCGATGACTTCCTCGTTGGCCAGTACGGTCCCGAGGGCTTCACACCAGTTCACAGGCACTTCGGCAACATAGGCGAGGCCGCGTTTGTACAGCTGGATAAAAATCCACTGCGTCCATTTATAATATTCCGGATCGGTCGTGCTGATCTCGCGGTCCCAGTCATAAGAGAAGCCGAGCGACTTGATCTGACGCCGGAACGTGTTAATGTTCTTGATCGTGATTTCCCGAGGGTGCTCGCCCTTATCCATCGCATGCTGCTCCGCCGGCAGGCCGAATGCGTCCCAACCCATCGGATGCAGCACGTTATAGCCCTTCATCCGTTTGAAGCGGGAGACGATGTCCGTCGCCGTGTACCCTTCCGGATGGCCGACATGAAGCCCGGCTCCGGACGGGTAAGGAAACATATCCAGCGCGTAAAATTTCGGCTTTTCAGGATCCTCTGTCGTCTTGAATGTGTGATGCTCATCCCAATACTTCTGCCATTTCGGTTCAATCACCTTGTGCTGGTAGCCCTGGCCTTGAACCTGCTCTTGGTTACTCATGCTCATTTGCCTCCTAAAATGCGCCCGCTGCCCGCCCGTTAGTCCTGGACGGCACGGCGCTCGTCTTTCATGTTTGCAACAAAAAAACCTCTCATCCATAGCGTATCATCGCTAGGGACGAGAGGTTTGATTCCCGTGGTACCACCCTAGTTAGCGGAGGACATGCTTTATCCCCGCTCCCTTTGCACCCTTAACGCGGGTGAATCGATGATCCTTGACGCGTTCTGCACGCGCTTCACATCATAGCTCAAAGGCGAGTTCATCCCAAATCGTCAACCGGCTTGCACCCACCGCCGGCTCTCTGCATGACATCCCTGGAACTAATACCCCTTATCATCGCTTCATTTGCAGTTTTTCATGGTTGAAACATTGAAACATATTATATATAAAAAAATCCATCGAGTCAACGTATCCAGCCTGGTGGACAAGCCCTACTTTTCCCGCCAAAAAACCCGCCAGCCGGAATTATTCCATGTCCGATAGGGAATTTTTTGTTATGATTAAACCAAAGGGAGGCGGAAAGTTTGAAGCGTAACCTCAGAAGGTACTTGAAATCGAAGCTGTTTTTGAAATATATATGGTCTTATCTGTTTATTTTGCTGCTTCCTCTCGTTTTTGTAACCGTCTTCATCTATCAAAGCGCCGCGGGCAACCTCCGGGAGGAAATCGAACAAAGCCATCTGAACCAGCTGACGCAGGCGGAAAGCATCGTCGACGGACGGATGAAGGAGCTCGGCGACATCGCCTCAAGGATCGCCTACGACGACCGCCTGATCTCTTACAGGGTCCATGATCCGTTCTATTCCCGCGAGGCGATCGACGCTCTGGATCAATATAAGTCAACCAGCTCCATCATCGGAGATGTATTTTTATATTTTCATCATGATGACCGGATTTACTCCTCGCAGGGGCTTAGCAGCCTGGACGTGTTCAGCGAGAAGTACATATTCCAGAATTGGTCCAAAGACAGCCTGATGGGCGATTTAAACGACGTGTCCTTTCCCACAATGCGTCCGGCGGACCGGGTGATCCGGGGCACTTACAGGCAGCAGTCGCTGCTTGCCTACCTGGTGCCGATTACGCCGAACAGCCCGAATCCCCACGCAACGGTCATGTATTTGATCGACGAGTCGGAGCTCACGGGTCTGATCGATTCCATTTTGGGCAGCTACAAGGGGCTGGCGTACATTTTCGACAACCACGGACAGGTGCTGGCCGCCAACAATCACGGCGAAACGATCAACGGCCTGGACACGGGACATCTGTTTTCCCTCGATCCGGGCATTCACAGCGTGGAGCTGGGCGGAAAAGCACATTCCGTCGTGTCCACCAAATCGGACATGAACGGCTGGACGTATGTGACGCTGATGCCAAGCGATCAGTTTTTCAGCAGCGTGCTGCACATCCGTAGCTTTATCATCATGCTGTTCAGCATCGTGGTGCTGGCAGGCATCGGCATCGCCCTGCTTCTGGCCCGCAGACAATATCACCCGATTTCGGCCCTGGTCGATTTCGCCAATTCGAAGTCCAGAAACGACCGGGGAACGGGAGATGCGCTCCTGCCGGGCAATGAACTGGAGCATATCCGCTCCGCACTGCAGGAATACAGCTCCCGTGCCGACCTGCAGGAACCGTACGCACGGAACCATCTCCTGCTGAAACTGCTCCAGCAGGGAGAAGACCGGGAGCTCGAGCCGGATCTGCTGGAAGCCTTTAATATCCGGTTTGACCGTTCGCAGTTTTTTGTCATCGCCATGGAACGAGGCGAGCTTGCTGACCCTTCCCAGGATTACCAGGATTGGCAGACGCTCGCTTCCCTCCTAGCCGAAGTGGACATCCCCGGGCTCCGGGCATCCGCTTACAGCGTAGAGCTGCCGCGCCGGGACCAGATGGCCCTCATCGTCTGCTTTGACCCGCACCCGGCGATGGAGAGCTTCATCCATATGAGCCGGATCGTCGATGCCGTCCGCAGCAATATTCTTGAGGCGTTCGACTTTAACCCCATCATGGGCGTCGGCACCGGATATTCACATGCGGGGCAGCTTAATCAGTCGTTTATCGAAGCCTGCTCGGCGCTGGAGTTCCATACTCCGTCGGAGAAAGGCGGTATTACGTTCTTTGAAAAACTGGCGCCGGCGAGCGAGGAAGCCTTCTGGATTCCGAAAAACGTGCTGCTGAAGCTGTCCCAAAGCTTGAAACAGGGCAGCCATGACGTCTCTGCCCACATGATCGGCGAAGCGATGACGAGCCTGAAAGAGGGCAGCCCATCACCGCTGCTCTCCCGCTGCATCTGCTTTGACATTCTCAATACGATGCTGAAGACCGCATCGGAGCTTGGCATCCACCATATTACGCAGGAGATTCCGACCAGCAGCGCTTTTCAGTCCCTGGATGAATTCGAGGGGCAGCTCAGGAAGCTCGCCTCCCATATCTGCACGCAGGTACAGCAGGAGACCAAGCATAAGGAGAGCTCGCTGAAGGACCAGATGCTCGGCTATATTGACCAGCACTTTATGGATCACAGCCTGAGCCTGGAGAGCCTGGCGGATCTGTTTGAAATTTCTCCTTCGCATTTCAGCCGGACGTTTAAGGACAACGTGGGGCTGAACTTTACCCAGTACATCTGGCAGAAAAGGATGGAGGAGGTCAAGCGGCTGCTCGTGACGACCCAGGAACCGCTCAAGGAAATCATCGGCCGGGTCGGGTATGCCGACACCCCGAATTTTATCCGCAAGTTTAAAAAGGAAACCGGCTGCACGCCGGGACAATTCCGCAAGCTGAACCATCCGGACGGCGTGTTGCTCGGCGAAATGCTCCAGGACTGACAACGAACAGCTGATTTGTTCAGCTGTTCGTTTTTTCTTTTAGGAAGATGCGATGCGTGTGTGGTAAGGCAAGTCGGAATACCTGATATTTCTGTGCATGGAATGCAAGGCTTTATTTTCGGTACTCCATATAATTAATGTTGAAGGGATGATCTGTATGGATTGGCTGAAACGCATGAATCATGCGTTGGAATACATCGAAACGCATCTATCGGAAGAGATTGACTATGACCAAGTGGCCGGAACGGCCTGCTGCTCGGCTTACCATTTTCAACGCATGTTTTCGTTCATCACAAACGTTTCGCTGTCCGAGTATATTCGGCGCAGACGGCTTACCCTAGCCGCTTTTGAACTGCAATCCGGTGGTGTAAAGGTGATCGATATTGCACTGAAGTATGGTTACGAATCACCCGAGGCATTTTCCAGGGCGTTCAAAAAAATGCACGGAGTCATGCCAAAAGCTGCGCGCGACAACGGTGTGTCGCTTAAGGCTTATCCTCGGTTATCCTTTCACATTTCGATTCGCGGAGATGTCGAGATGAACTACAGAATGGAAGAAAAGCCTGCCTTTGAAATGTTCGGTGTTTCGACTGTGATCCATGCCGACGGTGAGAATCCGTTTATCGAAATACCCGCGTTTTGGCAAAAGTGTATTTCCGATGGAACCGTCAAACGAATCCGTGCTGCCGCAGGTTTAGGCGAACACGGCCAGCTCCATGCGGCTTTATACAACAAGCAAGGAGAACAACTTTCGTACATGATCGGTTACTTTTTACCCCAAAGCGGCTTGCCTGAAGGATTTGAAAAGCTTCAAATTCCCCCTCAGTCTTATGCGATTTTTTCAACCGGAATCAATCCGAGTGGACAAAATGACATTCATGGTTTGTGGAGGCGGATCTGGGGCGAGTGGTTTCCTAGCTCTCATTACGAAGCGGCAAACGGTCCCGAATTTGAAATGACTTACGATCGCGGTAACAACCTGTACGAAATGGAGGTTTGGATTCCTGTCGTTAAGCTGTAGCTCAGCTCTAAAGCGCAGTATCCTATCAATCCCCCGGTGTTAGGGGCTATTTCCTTTAGAAGGTGTGAATCGAATGGATCTTGCCATCATCGCGCAGCATGCGCTTGCTCAGTACGATATAAATGCTGTATCCGTGTCGCCCGTAGCACAAAGCGGTGCCGCGGTTTTCAAAATTAAAGATCATCATGGGCTGCTGTACAGCCTGCGTGTTCACAAATCTAAAATCAGTACGCTTGAAACCATGTGGACGCGCCGGGATGTGCTGGAATCTGAGCTGGTATGGCTGGACGCGCTTAACCGTGATACCCATCTCACCCTCGCTGTGCCAAAACGTAATCGGCTGGGTTCTTATGTTACACAAGTGGACGATATAAGTTGTACGATGCTCCGTTGGGTGGAAGGCGAGCAAAAACAATACTTTACCAGCGATCAGGAATTGAAGTCCACCGCTGAAATGACGTCAGCTTTGCATCGGCATGCCAGTATGTGGCAGCCTCCTTCGTCTTTTATCCGTCCAACGGTTCATCGTGAACGCATACAGAATGCTCTGGATCTGCTCAAGCAGCAGGTGCGGGAAGGGTTATTAGATGCACATGATGTTCAGATTCTTGAAGCCGCCGGGGAAAAAGCGATGGCTTTGCTGGACACACTCCCTAAAAACAGGTTGACTTGGGGTGTATTGCACGGAGATATCGTTCCTCCCAATATCGTGTTTGCAGACGGGGCTGCCCATCCCATTGACTTTGGCGCGTGCGGATTCGGTCCTTTTCTCACTGATCTGGCCATCACATGTACCTTTATTCATCCCACTGCCAGACAACAGTACATCAATTGGTACGGCGAGCACTTTCCGCTGCCCAATGAGTATGTGGCCCAAATCGAAGCATTATTTATTTCGCTCATACTCATCGGGATGAGGAACGCTCTTGGTATGCCTGAATCGAAGCATGGATTGCCGACGTATGCGAAAAAGTGTGCTTCTCGCGAATTTGGCAGGTATGTAAATGGGGAAGGTTTTTTATTTACAGGCACGCCATGTTGGGAATGAAACGCAATGGTTGTCGTCATTTTAGTTCAATTCGTCCTTCAACAAAAAAAGGCCGCCATATCGGCGACCTTTTTTCCATCCCTTGCATCACGCGCACTGCTGATCTACTTGGACTCTTGACCGTCCCAGCGGTCGTAGGCGGCCTGGTAGATTTCTACGATGCGGTCTCCGCCCATTTTCTTCACCTGGGCTTTATACTTGTCCCAGTTCGACAGCGGCTCCTGTCCGGTCACAAACTTGGCTTCCATCTGCTCGACGTAGTTGTTCAGGTCCGACAGCAGCGAAGTGACCTCGGTTTGTTCCTCTTCCGTCAAGAATACGTTCGGATACGGCACTTTGGCATACGGCAAAATTTTCTCCTGGTTCTCCTTTTCGACCCACTCGTCGATGTCGGAACGCAGTCCCTTGCTCACTTCCGGAAGGCTGACGCCCGGCGTTGTGATGCCGTAGTTCGGAGTCAGCTTGCCGCGGTAGTTTTCGCGGTCGCCTCCATCCGGTACCGGAAGCCATTCTTTGACGTGGTTTGCCTCGTCTTTGTATTTCCACAGCACGCCTTCCGGCCCCTGGTTGAACAGCGTAGAACCTTCATAGCTGTACTGGTAGTCAACCCAGCGCATCGTTGCCTCCGGAGCGGGATTGGTGCTCGAAATGGCAAATGTTCCGTTTTTGGAAATTCCCGAAGACTTGGCGACCACCGGAGAGTCCGGGAAGCCCGTTTTCAGCGGCTCCATGAACGGGTTGTCGGTGTTCGGCTCACCGCCCAGCATAAAGTACGGCAGCCAGTCGTTGAACAAAGCCACCTGATTGTTTTTGCCCTTGGCCTTCTTCTGGTCGTCGGTCTGGGAGAACGTTTCATGGTCAAGCAGATCGTCCTTCCACAGCCGGTTCAGGAAGGTCAGATACTCCTTGAACCCTTCCTCCTGCGGGGTGTAGTGAACTTTCCCCTGCTTGTCGGCATAATACACCTCGTCATAGATGCCCCAGAAGCCCAGCATCTGCACACGGATATCCTTCAGCTTGGTCGACGTAAGCGGAATTTCGTCCGCCTTGCCGTTGCCGTTCGGATCCTCGGTCTTGACCCGTTTCAGGTAATCGTACAGCTCGTCCGGCGTTTCCGGGAGCTTGGTGACACCGAGCTTCTTGAGGAAGCTGCCGTTATAGTACAGCGGGCTCTTGTACCATACTGCACCCTTATCCACGTAAGGCAGGGCGTAAATATGACCGTCGGGGGTTGTGATCGACTTCCGCACGTCCGGATTTTCGTCCAGCAGCTTCTTGATGTTCGGCGCATATTCATCAATCAGCTTTTCCAGCGGAATCAGCGTTCCCTGACTTCCGTACGTCACCTGCTCAGCCGGCGTCAAAGCCGAAGCGTAGAAAATATCCGGCAGGTCGCCGCTCGCAAAAATCAGATTTTTCTTGGTCTCGAAGCTGTCGACCGGAACCGTCTGGAAGGTGAGCTTGATGTTCGTCATTTTCTCCATGTCTTTAAATACCTGCATCGTATCCCACTTGGCGCTGCCCACGTCAGGCGCAAATACCGACAGCGTGATCGGCTTGTCGACGATCGGGAAGCCCTCCTTGTGTACACTATCCGCCGAGCCGGAGGCTTGACCGCCGTCCCCGCTATCCTTCGAGCCGGAACCGCATGCGGCCAGCAGCGAGACGACCATGGACAGGCACAGTACGATGGCCCAAGGCTTTAGATTTTTTCTCATCAGATGATTCCTCCTGTTCATTGTTGTGCGCGGCTTTACGTTGGCCCTTCGGAGTTTCCCCCCTTGAATTCGGACTAAAGCCTACTCCACGCTTTTTCTCCGCAGCTCTGGGTGAAGGATGGTATCGGCTGCTGCTGCGCTTTGTTTGTTAGCGTTTACAAAAAGTGTAGTAACAGGCCGGTTTCGCGTAAATATGTTATTTTTGATATGTTGAATATGTATACAAACTCCAATGTTTAACAGGGATGCGGAAAATAACAGTGCTAAGCCATTGTATAGCAAGTATGTCAAATATGCCATTGGGAAAATCTACATATCGGCCTGAATTCCACCCCCACCATGTTAGCCAACGGTGAATAATTCGCCGAACGGTAAACAAAAATAACCCTTGTCTATCCAAACCAACAGCCAAAGGAGTGTCGTCATGCGTGAAGGAATGATTCCTGCCGTTCTTGGAACTGTAGTTACCGCTTCCGGCGCCGCACTGCTGGGCAGCAAGTATAAGCTTGCCGCCACGGGGATTGTCGGATTCGGTCTGGCCCACATCGTACTGGGTGCGATCGATCTGATCGAACACCGGTAATCCGTTTGGAGGACCGTCCGCAAGCGTTACGCGCTTCGGACACAAAGAACCTTGGACATCCCCTGTCCAAGGTTCTTTATTTATGCAAGCGGCCGATCCCAAATGGGACGCACGCCTTGCGGCTGCTGTTATTTTCCCTGCATCAGCTTCCGCTTTGCACGGTTTGCGGCGATTTCGAGCAGAATGGCAAAGCCCAGAATAAAATAGGTGATCGCTCCGATTTCCTGCAGATCAAAGTAAAAGCCGATGGCCATAAACATATCATAGCCGATCCCCCCTGCCCCCGCGGCCGCTCCCATTGCAACCGCCACGGAGAAGTTGATTTCGAACCGGAGCAGCGTCCAGGACATCAAATAGGATAAGGAGGACGGAATGACGGCTTGGAACACAATTTGCCACCAGTTCGCACCGCTGGACTTCAACGCTTCGATCGTGCCCTTGTCCATCTCCTCAAAGGCTTCCGAGTAGGCTTTGATCAAATAACCGATGGAGTGAAAGGTCATGCCGATGACGGCGGCGACGCTGCCAAGACCTGCTGCGACGGCAAAAATCAGCACCCACATGACCGTAGGCACCGCGCGGATGAACGCGACTAGGCCTTTAATGACAGCGGACACGATCGGCGAGGACAGGTTGCGGGCCGAGAACAGGCCGAGAAACAGCGCAATAACCGCTCCGAACAAGGTGGCAAGAAAAGCAAGCCCCAGCGTAATCAGCACTTCGAACAAAGCCGCGGCAAAGGTGAAATGGTGCAAACGGGGCTGCAGAAACATCGTCTTCAGGTTCAACAGCGTGGCGTAGATGCCTTGAAAGACCTGGATCCCTTTATAGTCAAAGCTGACGAAAGCGAGCACGGTCAGCAGGCTTAGCCCAATTAAGGTCAGCCTGATCGTTAAAGCGGTCTTGCTAAAAGGCTTCTTAAGCGGGATGCCCGGAAGTCTTCGCTCCGGACGGAGATGGAGCTCAGCGGCAATCATCTTGTCGACGGCCTCGGTGCTCATCCGATCATCACCTTTCGGATATAATTCGAGGTGAATTCAATAACCAATATGGAGATCACGATCACGAGTACAATCAGGCTGGCCGCGTTGTAATCGAGATTCTTATAGTACAGATTGAACAGGAACCCCACCCCGGTGCCGGTCAGAATGCCGATCAGCGTCGCATTGCGGATGTTCGTTTCGATCATGAACAGGATCCAGCTGATGAGCTGGGGCAGCGCCGCCGGGATGACGGATTGGCAAATGACGGAGATATAACCGGCCCCGGTTGCCCGCAGCGCTTCCGCCGAATGGCTTCCCGTCTCATCGATGGACTCCAGGAAAGCGCGGGTCAAAAAGCCGAACGAGCCGAAGAATAAGGCGAAATAACCAGTCATCACGTTTTGTCCGAAGGAAAACAGAAGGATCATCGACCATGCAGTGACATCGATATTCCGGAATATGGTCGCGATCGAACGGCTGGCCAGCTTAATCCCGGCATGGACGCCGATCGTCTGGGAGCCCAGAAGGGCGAATACGAGCGCAAACACCGAAGCAACGGTTGAAGCGGCGATGGACATCAGCAGCGTTTCCACGAGCGTGCGGAGAACGTCGGGAAACTTGGCCAGAGATTCGGCATTGGGATAAAAATGGGTGACGCCCCAAACCAGTGCGCCCGGGATGGAGCTCAGCCCCTGGACGAAATCATACTGGGTCAGCACGGCCGCAGCATGGGTTACAAGCAGAAGCAGCCCCCAAAACAAATACGCATGCCTTCGTTTGGCCGTGAAGTAATCAACCTGCTTGCGTCTCGCCTTGATCAGCACGCGGCTCTCTCCTCTCGCTTCCGTAAATTCGCTGGAGTTCTTCGGATGTCATCTGTCCCGGTGTTCCGTTATAGACGATTTTCCCTTGATTGACCCCGATGATGCGATCGGAATATTTCAGGGCCGTCTCCACCTGGTGCAGGTTGACGATCACGGTGATGCCCAAATTCGTGGAGATGTGCCTTAAATGATCCATGATCACCTTGGATGCATTTGGGTCCAGAGAAGCGATCGGCTCATCGCAGAGGAGCATTTTGGGCCCCTGGATCAGCGCCCTAGCGATGCCAACCCGCTGTTTTTGTCCCCCGCTGAGCTGGTCGCAGCGCTTGTAGACCTGCTCTTCCAGGCCAAGAATGCCAAGAATTTGGTAAGCCTGCTGCTTCTCCTCTTCACGGTACAGCCCCAGCATGCCGGCAAGCGTCGATTTGTAGCCGAGCCTGCCGTGCAGGACATTTTCCATCACGCTCAGCCGGTCTACCAGATTGTAGTGCTGAAAAATCATACCGATGCTCGTCCGCATCCGCTTCAGCTCTTTCTTGCGAAATTCCAGCACATTTTTGCCTTCGATGCATATTTCGCCGCTGCTGGCATCGATCATCCGGTTAACGCACCGGAGCAGCGTCGATTTCCCGGCTCCCGAGGGGCCGATGATCGATACAAATTCCCCGCTCCTCACCGAAAAGCTTACATCCGTTAATGCCCGTGTCTCAGACCCATACTGCTTGGACACATGCTTGAATTCCAATAACGCAGTCATCGTACACCTCCAGGCGGTTTGGTATGGAGTTCATATGCCGGCTGCCGGTTATTTGGACAGCTCGCGGATCGGTTCGAACCAGGCGTCGTCGACCGGCAGGAACCGTTCATTCCCGCTTTTTTGCTTGAACAGCCCGCTGTCTTTGGAATCTTTGGGGAGGAAAATTTTCGGATTATGCGTCACGTCATCGGAAGTAAACGCCTCGGTAATCTTCTTCTGATCTTCTTCGCTGACCGTTTTGGTATTCGCCACAAACGGGGAATTGAGAACCGGCGTCACCGAAATCACGACAAACTCTTTTCCGGAGAGCGTATTGAAAGGCTCAGCGGCGCCATCCTTGACTTTATAGACAGCCCCGGGTTTGTTGGCCGTTCCGTCCGCCAGCTCGACGTAATTGGATACGCAAGTATCGCAAAAAGCAGCAACGTCCGCCTTGCCGGTCAGCAGATTCACCGCCGAACCCTGGTGGGAGCCGCCAAACAGGACATCGCTGAAAAATTTATCTTTGCCGCCCTGCATCAAATCGTCTTCCTTTAAATCCTTGTACTTGTCCATCTTTCCAAAATAGCTGATGATGCCTGCAGACGGCACCTTGAATCCCGAAGTCGAGCTGTTCGATACAAAGGAGAATTTTTTCCCGGGAAGAGGGTCAAGGGTAAAACCGTCCCCGCTTTTGAACTCGCCTTCGTCGCCTTTTCGAACGTTCAGCCAGGAATAATATACGGCGTCATCCAGCGTGCCCGATTCCCCGCTGTTGGTGAAGAGCGGCTTCACGTCCTCGGTCTTGTTTCTTGCTTCCACATAACCCTGAGGGCCCATATAGGCCAGGTCCGCGCTTCCGCTTGCAATCGCCTCGATGGCGATGTTGTAATCGGTCGTCATCTTATGCTCCACTTTTTTGCCTGTAGCCTGCTCCACGATCTTTCCGACCTCGTCGCGCGCATCCTTCAAATCCGCAGCGGATTCGTTCGGATACCACACGATCGTCAGGGTGTCCTTGTTCTTCGAGCCGCCAACGTTCAGGCCTAATGAAGCCGCTCCTGAAGAACATCCGGCAACGGCCACAGCCAATATCAGCATCAAGAGAAGTGAAATCGATCTTTTCATGGTTCAGCGCCCCTTTTTCCTGGGATAATGGGATACAATTTAATGATGAAGATGAACGGTCAGAAGAAGATTAACGGGGGAACATGTTTGTGTAAGAAAAACGTCTATCGCTGCACCTTCAAAGTAGACAGACCGCGTCTAAAGGAGGTTTTTCTTGCAATATCAGGAAGCAATGGCTCTGGAGTTTATACGTTCTGATATTATAAGAAAAACGTCTATCGCCGTACCTTCAAAGTAGACAGACCGCGTTTAAAGGTGATTTTTCTTGCAATATCAGGAAGCAATGGCTCCAAAACTTATACTTTCTGATCTCTTAAGAAACGACCTGCGGCTTCCGGTCTGCCGCCTTCATGAAACCGGCCGTCCTGCATGTGGTATTGGCGGCTGCACAGGCCCTCCATAAATTCCAGGTCGTGAAAGATCCCAAGCATCGTCGTTCCCTCCTGCATCAGCTGCTCGATCAGCGTTTTCACCTTGACCTTGGAGGCATGGTCCAGACTGGCGGTAGGCTCGTCAAGAAGGAGCAGTCGGGGCCGCTTCACCATTGCTCTGGCGATGTTGAGGCGCAGCTTTTCCCCTCCGGAGAACGTGGCGGGATAGCTGTCGCGAAGCTTGGAATCCAGCTCAAAATGATCCAGCATGCGTTCTGTCTCCCGGGCTGCCTGATGCGGATCCGTGCCCATTTCCAGCAGAGCCTGCGTGACCAGCTCCCGGGCCGTCGTCCGCGGCATGACGTTCAGAAACTGCGAGACGTAGCCAATCTCCCGCTTTCGCAGGTCGATCATCACCCGGTCCGGCGCGGAAGCCAGATCGATTTCACCGTACGCTGCCGATTGGTACCGGATGGTCCCTTTCTGGGGGAGATAGGTCCGGTAAATACAGCGTAGGACGGTGGACTTCCCGCTCCCGCTTTTGCCTGTAATGCCGATAAATTCGCCTTCGTTCACATGCAGGCTGACGTCTGCGGCAGCCTCGATCTGCTGATCCAGGTTATACAGTGTGAACGTTTTGGACAAGTGTTCGATCATGAGCAGACTGTTCAATCCCTTTACCCCCTTCATGATCCCTGTAATGGGTTCTCTGAATGAGCTTCCCGTCCACAAATACGGCCGTAATGACCGGGAAATCCCCGTCGATTTTCTCGATCAGGATCAGATCTGCTTTTTTCCCCTCGCGCACCGAGCCGATTTCATGATCCAGATTGACGGCCCGCGCGGGATGAAGCGTCACCAGGCGGAACATGTCAGCCAGATCCTGCCCGCAGCGGTCCACGAGGTAAAATACCGCGTGAAGCAGCGCCGCCGGATAATAATCGCTGCACAAAATGTCGATGCTCTTCTCCTGAATCGCCTCGGCTGCGGACAAGTTCCCGCTGTGCGAGCCGCCAAGGATGACGTTCGGCGCACCGGCCACGGTGTACATGCCCTGCTGTTTGGCCCGCCGGGCAATCTCCAGCGTAATCGGAAACTCGCTGATCGTTGCGCCGAAGCCCTGGACGAGCTCCAGCTTGTCGAGAGAGTCGTCATCATGCGAAGCGACCGCGATTCCGGCTTCCCGTGCCAGTTCGGCAATTTCGCGGATGCCTTCGATCGTCATTTTCTCCTTGCTCTGGTGCTTCCGGATCAGCTCGTCGATCCCCTCGTCGGTCATATCGTCATAGCCCTTCACCGTGGCCTTGTAAATCTCCAGATCCCGGTATTGCCCTTGGCCGGGGGTATGATCCATAAACGAAACGAGGTGAACCTTCTTTTCGGCAATGTAGTTTCTGAGATTGTCTACCTCCAGCAGGTTATCGATTTCAAATCTTGCATGGAATCGGTGGCGTACCAAATGCTGGCTCGTATGCGATTCCTCGATCAGCTCCAGCAGCTTGCGCACGTTATCCGGCTCGCGGATCGGGCGGTATTTGTACTCCGACCCCCTGAAAATGGACAAGGAATGAAACATCGTCGTAATGCCGTGCGTGATCAGCTCCTTTTCCGTTTCCCGGAGGCTCAAACGAAAATCCATTAGCGATGTCGGCCTCGGGGCAGCCATATGCTCGATGTAATCGGAATGGATGTCGATGAATCCCGGGGACAGATACCCGCCTGCGGCATCCAAGACCTCCGTTTGCGTATCCACAGCAATGATGCCATGCGGGGCGATTGTGCCGATGCGGTCTCCCTGAATGAGCAGGTCGTATCCGCTCAGAACCCCTTCCTCCGTAATGATGCGTGCGTTCGTAATGAGATACAAAGGCGACTCCTCCTTCGAAAATAAGCTAGAGCAGGGAATGGACCAGCTGCTGGGTATAAGCTTCCTGCGGGTCCTCCAAAATTTGATCGGTCAAGCCTTTCTCCACGACTTTCCCGTCAAGCATGACCAGCGTCCGGTCGGCTAGCATCCGGACCACGCCGAGGTCATGGGAGACGAGCACAATGCTGATGCCAAGCTCCCTTTGCAGCGCCTTGATCAGATCCAGCACGCTGGCCTGAACGGACAGGTCGAGGCCGGTGGTCACCTCATCGAGCAGCAGCACCGGAGGACGGTTCGACAACGCTTTGGCAATCTGGACCCGCTGCTGCATTCCTCCGGAAAAATGCTTGGGCGCTTCCTTGATGCGGTGAAGCGGAATATGGACCTTTTCCAGCAGCTCCATGCCGCGTTCTTCCATTTCGGAGACGCGCCGGCTGCCCGCCGCAATCATTTTCTCCGCAATATTGCCGATGGAGGTGAAATCCATCCGCAGACCGAGCATCGGGTTCTGGTACACTTTTCCCATGAGGTGATTCCGGATATAACGCTTCTGCTGCGTCGACTCTGCAAACAGGTTTCGCGCACCGTCTTTGTAAGCCTGGAGATAAACTTCGCCGCTCGTCACCTCCTGATCAAAATAGAGGCATCTCATCATGGTGGACTTTCCGCTGCCGCTTTCCCCCACCACCCCGATGATTTCGCCCGGGTACAGGTCAAACGACACGTCTTGGCAGGAATACACGGTATGGCAGACGGTGCAATAGTTTTTGGTAAGCTTCCGGCTGCCCGGATTCATGCAGTGCGGACAGCCGGGCCCGAACTGCTTGTTTAAATGTTGTACGGAAATCATCGGTTGTTCCGTCTGGATCATCGGCTCTCAGCACCTTCCCGCCAGGATTGTTCATTCATCCGTTCCAAACAGTAGCTCGTATCATTACACTGAAAATAAGCCGTGCCGCTGGCGTCATCGTACAATTCATCCATAAACACGCCGGTAGCTCCGCATAGCCTGCAGGACCGGTCTTCAAAAGACTCCGTTTCAAACGGGTAGTCTTCAAAATCAAGAGATACGACCTTGGTGTAAGGCGGCACCGCGTAGATCTTCTTTTCCCGTCCGGCCCCGAGCAGAATGAGCGCTTCAGAGGCATTCAGCTTGGCATTGTCGAATTTGGGGATCGGGCTTGGTGCCATCACATACCGGTCATGGACCATCACCGGGTGGTCGGCGCCGGTCGTCATGCTGCCATAATTCATGATTTGCTCGAACAGCATGAGCCAGGCGCCGCTGTATTCTTTTTCGGCGTGCAGCTTCTTCGTCTCGGCTTCCCGCGGTTCATACATCCGCAGCGGTTCCGGCATGGGCACCTGCAGCACCAAAATTTGACCCGCCCGAAGCGGAATCTCCGGAACGCGGTGTCTGGATTGAATCAGCGTCGCCTGCGCCGTTTCATCCGTGATACGGATATCCGTCGTGTTCTGGACTAGCTTCTTGATGCTGACGGCATTGACGGATTCATCGGAACCCTGGTCAATTACCTTGACTATATCGTCTCTACCTACCAATGACAGGGTGAGCTGCAGCCCGCCGGTTCCCCATCCCCTGGCAATCGGCATTTCCCTGGAGGCAAAAGGAACCTGGTACCCCGGAATGGCGATCGCCTTCAGTGTCGCTCGGCGGATTTCCCTTTTGGAGCCTTCGTCGAAAAACGCGAAATTGTAGTTTATTTGCACAGCTCCTCCACCTCCTTCGTTTCTTCCGCCTCAGGCGTCGCCGCTGTCGTCTTCGTTTTCCGCACGTCGTTCATTTTGGACTGGAATGTGACGTAATGCGGCAGCTTCAAGTGGGACATGAAGCCGGTCGATTCCACGGAATCGATATGGTACAGTACAAACTCCTGATCCTGGGTCGGAAAACGGCTGTCTCCCTGCTCCAGGCTGTGATCCAGAATACCCATGGCAATCGCCTTCGTTTCGTTTTGCCCGTAACAGAGCCCGTAGCCGATCTCAAAGGACAATTCCTTCCCGCCCTGCTCCTTCACCACCGCGGCAGACATGAGCATTTCCGCCTCCGTTACCTTGATTTCGCCGATGTAATAGCTGTCCTCAGCATCTGCATCGGTTCCGAGCGGATCGTCGATGCACACCGGCACGCGCCCGACCCGCAGTTCGCCGACGGTGGGATGCGATACACCGTATCCGCGGATGACCGCGTAAGCCAGCGAGGTAACCGTCCCGGTCTGGCCCCGGGTCAGCACCTGCAGCTTCTGGCTGCGGCTGGCCGGAAACGTGATGCTTCGGCGCGTCACATCATCCGGTTCGGTGTTGTCGTCCGCAGGGCTGATCATGAGCCCCTGCTCGATCAAATAGTCCATGACTTTCATCAGTTCCGGCGGGCGGCCTGCCTCCGGCAAGCTTCCGAGTTCACCCGCAAAAGCCTCCAGCCACTGGGCGGCATCTTCGTCCGTTTCATGCATCAGGTCAAAGTCCAGCAGCCGGTGGCTGTAATCGACCGATGCGCCGAGAATTTGCCCGCCCGGAATGTCCTTGAAGCTGGCGGAGATCCGCCGCTCCACCCTCATCTCGCGGGTGTGCACCGCTCGCGAATAATGCTTCCGGGGAAGCGTGGAGCGGTAGGCCCTCAGCAGAAACACCGCTTCTTCCGGGCTTCCTTCCGCCTGCTTGATCGCCAGCGCCGCCAGCGTTTCGTCGTACAGGCTGCTTTCCGACATGATCTGGTCGATCAGCCCTCTCATCCCGCCTTCGATGCGGGTGACGTCCAGTACCTTTCCCTGCTTGATCCGTTCGAATTTGATCCGCTTCAAGGATTCCTCGATCGCAAGCGTTCCGCCTTTTACCGCTACATATCCCATAGAAGCACCTCCCTCTCCTCGATTTGCGTCATCCGGGGCAGGCACAGCAGCTTGTTGTTTTTGTCGACGACCAGCATGTCAATTCCCATGGGATACTCCGCGTTTTTCTCCGCCCGCGCCTCTAGCCAACCGGAAGCCAGCGGAATCCGGACAAAGCTTTCATCCTCGATGCCTGGCCCTTTGAGGCTCAGCTCAAAGTCTCCGGACAGCTCCCCCGACTCCACGATCACGGTGGCAGAGGCATGCGGATCGGCCAGCGTACCGACTTTGGCGCCCTGCAGAGCCTTCAGCAAATCCCCTTCCTTCGCGTCGTGCAGGACAAAAATGTAATCCGCTTTCTCCGGCTCAGTCCGGGCAGCGAAGGTCAGCTGGTTCAGGAGCCGCGTAAGCTCCGGTTCCCGCTGCGAGCAGATGCAGAACGTAACCTCCGTGTCCAGCAGCAACAATGCGAGCACCCAGGTGACGGGTAAACCTCCCCACTGGCCATCGGCCTTGGCCGCTTCCGCCGTCAGATCCGAGATCAAGCCGGGTCTCGACATGGAATCCACCACTTTGCGGTAGGCGCGCTGTATATCATGAACTGCGTCGAAGTTCATCCTCTCTCCCCCTAATCCACATCCATCGTTTCAAAATCGACCTTCGTTTTGGCGATCTCGGCGAAAGCCTGGCTGCGCGCAGCAGCGATCCGGGCTTCTTCGTCCAGCAGCATCTGATCCCATGCCCTGGTCTCCTGCAGTCCGGCCTGATACGCCGCGTCGATGAGGGCGAGCTGATAGGCCAGCTCATGGTCATGCCCTTTGACCACGCCGATGCCCATGCTGCCTTCGACCTGCACCTTGCATTCGCTCACCAGCACTTCCCCCAGATAGAACAAGCTACGCCTGGCGGTCTCTCTCACTTTGACCATGACCAGTCCCTGGCTTGGCTGCTCGACCAGCTTCACTTCATAACGGTCAGCAATAGCCTGCGCCATACGGGCGGCGAGTTCCCTGGAGCCTTCAACCAGAATTTCAGTCCGTTGTCTTCGTTTCATCCATTCCCGGCCTCCCTGTTTTGAGGTTGTTCAAAAAGTCCGCTTTTGAACACGCACTTTTAGAGCTCGTACGTAAAGTAGTCGCTCCGGTACATAATTCTCGTATATTCCAGCGGCTTGTTCGTCTGGCTGTCCAGACAGCCGGTCTCCACGACAAGCAGTGGAATGAGGCTGGTGCAGGCGAGCAGCTCCCTTTCTTTCCTGCCGGGATAAGTTACGCTGAGCAGCGTCTTCATCGACTCGAACCCCGTATACCCTTTTCCCCGGTAGAAATCGAACATCGAGGTAATGTCCCTGCCTGTCCGTCCGATGTCCGGAAACATCGACTCCGCCACATACGACGCGTGAATCGCAATCGGACGGTTGTCGATGAGACGGAGCCTGCCGATCCGGAACACCCGCTCTTCCGGCTGTGCTTCAAGCGCTTTATACACTTTGTGGTTATACTCGATGGGATCGCAAAAAATGTTGCGTGACTGATAATCATACCCCATGTGGATCATCTTCCGGCTGAAGCTTTCGTTGCCCGAAAAGAGGAGCGGGATGCGCTGATGCTGGTCGCGGACAAAGCTGCCCTTTCCCTGCCTGGAGTACACATACCCCAGGTCCTGCAGCTTCTCGTAAGCTTTCCGGGCAGTCATACGGGGCACTTTGAACAGCCTGGCCAAATCGTTCTCCGACGGCAGCTTGTCATCCGGCTCATAGATGCCTGCCTCCATATCGGCTATGAGCTTATCCATGATCTCCATTTCGTCATGCATCCCTTATGCTCACCCTCCTCTTTTAAACCCCGTACTTCCGGATAAAGGAAGCCGTATCGTTCAGTTCCTCGAACCGCTCCTGGATGACCTCCCGTGGCCAATCCCACCAGGCGATCTGCAGGAGCTTCGCGACGACATCCTCCGAAAATCTCTTTCGGACCGGTTTGGCGGTGACGCCGACGACGATGGCATACGGTTCGACGTCTTTGGTGACGATAGCTCCGGATCCAATCACCGCTCCGGTGCCGATATGGACCCCCTTCATGATGATCGCGCCGTGACCAATCCAGACATCGTGCCCAATCGTTACCCGGTTACCCCGCCTCCGATTGAAAATAACCTCGTCATCGGTGGCGGCAAAACCGTAATCCCTTCTCCGGTAAGTCATATGATGCTGCGTAACCCGCTCCATGGGATGATCCACCGGGTTGATGCATACATGCGAGGCAATCGAAGTATATTTACCGACTTCCGTGTAGTTAATCGTCACGTCGTCCATGGTGTAGGTGTAGTCCCCGATGTCGGATTCGATAATTTGATTGCCTGGTCCGACGGAGGTCCAGAATCCGAACGTGCTGTGAAGAATATGCGCGCTTTCGTGGATATCAGGATCCGGGCTCAACCGTTTACTTTCCGCAGGGCGATGAACCGAATGCTTTTCCATGAATGTTCCCCCTTTAGTTCGGTCTGCGCTTCTTGAGCTCTTGGACGCAGGAAATGCCCGGATCTTTGCTTCCCAACCGGACCTCCTTCTCCCCGTAAAACCCATGGAAGTCAGAACCCCCGGTCATGACGAGATCGTAACGGCGCGCATATTCCATGGCCCGCTCCTCATCATCGGCACCATGCAGCGAGTGCCACACTTCAATACCCTGAAGTCCCATGCCCACCAGCTCCCGGACATATTCAAAGTTGCCATATTGGCCCGGATGGGCGAGAACAGGCACCCCGCCAGCCTGAATGACGGCCTCAATGGCGTCACGGGCGTGAAGGTAGTCCAGCCGGACGTAAGCCATGCCGGGCTCCTCTCCGTTTCCTCCGCGGGAAAACAACTTTTTGTACAGCTCACCATATATGGATTTGGCATAGCCATTGTCGATCAGCGCGTGCATAATGTGCTGCTTGTAAACGCCGGTTCCCCCATCCGCATACCGCAGAACCTGGTCCCAGGTAATGCTGTACCCCGCCTCAATCAGGCGTTCGACCATCACACGGGCAGCTTCATGCCGCTTGTGGATCATCGGGGTGCATACCTGCTCCAGAGCCGGATGTCCCGGCTCAATGAAATAGCCCAGGATATGAACCCTCCTGCTTCTTTCCATGTCATAGGCGGATATTTCGATCCCCGGGATCATTTCAAGGCCAAGGTCTCTTCCCCGTTCCAGCATGGCGACAAGGCCCTTTGTCGTATCGTGGTTTGTGACCGCCAGCACGCCAATGTTCTCATTCAATGCCGCCCCGGCTAATTCCTCAAATGAATACGAACCGTCCGAAATGGTTGTATGACAATGCAGTTCCGTCTTGATCACTCAGCACCACCTTATCTTGGATAAGCAGACAACCGCCGCCACAACCGACGATTCACGCCCGCTGTATCGCTTCGGCTGTCTGTAGTGACAGTCTAACTTGGTGCCAAGTTGCAAGGGTTAAGGCACGGTAAAGCTTCTGTAAAAAAAACGCCGCAACCGTAAATTTTGCCTCGTCTCAAGGTTTTTCGCACAAAAAAATCCCCACATTGGTGGGACTGTGCTGCAATATTCATATTCAGGTACTTTGCGGTACATCGAAATCGGTTCCTGCCGAAAAAAGCCTGCCTCTTAGCAGATCGGGTTCCGATCCATAAGAGACAGGCTTACAGTCCGTACAATATGGTTATTGCGGGTTGGTCGTCCAGATGCCGGCCGATTTCACAAATACGCGCTGCGGCAGCTTCAGCGTGGCGAGCGCCAGCTCAGCCACGTCTTCCGGCTGCATCATGCGGTCCTCATCGCCGATCTTCAGGTTGTTGTCGCGAGCCAGCGCCGTATTGACGGTGCTTGGCGTCAAGGCAACGACGCGGATGTTGTTCTTGCGCACTTCCTGAAGCAAAGACTCCGTCAGCCCCATGACCGCAAATTTAGACGCGCAGTATGCCGAGCCCGTGGCAAAGCCTTTTTCCCCGGCTGTGGAGGAGATGTTGATGATGCTGCCGCTGTTTTGCCCCACCATGTCCGGCAGGACGGCCCGGGACATGTAATATGTACCCATCAGATTCACCTGAATGATTTGTTCCCACTGCGCCGGATCCATTTCGAGTACGGTCCCGAACGAAGCGATGCCCGCGTTATTGATCAGAATATCGATCGTGCCGAGCTCTGCTTTCAGCGCACTCACCGCGCTTTCCGCTTCCTCCCGCTTTGATACGTCCGCCGCTGCGGTCGCAACACGGATGCCGTGTTCGCCGGCCAGCGAAGCCTTCAGCGCATCCAAATCGGAGGCCGTGCGGGAAATGAGGCCCAGATTCACGCCTTCTTTGGCCAGCAGCTCAGCGATCGCCAAGCCGATTCCTTTGCCCGCTCCGGTAATAACCGCCGTTTTTCCTTGTAGATCCATCAAACTCATCATGTTCTCTCCGTTTCTGTTTGAATTTGTTGAAGACGATGCCTCAATTAGGCATCTCCCATTATACTATTAGCCGCAAATAGCCCCGGAACCTTTGTTCCGAGGCAAAATCCCGCAAAGCATCCTCTCCAAATATAGACCAGATGCTCTGCAAGGACATGATATTCTCAGCCTATTTGACCGCGACAAAAAACAGCCGCTGCGCCTCGTCGTCCGCTTCCACCCACTCAAAGTCGGCATACGTCTGCACGTCCCGGAATCCGGCCTTGAGCAGTTCGCTCTTCATCCATTTCGGATCATAGCCCCGCTGCACGTGCACTTCTTCAAAGCGGCGGTACAAATCGCTGTCTTCTTCCTTCGCAAAGATACTCAAATGATGCTCGATTTCGCACCGCGGCGCGTCCAGGTCGCAGGTCCAGATGTACGAAACCGACTTGTCGTCCCATACGAACGGCTGCTCCTCGTCATAGCGGATGATCGTATTCGGATGATGCACGTCAAACACGAAGATCCCCTTTTCCTTCAGCCCATTATAGGTCTGTCTAAAGGTCGCGACGATATCGGCTTCTTCCAGCAGGTAACTGATGCAGTCGCAAAATGAAATGACCGCATCGACGGGCTCGGGCAGCTCCCAGGAGCGCATATCCTGCTGCACCCAGCGGATGGAGCCTTCCCGGAACAGGCGGCTGCCCTGCGGCGTCTTTTCCATCTTCCGTCTTGCTACGGACAGCATGTCCGCCGACAGGTCGATCCCTGTCACTTCGAACCCCGAGTTCACAAGCGGAATCGTGATGCTGCCCGTGCCGCATCCCAGTTCTACCACACTTTTCGGCATGCCGTATTTTTCCCAGGCCTGTCTTGCAAACCGAAGCCAATCGGGATACGGCATATCTTCCATCAGTTCATCGTAAACGTATGCAAATTTTCTGTAAGAGGACATGATGACACCGCACTTTCTGTTAACGTTCCGAAAATCCTCCCAGCCCTGTTAGGACGGATCGGCGTTCCCGCCCGTTTCCGGTTTGGAACTTTCCGGCTGAACCAGATAAGTCCAGTTCTCCTTCTGTGTGATAAGACCTTCCTTCATCAATTTGCCGATTGCGCGCTTGAAAGCCGACTTGCTGATGCCGAAGCGCTGCTTGATAATGTCCGGAGGCGTCGCATCCGAATACGGCATGCCTCCGTTCGGACGTTCCTTCAAGAACGCCAGCAGGCGGTCGGCATCCAAATCCCGGCCCACTTCCTTGCGCTGGGCCATGGACAGGTTGACGCGTCCGTCCTCACGAATGTGGCTGACCCGCACCTGCAGCTCTTCGCCTAAACGCAGCATGCGGGTTCGCTCCGAGGAGTGGATCATGCCGATGGCGCCGAAGCCGAGCACTCCCCCGTCCACGATCACGAATGTTCCCATCTGCAGCGGGCGGTACACCGTCGCGGTGAACCACTGGTTTACCCAGGACTGCGGCGCCTGGAACGTATGCTGCGATAGCTCCTGTTCGCCGGCCAGCTTCGCGCGCAGCCGTCCCTGCTTGTCATGCTCCATGATGACGAACACCGAGTCACCGACCCGAGGATGCAGCTCCTTCAATTCCGGAAGCTCGCGAATCGGCAGCAGCAGTTGACGGCCTAGCCCCATTTCGAGGAAGCATCCCAGTCTCGGATGCACATCCGCCACAACCAGCTTCGCCATCTCGCCCAAGGTCAAATACGGCTTTTTCATCGTTGCCGCCAGCCGATCTTCCGTATCGTAAAAAATAAACACTTCCACACGTTCGCCCGGCTCGATTTTCCGGGTCAGTTCCGTGTAATGGAGCAGCACATCTTGTCCACCGGCATCGAGAAAATAGCCGTAAGGCGATACTTCGCGCATCACCTCATAGGTTTGAATCGTTCCTGCTATCGGACTCATACGGTTTCCACGACCTTGGCATCCGACCACAGGCGTTCGATGTTGTAATAATCCCGTTCATCCCGGTGGAAAATGTGCACGATCACGTCGCCCAGGTCCATCAGCACCCAGCGTGCGGAATCCAATCCTTCCACACCGCGGATTTCGAGGCCGGCCTCATGCACGCGCTTGCGGATTTCGGTCGCGATCGATTGGACCTGGGTATCCGAATTCCCGTGACAGATGACGAAATAGTCGGAAATGAGGGAAATCCCCCGCAGGTCGAGCGCCACGACGTTCATGGCCTTTTTATCTTCAGCGGCAGCTACGGCCAGATTTAACAATTCTTCAGGTTTCAAGGTCATACATTCGCCTCCAACTGTTTAATAAGATCATTGCGGGCAAATACGGTCAGCGGGTAAATGATCTGACGGCGGGAGATGAGCAGGCTGATCGTGGAGTCCAGTCCGGCGATCAATCCCTCTTCAAGGCTATGGTTGGCCAGTTCCCGGATATTATTCACGCCCGGAAAATCCCTTCCCGGTTCGATGTAATCCGCCAGGCACACGACCTTGTCCAGCAGGGTCATGCCAATGCGGCCGGAGGTATGATACCGGATCGCATCCAAAATTTCAGGATCGGTAATCCCGTAATCCCGTTCCGCTACAAAAGCACCGACTTCGGCATGCCAGAGCGGCTTATCGTAAAACAGCAGATCCTTGGACAAATCGTTTTCCTTAATGATCGCTTCCAATTGCTTCACAGGCCAGTATTTGGCCACGTCGTGCAGAATCGCCGCCGTTTCGGCCTTAACAGGGTCCGCTCCGTAACGCTCCGCAAGCATGACGGCGGATTGCATCACGCCTTCTGTGTGCTTCCAGCGCATGGCCGGCATTTGTCCGGACACGGCTTTAATCAGTTCTTCGCGGCTGAATGCCATACATTCCCCTCCTTCTGATATAGTCGTAGACACTGTCTGTCACCATATAACGAATGGAGTGTCCGGTGGCCAGCCTTTCCCGGATTTCGGTCGACGAGATGTCCACCTGGGGCATGTCGGCCAGTAGAATTTTTCCCTTCAAATAAGCGGGGAGCGCGTCCAAGTTCAGCGTGGAGCCCGGACGCCCGACACCGATAAAGCTCATCAGCTCCACCAGTTCCTCGATGCCCTCCCACTTTGGCAAATAATTGACCATATCGGCCCCGATGATGAAATGAAAATCGATGTTTTCAAACGAGCTGCGGATTTCCTTGACCGTGTCGATCGTATAAGAAACCCCGCCTCTTCTGATTTCGATATCGAGGGTCCGAAAGCAGGGATGGTCCGCAATCGCTTCAGCGACCATGCCGAGACGCTGTTCACCGGTAGCTCCCGCCTGTTCCTTATGGGGAGGAATATGACTGGGCATAAACCAAACCTCGTCCAGCCCGAACGTGTCCCGGGCCGCTTCGGCAGCGAGCAGATGTCCGATGTGGATCGGATCAAAGGTACCTCCCATGATACCTACCTTCATGCTGATCCCTCCCGCTTATGGCAATTCAATCTGCTTATGATCTTTGGATTCTTTATATAAAATAATCGTACTGCCGATCACCTGCACCAGTTCAGAGCCCGATTTTTCGGCCAATTCCTCGGCAATTTCGTGCTTGTCTTCCAAGCAGTTGTTGAGAATGCTGACCTTCATCAGCTCCCTCTTCTCAATGGCCTCGACGATATGACGGATTAACTGGTCGTTGGTTCCGCCCTTGCCGACTTGAAAAATCGGGTCCAAATGATGCGCCTGGGACCGGAGATAGCGTTTTTGCTTACCTGTTAACATAAAATGTCAAAACTCCTTAATCTTCAATGTACAATTCAATAATCATGATTCCTTCATACTGGCCAGAACCGCGCTGCGCATCGCCTCCACCGGGGCGGGCAGTCCGGTCCAATACTCCAGGGCAAAGGCTCCCTGATTTACAAACATCCCGAGACCGCCGTGAATGACGCAGCCCTTCTTCTCGCTGTCGGCGAGCAGCCGGGTCTTCAGCGGATTATAGATGAGGTCGCTGACCACGATTCCCGGGGGAATCCGCTCGGAATCTAGCGGTGTTCCGTCCGTTTGCGGATGCATGCCGACCGAAGTCGTATTAATGATCACGTCCACTTCGCCTAGAATGGCCGGAATGTCGTCCATCGCCATCCCGCGAATGTCCGCCAGCGCTTTCCATTCAGCCGCCAGCGCCTCGGCTTTATCGGCCGTCCGGTTGGCGACATAAATCCGGTCCGGATGCTCCAGCGTCAGGGCGTATACGATACCGCGAGCGGCACCTCCGGCTCCGAGCACCAGAATGCTTTTGCCTTTCAGCTCGGCAATCGCTTCTTCCTTCAGGGAACGGACATAACCTATACCGTCTGTATTATACCCCGTGAGGTAGCCTCCGTCATTCACGATCGTGTTGACGGCTCCGATCTTCAAGGCCGTTTCGTCCAGCTCGTTCAGGAACGGAATAACCTCCAGCTTGTGCGGAATCGTGACGTTGATTCCCCGAAAGCCAAGCGCCTTGATGCCTTCCAGCGCCGTTCCGACCTGCTCCCGCGATACGCGCATCGGAACATAGGCGCCCGGGATGCCGAGCGCGGCCAGCGCCGCCTTATGCATCACGGGCGATTTGGAATGGGCGATCGGATCCCCGATGACGCCCAGCAGCAGCTCCCCTGTATGTTTCAGTAACTCCGGTTTAGCCAAATTCATGGTTTCCCCTTTCCCTGCGCTCACCTGTCAGCTCTTGCAACGTTCAAAGGCAGACTCAGATTAAAGAAGGTCTTGCCAGCACCTTGACTCCCCGCGGCGCATGAATAGCGCACAGGGCTCCCTGATCGCTGTTCACTTTAACCCAGCCCAATCCGGAGACGAACAGATCCATGCGCATACCGCGCTTGATGCGGAATTCATGCCTTGTCCATTCCGGCAGCTTCCCGATGTTCTCCCGGTTCGGTGGGGACAGCAATTCTCCGGCATGCTCCGCGTACAGCTCATCGGCACGCTCCAGCTTGGTGCGGTGTATGCCTACGCGGCTGCCGACAAAGCAGGTAAACGACTGGCGCTCGCCCTGAATAAAGTCAAACCGTGCCATGGCTCCGAAAAACAGTGTCTGTCCTTCGTTCAGCTGGTACACGGCCGGCTTCAACGGGTTGTCCGGCATGACGGCGCCCAGGTCCTCCCGAGTGACGAGCTCACTGTAGCGCCAAGGGTATACGATCCCCGGCGTGTCGATAATAAAGCGGCCGTCGTCGAGCGGAATGTTGACCATATCCAGGGTCGTTCCCGGGTAACGCGATACGGTCAGCTCCTGCTCCAAATCGCTGTAATCCCGGATCAGCCGGTTGATCAGCGTCGATTTGCCGACATTGGTCGCCCCCACCACATAGACGTCGCGGTCCCCGCGATACGAGGCAACCGTGTCCAGCAGGCGGTCGAAGCCCTGATTTTTCTTGGCGCTGCACAGGACGATTTCTTCCGTCTTGAGGCCGTGCTCCTTGCATTGTTTCTGCACCCAGTTAAGGACCTTGTTCCAGTTCGTCACTTTAGGGAGAAGGTCGATTTTGTTCACGGCGAGAATGACCGGATTGTTGCCGACAAACCGCTGCAAGCCTGAAATGAGGCTTCCTTCAAAATCGAACAGGTCTACAATATGAATAACGAGCGCGTTCTTCCCGCCGATTTGGCTGAGCAGACGCAGGAATTCATCCTGGTCGACGGCAACGGAAGAAGCCTCGTTGTAGTTTTTAATCCGGAAGCAGCGCTGGCAGATGACCGGATCCCGGTCCATCGCTTTCTCCGGGGTATACCCCGGAAGCTCGGGCTGCTCCGTTTGGATGGCAATGCCGCAGCCGCTGCATTTTACGGCTTGACTGCCGTCTATCGGGTCTTTCATTGTTGGTGTTCCTCCTCCAGCCATAATCCCTTTTTCCGCAATCGTGCGAGCGCAATTTTCTCCAGACGCCGGTTCATGCGCGTACCCCAGCCTTCATCCTGAATGGATATCGGGAGCACCAGCACGGTAAACAGGCCGAGCCGGTTGCCGCCGTACACATCGGTCAGCATCTGGTCGCCGACCACGATCGTCTCCTCGCTCTTCAGGCCCATCATCTGCATGGCTTTCCGGAAAGGCGCGTTCGACGGCTTGCGGGCTTCATGGACAAACCGGATATCCAGCGGGGTGGCAAAAGTTGATACCCTCGCCATTTGGTTATTGGACACGATGACAAGCTGAAACCCCGCCTTTTTCACCTTTTCGAACCAGGCGATCAGCTCGGGGGTGGCCAAGGGAGCCTTGGCACCGACCAGCGTATTGTCCAGATCCGTGATGATTCCACGGAATCCCTGCGAATACAGCCGCTCCAAATCCAGATCAAACACCGTTTTTACCCTCATTTTCGGGATAAGCATTTCAAACAAATTGATGTCACCTCAGTTTCATAGGACAAACTATACCATAATCTGCGTAGTTAGTAAAAAACTTATGTTCGGGCGAAACAAAAAAGAAAACGCCCGAAGGGCGCCTTCTAAAAAGTCCATCACGCTGCATTCTTCGGTATCTTTTTCATCGCAGCTTTCAATTCCTTCGCATGGGCATGGACGCTTCTCCATTCCGATTCCGACACCGATGAAGGACTGTAGCGCGCCTTCTCGAACAGATGCAGCAGCGGCTCCAGGAAGGATCCGAGCGCCGGGGACCGTCCTTCCCAGCGGCTGACCGACTCCCGGAGCGTTTCGTCCGCGCCGCGTTTGAGTCCTCTTCGGCGCAGCTGCTTGATCCACCGTTCGGTCATGACAATGACCTTCTGGTCGGGAGACAGCTTTTGTCCCGTACGAAGCCGGAGCCATCCGAACCGGAGCTGGAGCCGATACCTCCACAGCACATACACTGCAAACGCTGCGAGGATGAGGAGGGAAGCGCCGTATACGATTTGCACCACGGGTCCGCGATCCTGGCTCTGCGCTGCCTGTTGCGGCGCCTGCTCAGGCTGGTCTTCCTCCACTTCCGGCTGTGCTTCCGGCTCGGCCGGATCTTGCGCCTGGGCGTCATGCGTGAGCAGCGGCATGCTGAAGCCGGGGGTCGCTTCCACCGGAATCCAGCCGTACGGCCCGAAATAGACCTCGGCCCACGAATGCGCATCGGCATTGGTCACCGTATACACGCCGGAGTCCGAGGTGCCCTGCACGCCTTGGACCTGCACGTCGGAGCTGCTTCCCTGCACCTGGCCGGGAGCGTACCCTTTGACCCACCGCGCCGGGATGCCGAGGGAACGGGCCATCATCACCATCGAAGTCGAGAAATAATCGCAGTATCCTTCCTTGATCTCAAACAGGAAGCTGTCCACGAAATCGTCGCTGACCTTTTTGGACAAGTCGGGCTCGTTCGTATATGTGTAATTCGTTGTTAAATAGTTTTGAAGCAGACCGATTTTTTCATAAGGCGTTGCTCCGGAAGCCGTCACTTCTTCCGCAAGGTCGCGGGCCCGCTTCGGAAAATCGTTCGGCACCTGCAGATAGGCATCCTCAGTCCCTTGGGAGCCGTACAGGTCGGCAAACGACTTCTGGCGGATTTCATCCTCCGAAACGACCGGAACCTCGGACACCACCGTGTAGGTTTTCGGATAACGGTCCCGCTTTGACTCGGCGGTCCAGCGAAGCTCCGACTGGGAACTGTTCCAGCGGAGGCTGCCTGTATTTTTCCCGTCATCGATAAGCTCTACTTTGGACAGGTTATACGCACCAAACAAAACGGGGTACTGATTTTCGCTCAGCATCGTAACCGTCTGTCTTACCGTCACCGAATCGCCGGCGGTTGGTTCATCACCGGAAAGCTTCGTATCCGCCGTCACCTCATCGGTCTCCCTGCCGGAATTGCGCTCGTCCCCCCAGCCGCTGCCGGTATACAGCCTGCGGGTCTCCCCGCGCCAATAGCTTCGCTGGTCCGAGCTGATTTCCATCACCGGCGTGTAGTCGAAGTTGAAGCCGCCGCCAAGCTTGGTGTCGTTGCGGCTGTATCCCGAGGAAGTCCGCAGCACCGAGTCAGCCGGATCCCCGTCAACGCCGGCCGTGGCAGCCGTCTCACCTTGGACGACCCAAGCCGTGTAGGGATCGGTCAGGGACGGCGGCACTTCCGGCATGTTGACACCGACCGCAAACACGAGCGAAAAAATGACCGCCACGTTCAGCAGCATTTTTAGCGGGTACTGCCGAAGATAGCGCCAGCCATGCGGGTATTTCTGCTGGAAGCGGCGGAAGTGCTCGCTGACCAGCCAGCCGAGCGCCGCAAACACCGTCCAGGCGACTTCCTTCCATAAATCGTACACGGTGAAAGAATCCAGTATGGAGAACCCCACGATCAGCATGCCTGAGAACACGAGGATTCTGCGCTGATTATTGACCAGCTTGGCACTGAGCAGCAGCAAAATCCAAGCGCCTACGGCAAAACCGAGGTACGGCAGCGCGTTGCCCGTAAACTGCTGAATCCGGTTCGGCAGGCTTCCTGCCGGAAAATAAATCCAGTACGCGATCATCTCCCGGTGAATGATGTACAGCACGGCGATGCCTTCCAGCACGTACCGGTAAATACTTTTGATTGGCAGCAAAATTTCGATCGCCGTGATGACCGTCACGCTGATGATGACGATGGCCGTCGTCTCGCTGTACCAAATGTTGTTCATAAAGTAAATCCACTGCAGCGCCATAATCCACAACCACACCAGGGATAAGGTGCGAAAAAACGAAGTGCGCAGCGAATACAGCCAGTTGATCAAACCCTTCCACCCCCTAATGCGGCCGGCAGCTCACTCAGCGATTGAATGCTGCACGCAAAGGTTCCGCGGGAAGCGAGCATCGCTCCCCAGCCTTCTACGCCCTTCTCTCGCCCGGAACTGATCCGGATGTGCGAAGAGCTCATGCCCCGGGTCTCGGCCCAGCGCAGAATGTCAAGCACCTGCTGGCCGCTGGCCGGTGAAATGAAAACGAGGAAGGCCCCCGCCGGAAGAAACCGTGCGTTCTGCTCCAGCTTCGGGAGCAGCTTACCGTAACCGTCGGCGGACAGGTCCACCAGATGATGCATCATCCGCTGGCGGTCTCCCTGCACGCTGCTTGGCGGAAACAATTTGAATACGTCGCCGAGGGTAGCGAGGCCCATGTTCATTCTGCCGCGCCCGCCATACTCGAGCAGGGAAGCCGCTGTGGAAACAGCCAGCTCAAACTGCGCGTCGGAGCCGTAGTGAGCCTTCGTGGCGTCCAGCAGAAGCATCGTTTTCGGAACGGAATCGTATTCGAATTCCTTGGATTTCCACTGTCCGGTCTTCGCGGTAGCGTTCCAGTGAATCCGGGAAATCCGGTCCCCGTACACGTAATCGCGGACGCCGTTAATCTGGGTCGTCTCTTTGCGTGAAGCTGCCGAGGCGGTTTGAGGCCCCGCAAGCGGGGAATTCCGGTCGAACAGCTTCCATGTGGGGATAAACACGGTTCGGGGCATCACGCGAAACTGGCCGGGCACATGAAAACGGCCTTTATGCTCGATAAAGCCGAAAATATCCTCACTGACGCATTCCGTCTCCGTAAAATAGTATCTTCCCCGCTCCAGCGGCGGCGTCTGGAACATCAGCGTACCGCTGCCTCTGTAATTGGGAATGACGCTTTCCTCAAACGACCAGGAATCTCCGTTATGCCGCTTCATGACTTCACGGATAATGATATAGGGCATCGGCAGAAATCCCGGAATCGAAAAATGGAGCCTGACCTTAATCTGCTCGCCGGCGTGAAGCACGGTGCCTTGTCCCCTTTCGGTGGACAGCTGGCGCGTTCCCCGCGTCAGCCGGACGCCGCTGATGCCAAGCACGATCAAATACAGCACGATGACGCTGATCATGACAAACAACATCAGGGACGTCTTGCCCCCCTGAAACAGAACATAGAACAGGCTGGCGACCCATACGAGCAGTACGGCCCAATACCTCGGGGTTTTGAGTCCGGATCGGATACCGGTTAACAGCCTTGTCATCATTTATCGCTCCATCGCTACAGGCACATGCACCTGCTGAAGGATGTTTTTCAGCACGGATTCCGGACTGACGTTGTCCAGCCGGGATTCCGGACGAAGAATGATGCGGTGGGCGAGAACATAAGGAGCAAGCGTCTTAATATCGTCCGGAAGGACGTACTCCCGCTGCTGCAGGAAAGCAAACGCCTTAACCGCGTTCAGGAACGACAGGGATGCGCGCGGGCTGGCTCCGAGCAGGACGGAGGCATGCTCCCGGGTACGGCGGACGATGCTCAGCAGATAGTCCGTCACCGCCTCGTCGATATAAATGCTGCGGATTTCATGCTGCATCTCCGCGATCTGTTCCATGTTGGTCACCGGAGTCAGCCGGTCGACCGGCTGGCCCTGCTTGTGCTGGTACAGCAGGCTTTTTTCCGTGGCCGCGTCGGGGTAGCCGAGGCTGATCTTCATCATAAAACGGTCAAGCTGCGCTTCGGGCAGCATGTAAGTGCCTTCAAAGTCGATCGGATTCTGGGTGGCGCACAGCATAAACGGACGGGGAAGCTCATACGTTTCGCCGTCCACCGTCACGTTGCGCTCTTCCATGACCTCAAGCAGGGCCGACTGGGTCTTCGTCGTGGCCCGGTTAATTTCGTCAGCCAGAAGAATGTTGGTCATCACCGGACCCGGACGGAAGTAGAACCGCTCCTCGCGCGGATGAAATACGGAAACGCCGGTAATATCGCTCGGCAGAATGTCCGGGTTGCACTGGACACGCCGGTAATCACCGCTCATGGACCGGGCGAGCGCCTTGATGAGCTGCGTCTTCCCCGTTCCGGGTACATCTTCGATCAAAACATGCCCTTCGGCCAGCAGAGCAGTTAGAAGGAGCTGTATTTCAAATGATTTTCCCAATATGCAAGATTCGAGATTGGATCTTACTGCTGCAATAATGTGAAGAAATTCGCTGCGTACGGGCATATCAGTTCCTCCTAGAATTCGTAATCAATGAACATGCTCGCAGATGCGTTCACTGGTAAATCGATAACATCGTAAAATAGCTGGATACATATAAGTATATATTTTACATTGTACATGAAGGAAGAACAGAAAGTATATTGGGCACATTTCCTAAAATCGTCGTATACCCCCACATACCCGCCGAAATGAACGGCAAAACACCCCGGAATACACAATTCCGGGGTGTTTATTCGGGCATCCCATTTTCAGTTCAAGCAAGGAAATGCAAACGGCGGATTGGTGGAATTACCCGCGGGGACGGACGAACAGCGCGGCGATAAACGAAAAGATAATCGCCGCCGATATCCCCGCGCTGGTGACCTCGAAGATGCCTGTCACAACCCCGATCCAGCCGTCCCTCTGAAGCTCCGACAGCGCTCCGTGAACAAGCGAGCTGCCGAAGCTGGTGATGGGAACGGAAGCGCCGGCACCGGCAAATTTGACGAGGGGATCGTACCAGCCGAGACCGTCAGCCACCGCTCCCGCCACCACCAGCGTGCTCATCGTATGCGCCGGCGTCATCTTGAACAAGTCCATCATGAGCTGGCCGATGACACAAATCAGACCGCCGATAATAAACGCCCATAAAAACTGCATTGGTTAATCCTCCATTTCCAGCGCTACGGCGTGGGCGATGCACGGAATGCTCTCTCCCTGCTGAACCGACAAGGGGGAGTGCAGCGAGCCGGTCGCCACGACCAGCACTTTATGTAATTCGCGTTGTAACATCCGTTTGACCAAATGGCCGTAGGTCACCGCCGCCGAGCAGCCGCATCCGCTCCCTCCGGCCAGGACGGCCTTCTGCTTCTCACGGTTATAAATCATGAGCCCGCAATCGCCGAATTTCGTCTCGTCCATCTGGTAGCCTTCCTTCTCCAGCAGCTCCTTCGCAATCGGCAGACCGACCGAAGCGAGATCGCCGGTCACAATCAAGTCATAATAATCGGGAGACAGCCCCGTATCCCGGAAATGCGCGGCGATCGTATCGGCAGCGGCCGGCGCCATCGCGGCGCCCATATTGAACGGATCTTTGACCCCAAGGTCCATGATCCTGCCGATGGTCGCCCGGGCGATCCTCGGGCCGGCTTGGCCCTGTCCGCCTTTGGCGATGACGCCGCAGCCCGCCCCGGTGACCGTGTATTGGGCGGTCGGCGGCTTCTGCGAGCCGTATTCGGTCGGATACCGGAACTGCTTTTCGGCCGTGCAGTTATGGCTGCCCGTTCCGGCCATCACCCGTTCCGCGGCCCCCGTGTCGACCATCAGGGCGGAAATCGCCAGGCTTTCCATGGACGTCGAGCAGGCCCCGAATACGCCCAGGTATGGCACGCCAAGCTTGCGGGCGGAGAACGTGCTGCTGATGATCTGGTTCATCAGATCCCCGCCTACATAGAACTGGATCTGTTCCTTGTCCAGTCCCGACTTGATGACGGCAAGCTGGGCGGCCTGCTCCAGCAGCCTCCGCTCCGCTTTCTCCCATGTTTTCTCATTGATTTCGAGATTGTCGTACACATAATCGAAATCGGGAGACAGCGGGCCTTGTCCCTCATCAGGACCGACGACGGCGGCGCTTCCGATCAGAACGGGCCTGGAGTCAAACTCCCAGGTCTGGCCGGTCAGCTTCATGGCTGATGCACTCCCTGGATGCCGAAGATGGCGTAGACGAGTCCTACGACGAAGGCGGCGACGGTTCCGAACACGATCACGGAGCCGGCGAGCTTGAACATGTTGGCCCCGACGCCAAGGACGTAGCCTTCCGCTTTATGCTCAAGCGCCGCCGAGCACATGGAGTTGGCGAAGCCCGTAACCGGTACCGCCGTGCCCGCTCCGGCCCATTGGGCGATTTTGTCGTACACGCCAAAGCTGGTCAGGATGACCGATATAATAATGAGCACCGCAACGGTCGGATTGCCCGCTTCTTTGACCGTCATGTCAAACCAGCTCATGAACGCCCGCTGAATCGCTTGTCCGATTAAACAGATCAGGCCGCCGACCACAAAAGCACTTACGCAGTTTTTGAATGTGCTGCGCGAAGGAGAATGCTTTTTGCTGATCGATTTGTATTCCTCGGGCGTCAAGGAATCGATCTTGAATCCGGTTCCCCTGTTCTTCGTATTGGCAGGCATTACAGGCACCTCCTATTCATCATTCCTTTTCATTATTTGTCATTTGCAGGAGAGTTATGTATGTCAAGCAGAGGCGGGCAGCAAACAGCGCCAGGCAGCCGGGCGCTAATATTTGAAACCTGGCGGCTGTTTAATGAGGGCTATCCATGGCAGGCGGATTATAATAAGAAGAGAAGCACAATGACCAGCAAAATCAACAATACGAGGATCAGGATGTTTTCTTGGCGGCGATCCATGTGTATCGGTTCCATAACCAGGCTCCTTCCGGCTGACTTCAGGGCATCCGTCCAGGATATCCTATTCATCAGGGTCGCCATTTGTGCTTCTGCCCGCCGGACGTGGACATTCGGATCAAGTGGGTTCATACTAAGGATTGAAGTCAACTGCATAGAATGAACTAAAGAAATGAATATTATTAGCCTCTATAGGCCGTAATAACAGGAAGTTCAATGCAAAACTTTGGTTCAATCTATATACATAACCACATTCATGATAAAGGAGATAAGGTACGATGGATCAAAAGACGAAAGATATGTTCCGCAAGCTGACGGAATTCCCCGCGGCTTCCGGATTTGAAAAAGACCTGCGCGCATATTTCAAGGAGGCGGTGACCCCGTTCACGAACGAGTTCGTACAGGATCGCCTCGGCAGTCTGTTCGGCGTTCTCCGCAGGGATGAGACCGGCCCGAAGGTCATGGTGGCCGGCCATTTTGACGAGGTCGGTTTCCTGGTCACCGGCATTACCGAAGCCGGAATGGTGCGCTTTCAGCCGCTCGGCGGCTGGTGGAGCCAAGCCGTGCTCTCCCAGCGGCTGCAAATCATAACGCCAAACGGTCCGGTATTCGGGGTTGTCGGATCGACGCCGACCCACCTGCTGGACGAATCGCAGCGCAGCAAACCGGTGGACATCAAAGCCATGTACATCGATATCGGCGCGGATAACCGCGAGGAAGCCGAATCCTTCGGCATCCGTCCGGGGCTTCAGGTGCTGCCGGTCTGCGAATTTACGCCGCTGGCCAATCCGAAGAAAATCATGGCCAAAGCCTGGGACAACCGCTACGGGGTCGGCCTTGCCATCGAACTGCTGGAGGCGCTCCACCAGGAGAAGCTGCCGAATACGCTGTACTGCGGCGCAACGGTTCAGGAAGAGCTGGGACTGCGCGGCGCGCGCACGTCGGCCAACCTCATCCAGCCTGATATTTTCTTCGCGCTGGATGCGAGCGCAGCCAACGATATGACCGGCGACAAGAGTGCCTTTGGCCATATCGGACAGGGAGCGCTGCTGCGCATATTCGACCCGACGATGATTACCCACCGCGGACTCGTGGAATATGTGCAGGATACGGCGGATACCCACAACATTAAGTATCAGTATTTCGTATCCCCTGGCGGCACGGACGCCGGGCAGGTGCATTTGAGCGGAATCGGCGTGCCGTCTACCGTCATCGGCATTTGTGCCCGCTACATTCATACGTCTTCGTCGATTATCCATACCGACGATTACGATGCAGCCAAGGAGCTGCTGACCAAGCTGGTCAAAGGCCTCGACCGCACGACGCTGAACACCATTATCGAAAATGCCTGAAGCATGGTCTTCCCTCCGGCGGCGAAAGCTCATTGCTTGCTAAACAGCATGCTTCCCCGTCCGAAGTTCCGACACGGCAACACGAAAAAGCCTGCGCGCTCCAAATCTCAGAGTTGGAGCGACGCAGGCTTTTGTATTAGGAAACCCGGTTATCTAACTTACCTGAACCCGTTCATGCCATTTGCAGCTGCCTCTCGTACAGCCTCTTCCAGCTTCCCGAGCATGCCCTTCAGCTTCTCGTTCAGCTCCTCATCCTTAATCTCTCCGCCCCGAAGCTTCTGATTGAGGAAAGGAACCGTAAAAGACCCGCCCTCCACCAGGTCAGCCGTCATCATCCTAAGGGTCATCTGAAGGGACTCATGCGCCTTCTCTCCACCGGTTTCCATCGGCGATCCGCTGACAACAGCGACGGGCTTGTAGACGAATTCTCCGGACGATACCAGCCAGTCGAGCGCATTCTTCAGCACGCCGGGCACGCCATGGGCATATTCGGGGGTGCTGATGATCACGCCGTCCGCCTGACGGATCGTGTCACGAAGCCGCGCCACCGAAGGGGCCGGGTCGTCTCCATCCAGATCCGGGTTAAAATGGGGCAGGTCTCCGATGCCTTCAAATATCGAAATCTCCATCGTTTCCGGCGCCAGCGGATAGAGGGCGTGAATCAGGCTCGTATTGGACGATTGTCTCCGGAGGCTTCCGGAAATCGCCGTGATCTTTATAAGACTTGAATTCAAAGGCATTCGTCCTTTCTCGGTTTGACATTGGCGGGCGACCGCGCTTATCGCAGCCGTCTATGACCATTGTGGCCGTAATGGAAAATTTGGTCAATACCGCGAGCGCTTTTGTCCAAGTTCACAAAAAAAATCATAAAATTCACAAATTTACTCTTATGCAGGACGAAAAAGTGTGGTAGAATGAAAGCGCTAACACTTTATCATCTTCTAAAAGGGGGCTTTGGTAAGATGACTTCATCCGACAAGGTGCTGCAGGAATATCATCAATTTGATCCGGTGACGGACGCGTTTTTCTTTAAGGTCGGCGGTCAGGGACAGGTTATTTTCCACGGCAGAAACTATATTATCAAGAAACGGTTAACCAGCCAGGAAATCTCCGCTTTGATCTCGCAGCCCAATTTTGTCCGAGCCGCATCCAACATCCATGTCAACGTGAATAAAATTACTTCCTTTGAAGGCAACGTCCTTCACTTCCGCGATGATTTTGCTTACCCCCGCACCATTTCCGTTTCCAAACGCATTTTGGAGCAGATTAAGAAACGGATGTCCAGCCCGCTGACGGATATGACGCTGAAGAAATAACACAAACCAAAATCAAGGGGTCATCACAGAAAAAGCAGCAGTTGGCCGGGCTTTCCGGACACTGCCGCTTTTTTTATATCCGAATGTATAAACTCCCTAGGCTAAACATCCTGATCTCGCAAAAAATGTTCCGCTAAACGCGGGCCGGCTTCTTGGAAAGTACGTCGATAGACGTTATGTTATTGCCCTTTAAAAAGACGATTCGTTGACGGCATAATTCTATCCACGGACGCTTCCGGCAAAAGTCCGAATCACCTGCTCGGCCGACATCTCCAGCAGCTCTCCGGCACGGGCCACCGCTTCCTCCAGCGCCATCGGTCCGTTCACGATGCTGTGCACGCTGAGGATTCCCGCATCATACAGCGGCTCGATCCCCGGCCCCACTGATCCGGCCAGGGCGATGACCGGAACCCCGTGCCGCCGCGCTTCCTTGGCGACGCCCATCGGCGTCTTGCCGGATGCGGTCTGCGCGTCTATCCGGCCTTCGCCGGTGATGACGAGGTCCGCGCCTTCCAGGTGCGCCATGAATCCCGAATGCTCGATCACGAGATCGATGCCGCTCCTCATCCCGGCTTTGAAAAAAGCGAGCAGCGCCGCTCCTACGCCGCCGGCTGCGCCCGCTCCCGGCAGGTCATGCACGCGCAGGCCCGTCGCCTCCAGGATGCGGTCCGCCCATACGCGCATCCCCTGTTCCAGCACCGCGACCATCTCGGGCGTCGCGCCCTTCTGCGGGCCATACACATGGGACGCGCCGTTTGGGCCGAGCAGCGGGTTCTGCACGTCGGAAGCGATTACGAAGGTCGATTCGGCAAGCCGTGCATCCATTCCGCCCATGTCGATCGCCGCCACGCGCTGAAGCTCCAGGCCCCCACGTCCGACCGGCTGCCCGGCCTCATCCAGCAGCCGCACGCCAAGCGCCTGCAGGATACCGGCGCCTCCGTCGTTTGTGGCGCTGCCGCCGATCGCCATAATAAATTGGCGGCAGCCCGCATCGAGCGCGCGGCGGATCACCTCGCCGGTCCCGTACGTCGTCGTATGCAGCGGGTCCCGCTCCTCAGCGGCGATCAGCTCAAGCCCGGACGCGCTGGCCAGCTCCACCACGCAGGTGGCCCCTCCGTGGATGAGGCCATACTCGGCGTCGACCGGCCTTCCCAGCGGATCGGACACCTGCACTTTGGCCTTGGTACCGCCAAAGCGGGTCAAGCTGTCCAACGTCCCCTCTCCGCCGTCCGCCATGGGGACAAGCACCGTTTCCGCGCCAGGCAGTGCGCGTCTTATGCCCCTGTCAATGGCGGCCGCCGCGTCGGCGGCACGGATGCTGCCTTTGAACGAATCCGGAGCGATCACGATTTTCATGCGGTCCATCCTCCTTTTGTAGTCTCTTCTTGCCCTATGTTTATGCCTTCCATGCACCGATTCAACCAGCACATTCAATAGAGCCTCCATGCCCCTTAAAGCAGTACGCCGTTCTCAGCGGTTGTGCGGCCCAACCGTGTTCACCGGCCGGCCTTCCAGAAACGCGGCCACGTTGCCCGCAGCAATGCTCATCAGCCGCTCCCGCGCTTCCACCGCCGCCCATGCCATATGCGGGGTGATGATGCATCGCGGGGCATGCACAAGCGGATGGTCTGCGGCGGGAGGCTCCGCCGCAAGCACGTCAAGTGCCGCGCCCGCAAGCCGGCCTTCGTTCAGCGCATCGGCCACATCCTGCTCCTGCAGCAGCCCGCCGCGGGCGGTATTGATCAGGAAGGCCGAAGGCTTCATCAGCGCCAGGCGTTCGCGGTTGATGAGCCCCTCGGTTTCCGCCGTGAGCGGACAATGCAGGCTCACCACGTCCGACTCGGCCAGCAGCTGCTCGAGCGGGACACGCCGGACGCCGCTGTCTTCGTCCCCGTCCGCCTTGCCCGGTCTGCCGGATACCAGTACGCGCATGCCGAAAGCCTCCGCCAGCCGCGCGACCTGGCGGCCGATCCGGCCATAGCCGACGATCCCCATCGTCTTCCCCCAGAGCTCGATTTGCGGAGTCAGCGTGTAGGAGAAATCTACCGCCTTCGCCCAATCTCCCGAGCGTACGCTGTCTCCATGCCGCCCGATCTGGTGGCAGAGCTCAAGCAGCAGCGCGAACACAAACTGCGCCACAGACTCGGTTCCGTATGCCGGCACATTCGTCACCGTAATCCCGCGCGCAGCAGCGGCTTCAATGTCAACCACATTGTAGCCGGTCGCAAGCACGCCGACGTAGCGGAGGTTCTCTGCCGCCTCCAGCACCTCCCGCGTTAGCGGGGTTTTATTCGTCAGCACCATTTCGGCGTTCCCGATCCGCTCCTGAATCAGCCCGGCAGGGGTGCGCTCGTAGACCGTCACGGAACCGAGCTTTCCCAGCTCGTCCCAGCTTAAATCCCCCGGGTTCAGCGTTTGTCCGTCCAGCACGACGATGTTCATTACAGTCAACTCCTGTTCCTGAAAGTGTAATCGAATCCCCCATCTTCAGCTAGCAGCAGGATAGTTACATCTACTATACCATTCAGGCAGTACCGGGTGAACAAGTCCGTTTCGACATCAGTCCCGCCAAACAGGAAATCGTTTTAAGATTTGGATGGGAAACCTTTACTGAGAACTAGACTTTTCCTCATAAAATAAAAGCAGCCCCCCACGAAAGGAGGCCGCTAATTAGGCTTGCGATGACGATGAACGAACGCTATTCGTCCGCGCCGATATTGACGCTTGCCCCTTGAATGCGGGGCTGCCCGTCGATATCGAGCGACCCGATATCCGAACCCGTCAAGCCCTTATCAATGGCGGGCGATCCCGCCTTCAGATGTAAATCGCCGGCAGCGGGGTTCACAAGGAGTGGATCGGCGAATACGGAATGGGCATCATTGCCCGTTCCATTTTTATAAGCGGCAAAGCCGGTGTATTCTTTGTTTTTCCAGGTCCAGCTGGCATCCGAGCTTCCGCCGGGAGCGAAGTACAGATTGTAATCCACGACGTTGCCGGAATTTTTCGTGTATTCATTATAAATGAGCACATCGGTAGAACTGGCCACAAAAATGTTGTTACGGATGACGTTGTTCTGGGTGTCATACTGCACGTAGAGCTGACCGCTGCCGTCGCCAATGGTGTCATTTTTGTACAGCGTATTGTTGACGATGTGGCAGCCTACCGTCGAGCCGCGATCTGTGTCGTATCCGCCCATGGCGATGCCCGTCAAACGGTTGTTGTAAATGAAGTTGCTGCGGATCGTAATGTTGCTGGTCGCCTTGCCGGCATGCTCGGAGGCGATTTCCACCCCGATATCGTTGTTATAGCTGTAGTTACGCTCGATAATGCTGTCCTTGCCTCCATCGACATAAATGCCGTCCGCCGAATTGCTGTTGTTTGGAAGCTTTTTGCCGTAGGAAGGATTGTTATTGGAGGTGATATTGTACACTTTATTGCCGCTGATGATTCCGTTTCGTGCCTGGTCGTAGGCGGAGTTCGGCGACTTCCCTTCGAATCCGATCACGTCGATACCGATGTTGTCGTTGTCGTGAATGATATTGTTCGTCACGGCAAAAGTATCCACATTTCCGTTAAGAACGAGCGTTTCGCTGGACCCCAGCACCAGATTGTACAGCTCATTGCCGTCGATTGTCACGTCATGAATGGATTCCGGCGCCTTGGTTCCGTACACGGCGATGCCGTGCGCATCCCGGCCCAGCAGGTCGATGCCGGCAGGAGTCGACGTGTTTTTGATATCATGGATCTTGTTTTTGGACAAGGTAATGTTGCCGCCTGCGCCGTGAACATAAATCCCGACGGGCATGACGTTGCTGGCAGTCGTCGTATAATTGCGAATTTCGAAACCTTGAATGGTCACATAGTTGACGTCGGCAAGGTCAACGATGCCTTCCGTTCCGCTTACGGGAAGTCCCGTACCGTCAATAACCGGCGTCTCGCCGCTGTAATTGGCAAAGGTGATCGGCCCTTGGTCCGCGGAACCGGACTTGGTGATCTTCAGCTTTTGGTTATACACCCCGCCCCGGACATAGACCGTGCTTCCTGGCCCGGCTGTGTCCGCCGCATGCTGCAGCGTTTTCCACGGTGCGGCGCTCGTACCCGCATTCGAATCGCTTCCGTTAACAGCAACGTAGTACTCGGCGCCCGAAGCCTCAACGGTCTGTGACGCCGTATACCCGATTCCAAGCCCTAATACAGCCAGACTGATACCTGCAATCAGTGTTTTACCGAATTTCACGAAATATCAACTCCCACGATTAAAGTTTGAACTGAACTGAAATGAAAAGGATCCGATTTAGACTTGCTATATAATGTGTCGATCACCCCCTTTGCCCGGACTCTCATGAACCTTTGCCTGAGCTTCCACCGCCGAGGCGCTTACTGGAACGGCCGCCTTCCCTGCAGTGCCGATACCGCCGCTGCCGTCGGCAAATGGCCGGTTCCCCCCACACCCAGCGTGGATAACGCGCCGCAGGCGTTGGCGTACTCAAGCAGCTCTCTGCCGGTCAAGCCTTGGAGGAAACCGCAAATCAAGCCGGCATTGAAACAATCCCCAGCTCCTGTCGTGTCTACGGGGGTAACCGGATAAGGGGGCGCCGACACGACAGAACCATCAGGAGACCGGAGCGATGCACCCTTTGAGCCTTGTTTGACGGCGATCAGACCGGGAACGGCCGCCAATTGGCCGAATACCGTTTCTACGCTGTCCTGCTCAAAAATATGCAGCGCCTCCTCCTCGCTGGGGATAAACAAATCGGTAACGGCCAGCAGCGCGCGGATCCCGGCAGCATCCCACCGGCCACGGATGTCCCATCCGGTATCAAAAGATGTGCTGACCCCTAAGTCCTGCGCCTTCCCGAACAGCTCCTTCCAATGCGGCCGCATGCCGTCCTGCAAATAGTAGGAGCCAAAATGCAAATGATCCGCCTCCTGAATCAAAGCATCGGGAATATGACCAGGCGTCAACAGCGGAATACTTCCCGGGTACGTGATCAAACCGCGGTCGGAAGGCGTCGTAAACGAGAGGGTAACCCCCGTTGTGACCTCCGGCAGCACCGCTACATGATCGGTGTTCACCCCCAGCCGCTGCAGCTCGCCCAGGCAGAAGCGGCCGAAGTCATCCGCCCCCACCACGCTGACGAACCGCACGTCCAGGCCGAGGCTGGACAGCGCGCTCGCGGTAATCGCCGAAGAGGAGCCGAGAACGACGTCAAAACCGTCGACGATTTTCTCCCGGTTCCATTCCGGGATCACGTCCGTTCCTGAAACAATGATATCCACGTTCAGCTCACCGGCTACAACGACAATCGGTTTATTCTTGTCCGCTCTCATCATTTCAGCACCGGTATGAAGTCGCGCTCCGCTTCATACAGCTCCTCGAACATGTCGCTGATCTCATCCAGCGAGCAGACGGCGGCGGACAGCGGATCGACCATCAGGGCATGGCGGGCCATTTCCTTGTCGTTATTCAGCACAGCGCCGACGGCCAGGTCAAAGAACGCCATGTTGGACCGGCACAGCGCGGCCAGATGCTCAGGCAGGCTGCCGAAACGGCATGGATTGACGCCATTGCGGTCGACCATGCAGGCTACTTCGACGATCCCGTCCCCGGGAAGATTGTGAATCAGCCCTTCGTTCGGCACGTTTCCGTAAATCACCTTCGGTTCATTTTTCAGCATCGCTTCAATAATGATAGCCGCGTATTCATTGCTTGGCGCAAGCTCGATCGGGAGGGAGCCTTCCAGCTGCTTGACGATTTTTTCGTCGTTTTCCTTGCGCCAGATCGGCCAGTTATCCGCATAGTAGCCTGTCGCGCCATTATACCCGGTGCTGCAGTGCTTGTCGATTAAGGACTGCCGTTTGCGGTAGTACGGAATGTACTCCGAGAAGTGCCCGCTGGACTCCGAGACAAAAGCGCCCAGGTACTTCATGGCGTCAAAGCGCACAGGGTCCTTTTTCAGCAGGTCGGGATTCTGGATCTTTTCCCGAAGCACAGGATACAGATCTTTTCCCTCGTGGGTCAGCTCCACAAACCAGGACATATGGTTGATTCCTCCGGCCCGCCACTGCATATCTTCGTAAGGTACGCCAGCGTATTTGGCTAACTGCCGGGATGTATTCTGGATGGAATGGCACAGGCCGACGACCGGAATGGAGCTCACCCGCGACGTCAGCAGGGTCACCGCCGACATCGGATTCGTATAGTTCAGAATAGTCGAATCCGGGCACAAATCCTCCACATCGCGGATGATGTCCATCCAGCTCGGAAGCGTGCGCAGCGTTTTAAACAGTCCGCCCGGCCCCAGCGTATCGCCGATGCATTGATTGACCCCGTATTTCAGAGGAATCTCATACTCATAGCGGACCGTTTGCAGCCCGCCCACTTCGATTTGGTTGATGACGAACTGCGAGCCCCCGATGACCTCCCTGCGATCGGTCGAAGCGATAACGTTCCAGCGCTTGCCGGACAGCTCAATGATTTTCTCGACCAGCTTGCGGGCGATCTCCAGCCGCTCCGCGTCGATATCCACCAAAGCGATCGTCCCGCCCTCAATGCCTTCAATCAGTAAAATGTCTGTGGCGATGTCCTGCGTAAAGGCGCTTCCTGCGCCGATAATCGATATTTTAGTCATGCAGTTTCTCCTCCTCATGGTCTCTTCTCTTTTTATTTCATGCCTGTCATTGTAAGTCCTTTTATAAACTGCTTCTGGAAAATCAGGAACACCGCAATCACCGGCAGGGTGATGAGCACAGCCGCCGACATGACGACGTTATAGTTGACCATATGGGTTCCGTTAAAATAAACAAGGGCGAGCGGCACGGTCATTTTGCTCTCGTCGTTCAAAATAATGAGCGGCCATAAATAGTTGTTCCAGGCATTCATGAACGTAAAAATACCAAGCGCCGACAGCATCGGCAGAATCAGAGGCGCAATGATCCGGACCATCAGCCGCAGCTCGCCCGCCCCGTCGATCCTTGCGGCATCGAGCAGATCCTGGGGAATGTCCTCGATGAACTGCTTCGCCAGAAACACTCCATAGGAGCTGACCAGATTGGGCAGGATAATCGCCAGCAAATGATTGACCAGCCCCAGTTTGGCCGTAATCAAATACGTCGGAATCATGACCACCTGAAACGGAATCATCATCGTTGCCAAGATCAGGATGAACAGCAGCTTCTGTCCCTTGAATTGATGCTTGGCGAAAATATACCCTGCCAGGGCGCTCGTAAATAACGTCGCGGCCGTAATGACAACCGACGTCATCGCGCTGTTCAAAAACCACCTTCCGAACGGCGCGTCCTCAAGGACGGTCCGGTACCCCTCCAGACTGGGATGCTGCGGCAGAAGCGCATGCGAGCCGGACACGATTTCCATGTTGCTTTTTAAAGAAGACAAAACCATCCACAAATACGGCAGCAGCATCAGGCATCCGGCTGCGATCAGCACGAGCATGACGATGCCGTCAAACCATCTATTCCTGCGGTGCATCGAAAGTCCCCCTTGTCAGTACTCCCACTCGGTGCGCCCCCACTTCAGCTGCAGCAGGGTCACCACTAAAATAATGATCAGAAACACAGTGGCCATTGCGGACGCATATCCCATGTTGGAATTGGAGAATGCCTGCTCGTATATATGGAGGGCCAGCACCCGGGTCTCGTTAAACGGCTCCCCCTTGGTCATGATCTGGAACTGGGCGAAAGCCTGAAAATAGGAGACGACCGTCGTCACCGAAACAAACAGCATCGTGCGCCGGAGCAGCGGCAGCGTCACATGCCAGAACGAATGCCAGCGACTCGCCCCGTCCAGAATGGCCGCTTCATAATACATATCCGGAATGGAATCCAGACCGGCGATAAAGAGCACGATGTTATACCCGATATCGGCCCACAGCGTCATCAGAATTACCGAGTACAGCGCATAATGAGGATCGCTCAGCCACTGCACGGGAGCCATGTGGAGCTGGGTCAGCACGATATTAAACAGACCGTGATTGTAATTGAACATCGTGCTCCATACGATTGCCGTTCCCGCCAGCGGCGCGATCGTCGGCAGAAAAAAGACGGTGCGCATCAGGTTCCGCAGCCAGCCCGTACGGATCCGCTGGATCGCGACGGCAAACATCAAGGTGATAAGGATATTGACCGCAACGGCAATGACGACGAACTTAAAGGTGACCCACAGCGACTTGATAAAAATGGAATCGCCCAGCATGCGGATATAATTGTCCGCCCCGACGAACAGCGCGCTTGCGCTGAGCGGATTATACTTAAATACCGATAGTCCCAAACTCCATCCAATAGGAATGAAAGCGAATACACCAAATAGCAGCAGGATCGGCGCCAGCGATAAATAGATGAACCAGCGGCCCCTTCCTTTCTCCCCTCTGCGGTTCGGGATACCGGGGACGATCCCTGGACTGCTGCTTGCTGCAGCATCATGCTTCATGCGAACACCACTCCGATCATTTATGTTGATCCTGACTGTCGTTGATGGTTTTTTCGATCTGCTGCAGACCGCTTTCCACCGATTCCTGGCCGGTCGCCATCAATTGGAAATGATCATTGATCGTTTTAAAGAAAAAGTCCCGGTCGGCAATGGGCCCGATCCACTGACCCAGCTCCAAAATATCCAGCGATGTTTTCATATAAGGATTCGCTTTGACGTAATCGGGATTTTGCGCCACCGCTTTTTTGGCCGGAACCGTAAACGTGCCCTGGTTCCACTCGAGCAGATTATCGTCGGATGACATGAATTTGATAAAATCGACGGCCGCTTCCTGATGCTTGCCCTTCTGGGACGCTACAAGGCCCCAGCCAGATTCGGCCGCATAAGAAGGTGGATTCGTCGTAAAGGAAGGAACGGGCACATACTCAAAGTCTTTCACCTTGTATGTATTCAGCCCTGCAGCAATCGTCCATGGGCCCCGGTAGGTCATCGCCGAGCTGCCTTGAAAGAAATAGTCTGAGGTGTCAAGTTCACCGCCAAACGTGGTGAGGTCCGCCACTTTATCGGTAGCGATCAAAGAGGTTAAGGCGGTCATCGCCTTTTGTGCTTCAGGGGTTTGAAAGTTCACATGGTCGTTATCGCCCCAATACTTGCCGTTTTGCTGCAGAATCAAGGAGAGGAACGTGAAAGTAATATTGTCGCTGGAGACGAAATCGAATCCCTTAACTTTGATGCCGTTCGCGTCCCGCACCGTCAGCTTCTTGGCGTCTTCGACCAGTTCGTCCCATGTGGCCGGAGGGGCCGCGATGCCCTGATCCTTCAGCATTTGCGGGTGAATCAGCATTCCGCCGTTCTCGATGTTAAATTCGAGCGGCAGTCCATACAGCTTGTCGTTCAACGTGTACCCTCCGAGCGGGGCTTCGTAATACTCCTGCCGCAGCTGCTCGGCCCCCGGGATCTCCACAAGCGCCCCGTTTTTCGAATATTCCGGTACCCAGGTGCCGAACATTTCTGCGATATCGGGCGGATTTTTGGCGGAGAAGGATGCCTTGAGCTTCTGATTGTACACGTCGTAAGGGAAAGTCTGGTAGGCGATCTCAATGTCGGGATGCAGGGATTGATATTTGGCGATCAGCGCTTTATAAGCGTTCATAATGGCATCTTCCTGATGACTCCAAAACACAAGTTTGGTTTTGCCTGTTGAACCGGCAGAGGTGGCGGAAGCATCAGAGCCGTCATTCTTTGCGCAACCAATCAGCAAAAATAACATGCAAATTAGAGCAAAAACAGAGAAACTTTTGAAATATCGCAATGACATAACCCCTTTCCCTTTACTTTTTTGCTTATATCACCTCAATCTCATGAAAATCATACCTCTGATGAAAAAGTTAGTCAATCAATTTTTGCAATTATTTTGCAACAATTTTATTATAATTTGCAAAACATTATCATCGTTTTTCAGTTGACCTGTGATTTTATTTTACTTAACATATAGAGTAAGCAATCCAAAAGACAGGTTTTGCAGAATCCTCATCTGACATTAAAGGCAGGTCATGACATGCCCACATTAAAAGATATTGCCGAACGCGTCGGCGTCTCCATATCAACCGTTTCCCGCGTACTGGCCGACGATTCGAACCGCTCCTCAAGCAGCGGGACCAAGAGGAAGATCTGGGACGCGGCGCAGGAGCTCGGATACATGGCGAAGGTGCCGCCCCAGGACCAAGCCGCAGTCAAAAAAATCGGATGCGTCGTGTCCACCATGCAGGGACGGCGCTACCACCCCTATTTTTCGGTTATTTTTGAGGGAATTGAGAAGGAACTGGCTCGTCACGGATACCAGATCGCTTTTACCTACACGCAAGAAGATTTGCAAAAAAATGAAATTTTGCAGCAAATCTCCGGCAAAGATTCAATCGACGGTTTAATCGTGATCGAGGGCATTGAGCCCAAATTATACAGCTATCTCAAAAAACACGTTCCGCATGTCGTCGGAATCGACGTTTCCGACCCGAGCATCCCGACCATTTCGTACGACCGCGTCGAAGCGGCGTCGATTGCCGTCAAGCATTTGACCGGACAGGGCCACCGCGAGATTATGTTTATCGGAGGTACGGGCTTGTCCGGCCAGTTCGACCGGGAGAAAAGGTACCGGGGGTACAAGCAGGCTCTGGAGCAGGCCGGCTTGCCGGTTCAGCCGGAGTATGTGCTGAATGCCGAATGGGAGCCCGACCGGGCCTACCGCCTTATGCTGACCTTTTTGGAGGAGCATCAGGGTAAGCTCCCGACGGCGGTCTTCGCGGCCAGTGACATCATGGCGATGGCCGCCATGCGGGCCATTTCCGAGAAAGGCTACCGCATGCCCCAGGACTTCGCCGTCGTCGGCTTCGACGACAACGAACCGTCACGCTATACCGTTCCTCCGCTCTCCACCATTCATATTCCGACGTTTGAGATCGGCGTCATGGCCGCGCGAACGATTCTGCAGATCACCGGGGATCCCTTCCCGCTGCCGGTCGAAATCGTGCTGCCGTATGAACCGATTTTCCGCCAATCCAGCATCTGGCAGGTGTAGTCGCTGCGCAAAAGGCCCCTCTTTCCGTTCTGAAGAAATGAACTTCAGGCGGTAAGAGAGGCCTTTTTTCGGGTGCGGGGCTTCCTGGGCAATTTAAAAAATCCCAAGTCAACTGATCCTTGTTCGCTGCACAAAATCACTCGGCGAAAACTTCCAATGTTTTTTTGCCATACCTTTTGACGACCACCTTCATTAATTTATGTACTAGTCGATCCAGAAGTTCTTGACAAGGGGCATGGTTCAACATAATATATGGAATGACTGATCTATAATTTGACTGAACTGGAAAACCGATGGTTTTTCTATTCTTCTGTAGAGGATGTGTCGACAGATGATAACCTTTAGAGACAAAACATATCGCTGTACCTCGGAAATTATACTAAGCTTAGTTAGCGGTAAATGGAAGATATCCATATTAAACGAATTAGCTAATGGCCCGGTACGGTTTAATCAGCTGCAGCGGCTGCTTCCCGAAGCGACCCAACGCATGCTTACGATGCAGCTGCGGATGCTGGAAAACGACGGACTCATTATTCGCAAGGTTTACCCGGTTTCGCCACCAAAAGTGGAATACGGCTTGTCCGAGCTGGGTGAACAATTTGCTCCCATGCTCACGATGTTGTGCGATTTTGGCACTACCTATATCGAAAGTTATCCCGATGAAGTATCCTACACCAGCCAAAAGCATGCCTAAACAGCCGCTTCGAATGTGAAAACAGAGGTACCCTGGGCGGGTACCTCTTCATCTTATAATACCTGATCACGGACTTCCTTCGTATTGGTGCGCAGCCCATGCTTCTCTCTAGATACGCTGCGTGTTCCACGATCTAAACGATAGGTGATCCAAGCCAGCACGGCTGCTAAAACAGCTATCATTCCCCCGGACCAGGAAAGATCAATGAGCTCCATATTCTTCGTGACGAAACCTCCCAAAGCGGATCCCATCGCGATCCCGACATTGATGGATACGGAAGTTAAGGAGGAAGCCAAGTCTTTGGCCTCAGGAACGTGCCGATCGGCCCAATTCATGAAATACAGCTGCATCGTCGAGTTCATAAGGTATACTGCGAGGGCGATCAATGAGATGCTGACGAGCCCCCCGGCAAGCGAGCCGGAAGATACATAAAGCGATGCGAGAATGACAGCCTGGGCCAGGAAAATATAGCGAATTTTTCCCATCCCGCCACCGACAGCCAGCTTCCCCCCGATTAAAGTGCTAAAGATGGACACGATACCATACAGCAAAAAGACTAGGCTAATATACCGTGCCGGCACAAAAAGCACATCCTCGAGCATAGGGGCTAAATACGTATAGACGCTATACGTTGCCGCAATGCTAAATGCAGGAATAAAGAAAGCAAGCACAATTCTGGGATAGGTAAATAATCGAAGTTGGTTTTTGAGTGAACTCCGCGCCCCCTTCAGTCCCGTGGGTATCGTTGCAAAGCTTGCTATCAGTGAAACAATCCCCAATAGCGTCGTAAACCAGTAAGACATGTGCCACCCGCCCCATTGCCCGATGAAAGTGCCAAGGGGGACGCCAAGAACGCTGGCCACGGTGAAGCCCGTAAAGATGATCGAGATCACAGGCCCTCTTTTTTCCGGTGGCAGCGCTTCACTGGCCACAGCCATCGCAAGTGCAATCAGGACGCCAGTAACCACGGCGGTAATCACTCTGGAAAACAGAAGCAAACCATAGGAGCCGGATATCGCCGTGATCATATTCCCGATAATAAATACGCCGATCAAAGCAAGGATGAGCGGGCGCTTGGAGAATCGGCTGAATAACGCCGTGAAGATCGGGGTACCGATGGCAAAAGACAGGGCAAAGGCCGACACCAAGGAGCCTGCGATCGATATGGCGATCTTCATGTCCGAGGCCACTTCGGTTAACAATCCGACCATCACAAATTCACTGGTTCCCAGGACAAAAGTCAATAAAAATAAATTCAAAGTCAGAAGCTTATGTTGTCTAGTCAATATAAATCCCCTCCTACTCCTATCTCTATGGACAGTGACGTTCTTATCTTTCAAAGTAAGCTAATATTTCTGCATACCTTTGCACCTCACCTGTGATTTAAACGACCGTACCGCTCGGCGAAATCTGGATCGATCGTTCTATATGTAAGATTATCAAGTTCCACTACGCCTGAATAGTACGCACTTTTTTGTATGGTCCGATCATTTTTGTAAGGTAGGATACTTTTTGATACTGGATTATGGGAGTCATCAAAGACCATCGGCGAGAAAAAGAAAAAGGCCCGTGACGTTAAACGCCACGAGCCTTCGGACTTTCAATCATTACTTTATCTACTCAAACTCACTGCTTCCCATGTCAATTAGACAAAAGCATCGGTGTTTCCTGCGCTGCAAGCTATTGCTTGGATTTATAAAATTCATGGTACAGCTTCATCAGGGCACGCTTCTCAATCCGCGACACGTAGCTGCGGCTGATACCCAGCTCCCTGGCGATTTCGCGCTGTGTCCGCTCTTCTCCGCCGTGCTCCAGGCCGAAGCGGCCTTTGATGACCTCCTGCTCGCGCTCATCGAGAATGTCCAGGTTCCGGTAGATTTTGCTCTTCTCGATCTTGAGCTGGACCATGTCGGCCACGTCGTCCGCCTCACTGCCCAAAATATCAATCAACGTGATTTCATTTCCCTCTTTATCGGTTCCGATCGGATCGTGCAGGGAAACGTCCTTCCTCGTTTTCTTCAAGGAACGCAAATGCATCAGTATTTCATTTTCGATGCAGCGGGCTGCGAACGTGGCCAGCTTCGTGCCTTTATTTGCCTGAAAGCTCTCAATAGCTTTGATGAGCCCGATGGTACCGATCGAGATCAGATCCTCCAGATCCTCGCCGGTATTATCGAATTTTTTCACAATGTGCGCCACCAGCCGCAGATTATGCTCGATCAGCATATTGCGGGCGTGGGCGTCTCCTTCCGCCATCAATTGAAGGTACTTACTTTCCTCTTTCTCTGTCAGCGGCTGCGGAAAGGCGTTGTTTTTGACGTACGATACCAGCAGTGTTAATTCTTTAATGAAAAGGGCGATAAAGCTGAAAAGTCCGGGCAAAGATGACACCTCCTGCTGAATGACTGGGCACCGCGAAAACATGGCTGCTGCTTCCTGCTGTTAGGCTGCGGTCTGTTCATTCTATGTGGGCGAAGGCCCATCTGTGCCTGTACGTAGAAAAGAAAATCCTGCCGCTTTAGGCCTGCCTTGCTTGCGAGAATGTTTCCCCGGCGGCGCCCTCTGCGGCTTCACGCAGCTTCTCGAAGGTAAACCGCTGGACAAAGCGGCGGTAGGACTCCTTCCTTTTTCCATGCTCCTGAAACTGGGCAATGAGCCGGGTGACGGCCGGGATCAGCTGTTCCGCCTGAAGCCCCGTCAAGAGCAGCTTGGCCAATTCGGCCTTGATCCCTTTCGGCTCACCTCCGACATAGAGATCGTAGCTGTCTTTCATCTTGACGACGGCGATATCCTTCAGCAGCGGTTCGCTGGTTCCGAGTGCGCAGCCGGCGTACCCGATCCTCAGCGGACTCGGTACCGCTATGCCCGCGATCGCCAGATCCAGAGCCCTCGCCACTTCCAAACCGGCCTCTTCTGCTCCGCGGCAAAATTGGCAGGCGATCAGGCTCTTGGTCACAAAACCCGCCGGGTGAATTTGAAGCCCGGCGGCCCTGAGTTCCTCCTGAACCTCACTCAGACGTTCTTCTTCTGCCGTCACGTACAGCTGTTTGAAGCCGGTCATTTCCACGTCGACGACTCTGTCGGCAATGCCGCCGATCGCTGCTAGCTGTTTCGGGGAGAACACGGTTCCCCCGACCCCGAAGCCGGGGGTAACCGCAAATTTGCGCTGACCCAACCTTCCTCACTCCTTATCGCTTCGATGAATATACCTGGTACCTGGTGACAGCCCGCAGCAGATTACGGCACGTTCACGACGAAGGGAACGGTAATAACGCGTCCGTCGCGCTGGAACTGCCCCCATATTTTATAGATGCCGGCGTGCGGGAAGGTCGTCATAAACTCGGCCTTTGGCCCGGAGCCTTTCTCATCCATCGGATGGACGTGCAGATACTGCTCCGCATCTTCAGACAGGATGACCACGTGTCCGACGGCGCCCAGGTACGGCTGCAGGTCGGTGACCGGTGCGCCGGTCCCGGCATCCTCGATCGTATACGTGAGCATCAGCTCCTTCCCTGCCGCAAGTCGGTCAAAATCCAGGGTCACCCGCAGTCCGTCCACCGTTTTGACCCGCTCCCCGTCCGGCTTCACGGGAGCAGCCGGCAGCGGTGCACCCTTGACCTGCAGCCACGCCGATTTATTCATCGCGCCTCCGCCTTCCGGAACAAAGTCGGCGATCAGCTTGTAATCTCCGCCTGCAGGGAAGCGGTTGTTCACTTCAAACACGCCGCCTCCCCGGTACTCGGGATGAATATGGTGAAAGTATGACAGATCTTTGCTGACGATAATGAGATGCTCTTTTTGTTCATGCGTCGTTTCGAAGGATTCAATCGCCTTGCCGTCATGCGTAAATGCCATGGTGATCTTCGTATCCACGCCGGCTTCCGGCGCTTGGCCATCTGCGTACGTCCAGCTGACGTTCACGTCCTTTTCCTGAAGCCCTCCTGTTTGGCCGCCGCCGTGGTTATGCGTACTACCTTCTGCGCCGTTCGTCTTTGCCGGCCCATGGGCCGAGTGATGATCATGCGACATGTTCATTTGTTCTCCATCTCCTTTTATGGCTTTTGTTTCGGAATCGCAGGCGGTCAGCACCGCGAGTCCGAGCAGTGCGGCGAGTCCCAATGAACGTTTCATACGGCCCGCTCTCCTTTCAGGTTCGTCTGCAGTTTCATCCGCTGCAGTCTAAGTGCGTTCAAGACGACCGAGACTGAGCTCAGAGCCATCGCCGCACCTGCAATCCAGGGAGCGAGCAGTCCGAGGGCCGCGACCGGAATACCCAGCGTGTTGTAGCCGAGCGCCCAGAACAGGTTTTGGCGGATGTTGCGCATCGTTTTCCGGCTCATTTCGATGGAATCGGCAATGCTGTTCAAATCACCGCGCATCAGCGTCACGTCCGCCGCTTCCATGGCGACGTCCGTCCCTGTTCCGATAGCCATGCCGATGTCGGCTTGCGCCAAGGCCGGTGCATCGTTGATGCCGTCGCCGACCATCGCCACTTTTTTGCCAAGCGACTGCAGCCTTTTAACTTCAGCGGCTTTCCCTTCCGGCAGAACCTCCGCAAGCACCTCGTCAATGCCCGCCTGCCGGGCGATCGCTTGGGCGGTGCGTTCATTGTCCCCGGTGATCATGACCACTTGAATGCCTAAGCCCTTCAACCGGCCCACCGCCGCCTTGGAGCTTTCCTTGATCGTATCCGCAACGGCGATCAGTCCGGCGTACCGGCCGTCTACTGCGATGAGCATCGCCGTTTTGCCCTCTTCCTCCAGCTTCGTCATGCTGCTCTCGGCATCCCGGGCAAGGATGCCATGCTTCTCCATCAGCTTGCGGGTTCCGGCGAGCACCTCACGGCCGTCCACGACGGCCCGGATGCCGTAACCCGGGATCGCCTCGAATTCCCCGGCTTCGGTAAGCGCAATGCCGCGGGCCTTGATGCCGTCTACGATGGCCTCAGCAAGCGGATGCTCCGAAGGCTTCTCCGCCGAGCCAGCCAACCGCAGAAACTCTCGCTCATCAATCGATGCGGTCAGCACATCGGTCAGCTCCGGCTTCCCTTTCGTGACCGTGCCCGTTTTGTCCAGGATGACCGTATTGATGTGGTGCGTCGACTCCAGATACTCCCCGCCCTTAAACAGGACGCCCAGCTCGGCGGCGCGGCCCGACCCGGCCATGATCGACGTCGGTGTCGCGAGTCCGAGGGCACACGGGCAGGCGATAACCAGAACCGCAATCGCCTTCTCCAACGCACTGGCAAAGTCGTACGGGGCAACCCAGAAGTACCAGACGACGAACGTCAGAAGGGCAATGCCGACCACGATCGGGACGAAGATACCGGAGATGACGTCGGCCACCCGCTGGATCGGCGCCTTCGAGCCCTGCGCTTCCTCCACCACTTTGATAATTTGCGCGAGGGCCGTGTCCCGGCCGACCTTCGTCGCCTGAATTTTCAGCCGCCCATTTTTGTTCACGGTCGCTCCGAATACGGAATCCCCGGCCTTTTTCTCAACCGGTATGCTCTCGCCGGTCAGCATCGATTCGTTGACAGCCGACGCCCCTTCGAGCACGAGTCCGTCCACCGGGATTTTTTCGCCCGGCTTCACAAGGACGATGTCCCCGGCCAGAACCTCTTCGACCGGAATGGTAAGCTCTTCGCCGTTTCTGATGACGACGGCGTTCTTCGCCTGCAACCCCATCAGCGTTTTGATCGCTTCGGACGTCCGTCCTTTCGCAAGCAGCTCGAACAGCTTACCCATAATGACCAGCGTGATCAGCACGGCGCTTGTTTCATAATACATTTCCGGACCGTGATGAAGGCTTCCGCCTCCGGCAGCCCACTCGATGGTTAGATATAGGCTGTAAAAGTAAGCGGCCGATGTGCCCAGGCTGACCAGAACGTCCATATTGGCGCTTTTGTTGCGTAGGGCGTTGAACGCCCCTTTATAAAACTGCCTTCCGATATAAAACTGCACCGGGGTGGCGAGTGCGAGCTGGAACCACGGATTCATGAACAGCTCCGGCATCCAGATCCAGGACAGGAAGGAGAAGTGGCTGACCATGGACCACAGCAGCGGCAGAGACAGGAGAGCGGAGATCAGCAGCTTGCGCTTCTGCTGCGTGATTACCCGGCTGCGCTGCTCCGCCGGATCGGCGGTCTGTTCCCGCTTGGGAGTCGCCTTGTACCCCAGCTTGTCGATCCGCTTCTCCATGTCGCCCGCATTGACTTCCAGCGGGTTAAATTCCACTCTGGCCGTCTCCATCGCAAAATTGACGTTGGCGCTCTTTACCCCAGGCATCTTGTTAAGCGTTTTTTCAATTTTGACCGCACAGGCCGCGCAGTACATCCCGGTAATATCCAGATCGACCACTTCTTTGGCCGTATCGTACCCCAGCTTCTTGACGGCTTCCTCCATATGATCCGTGCTGGTCCGTTCCGGATCATACGTAACCGTGGCGCGTTCCATCGCAAAATTCACATTGGCCTCAGACACGCCATCCAGCTTTTTCAGCCCCTTCTCAATCCGGTTGGCACATGCGGCACAAGTCATGCCTGTGATCTGCAAAGACGCTTGCTCCTGCTGCTTCAGCTGCTCCTGCTCCCTACCGTAAGTTTCCATTGCAACGACACCCCGTTTCATTTATTCGTTAGGCGACCTCATAGCCTTGATCTTCAATGGCTTCCTTAATGGATTGAAGCGACAGCTTTCCGCTGTCATACGCGACCGTGACGGTCCCGTCGGCCAAGTTGACCTTGCCATCCGCACCCAGCGCCTTCATCGCGCCTTCGATGGAATTGACGCAGTGCATGCAGGACATGCCGTTAACCTGTAGTGTAACTTGGTTCATATATCATCTCTCCTCGGATCGTTTTAGTTGGAAGATGGTATTGGCATGAGCCCGAATCATTGATCACCATCTCCTTGTCATGAAGTATACCCCCCTACCCTATAATAAGTCAACCATTATTTTACTATACCCCCCTAATCTATATTTTTGCCTACAAAAAAAAGGATTCTTTCGAATCCTTAGGTCATCCGAGCCGTATCCGATTATTTCATCAATTTATTAATCGTTATGAGCAGCTCGTCTATTACTTCATTCTCCCCGTCCTGAATGCGTTCGATCAGGCAGCTCTTCATGTGATGCTCGAGCAGAAGCTTGCTGACCCCGTTCAAAGCGGATTGGACCGACGAAATCTGGTTCAGCACGTCGTCGCAGTACGTATCCTTTTCGATTAAGCCTTTAATGCCTCGGATCTGCCCCTCGATCCGGTTCAAGCGGCTGATCAGGTTGTTTTTCGTTTTGGGGGAATGGTGGCTCTTCCGTTCGCCTGTTCCGCAAGACTCGTGCTTGACGGATTCTTCCATGGTCTCTTCCACACGCATCCATCCTTTCTTACTGGCTATCTCTATTGTACCATCCGTTTCCCCGATTGATGAGTCCGGATCGTGCATCCGGTGCCTGGATTCGTAAAGATCCTTGATCAGCCGGGCATCGAAAGCCGGCCGGACCATCAGGGGAATATGGTTTTAGAAGCGGACAGCCCACACGCAAACCGGTTTGGACACTTCCACCGAATGGCCTGTATACGTTAATTTGCCGGTCTCCTGGTCTACGGTGAAGAGCGTCAGATTATTCGTATCCCGGTTAGCCGCGATCACATGCTTACCGCCGGGAACGATGGAAAAATGGCGCGGGTGCTGGCCTTCCGTCGACACGTGCTGCACCGTTGTCAGCTTGCCGGATTCCGGATCGACCGCATAGACGACAATGCTGTCATGACCGCGGTTCGAGCCGTACAGGAACCGGCCGTCGGCAGAAATCGTAATTTCCGCGCAGCCGTTAGCCCCCGTCCACTCAGCAGGCAGCGTCGGCACGGTTTCCAGCGTCTCGAGCGTTCCGTGTTCCGCATCGTAGTGAAAGGCCGTAACCGTCGAATTCAATTCATTGATGACATACGCGAATTTTCCGTTCGGATGGAAAGTCAGATGGCGCGGGCCGGCGCCTTTCTCCACCCGGGCGTCGCTCACGGGCACAAGCTTGCCTTCGGCTTCGTCGATCCGGTATGTACGGATGAGATCCAGACCAAGGTCGCACGCGAGCAAAAAGCGCTGATCCGGGCTGTAGAACGAGGAATGCAGATGCGGAGCCACTCCGCTGTAGTCGCCTTGTCCGACGTGCTGCTGGATGTCCAGCACGCTTCCTACCTTGCCGCCGGCGGCAAGCTCCACCAGGCTGATCGTGCCTTTATGATAGCTGGTCAGCGTCAAATATTTGTTGCTTGCGCTCCGCTGAATGTGGCATGCCGGACCGTTCAGTGCGTACGCCCGGCTGGCTTCGGTCAGCTTGCCTGTTACCGGATCGATCGTATAAGCTGCGGCGTCGCTCGTCTTCGTTCCGTCTTCGGCTGCCGTTTCACTGATCGCGTACAGCAGGTTTCCCGCCTGATCCACGTTCAGAAACGTCGGATTTTTGTTGCCGTCCACCTTGTCGAGCAGCGTCAGCTCGCCTTTCCCTTCATTCAATTCGTATACGTAGATTCCGTCGGATGCCGCTTCGGCATATGAACCGACGAACACCAGCATGCGATCGTTTGCTGTCATGATCATTTCGCCTCTCTCTTTGTGTTTGTATAAATGATTGTATCATTGTTAGTGGAATACGGCAAAAGGGGCTCAGCCTTCTTTTTCACCCATCCATAAGGGAAACGGACGGATCATCGGGTCCATGGTGTAATTATCCTCGGGAAGGAACATAGTAATACGGTCGGTGTTATTGGCGGATGCGTGTAGCGGCGATTGCTGCATCACTGGCGGATCTGTTCAAACGTCATACAGTCATTATGGTACGGGCGACATCATCCTTAAACATAAGGAAAATCAGGGATTCCAGCCGGACGTAAAAATCATTTCGCCACTTCAGATAGAACGATCGAACGCAAACAAATCCAACATCAGGAGGCTGATCAAACCTATGAAATTAGCGGATCATACGATTCTCGTCAATGGGGGCGCGGCGGGCATCGGCAGGGGGGTCGTTATGGCTCTCGCCAAAGAGGGCGCCAAGGTCGCCTTTTTCGACAGCAGCGAAGAAAAGGGACGCATCACGGAGAAGGAGGTTAGCGAAAGGGCGGAATGCATGTTTGTGAAAGTCAACCTGCTCGATAAAGATGAGGTCGCTCAAGGCTTCAAGCAGGTTATCGGAAGGTTCAAAACGCTCCACGGATTGGTGAACTGCGCACAGGCTTCAAGGAACGTGCCCTTTCTGGATACGACTGAAGAAGAGCTCAGACTGGCGCTGCATACAGGTTTTCTGCCTGCTTTTCATCTGATGAAATGGAGCTACCCCTATTTAAAAGAAACGCAGGGCTCAATCGTGAACTTTGCGTCCGGAGCGGCGCTCGAAGGCATGCCCACGCAAACCTCCTATGCAGCCGCCAAGGAAGCCCTGCGCGGCATTTCCCGCGTGGCGGCCAAGGAATGGGGGCCGGATCAGATCAATGTCAACATCGTCTGCCCGATCGCAGCCTCCGATGGCGTGCTGGAATGGAAAGAGAAGATGCCCGAAGCTTACGAGAAAATGGTCAACAACATCCCTTTGCGGCGGCTTGGCGACTGCGAGCATGACGTCGGCCGGGTCGTCTGCTTCCTGCTAAGCAGGGACGCCAAATTTATGACCGGGCAAACCATCATGGTTGACGGAGGCACCATGATGCTGCGGTAGTGTTCAAGCTCGAGGGCAGCAGCATCCCGGTACGGCGCTTGGAGGCTGCAAGCACGGCGTTGTTAAGCAGGTCGCCTGCTTGCCCGTTGAGCCGTGACGCCTTCCATAGCTTCAGATATACTTGGGAGCAAAGGAGTGAAGATAATGAATTCACACATTCAGCTAGGACACGATGTCCCGGAAGCAGAGGAGTACAACATGCTGCGGGTAAAGGCCGGCCTCAGTCCCAAGGACATCGAAGCCTCCCGCAGGGGACTTCAGGGCTCCCTCTTCATCGTGACCCTCCGCCTGGAAGGGAAACTGATCGGCATGGGCCGAGTCATCGGGGATGGCGGCTGCATGTACCACGTCGTGGACATCGCCGTTGATCCCGATCATCAAGGCCAGGGCCTGGGCAAGCGGATCATGGCCGAAATCACCGGCTACCTGGACCATAACGCTCCGTCCACCGCCTATGTCAGCCTGATCGCCGATGTGCCGGCCGACCGGCTGTACCGGCAGTTCGGCTTCGAGGAAACGGCGCCGGCATCGGTCGGCATGTACAGGCGGTTCTAGGGCGGAGCGGCCATCGGCGGCAGTCCCGGCCATGGTCTTAGTCCACCTTGGCGCCGTAGGCCCGGGCTACGCCGACCGCCTGCTCCAGGTCGATCCGCACTCCGGTGAGGTCGATCGACCGGAAATCAAAGCGGTCCAGCTTCGCGCCCCGGAGATCCGCACCGTTCAATGCGGCCTTTGCCAGCCGGACGCCGCTCAAATCCGCCTCGCGGAGATCCGCTTTTTGCAGATTGCATTCGGACAAGTCCGCCTCTACAAAGCGGATGCCCCGCAGCTGCTGCTTGACGAGATTGGCGTGCCGCAGGTTCGTGTACGACCAGTCCCCGCCCTGGATTGTGATGCCGTCCAGCGATGCGCCGGAGAAGTCGCTGCCCGTCATTTTGCAATCCTCAAACTTGCTTACGAACAAATTGGCTCCCGCAAAGCGGCAGTTTGTAAACGCCGACCGGGCATGGACAGAAGCGTTCAGCGTCGCTCCCCCAAAGTTGCATTCGATAAACCGGCAGCCGGTCGTCCAGACCTCATCCAGCGCGGCTCCGCGAAAACTGCACTGATGGAAGGTGCATCCTTTCAGCTCCCCTTCCTTCAGATCGGTTTGCCCAAAGTCCACCTTTACGTATTCCTCATCTATGTACTGATACATCCGCTCATCCCCCACGTTTTATTCGATAACCCTTAAGTTTGTTTAGACGGTTTATGTTCTATCCTATCAAACATATGTTCCTTTCTCAATTGTTGTGAAGCCTTATGGTGCACCATTCCGATGCCCTCCCCTGAAAAAAAACAAAAACAGAAGGCCCCGGTCATATCCCGGGTCTTCTGTTCTTTTCCCCTACGCAACCATTGCTGGGAATGGTCTGCTTCTAATCCTCTGTACAGCGCTCTGAGGTGCTGCCGCCTACTTACAGCGTCACCCGGATATGCGGCTCATCACGGATCACCGTCTGGCCGGCCCATTCGAGGATGACTTTCAGGCCGCCGGGATTCGCGATGTCGGCATGCAGCCGGCCCGCCTCGGAGCGGAGCTCCAGGTCGATCACTGCCTGGCCGATATGCAGCTGCTGAAGCGTCATCTTTTTTCCGTCCCAGACAGACGGAATGAGCGGCGCAATATGCACGGTGTTCAGATGCGCATGCGGCTTGACGCCGAAGAAGTGGCGGATCAGCGGAACGGCCATCGCATACAGCGTCCATGCCTGGACTGCGCAGCCGTAATCCGGCGACATCTCGTTCATCGAGCCCGGGAGCGCCATCGAGAACGTTCGCATCATCCGCCGGAGCAGATCAAGCGACTCATCGGCAAAGCCGTATACCGCCTCTGCCACGGCGTGCACGCCCGTAGATATCGTCATCGTTTCGGTCCGGTATACCCCCGAGAGGTATGTGCCGTACGGACCGATGAATTCCTCCGTTCTCATGTTGCCGAGAGCCCGGACCGCCTTCTCCCGCTCCGCGATCCCGGTTTCCATCGGGGTCACGATCACCCAGTTTTTGTTCAGCAGCCAGCCGCGGTCTTCCTGCTCATCCTGCACCCGGTTCAGCACCCGGTTCAGAACGTCCCGGTAACCCTGGACACCGTGCTTCTCCGCAACGGACACCAGATGGTCGACCTTCGGCATAATGTCGCTCTTCGGAGCGACCGCATCGGCGTATAGGCCGTCCTCCTCGGACCAGTATACCCGGTTGATGGCTTTCTTCATCCGGTCCGCCAGCGCTTCGTACGCCTCCGCCCGCTGCCTTTCGCCCAGCGCCACGCTCATGCTGGCGAGAGCTCCGGCCGCCTGAGCCGAATACACCGCGGTATCGATCAATTCCATATTCAGGCCGGAAATTTCAATGATTCCGTAGCCGGATGGGAATAGATCGCCGTCCGGGTCCATTTCATGCAGCAGCCAATCCATGCCCTGCACGCAAATGTTGTAGTTCTCTCTGAGCATCTCCAGGTCACCGGTCCAGGTGAACAGATCCCAGATCATCGTGATGAAGTGGGCGGTTTCCTGCGTATTCCCCGGGTTGGCAACCACGCCCATCGTCGTAATTTCGTGAACGATGCGTCCGTTACCGTTGGCTTCCTGCGAAATGCTGCGGAGGATATCTACCGTATCCTTGGCGAGCCGAAAATCCCCCACAGCGGCAAGTCCCTGCACCGTGTAGGAGTTGTCGCAGCCGAACCACCACGGATAATGCGGGGAGCCCGCGGTCAGGCCGCGCCCGATAAAATCGACCTTTTGCACGAGCCACTGCGTATTCCATTTGGTCCAGGAGAAGATTTCATTCAGCTCGTCTTCCCCCTCGATGCTCAGCTTGGACTTCTGATCGATGCTCTCCAGCAGGCGCAGCTTTTGTTCAAACAGCCGTTCATGCTCCTGCTTGAGACGGTCGAACGTGGCGATGCATTCGTCCCTGGATGTGTAAGAGCCTGCGATAAAGGCGTGAAAAGCAAAGGTTTCGCCTGGCGCCAGCTTCAGAGAAGCGGTGAGCGAAGCCCCGGAACCGCCGCCTGTGGTCCGCTCCGGGCCGAACAGGGAACGGTCTGTGGTCATCTGGACCGGTCCTATGCCGGGCATTTCAGCTCCCACCATCACGTACCATTCGCTGCCGCTGTCTTTGGCGATCAAGGCCGACTCCGACACTGCTTCAAACCGGTCCTCCTCCCCGTCCTCGATACCGATTTGCTCCGAATACCACACCGGGCGAAGATCGGAGCGAAAGAGCATTTCCAGCTCCAGCACCGTTTCCTCTGCCGCATAGTTCACGATTTCGTACCGGACGACCATGCCCTTTTCTTCTTCAGGCGCGAACTGGACGCGCTTCATCGATACCGGGATATGACCCAGGCCATGATCGTAGCGGAATTCCGCGCCCCAAGGATGATTGATGAACTCGTCCGCCTTGGACCAGACGGAAATGTTCCGGCGGTGATCGGTCAGCCGGAGCCAGAAGCCGTCCAGCAGCTTGATAGGATGAAGCCATACTCCTCCCATTTCACCGGCAACGTGATGTCCAAAGTCCGGGAAATAGCCGTCCTGTGTACCAACCGCCTTGATATATTCACCCGCCGTCAAATAAATCGGGAATGGATGCCTGCTGCTTTGCATTATCATTCGGAATCTCCTCTTCTTCTTGGGTATTGGTCTTTCGCGAAGGCTAGCCCTTCATCGCAGACGAGAGGGAAATCCCCTCGATGAAATACTTCTGCAGGAAGAAAAACACGATGATCGCCGGCAGCATGATCAGCACGGTAGCGGCCATCAGCATGTTCCATTCGACGTTATAAAGCCCCTTGAACATGGACAGCCCCAGGGCCAGCGTATATTTTTCGTTCGAATTTAAATAAATCAGCGGACCCTGGAAATCGTTCCACACGCCCATAAAGGTAAAAATCGATACCGCGATGAGCGGCGGTTTGCTCAGCGGAAGCATGATCCGCGTAAAAATGCTCCACCGGTTAGCCCCGTCCATATACGCGGCTTCATCGAGGTCCCGGGGGATCCCCCGCATAAACTGCCGGATCAAAAAGATGTTGAAGGCGCCCCCGCCAAAAAAGGACGGAACGATCAGCGGCAGGAACGTATCGACCCAGCCCGCCTCCTTGAACATGATGAACATCGGAATCATCGTCACCTGGCCCGGAAGCATCATCGTCGCCAGCAGCACGAGAAACAGCCAGCGCTTGCCCTTGAATTTGAACCGGGCGAAGCCGTATGCGCACAGGGCCGAGGTGAACACCGTTCCGATCATGACCGGAATCAGGATCAGCACCGTGTTTTTCAGGAACAGAAAAAACGGCACCGCGGTCACTGCGTCCCGGTAGTTCCCCCATTTCCACGTTTTGGGGAAGAACGAATCCTGAAAGACCTCGGCCGGCGTTTTCAGCGAGGTGGATACGGTCCAGAGCAGTGGCACCAGTACGATCGCAGCGCCCGCAGTCAGCAGCAGCAGCGTCAGGATCCGGGACAAACTCCATTTTCGAATTGCCGTATGCATACGCGATCCCTCCTTTTAATCCCGGTCGTCATCGCCGTTGTAGTACACCCACATGGAGGAGCTGCGGATGACAATCAGCGTGAAGAACAGGATGATCGCAAATAAAATCCAGGATAAAGCTGAAGCATAGCCCATTTCGTAGTTCACGAACGCCTTGTTATATAAATACAGGTTGTAGAACAGCGTTGAGTTGAGCGGGCCTCCATTTGTCATAACAAAGGCCTGGGTGAAGTACTGAAAGCCCCCGATGATCCCCATGATCAAATTGAAAAAAATCGTCGGGGAAATCATCGGCATCGTCACGCTGAAAAAGCGGCGGATGCTTCCCGCACCGTCCAATTGCGCCGCCTCATGCAGCTCCTCGGGAACGCCCTGCAGCCCGGACAGGTAAATAATGATCGTGTTGCCGACGCCCCAGATGCCCATGACGATCAGCGCCCCAAGCGCATAGCTCGGATCCTGCAGCCAGGCCGGTCCCTGAATGCCGAACCATCCCAGCGCCCGGTTCAATATGCCGTATTCCGGATTGAAAATCATGATCCACATCATCGACACGGCGACGGCCGGAATGACCGACGGCATGAAATAGATCAGGCGGAACAGCTTCATGCCCCGGGTCCGCATGTTCAGCAGCAGCGCGATGAGAAGAGAGAAAATCTGATATAAAGGGACGGAGACGAGGGCAAAGATGAAGGTGACTTTCAGCGACTGGTAGAACAGTTCATCGTGAAAAATCGCCTTGAAGTTGTCCAGGCCGACGAATTCGATCGATCCGATGCCCGTAATGATGTCCCATTTGCTGAAGGACAGGACAAACGAGAAAAGCATCGGACCCAGCGTAAACAGCAGCAGGCCCAGAAACCAAGGAAGAATAAACAGGTATCCCGCCCTTTCCGATCGTGAATTCCGCATAAAGTAACCTCCTTGATGGTACGGATGGCCGCCCGGCTGATTTAGCACGGGCTGTTGCATCCGGATGTTCGACGAAGGAGGAAGCCATGAATCGGGGACTCATGGCTTCCAGTGTCATCCTTACTTCGCGATCTTGCTGTCCACATTTTTGGCCGCCTCATCCAGGGCGTCCTTCACCGTGGATTTATTCAGCAGCACCTTTTCAACCGCCTTATTGAATTCCTCCGTAAAGGTCGGCGCATTCGCTGAACGCATGGAAATCGGCTTTTTGGCATAATCCATCATTTCGATGACCGGTTTGTCGACCACTTCCGTGCTCTTGACCTGATCCAGCTCCGCAACGGTAGCTGGAAGCACCTGGCCCTTTTCGGAGCGGGCCTTTTGCGCCTCGGTGCCGGACAGCCATTTCATCAGCTCATACGCTTCCTTCTTGTGCTTGCCGTTTGCGTTCATCGCCCAGCCGGCGGCGGCAATAATGCTTGCGCGTTCTCCGTTTGCCCCTTTCGGGATCAATGCCGAACCGTACTGCACGTCGGATTTGTCGAGATCGCCCTTGACCCAACGTCCGGTAATCATCATGGCCAGCTTGTCGGTCATGAACATAGACGAGTCCCCACCCAGCGTCTCGGTGTCCTGCGGCGTCGGGGATACGCGGTCGTCACCCTGTGCCAGCGCCACGTATTTTTCCATGGCTGCCACCGTCTTCTCGCTGTTCATGAAACCTTCCGCTTTCGTGCCGTCTTCATTGCCGATGTCGGTTCCGTTCAGCCACAGGTATATGTAAATCGGATATTCCCACTTGGTTGCGTTAAAGCCAAATTCCTTGATTTTGCCGCTGCCGTCCTTCTGGGTCAGCTTCTTGGCCGCGCTGATCATGTCGTCCCAGGTCCAGTCGTCGGTCGGATAAGGGATCTTGGCGGCGTCGAACATGCGCTTGTTGTACCATAAAGCGAGCGGATTGAAGTCTTTCGGAAGGTAGTACAGCTTACCGCCGATCTTGCCCATGTTCAGCAGATCCTGCTGGAACATATCCGTCTTGAAGGAGCTGTCCTGGCTGATGTACTCATCCAGAGGCTCCACCACGCCCTTGTCGACGTATTTGAAATAATCCCCTTCCCCGATCAAAAAGACGTCCGGTGCCTGCCCCGCCGCCAGCGAAGTCGTCAGCTTCGTGGCATAGCCGTCTCCCGGAACTGGTTCAAACGTAACCTTGATGCCCGGGTGGGATGCATTGAACTCGTCGGCCAGCTTTTTCTCTACCGAATCGGCCGACAGCTCTCCCCAGGTCGTAAATTTAAGCTCAACCACCTTGCCGGACCCGCCGCCATCAGAGGAACCGCTCCCCTGGTCGCTGTCGTTCCCCTTGGAACCCGAGCCGGATGAGCAGGCGCTCAGGATGACGCTGAACAGCAGAACAAACGCTACACTTGCAGACCATTTTTTCATTGGATAGACCTCCCTTTTTTTTCGCTGGAAACGATGAAAGCCATGCAACCCAATCACCTAAAAAATGAGTACTGATGCGGTCCCAAATCGATTTCGGAACCTTGAAAAAAATATTCACCCTCCCTGCAGGTTGGCCTGTCGGCTCCTTGTTGGCATGAAGGTGAAATGCATTGGTACCCTTGAACCGAAATCGATTTCGATCCCCGTAAAAAAATATGAAAATTTGAAAGCGCTTCCGTGCAAATTATAGCATCGACGTCGTTTCCCTGTCAACCACCTGAAATGGAATTTTCAAATGTTTTCCGGTGCCGTTGTGCTCCAGCAGATGAATGACCTGCTCGAATGCCGTCATAGCCATCCGCTTAAAATCCTGCCTTACCGTTGTCAGCTTAGGGGACGTGTAGCTGGACAGCACGATATCGTCAAACCCGATCACGGACAGCTGCTCCGGTATGCGGACGTTCAGCTCACGGCAGCGGTTCATGAAGCCGATCGCCATCAGATCGCTTGCGAAGAAAACGGCCGTCACGTCCGGGTGATCCTGCAAATAGGACTCTGCCGAACCATAGGCATACTCCTCCGTATAATCGCCGTTAACGACCAGCGCTGGATCGAATTCGATGCCGTTTGCTTTCAATGCCTGTCGGTAACCCTTCAAACGCTCGTTGCTGACCACGGCAAAATTATGCCCGTTGACCATGCCGATCCGGCGGTGTCCGAGATCGACCAGATGCTGGATGGCCGCCTGGGCCGCCCCGACGTTATCCGTCATCACCGAGCTGGTGTGGCTTCCCGTAATGTCGGCGTCGATCACGACGCACGGAAAATTACTGTCCACGATTTCCTGAAAATACGGATCGGTCGTCTTAAGTCCCGTTATGACCGCGCCCGATACCTTGTGCTCCTTGCAGAACTGCCAATAGGACTTGTCCTGCTGCTCCGACAGGTTCCGTGTGTACAGCAGCACCTCGTAATTGTAATGCGACGCCGCCTCGAAAATCCCTGTCATCATCTGAAACAGCACGCCGTCCTTGCCGCTCGAACCCTCAAAATTGGAGAAGATCAGCGCGATCGATTTCGTGACTTTTTGCTTCAAATTTTTGGCCAGCATGTTGGGGGAGTAGTTCAGCTCCTCGACCGCCTTCAGCACCTTTTTCCGCGTCTCCTCGCTCACGTCCGAATACCCGTTCAGCGCCTTGGAGACGACCGTCGTCGATACGTTGGCATGCTTGGCCACATCCTTGATCGTTGCCATGTTTCTCTCACCTCCCGTCCCGGCTTAATATTTTCATATTAAAGCATAGAGCCGGGATCATGTCAAAATCCGGCAATTCGGACGTTCCATCTTTGACTCGCACATTCCCCACGTACATTCCCCATATCCACAAATCCGCTTTTACAGTATAATTATTCCAGAATTATTACGTTTTTATGAACAAGGACCCTGGGTCCGGAAGCCTTACGGCATCGAACAAAAGACAGGGGGCATACCATGTACAAAGTATTCATCGTCGACGATGAAGCGGTTGTCCGCGACGGGCTGAAGCGAACGATCGGCTGGCAGGAGCTCGGCTTCGAGCTGATCGGCGATTACGCCAACGGCCGCGAGGCGCTGGAGGCGATCGATCTGAACATGCCGGATCTCATCATTTCGGACATCTCCATGCCGTTTATGGACGGTCTTGCGCTGACGGCCGCTGCAGGCTCCAAATATCCGCATATCAAAATGATCATCCTGACCGGTTACGACGAGTTCGAATACGCGCAGCAGGCCATTCGCCTCAAGGTTTCCGATTTTATTTTGAAACCGATTACTGCCCAGGAAATCCGCGAGCTGCTTCTGAAGGTCAAGGCCGAGATGGACGAAGAGACCCGCAGGCGCGAGGATTTCAGCCGGCTCTACAGCCAGCTAAAGCAGAGCCTGCCTCTCCTGAAGGAGCGCTTCCTGGAGCGGCTCGTCGTTACCGGGATGAAAGCCGAGGAAGCACAGGAGCGCTTCCGCTATTTCGGCCTGACACCGCTGGCTTCGCCATGCCTGGCCATGGTGGCAGATATCGACGATTTCGGCTCCCGCCCCCTGCAAAGTGAGAGCGGGCAGGACACGGAAATTCTACGCTACGCCGCTTACAACCTGTTCGAGGAAATCGCCCTCCGCGAGGACCTGCTGCTGTTCCGCACACGCGAGGAGCGCATCGCCCTGGTCGTCTCGGACGGCGCCGAGGATACCGATGTGTACGAAAAGGCGTTCCGTGTCGCCGAAGAAGCCCGCTTCTACATTCACAAATATTTAAAGTTCACCGTTTCCATCGGCGTCGGACAAGCTGTACAGGCAGCGCAGCAGCTTCCCGCATCGTACACAAGCGCCCTTTCCGCGCTGGATTACCGCTTTTTGCTCGGCAAAAACCGGGTGATCAGCCTGCTGGACATGGAGAGCCGGCCCGCCCTCGCCGAGACGCTCCGCCCGGATTGGGACCGCCAATTGGCATCCGCCGTCAAGACCGGCTCCCTGGAGGAAATCCGCCAGCTGATCCGGGAATTCGTCTGCGACCTGAAACAGGGCATGGCACCGATGGATTCGTGCATTTTTCACATCCAAAAGGTCATCCTTTCCCTCATGAACACCATTCAGGAGCTGGGCTTGCACGAACCGCGCTCGATCCTGCTGACCGACGTCTACAAATACAAAACGCTCGACGAAATCGAAGCCTGGCTCACGCAGACGGTCACCTCCATCATGAACGCCGTTGCCGAAAACCGCCATCATTTGACCCGTATGCAGATCCGCAAGGCCGTCGACTACATTGAGACACATTATGCCGACGAAGACATCTCGCTGCAGCACCTGTGCCGCCACGTCCTGATGAGCACCAGCTACTTCAGCCTCGTCTTCAAGCAGCATACAGGCGAAACCTTCGTCGAGTACCTGACCCGGACCCGAATGGACAAAGCCAAGGAGCTGCTGGCACACACCGGACTCAAATTTTACGAAATCGCCGGTCAGGTCGGCTACAACGACCCGAACTATTTCAGTATCCTGTTCAAGAAGCATGCGGGCATGACGCCGCGGGAATTCCGCGACAGGCAGGCCAAGGAGCACCCGCAGCCATGACCAGACAGCGTGCCTCCCTCCTTCCTTTTTTGCCGTTTAAAAGCATTCAGTCGAGCATCTTTTTCACCTTCTCCTGCCTGATCCTGATTACCGTCCTGGTCATCAGCCTGAACAGCTACAACCTGTCGGTCGCCGCGATGGAGACCAATTCGGAGAGCTACGTCCAGGAAATCATCACGCAGGTCAACTCCAACATCCAGTCTTACATCGACAACATGGAAAATATCAGCCTCTTGGCCATGACCAACAAAGACGTCAAGTATTACATCTCCAACAACACGTTTATCAGCACAAGCGACCGGCGGCCGTACGAAAAGCGCATCTCCGACCTGTTCCAGGCCATCCTGTACTCGCGCAAGGACATCTCGGCCATCATGGTGTTCGGCTATAACGGCCATTACGTGTCCGACCGCCGGATTACCCTGCTCAACCCGAACACCAAGCTGGAGGACCAGTCCTGGTACAAGGAAGCGAAGAGCAAGGGCGGGCAATCCGTCATTTCGCCGCCTCACGTGCAGAACGTCATCCAGAACGAATACCGGTGGGTCGTCTCCCTCAGCCGCGAATTGAAGAGCACGGACGGGATCCGGGGCGAGGGCATTTTTCTCGTGGACCTGAACCTGAGCATCATCAACGATATTTGCAGCAAAATTAACCTGGGCAAAAAGGGCTACGTGTTTATCGTCGACCAGAACGGGAACATCATATACCACCCGCAGCAGCAGCTGATCTACAGCAACCTGCAAACGGAGCAGATCGCCAAGGTCACCGGTGCCAAGAGTGGTACCTCCTTCACGATCAACGACGACAAGGGCAAGCGCGTCTACTCGGTTCATGACACGAACTTCGGCTGGAAAATCGTCGGCGTGGCCTACGCGGACGACCTGATCGCGAACGAAGGCACGATCCGCAGGTCCATCCTGCTGTACGCCATCATGGGCATCCTCTTCTCCCTGCTGCTGTCGCTCGTGCTGTCATACCGCATGTCCAAGCCAATCCGCATTCTGCAGCGGGATATGAAAAAGGTCGAGCGCGGCAACTTCAATATCCGCACGAAGATCGACCAGCCGAACGAAATCGGCCAGCTCGGACGGTCGTTTAATCTGATGCTTGCCCAGATCAAGAACCTGATGCAGGAAATCATCCACAGCCAGGAGAACAAACGAAAAAGCGAGCTGATGCTGCTCCAATCACAGATCAATCCGCATTTCCTGTACAACACGCTCGATTCGATCGTATGGATGGGCGAGCAAAAGAAGCACGAGGAAGTCGTCCTGATGACCTCTGCCTTGGCCAAGCTGTTCCGCGCCAGCATTACGAAGGACAAGGAGCTGGTGCCGATCAAGGTGGAGGTCGAGCATATCACCAATTACCTGCTTATACAGAAGATGAGGTACAACGAGCAGCTGGAATACGACATCGACGTGCCGGAGGAAATCAGAGGTTTCATGACGCTCAAAATTTTGCTGCAGCCCTTTGTGGAAAACGCCATTTATCACGGCATCCGCAACAAGCCCGAACCGGGAAAAATCGTCATAAGGGCCCGCGACCTGGGCCAGATGATCCAATTTGAAGTGGAGGACGACGGGCTGGGCATGACGGAGGAGCAAATCGGGCAGATCTGGAACCCGCCGGAGGGCAAGACGTCCGGCCCGACGAAATCCAGCGGCATCGGGATTGCCAACGTCAACGAGCGCGTGAAGCTGTACTTCGGCGACGTCTACGGCATCCAAATCCGCAGCGAGCTGGAAGAAGGGACCTGCGTCACCATCACCATCCCCAAAATGAAGGAGTAGCACCCATGCGCATACAACGTGCCACGCTGCTGTTGGCCATCATTTTTGTCATATCCTGCGTCTACATCATCCTGTACTTCAAGCTGTTTATTCCGACGCCCCCTCAGGAGCGAAGCGTGACGGTGATCCTCAAGGAGCACAACATCCGCTCCGAATTCTGGCAGACGGTGAGCGCCGGGGCCGAAGCGGCCGCCAAGGAGGCCGGGGCCAGCATCAGCATCACCGGCCCGCTGCAGGAGACGGACGCCGATTCGCAGCTCCAGCTGCTGAAGGGCGTCCTCAAGCAGAAGCCGCAGGCCGTCGTCGTCGCCCCGATCAACGACGACCGCATCATGGACGAGCTCAAGAACATCCAGGATGAGGACATCCCGCTCGTCATTATCGATACGCCCCTCAGCCTGAAATCGCCGCCGGCCTTCGTGTCGAACGATCATGTCACTGCCGGCGTCCAGGCCGGCAAGGTGGCGCTGGAGCAAACCGGCGGTTCGCTAAGGGCGGTGATCATCAGCGATTTCGTGACGTCCGGCGTATCGGCCGAGCGGGAAAAGGGCATCCGCCAAGCGCTTGAGGCCTCGTCCTCGGCGATCTATGGCACGTTTTACTGCTCCGATTCCGAGGATCGTTCGTACCTGATCGCCAAGACGCTGATCCGGAACCATCGCGACATGAACGCCATCATCGCGCTGAACGAATCCGCGGCCCTCGGCGCCGCCAAAGCGGTCAAGGAAGCCCATCGGACCGGGCTCGTCCAGCTGATCGGCTTCGACACGTCGGCAAGCGAAATCCGGCTGCTCGAGGAAGGCACCCTGAACGCGACCGTCGTGCAGCAGCCTTTTAACATCGGATATTTGGGCGTACAGACCGTGCTCGACCTCATCAACGGCAAAAAGGTCAAGCCGGAAACCTACACCAATTCAATCGTCGTCACCAAGGCCAACATGTATTCCCCGGAAAATCAGAAACTCCTCTTTCCATTTATCGATAAATAAACAATACCCATCGAAAGGTGCGAGAGCCGATGACTTCCCGTTTTCTGGCCCGGCTTGCCGGGATCTCCCTCTGCCTGCTGGGCATTCCGGCGCTCCTTCTCTCCTGCTCCGGCCCGCAAGATGCCAAACCGGTGATGAAGCCGCCGGAGGAGCAGACTGCGCTCATCAATTTTGTCGCCTCCGAGTACAGCTCGGAGACGCGGCCCCTGCTCGAAAGCCTGGTGCAGGACTTCATGCTGAAGAACCCGTCAATCGTCATCAATTTGCAGGTGGCCAACTGGGACATCCTCGACGGCATCTATACTACGATGATCAGTAAAAATCAGCCGCCGGACCTGCTGAACACGAACGTGTACACACATTTTGCGAAGGACGGCCTCCTGAACGACATGGACGAGATCATTTCGCCGGAGCTGAAGCGGAAATTTTATCCGGACCTGATGAAGCTCGACCAGTGGGACGGCAAGCAGTATGCCATTCCGTACGTTTCGTCCACCCGGAATATGTATTACAATCGGGACCTTTTCGAGTCGGCTGGCATATCCGAAGCACCGGCCACATGGTCGGAGCTGAAAAAGGACGCCCTCAAAATCAAAAACACCGGCAAGGCCCACGGCTTCGGCGTCGATTTGAGCGATAACGAAATCCAGGCCTATCTCTCTTATTTCTTCCTGGGGGCAGGCGGCGGATGGTTCCGTGACGGGAATTGGACGATCAATTCGCCGGAAAACGTCGAGGGCCTTGCCTTTCTGAAGGACCTGTACGACGAAGGACTAACCGATCCCGAGCCGACCGTCACCACCCGGGACGAGAAGCAGCGCATCGTCGGGGACGGGAAGCTGGGGATGATGATTTCGGGCAATTATTTCGGCACCGTCATGCCGAGGGAGTTCCCGAATCTAAAGTGGGGCACCGGCCCTATTCCCGTCAAGGACGGCCACAAGCCGCTCCTGTTCGGCGTGCATGATAACCTGGTCTCGTTCAAAACAGACCATACCAACAAGGAGGCGCTCTCCGCGTTCCTGGATTATCTGTATTCCAGCCCGGTGTATGAGGAAATCATCGCGCAGGAAGGCTTCCTGCCCGTGACGGAGGAGGCCGGGGCCAAGCTGTCGGCAGCGGATCCCATGGTGAAGCAGCGTCTGGCGGAGCTGCGGAAATCCAGCTTTTATCCGATCCAGCAGCCGGAATGGCAGTCGATCATGGATACCGCACGTAAAATGGGCGACGCAGTCCTGCACGACCACGTCTCGCCTAAGGAGGCGCTGGACGAGCTGCAGCGTTACGCCGAGAAGGTGCAGAAGGAGGTTCATGGAACGGAGTAAGGGGAAAGCGGCAGCGGCGCAGCAGCACTGCGACGGGGCCGCTCCACAGCCTCACATTTTCCCGCCTCATCCCAAGTAGAAGATTATCCCTCCTTTTTTCCCCACGAACAGAAAATAACAAAGAATTCATGGAAGATATTCAATAGAGCCTCTCCCCCCGAATCTTTATGATGGTTTTAGGCGCTGTAATCCAAAATAGACAACCACTATGGCGTTGCACAATCACTTAAGGAGGGTTAGCTTTTATGATGTTCAAGAGACATTTGGCGGCACTGAGCCTTGCGGCTTTGATGATCGTCGCCCCGCTGGCCGGATGCGGCTCCAAGGACTCGTCCACTTCGACGAAAACCGAAGACGCGTCCTCCTCAACCACCACAACGACCAACACCGATTCCAGCTCGAACACGACGACCGATGACAGCACCAAAAAACTGACCGGAGACTTTGAAATCCAGTACTTCGTCGGCGGCTACGGCGACAAGTGGTGGAAAAAGGTCATCGCCGACTTTAAAGCGGCCAACCCCGATTTGAACGTTAAAGAAAGCGGCGGGCCGAAAATCAACGACCAGATGAAGCCCCGCTGGGTCGGCGGCAATCCGCCGGACTTCGTGTATATTGACGGACCGAACCTGAACGACCGTCAAATGGTGGAGGACGGCCAGCTGGAGGACCTGACGGACTGGATGAAGGACGCCACGAACATCGACGGAACCAAAATCAGCGACATTCTGGCGCAGCCGCCGCAGCTGTTTGACGGCAAGGTCTACGACATCCCGCTCGTTTTGAACTCCTGGGGCGTGTTCTGGGACAAAGCCCTCTTCCAGGAAAAAGGCTGGGAAGAGCCCAAAGACTGGCAGTCCTTCTTGGCCGTCAGCGACAAAATCAAAGCGGCGGGCGTGACTCCGTTTATCCATACCGGCAAATATCCGTACTACATCAACGGAGCGATTTTGTACCCGGCGATCGTATCCGCCAACAACAACGATATTTCCATTCTGCAGGACATGGCCGATTCCAAAGTGGAAGCCTTCCAGCAGCCCGCCGTGCTGACCGCACTGAACAAAATCGTCGAACTTCGCGACAAAGGCTTTATCGACAAAGCCTCCATCCAGATCAACCACACGGATTCGCAAATGCTGTTCCTGCAGCACAAAGACGCCTTCATCCCGAACGGCCTCTGGCTGCCAAACGAAATGGCCAAAGACGTTCCGGGCGGATTCTCCTTCGGCTTCATTCCATCGGTGACGCAGGATTCAGGCGGCAAGGTCGTCGCCAACACTTCCACCGCCAACGTGGCGATCGCCAAGAACGCCAAAAACAAGGAAGCGGCCAAAGCATTCCTGCAGTTCATCTTCTCAGAAGCCCAAGCTTCGCAGTGGGCCGAGCTGAGCGGCGCTCCGTCCAACATCAAGGGCGACATCAGCAGCTCCAGCGCGCCAAGCCATGTGAAAGATGCAGCGCGGTATTTAACCGATTCCAACACTGTCGTCGTTCCGTCCATTACCTTTAACGCGGACGTGGATAAGGCGATGCAGGATGCCACGGATGCCCTGACCATCGGCAAAATCACGCCGGAAGAGTGGGTACAGCGCGTCGTGGACGTCGCCAAGAAAGTGAAAAAATAATGCGATAGACCGGCAGGAAACGCGGAGGATGACAGGGATGAACGCTCTCTGTTATCCTCTGTACATTTTAGGTGAAAGGCAGGGAGAACGAAGATGAAATTGGGGACGAACGCCTGGCAGCGCAACCTGTTTATCGCAACCTTCATCATTCCCACGTTCCTGTTCTTCTGCGTGTTTACGGTATACCCCGTACTGCAGGCGATGTATTACTCGCTGTATGACTGGTCCGGCTCCTCGGACAATAAAACGTTTATCGGCCTGGACAATTTCAAGGAGATGCTTCACGACCCCATCATCTGGATCGGGATGGGCAACGACTATTTTCTCGTCGCGGGCAAAATTATCGGCATCATGATTCTGGCGACGTTTTTTGCGGTCGCTCTGACCCGCTTCAAATTTCGGCTCGCCAATTTCTTTCGCTCGATTTTTTTCATTCCGAACGTCATTTCCGTCGTCGTCATCGGCGTCCTCTGGAATTTTATCTATAATCCGCAAATCGGCTTTCTGAACTCCTTCCTGTCCTTGTTCACCAAAGACAAAGTGGACATTACGTGGCTCGGCTTCACCAGCCACACGATCTGGATGCTGCTTCCGCCCGCCATCTGGGCCGGCATCGGCTTTTATATGATTCTCCTGATTGCCGCGATCCAGGGGATACCAGAATCCTACTACGAGGCCTCAAGCCTTGAAGGCGCTGGCCAGTGGCACCAATTCCGCCATATCACGCTGCCGCTGATCTGGGAACAGATGAAGGTGTCCATCCTCAACATTATGATGACTACGCTCAATGGCTCTTTTGTCATCGTGATGATTATGACGAACGGCGGGCCGGACAACACCACCCAGGTCATGGGGTCCTACTTGTATCAAATGGCCTTCACGCAATACCACTTTGGCTATGGTGCGGCCATTGGCGTGCTGATTCTGGTCTTATCGATGATCACGACGGTCATCCTGCAGCGGCTCATGCGCCAGGAAACGATCGAAATCAGCTGATTTTTCTAGGCACAGGAGGAACAAATAATGAAATCAGGCCTTTCCAATCCGATGGTCAAAATCGTGTTTTACGCCATCCTGATCCTGTGGGGCATATCGGTGATATATCCGCTGCTGTGGACCCTGCTGGACTCGCTGAAAAACAACGATCAATTTTTCCGCAAAATGCCCTGGTCCCTGCCCGACTTTCCGCTGCTGTGGAGCAACTTCAGCTACGTATGGCGGGAGTTCAGCTTCGGCGATTACTTCCTGAACTCCGTCGTGGTGACGATCGGTTCCACGCTGCTCGGACTGCTGCTGTCGGCCACCACCGCTTACGTTCTGGCCCGCTACCCGTTCCGGGGAAGCACGGCGCTGTTCCTGCTTTACATTGCCTCCATGATGATCCCGTTCAGCCTGGCGCTCATCCCGCTCTTTTTCCTGATGAACTCCATGCATCTGACGAATTCGTCTTTGGGGCTGATCCTGGTGTATGCCTCTACGCTGATTGCGTTTGGCATTTTCGTGCTCGTCGGATTTTTCAAAAGCCTGCCCAAAGAGCTGGAGGAAGCCGCCGCCATGGACGGGGCGTCCTACTTCGGCATCTTTTTCCGGGTCATGCTGCCGCTCTCGCAGCCGGGGCTCATTACCGTGGGCATCGTCAACGTCCTGAACATCTGGAACGAATACATTATCGGCACGATTCTGGTCAACGATCCGAAGCACTATACCCTACCCGTCGGCATCGCAATGATGCAGGCCCAGATGCAGTACCGTACCGAATGGGGCCCCCTTTTCGCCGGTCTGCTCATCACCATCGTCCCCGTCCTGATCATGTACATGTTCTTCCAGCGGCAGATCGCCAGCGGAATAACGGCCGGGGCCATCAAGTGATCACAGGTTGCCGGGTTACATCGCTCACAGACGTACACAAAAAAGCCCGGGATCCCGGGCTTTGTTTTTGTCCTGCACGTCAGCAAGCTATGCGGTTGTATCCGTGCTCGCGCTGGCACCGGATGCCGGCAGCCACCACGAGCCGCCAGTCGCTTCCCGCCCTAGCACTCTTTCAGCGTCACTTCCGGCCCCAGCGTAATCTCAAACGCCCGCTCCCAAATGAATGCCGGATTGTCGTAGTCCAGAGACGCGCAAGCATACGTCGCATACGACCATCCGGACGGCTTGATCCGCCACACGTTCTGCGACACGCCGAGCTCGAATGCCTTTCTGGCAGCCAGCGCCTTCGTGTTCGCCTGCATTCGTTCACGAAGCATCTCGACCAGAACTTCATAGTCTTCGGACGAGTTAAACAGGCGAATGTTTTGGTCCGCATACGGTACGTTGGAGTATAGAGTGTGCGCCCGCGAGTACGTCCGAATTTCGGCAATCGTGATCTTCTTATAGTAGTAGTCCTTGAGGAATCGCTTGAACAGCAGCGATCCGTGTGCATTCACTGCCTCCTGCAGCGCCGGCGGCCACTTCTCCGTGCCAAGGTATACAAATCGGGCCTGGGCCATGCCGAGGGCCATGCCGATTTTGTTGCCGGCCGTGTTCCATGCGCTGTATCCCAGAAGCTGTCCGGTGGACACGCTGTCGAGCAGCGCTTCGGTTACGGTCGTATCGGCGGCGCCTCCCCCGACAAAATCAATCACCAGCGTCGGGATCCGGCCGGCGTTGTTCGCTTCCATCCGGCTCACGGCGGCGCCGATCTCGCTGGCACTGGTAACCGCCACGATTTCGATGTCATAGGCTGCCGTGTCAACGAACTCCCCGCCGACGATGTCCACATGATGCCGGATATTATCGTGCACGCTCATATACTCGTAAGGATTGACGATGGTCGACCCGTCCGGCCCAAAATATTTGACGCCGTATTTCGGACGGGGACCGTACCGGTGAAGCTCCTTCGCCATCCGGCCCAGCAGTGAATATCCCAGCGCATCGGCATCAGGAAGAATGATCGCTTTGTCCGGATTCTGGCCGCCGGTGCCGCCCAAATGCTCATTCACAAAGGCTTCCAGGTAAGCAATTTCGTTGGCCTGTACTCCCTGGGTATAGGAGTCATCCACCCCCACTGCGAGAAAATCCACGTATCCTTCACGGACGAGCCGTTCAATGATATATCGGTTGGTCTTGAATTTATGCCTTCTGGCATTATAGTACTGCTCTTTGTCAAAAAGGGTTGGCTCTCCGAACGAAGTGCCGTCGGGTTTCGTGTCATAGCCTTCCAAAATGCCCTCGAACGTGGTTGCGACCGCCCGCGGCTGCTGGGCAAAGGCTCTGGCTTCATCGTATGCAGCCTGGGTCAGGCCTTCCACAAACACGGTGGTCGCCAGCCGCATAATCGTATCCAGCACATAGACCGGCTTATCCGGGTAAGCCCGCTTCACTTCCCGAACGACGTCCAGCAGTTTGGTAGTCTCGGGGTCGTAATCAGGGTAGTCGCCGCCAGCGCTTGAACGAAGCCGTCTGCTGCCGATTAACCCGCCGTAGGCTAGCATATCCGTCGAAATGATAAATCCGTCTGCCTGAGCGGCGTGTTCCCTGATAAATCGGCGGATATTCCGCGTCTTTCCGTACGTCGGCGATGAGGTGCTCACCAGCTGGCCGTCTTCGGCCACGGCCTTGGAATCGAGGCGATTGGCAATATCCTCCCGGTCAGGGACTATCAGCTGGATCCCGGCGGATCTCCCCTGCACGATCACATCATCCAAATTGGCAGGACGGTCGTCCAGCGGCACATAAAGCACTTTTTTCATAAGAGAACATCTCCTTTGCATGCTTGATTTGTCGTATTACGCGGCGCTGCTGAATACGGTTAAACTCAAGATGGCTTATCATGCCGAAGGAAAGCTTACTCCATGGACAGCCGTATCGGATTTCCGGATATCCGACGCTGCCGCGTTGTTCTTTAAGGGTAGGCACCTTTCATCTTCGGCTGATTCGGATCCGTGAATCTATAATATCATATACCGTTACGATACGCAATATAATATTTGGTTTTTTATTCCTCCTCCGAGAAGGATAGCCAACCTCTAAATTTGCGCAAGCAGACGGAGCATTTTCCAGTATTTCTCCGATTCATTCTCATCTATAGTCCGCATCGAAATTGCCTCTTTCAGCTAAGCTATTAGGAATCCTCCGGTTACTTACTATACTTTCAAGTTGACTATGTATGCCCTATTCATCTACAATATATAAGGTAAATTTACAAGAACAGGTGAAGAAGCAATGACAACGAAGCAAGAATACCGTATTTTGTTATATTATAAATTCGTCAACATCCCTGATCCTGAGCAGTTCACTGCGGAGCATCTGCAGTATTGCAAAGATCTGGGCGTCAAAGGCCGCATTCTGATCGCCTCTGAAGGCATCAACGGCACGCTGTCCGGCACCGTGGAACAAACCGAGAAGTATATGAACGACCTGAAAGCGAATCCGCTGTTCTCTGATATCGTCTTCAAGATCGATGAGTCGGAAGGCCATGCGTTCAAGAAAATTTTTGTCCGTCACAAGAAAGAGCTCGTCACGTTCCGTTACGAGGAGCCGCTTGATCCCAACGTCATCGGCGGGAAGCGTCTGTCTCCGGAAGAGTTCCATGAGCTGCTTCAGCAGGATGACGTCATCGTCCTGGACGGCCGCAACAGCTATGAATACGAAATCGGGCATTTCCGTGGCGCCATCCGTCCGGATGTCGAGTCGTTCCGCGAATTTCCGGAATGGATTCGCAACAATATGAGCCAGTTCAAGGACAAGAAAATTCTGACCTACTGCACTGGCGGCATCCGCTGCGAGAAGCTGACCGGCTTCATGATCAAAGAAGGCTTTCAGGATGTTGCCCAGCTTGAGGGCGGCATCGTAACATACGGCAAGGACCCTAAAGTCAAAGGACATTTGTGGGACGGAAAATGCTACGTCTTTGACGAGCGCATTTCGGTGCCGATCAACCGTACGGAAGAAGATGTCGTGATCGCCAAGTGCATCCACTGCGGCAAAACGCATGACCGCTATATCAACTGCGCCAACCCGACCTGCAACAAACAGCATGTTTGCTGCGAAGAGTGCGAAGAGATCCATCAGTCCTTCTGCTCCGACGAGTGCCGGGACGTCATCATGGCGGCCAAGACCAACTGATCGGGTACACTATCCAAATAAACGGCAGTTCCTCTCTTTGAGAGGAGCTTGCCGTTTTTTTATTAATACGTGGCGGGCGGAAAGCCGCTTTCTTCCATCCTCCAGGCATAAAAACAGCCCGTCCCTCGAAAGCCAGGGAACGGGCTGCTGCGGTTTACGTGATAAACTCAATCGTTATCATTATTCCTTGGGCGGTGCAGTTGGACGATTTGGCGTATGCTAGAACGCGCCGGTTCCCCCGCCTCCGCCTCCTCCCCCGCCGTCACTGAAGCTGGACGAGGAACTGCTGCTGCTTCCTCCGATGCCCATCGGCTTCAGAAGCAGGTGATTTTGCGTATAATTCAAGGATTCCATAATTTCCATGCTGAATAATGCGGGCACGGCTGCGGCCAAGGCGGCGCCTGACGTTCCGGTCTGCTTACGGTGTTTAATGTACCGCGGAACGGTCCCAAGCAGGGCGGCATACTCCGCGGCCTGCTCTGTTTCCAGCGGTTTGCCTGCGTAGGACATCTCTCCTTTTCCGAGCGTACTCCGAAGTGCCTTGAGTGCATAACGATAGCGATGCGTCTCCCAGGACAGCACATGAATGGGAATGCTCCATACAAACAGAGCGGAACATACCGTCAGGATCAGATAGTCGCCCGAAATATCATGCACGATTTGGGAGCCCATAATAAAGCATGCGAGCAGATACAGGAAGATCCACAGCTTATTCCGGAAACGGATGGACGCCCATACCCCTCCTGCACCAAGCAGCACGGCGGTTAGCACGATCATGAGCGTGGACGCCGCGTCGGTGTACAGCAGATACAGCAGCAGGCCGTAATTCACCGCAGCCGTCAGCGGAATGAACAGCTTCAGCAGCGGATTGGGCCGGACCTGCCCCGAATATGGCTGGGTACGCGACAGCAGCCTGATCCACTTCATCAGCCGGTCGGCATGCTTAACCGACTTTGCCCGGTACTGCTTGACGATCCTTGCGCTCTGCCGCTCCTTAAACGTTGGTCCCGCCAAGGAATCCAGCTTGAAGATCAGACTGCCGTTGAGTTCTTCGAACAGCCAGCCGACAAGATGCTTCTCCGCCGGGTTGAGCTGATCCATCCTGCCCGTAAAGGTGAACAGCAGCGTGAATTCGGGAGCCGTCGGCTCTTCCTGGAAGCGTTTGGAAGCCGGGACCTGCTTCACGGTCACGTAACCCTTCTGCCGCAGCGATAACAATCCGGCCATGAAGTCTTCCCTTTTTAACCGGCCTTTGCGCAGCATATACATGAGAAGCAGCGGATCCGCTTCATCGATGTCCTGCCGGGTGACATCCCCGCGCCGCAGCCAGGCCGAAATTTTTCTCCACGACAAAGCGTACAGCAGCGCACCTACAATGAAAACAGCCATGCCGACTTGCACAACCGGACGGATGGCGTTCATTCGATCGTCACGGGCGGCAAGCCGGTCCTGGTATTTCTGCTCGGCAGACAGCTGCTTTTGCAAAGAAACCTGTTCCTCGGAAGCCGTCATTTGGGATAGCTGATCCGGTGGAAAATAGACCACCATATGCGCCGTGCCGTCACTCTTCAAATCATCGGTTTCATAGTGAACCGCTGGCGGGCCTTCGCTTGTAATCTTCCCGCCCGAACGGTCATGCAAATAGGCATGAACGTCTCCGTTCTTATAATCGCCGGGCATAAACAAGTCGACGGACACCTGGTGAAGATCCTCTTGGTTATTTTTGAAGAAGCTCCATTCCAGCTTGCCCGTTTCGCCATACCTGACCGCCGCATGGTCAATCCGGTAGCGGTAATAGACCTGTTTCGTTTCGTTCTGCGCGGCATCGTATATGTAATACGTATCATTGTCGTCGTCCCATTGGACATCCAGCCGCTGCAAGTTTTCGTAGGAGAAACTGCCTAGCTTCGGATGTTCCGGGGGTACATAAGCTTCAAAGAATTCAACCCCCTTCTGATCCGCCCGATCAATCGCACGCGTCATTCCGTTAAAGCTGCCCTTAAAGGTATACGTAAACAGTTCTTCGACATACAAGTCTCCATCCGGCCCGAGGTAAGCCCTGGATTCCACGCGGTCCATCGAGTAGCTCTTCTTGTCTCCGCAGCCGGTTATCCCAAGGACCAGAACTAGGCTGCCCAGCAGTAGCCACCATCTCCTCATGCGCTCACTCCCATCTCCATACTTCTTACTCTCTCTACTGACTATGCATAGATTCAAAATGCCGCTTCCCTGTCATTCAAAGAACTGTATTCTTCGGGTTACAGCGGCTGCCATAGACGTTTTCTATTATATTAACAAATGCCCCCTAGTGGAAAACAAGTGCATATGGTACCAAAATATGAGTTTTTTCGCCATTTATTGTTGGAATATACGTCTTCCGTCGCATACTTTCAGCGTCTTCCGGTATGTGTTCATTGGAGGACAAAGGCATCATTTTATGCGTTATAACCTAAAAAAAACTGCCCCCGGATGATCAACCGACACAAAAGGTCGGTCACCCAAAGGCAGCCTACAGTAAATGAACATGCTGATTACAGAAGGTCGTCAACCGGTTCAAAACCGGTACCGGGATCGTACTCCATCCGGTGAGAGCAGTGCACCAGTGCTTCCAGGCAGCGTTCACGTCCTGCATGATAGCCGGCAAAAAATTTCCGCTCGATGCGGATCGACAGCACCGTAATGTACTCCTCCTGCCCGGTCTTTCCGTTCAGTTTGGTGTCCCTCGCCTGCACGACGATCGACTCCAGCGGGAGCAGGGCAAACAGCTCGCCTGCAATCCGGAGGACGGAGCCGCAGATGTATTTCAGCTCCAGGTCATTGCGTTCGGGGACGGACAGTTCAGGCGAAGCGACTCCTGCCTCGGTGCGGACTTTCGCCTCGCGCGGGATCACCTGCTGGGAATTGACATCCAGTTCCACTTCCACCTCGGAGCTGCTTCGGACGCTGAACTCGAGGCCGCTCCCCAGCATCGTCAATTCCTGCAGCGGGGCCATCTCTTCCAGAACACGCAAATAGGCGGTACGGTTGCCGTCCAGGATGTCGTGTGCAAAATCGTTGGCTGCTTTCCATGCCAGATAGTCTTTACGATCCTCTTCCCGGGCCAGCTGAACCTGCCTTTCGAGCTCCTCCCGGATCATGGCGTCCTGCTTGAGGAGCTTCTGGATGCGGGTCGGCTGGAACGCAGCTAAATTCTCCTCAGCCAGCTTCTCTTTCGGTCCCTGTTCCCCTCTCGGGAACGGAGGAGCCATGGCAGCAAGAACATCCCAGAATACCGGCTCCCCGTAAGTTTGATCGATCGTCGCGATCCACTCCAGCTGATTGTCGTACCAATCGGCCTCAAACGCTAATTTTTCCGCCTCGTTCCAGGCGGTCTGCCCCTGCTGCCGGTTTATAAGTTCACGGCGCTTAAGATAAGCGCTGCTGTAGGTCGGTGTGGTAGAAAAAAGAGAGGCTATAGAGTCTGCTGCCGCTGACGCAGCCGCATGTTCGTCACGAGGCATATATCCGCTGACAGGCGGCGAATCTGTGCCCTGTTCGCGGCTTCCCCCTGTATCCATGCTGTACAGATGAGGCCCTGAATTGGTTAGGATACCGTAATTGTATCGATTTCGCATACATTCTTCTCCTCATTCCCAAGTCCGTGAATGGATCACAAGTAATAGGTCATTTATACTAAACCATAGAGGTAAATTTCGCCATTGCCGTTCATATTCCTGCATCCTCTTCATGAAAATTTATCGGGATCAAAAGGAGCTCAGCCGGTTCTCGCAGCTGGACAAGAAAAAAACCGGCCCCTCCCAGGTCCGGTTCATGGTACTTCCATGAATAATAATGACTCTCTATAAGGCAAGCAGCTCGCGGATTTCCTGCTCAGTCAAGGTCGTGACCGAATCATCCGCCGACTCCATCACTTCGCGGATCAGATCCTTCTTCCGCTGCTGCAGCTCCAGCATCTTTTCCTCCACGGTGCCCTTCGTCACCAGGCGAATCACCTGGACCACGTTTTTCTGCCCCATCCGGTGGGCGCGTCCCGCGGCCTGCTCTTCCACCGCCGGATTCCACCATAAGTCGTACAGGATGACCGTGTCCGCTCCGGTCAAGTTCAGCCCTGTCCCGCCCGCTTTGAGCGAGATCAGGAATACGTCGTTCTCTCCCTGGTTAAACCGCGAGCAGGTGTCCACCCTCTCCTTGGCCGGAGTCTGCCCGTCCAGATAAAAGACCGGAATCCCCCGCTTGGCCAGCTCGCTGCGGATGATCCGGAGCATGCTCGTAAACTGGGAAAAGATCAGGATCCGCCGCCCGCTGCTGAGGCATTCGTCGACCACGTCCAGCAGCTGGGAGAGCTTGCCGGCCGGGCCTTCGTACCCGTCCACAAACAGCGAGGGATGGCAGCACAGCTGACGGAGCCTCGTGATGCCGGCCAATATTTTCATCCGGCTCTTCTGGAACCCCTCCATCTCCAGGTCACGGATCGTCTCTTCCTTGAATTCCTCGAGGTAAGCGGCGTACAGCTTCTTCTGCTCAAGGCTGAGCTCCGAGCGCTGAACCGTCTCGATCCGTTCCGGCAGCTCGTCCAGCACATCGGCCCTTAACCGGCGTAAAATGAACGGCTGCACAATCCGGGAGATCTGGCCGCGGGTCAGGCCGCGGAAAGCTTTCTGACCCGTAAAAAGACCCGGGAATACCGCCTCGAAAATCGACCACAGCTCATCCACCGCGTTTTCGATCGGCGTGCCCGTCAGCGCAAACCGCCGCTCCGCACGGATTTCCCGCACCGCTTGAGCGGTCTGCGTCGCGTAATTTTTGATCATCTGGGCTTCGTCAAGAAACAGGGTGCTGAAGCCCATCTCCCGGTACAGCCGGATATCCTTGCGCAGGGACGGATAGGAGGTGATAATTACGTCCGCCTGCTGCGCAGAAAGGCTGTTAGGAGATTCGGTTTCTGCGCCCGCAGCCGCTATGCGAAGCAGGGAATCACTGCGCTCCTTCCGCGCGCCAAGGGCCACATGAACCTGAACGGACGGAGCGAATTTCTGGAACTCGCTCTCCCAGTTATATACTAGCGATGCGGGGGATACGATCAGGACCGGAAGGTGCCCGCCTTCCTTCTGCCTTCGTTCGGATACAATGTAGGCAATGCTTTGCAGCGTTTTGCCAAGCCCCATGTCGTCGGCCAGAATCCCGCCGAACCGGTAATGGCCGAGCGTCTTCAGCCACTGGAAGCCGTCCCGCTGGTAATCCCTGAGCACGTCGGCTAGCTCCTCAGGAACATCGAAGTCCATCTGCTCGGGATGCGTCATATGATCAATCAGCTGGCGCAACGATTTCCCCATCTGGACCCCATAAGCCCGGCCTTCCTTGTCACGAAGCTGCAGACCCTTGACCAGAGGAAGATGGATGCGGCTGCCGGTAATATCGCCTTTTTTCATCCCGAGCTCGTCATACAGCTCGCCGAAAGTTTGGAAAGCTTCCTTTTCCAGGGACACATACGCACCGCCGGGAAGACGGTAATACTTCCGCTTCTCGATCACGCTCAGCAGCAGCTTGCGGATTTCTTTGTCGCTCACATGGTCCAGCTCAAAGTTGATCTCGAGCCAGTTGGTCGTATGGTCCGTGTCGGCCTTGATTTTCGGAGGCTTGTTCGGATTGTGCATCAGCTGCTTGACGGCGGGAGTGGCGTATACTTGGACCCATTTCTCCAGCCTCGGCAGCAAATGAAACAGGACGTCGTATACGCTGTCTTCTTCCGACAGGTCCAGCACCATTTCGCGTCCGCTCTGTACAAAGTCTGTCCCTTTTAACGCCTCGATCATCCGCCGCTCCTTATCCGTATCCCGGACCAGAATAAAATCGCCGTCTTTCCGGGCATCTGTATCGGCAAATGCATCGATCACAACCCCGTCGTACACGAATTCCAGCCTTGCGGTCAGCTCGGTTTCGTCCCGGTCCAAATACAGCTTGGCCACGAGGTCCGGCTGCACCAGCTGATCCCGGACGCTGGCGTCCATGTCGACCTTCCCAATGCGCCGCAGGCCGGGAACCACCTTCTCTATCAGTGCGTCCATCTGATGCGGTGATATGTTAATCCGCTTATGGTCATAGCGGTATATCAAGGTTTTCATCTCTGACAGCAGGAGCAGGTCGCGCACCGGCAGCCGGTATATCGTGCCGTCAACAGCTGCGCAGCCGTACGCGGTCATCACGACGACCCGCTTCAGCCCGTTGATTTCCAGGTGATAGGCGTCGCCGCTATCGATGCTGCCCACATGGAACGACAGCGGTATCTGGCCTTCACCCAGCTGAATCGGCTGAGGCGAAGCATACTCGCGCTCCATCGCGGCCCCGGCCTTGACCAGCAAAGGCAGCAGCTCGTTCCAGCCCAGCGGCGGGATCGTCAGCATCCGCTGGCTGCCCGAGGCTGCGTAGCCGGGAATGGAGCGGCCTGCTTCATCATACGCGAACTCGCTGCCGCAAATCCGGATCAGCATGTCGATGACCGCCCAGTCCTCGGGCCGGAACGTGTGCTGCTTCGGGCTGTATGTGAACAGCTTGGTAAAGGGCAGGCTTCTCCCTTCCTCGATGTGAAGCAGAAACTGCCTGATATTTTGCACGACGTACAGTCGGTTCGGTCCGACCTTCATCTCGATCCGGAACTTCGGTTCCGGCTGATACTCGTCCGTCACTTTGCAGATCCATTCCACAGCCAGCGTTTCCTTAAGCACGCTCGCCGCTTTCTGACCTGTCTTCAGCCGTTCGCTGTCCGCCATCTGCTCAAACAGCTCGATCAGTCCGCTGGTGAGCCGCACGTCCCTGGAGGAAACCGCGGGCGTCGGAATCGGGACGACCTCCCCCCGCGGCTGCAGCCGGTCCGCCCCGCCCTTTTCTTCTTCCAGCAGATAGATCAAGACGCCGGCGATATGTTTGCAGTAAGGATAATATCCGCCGAAGCCCGCACAGTGGCAGGTTGCGCTGAAGTCCGCTCCGTCGATATCGACCTCCACCCGGTATATATCCTCGTCCTGCACTACCGCCTCAATGTAACGGTTGTCATCATCGCGTTCCACGATCATGACCTGACCGTAGGCGCAGTATTCCTCACCCCGTTTAAAGGCGGATGCGCCGCATAATGATCTGATTCTTTGTGAAGTAAAAGCCAGCATGTCTTCCGTCCTTTCCGGTCTCCTGTCCCAAAATCTCGTGTACTCAATATACCATAGTTCGGCTCAGGAAAGCGAAAAATTAGGAACTCTTGTTCTCTATCCGTTCAGGTAAAATAAGGTCCCTTTTCTTGGTGCAGACGATCTTTAACGGCCTTTTGCCGTTTCTTTGATCAGCTTGAATACTTCCGCAAGCGCGTCCGTCTTTTGGCCGCTCGCCATGGCCGATACGTAGGCATCCCGATGGGCATGCAATGCCCGAACCCGCTCGAGCAGCGTTTGCGGAGACAGACCTTCCTCTTCCAGCACTTCGGCATAACCCGCTTTTTCGAACGAATGCGCGTTAAGGATTTGATCGCCCCGGCTTTGCTGCCGGGTCAATGGAATGAGAAGCATCGGCTTGCGCAAGGAAAGGAACTCAAAGATCGAATTGGAGCCGGCACGGGTGATCACCAGGTCCGACATCGCCAGCACATCCGGCAGTTCATCGCGAATGTATTCGAATTGACAATAGCCGGGAACCGTCCGCGCCGGATCGAGCTGGCCTTTCCCGCATAAGTGCACGACTTGAAAAGCTTCCGTCAGCTCAGGCAGCGCCTGGCGCACCGCCCGGTTAATGCTCTGGGCGCCAAGACTGCCGCCCATCACCAGCAGAACGGGCTTCCCCGGGGTGAACCCGCACAGCTTCCGCCCGGCGGCAGCGCTGCCCTGTGTCAGCTCATTCCGGATGACGGCGCCGACATGGCGGCCCTTGCCCTTGCTGATATGGGCAGCCGCTTCCGGGAACGTCGTGCACACCGCTTCAGCCATCGGGATGGCAATCCGGTTGGCCAGCCCCGGCGTGATGTCCGACTCGTGAATGATAACCGGTACCCGGTTCAGCCAGGCACCGATGACGACGGGCACCGATACAAACCCGCCTTTGGAAAATACAATATCCGGTTTCCGTCGGCGGATGAGACGGTACGCCTGATAGACGCCCTTGGCGATCCGGAACGGATCCTTGGCGTTTTGCCAGTCCAAATACCGGCGCAGCTTGCCTGTCGATATCGGAAAATACACCACGTCCGGCAGCGGCGACACCAGCTCCCGCTCGATCCCATTGACCGAGCCTATGTAATCCACCGCCCAGCCTTCCTGGCGGAACAGCGGGATCAGCGCCAGGTTGACCGTGACATGTCCGGCGGACCCTCCGCCGGTAAACATTATTTTTTTCTTCATGGGGCCCTCCACTCGTTTCAACCACTGCATCTTATTGTATTATAATGCCGGTCTGGAGATAAATGCCCGTCCCGCTATTACAAATCAGCCGTTACACCGACACCCTTTCGACAGCCCGAAGCCGAATTGGGACCACACATCCAAAGCCTGGTGAGGGTTCTGATCAGGGTTATATGGCCATTTTCATAAAATGTTTCATCCATTGCTTGCTTTTAGCACTCGTTGTGGATACAATAAAGCTAACTTTTTTTAACAGGGAGGTGAGGTAGAAGTGGTACGCAATTTTGGAAACGACCGGATCAATCAACTGCCGATGATTTTGTCCGGCATTTTTTACAGAGTTCCCGTTAACGGGATTCGTCTGTCCATTTTTAACAATCCGGTTGTTTTACAAAATTGCGAAATGCCGCTCCTACCTTAACTTCAACGGATAAGCGTTGAACGTTCAAGCCGCAGGGACATTTCCCTGCGGTTTTTTTCTGTAGATGCGGCATCTATGGAGGAAAATACGATGATGATTCAATGCAAAAACATACAAAAATACCATGGTGCCCAGCTCGTTCTGTCCGATGTATCCTTTGAAATCCGCGAAGGGGAAAAAGCCGCCCTGATCGGCCGCAACGGCTGCGGAAAAACGACGATGCTCCACTTGCTGAACGGCGGAGACAAGCCGGACCAAGGCGAAATCTCCATTTCGCGGGGAGCCAAGCTTGGCTTCCTCGCCCAAATTCCCCAAGCTGGAGACGGCGAAACGGTGTATGACATCCTGCTGCGCGCCTTTGCGGCGCCGCTTGAATGGCAGCGGCGGATGCGCGAGCTGGAGGCGCTGATGTCCGGCTCCTCCTCTTCCGGCGGCAAAGAGCCGGAGCAGTGGCTCGCCGAATACGGCAGGCTGCAGGAACGCTTTGAAGCGGCCGGCGGTTATGAAATGGAAGCGACCATTGACCGCATCGCCGGCGGCCTTGGCATCCCCGCGGGCCAGTACAGCCGCCCCTTCGCCTCCCTCTCCGGCGGAGAGAAGACCAAAATCGGGCTCGCCTCCCTGCTGCTTGAGCAGCCTGATGTGCTGCTGCTGGACGAACCGACCAACCACTTGGACATGGCGGCGATCGAATGGCTGGAGCAGTTCCTGAAGGAATACCGCGGCACCGTGCTTACGATATCGCATGACCGTTACTTTCTCGACAAGCTCGTGACCAAGGTGGTCGAGATTGAAGACGGGGAAGCTTTTACCTACTACACCGACTACAGCGGTTATCAGAAGGAAAAGGAAGAGCGGCTCATGCAGCAGTTTGCCGATTACCAGGAACAGCAGAAAAAAATTAAAAAGATGCAGGAAAGCATCAAACAGCTGATCGAGTGGGGCAACCGGTCCAACCCGCCGAACGCCGGGTTCCACCGCCGTGCCGCCTCCATGCAGAAGGCGCTCGACCGTATGGTGAAGCTGAAGCGGCCGGTGCTTGAACGGAAGACGATGGATTTGTCGCTGCAGCAGGAAGACCGCTCCGGCAAGCAGGTGCTCGTGTTCGAGGAGCTGGGCAAATCGTACGGCACACGCACCTTGTTCAAAGGCGTAAACGAAACGCTCCGGTACGGGGAAACCGTCATGCTGCTCGGCGGCAACGGAAGCGGCAAGAGTACGCTGATCAAGCTGGCCCTGGGCGAGCTCGAACCGACGGAGGGGAGCGTGGCCGTCGGCTCGCGGGTCAGCATCGGTTACCTCGCGCAGGAGGAAACGCCGGAATCCGTCAAGCAGAACGTGCTTCAGTACTACCGGGAACAGGCCGGCATCGAGGAAGGTGAAGCCCGCGGCCGGCTGGCGCGATTCCTGTTCTACGGCGCCGATGTATTCAAAGACATCCGCAGCCTCTCCGGCGGGGAGTGGACGCGGCTGCGCTTCGCCATCCTGATGGAGCAGAAGCCGAATTTGCTGATTCTGGACGAACCGACCAACCACCTGGACATTGACGCCAGGGAAGCGCTGGAAGAGGCGCTCGAGGAGTTCCCCGGCACCATCTTCGGCGTATCCCACGACCGGTATTTTATCAACAGGCTGGCGGCCAGAATTTGGAGCCTGGATCACGGGCAGGTCCGTTCCTTCATCGGTAACTTCGAGGATTACAAACAGGAAATCCGCAAGCTGAGCGAGGCCGAAACGGCGGCGCAAACGCGGAAGGCAGAGGTGGCTGGCTCAAAGGCCGCGGAAGCCGGCAGCCAGGGCAAGGAGCCGGTCTCCAAGCCGGCTGCTGCGCTCGCCAATACCAGCGAGCGGCGTTCCCGGAAAAGCGACGCCTCTGCTTCCATTTCACTCGAGCAGTCGATCAAGGAGCTTGAGGCCCGGCTAAGGCAGATCGACGCCGACATGCTGGAGGAAAGCGCCGCCTCGGATCTGGAGCGCCTGCAGGAGCTTCATGCGGAGCGGGAGCAGCTCCAGGCACAGCTGGACGCGGCGTATGAGCAGTGGCTCGAGCTGCAGGACGCGTAAACAGGTGATACGTTTACGAGTGAAACGTACACAGGCGATTGGCAGTACAAAACAACCGTACACCCACTTCGACAAGTGGGTGTACGGACAGTGCATCTCACACATGCCTCATGCAACGAAACCCCCTGGTCGTGAACGACCAGGGGGTTTCCTGTACAAGCATGTATATGATAAGATGTTTTATTCGTTGTTGTTTTCTGCAGCGGTTTCCGCCGCTTCTTCGCCCTCCGCTGCCACGGATTCGTCCGCAGCCTGGGCCTCCGTCGCCATGCGGGATGCCGTTACGGAAGCAACCAGCTCTTCCGGTGAGGCTACGAGCGTTACGCCGGATGGCAGCTGGATGTCTCCGGCTATCAGCTTGTCGCCGATTTCCATATGCGATACGTCCACCGTAATAGCGGATGGCAGATTTGCAGGAAGCGCCTCGACTTCAAGCTCGGTCTCCTGATGCTGAAGCACGCCGCCCATCTTGGTGCCGGCAGCCGTACCTTGGAAGTCGATCGGAACGCGAACCTTGATCGGCTTGTTGGCGGAGATGTGCATGAAGTCCACATGCATCCACTCACCGGCTTTGCGCTGGTAATCCTTGATGATCACGTCCAGATCCGACGAGCCTTCCACCTTCAGCTTGAACACTTCGGACCGGCCTGTTCTGGCAACTTTGGCCAGCTCCTTCGCATCGACGCTGACCGGCATGCTCTCGGTCTGTGTCCCGTAGACCACCGCCGGAATGCGTCCGCTTTGTCTCAAGCTGCGCAGGCTCGAATGCTTCGTGTCGGTTCTTCGTTCTGCTGTAAGAGAATGAGATGTCATCTTTTACAACCTCCTCTGATATTTAATCTGTCCCCTGCAGTACACAGGCATATCTATGTATTACCCATTTTTGGCGAAATCAAAACCTTGCAGCGCAAAACAGCCGGATGCTTTTGAGGCAAACGGAGTACGCTGCTTAGCCCGGAGTACACCGAAGGAAGGAGCAGTGTATCTAAACAAAAACGTCTAGCAACGTCCTTTGAAGGAAGCTAGACGGTTTTTAACTGTAGCTTGACTCTAACGCTATAAAAATGCCCGGCTCCCGAAGGTTATCGTCTCCAATAACACCAAAAATCCCGCATCGGTCATTGCAACCGTGCGGGATTTGGGCTGGCCCGGCGAAGCGGGACATGCCGCTGCCGAAGGTTTTATTTTCCGGATATCATCGTAAAATCGTCAAAATGAAAGCCTGGGGAAACGACGCAGGAGACGAACACCGGCTCGTCGCCCAGCGGCTTGGCCGCCTGCCAGACATTGGCCGGAACGAGCGCCTGCGGCACCTGGCCTTTCTCGACGTCCATTCCCAAAATGATTTTGGTCTCCCCGCCCGGCTGTTCCCCATCGCCTCCGAGCAGCAGCTCGAGCGGACTGCCGGAATGCCACAGCCACAATTCATCGGAATAAACGCGGTGCCACGCGGAGGATTCCTCCGGATGCAGCAGGAAATAAATCGAAGTCGCCGAAGGGCGCGAACCCGAATACTTGGGATCCAGCACGTCTTTGGGGATTTCAAAGGACGCCTTCCATAACTCCTTGTACCACCCACCCTCGGGATGGGGCAGCATGTCAAAGGTTTTCACCAGAGGCGACAGCAGTTTCTCGGTCATCGTAAGCCTTCTTTCTCTGTATATATCACCCTATCCAAGGGAATCTCACTTTACTTTATAGGAATCACCCGTTTTTGTAAAATGCATGCATCCCTATCCCCGGATACAGAAAAAGAAAGCTCCATATTTCCGTAATACCGTCGCCCCAAGCTTCTAGGCTTCTAAGCCTCGCAAGCTTCTAAAGCGGCCAAACCTTCCAACCTGTGAAGCTGCCCCATTCCCAGGTTGCCGTACGCTTCAGCCAGCCCCCCTTACATAGCCGGCCGCACTCCTCCCGGCACCCGGGCGTCAGCTGATCATCTTCCAGTCGTCCGATCCGCTCCGGACAAGCACCTTCAGCTTGCTGTGATGCCATCCGAGCTTGATAAACCGGTCCTGGTCGCAGTCCTTCGCCTCCCACTCGTTCAGCCGCACGATATATCCGATTTCCTGCACGTTCAGCGGGACATATATCGTCGCCACAGCGCGACCGTCCTCCATCCGGTCAAAATCGACCCGGCGTTCCCGCATGCCGCTGCCCCATACCCATAAGTTCCAGCCGTCATATTTGCGGTCCTGGCGCTCATAATGCAGCTCCACCGTCTTGAGCGGGCGCGGACGGCCGCCTTCTTCCTCATACAGAACCATGACCGACAGGCCTGGAACGCTCACCGTTTCGTCGACAATCATCTCCAGCGCCCCGTTCCGGGCCTGAAGATTTTTGACGGCCACCTTCCAGCCGGTGATGGAAAACGGAATGTCGACCTGCGCCTCCCGAACGTTTCCGTTATAGATGACGATGATATTTTTCCACGTATCGCCGTTGGCATGATCCTTCAGCCGGTAAGCGACGACATTGCCGTCGCAGCGCATGACCTCCATGCTCCGTTTGATCTGCTCCTTGTCGGTCATACGGAACGCCCGGTGGGCACGGCGAAGCGCGATCAGCCCCTGGTAATACTCGAATACCGGCAGGAACCGGGACTTGTTGCTCCAGCGGATGGCGTTGATCGCATCCCCGCTCCGGTAGCTGTTGTGGTCGCCGAATTTGCTGCGGAGCATCTCGTCACCCGCATGAATGAGCGGAATCCCCTGAGAAGTCAGCACGATGCCGTTGGCCAGCAGCGCTCTCCGGACGCTTTCATTCTCCAGCAGCCGGTCCTGGTCGATGCTCCGGTAAGGATCGGTGGCTGCGACAGCTTCTTCGAGGCTCCCCCCTCCGGCAAGTTGGCCGTTATCGATACCCCGGATCAGATCACCTCCCAGTCCCTGCGTTATCAGTACTTTATCCCACAGGTTAAGGTTGTCGTGAACCGTCACATAGTTGATCGTCTCCGTAGGTGATCCGGTGAAATCGTCGATCGCCCCTTGAACGCCGGCCAATACCGCCGCTTCCTTGCCAGGCTGCCCCGTGGCAAAGCCCTTTCCTGCACCGTCGCTGTCTCCCTTGATGGCCCCCCGGAAATTGTCGTTGAAAACGGCAAAGCCTTTGCCCCTTTGGGATCCTTTCAAGGTTTGCTGCTTCAGCGGCGTTTCACCGCCTGTCCAAGGCTCCCCGTAAATCAGCAGTCCCGGATGCTCGCGGCGGAGCTCCTCGGTGATCTGCGCGATCGTGTCCGTGTCGATCAGACCCATCAGGTCAAAACGGAATCCGTCGATATGGTATTCTTCCGCCCAATAGCGCAGGGAATCCTTGATGTATTTGCGGACCATCGGGCGCTCGGTTGCCAGCTCGTTCCCGACGCCGGAGCCGTTGCTGAACCGCCCTGACGCATCGGTCCGGTAAAAATAACCCGGCACAAGCTTCTCAAACAGGCCGTCCCCCGCAGAGTAGGTATGATTGTACACCACATCCATCACGACCCGGATTCCTTTGCGGTGAAGCGCCATGATCATCTCCTTGCACTCCCGGATCCGGACTTCGGGGCTTGACGGGTCGGTCGCGTAGGAGCCTTCCGGTACGTTGTAATGCTGGGGATCATAACCCCAGTTGAATTTCGGTTCCGCCGAGTCCGGATCATCGACCGTCAGCTCGTTCACCGTCGCATAGTCAAAAATCGGCAGCAGATGGACATGTGTCACGCCGAGTTCAGCCAAATGATCGATACCTAGCCGGCTGCCGGCTGCGTCCTGCACGCCTGTCTCCGTAAACGCCTTGAACTTGCCTTTATACTGGAGCCCGGAATCCGGGCTGATCGAAAAATCCCTGACATGCAGTTCATAGAGTACCGAGTCTTCCACCCCCAGAAGACCGGGAGTTTCATCCTCTTCCCAGCCCTCCGGACTTGCGGCCTTCACGTCGACGATCGCCGTCCGCTGCCCGTTGGCACTGACCGCCCGGGCGTAAGGATCGGCCGCATAAACTTCCCGTCCGTCCGGGTGCTCCACCTTGTACATATAATATTTTCCGGCCAAATCGCCTCTGAAATGAAGTGACCATACGCCGCCTTCCCCGCGTCTCATGCCGATTTCGAACCCTCCGGCGTGATCGGTAAGCGCTCCGCCGTCATAAGTTCCCGCGTCGTCGTACAAGGCGAGGGTTACCTTCGCCGCCGTCGGCGCCCAAACTTTGAATATACTTTCAAGATGCGTATAATGACATCCCAGGTCGCCGCCTTCATATATTTCCACGTTATTCATCATCATTCATCTCACCACCATGGTTTACCTGAATAAATGCCTCAAAAAATCGCTTTCACTACATCCTATGTTACTTTCTTGCCATTTGTAAGGGGTTCTATAAGCTTTTCCCTGCCCAAATTTACGGGACAGCTGTGACTGCATGGTTAAATCATTATATGCTTGTACGCTAGCATTTACCCCATAGTTGCACGGTTCTTTCAAATTCATAGAATAATAGATGCATGGCAGCTTCCATTTAGCGGCGTATGTACCCTCCTCTTATTCTTGTTATCGACAAACCGAACCCTGGTCATAAATAAGCTGGCTTGAAGGAATAGTTAAGAAAATAACCCGCACTGCAGGTGCAATAAGCTGTGCCGGGATAACGGGCCGTCGTATAAAATCGTCGTATAAAATCAAAGAGGCTGCGGCACGATGTGCCCCAGCCCCTGACTTTTATATCGTTATTATTCGTTCAAAAATTGCTCATATTGCTCTGCCGTCAGCAGCGATTGCAGCTGCTCGTCCAAATCTCCTTCAACCTCTACCTCGATCATCCAGCCTCCGTCGTACGGCTCGCTGTTGACGAGCTCCGGCTCGCTTTCCAGCGCATCGTTGATTTTGGTCACTTTGCCGCTCACCGGACTGAACAGATCCGACACGGTTTTGACCGACTCGATCGTTCCGATGCTCTCTTCGGCCGCTACGTCGGCGCCGGCTTCCGGCAGCTCCACAAACACGATGTCCCCCAGCTGGTGCTGGGCAAAGTCGCTGATCCCGATGCGGACCACAGATCCGCCTGCCTTTTCCACCCATTCATGATCCTTGCTGTACCAACGGTTCTCCTTCACATTGCTCATCGATTTCGCGTCTCCTTTGATTTCAATTTTGGGACTGCCGTTAATAGGTTAGTCTTCCTTGGCAGGCGCTTTGGCTTCTTTGGCCTTTCTGCGCCGCTGTTCCACCAGTTCCTTGGTCAGCTTGCGGCCAGTTGGCGTCTGGGCGAGTCCGCCCTTCCCGGTCTCGCGGTGCTTGGCCGGCATGGCGCTTCCGACCTCCAGCATGACGCCGATCACTTCATCGGCCGGGATAACGCTGCCAACGCCGGCAAGAGCCATGTCCGAAGCCGCCAGGGCGGTGACGGCCCCCAGCCCGTTCCGGACGATGCAGGGAATTTCCACCAGCCCGGCGACCGGATCGCAGATCAGGCCGAGGCAGTTCTTCAGCGCCAGGCCAACAGCATGAACAGCCTGCTGGGCCGTGCCGCCGCGCAGCTCGACCATCGCACCCGCGGCCATGCCGATCGCCGAACCGACTTCCGCCTGGCAGCCGCCTTCTGCCCCCGAGATCGAGGCGTTGTTGGCTATAACATAACCTATGGCGCCGGCACAGAACAAGCCCTTGACCAAATGTTCGTCTTCCCAGCCGAAGCGTTCCTGGGCGCTGACGAATACGCCGGGGATGATTCCGCACGAGCCAGCCGTCGGCGTCGCGATAATGCGTCCCATCGAGGCGTTCACTTCCGACACCGCCAGCGCGTAGGCCATCGCCTCGGCCGCAGGGCCGCCGAGCGATGTTTCGCTCTGCTGCATATAATCGGACACCTTTTTGGCATCGCCGCCGGTGAGCCCGCTCCGCGACTTGGTGTTGCCGGTGAGCCCCTGGCGCACCGCTTCCTTCATCACACCGTAATATTCGGCCATTTGCCGGAATACTTCCTCTCGGGAGACGCCCGTTTCGCGCGCCTGATCCTCAAGCATAACCTCGGCAATCGTCTTGTTCTCCTGGCGGCAAATGTCCGCCAGCTGTTCGAGGGTCTCGAATCTCATATGATGGTTAGCTCCTTTTGGTCAAATCGATCATCGTGACTTCCTTGATGTGGGGAAGCTTGCGGATGGCCTGAATCGTGCTCTCCTCCGGAGCGGAATCCAGCTCGAACACGGTCATCGCATCCCCGCTGCGTCCCTTGCGATCCACATCCATATATCCGATATTATATCCGTCCCGGCTGAGCAGCGCGGTCATGTTGGCAAGAACGCCCTGGCTGTCGGAATGCTTCACCGCCAGGGTCGGGTATTCGCCCGTGATCTGCACGTCAAAACCGTTCAGCGAATATACCGCGATCGTCCCGCCGCCAATCGAGGCGGCTACGATTTCAGCGGTCCGGCCGCCTCCGGTCAGCAGGATTTTGACCGAGTTCGGATGAGGTCCGTTGCCCCGGCCCTGAACCCATTCCAGGGTCATGCCGGCTTCTTCGGCCAGCACGTCCGCCTGCGGAATCCGCTGATCATCCGTTTCATAATCCATCAGCCCGGCGGTCAGCGCCAAATCGGTTCCATGTCCCCAATACGTCTCTGCAAAAGAACCGAACAGCGTCATCTTGGCCGTCTCCGGCTGGCTGCCCAGCAGCTGACGCGCCACTCTGCCGATGCGTACCGCTCCCGCAGTGTGCGAGCTGGAAGGCCCCACCATGGAGGGACCGATGATGGAAAACACATTTTTAAATCTCACTTCGTTCTACGCTCCCCGTTAGCTATTTTCGACGCGCTTTGCGATGAATTAGACAGAAAAAAGGACAGCAAAAAAGGCGTCAGCACCTTTTCTCTGTCCCTTGTACCTGAGAGTTTGTGCGGCATCGTGCGCCGCGTTCCCCTTGGGTGGCCGTATAGCTCTCTCCAGAGCCGCGTCCAGCGGCGGTTCCTTGTACCTGAGAGATTAGCTGCCTGCATGTGCCTACCTGCAGCTTGCTCCTTCGGTGCCGCCCTTATACGATGGGCGGTCTCTCCCGCGCGCGTTCATCCGCTGAATATTCAATTACTTTCCAAGCATCCGCTCTACTTTTCTAAACTCTGAACTAAGAATAAAGCAGAGCGAATACGGGTGTCAATATAACATATGCGGCCTCGTCTAAAACTCCATCCCTGTACGCAAAAATTGCATCGCTCCGAGCGCTGCGATCCGCTTGCCGTCTTTCGGGGATGCGAAGGAGCACGCTTGGAACATGTCCGGCAGCGTATGCTTCTCGGCCGTTCGCAAAGCGTTGTCCATATATCCCGGATAGGTGGAGGTACTGCCGCCAATCACCAGAACGTCCGGGTTAAACAGGTGCAGCACGTTGGTGATGGCCAGCCCGCAGTAAAAACCCGCACGTTCCAGCAAGGCCAACGAATCGCCGTCTCCATCCCGGATTTTGGCGAGGAAGGCGTCGATATCGCAGCCAGCCTTATCGAGAATGCCAATGCCGCCCGCCAATTCGTCCACCTTGCGCGGCCCGGCTTCAGTCGCAATGACGGTGTAGCCCAGCTCCCCGGCAAACCCGCCTGCGCCGGTATACATCCGCTGTTTGGAGTAGACCCCGAGCGCCAGCCCCGAGCCGGCCATCATCACCGCGACCGTATCCTTTTCCGGATAGTTGGCCGCCTCGGCAACCGTCGCCGCTTTCACGTCATTGATCAGACGGCAGCGAAAGCGCCCTTTGGCAAAATCGTCAGCCGTCACCCCGCACAGCGCGCGGATATCGGAAAACTGCAGGCGGCGGTCTCCCTCTACGAGTCCCGGAAGCGCGATTCCCAGCCCCTCCGGCTCATACGGGAGCCCTGCTATAAAACGGTCAATCTCCCCCGCCAGATATTCCAGCGAACAATCCAGCCCGGTGGAGACCTTGTGCTCGACAAGCTGTCCATCCACCTCGGCAACCATCAGCATTTTCGTACATCCCATATCGACACCTACTACGTTCTTCATCATCACAGCTCCTTCCAAACATCCTGATTCGCTTCACCTTCGGCGGACAGCTCTGGGACGATACATTCCCCTCAGTGTACCGCTTGGACCAAAATGCCCAAAATCGAACATTATCATCATAAATTCATTGTAATATTCGTAAATAGGCATTATGATAATGTTGTTGACACCGGTTTGTACTTTGAGTATTAATAATATATAGAACGAACTCGAACATTTGATTCGAGCTTTATGATGTCGTGAACAAACAATCGTATAGCGGATGATGGTAATGGGAGAGATTACTGCGAGCAGTAACGCCGAAGGAGTAAGCCCGGACCCGGGTGAATCTCTCAGGCAAAAGGACGATTACCGGACGCATCTCTGGAGAGAATTCTGAACGTAAGAATCACCCAAGGGGAAACTTGCTTGTTGCCCGGGGTTGATGTGGAGCCCGAATTTCGCATGTGAAGTCCCGGGCCGCTCCATTCACCGGCATCCGTAAGGTAACTCTCAGGTACCAAGGACAGAGCTTGAAAGAAAGTATGCGAGCACGCATGCTTATTCTTTCGCCCTGTCCTTTTTGTGCTGCTTGAAAGAACTTTTATGTTGAAAAGCCTAAACAATCCGTGGTAACACGTGAAAACCGAGGTGACTCATGTCCGAATTGAAAAGAACACCGCTTTTTCCGCTCTATGCACAGGTTCCCGGCGTCCGCTGCATAGATTTTGGCGGCTGGGAGCTTCCCGTCCAGTTCAGCGGCATCCACAAAGAGCATGAGGCGGTCCGCGAGGCCGCCGGGCTCTTCGACGTTTCCCACATGGGCGAATTCAAGGTGGACGGCCCGGGATCGGAGGATTTTCTCCAGCTCGTGACCGTCAATGACGTTTCGGTTCTCGAGCCGGGTCAGGCGCAGTACAGCGCTTTGTGCTATCCGGACGGGGGCGTTGTCGACGACCTGCTCGTCTACAAGCTGGGTGTGGAGTCCTACATGCTGGTTGTGAACGCCTCCAATATCGACAAGGATTGGTCCTGGCTTCAGGAGCACCGGCCGGACGGCGTGAACATGGTGAACGAGTCCGATGGAACTGCACTGCTGGCTCTCCAGGGGCCGAAGGCTGAAGCAGTGCTGCAGCCGCTCGTCGATGCTGATCTGGGGCAGCTCGCCCCGTTTCATTTTATCCAAAATGTGAAGCTGTTCGGCGCTAGCACGTTGATTTCCCGCACCGGTTATACGGGGGAAGACGGCTTTGAGATCTACCTTGCCGCACAGGATGCTCCTGCAGTCTGGAGCGGCTTGCTCGAGCAAGGCGAGAGTGCGGGCCTGATTCCGGCAGGGCTCGGCGCCCGCGACACGCTTCGCTTTGAAGCGAAGCTGCCGCTGTACGGACAGGAGCTGTCCAAGGACATCTCCCCGCTCGAAGGCGGCATCGGCTTCTTCGTCAAGCTGGGCAAAGCGGCCGATTTTATCGGCAAGGCGGCCCTGCAGCAGCAAAAAGACTCCGGCGTGCCGCGCAAACTGGTCGGCATCGAAATGATCGACCGGGGCATCCCCCGCTCCCATTATCCCGTATATGCGGGAGATGAGCAGATCGGCGAAGTGACGACGGGAACCCAGTCCCCGACGCTGAAGCGCAATCTCGGGCTCGCGCTCGTGCAAAGCGGCTATTCCGCCCTTGGAACCGAAGTGGAAGTCGACGTCCGGGGCAAGCGGCTCAAAGCCAAGGTCGTAAGTACTCCTTTCTACAAACGCGAGCGCAAATAAATAGCAGGCTAACAGCATGATACGATTTTCAACCTAACCTAAAGGAGCTGACTCCACTTGAAACACCGTTATCTGCCTATGACCGAACAGGACCAGCAGGAAATGCTGGATACGATCGGCGTCTCCACTCTGGAGGACTTGTTCAAGGACATTCCTGAAGAAATCCGTTTCAAAGGGGACTTGCCCATCTCCCCGGGACTGAATGAATACGCGCTGACGACGCACCTGTCGGAGCTTGCCGCTAAAAATGCAAATACGGACCAATATGCCAGCTTTCTGGGCGCGGGAATTTACGATCACCACATCCCTTCGGTCATCAACCATGTCGTGTCCCGTTCCGAATTTTACACGGCCTACACGCCGTATCAGCCGGAAATCAGCCAAGGCGAGCTGCAGGCGATCTTCGAGTTTCAGTCTTACATTTGCGAGCTGACCGGCATGGCCGTCGCCAATGCGAGTATGTATGACGGGGCCACCGCCCTCGCTGAAGCCGGCTCGCTGGCCAGCGCCGCCACAAAGCGCAAGCAGCTGCTCGTGTCCAGCACGGTGCATCCGGAGGCCCGTCAGGTTGTCCGCACGTATGCCAAAGGGCTCGGTCTCGACGTCGTGGAGGTCCCTTCCGCAAACGGCGTCACCAACCTGACCGAGCTGGCTGAAGCCGTGACCGATCAAACGGCCGCCGTACTCGTGCAGAGCCCGAACTTCTTCGGAGCGATCGAGGATTTGGCCGCCATCGGTGACCTCATCCATGCCAGCAAAGGGCTGATGGTCGTCAGCACCAACCCGATCTCCCTCGGCATTCTCGAAGCGCCGGGCAAGCTCGGAGCCGACATCGTCGTCGGCGACGCGCAGCCGCTCGGCATCTCATCTTCCTTGGGCGGGCCAACCTGCGGATTCTTTGCCGTGTCGCAGGACCATATGCGCCGCATGCCCGGACGGATCGTAGGCCAGACCGTCGACCGGAACGGCAAGCGCGGCTTCGTTCTGACGCTGCAGGCCCGCGAGCAGCATATCCGCCGCGAGAAAGCGACGTCCAACATCTGCTCCAACCAGGCGCTGCTCGCCCTCTGCGCATCCGTATACCTGTCGGTCATGGGCAAGCAGGGCATGATCGAGGTCGGCCAGCTGAATCTGCAGAAGAGCCATTACGCCGCACGCCGGCTGGGTAGCATTTCAGGGGTAAGCATGCCCTTCACGTCCCCGTATTTTAACGAATTTGTCATTAAGCTGCCGGAAGGAACCCGCGTGGCCGAAGTCAATGCGAAGCTGCTGCAGAAAGGCATCCTCGGCGGCTACGACCTCGGCAGAGCTTATTCCGAACTGGAAGGACATATGCTGATTGCTGTCACGGAACGCCGCACCAAAGAACAGATCGACCAATTCGCTCAAGCGCTGGAGGGCTGCATATGATTCAGGAAAAAGCGTTGATTTTCGAGTTGAGCCATCCCGGACGGATTGCCTACTCTTTACCGGAGTTTGACGTCCCTGTTGAGGAAACCGAAGAGCTGATCCCAAGCTCGATGCTGCGGTCGGAGCCGGCCGCGCTGCCTGAAGTGTATGAAGTGGACGTCATCCGTCACTATACCGAGCTGTCCCGCCGCAATTTCGGGGTGGACAACGGCTTCTATCCTCTCGGCTCCTGCACGATGAAATATAATCCGAAAGTAAACGAAGATGTCGCCCGTTATCCTGGCTTTGCCAAAATCCATCCGTATCAGCCAGAGGACAGCATTCAGGGCGCGCTTGAGCTGCTATACCGCCTGCAGGACGATTTGGCCGGTCTGACCGGCATGGACGCCGTGACCCTGCAGCCGGCCGCCGGCGCGCATGGCGAATGGACCGGCCTCATGATGATCCGCGCCTACCACGAAAGCCGCGGCGAGCAGCGCGACAAGGTCATCGTGCCAGATTCCTCGCACGGCACCAATCCGGCCAGCGCCACCGTCGCGGGGCTGAAGACGATTACGATCCCGTCGACCGACAAAGGCCTCGTCGACCTTGACGCCCTGCGTGCCGCCGTCGGCAGCGACACCGCGGCGCTGATGCTCACCAATCCGAACACGCTCGGCCTGTTTGAGGAGCAGATCCAGGAAATTGCCGCTATCGTCCACGAGGCAGGGGGCCTGCTGTACTACGACGGAGCCAACTCCAATGCGATCATGGGCATCACCCGCCCGGGAGACATGGGCTTTGACGTCGTCCACCTGAATTTGCATAAAACGATGAGCACGCCGCACGGCGGCGGCGGTCCGGGAGCCGGTCCGGTCGGCGTGAAGAGCCGCCTGATCCCGTTCCTGCCCCGCCCGCTCGTGTCGAAAACGACTGAAGGCAAATATACGCTCGAAGGCGGCAGCGACCAGTCCATCGGGCGGGTCAAGGCGTACTACGGCAACTTCGGCATTCTCGTCCGCGCTTACACCTACATCCGCAGCTACGGCCCGGAAGGTCTCCGCCGCGTATCGGAGTGCGCCGTGCTGAACGCCAACTATATGATGAGCCGGCTCGCGCCATACTTCGACATTCCGTATCCGGGCGTCTGCAAGCACGAGTTCGTCATGTCGGGCTCCCCGCTCAAGCAGTACGGCATCCGTACGCTGGACGTGGCGAAGCGCCTTCTCGATTTCGGCTATCACCCGCCGACCATTTACTTCCCGCTGAACGTGGATGAGTGCATTATGATCGAGCCGACCGAAACGGAGAGCAAGGACACGCTCGACGCCTTTATCGATACGATGATCCGCATCGCGAAGGAAGCAGAGGAACAGCCGGAGCTGCTGCTGAACGCACCATACGATACGCCTGTGACGCGGCTGGACGAAACGACCGCGGCACGCAAGCCGGTGCTGAACTGCGCCTGCAGCTGATTTTCGGATTTGGATTCGATATAATTCGGATTCAATGCGGGTTCAATGCGGATTCAGATATTGGAGAGAATACCCAGGAGCACCCTTTTCAGGGTGTTCTTTTTTTATATATTTTCTGTAAACCCGAGACATACCCACATGAAAAAAGACCGGCATTCTATAGAATACCGGCCAAGCTCGGATAAAGATATGCGTTATGCGTGCAAAGCTTAGCTAAGCTCAGGTTGATAACTGAGGGTTATAACTCGTGATGCCTTTCTAAATCCCCGCTGGTCACCAGCAGAACCATCCGCTACTGAAGGCTCAGTACCAGCTGCGTCACTTCCTCCGCCGTGCCGAGCTGCAGCGCCTGTTCGGCGAGCCGCTCCATGTCCGCCCGGGACAGCTTGGAGATCTGACTGCGCGCCGGAAGAATGGACGAGGCGCTCATGCTGAACTCGTCGAGCCCGAGGCCGAGCAGAATCGGGATGGCCACGGCGTCCCCGGCCATTTCGCCGCACATGCCGACCCATTTGCCCTCGCGGTGTGCGGCGTCGATGACCATTTTGACCAGACGAAGGATCGCCGGATTATAGGGCTGATACAGGTATGATACCTGTTCGTTCATCCGGTCGGCTGCCATCGTGTACTGGATCAGGTCATTGGTGCCGATGCTGAAGAAATCCACTTCCTTGGCGAATACGTCCGCCAGGACGACTGTCGACGGAATTTCGACCATGATCCCGATCTGGATGTCGTCTGCAACGGGGATGCCTTCCGCCGACAGCTTGTCCTTCTCTTCCAGAAGAACGGCCTTGGCTGCCCGGAACTCGGCAAGCGTGGCGATCATCGGGAACATGATGCGGAGGTTGCCGTGCACGCTGGCCCGCAGCAGAGCCCGCAGCTGGATCCGGAAGATGTCCTGCCGGTCCAGGCAGAGGCGAATCGCGCGGAATCCGAGAAACGGATTCATTTCCTTCGGCAGGTCCAGGTAAGGCAGCTCCTTGTCGCCGCCGATGTCCAGCGTGCGAACGACCACCGGCTTGCCTTCCATCTGCTCCAGCACGGTTTTGTAGGCGTTGTACTGAACATTCTCCGAAGGAAGCTTGTCGCGGCCCATGTAGAGGAACTCGGTCCGGTACAATCCGACCGCTTCGCCGCCGTTGTCAAGAACGCCCGCCACGTCGTTCGGCGTACCGATGTTGGCCGCCAGCTCCACATGAACCCCGTCCTTCGAGACGGTCGGTTCCGTACGGAGCTGCTTCCACTCCTCCATCTGCTTCGCATAGGCCTGCTGCTTTGCCGTGTACTCGGCGATCACCTCTTCGGTCGGATGGATGATGACATCACCTTCCATCCCGTCCACGATCACCAGCTCGCCGCTCTGCACGGAGCTTAGAACGCTTTTCGTGCCGACCACCGCCGGAATTTCGAGCGAACGGGCCATGATGGCCGAGTGCGACGTTCGACCGCCGATATTCGTCGTAAAGCCTTTCACGAACTTGCGGTTTAAGCCTGCCGTGTCCGATGGAGTCAGGTCCTCGGCGATCACGATGACTTCCTCATCGATCTCCGACGGGCTCACGTATTGAAGGCCGAGCAAATGCTTCAGAATGCGCTTGGTCACGTCCCGCATATCCGCGGCGCGTTCCTGAAGATAAGCGCTTTTCATATTTTCGAACATCCGGATGAACTGCGCTGCCGTCTCATCCAGGGCATATTCCGCATTGACCGATTCGCTCCGGATTTTGTCCTTCACCGGGTCAATAAGCTCGGGATCGCTTAAAATAAGCAGATGCGACTCGAAAATTTCCGCTTTTTTCTCGCCCAATTCCGCCAGCGTCCGCGCCTTGATCGCCTCAAGCTCCGCCCGCGACTTGGCCAGCGCATCATCCAGCTTCGCAAGCTCGGCCTGAACGTCATCCGCCTGCTTGCGGGTTACCGTGTAATCCGGATGCTCCAAGATGAATGCGCGGGCGATCGCAATTCCCGCCGATGCCGCGATTCCCTTGATCTTATTCATGAATCTCGCCCAGCCCCTCGCCAACCATAACCTGCTCAAGCGCTTCCAGCGCTGCGCGCTCATCGCCGCCTTCCGCGATCAGCGAAATGATGTCGCCCTGCTCCAGATCCAGAGACAGAACGCCCAAAATCGATTTTAAAGTGACCTTCTTCCCGCCGGATTCGGCAAAGCACTCCGTATCCTTGAATTTGGTAGCTGTATTGACAAGCGCTGTCGCCGGACGCGCATGGATTCCGTCTTCATCGATAATTTTAAACGTTTGCTGCATGAGGATCATCCTGCTTTCTGCTGAGATTTTGTAAATACCAAAAAGGCATGAGTATCCGCTCGGGATCCTGGTCTCTACCGCTAAGCGTTAGATTGCCCCAGTAATGGGGAAAACAACCAAGATCTACAGGTTTACTCATGCCTGATCGTATCAGTAACACGTATGCATGTTCAATTGGGTTCATTACAGTCAGTATTGTAGCACCCATCCCGCCAAGTTGCAAGCGCTTGATATTCGAAAAAGGCGCCTGCGCTCCTTCCACAGTGAAAGCGGCGGGACCATACACAATCAAAGGCGCCACACCCGCAATCGATCAATCCACGCGCCCCTGCTTTTTGTGAACCAGACGCTGGAGATGGATCGTCAGATATCCCACTTCCGCCGGATATACGGGCCGGCCGAGGCGCTCCTCCATCACTCCGGTCAGCTTTTGAGCGAGTCGGTACGTATCCGGATATTCCCGCTGCATCAAGGCGTCGAGCGTGTCTGTTTCCTCTACGGCCTCGCCTCTGCGGATCCGCTCCAAAGCAAAGCGGAGGTGCGTAATCAGGCGCGAGTAGTCCAGCGAATCCCGCGGGACCCGGAAGTCCATCTCCGTCTCTACGATGTGGACCAGATCGCTGATCAGCTCGGAATGCTTGCGCACTTCGGAAATATGCTGGTTGGTCAACGCGCCGTGGATATGCAGGGCGATAAATCCGGCTTCCTCTTCACCCAGATCCACGCCAAGCTTCTGATGAATCAACCGGACGGCGAACTCCGCCATTCGAAACTCCTCGGGGTACATTTCTTTGGTCTCGTACAAAAAGGGATTATGGATATGAATGCCCTGCTGCATGCGCTTGATCGCAAATGCGATGTGATCCGTCAGGGCGATATGGACATGCTCGTTCAAGGCCCCTGAGCTTGTCTGGTCGGCATGCAGCAATATTTCGTTGACCGCTTCAATCAGTTTCTCGTCGACCTGGGGCAGCAGCTGCTTGTACTGCTCCTGCTCCTCCGGCTTGGTCAAAATAAACATCTTCTCTACCTCAGCCAGCGGAATGGCCTGCCCGGACTTCCGATTAAAGCCGATCCCTTTGCCGATGACCACCACTTCGCCGTGCTGGGGATGCTCGGCAATGATGACATTGTTGTTTAACACCTTGCTCACTTGCAGACTGCTCACACTATGCACCTCGTTTGCTGACGCCTGATAAGTTTATCATCTCTGACAGACAGAAAAAATATCAGAAATCTGCCGATTCGTCAAACCGAGCGGACATGAAACCGTGAATTCCCTGTTTTAATCGCCTAGGCCACTATCTTGATGATGCGATGCAGCCAGCCTGGCAAAATAGTTCACGGCAAAATCGCGAAATGTCGCAGCCGTTTGCGTCAAATACCGTTCCTGCGGCCAGGACAAGGCAATCGAGCGTTTGCACCAGCTTTCTTCGAGCCGCAGCAGAACGACGTCCGGCCCGGTTGAGCCGCCCCAAGTAATAGCCGGCAGGAAGGCAACGCCTTGACCCGCCCGGATCAAACCGCGAACCATGGCCGGGTCGTCGCTCTCAAACCGGATACGCGGAGTAAAACCGGCTAGGCGGCAAAAAGCATCCGTCGTTTCGCGCAGCGATTTGCCCGGGGGCAGCGAGATGAAGCTCTCCTCCCTCAGCTCCTTCAAGCCGATTTGCGTTCGGTCAGCGAGCGGATGGTCCGCGGGAACCGCAACGAAAATTTCTTCTTCCAGCAAAGTAAGCGACGTTGTTCCCGGCGGCAGTTCAGCCCCGTCCGAAAGGCAAAGGTCGAAGCTCGCCGCCCCTTCGAACGTCGAATGCTGCAGCAAATGGAACTCGGCGGCCGGGCATTCTTTGCGGAAATCGGCCAGCAGGTCCGGCAGTAAATGCGAGGAAACGCGGACGTCGAGCGAGACGGCGGGAGAAGCAGAGCCGCCGAGGTCCTGCAGCTGCAGCTTGCCGTCCTCAAGGGCCTGCAGGGCGATATCTACCTGGTGCAAAAATAACTTGCCGTGCTCGTTCAGCCGTATGCTTTTGGGCTCCCGCTCAAACAGCTTCGTCCCCAGCTCGGCTTCCAGCGAGGCGATCATTTTGCTGAGCGCCGGCTGCGAAATATGCAGGCTGCGGGCCGCCTGGGTCATATGCTGCATCCGGGCGGCAACCTGAAAATATTTTAGCTGCAGCAGTTCCATTCCATATCCCTCTTTCGATCTCTAACATAACCTATAAGTTATGATAAATATAATTCAATATATATTATAGTTCATGGAATAAACAAGTTATAATAGTTCACAAATCAATAGGAATAGGAGACGAGCACCTTGATCGTACAAACCACATCAGGCAAAGTTTCAGGAGTCCCTTTACAAGGGGCCTATGTATTTCGGGGCATTCCTTATGCAGCGCCGCCGACGGGCAAACGGAGGTTCCAGCCTCCGGCGCCTCCGCAACCATGGCCCGGCGTAAGAAAATGCGATCACTTCGGTCCGCTCGCCCCCCAGCAAACCGATCCTTCAGGTGGAACTACACGTATCCAGTCCGAAGATTGTTTGTATTTGAACGTGTGGACCCGGGGATGCGAAAAAGAATCGATGCCCGTATTGGTGTATATTCATGGCGGCGGATTCGTATCGGGCACCGGCGCGGACTGCGACGGTTTGCGGCATGCGGCGGAGGATGGCATCGTCTACGTATCGATCAATTACCGCCTTGGCGCGTTAGGCTTCCTCTACTTGGGCGAGGTGCTGGGCGAGGCGTATGCAGCCTCGGGAAACAACGGTCTGCTCGATATTGCGGCCGCGCTCCAGTGGGTTCAGCGTAACATTTCCGCTTTTGGCGGCGATCCGGCCCGCGTGACTGTTATCGGGAATTCCGCCGGTGCCAAGTGCACCGCTTCGCTTTATGCCATGGAAGCAGCACGAGGTTTATTCCACCGGGCCGTGGCACAAAGCGGCGCCACCCAAGCGATCCGGGATCGGCGCACCGCCAACGTCACCACCCTCCGGATCCTCGAGGAGCTGGGCTTGTCCGGTGCAGATCCAAGCCCGCTGCTGGAGCTTCCGTTCGAGCAGCTCATCGCAGCGCAGTCCGCCGTCGGATCGGATACATCGCGCAGCCTGCACATGTTCGGCCCGGTGGCGGACGGTCGGGTCATTCCCTTGGACCCTTTGGCCGGCATTGCCGCGAGTTCCAGCCTGCCGCCGCTTCTGATCGGCACGAACGAAAACGAAGCGTCGATCTTCATCCGGGACGATTTCACGCTCCAGTCCCCAGGCATGGAACTGCTCGACAGATTTTTTGGAAGCCATGCTCCCGCTGTATGGGATGCCTATCAGCATTATGCCGAGGCGATGTCCCCGCCTGATGCATGGTGTACAACGTTAACCGAGCATCTGTACACAATTGGGGCTCTGCAGTTCGCACAGGCCCTCGCTTCCTCAGGAACGCCGGTATGGATGTACCGGCTTCGCGCTGGCAGCGCTCTCGGAGCGACGCACGGCTATGAGGGCAGCCTTATTCATTGGGATCCGGAAACGCAGCCTTCAGCTGCCCTTGCAACCGGCGATCCGTACGCTGTACCCGCCGAGCAATACCCGCTCGCAAGAAGTATGCGGGAAGCCTGGGTCGCGTTCATACGAAGCGGGGATCCCAATATCGATGCGCTGCCTGCATGGCCGGTCTATGGGACAAAACCGGCCATCATGGTGCTGGACACTACCAGCCGCGTTGCTGATGACCTGCCGGAACCGGCTGGAATCGGCGTTCCCCATCAGGTGTGGAGGGTGGACCGATGAAGCTGATCGATATCTCTGCCGTTATGATTCTGCTCGGTCTGCTCCTGGGCTTCGTGGGCGCGGGCGGCTCCGGTTTTATCATCTCGATCTTGACCGTTGTGTTCGGATATCCGATTCATATCGCGCTGGGAACCGCGCTGGCGGCGATGTTCTTCTCGTCCCTTTCCGGTTCGGTCAGCCATTACCGCGAAGGAAATATGCTGCTGAAGTCGGGCGCGGTCGTCGGTTTGGCCGGAGCGGCGGGGGCGTGGGTCAGCTCCAGCTGGTCAACGCTCATTCCGGAGGATAAACTGGGCTGGATGACTTCCGGCATGCTGTTCGCCTCGGGGCTCGCCTTGTGGCTGCGGATGGCCGTCGTTTCGCGTCGGCCGGGTGCGTCCGTTAACCAGGCTCCGCCTGCCGCCAAGGGGCTGCGGTATTGGTCATTCGCGCTGCTGATCGGCGTCGTTACCGGCATGCTGTCCGGCCTGTTCGGCATCGGTTCCACGCCGTTCATCCAGCTGGGGCTCATGCTGCTGCTTGGCATGCCGATGCGCTATGCGGCAGGAACGACGATGATGGTCATCATTCCGATCGCGCTGGCTGGCGGAGCAGGCTATTTTACGATCGGGTACCTGGATTTCCGGCTGCTCATTGCGGTGGTGTGCGGAACGATGGTCGGCTCTTACGTCGGGGCGAAGTTTACGAAGCGTGTTCCCGCCCGTTGGCTGAAAACATGTATGGTCATCACCCCGATGATGGGTGCGGCGATACTGCTGCTGTAATGTGAATCCATGCTGATGGTTAATCCCTCGAACAAAAACGGCGGCTTCACTTTGGAAAAACACCCAAAGCAAGCCGCCGTTTAAACTATAATTCTGTTACTGTTTGATCGAGGATCGGGATACCCCGTCGTCCGCTTCGCATGCCGATCATTCGGCTTGCGAGCGCCGGTTATCCCGCGTAGAGTTCTATGATTCCTTCGTTGCCCCTGCTTCCAGGGTAACCAAATCCTGCTGCGCGGCCGCAGGCGCCGCGGATGCAGCCGGAGGCGTTTTCCGTCCGGTCAAGCCTTGGATGAGGCTCTCCACGTCGATGCCGGACACGTTCTTGAGCATTTCCGGAGCCGTCGACATCAGCTCGGTGACGTAATTGCTCACGCGTGCCGCGCCCTCTCCCTTGCCGGTGTCCACCACCGTCAGCTTGTCGATGGAAGCGATCGGCTCGGCGATTTTGCCCGCCAGGTCCGGCAGCATTTTCACGATAATATCGAGGATGGCCGCTTCGCCGAACTTCTGGAAGGCTTCAGCCAGCTTCTCTTTCGCATCGGCTTCCGCAAGACCCCGCAGGCGGATGACTTCCGCCTCGGCGGTACCTTTGGCACGTTCTGCGTCGGCAATGGCCTGGCCGTCCAGCCGCTTTTGCTCGGCCGATGCCTTCGCCTGGGTTTCGATGGAGTACTGCAGCGCCTCGGCCTCCAGCATTTTTCTCGCCTTGTCGGCTTCGGCCGCGACTTCGACTGCATACCGGTCGGCGTCCGCTTTTTTCTTCACTTCGGCATCATACTGCTTCTGCCGCACCAGAATTTCCTTCTCCTGCAGGTCGATCTCCCGCTCCTTGCGAACGAGCTCTACCTTCATCTGCTCTTCCACCATCGTCTGCTTGGCGCGGGCTTCCTGTATGTGATACGCCTGGTCGGCTTCCGCCTTGGCAGTGTCCTGTTCCTTCTTAAAAGAAGCTATCTTCAATTCCTTCGCCTTCGTCGCTTCGGCGATATTCGTATCGCGCAGCAGCTCGGCCTTCTGCCCCTGCTCCTCGGCGTTCGCCTTCTGGATCCGCGCATCGCGCATCGCTTCCGCCTCGGCGATCTCCGCGTCCCGTTTCACCGCTGCAATCCGCGGCTTGCCGAGCGCATCGAGGTACCCCTGCTTGTCGCGTACGTCCTTGATCGTAAAGGAGACGATCTGCAGGCCCATTTTTTTCAAATCTCTTGCCGCCACGCCCTGAACCTCCTGGGCAAACTTGTCGCGGTTCCGGTACACCTCTTCCACGGTCATCGAACCGAGAATGGCCCGCAGATGCCCTTCCAGCACTTCCTGCGCCTCGCCCTTCAAGGCTTCAATCGGCTTGCCGATGAACTGCTCCGCCGCGGTCGCGACGTCCTCAATCGAGCTGCCTACTTTGATGATGGCCACGCCGTCAGCGATGACGGGCACGCCCTGCTCCGTGTATACCTCCGGCGTAGACACATCCAGCTTGTGGGAGAGCAGCGATATGAACTCCGACTGCTGGAAGACGGGCAGGATAAAAGCCCCTCCGCCCCGAACGATTTTGATTTTCCGTCCGGATTCATCTTCCGATATGTTTTTGCTTCCCAGAAACGATCCCGTCACGATCATGGCTTCATCCGGTCCCACCGTTTTGTAACGGGCCCAGAATGCCAAGCCAAGCACGACGATTACCCCTATGACGATCAGCGGTATTACCAGGTATTCAGGCACTGTCATCAAACCACATCTCCTTTTCTCTCTTCAAGTCCGGTCACGCGCAGGACGCCGTCCAGCACATCCACGACGACGACGCGGGTTCCGGCGGGCAGCGGAAGGCGCTCCAGACTGGAGGCGATGTGCAGCGTGTTGCCTGCCCCCAGCCTCACCATCACCTCACCGAACCCTTCCGGCGGAATGGGAATCGTCACTTCACCGATGCGGCCTTCAAGCTCGCGGATGGAATATCCCGTGGAATTCTCGCTGTTCTCCATCGGCCTGACATACGCCACATAGACGACACCCGCCATAGCAACGGCACCGATTCCAGCAATGAGTGCGCTTAAGCCCTGGTGCAAACTGGTGTAACGCAGCAGCAGAATGCCTGCGCCACCGAATACGGTCACCGCCGTCGCAATCACCATCGGCTTCAGCACATCAACGGACAAAAAATCGAGAAGCCCATCCAGCGCATGGCTCAAAATATCGCCGAGCACCACGCTGACCACCGCAAAAATAACCCCGCCTGCCAGGCAGCTCCAATAAAGCGTTTCCATCCTCCGTTCCCCCCTGCGTGTATTCCTGACTGTCTATATAAGGGTATACGTTAGAAGCGCCTAAATTGTTTCAAAATTTTCCTTTTTCGTTAGAATTCCGGGAATTTTCCGCCAAAATCCTCCTTTTCCTTCCGGCTGGCTCACGGTTTCAAGCTCAGGAAGCCGAATCGTTTCGGCTGGTCGGCCAAACCACACTCCGCTTCAGGCGCTGTTCCAATCACCTGAGAATCAATGAAATCCAGGATCTGCTGAAGAGAGTCCATCTGTTCCCTGATTTTCGCCCGGTGCTCCAAAATCAAACCGTGCAGCTCCGGATGCTCGCTGATGTCATCACCGACCGACAGTTTCAAAAACGGCTTCATCTCCTCCAGCGGCATACCTGTCTTCTTCAGGCAGGTGACCAGCTTCATCGTCTCCAAATCCTTTGGCCGGTACACCCGGTGGCGGTTTGGTTTGCGCTCTGCGCGCGGCAGAATCCCGATCCGTTCGTAATAGCGAATCGTTTCTTCGGGGATGCCGGTTTGCTCTGCGGCTTCTTTGATCGTATATGCATTAGTCATGGCTTTCTTCCCTTTCGTTCTGGTCTGTTCATACCATCATACAACTTGGAGCTGACTCCAGGTCAAGTCCGGTAGATTTTTCGAAAATGGGGATTGACTTGTAGCTGACTACAAGTTGTAAAGTGGCTTTACCGCAAATACAAAAACCTATTCATCTTCTAGGAGGCACATATGAAAACCAACTCAATTGCACTGATTACCGGGGCAAACAACGGCATCGGCCTGGAGCTGACCCGCAGACTGCTGGGTGAAGGCTGGACCGTCCTTGCCTTGGTCCGTTCCGCTTTCCCCAGCGACGACACCTTGATCCAGAAAGCTCTCTCCAACCGGCAGCTTCGTCTATATAAAGCCGATCTCGCTGATTTCTCCGCCTTAAAGCGGGCGCTGGACGAGATCAAGAGCAAGGAGGAGAAAATCGACGTGCTGTTTAACAACGCCGGAGGCAGCTTCCCTGAGCTTGTGTATTCCAAGCAGGGGCGGGAGATGCACTTCGAGCTGCAAACCGTAGTTCCCTATATCATCTTCAGGGAGCTGAAAGATTTGATGAAGCGAGGTTCCTTCAAAACGATCATCAACACCTCGTCCTCGACGATGAAAATGGTCCGCCGCTTCGAGCCGGCAGAGCTCGCATCTCCGCAGACGTTCAAGAAGCTGTTCGGCCCTTACGCCTCTACGAAGCTGGCGTTGTCGCTGTGGACCCGCGAAATCGCCCCCTTGGCTGCAGCTGAAGGTTTGACGATCCGCAGCGCCGACCCAGGGGGTAACAATACAATGCGGAAAGGAAAAAATTCCGGGCTGCCCTGGTATATAAAGATAGCCATGAAGCTGGTCATGAGTCCTCCTTCAAAGGGCGCTTCGCTTCTGTATGAGGCGGCTTTCGGCAAGCATAAGATGCTGAATGGGGTATATCTGTCAAACAACGAGCCCGCGGAGTTGAAGTATGCCGAAGCCGGCAAACCAGTGCTGGAACTTGTTCAGGGCATTTACAAAAACGAGTATGCCGCACGAGCACAATGATTATGAGACGGGAATAACACGACGACCCACATCGCAACCGGGGTCATCAGCATCTTTCTGCTTGTTAGCGGAATCATGATCATACTCAGCGCGTGGTTATACACGGTCGCTCGAACCGCCAGGCGCTGCCTTGGACCATGGAGACCTGACCCTTCCCCCTCGTCCGCAAAATCTTTCAAAGTGATAGCCAACATCGTTCTGGAATTCGCAGGGTTGTTTATTGTGCTCATATTGAGTATGACTCAGGTCGTGCCGGTATGGCATATTGCAGAAATTTATCAGCCGGACGTCATCCTTTGGCTGAAGATCGTAACCATCCTTCTGGCACTGAAAGGAATGATGAAGACGATTTGGTTGGTCCGGCTTCATTATGGGGTGCGGCGGAACCGTCACATTAACCATTGAGAGCCGCGTTTTATCCCCGAGTGATTGCGTGATAGGAATCATCCCCTCGATACGCATGCAAACGTCCGGTATAATCGTCGTCAGAGGTGATGATTGTGGAACCGTTGACTTCCATTTGTCAGCGATATTTCGGTGAAACCTTATTCGGCCAAAACAACGGAATCTCTTATATGCTTCGATCCGAAGTCGGCACTGGCATAGCATACAAGGTCACGACTTACAGCGGGATCGAAATCGTATACCATGAGGTTCACTATCACAAGCCGTATCCTTTTCGTTTTGCCTCAAAAGGGCGCATGGTTGAACTTCAGTTCACTCTGTCCGGTCAACGGCAGGTGGTGGTATCGGGCCGGGAACACGAAACTCCGGTCGGGCGGGGTACGCTTGCCTTCGTTCAGGACTTTCAAGCCCAGTTTTATCCATCGGCTGAAGAGCCGTATATTTCACTATCACTGGCTATCCCGGTAGCTCTATTCGATTATGCGGCTAATCCATCGGCAGCGTCGCCAAACAACCATTTGGATTTTAACCGGCTCCTGCAAGGGCAAACATTCCGGTCTTTTGATGTTGAACCCGATGCGAGAAGCATGATATTGATAAAGCAATTAATCTCGGATTTAAAAAATGCCGACAGATCCCCGCTAATGATGGAAGCAGCTGCATTGGAGCTGCTGAACCGGCATATGCATCAACTATTTGTTGTGACGCCTATTCCGAGCGGTTTGTCTAAAGGGGATGTCCAAAAATTGCACCAGGCAAAGCAAATCCTTGAATCGTGTATGGCAGACCCTCCTTCGCTGTTGGCATTGGCAAAGATGGTCGAGTTAAACGACTTTAAACTGAAGATGGGATTCAAGGCATGCTTCGGCTTGACCGTGTTCGAATATGTAAGACAGATTCGCCTCGACCATGCGATGAGCCTTTTGCGAAACCGGGCCGCCAATGTGACCAAGGCTGCGATGACCGTAGGGTACAGCAACGTTAGCGCATTTTCCGAGCAGTTTTTTCGGAGATACGGCATGAAGCCTTCCGAGGTCAAAAAACAATTTTAATCCGTTTGACCGCAGTTCCATCCGTAACGAGGGAGAACACACAGCCCGCTTTGCTTATACTCCTACTCAAATGATCCATTTGAGAAAAGGAGTGCAGCGAATGAATAAAATCAAGGGAAGCGTCTTTTTCAGCGTTTTTGTAGCGATGTTAGGGCTTATGCTTCTTGCTCCAATCACACCGTCACTAATACGGGAATTAGGGCTCAAGGAAATTTACTCCGGAATCCTGATTTCCAGCGGATCGGTCATGATGGCCGTCATGGCTCCGGTATGGGGGAATATCAGTGACGCGAAAGGACGGAAACCGGTTATACTGATCGGGTTTATCGGCATGTGCATCAGTACTTTATTGTTGACGGCCGTCTTTTATGCCGGTCTCCACCACTGGCTTAGCGGCGGGCTGCTGCTGTCTCTTATGATTGGTGCCCGCAGCCTGGTCGGTTTCTTCATTCCGGCCATCCTGTCCTCCTCACAGGCTTATATCGGCGATGTGACTGAGGGGAAAAATAGAGGAAGCGGTATGGCGATCATCAGCGCTGCGAATGGGCTTGGGCTTGTTCTGGGGCCGGCCGTTGCCGGCATCTTCACCATCATTGGTTTATTGTGGCCTTTATATTTCGGCATCGCGTTGGCAGCTGTCGCCTTTGCCGTCACTCTGCTGCTGATGCCTGCAGCGAAGCCGGCAAAACGGGAAGGGGCCGTAAAAGTCAGTCCGTTTCAATCCGGCTTACGGCAATATTTAATCGCAGCGTTAGTGACGATGATCGGGCTCGTCACGATTCAGGTCGTCGGCGGGTTTTATTTGCAGGATCAGCTCGGTCTCCCGTCGGACCGGTTGGCAGGGGTCGTTTCCTTCGGGCTCATGTTTACGGGCCTGGCTATGCTCATCTCACAAGTCGTTCAGTCCAAATGGCTGAAATGGGGACCACGGGCGATGATCCTGCTCGGATCTTTGATTCTCGTCGCAAGCATGTTCCTATTCCTTTTTGCCATTCAGCTTCCTTTTTTCTATTTGGCGTTTTTGGTGTTTGGTTTAGGAGCTGGGCTTATGATGACCGGATTTATGGCAGGCGCTTCTCTGTCGGTAAGTCATGAACAGCAAGGAGGCGTTGCCGGCATGGTTGCAGCCATGCAGGGGATTTCCGCCATTATCGCCCCTATTGCAAGCACTACTCTCTATCAGGTCAACCGATACAGCCCTATGGTCATGATTGCCGTTCTGACGGCCCTCCTGGGCTTAGTGATGCTGGCACGCTCCCGAAAGAGACTGGGCCATCATGAGACCGACCTTATGGAAGGCCGAGAGGCTCAAGCAGGATCAGGAGGCATAAAGTAAGCCTTAAGTTCAGTAAGCTAAGGCTGGGCAACATCAACCCGTATTTTCAACGCAGGAAAAGCAGCAGAACGGCAAAAGGGGCTCTCCCAGGTCGGATCGACCTTTGGGAAAGCCCCTTAGCTATGTTTGTGAGAGGAAGGAAAGTTCCTGCCCCCGATCGCGCTTACGCCTTACAGCGACATTTTGTAAATTTCGATGACGTCTTCCTTGTTCAACTTGCGGAAGTTGCCAAACGGACCGAAGCGCACCGACTTCTCAGCCATCACTTCGATCGTGCTGTCGTCGATGTCGTAATCGGCAAGACTGGCCGGCGCACCGATGGAGCTCCAGAAATCGCGAAGCGCTTGGATGCCCTCTTCCCCGACCTGCTCGTCGCTCTTGCCGGCCGGATCCACGTTAAACACGTTGACGGCAAGGCGCTTGAAGCGGCCTGGATCCACGCTCAGGTTATATTTCATCCAGTTCGGAAACAGGATGGCCAATCCGCCGCCGTGCGGAATGTCATACACGGCCGATACGGCGTGTTCAATGTTGTGGGTCGCCCAGTCGCCGGACATGCCCATGTTCAGCACCCCGTTCAGCGCCATCGTGCCGCAGTACATGATCGTAGAACGGTACTCGTAGTTTTCCAGATCGTTAATCAGCTTCGGCGCGGTTTCGATGACGGTACGAAGGACCGTTTCACAGAATCCGTCCTGAACCGGCGTGTTGGTCTCCTGGTGGAAGTAATGCTCCAGCACGTGGGACATCATGTCTACCATACCGTAAACGGTTTGGTCTTTCGGCAGGGAGTATGTGTTCACCGGATCCAGGATGGAAAATGCCGGGAAAGCATACGGGCTGCCCCAGCCCATCTTTTCTTTCGTTTGCTCGTTCGTAATGACCGAGCCTCCGTTCATTTCCGAGCCCGTCGCCGCCATCGTCAGCACCGTGCCGAGCGGAAGGGCAGCCTGCGGAGCGGCTTTGCGTTCCACAAAGTCCCACATATCGCCGTCATATTTGGCGCCGACCGCAATCGCCTTGGAGCAGTCCAGGACGCTGCCGCCGCCAACCGCAAGGATCAGCTCAATGCCGTTCGTCCGGCACAGGTCCACCCCTTTATGTACAGTTGATAAGCGCGGATTCGGCTCTACGCCCCCCAGCTCGGTCACCTCGGCGCCGATTTCCTTGAGAAGCGCAAGCACGTTGTCATACAGGCCGGATCGCTTGATGCTTCCGCCGCCGTAGACCAGCAGCACCTTTTTCCCGTATTTCGGAACCTCGGTTTTTAATTTATCCAGCTGACCTTGGCCGAAAATCAGCTTGGTCGGGTTATGAAATTCAAATGCTTTCATTGTCGGATTCGCCTCCATGATGTAATAAGTTGCCCTAAATATTATAACCCTCCGGCCGCAGAAGAAACAAACCGCCCTTCCCATGCAGGGAATAAGCGGTTTGTAAGGAAGGGGCGCATCCCCCGGATATGAGAAATTAAGCCTCGGTATAACCCATCGAAGCAAGGAAGCGGCGGAACGCCTGCTGCCCGGCCTCCGTCCGTTTGTAGACGCCGGCGTGGCCCAAAATTTCCACGAAAATGCGTCCAACCTCCTCGCGGACCCATTCCTCGGCGGCAGCTTTGTCCCGCTCCATGCCCTGTTCTTCCACCAAGCGGGTGATCCACGGTTTGTGGACCTGGAGCGGATGGTTGTCGTCCTGAAGCAGCGCTTCATACAGCCCGCGGTTTCCGGACAGAATATCCGCGACCTGATCCAACTCTTCCTTCAGCCGTCCCGGCAGAATCGCCAGGCCCATCACCTCAATGAGGCCGATGTTTTCCTTCTTGATATGGTGCATTTCGGCATGCGGATGGAAAATCCCCGCCGGATGCTCCTCGCTGGTCCGGTTGTTGCGCAGCACCAAGTCCATTTCGTAAGCGCCGTCCGGCGTCCGAGTGACGATCGGGGTCACCGTGTTATGCGGCACCCGCTGCCCGCCTTCTTCTGTAAAAGCATAAATCTCGGCTTCCGGATCGCTGTACTGCTTCCAGGCTTCGTAGATGGAATCAGCGCATTCCAGCAGGACGGCACTGTCCGCCGACGCAAGCCGCAGCACAGACATCGGCCATTTGACGATGCTGACCATGACGCCCGGGAACTGCGGGTGAGCGAAGGAGGCTTCCTTCGGCGCGTTCTGGATCGGGAACGTATGGCGCCCGCCCTGGAAGTGGTCGTGGGTTAGAATGGACCCGCCCACGATCGGCAGATCGGCATTCGAGCCGATAAAATAATGCGGGAAGACGTCTACAAAAGCGAGCAGGCGGCGTAGGCTGTCCTTCGTCAGCTTCATCGGCACGTGATCGTGGTGGAACACGATGCAGTGCTCGTTGTAGTACACATAAGGCGAATACTGGAAAAACCAGTTTTCGTTGTTCATCTCAAGCGGAATGATCCGCAGGTTTTGGCGTGCGGGATGGTTGACCCGGCCGGCATAACCGACGTTCTCACGGCACAGCTGGCATTTGGGGTAGACCGGCGGCGGCAGCAGCTTGGCCATGGCGATTTCCTTCGGACTTTTCTCCGGCTTGGACAAGTTGATGGTCATTTCGATGTCGCCGTATTCCGAAGGATACGTCCAGTATACGTTTTTGCTGACCCGGTCCATCCGGATGTAATTCGAATCGATCGACAGCCGGTAAAACCGGTCGGTCGCCGCTTCGATTCCCTGCTCCTGTGCCGTGCGCTCAAACTCCGCAATCACTTCCGAAGGCCGCGCCATGAGCAGGCCCATAATTTTGGCGTCGAGCAGGTCGCGGTAGGTGTCGGTGTTCTCGGGCATCAGTCCGATCTCAAACGCGTAATCCAGCAGCGTGTCGATCATCGGCTGCGGACTGTCCGCGGCCTCCGGCTCAGCTTCGCTTAGCGAAGGCTCGCTTGCGCCGAACAGATTCAGCAGCAGGTTGCGGCTGTAGTCGGCGTCTTCAGCCTGAATGAGCCGGTGATCCAAGGCGAAACGCACGAGGCGGTCGATCGCCAGCAAGGCTTGCTCTTTCAAGGGATTCGTGGTGTCGGTTTGTGAATTCAATGCGCTTCCCCCTTATTCTTTGCCGTATCCGTCAGGATGGCTTTGATGCCAGCTCCAGGCGCTCTCGATAATGTCCTCCAGCTTGGTGCGCGAAGGGTTCCATCCGAGCACGGTGCGGGCTTTTTCAGAAGATGCAACGAGCACAGCGGGATCGCCGGCACGGCGGGCCTGCACGACCACCGGAATGTCCAGCCCGGTGACCTTCTTAGCCGTCTCGATCACTTCCTTCACGGAGAAGCCTTCCCCGATCCCCAGGTTAAACACGTTGCTGGCCTCACCCTTGCGCAAATAATCGACCGCCCGCAAGTGCGCATCCGCCAGGTCGCTCACGTGGATGTAGTCTCTGACGCAGGATCCGTCTGCCGTCGGATAGTCGTCGCCGAAGACGGCAATGCTCTCGCGCTGCTTCAGCGCGGTTTGCAACACCAGCGGAATGAGATGGCTTTCAGGACGGTGGTCCTCGCCGATTTTGCCGCTGTCATGGGCCCCTGCCGCATTGAAATAACGCAAGGCTACGTATTTGATGCCGAGCACCTGGTCGAACCAGGACATCATACGCTCCATCATCAATTTGGTCTCCCCGTACACGTTCGTAGGCTGCGTACGGTCGCTCTCGACAATCGGCACGCGTTCCGGTTCACCGTAAGTCGCCGCTGTGGAGGAAAAGACGATCCGGCGCACGTTCGCCGCGTCCATCGCTTCCAGCAGGCAGAGCGTGCCGTAGACGTTGTTATCATAGTACTTCACCGGCTTCTGCATACTTTCGCCAACGAGGGAATTCGCCGCGAAATGGATCACCGCGTCGATCTCGTTCTCGGCGAACAGCTTCGCCAGCAGCTCCTTGTCCCGCAGATCCCCTTCGTACAGCTTGCCGCCGAGCAGCGCCCCGCGGTGCCCCGTTTGCAAATTGTCCAGCACGACAACCTCCTCGCCGCGCTCCAGAAGAGCCGCTACCGTATGCGACCCGATATATCCTGCTCCACCCGTTACGAGAATAGCCATGTTAGTGATCCCCCTTCAGTTCTTTGACTCCGTCGCCTGCGCTGCACACATAGAAATCGGCCTTGAGGCCCGTTCTCGCCTGGTACGCTTCGCCGACCTGCTGAATGAACCGTTCCACCGCATCTTCATGCACGAGCGACACGGTGCAGCCCCCAAAGCCGGCTCCGGTCATCCGCGAGCCCAGCGTGCCTTCGATCCGCTGCGCTTCTTCGACCATAACGTCCAGCTCTTCGCAGCTGACCTCGTACAGGTCACGCAGCGATGCGTGCGAAGCGTTCATCAGCTGTCCGAAGGTATGCAAATCGTTCTGCTTCAACGCTTCCACGGAATCCAGTACGCGCTGGTTTTCTTCGACCACGTGCCGGGCGCGTCTTGCGACCGTCTCATCGGCGATAGCTTCCTTCAGCGATTCGAACTGATCCGGTGTCAGGCCAGCCAAATACTGCAGCGAAGGCATCTTTGCCTGAAGCTGGGCCAAGGCCGCTTCGCACTGCGAGCGGCGTTCGTTGTAAGCCGAATCAACCAAGCCTCTGCGCTTGTTCGTATTGCTGATAACCAGCTTGTAGACCCCGGTCTGGAACGGAACATGCTTGTATTCGAGCGTGTCGCACATGAGCAGGATCGCGTGGTCCTTCTTCCCGTTCGCGACGGCGAACTGGTCCATGATGCCGCAGTTGACGCCGACGTACTGGTTCTCGGCCTTTTGCGACAGGAGCGCAATCTGCACCGTATCCGTACTGCACCCTTCCATCGACTGAAGTGCGTACGAAGTGACCACTTCGATTGAGGCGGAAGAAGACAATCCGGCGCCGTTCGGAATATCGCCGTGGTAAAGGATGTCATAGCCTTTCGTAACCGGACAGCCGATATTCGCGTTCTCGACCATGACGCCGACGGCATAATCCACCCACTCGCCCGTTTTGTGGCTGCCGATTTCCTTGACGGCTAGTTTGTATTCATAAGGCAAATTTGTGGAGGCCAGCTGAATCACATCGTCCCCGCGCTCCCGAATGAGCAGCGTCGTGCCGAACTCCAGCGCTGCGGGAAGGACGTAACCTCCGTTATAATCGATATGCTCCCCAATCAGGTTAACCCGGCCCGGAGCATGAAACACACGTACTTCCTCGCTGCTGTCACCGTATTTCGTCATGAATTGCTGTAATAAAGTTTCCGATGTCATAGGGATATGCACCCATCCTTTCCTTATGGTTCTGCTCTTTCATTATAAAAGTACTTCCTGTCCGCGTTAATGCAATTATGTTGACTGGATATGGATTTATGTGACCTTGGAGAATATAATGGTGTAATAAGGACCGCATTTATTTTGATGTTTGTGAAAGGATCGATGAATCCATGATTCCGCAGGAGACCTACTCCGTTGCTTCAAATCCCGTCTATCATGACGACGGCCCGCTGCATGTGCTGTTTGCGGGAGAGAGCCAGACCAGGCCCGTGCATGCCGTCGGGCCAAAAATTTATGATTACTATCTGCTTCATTATGTAGAAGAGGGAAAAGGGACGTTCCGAACCGAGCAGCGCACCTATGAGCTCGGACAAGGGAGCTGCTTTCTCATTCATCCCGGCCAGCTGGTCAGCTACGCCTCCGACGCCGGCGAGCCTTGGCGCTACCGCTGGACCGCCTTCTCCGGCAGGGAGGCGCAGGGGCTCCTGGCGAACGCCGGCTTCGACCCGCTGCATCCGGTGCTCTTTACCGACGGGGACACCATGATCCCCGGCTCTATTGAACGGATGCAGGAGGCGTTCTATACGAAGCAGGAAAGCGCCGATCTGGCGTCGCTCGGCTATCTGTACCTGATCTTCTCGGAAGCGCAGCATATCCTATCCAGCCATTCCCGGCTGACGGGAACGGAATCGCAGGTACAGCGGACCGTCAAGCAGATGATCCACTACATGTCGGCACAGTACGCCCATCCGGTCTCCATTGAGCAAATGTGCGACAGCCTCGGTTATAACCGGGCCTATCTGTCGCGGATTTTCAAGAAGGAAACCGGCTGCTCGCCGGTGACCTATTTGCTTAAGCTCCGCATTGATAAGTCGCGCCAGCTGCTGCGCGAACGGCCGGAGCTGTCGATCGAGCAGGTGGCCGCCTCCGTCGGGCTGACGGACGCCCTATATTTTTCCCGCCAATTCAAGCGGCTGTGCGGGCAGTCCCCGACGGCGTACCGCGCCGTTGTAACGGCTCCGGACCTTGTCGCTTCCGCCCGGCCGGACTCGCAGCGCGGATCCTAAGCGCCAGGCACACAATAACCCGCATGCCCTGCCCTCCGGCAGACAAGCGGGTTATTGTGAGTTAGGCTCATGACAAGCGGGTTATTCCGATTAAGAGCCAGACAAGTGAGTTTTTCCGCGTAACGCGTAAGATGTGCGTAAAATTAATCCAAGCCGGTCATACACCTGATATACGCGCAAGGTCAACCGCAGGATGGTCGCTAATATGGACTTAAGTTTCCGTCACCGGAATTTGCCTCTCATCGATCCGCAGGATATACACAGGATCAGGATTCGCTTTCCGTTTTCAAAATCGCTTCGATCCGGTCCAGCTCTTCCTTGCTGAATTCCTGATTCTTCAGTGCAGCCACGTTGTCTTCGATCTGGCTGACGCGGCTGGCTCCGATCAGGGCTGAAGTCACGCGCCCTCCGCGCAGCACCCAGGCCAGCGCCAGTTGGGCCAGGCTTTGGCCGCGGGCGGCGGCAAGCTGGTTCAGCGCCCGAATTTTGCGAAGCACATCCGGCGTAATGTTGCTCTCGTTCAGGAAGACCGACGGGCTCGCGGCACGCGAATCTTCCGGAATGCCGTTCAAGTATTTGTTCGTTAGCAGCCCTTGAGCCAGCGGGGTAAAGGCAATCGTGCCGATCCCCTGCTCATCCAGCACGTCCTGCAGGCCGTTCTCGATCCAGCGGTTCAGCATGGAATAGCTTGGCTGGTGGATCAAGAGCGGCGTTCCCAGCTGCTTCAGGATCGCGGCGGCTTCCGCCGTCTGCTCCGCCGAATAATTCGAAATGCCGACGTACAGTGCTTTACCGGAACGCACAATATGGTCAAGCGCCATCATCGTTTCTTCCAGTGGAGTATCCGGGTCAAAGCGGTGCGAATAAAAAATGTCGACATAATCGAGACCCATCCGCTTTAAGCTTTGATCCAGGCTGGAGACGAGATACTTACGTGATCCCCACTCCCCGTAAGGACCAGGCCACATGTAATACCCGGCTTTGGACGAGATAATCAGTTCATCCCGGTGGCTCTTCAGGTCTTGGGCCAGAATCCGGCCAAACGTTTCTTCCGCCGAGCCTGGTGGAGGACCGTAGTTGTTAGCCAGATCGAAGTGGGTAATTCCTAAATCAAACGAGCGGGTGATCATGTTCCGCGCATTTTCGTACGTATTGATTCCGCCAAAATTATGCCAGAGTCCCAGCGATATGGCCGGGAGCTTCAGTCCCGAACGGCCACAGCGGTTATAAGTCATCTCTTCATAACGTGATTCGCTTGGTGTATATGCCATTGATATCCGCCCTTCTCTCTCACGGTTAATAGACTACTAGAACCATCATAAATCCTCGGCAAGGCATTTGACAAGAAACCGATTACACGGGCTGGAGGTCCCGGCTGATATCCTTCCAGTAAAAAAGGGATGGACTAAGCTGTTACCTTGCTTACCGCGCTATGAACATCTGCCACCCATTAAATACCCAGTTTCCGCTCCACCTGCTCCATCACTTCGCCGATTTTATCAGCGATCAGCAGATCCGCTTTGCGGTCATAAGGAGTGGGGTCCATATTCAGGAGGACGGTACGGCTTCCTTGAAAATAGGACACCAGGTCCGCTGCCGGCTGAACTGTCAGAGAGGTGCCGCCGATGATGAGCAGATCCGCCTGGGAGATCGCCTCCACCGCACCAAAGAGCACCTGCTGGTCCAGCGGCTCCTCGTACAGGACGACGTCGGGCTTGATGATCCCGCTGCAGCTTGGGCAGCGCGGAACGAGCTTGTTCGTCGCCATGATGTGCTCCAGGTCGTAAAACGCCCCGCAGCCCATGCAGTAGTTCCGGTGAACAGAACCGTGCAGCTCCAGCACCTCTTTGCTTCCCGCCTTCTGATGCAATCCATCGATGTTCTGGGTTACGACAGCCTTCAGCTTGCCGGCTTGCTCCAGCTTGGCCAGCATCCGGTGGCAGCCGTTCGGAGCCGCATCGGGATGCAGCATTTTGCTGCGGTAAAAATCAAAGAACACCTCGGGAAGCTTCATAAAAAAGGACCGGCTCAGCATTTGCTCCGGCGGGTATGGCAGATGCTGTTCGGTCTGATACAGCCCGGCGGCGGAACGGAAGTCGGGAATGCCGCTTTCCGTCGACGTTCCCGCTCCACCGAAAAAAACGATATTGCCGCTTTGTTCAATCCAAGAGGTAAGCGTATCTATGTTCTGCACGATATGGTGCACCTCCACAAGTGTTGGTCCTTTTGATCCGATCCGCGGCTTCTCGCTTCATATGGAATAAGGGACCAGCCCGCCTCCACATGCGGGACGGCAGGCTGTATGGTGTAGTACCCGTTACGATCGGGTTTGATTCACAATGCTTGGGTTTTACTTATGATACAATGATTCCACTCACAACATTCCGGCCGGCTTACAGCTCCGCCTTTGCCTTGCGGTAAGCCTCCATGTACTGCTCCGCTTTCGTGCGGACATGGCTTAAATCCCCAGTCTTGACAGCCTCGTTGGTCAGGTCCGAGCCGATGCCCACGGCCACCGCTCCGCCTTTGATCCAGTCGCCGAGATTGGACAGCGATACGCCGCCTGTCGGCATAAAGTCCGCTTGAGGCAGAGGCCCCTTCATCGTCTTGATGATGGACGGATCGTACAGGCTGCCAGGGAACAGCTTCACGATGTCGACCCCGAGCTCGAGTGCCTGCTGCACTTCGGCGATCGTCATGACGCCAGGCAGAATCGGCACGCGGTACAAATTGCACAGCTTAACCGTGTCGGGATTCAGCGAAGGACCGACGACAAACTGGGCTCCGGCCATGATGGAAGCGCGCGCCGTCTGAGGCTCCAGTACCGTTCCCGCTCCGATGATGGCGAATTTGTCCGGGTCGCTCGTTTCCCAGCTGTACATCCGGCTGAGCTTCTCGATCGCATGCAGCGCTCCCGGCACGGTCAGCGTAACCTCGATGACCTTGATCCCGCCGGCAATCGCCGCCTCCGCCATGTCAAACACCTGATCGGCCGAATCTCCGCGCAGAACGGCAACGACGCCGTTATCGATAATTTTTTGCAAAAGCTGGATTTTTTTCACAATGACCGCTCCTTTTGTTCATTATATGGAAAAGCTTGAAAGATGTCTATTTCCAGAGTCCCCCACAAACTTTCGCCTTATCTCTCAATATGCGCCTTGTTGCCGAGCTTCGCCTCGACCTGCTCCCATGTCGGAAGCGCTTCCCAATCACCCACGGCCTGAATAACCATGGATCCGGTTAGATTCCCCAGACGGGTCGCTTCCACGGCGCTTTCGCCCTTCAATAGCCCGGCGATAAAGCCGGCACAGAAGCCGTCACCCGCTCCGACGGTATCCAGTACGTTGTCGGCTTTGAAGTACGGAACCTCCGTTACGTTCCCCTGCTCCAGCACATAAGTCAGGTCGGGACCGCCTTTGACGATCGATACGGCTTTCAGTTTGGAAAGGCTTGCAAAAATCGCCGCGTCATCGTCCGTATCGTACAGCAGCTTCAGCTCGTCGAGGCCCGGTAAAAAGTAATCTGCCTTTTCGGCCAGACGCAGCAGCACGCCCCGCGCCTCTTCCAGGCTCCACAGCTTCAGGCGGAGATTGGGGTCAAAGCTGATTTTGACGCCGGCTGCCGCTGCGATGTCTATAGCCGCTTCGACGCAGGCCAGACCGGACGGGCTGATCGCCGCTGTAATGCCGGTCACGTGCAAAATTTTGGCCCCGGCAATATAGGAAGCATTCAGCTGATCCGGCTGCATCCGGCTTGCCGCGGAGCCTTTCCGGTAATAGTACACCGATGTGCGGCCGGCCGTATTTTCACGGATCATCATGCCTGTTGGCGCGTCAACGCCGCGGACCGTTTGCGACACGTCTACGCCTTCGCCGCGGATTGACTTGTAAATCATGTCCCCGAGAGGATCCTTTCCCAGCGCCCCGAACCAGCCTGAGGTGTGACCCAGACGGGCGACGCCGATGGCCACATTGCTCTCCGCTCCGCCAAAGGATTTATGTAAGGTGGAAGCATACTCCAGGCCGCGGGAATCCTGCGCCGTGAACAGCCCCATGCTTTCTCCGAACGTGACAAGCTCGGGTGATCCAGGTAGGTTACTATCCTGCATGTTTTCTTCCCCTTTCCGTTACTTGGTCTGTCCCTATTGTCAGCGGAGGATGAAGGGTTGTCAATATGTAACAATAGAAGCGGAGCCGTATTTGTCTCCTCCTCTCCACGAGCTTATCCGCTAGGGCTGATCTGATAGGCCTCCTTCCGACAGGGCTGTATCCAAGCAAGTTATTTACCAATGATTTCATAATTTAATTGTTTCAATCCAAAAAAGCCGTGGTAAGTAAAGGATGCGCGCAACTAATATAGAGTGAACTAAGGCTAACGTCATCCGCGCTTTCTCCGGAAGGCGGGTACGGACTTCGGGTCCGGAGGTACACTTTAGTTCAATCTATATCAATCAAAAATACTTTCCAAGGAGTGATTTGAAATGGCACGTAACAACGATAATAACGGTAAAATGAGCAGAGAAGAAGCAGGTCGTATGGGCGGGGAAGCAACGGCCAAAAATCATGACAAGGAATTTTATCAGGAAATCGGCCGCAAGGGCGGCGAAGCCACTTCCAAAAACCATGACCGTGAATTCTATCAGGAGATCGGCCAAAAAGGCGGCGAAGCCACTTCCGAGTCTCACGATAAGGAGTTCTACAAAGAAATCGGCCGCAAGGGCGGTAAAAACTAATTCCTGCCTGACCATCAGCCAACAACGAGTGATTGATTGACATAAGCCAAAAGGCACCTTCATTCCCAGCGAATGGAAGGTGCCTTTTCCTGTTCGCCTGCCTGGGCCTAAAGTTCCCCGAATCTTTCGAACCATTGCTAGAAAAAGCTTTCATTTTGTGATAGACTCATTTAAAACCGTTTCGTTTTATACGGGCACTTTCATAGTTAACCGCGCTAAAGCGCGATACTTACAGTTAGGGGGAAAAAGACATCATGGCAGCTAATAAAATGCGCTCTGACATGATCAAGAAGGGCTTTGACCGCGCGCCTCACCGCAGCTTGCTCCGCGCGGCGGGCGTGAAAGAGGAGGATTTCGGCAAGCCGTTTATCGCCGTGTGCAACTCATACATCGATATCGTTCCCGGCCACGTCCACCTTCAGGAATTCGGCAAATTGGTCAAAGAGGCCATCCGCGAAGCCGGAGGCGTTCCGTTTGAATTCAACACGATCGGCGTTGATGATGGCATTGCCATGGGGCACATCGGCATGCGTTATTCCCTGCCGAGCCGCGAAATCATCGCCGACTCGCTCGAAACCGTCGTCTCCGCCCACTGGTTCGACGGTATGGTCTGCATTCCGAACTGTGACAAAATTACGCCGGGCATGCTGATGGGCGCGCTGCGCGTCAACATCCCTACGATCTTCGTCAGCGGCGGTCCGATGAAGGCTGGCGTAGACAGCAAAGGACGCCGCCTGTCCCTGACATCCGTATTCGAAGGCGTCGGTGCCCACCAAGTCGGCAAAATCAGCGACGACGATCTGCTGGAGCTCGAACAATACGGCTGTCCTACCTGCGGTTCCTGTTCGGGCATGTTCACCGCGAACTCCATGAACTGTCTGGCGGAAGCCCTTGGACTGGCAATGCCGGGCAACGGCACGATTCTGGCGGTAGCCGAAGAACGCAGAGAGTTCGTCAAGCAATCCGCACGCCAGCTGATGGAACTCGTGAAGATGGACCTGAAGCCGCGTGACATCGTGACCAAGGAATCCATCGACAACGCCTTTGCGCTCGACATGGCCATGGGCGGCTCCACGAACACCGTGCTTCACACCCTGGCTCTCGCTCAGGAAGCCGGCATCGACTATCCGCTGGAGCGGATCAATGAAGTCGCCAACCGCGTGCCGCACATCTCCAAGCTCGCACCGGCTTCGGATTACTTCATCGAAGACGTTCATACCGCAGGCGGCGTAAGCGCCGTACTGAACGAGCTTCTCAAGAAGCCGGGCGCATTGTACGGCGACTGCATGACGGTTACCGGCAAGACACTGGCCGAGAACGTGGCCGGCTGCGAAATCCAGGACAAGAACGTCATCCATCCGATCGACCAGCCATACTCCGAGCGTGGAGGCCTGGCGGTGCTCTACGGCAACCTGGCTCCGGAAGGATCCATCATCAAAGTCGGCGCCGTGGATCCATCCGTCGGCGGCTATCATAAAGGTCCTGCCATCTGCTTCGACTCCCAGGAAGAGGCGCTGGAAGGCATCGCGAACGGCAAGGTTAAAGAAGGCCACGTCGTCGTTATTCGTTACGAAGGACCTAAAGGCGGCCCAGGCATGCCGGAAATGCTGGCGCCTACGTCCCAAATCGTCGGCATGGGCCTTGGAGCCAAAGTCGGCCTGATCACGGACGGACGCTTCTCCGGCGCATCCCGCGGGATCAGTATCGGCCACATCTCTCCGGAAGCGGCTGAGGGCGGTCCGATCGCCTTCGTCGAAGACGGAGACATCATCGAGCTCGACCTGAACAACCGCAAAATCGAGCTTCTTGTCAGCGACGAAGTGCTGGCCGAGCGCCGCACCCATTGGAAAGGCTTCGAGCCGAAAGTGAAAACAGGCTATCTCGCCCGTTACTCCAAGCTCGTCACCAACGCCAGCCAAGGCGGCGTCATGAAAATCTAATCCACTCTGCATCGAAGTGAGATGCATCCGAGGTGCTTCATAAGTCGCTCCGACTTATGAAGCACCTTTTTTATATAAAGCATAAAGCTTTAAAGAGTAACGCTGCTTCATTCGGTTTCCGGCTCAACAACAAAAGGGCTGTCTCCAGCTGCGGTCTTTACCACAGCCGGGACAGCCCCGATCCATATTTTCGTATAAGTGCTGTTTGATTTACATAGCAGGCGGCGTGCTGCCGATCCCCTGCGACGAAGCAACCAGATTCAGGTCAAGCAGCTCGCCCTTCTTCTCCTCTTGCGGATCGGAGGGCTCCTTCACTTGCTGCCGGCGGTGAGATCCGCTCTCGGAAAACCGCTCGACTAGCTGAGCGACAGACATGACCAGCAGTTTCGGAACCATCTGTTCCGCATGGTCCTTCAGCCGTTCCTGTCCGGACGGATTAATGATCCGCAGCAGGAACTTCAAATACATCGTCGTCGATCTGGCGAATAAGCCGTCTTTCAAATCGACGATTTTGAAGCCGAAGTTCTTTGGCCCCCGGTTAATCATCGTGACTCCGTATATGGCCTTCGCCTGCTGCAGTTCAGGGTCGCTCAGGATGATCCGGGCCAGTTCCGGGAACTGATCTTCGGTGGCGCGGATCATTTGTATGGCCAGGTGAACCATCGATCTGGACCGGACACCGAGCCGGAACAGCTTCTCGTTATCGAAGTGCAGCTCGATCACTTTATCTCCCTTGGACAGCGTGGCGCCGTCATTCATCTCCACCGTTTGTCCCTTATAGGTGCGCAGCCGGTAATGGATGAAAGGATCATAAGGCCGGATGGATTTCAACCGGAACATCGCATGAAACAGCGTTTCCCACAGCAGCCAAACTTTGACCGAAGCCCGTTTCAGCCGCGGCAGCTTTCGCTCCGGCGCTTTCTCCTTCGCTTCGATCATCTCGTCGATCCGGATGGCTCTCATTCCGCGGCGCTCCGCTTCCTCCAGCACCCGCTCCAAAGCGATCAGCATCTGCTGCGGCGCGTCCGGGTTAGCTCCGGCCGTGAGGCCGCAATCATGAAGCAGCATCACTTCTCCGGGCTGAAGCTTGTTCAGCATCCGCTCGGTCAGCCGGTCCGCGCCGATGCGTTCCCGCCAGTCGCCGAACATGGACGACCACAGGACGATCTTGAACTGGCTCCGCTTGGCAAAATCGAACAGATTCACGATTCCCCACGGCGGACGGTAATAAGAACTGCGCTCGCCGGTAATCGTATGAATCACCTTGTCGGTCTTCATAATCTGTTTCTTGACCGTTCCGGGCCGCATCAGCCAGTTCGATTTATGGACGTAATTATGAATGCCGATCAGATGGCCTTCGTCATAGATCCGCTTGACGATTTCGGGATGCTGCTCCGCGTGCGAGCCGACGACGAAGAAGGTGGCCTTGGCGTTGTATTTTTTCAGCAGGTCCAGCAATTTCGGAGTGTACACCGAATCGGGACCGTCATCGAAGGTCAGCGCGTATTCATGCTCCGTGATCCCTCTGCGAAATACGCGGAAACCGAATATCCGGGTGATCAAGCCGGGAATAAACGCGTAAAACGATGAGATGTAAAATAACCAAAGCAGCAAAGTCTGCATGTCATATCCCCACTTTTCTCTGTATTGACTTTGACTTGCCGAAAGGCATGTGTTATTTGATAACTTTGATTTTCATAGGCACCCTATAAAAATCGCTACCTCTTATTTTATCACAGTGACTGAAGAAATAGGCGTTTTTTTATAAATCGTGTACAATGAAAAATAATCTGTTGTGAAAAGGAGAGATCCGCCCGCGATGCTTCCATTGTACAAAAAATACTGGCGAACCTTTGTGGATATCGGGTTCATCGTACTTACCGTTTTCCTCGTCATGTACATATTCAGCAAGCTGTACCAAATCGCCGCGCCCGTATTTTTATCGTTCGTCGTCTTCTTTATGATCGAACCGCTGGCCAAGTTTTTGCACAAGAGGGGCATGCCCAAACCGTTCGCTTCCGCCATTTCCGTACTGGTGTTTATTCTGGTGATCTTGGGGATCCTGTTCGGGGTCGGCCTGATCGTCGTTTCCCAGTTCGCCCAGGTCCAAGATAATTTGCCCAAATACACGCATATGATTCAAACGGAATTTACCAAGCTGACGCAATTTCTTCAGGAAAAAATCGCAGCCTTGCCGCCAAATGTCACCGCAAAAATGAACGAGTATTTTACGACGTTAACGGATTATGCCAGCGGGTGGGCCACCGCTTTCTTTAAATATATGGTCGGACTGTTCAGTTCGTTCTCGTCCTTTATGGGCAACTTCGGCATCGCCATCATCCTGGCGTTTTTCCTCAGCACCGAAATCGGCAGCTGGAGAAAAGTGATGCGGGACAAGTCGCCGAAGACGCTGAAGAACGCCTACACATTTCTGAAGACGTATGTCCTGAAAGCCATCGGTTCCTACATCAAGGCCCAGCTGATCATGGTGCTCATCACCCTTGTGCTCGTATATGCCGGGCTGTTGATTCTGCGCACAGGCAACGAGCTTGCACTAGCCTTGGTTTGTGCCGTATTTGATATTCTGCCGCTCGTCGGGGTTCCGGTTATCCTGATCCCATGGATCATTTATTTGTTTATTGTCGGCAATCTCAGTCTGGCGATCGGCCTTTCCGTCCTGCTCGTCGTGGTGCTTCTCACCCGCCAGCTGCTCGAACCGCGGATTACAGGCAATTCGATCGGCGTGTCGTCGGCATTCCTGATGCTCTCGTTCATGATCATCTCCCTGTCGATCTTTGGCATCGCCGGACTGATCCTCTCTCCCGTGCTGCTGATCCTGATCAAGGAACTGCTCCAGCAGGGATATTTGCAGAGCTGGATCCGCCTTCCGAAGGAAGAGTTCGACGTCTCGCCCTTTGATATGACCACCCGCACGCCGGATGCTACGCCGCCGGATGAGCCGCAAGCAGGTTCATAATGCGTCCGAACAGCACCGTCGCCTGGTTCCGGGAGGACGGCGACATATTTTGATACAGTACCGCAGCCGCGTATTTCGGTTGGTTCACGGGTCCGTACCCGATGAACCACTGATGATTACGCGGCTGCCCGTTTATGTTCACCTGGGCCGTTCCCGATTTGCCGGCCAGCGGCCATGCCGCGCCGCGGATCGACTGACCCGTTCCTTCGGTGACCACCTTTTCCATCCAGCCGGTAATCAAATCCGCAGTTGCCGGCTGGACGGTACCAAGGGACGACGGGGCCAAATGGGGCTTTAGCTCTTTCATCAGCTGGCCGTTGGCATACGAAACGCTCTCCAGAATTCGTGGCGCATGGACTTGTCCCTGCTGAAGAAGCGTCACGATCATGTTGGCGGCCTGCAGCGGGGTCACCTGTACATCGCGCTGACCGATGCCGGTCTGTGCGCTGATCCCCCCGTCCCGATCGGCCTTATCCGGATCGGCAAAGATTTTTCCGCTGTCCTCATGGTCGAACGGGCGCAGAAGAGGCAGGCCCAGGATGTCCTTTTCCTCCCAGCCCACCGTTCTGCCCAGGCCCAGCTTATGAGCGGCCGCTTCGATTTCGCCCGCTGACAGCCGCTCCGCCAGTTCGGCAAACACGGCGTTGCACGATTCGGCATAAGCCTCCGCGAGCGTAATCACGCCATGCTCTTTGGGGCAGGAAAGTCCATATTTACCGTATGCACCGGTGCACGTAAAGGTTTCATCCGGAGAAGTGACGCCTGCCTCTAGTGCCGCTGCCGCGATGACCGTCTTGAATATGGAACCAGGCACGGCTGCCTGCAAAGCGCGGTTATTCCATGCCCTTTGCTGCGGATTGACGTCCAAAGGATTGTAGAACGGCAACGATACCATGGCAACCACATCGGCCGTCTGTGCATCAAGGAGGACAACGGCTCCCTCCTTCATCCCCGATTCCTTGGCCAGCTGCTCGATCTGCCGCTGCAGCTCCAGGTCCACCGTGGTGCGGAATTTGAGCGGATAATAGGCGTTACCTGGTCCCTTAATCCGGATACCCGTACCCGGAATGGGCTGATCGCTTCCATCGACGGTATAATAGGCGGTCGTCGGACCCATCCCGCGCAGGAGCGGCTCCAGCGTCTTTTCCAGCCCGGCCGCCCCTTCCTGGAAGGCATACCCCGTGTGGATCAGATGCTTCTGCCCGGGCTGCTCCGTTAAATAGCCGAGCCACTGCATCCCGCTGGAAGCATCCTTATACCGCGTAGTATAAGGCAGCACTTCGATGCCGCTGATTCCGGCCGTCCTTACCTGTTTCGCTTCGCTGTCCTTCAACGCCAGCGGATCGCTCTTGCGGGAAGCCGGCCACACGAGGGGGACGCTCAAGTGGTCCCATACCTTTAGGAAGGCGGCCTGATCCGTCTTCAGGACCCGGGTGATCGCATTCAGCTTGTCCTTCGCCTCTTGCCGGATGGAACCGGAAACCGGGAACAACACGACGGCGGAAACCGTCTTCCCTGTTAAGGGCTCGCCGTTTCTGTCGTAAAACTTGCCCCGCCCGGAGTCCAAAACGACGCCGCGCTCCCGCTGCAGCACCGACATTTCCTGCATCGTAAACCGGCTTCCGGGCAGCTCCGACACCCTCATAACGAGCTGGATGTAGGCTAACCTCAATATGAGTACTGTCATCATAAACGAAAGGATGACCAGCACATAGAAAATGCGCTGCTTATGTTTTACGCTCAAGAAGAACCCCTCTTTATGCCTTTTCCACTCAGTATATCCTTCAGCAGGCATGTCCAACCCGTCAAGCTTAGGCCAGCCCATTTCCCGGAGAACCAGAAAGCCAACGCATCCCCGAGCGGAGGACACGTTGGCTCACTGTGAAAACTGTTTATTGGGTTGGCACTACACTGCCAACGTTGCTGCATGCGAATAAAGCTAAGTTTTGATCATGCTTCCTTATGATTCCTTTAGTTCAGCGTAAACCGGGACAGCGATTCCTTCAGCTGAATCGATACATTTTCCAGCTTGGCGGAGAGCTCAACGAGATGATCGCCCACGCTTTGCTGCTCATTGCTGAGCGAGGCGACTTCCTCGGAGGTCGCCGAAGATTCCTCTGCTACCGCGCTGACGTTGCTCATGCCTTCCGAAAGAACGCTGTGCGAATCATGCAGCGCTGATATCGATTCGGTTACGGATTGCAGCCGCTGCGTGAAATCGCCCATCTGTTCCTGAACCGATACGAAAATTTCGTTCGTTTCCTTCACCGCATTCATTTGGTGCTGGAACAGCGGATAAGCGTCCGACAGCGCTTCGACCGTTTCATTCATCTCGGACATGATTTGACCGGTGATCTGCCCTACCATGTCAATCGATTGTCTGGACTGGTCCGCAAGCTGGCGAATTTCGTCTGCCACAACCATGAAGCCTCGTCCGGCCGCCCCGGCCCGCGCCGCTTCGATCGTTGCGTTCAGGGACAGAATATTCGTCTGCTTCGTAATATTTTGCAGCACGACCAGCACTTTGTTGACAGAGCTTGCCGTCTGCTTCAAGGCATCCACCTTGTGCATCAGCTCACGCGTCATTTCTTCCGTTTGATGCGTTTTGTCCAGCAGCTCGTTCAGCTGTTTGGTTCCGTACTGGCTGGATTGTTCAACATGCCGCGCGGCGCTGCCCATTTCCTCATTGGCCGTGATCACCAATCCCATCTGCTTGGCCATATGCTCGGTCATCTCGTTTCCGCGCTCCGCCTCGGTAGCCAGACTGCTTGCCCCGTTGGCGATTTCCTCGGTCGCAATGGCAATTTCTTTGGCCGAGATCGCCGTCTTCTTGGAAGCATCGGTCAGCTCGCCCGCCGTTTCAAGCACGAGCTGGGCCGTCGTATTCGTCTGCTGAACAAGCTTCGTAATTTGGTCCACCATCAGATTGAAAGCCTGTCCCAGCTGACCGATTTCATCCTTAGACTTATGCTGCGTCCGCACGTTCAGGTTGCCCTTGGCCCCCTCCAGCATTAGATCTTTCAGCTTGCTGAGCGGGGTTGCGATCATCCGGGCCATCCAGAACCCGATCAGGATGGCGACCACGATCGCTCCAACGGCCATTCCCATGGTCAATACCAGAATTCCCTTGGCGTCCTTGACCAGCATTTCGACCGGAACGGTTCCTACCAGCTTCCAACCGGTCGTCTCGAGCGTGTTGTATACGGCAAGGATTTCATTCCCTTCGTTATCCTGCGTTTCCAGGGTTTTGGCCGGTTCTTTCTGGCCCTGCATGAACGAAAGTATGGACTTGGATCCTGCTTCGCTGTTCACGGTAGAGGCAACGACTTGACCGTTCGCATCGCCCACCTGCAGCTTGCTGCCGTCACCCAGGCTGATTCCGTTGAGCTGGTTTTCGATGACATCGGTCTTAAGCTCCACGATAATAACGTAGGCTCCGCCGCGGGACAAGCTCTGCAGCGAGCGGACCAGCTCGAAGGAAACGCTTCCATCCTTACCCTTTGAAGAAGGAACCCATGATGTCTGATTTGTTTTCTTCGCATTTTTAAACCAGTCGGCTTCGCGGATCGTATTGATGTCCAGGCCGCCTGAACCGGAAGAGATGATCCGCTGCGACTCTTCGGGCGGAACCAGATAAATCGCTTTGATTGAAGAGTTGCTGTTCAGCTGGTTTGACAATTTTTTGTTGATCTGATCCGTAAGCACGAAGTTCTGGTATTCATCCTGCCGGTTCCGTGCCAGCTCGTCGATGACGCTCTGCATTTCCGGATCAAAAAACATCTGCATCGCCATATCTTCATACTGCTTCAGAATGATATCCAATTTTTCCTGAGTTTGCTGGATCGTCTGGCTGTTCGCCAGCGCCGTATTGTTCTTGATGGTGCTTTTGGCTTTGCTATAGGATGTTAGACCCAGGGTCAGCACGATCGCCGCTATCGCCACGAAAAAAATCAGGAACAGCTTCACGCCCACCGACTTGAACGGGTTTAAATTTTGCAGCTGTGCCCCGCTGATGCCCGGCAGGCTGGCGAACCGTGACGGCTTTTTCGGATCTCCCGGCCCTCCTGATGCTGCTGAAGCCTTCCGCTTGCTGCCGCTTCGCTCCTTTGAGCTGGAGCTATTCTGTTTCTGTTTTTCTTCCCCCATATCTTTCTTTCGAATCCATCCCACTCTCACTCACCGCCGTTTCAATTTCTTGCATTACGTCGTATGTAAGTTTAAAAAACGAATGCCTACTTTATTCTTCGACATTTTCCATCTCGAACCTTTGCTTTTTTGGCAATTTTTTTATAACTTTTTTCCTAAACCTCATAATTCTATTGAACTATACATGGGAATGCCCATTAAAGATGTTGAAACAGAGGCTGCCAGAGGCGGAAGACCTTATTATTCGACGAAAACAGTCAAGCCTCTTCTTTCTCTTTCATATGAGAAAGGAACCATGCGGATGGTGCGTTCTCCTTCTAATTACATATTTTTTACATTTAAAATATTATTTTACAAAATAACATATTTATTTTATGGCTAATATGGTATAAATTGTATTACATCAGCTGATAGATTTGGAGATCTCCCAAAATATCGACAAAGGAGCGTGAATTCTTGCGGAGGTTGTTTGCCTTAAGCTGCGGATTTTACCTGCTGATCGGAATCACCAGCGTGGTGCTTGGCGCCATGCTTCCCGTCCTCCTTGCCCATTACCATAAGGATTACGGTGACGGCGGTACGCTGCTCTTCCTGCAGTTTCTCGGTTTTCTCGCCGGAGTTACGGCTTCGCCTTTCATGTCGGCCCAGCTCGGCCGAAAGCGGATGCTTGCTGTTTCCTTGGCCTGCGTCACCGCAGCCTGCATTGTCATGGGAAGCCTTCCGTCCTGGACCTGGATCATTCTGATGACCCTGCTCGTCGGTTTCGGTTCCGGCATCATTGAGTCTTCGATCGGCGCGTTTACGATTGAATTTGCCGAAGAACAGAAAGCGGTCGCCATGACCAAGCTCGACGTTTACTTCGGTCTGGGCGCGCTCCTTATTCCTGCGGCGGTCAGCCTGTTTCTTACGATGGACGCCTGGTTCCTCACCTTTTTTACGGTTGCCCTGGTATCGCTGATCCTGTTGATCCTGTGGCTGGCCATGCCGGCAGAGAGCTCCGCACGGCTGGACAAGGCGGTATCCGCTGGTTCTCCGGAGAAAAGCCGCTACCGGGGTAGATACGCCGGGCTGCTGGGTATATTCATCATCTTTTTCTTTGTATATATGGGTCTTGAGCTGGGGCTGATGAATTTTCTGCCCTCCATTCTGATCGAGAAGGTGCACGTTAAAGATTCACTCGCTTCCCTTGGCGTCACCATCCTGTGGATTGCTATGGTCATCGGGCGGCTGTTCGTGGGTAGAATCGCGGAAACGGTAAGGTATATCCCGTTTTTGGTCTGGAGCACGGCGGCTACCCTCGCCTTTACGATCGGGTTCGCTTTATGGGCGAACGAATGGACAGCCTACCTGCTCGTCTTTGGAGTCGGCGTCTCGATGTCCGGGCTGTTTTCCATCGCCCTCGTGTATGCCAACGTGCTCATTCCGGGAATGACGGAGACAACCACCAGCATCCTGATCGCATCCGGCGGGATCGGCGGCGCGGTGCTGCAGTATCTGATCGGCTGGTCGATGGATCAATGGTCGGCCGGAATGGCCGTCTGGATCCTTGCCGGATTCAGCTTGATCCTTCTTGCGTCCCTGATCCTGACCAAGCAGCAGCAGTCCAGGAAACATAAGCTGGGTGGAAGCCTTCTGGGGCACGGCCACGAGGGATGATGGCCCCCTTTTGGGGAAATCCAATGTCCATACGGAAAAAATTTATTCTTATAACAACGAATTAACGAAATTAAAATTAACCTTTGGAGGGAAGACGGATGCAAACCTTAACCACAAACCGTTTCAAGTTTGGAAAAGGGATTACGTTGGTCGATGATGCAGGCACGGAGTATTTGGACGGCGTGTCCGGAACGTTCAATCTTTCGCTCGGCTACAACCATCCGCATGTCGTCGAAAAGGTTCAGGAGCAGGTGGGACGCCTGACTCACATGTCCTCCACTTTTACCGAACCGTATGTGAACGAAGTGCTGGACCAATTGACCGAGCACGCCCCGAATGGGATCGATACCGGCTGGATGCGGGATATTACCGGATCCACGGCCAACGAATGCGCGACCAAGATCGCGCAAAAATATACGCAAGCCACCGACATCATCAGCCTGTTTCTGTCCCATCACGGCCAAACCCAGTTTGCCACCGCCATCTCCGGCAACGCCTTCCGGCGCAAGCACTTCCCCAACTCGACTGCCGCGAACAGCGTACACGTTCCCGCTCCTTACTGCTACCGCTGTCCCTTTAACGCCTCCCGCCCGAACTGCGGCTTTCAATGCATCGAATCGATCCATGACCACCTCGAATACGCAAGCTCCGGATCGGTCGCCTGCATCATCATCGAGCCGATCCTCGGCAACGGAGGGAATATCGTTCCACCCGAAGGATATTTCAAGCTTCTGCGCAAGCTTTGCGACGAACACGGGCTGCTTCTGATCGCCGACGAGGTTCAGACCGGGATCGGGCGGACCGGTTACATGTTCGCCAGCGAACGGTTCGACATTCAGCCGGACATGATCACCCTTGCCAAAGGCTTGGGCGGTATCGGCGTTCCGGTGGCGGCCGTGCTGATGCAATCCCGCCTGGATGTGCTGGAGAAGCACGAGCACTCCTTCACCTCAGGCAGCAATCTGATATCCGTTACGGCGGCCAAGTCCACTCTGGAGGTCGTATCCGAGACTGGATTTTTGGATGAAGTCAAACTGAAAGGCGAAATACTCGGCGACCTGCTGCATGAGCTTGAGACTAAATACGACTGCATCGGCGAAGCACGCGGCGTCGGGCTGATGTGGGGTTTGGAAATCGTGGACGAGGACGGGGCACCGGATGTCGCCAAGACCAACGCGGTCATCGATCGCGCCTTTGCCGATCAGCATCTGATCCTCCGCGGGTCCAGATACGGATTCGGAAACGTGGTCAAGGTCAGACCGTCCCTGACCGTAACGACGGATGAGATCGTAACGATCGTGGAAAGACTGGACGCGGTTCTGGCCAGCGTCGGTTAACAGGTCTGCAAATGTTCTCAAAAGTCAAATATCCATATCCAAGGAGGTAATACGTGATGCAGGCATTGGTATATAAATCGGCATGGGACGTAACGCTTGAGGAACGGCCGGAGCCGTCCATTACAGAGGAACATCAGGTTCTCGTCCGCATTCGCGCCACCGGCGTGTGCGGGACCGATCTGGGCATTGTGAGCGGCAAATATCATGCGGTATCGTCCGTCATCCTCGGTCACGAATCGGCAGGAGATGTCGTCAGCGTCGGCAGGGGAGTCACAACGCTGAAGCCAGGCGACCGGGTCGTGATCGACCCGACTTATTACTGCGGGCACTGTGAGATGTGCCGAACTGGCCGGCAAAATCACTGCATCCATAAGTCTGTGACGGAAACCGGAGTCAGCGCCAACGGAACCTTTACCGATTATTACGTTACCGAAGACCGCTTTTTATATCCATTAAAAGATCATGTCAGCTACGAGGAGGCCACCTTAACGGAGCCGCTAAGCTGCATCCTGACAGGAATCAACCAAATCCGGCTCCTGCCGAATTTTCGAACAGTCGTTCTCGGCGCCGGGCCCATCGGCATTCTGTACAGCTATGCCCTGGCTTCCAAAGGCGTAACGGGAAGCATTGTGGACATCTCCAAAGAAAGGCTCGCCATCGCCGGGGGTATCGCCCCGGAACGCTGGAGAACTTACGATTCGTTCGAAACGGCGGTAGCGGAGGCTTCATCCGGCGGCGGACAGGTGGATCTTATCGTCGATACGACCGGCGTGGTCGGAACGCAGGTGCTACCAAGCCTGGCAAACGGCGGTTACCTCATGCTTGTCGGCTTAAGAGACGGCGTCAGCACCTTTAATCCCAAAGAGGTCGTCGACCGGAGCCTCAAAATCATCGGCTCGATCGATTCCCTGGGCACCTTTTCCACCGCCCATTACATGATCGAGCGCCAAATTATTCCCGCGCAAAAAATCATAACCCACACCTATCCCTTGGCCCGATACCGGGAAGCCTTTCAAGCCCTGGGCTGTGATCTGGACGGGCGTTCGCTGAGCCCTTCGTCCCAGGCGATCAAGGTCATTCTGCAATCGGTCTGAAGCCGTTTAGGTGCGAAAAATACCGACAAAGGAGCGTTAAGCGTATGACATTGCAGAAGCAGGAATGGCAGGCCCCGCCGGTAAAGGCCGTTATTTTTGATATGGACGGCGTGCTCGTAAACAGCGAACCGATCTATTTTGAGATTGAGCGCAGCTCTTTCGCCCACTTCGGCGCTCCCGTAACGGAAGAGGAGCATCACGGCTACGTGGGGGTAACGCTGGAGTCCATGTGGAGGCAGGTGCTGGAGAAGCATAAGCTCTCCTTCCCGCTGGAAGAAGTGCTCGCCTATCATCAGAACAACGTGCTGGACATCATGGCAGCACACCCCGAACTGCAGCCGATTCCCCACGTAACGCCTTGGCTGGATTGGCTGCGCAGCCGTCAGGTGCCGCTTGCGGTAGCTTCTTCCTCGCCTCCGTCCCTGATCCGGCTCATCATGGAACGTACCGGACTTGGAGCCTTCTTCAGCGTGCGGCTTTCCGGGGAAGAAGTGAAGTCCGGCAAACCGGCACCCGATATTTTTCTACAGGCCGCCAAGCTGCTGGGAGCCGAGCCCTCATCATGCCTGGTTATCGAGGACTCTCGCAATGGGGTCAAGGCCGCAAAGAGCGCAGGCATGCGCTGCATCGGGTACCTTAACCCCGGATCCGGCCGGCAGGATTTGTCCCAGGCGGACCATGTCATCACCAGCTACCTTGAAATGGAAGCGATCCGGGACATGCTGTCCATCGAACGGCTCACTCCAGTCCCTTTGGATTTGCAGGCATAACGCTGGCGGCTGTTTGATACGGCCCGGCTTTAAGAAACAACCGATTTAAATTCAACCACCAAAAGGCTGCAGCCTCCGTCCGGGTTCGGACAAGAGTCTGCAGCCTTTTTCGCCGATGAAGTCGACCTGTTCCAACGAAGGGCAGGCTCAGCCGTCAGGCATGGCCGTCCTTACAACTCCGGCGGCTGTTCATGCACATCCGCATCCGGTTGGGCCGTTGCCCATCGGGTAAAAGCCACTTTGAGCCCAGCACTCGTCGGCGCGCACAAATACGGTCCCGCTTGCCATTCATCCGGAGTAAGCCGGCATACGCGGACGGTTCTCCAGTCTTCCCCTTCCGTCCGGGCTCTGATAATAACCGCATCTTTCAGACGGGACGCCCGGATCGTCACCATCTTCTCCATCCACTCCGGGACGGGCGCAAGCGACCAATCCGAATAGCCGTGGGTCACGACCGCTCCGAGATGAGGGACGCCGTCATTCATCTCGATTCCGGCTTTGATCCACTGCTGCCCATGGCTCCATAACATCAGCCCTGCCTGGTCATACAAATGATCGAAGGCGGTCAAACGAAAGGTTACCTCTACCGCTTCTTCCCCATCCCATGGCAGCAGAAGCGAGTGGCCGTTGTCCCGTTCAAATCCGTACATGGTCGTTTGCCAATAATCACTGCCCTGGCACGCTTCAACGAGCAGCTCCCCGTCCTTCTCTTCACAAGCAGCCGGTTCCGTCGACCAGCGGCCGCTAGTCCACGGTATCACTTGTTTAGTCATATTCATGCCACCCTCTCCCCAAACGAATTTCACCATTTTGAACGATTAATTTCCAGGCAGAACCACAGTACTTAAAAAGCACCCCGGACCCGGCGGAAGCGCGTGTCTCCGGCAGAGTCTAAGGTGCTTTGGTGCTCGCAGCGGCAAATGGATTCTGGGCGATACTTGCCCCGCAGCTACTGCTTCGCATTGCTGTTGCTTTTCTTGATGTTGTTCAAATGCTCCTGGTACGTCTTCGCAAATAAATGCTCATGCGAGCCGTCCTTCTTGGTCACGTAATACAAATAATCGGAAGCTTCCGGCGATAATGCGGCTTCGATCGAAGCGATGCTCGGACTGCAGATTGGTCCTGGCGGGAGCCCCGGATGCAAATACGTGTTATATGGACTGTCCACCTTCAGGTCCTTATACAGCAGCCGTTCCTTAGGCTCCTTCAAAGCGTACTGCACTGTAGCGTCGATTTCTAGCTTCATCTCCTTGTGCAAGCGGTTGTAAATGACACCCGCAACAAGCGGACGCTCCTTGTCGACCACAACCTCCCGTTCGATGAGCGAAGCCACCGTCAGCATCTCGTGCAATGTAAGGCCATGAGCCTTCAGCTTCTGCTCCAGATCAGGGATCTGATCCAGCTTGCTCTGCATTTGCTGCAGCATTCGGGTCAGGATCTCTTCCTGCCCGGTTCCTTTTTTAAATTCGTACGTGTCCGGGAATAGGTACCCCTCCGCCTTATGCTTTAACGAAGTATCCGCGGGGATTTCCTTAAAGGCCGGTACGTCCGTCTGACCGCCGGTATCCGCCAGCTTTACGAACGCGGCCGGATCACTCTGGCTTGCTTCTCCCACCGTCTTTGCGATCTGCTCCAGCGTATAGCCTTCCGGAATCGTAATGCGGATCATTTCCGCCTTCACCACTTCGCCGCTGTTCAGCTTGGCAATCAGCTGGTCGTAGGTTACCCCCGGCTTCGCCTCATAGGTTCCCGCCTGAAAACGGGAGCCCTGGTTTTTCCATTTCAAGTAGATTTTAAAGAACATATCGTTTTTAATGAGTCCACTTTGCTTAAGAACCCCGGCAATTTGCGAAGTTCCCATTCCCTGCTCAATGGTAAACTTGACGGCATTCTGCGAAGCCTTCACCGGCTGCATGCCGTTCCAGACGTAATAGGCCCCGCCGGCAATGATCACCAAGACGATCACCAGCACCACCAGAGCCTTTTTGGCAGCTTTCAAACCGATCCAACCCTCCATAACCAAAAAAATCCCCACAAAGCAGCGCAATGCTCCGTTTCACGCATTCCGCTGTCTTTGCGGGGACTCCGGAGTTATCAATTTTGGTACTTGATCAAACCTTGTGCCCGATTAATCTTCGCTGTCCTCAGGAAAGGTCATTTCGTCGTACAGCTCGCTGATATTTTCCCATTCATCGTCATCATCTATGGTGACAAGCCCAAGAGTTCCTTCAGGCGAGGAGACTACTTTCAGGATATCGAATTCTCCGCTTTGATCTCCTGGCTTTTGGAGCACAGCATAGCTCTGACCGTTGATTTCAAACTCAGCTGTAAGATCGTAGACGGAAGTGACTCCGTCCTCATCTTCCAGTTCCACAGTTGGACCAAAGGCTTCCTTCAGTTTGGAAGTCCATACGGCCTGATCTGCAGAGAAATCATTCATGTTCATTCCCTCCATCAAGTTCGGCAACCAGCGTATTGAACGTTTCCTCGACGATTTCCCACTCTTCGTCGTCCTCGATCATATACAGCTTCAGATCGTCTCCGTCCTCCTCATAGCGGAAGGCATAGACCTCGTCGGAGTCATCATCCTCGGAGTCAAGCGGAACGACCATCATATACTTGGAGTCCGAGCCGTCGACCTCGAATTTCATGATGACTTCAAACTCCTCTTCATTGCCTTCGTCATCGGGAATATAAATAATTTCCGGTTCTTCTTCTTCCATACGATTACGGTCATTAGCCATTTGTATCACCCTCACCTTTTACTCTTAGAGTCCAAATAGTTTTGCAAAATCAAGCTGGCAGCCATTTTATCCACGACCTGCCTGCGTTTCTTCCGGCTGACATCCGCTTCAAGCAGCGTCCTTTCGGCGGATACCGTCGTCAACCGCTCATCCCACAGATGAACCGGCAAGTTCAGCATGTCTCTCAGCTGGTCTGCAAACGCAATGCAGATTTCGCCGCGCGGACCAATGCTGCCGTTCATGTTCTTCGGGAGGCCAACCACGATTTCTTCCACTTCCTGCTCGCAGACCAGATCCGCAATTCGCTGCATTTCCGCCCCGTCGCGGCGGCGTTCGACCACTTCAAGCCCCTGGGCGGTCCAGCCGAACATATCGCTCACGGCCACCCCGATTTTGCGGTCCCCGTAATCGAGTCCCATAATTCTCATAAAACTCTCCTATCGGTGATTGGCTAGATAGAACCGGACCAGCTCTTCAATCAACTCATCACGCTCTTTTTTTCGAACCAGGCTTCTCGCGTTGTTCTGGCGCGGTATATAAGCGGGGTCTCCGGATATCAGGTAGCCGACGATCTGGTTGATCGGGTTATAATCCTTCTCCACCAGCGCGTCGTATACCGTCAGAAGGATATCCTTCGCGGAGGCCTCCTTCTCATCACCCTTCACGTTAAACTTGACTGTCTTATCCATGGAATCCATTTGTGACACCTCGCTTCTTCAAAAACATGTCCATGCATGTTTTGACGAATTGAATCTTTAAGGTTTCCTACTTTTTCTATCATACCATACCGGGCCGCGCCGAAGGAAATTCCACGGAAATAAAAAACAAAAATTTTACAAAGTCCCGGATAGCCGCCGGAGTCTTTACAATGTATTGGATGCAGAAGGCATAGATGATATGCCTAAATTCCAGATCCAACCAATTGTTCAGCCAGCTTCAAAGCGTCTTCGAGCTTGCTGGCGTCCTTGCCGCCGGCCTGGGCCATATCGGGACGTCCGCCGCCTCCGCCGCCGCAGACTGCCGCGATCTCCTTCACCAGCTTGCCTGCATGAAGCCCCGACTTCACGAGCTCCTGCGGAACGGAAACGACGAAGTTCACCTTCTCGTCCATCGCTGCGCCGAGCACCAGCACGGCATTCGGGAGCTTGCCCTTCAGTTCGTCGGCAATCGAGCGCAGGCCGTCCATGCTTCCGGCATTGACGCGGACAGCGAGCAGCTCTCTTCCGTTCACCTGCTTCACCTGTTCGGTGAGCTGGCCGGCTTCGATCGTGCTCAGCTTGCTCTGAAGCGACTCGTTCTCGCGTCCCAGCTCTTTCAGCTGGCCGTGCAGCGCTTCAATCCGTCTCGGCACGTCGTGCAGATTCGATTTAAGAAGCTCTGCGGACTGCTTCAGCAGCGACAGCTGGCCTTCCAGGAATTCGTATGCCATGCGGCCGGTTACCGCCTCGATCCGGCGTACCCCCGAGCCGATGCCGCTTTCGCTGACCAGCTTGAAGATTCCGATCTCGGACGTGTTGTTCACGTGGCATCCGCCGCACAGCTCCAAGCTGTAATCGCCGACCTGCACGACGCGGACGATGCTGCCGTACTTCTCGCCGAACAGCGCCATGGCGCCCATCGCTTTGGCTTCGTCGAGCGATTTATATTCAATTGTTACATTAGTACCCTTCCAAATTTGTTCATTCACGCGGCGTTCGATATCCGCCAGTTCTTCCGGCGTAATGCTGCCGAAATGCGAGAAGTCGAAGCGCAGGCGCTGCGGCTCAACGAGCGATCCGGCCTGATTGACGTGGGTACCGAGTACTTCCTTCAGCGCTTTATGAAGGAGGTGGGTCGCCGTATGGTTCTTCTCGATGTCCCTGCGTTTGTCATGATCGACCTCCGCCTTGACAGTCTCGCCGACTTTGAGCTCCCCGGCTTCCACCGTCACCTGGTGCACAGGCTGTCCGTGCGGCGCCTTGAAGAGGCCCTCCACTCTGGCCGTCACCGATCCGCCGCGCAGCAGACCCTGGTCGCTGACCTGGCCGCCGCTCTCCGCATAGAACGGAGTGACGTCAAGCACCACCTGTGCGCTCTGTCCTTCCCCGGCGATGTCCACCATGGCATCATCGACAATGATCGCCACAATTTTCGACTCGGTTACCGTGTCATTATATCCAACAAATTCACTTTTAACCGTATAATCGGACAGGACGCCGCCCTGAACCTTCATGCCGCCGCTCTCCTGACGTGCTGCACGCGCGCGGTCGCGCTGCTCCTGCATCGCTGCGTCAAAGCCTTCGCGGTCAACGGTCAGCCCATGCTCTGCCGCATAGTCTTCCGTCAGGTCGAACGGGAAACCGTACGTATCGTACAGCTTGAACGCGTCGCTGCCGCCGATCTGCTTCGTTCCCTGCTCCAGCGCCTGCTTGCTGATTTCCTCGAGGATCGCCAGGCCGTCGGACAGTGTCTCATGGAAACGTTCTTCCTCCGTGGAGATCACCTTCTCGATGAATTCGCGTTTCTCCATCACGTTCGGGTAGTATACGCCCATAATGTCGCCGACGGTTTCCACCAGGCTGTACAGGAACGGACGGTCAAGACCCAGCACTTTGCCGTAACGTACGGCGCGGCGCAGCAAACGGCGGATGATGTAGCCGCGGCCTTCATTTGACGGAAGCACGCCGTCGGCCACCGCAAACGTAACGGTACGCACATGGTCGGCGATGACCTTCAGCGCGATGTCGCCCTCTACGCTGGCATTGTATTTAACGCCGGCCAGCTCTGCCGTTTTTTGAATGATCGGCTGGAACAGGTCGGTGTCGAAGTTGGAGTCGACGTTTTGCAAAATGGATGCAAAGCGTTCCAGGCCCGCTCCGGTATCGATGTTCTTGTTGGGAAGCGGCGTGTAGGAGCCGTCCTTGTTGTGGTTGAACTGCGAGAAGACGAGGTTCCACACTTCCAGGAAGCGTTCGTTTTCTCCGCCCGGGTACATTTCCGGATCAGACAGGTCACCATAGGCTTCGCCGCGGTCATAGAAAATTTCCGTACAAGGACCGCAAGGGCCTTCGCCGATGTCCCAGAAGTTATCCTCCAGCTTCACGATCCGCTCGGCCGGCAGGCCGATCTTTTCGTTCCAGAGCTTAAAGGCTTCTTCATCCTCCGGATAAACCGTAACGGACAGACGTTCAGGGTCGAATCCGATCCATTCCTTGCTGGTCAGAAATTCCCATGCCCATGTAATAGCCTCTTCCTTGAAGTAGTCGCCGATGGAGAAGTTGCCGAGCATTTCAAAGAAGGTGTGATGCCGGCGGGTCTTGCCTACATTTTCGATATCGTTGGTACGGATACACTTCTGCGAGTTCGTGAGCCGGGGATTTTCGGGACTGATGCGTCCGTCAAAATACGGCTTCAGCGGGGCCATACCCGCGTTGATCCACAGCAGGGAGGGATCGTTATGCGGCACGAGCGAAGCGCTCGGCTCGATCTGGTGTCCCTTGCTTGCGAAAAATTCAAGCCATTTGGAACGAATTTCACTTGCTTTCATAGTAAACAGCCTCCAGCTCTCTCGTAAATTGCATGCAAATGGACGGTTAAACGTAAAAAACGCCCCTGATCAGATCAGGGACGAATGAATTCGCGGTACCACCCTGGTTACCGCCTGAACGACTGCCGGGCGCCATACGCCGGCTGCCAGCTTGAATGATCAGGCGATCGCCTTGTTAAGGCCGTTAACGGGGCCAGCCGGTGAATTTTGTCACACTCCGAAATCAGCTTTCCGGACAGTATCGCTTGGGGGCTCTTGCAGCCGTCACGCTCACCGTGAAGGAGCCCTTCTCTGAACAAGGAGGAACTGCCGTACTTCATTTCATCGCCGTTTTGTCCATTTTTGCATAGTATTGTCTGAATTATATCCGATAGCGCGGACGCTTGTCAAACCGCTCTACGTCGTCTTCCGCTTGACGTAATAGGCAAAAAAGTGCTGAATGATGACCTTGAGCACCGCGAATAAAGGCACCGCCAGAATGAGTCCGACGACCCCTGCAATCTCTCCGCCGACCAGAAGGGCAAAAATAATCAGCATCGGGTGCAAATGCAGCTTCTTTCCCACGACCTGGGGCGATACGATATTGCTCTCCAGGAGCTGGCACAGCCAGTTCACGATGATGACCATCAGCACCATTTTCCAGGATATCGTCGAAGCCATGACCACCGCAGGCGCCGCGCCTAGGAACGGTCCGAGATAGGGCACGATGTTGAATACCGCGACGATGCTCGCCATCAAGAGGGCATACGGCATGCCGACGATCATATATCCGATATAGGCCAGAATGCCGACGATGAGACACACCAGGAACTGCCCGCGGACATAATTGCCGAGCGCCTCATCGATCTCCTTCAGCAATCTGACGGAAGCCTTGCGCCGCGTGCGCGGCAGCAGCGATACGACCGCCCGCTCAAAAACGTCGAAGTCCTTTAATATGTAGAAAATCAAAAACGGGATGATGAAAATGTTCAGCACGATGTTAATGGTACTGCCGATATGGTCCATGAAATTGGAAATGCCTTTGGCCAGCCGGTCCTCCCACTGCAGCAGCCACTGATCCACGCCCTCCTTGATCCCCACCGGAACGCCTCGATTATCCAGGTTGTTCATGATGTTCTGGGCATGCATCGTCATCTCCGGCAAATGCTCGTTCAGTTCCTCCATCTGCTCGATCAGCATCGGGATCAGATTGATCAGAATCACCGCAAGGCAGGTCAGAAAGACGGCGTAAATGAGCAGCACGGCGATTCCCCTCGGCATTTTCCGCGCAGCCAGCATGCATACGACCGGATTGAGTACATAGGAAATGATCATCGCCACGACAAAGGGGGCAAGGATCGCTTTCAGAAATTGATAGATATTCATGAACATCGGCCGCAGCAGCCAAACGAAATACAGAATAATCAGACCGAGCAGGACCCAAATCATCCCCCGGAACCATTTATTGGCCGTCAGTTTATCCACCTTGTCTCCTCCTTCCGGACGTGCTGTCAAGTTAGTATATGTCCCGAAATTCGAATTTAACCTATTGGCGGCCTTAGGAGGAGATATATAGGCAAACGCAAAGAAACCCGGATACCGGCGTCCGCCATGAAGGCAAAAACGGGTACGGGTTTCCAAGATGACGGCAATAAGACCGTGTATCGTTCTTCCGCTATAGATGCTATGTAACCAATAAAAGGAATGAAGCTGCCGGGGTGAATCCCCCTTGCGGGCCGTGGCAAACTGAAGACAAACCACAATTAGCGGAAGGGGCGGCTCCATTTACGCAGCATAAATCAGAAAAATATTCGTTAGGACCCGAGAGTCTGCGGAAATGTTCTGACCGGTACATGCATATTGTTTAAGAGGAAGCGTGCAGATGAGGAAAATCCTGAGGAATCTCCTCAAAGAACAAATCGTCCAGCGAGCTGAGCGTACCGTCCTCTTCTACCTGGTATACGGACATTTTCTCCCCGTTCACCGTCAGTTCAATAAAGCAGCCCCAGCAGTAAAATTGGTGGGAACCGATTTTTCCTATATCTTTGGAATTGCAGTTAGGACATCTCATATTCATTGATCACCTATCCGTTAACAGAATTAATGGCTTTTTCCAAACGCTGTTCGCTCATAGGCGGAACCATGACCGCATTCTCCCCTATGGACATTTCCGTGGTGCAAGGCAGCCATTTCCGCCCCTCAATCAAATCCGAAACAAATCCGTCGCTTATTTCGAGACCTAATATTGTATTTCCCATTTCCTGGTCAAAATAAACGTCCGTCACTTTACCGAGCATCGTACCGTCCTCAGTAAGCACGTCCAGATCCTTTAATTTATTTTTACCCAAAAGATAGGTGTATTGTATGTCGTCGGCATCCGTCTTGCGAACAGCCTGTTTATTACGAATCATCACAGCATCTTCGCCATAAGCAACGACGTCCTCCCAGGACACCGTCTTCGCTGTGTTGGAGAACAACCCTTTGCCTTCCAGCTCAAGACCTTGAATTTTCCAATCTTCGGTGATGATAATATCGTATATTTTGCCGATCTCCTTGCCTTCTTCCACATCAAATACGGCAAGTCCGATCATCTCTTGGAATTTCATGGCCAGGATCCCACCTTACCCTCTTCAAAATTGAAACTAACCCCTTCACGTTACCACCGAAGTCAGCCAATCCAATGCGGCACGCGCAGGTCGATTTGTCTCGCGAACGGTATGGAGCACTCATCCCTCCCTCTCCATCCATGGAGAATCCCTACCTTTCTTACGTAAGACGACGCAGAATGGTTTCAATTTTTTGGGCTGTGTACTCCATATCTTCAGTAGTATTACCCAAACCAAAGCTGAATCGAATCGCCGAACGCAAAACATTTTGAGGCAGCTGCATGGCCTCCAGCACATGGGACAACTCCAGCGAGCCTGAAGTGCATGCCGAACCGCTTGCGGCGGCGATGCCCTCCATGTCGAGATTCATCAGAAGCGTCTCCGTATCTGTCTGCGGGAAGCTGATGTTCACGATGTGGGGAAGGCACTCCTCTTGGTGGCCGTTGATTACAAAAGCGTCCCTGCCGATCCCCTGCTCCAGCGTGCTGATCAAGGTCTGGCGCAAACGAAGATCATGCTCTCTTCGCTGCTCCATCTGGCGGGAAGCAATCTCCACGGCTTTGCCGAAGCCGGCGATTCCGGCCATATTTTCCGTTCCGGCGCGCCGCTTTTTCTCTTGGAGTCCGCCGTGAAGGCGCGGTGCGATGACCAGTCCTTTGCGGACGTACAGCGCTCCTACACCTTGAGGTCCGTTGATTTTGTGCGCGGAAAAGCTCATCATGTCGACCGGAAGCTCATGGCAGTTGATGGGCAGCGCTCCAAGAGCCTGAACGGCGTCCACATGAAAAAGTATGTCTCTGCTTTGGGCGATTCTCCCGATTTCTTCAATCGGCTGAATCGTTCCTACCTCGTTGTTCGCATACATGATGCTGATCAGAATCGTATCCTCCGACAATGCCGCCTCCAGATCCTCGGGCCGAACCCGTCCGGTGTGGTCTACCGGCAGGTAGGTGACACGGAAACCTTCCTTCTCCAGCTCTTCGCAGGCGTGAAGCACAGCATGATGCTCGATGGACGACGTAATGATGTGGTTCCCCTTAGACCTGCGCATGGAGGCTGCGCCGAATAAAGCGAGGTTGTCGCTTTCCGTGCCCCCGGCGGTAAAGACGATCTCATCGGGCAGGCAGCCGAGAAACTTGGCGATCCGGTCCCTTGCCCCGCTGACGGTGCGCTTGGCCGCACGGCCGAATGCGTGAACGCTGGAGGCATTGCCGTATTGTCCGGTCATGACACGCATCATTTCTTCCGCCACTTCCGGATGTACCGGAGTGGAGGCCGCATGGTCCAAATAGATTGATTTCATGATTACACCACCTTGGTCATGTGTAGTATTTCGCTTATGATGTCTAGTGAAATTGTTGTATTCAAATCAGGAATTTCGAGCCTGTTCATACAGGGTTTGGCTCGGATAGAACGGTTTCCGGGCAGTCATAATATGTCGGTAATCCAATCCCGATATGGAGGTAACGACATGAACCCGTATTCCCAATCCCAGCAAATCAACCAAATCATTCATCAGCTGACGCAGCAAACTCAACAAGCTTCTATGGCTTACCAGCAAATGCTGAAGCAGGAGCAGCAAAATGCGATGCAGCTGGAGCAGCTCGCTCAGCGTGAGCAGCAAACGTCGCAAATGATCCAAACCGCTCTTCAAGGCCACCAGCGCGCCATTCAACAGCTACAGCAAATCTCCAGCCTGGCCCAGCAAATGGTGAGCTCCGTTTCCCAGCCGGTATCGGGATATATGGAAACGCAGCAGCCGCAAGGCTTCCAAACGGGGTTCAACAACCAGTTCCGTCAACAGTAACAACCGGAAACAGACTCGCCGAAGCGGGTCTGTTTTTAATTTGGAAAACATTTACTTACAAAACTTTGGAAGTTGACGATCCTTACAGAAGGTACACCCAAAAGGTACGCCGTTTGCAAAGCCGAATGCCACTCGCAAGGGGCGAGTGGCTGCAGCTTGTAGTCTAGATGTAGAACATGTAGTTCTCGGACGTCTCTTTCTCCTGGTAGGAAATCAAGTCGGCAAGCGTCGTCGAATCCAGCACGTTGGCGATTCCGTCACGGATCCGCAGCCAAAGATTACGTTTGGCCGGATCATCCTCTTCTGTAAAATCGACCGGCGAAATCGGCCCCTCGAGCACGCGAATGACATCACCGGCTGTAATCTCGGAAGCTTCACGCGATAAGATGTAACCGCCATAAGCACCGCGGATGCTCTTAACGAGTCCGGCGTTCCGGAGCGGAGCGATCAGCTGCTCCAGATAGTGCTCGGAAAGTTGGTTTTTCTCGGCAATGCTCTTTAGGGATGTCGGCCCTTCGCCGTATTTGGCAGCAAGCTCCATCATGATTGTCAAGCCGTAACGGCCTTTTGTCGATATTTTCAAAGGTGGCACCTCTCTCAAGTAAATTCATGGTATCTATATAGAATGAACTCAAAAACTTCATGTTGAAGGGCTTGGATAAGCCTATTACAACAGGGGATTCAAATTTCGAAACTTGAGTTGCATCTATTTAGCTCTTATTCATGGATCGTTATCAATGGTTTTGGTTCAACATGCGGGTGGTGAATCCAAGAGAATACAGCTTATGTAAGCTTTTCCATATCTGCGTATTCCGATCATTTCCCTAGCCTATGTTAACATATCCGGCTCCGTTTTGGTTTAAAAAACAATGACAAAACAAAGAAATGTTCGCGACCGGTGGACAACCTATGTGGTGTGATCTGTGGACAAATGTGTTAAAATAGAGGCTATGGGCACAATCTCATATGAAAATGGTGATGACTTTTGTCTACAGATAATCAAAATATACGTGTCGTCGTCGGGATGTCCGGCGGTGTCGACTCATCCGTCACCGCGCTGCTTCTGAAGCAGCAGGGCTACGACGTCATCGGCATTTTTATGAAAAACTGGGATGACACCGATGAATTCGGCAACTGCACCGCGGAAGACGACGCCGAAGACGTCCGCCGCGTCTGCGAGCAGATCGGCATTCCTTATTACACGGTGAACTTCGAAAAGGAATATTACGATAAAGTATTTTCCTATTTTCTCGATGAATATAAGTTGGGCCGCACACCAAATCCCGATGTCATGTGCAACCGCGAGATTAAATTCGGCGAATTTCTGACGAAAGCGCTGAATCTGGGCGCCCAATATGTAGCCACCGGCCATTATGCCCGTGTTGTCGAGCAGGACGGCGTCTATACGCTGCTGCGCGGCGTGGACAGCAACAAGGATCAGACCTACTTCCTGAACGCGCTCAATCAGCAGCAGCTGTCGAAGGCGATGTTCCCAATCGGACATCTGCCTAAGCCGGAGGTCCGCCGAATTGCGGAGGAAGCCGGGCTCTACACTGCCAAGAAAAAGGACAGCACCGGGGTATGCTTTATCGGAGAACGCAACTTCAAAGAGTTCCTGAGCCAATACCTGCCTGCCCAATCCGGCCAAATGGTCGATATCGCCACCGGCGAAGTCAAAGGCCGCCATGACGGCCTCATGTACTACACGCTCGGACAGCGCCAAGGCCTTGGTATCGGCGGTTCCGGCTCGGGCGAACCGTGGTTCGTCGCCGACAAGGATCTGGAGAAGAACATTTTGTACGTCGTGCAAGGGGATCAGCATCCCAGCCTGTACTCCACCGGGCTCATCGCTTCAGGCGTGAACTGGATCGCGGGACAAGGGGCCGTGCCCAAAGAGCCCTTCCAATGCACCGCCAAGTTCCGCTACCGCCAGCCCGACCAGAAGGTTACACTGGAATGGCTGCCGGACGGCAGCGTCCACGTTACGTTTGCCGAGAAGCAAAAGGCCATTACACCCGGCCAAGCCGTCGTGTTCTACCAGGACGATGTGTGCCTGGGCGGCGGAACGATCGACAAGGTGGAAAAAGTTCAATACGAAGCTGCCATCTAAACGCAAAGCATATGTGCAAACCGCCGGCTCTTCCGAGGGCCGGCGGTTTTTTGCATGCCGTCCTTAAAGATTCTCCCCGCCATCATTATTATCCTGCTGTCATCGCAAAACTAATCCCCAATCGAAGTATGTTCCCAGGCATTGGCAGTTTAAGACTGATCCTTCCGAAGCTGCTGGTTATGCCGGATTTTCGCCTCGTTGCCCTGCTCCGACGCTTCATAGAATACCCGACCGGCGATTTCCTTCGGCAGGTAGTCCTGCTTCACATAATGGCCGGGATAATTATGCGGGTATTTGTACCCTTCATGGCCCAGCTTGACGGCGCCCTTATAGTGCGTATCCCGCAAGTGAAGCGGCACTTCCGCGGATTTGATCTCGTCCATGGCGGACATCGCATTCGAAATCGCCGTATAGACCCTGTTCGATTTCGGGCTCTCCACCGCGAACAGGATCGCCTGCGCGATGTTCAGCTTCGCCTCCGGCCAGCCGTTGTTCCGGTAAGCGTCCAGCGCGCTGACGGCCTGAACCATCGCCTGCGGGTTTGCCAGCCCGATATCCTCGCTGCTGGCGGCAATCAGCCGGCGGATGAACACCATCGGGTCCATGCCCAGCTTCTCCACCGCGTAGAGGAACCAGAACAGCGCGGCATCGCTTGATCCGCGGATGCTCTTATGAAACGCCGAAAGCACGTCATACTGGGTCGACTCGTCCGCACGCACGATCGGCCGGCGGATTGACTCCTCCGCCACTTCGAGCGTGATATGGACGGTTCCGTCCGCCTCTGGAGGCGTCGTCAATGCCGCCAATTCCAGCGCATTCAGCGCGCGCCGGATATCCCCGTTCGCCATCGTCGCAATATGATCCAGAGCTTCCTCGTCAACCTTCAGGTTCATGAAGCCGAGCCCCTTGTCCGGATCCTGCAGCGCCCGCTTCATTGCCAGCATGGAATGCTCCTTCGTAAGCGGATGAAGCTGGAACAGTGTCGAGCGGCTCATCAAGGCGCCGTTCACATAATGGAACGGGTTCTCCGTCGTCGCTCCGATAAAAATAATCGTCCCCTTCTCCACCGCAGGCAGCAGCGCGTCCTGGCGCGAGCTGTTAAAACGATGCACCTCGTCCAGAAAGAGGATCGTTTTCGTTCCGTACATCGATTTATTGGTCTGGGCCTGGTCGATCACCTCGCGGACATCCTTGACGGAAGCGTCAACCGCGTTCAGCCGGACGAAGTCCGCCTGCGTATGCTGCGAAATAATATGGGCGAGCGTCGTCTTGCCGCATCCCGGAGGCCCGTAGAGGAGGATCGAGGATACCTGGTCGGCTTCGATCGCCCTGCGGAGCAGCTTGCCCGGACCTACGATATGCTCCTGCCCAATATATTCATCCAGCGTGGTCGGCCGCATCCGGTCGGCCAAGAGCCGTGCGCCCGGATTCGCGTCCTGCTGGAAAGAGAATAAGTCCATTCGATTCACGTCCTTGAAAGTCTAAAATGCTTGTCCCTGCGGACCAAAGCTGTTCTTCTATCATACCATACCCGGCCGGGAGAGTTCATTCCCTTCTGATTCCGGGCGAACAGGAGGTGCGCTCATGACTTGCTCGGACGGCGGTAGGCCTTTTCGTGAAAGCGCAGGATCGACTGAAACAGCTCCTCGCCGCCGTCATGCGATTCGACGGGATGCTCGGGATCGAGGCTGAGGTACATCGCCCGGTACGTTTCAGGCACCCAAATGTACGAATGCACGTACGCCGTCGGCGTAAAACCGGCCTTTTTCCAAAAGGCGATTCTGCCGGCGTTTTCTTCCGACGGATCGGCTTCCGCTTCGATCACGATACCTCTGAAGCCCCTGCCGCCGGCCCATTCACGCAAATCCCGGAGGCAGGCAAGTCCGGCCCCTTGTCCCCTTGAACTTCCCCGTACCGCAATATAATCGATGACCAGCAGGTTTTCCTTGGCATCCGTCCCCGTCAGGGCCATGGCCGCTGCGGTTTGGCCTTCGCTCCAGACGTGCAGTGCACACAGTCCCCTTTCAAACATGCGCATGATGATCGCTTTCGTTTTTCGCCCATGCTCCGGAAAAGCCTCCTCATAAACCGGCTCCGCCTGCTGCCACATCGCTTCGTCCCAATGTTCCGTCACCTGATGCTGCATCGTTCGTTGTTCTCCTTCTTTGTAGAAAATGGATGGTCATGCCTTTATTATAATGGCCCGCATGACGAAAAACACCGCAGAGCCGGCCAGCCGGACTGCGGTGTAATATGAACAACGGCTCTCTTCGTTGCGGCGAGCTGCTAAGCTTCGGGCTTCCCCTCCAGCGTCGCTTGGACCAGCACGGCGATCGCCCGGTCCAAGGCTTTGGCGAAGCCTTCAGGGTCCGTCATCGCCACCGGCCGGGATTCGCGGACAGCTGCCATGGCTTGCTCCACCGTCTCGTCCCGGATCCCGGCGGATTGCAGCAGCTCCAGCCCCTTCTCCAGCGTATCCGCGAGCCGCATCGGCCCGTAGGACTGGGGCTCACGGTAGAGGGCGCGGGCGCTGGTCAGCACATAGGCCGCAAAATCCAGCATTCGCTCCCGCATATCCCCTGCACCCGGGTTAGTTTCCGTAACGTTCAAATGAAATCATCTCCTTCGGCGGCTTGGACATTTTCGGACGTGGCGGCTTGTCGGCGTAGCCGAGGCTGATCAGCAACTCGGGCTTCACTTCCTCCGGCAAACCGGTGATGGCCGCAATGGACGGGGCGTGGAACGACCGAACCGGACAGCTGGACGCGCCGAGCGATTGAGCGGTGAGCATGATCGCGGAAGCGGCGACCCCCAAATTAATGAACCTAAGCGTGTCGGCACTGTCTGCTCCGCCCCGTGCCAGCGCCTCCTGATGGTTGCTGCAGAGAACGACCACCGCTGCCGGCTGCCCCGACAGCCCCTGCGCAAACCGCTTGATATGGCGGATCTGCATTTCGTCCTGAACGATGACAAAATGCGATTCCTGCGCATTGCTTGCCGACGGGCTGTGAAGAATGGCTTCCTCGATCGCCTCCACGATATGCGGCTCAAGCCGCTGGTCGGCAAAAGAACGCGCGCTGCGCCTTGCCTTGATGGTTTCCAGTACATCCATGGTATTAACCCCCTCTCGCCTAACGCAAGGAAAATCCTCTCCGCATCAAAACTTCCCGTAAATTCTCTCTCAAGCTTGACGATGCCGCGATCGTCTCCGGTCGCGTGCAGCGTCTGGCGGTGTGCTCACACCAGCCATAATCCGATCCTTCCTTCTCCGGCTCGCCGGCAATCGAGACCCGGCGGCCGTCATACGAACGGCGTGATATCATTTGCTCATCGTACGCCTTCAGCCCTTCGTTCAATGAAGCGGCCGAATACCGTTCTTCATGAACCGTAACGCTCCGCGGCAGGCGGGGCTTTACCCCTCTGCGCACCCCTTCACGCTCCCGGCCGACCGCCAGACCAACCACGGCAAACATCCCCTCGGGAAGGCCGAGCACAAGCGCCAGCTCCTCCGGATGGTTGCGGACGGACCCGACCGGGACGGCGCCATAACCGAGCGCTTCGGCAGCGACCAGGGCGTTCTGCATCGCCAGCGCGGCATCGACGGAAGACAGCAGGAACATTTCCAGCGTGTCCGCCTTAAAGTCGTAGCCCTGCCGCTGCGTTACATATTTCAGCCGATGGATGTCCGCGCAGAAAACCAGCATCACCGGCGCTTCCTGAATAAATCCCTGGTGGCCCGACAGTGCCGAAATTCGCGATTTCCGGTCCGCGTCCCGGACAACGATGATGCTGTAAGCCTGCAGGTTGGAGGAAGTAGGTGCGCTTCTGGCGGACGTCAGGATCGCTTCAAGCGCGGCCGGCGGCACCTCCTCCGGCATAAAGCCCCGGACGGACTCATGGCTGGTCAGAACCTGGATCGTCCCGTTCAGATGCATTTCGTCCGGCACGCTTCCCTCCAGCTCGAAGCGGTTGCGTATCATGTTCCGTCCCATGTTTCTCCCCCTCAAGCAATAGGCATTCCACTAGAACATCATAGGGTTCAGCCGTTCAATTCCCCATTCTTCATGATTTGACGACCGTCCAGATACACATCCGGCTTGCCGACGACGCAATCGATATGCACGCCTGCGGCGACGACGCCGCCGAACGTGTTGTTGCTGCCAAAGGCCACGTGGATGGTGCCGTACACCTTCTCGTCTTCCAGCACGACGCCGGTGATCCGGGCCTTCTCGTTCGTGCCGATGCCGAACTCGCCAAGCAGACGGCCGTCCCCATCGCCAAGCATCTGCAGCAGCTTCTCTCCCTCCGGTCCGCCTTCGGCCGCGGTCAGGCGTCCCTTTTCCACGGTCAGCACGATCGGGCCCGACAGCTTGCCGATGCCGGCAATGGAGCCGTCAACGACGATTTGACCTTCGGCCGTTCCTTCGACCGGAGCGATATAGGCTTCACCCGAAGGCAGGTTACCGGATTGCCCCGGCTCCAGGTACATGCCCGTGCTGGGCACCCCGTCCCGCCCCTGGATGGTAAACTCCAGCGAACGGCCGTCCTTCTCGATGCGCACCGTTTGGGCGCCTGTCAGCATATCCGTCACTTTCTCGGTCAGCGCTTTGACCTGCGTATAATCGGCGGCAATGGCGCCTTCCAGAAACATGTCCTCGGTGATGCCTGGCATGGTAGCCAGACGCGCTCCGGCAGCAGCCGCCTGCTTGCGGGCCTGTGTATGCGTCAGCGAGTGCTTCGTAATGCAAACCACGACCTGCGCTTTGGCCATTGCGGCCGCAATCGCCTCAGGCGGCTCCTCTCCCGACTTCGCGCGCTCCTTCATGACAGCCAGCATCGACTCGGCTCCGAGGCGCTTTCCGGCTTCATGCAGCGCTTCGGCCAGCTCCTTCCGGCTCTCATCGGTAACGACCAGAAAAGTTTCTCCGGATTTCAAGCCAAGGCAATCGGCCAACGTGTTCATACTGATTTCAACGATCTTTTCATTCATTGTGAAACAGCTTCCTTCCATATAAAAAATAGGGCTCGACCGGCTCAAATCATTTCCGATACGATTTTAGCCATAATAGCATTCGACAGAATGACCGGCAAGCCGGAGGCTTCGGCCACGATACGGCGCGCTTCCTCCGTATATCCCATGCAGTCCAGCAGGATCAGATCCGTCTGGTCCTTCAGCGCGCGTGCGGCCGCTTCGAAATTCCCTTCCTCAACAATGTACGGCGAAGCAACGGCAAACACCGGATGCAGTCCATGAAGCTCAAACTTCGAGTTCATGCTGCCCTTCTGCTCCTCCAGCGGAACGATGACGCCCAATCGTCTTGGGCCGACCATCGCTTTCACCGCCGGGGGAATGATATGATCCGGCTCGATCAAATAGGAAGATTGGGTGGCGAGTCCCGGAAATACGCCTGTGCACAGCAGCAAAATCTGCCGGATGCCCTGCTCTTCCATGGCATAAATTTTCTGCTGAAGGAGCGGCTGCATTTTGCTTCTTCCCATCACGACCGACTGCCCTGTCGTTAACCGCGATGTGAGCGTATGGTCCCCTTCCTCCGGCTTCAGCTTTGCGTCGATTTCTTCCTTGGTCATTCCGTCCAGCACGCCGGCCTGAACGATGTCCACCCGGCTTGGCAAATGCTCCTCCAGAATTGGCGTAACGTCCTTCCGCGGCGCTTGCCCGATCGTAATTACCCCCAGTTTCGTCATACCGCTAATCCTCCTTCACCATGATCGATATCGAATGAAGCTTCCCCATTCCACATTGTTCGTGATCCCCTGGTTACGTAATGATTGAATCGTCCCCAAGCGGGGATCTCCCTGCTGAAAAAGGGAAGACAGCCGTTTGGCCTCTTCCCTCTTCCGTGCTGACTCAGGCATTCCCCGCCGTCTGCAGCACTTTCATCGAACCGTACAGCTTGACGATCCGGTCATATTCATCCGGATTATAAAACGCGCAGGTTCCGTTCGTGACCTCTTTGGCGACTTCCACCGCAAAGCGGACCGCGGCGGCGATGTCGATCTCGTGGCTCGCTCCCGTGCCGCATCCCGGAACGACCGACTGGGCCGTTACGGCTACCCCGACGACCGGTGCCGAGGTGGCCACGGCAGGCTGCAGGATCGAGTTGATGTGATACAAGTCGTTGCCGTAAGGTGTAATATCCTGCATCGTGATCGGGAACGTCACCGGCAGCAGTCCCGTCGTCATTTCCATAATGCGCAGCAGGTCCTCGCTCACCCGCAAAATGTAACCTTCCTTGACGGTCGGCGAAATGGCGAAGCCTTTATGATTGATGACCCGGTTGCCCTTCGTCGTGTCGATCGAGAGGACCGCGTCCATTTCCGGCAGCACCTCGTGGGCGTTCATCGCACCGATATCGACCGGCGAATCCATAAAATCTACCGGCTCATGCGGACGGGTCGGGGCGTCGGGACAAATATGCGTCGTCACGATGACGTCGCCTTTGAGGCGGTCACCCTTGACCTGCATATCCGCGAGCTTAAGCGCTGAAGCGACCGCAGCTACTGCCCCGTCAGCGTCGGAGACGAGCCCGATCCGGCTTGGACGGGCGCCGATGCCGCCAAGGCGTCCAACGATGCCGAGGGTCGGAACGGACCCGCCCTTGGACTTGCCCTCGGTTCCCGGAATGACGATTTTAATAAAATCGGTGCTTCCCTTTTCGCCGGTTACTTTTTGTACGTGGGCGGAAATCTCCGCATAATCGGCGAACAGCGCTTTGACCTTCTCTCCCGTTACATAGCCATCATCCATTGCATCCAGCGAAATCATCGTTTGCTTGAGTGTCATATGACCGATACCTCCATCTTCTGTCTGTTGTGCGGGTGTCTCTCTGTAACTTTCGAACCATCCGTAACGATTTAGAACAAATAATCCAGAACCGGCTTCTTGATAATGTCTTCCACCGGCAGCATCAGCTTCTTGTTGCGCATCGTGGTGCTGAGGAGCAGCTTCTCCTTCGGCACGACGATCACGGCGAGCTGCTGTCCCTTCTCCAGAGCAGCAGTCACGACCGGTCTAGCCGTCTTGGCGTCCAGGGTCATGATCAGGTCCGGGAATGTCGCGAAGCGTTCCCCGTCCTTTTCCAGTGTCATGTATTCATTCCAGAACGTCATTTCGAACCCGTCGATCTGCACGGTCCCGACATCGAATCCGCCGGTCGTCTCGATCTGGAAATCCGTCACTTCTCCAGCCGCCACGATCCGGCCGCCCAGCTTGGCGACGACCGCTTCAATAGCTGCTTCGCCCTTGGCACCGAGCAGCGCCCGGCCGACTTCGATCGCCTGCGAGATGGCTCCCGGAGCGCCGTTTTGCTTCGCATAGGCTGCGGTCACCGGATTTCTCGCCACTGCGACCAGGCCGCCCGCTTCAACCGAGGCCTTGCGGACCATCGACGCCGCTTTGCCGAGGGAGCCGGAGACGCTGAACTCCAGGTAGTTATCACCTTTACCGCCGATGGCCGTTTGGTGGGACACGTAATCTTCCACCTCCGTTAGATTCAGCGCGCCCATCGTGCCTGTCGGATGCGCTCTGCCGTTGCAGGCGAAGTCGACCAGCGGAATACCGGTAATGACTGACTGCAGCCATCCGTTGACCGTTGTGCCGGCCCCGTTCTCGTTGGTGTGAATGGCCGAGATCGGCTTGCCGAGCAAGCCGGCCAGCATGTCCAGCGCTTTGGAGTAGTGAATGGGCTTCAGATACTTATCCTTTGCCCCCGGTGCACCGACCAGCGATACGGTCACGAGCGTGTCGTTATCGGCGAATTCGTCGATGGTGCGCAGCTCCGGCTGCCCCAGCTCGAGCGCGAGCCGGCCGATTTGCAGGCCTTCCTCGATCCAGCCGCCACCGCCGCCGCCCAGGACCGCGCCGCCATAAACGGCGCTCTCCATCATGTTTTCATCCAAAGGTATACGTGCCATTGGTGTATGCACCTACTTTCTGATTTTGAATATCGAGTTAAAGAAGCTGTACAGCGCATCCCCTGCTATAAATCCGGCCGCCAGGATACTCATTGGTGTCTCGGCTTCCTTGCCTTTCACTTTCAGGACGACAATCCGGATCAAGAGACCCGCAAGGACCGCCCAGCAGGCGTTCGGCGTCGCAATGAGGAGGCCTGTCGCGAACATGACGCCGATCTGGCGCTTGGCGCCGCCGATGAGCTGCAGAATGGCGCCCGGAATAGCCCACAGCAGCAGCTTCATCGCCACGTCGCCCGAGGTTCCCGCTTGAATCGTCGATACGTAAACCGTATCGATCGGCGGAACGAGCTTTTGCGAGAAGTACGAGTTATACGTCAGGGCAACAACGATAACGGCTACGCCGAAGGCGATCATGCCTGTCATGTACTGCTGCTTTCTGCCCCGCTTTTCAAATTCGGGGTCCTTCCCGTTGCCACGCAGAATGTAGCCTGTCTTCAGGTCGTATCCCATGTCCGCAAACGCCGGGCCCGTAGCGGCACTGAATCCGGCCAAAAGGGCCAGCGCCACCGGCGGGAAGCCGATCAGCATGCCGAACAAAAGCGTAATGAACGCGACGGCAAAGGCAGGGAACCAGCCGGAATGCATGGCCGCGATGCCGACGATAATTTCGTGCACAAACGCGGCAAAGGCCGCAAAGAACAGGAAGCCGATCAGCATGCCGAGGGACATCTTCGTCATCAGGCCGCCGATGATGGCGATAATAAGTGCGATGATGAGGTAAGCCACAAAGCCCAGTCCCAGGGAGCGTCTCGCTTCACCCTCCGTACGGGTATACTTCGAATCATCAGCTTCCCGTTCCGATTTTTTCGGCCGCTTGAAAATCAGAATCGCGGCTTGAACGAGAGCGACGATCCCTGCGCCGATCATGACGCCATGGGCGATATAGAGAGCCTCCACGTTAATGTTGAACCACGGAATGGAATACTGCCGGATCAGAAGGCCGATGCCGAACATGCTGAGCGCCCAGATGTTGCCGATAAAGGCGACGCCGAAGGCCGACATCGAAATGTGGAAATAAGAACCGATGAGCCCGAGTACCGTACCGACGCCGAGCAGTCCGGCGCGCTTGCCGCCCTTATCGCCGGCTATGATCGATTCGGCTGTCGCTACGCCCGGAGCCCATGTCCCTGACGCGGGGAACAGCTTCGAATCGAACAGCTTGTACAGCAGCGCCGCATCCACGAACATGGCCATCGCTGCGCCGATCAGCATCGGTACGATCAGCTTCGTCTCCCCCATCACGAACGGAATGCCGATCGGAATAAACAAACTGTTGGCCGCTCCGAACGTGGCCGAGGATATCGAAGTCTGCACCATATTTTGCCGGTGTACCGACTTGTATTTTTTAAAGACCGCAATCGGAATCCTCGCGATCAGCATCGCCACGAGCGCTCCGATAATAGCCGTATTCGGCGTAACACCAAGCGTGGTAACGATTTGTATCCCGACGATGGCACCCAGGATGGCGGTAACGATGTTGAGTATCAAGCCAAAGGGCTCAAATATGCTGGGGTGCTTCTCTTTGCCGCCTGCTTGTTCTGCTTCGTGTTTTACTTCGCTCATGATAACGCCTCCAATATATATGAATTTCACTTGGCACTTTAACTCTCATTTCTTTAGTTCAATTTATATTGCAGGCCGCATTTGAAGGATATGTTTTATGCCACGCCACAAGCGGTGTTGCTGGGCCCGGATGCCCACACAGAGGTTAAGGAAAAGTATCTGCTACCCACTCCTTGTGAGAAGAGAGATTCCACCGCCTCGCATCAGGGTAATACAGTACTGGCAAATTCGAGCGATCAGGAAGCGGAAATAATCTGCTTATAATAGTTGGCGGCCATCAGGCCTTCCGCTTCGACGATATCAACGACGGGAACCTGCAGCTCTTTCCGGATCACATCGGCAAAATGAATAGTAGAGAAACCAGTGCAAGCGAATACAATCGCTTTTGCGCCTTTCTCCACCAGGGACCGTGCTCCTTCCAGCGCTTTCTGCCGTCCCGCTTCCGTCATCAGATCCGTCGTATTGGTCACGCCTTCAGGCCGGGAGTATCCTACGATCAGCTCATCCAGCAGTACTTTCATGACCGGTGGAATCCCTTCGGTGATCCCCATTAATCCGACGGGCTCACCGAGCGAGAGAGCGACCAGAGCAGCCGAGCTTCCGGCCCCGATGACGGGGATCGACACGCGGCTGCGCAATTCCCGGACGCCCGGATCGGCGGCGCAGCTGACAATCAGCAGGCGGCAGCCTTCCTGCTCCATCTGGATGCCCAGCTCCACGATTTTCGGAAGGGCTGCTTCCTCCGACGCATCATCGTAAATGCCCAGCGGTTGATCAGGTATGCTTCTGCTCATGACAGGGACTTCAAATTGCTCTTGAATCATGTTTCCATGCGCTTGCAGCACTTCATTATCTTTCGCCGTAAATACACGAATTAATCCTATCAAGTCGATCACCCCTTCATTCCTTTAAACTATTGATGTTAAATTATATTACATTAGATTTTATGCCTTTCACCCCGATGGAACAATGTACTCATCCACCAAAACTGAAAGCGCCCCTTTGTGCTCATGGCACAAAGGGGCGCTTTGATCCGCTAATGATTTAATAAATAAAATGTCGTACATAAGTACAATTCGAAACGGCACCTTGGATTGTTCAAATCCAGGCCGAGAATCGATTTAATCCGGTCCATCCGGTAATTTACCGAATTGCGGTGAATAAACATCCGCAACGACGTTTCGTTCAGGCTGCCGCCTGTCGCCATATAATGATAGAGCGTCCTGACGTAATTTGTGCCGTGGGTCCTGTCATGTTCAGCGAGCACGCCTACCTTTTCCTCAACGAACCGGTTCAGGCGGGCAGGGTCGGTCGATTCCTGCAGCAGGTGGATCATCTCCACTTCCGTGTAGGTGAACATCCGGCGCTCCTGGTTCAGCCGGTATCCGATCGACACCGCCGTTCGGGCTTCGCCATAGCTTCGGTGCGCCTCGACCAGGGAGCCCGGACGGCCGATGCCCATCCGCACTCCTTCCCAAGCGCCCAGCTGCCCGGAAAGGGCATCGCACCATAGAAGCGGCACATCCTTGTCCACGATCCGGCGGTCCTGTCCCGCAGGCTTGGCGGAGGGCAGAAACAACACGATCCTTCCCCCATGGATTTGGAGCTGGGACCGGACTTTCCGCGCGGCGGACTCCTTGCGAATGAACGCCTGAATATTGGTGACGACAGAGCTGTCCTCATTGTAAAAGGGCTCATCTGCCTCTACGACAGCCACTTCCCACAGCCATTCGGGAGAAAGACCGAGCTGCCGCCCCCTGGAGGCCGTCACCCGTTCATCGGACACCGTGTTCAAAATCAGCTCCTCGAAAAACGTGCCCCGCAGCCGGTTTTCCGTGTCCTTGGCGATTTTGTTCCTCATCAGCTCAAGTGAGAAAACGAGCCTTGCCTGCTCAATCAGCATGAGATCCAGCTCATTCAGCTCCCGCTTCTCCACCACAAATTTACCCAGCATTTTGTTGTCGACGCTAACCTCCCACTGGTGATGCTTCCCCGAAGACCGGTAAGGGTACCCTTCCGGCGAAGACGCCAGCACCTCTCCGGCCTTACCGATGATCCATATCGGCGAATCAATCAACTCCGAGACGTTGTCAGCGACGACCTGAATGCCTTTATTGTTCAATACCAGCCGGGTCAGCGCCTTATTGACCTCTTCGGCCCGCCTCAGCAGCACGGCCTGCCGGTTTAAAATTTGATCCATAACATGATACGTTATGTCAATGTAAGCCATCCCGATAGGAAGCTGAATGATCGGAATATCGTAATGGTTGCTTTTATCGATCATTTCCTGCGGGATATGGGGAATAAAGCGTTCCGGCTTAATGGCCACCCCCGCCCCGTTCACTTTGGCGAGCTGTTCGATCATTTCGACCAGCAGCGAAGGGTCGTTCCGGGTCGAATAGCCTGTCGTCAGCACCATCTCGCCTTCCCGCAGCCAATTTCCGATATCGGGAACCTCCCAAATATCTATATACTGTACGATACGGTCAAGGCCGCGTTCCCCGCTGATCAGCTGCGCATGCTCCATCACCGGCAGCTTCAGCATCTCCCTGACCGTCAAACCTTTCGGACTCATTGCAATCACCTCGCGGTTCACGGATATCTGGGTGCAGCATGTCATCATGTTTTTTGTAACCGCTTGAATACGCCCCTTTTTATTGTACCTTACCAATAAGCCTGGATGCCATTGCTTTGTAGCCGCAACCAAAAGAAGGAAAGAGCCAGACTCCCGGGCATAAGAAAAACGTCTATCGACGTACTTCCAAAGAAGACAGACCGCGTTTAGCTGAAGTTTTTCTTGCGATTATAGAATGGTTCAGCTTCGCTGAAATTTATAAATTCTATAATCTTAAACAGCAAAAAACCGTTCAGCATCCGAACGGTTTCTTTAGAAACGGCCCGCCTGCTGAGCCATTTCGAGCATATGAAAAAGAGGATTTAACGCTGCGCGCACTCTTTACTGCTGCCGCATTTTGGAGCGGAACAAACGCGAGAGCATACCTGGCCATGGATTGTTCCATCCGCCGTGCAGCTGTACCGTGCTTTCCACAGGTTTTTCCGTTGCACGCAGCAACCGGCTCCTTCGTCTGTGCAGATCCGCGTATTTGTATTCCATCAATTTCTCTTGTACATAGTGGTGTTCCATCATATATTTCTCCTCCAATCTATATTACGCATAGATGGGGAGGTGTTATAGCCTACTGGCGTGCCGACACTTTTTGTTTCGAGGCATCCGCGGCATGTTCCGACCGTTTCTTAAAAATCACCTTACGGATGCTCTCCTGAGACAGGTGGAAAGCCTGTTTCAAGTATTCGATTGAATGACCTTGGCAATGAAGAGCAAAGATCTCCTCGTTTCTGCGTTCGATCATTTGCCGTGTCCCGCTGTTTACACCCCATCCGACGCGTTCGTTGCTTCTCTTCGGGATGTAAATCAGCTCGCCCTCAATATGTTTCTGAAGTTCCTTCAGCAAACTAGGGGGAAGCACATCCCTCCCGTTTTTGTAATTCACGATAAACGTCCTCCTTAAACTTCAACAGATGTCCAGTTCCGACGGTTGTTTCAAACCCGCTAAATGCTTGGATCATGCTGTTTTCGCCTCCTTTCGAATTATGTACCCATATATTTTAATAAAACGGTATAAGGGGAGCCGATCGGCCCCCCGATACTGCGGGGCTTCGCTTACGCGAAGACCACCTCGTATTGTGTGATCAAATTGCATCAGCCTCCTTTCATACAGAATCGTCGGCCGTCCGACACCTTTATTAACTCATATTTTGGGAATTCCAGCAAGTGAAAGAACGGATATAAATATTCTTTACCTCTTCAATGAGGATAGGATGTTCCCCATCACCGCTTCTGCACCGGGCTACCGGAGAAGAATTCCCATCAGAAGGCCGCTCTCCTGCCGCCAATAATCCGGTTGTCCCGGTACCTCCTGCAGCATTAAGCCCGTCAGCGCAGACAGGTAGAGAAACAGCAGTCGGCGGGGGTCTCCTTCGCGAAATTCGCCTGCTTCCTGGCCTTTGACCAGAATCGGGACCAGCTGCTCGATCGTATCCTCAGGCGAATACCGCCCGATCATTTCCTTCGCCCGCTCCGGAACATCGCTGGAGGTTTGGGCCTGGTGGATCAGCAGAAAGGCATCCTTATTATCGCCCTCCAGCATAGCTTCCGTCAGGACGCGGATTTGCTCGGCAGGGCTTCCCGGCATACGCCCCAGCTCCTTCATCGAGTGCTGCGCCTCCTCCATCGCCTCCTGCACGAGTTCGGTAAACAGCTCTTCTTTGGAGCTGAAGTAGCGGTAAGACAGCCCTTGGCTGATTCCCGCTTCGGCGGCAATCATACTCATTTTCGTTCCGTTGATTCCGTGCCGGGCGAACACCTTGAGCGCCGCCTTCTTGATCTGTTCCCTGCGTTCATCATGAATTTGTTCCAATTGCTGCTCGTTCAGCGGTGCCACGTTGGCGCCCTCCTTTTTGTCAATCATACCTGCTTTTATTGTATCCTCCGTAAGCCCGGTCCGGCAAGGAGTCCGGTCTGCTCTTCACTCACCTGCCAAAGACGGCTGGCGCCGGCTTCATCCCGCGCAGCATCAGAAGGGGTCTGCAGCTTCATGTCCGCGTAATAACCGCCGCTCTTCAGCAGAAGCTCCGATGATTCCGCGAGCCATACGAGCGTCTGCGCCCCTTGTTCAGGCGTTCGGGAAAAAGGCTTCATACAGGCCATCGTCAGTCGGGCCAGCCCTCCGTTATCCTGGTTGAAGTTGGTCGCCACCAGACCGGGATCAAAACAGTGGGCCGTAACTCCCGTACCTTTGAGCCGTCTGGCCAGCTCGGCGGTGAACAAAATGTTCGCCAGCTTGCTCTGCCCATAGCGGAGGTTCGCACCTCCCAGAAGCGCCTTTGATCCGCTGTACAGGCGGTCACCGTTCAAATCGTTGAAGTCAATGCCCCTTCTCGCCATTTTATGACCATGAGAGGAAGTCGTAATAATCCGGGCATCGCCGCTCGCTATCAGCCGATCCAGCAGCAGGCTGGTCAGGAGAAACGGGCCCAGATGGTTCACCGCCCAGGTCATTTCCAGGCCGTCCTCGGACAGCTTCTTCTTGACAAACATCGTTCCCGCGTTGTTGATTAGGCGGTCGATCCGTGGAACGCGGTTCAATATTTCGGCCGCTGCACGGCGGATATCCTGCTGGGATGACATATCCGCAATGAAGCAGTCTACCTGGGCTTCCCCGTTTGTCAACTTACCCAGCTCTGCCGACAATTCAGCAGCTTTACTGCGGCTGCGGGCCACGATGCCCAGCTTCGCCCCTTTCAGTACCAATGCCTTTGCCGCCGCGTAACCAATGCCGCTGGTGGCTCCTGTGATCACGATATATTTGCCTTCTAGCGTCCGGTTACTGCTCAACCCTACCGTATGATTCATATTCGATCGACCGCCTTTACTCACGATTTATGAATGAATCATTCATTCATTTGTCTTCAGTATATCTTCCCTCCCAGGTACTGTCAATCGTATTTTGAAAATTGGGCTGCAAACCGGCATCAAAAAAAGAAGACCGTCCCTTGAGAAAGGAACGGTCTCGTTCGATGCTATTTCCACCCGCTTGTGACGATATCCTCCTGCGGGTTGTTCAAATATTGCGGCACCGCATCCTCATGCATAATCCACAGCTCGTGCAGCGCGCGCGTACAGCCGACGTACATCAGCTTGGCATCCCAGGCCTGATCGCCGTAATGGGCAAGATCCGCATCGGCCACAATGACCGCGTCGAATTCCAGACCTTTGGACAAATACACGGGTAGAACCGATAAACCGCCTTCGTACGCCTTTTTGCCGCCATCAATCAAATGCAGGTCGGGTATTCCAGGGGCCAGCTGCTCATGCAGCCAGGCGGCGTCGGCCAGCGTCCGCGTGAGAATGGCTACCGTCCGGTAATCGCCGCCGGCCAGCTGCTGCAGCCCTTCCTGAAGGGAGCGGACCCTCCCCGCTTCTCCCGTTTGATACGGAAGAATGCGCACCGGATTGCCGCTGCGGAAAACAGGCACGGCGAGCAGATCGCTCTTCACACCATTTTCCAGGATGCCGTTGGCGAATTCGATAATTTCCATCGTCGAGCGGTAGCTTCGGGTCAGGGCAAAGTAGGCGGTGCTTTCCGGAGCAAACAGCGAGCTCATCTCCTCCCAGCTGTGGACGCCGCGGTAGGCATGGATCCCTTGCGATAAGTCGCCCAGGATCGTAAAGGAGTGTCCCCGCACGAACAAGTCCAGCACCGCCACCTGAAACGGGGAGAAATCCTGCGCTTCATCGATGACGATATGGTCAAAGCGCTGCCCCCCCGTAATGTCGTTCAGCAGGTAGTGCATATAAAGGAGAGCCGGAAGATCCTCTTCCCGAATGATGTCCTTTTTCAAGTCGGACTGGGTAGACTTCAGCACCGCGGCAGGGATGCCGCTCAGCGCTTCCTCGGGCCAGCCGCCGGCGGTTTTGACGGCTTTGAACATCTGCTTGTACAGCAGCAGCGGCTCGTATTTCGGCCATTTGTTCGCATACGACTTTTCACGCTGCGCCGCCTTCTTCTTCCGGTCCTTGAGCGCTGCCGCCGAAGGCGACTTTTTCAGCTCCATTTCGATCCAGCGGTGGATTCTGGCCATGACCCTTTCTTTTCGCTTCGCCAGCGGGTACGGCTTATATTCCTCATTGAACCAATGCAGAATTGTCTCTCTAGCCAAGGTTGCCCCTTCCCACGGCATAAAATCGCCGGGAGGCACTGAACTCGATTCCATGGATGACAAGCAGTCACGGATCATCTGCATGAACACAATCGACCCCTTGAACCGTCCCGGCACGTTATCGGTGATTTCCGGCATGCCCCCCGGCGTCTCGAACCAATACCGTAGCGTTTCTTCGTTATCGGCCAGTGGAAGGTCAAGCCCCAGCAGCTGGAGTGCCCAGTCCGCAAACGTGCTCTGCTGGATATCCCCGACCCCGAGCTCAGGCAGCACGTCGGAGATGTAATCCAGGAACATGTGGTTCGGGGCAAAAATGATCATTTTGTCCGCCGACACCTGGTCCTTGTACTGGTACAACAGAAAAGCCAGGCGGTGCAGCGCCACGGTTGTTTTACCGCTTCCCGCCACCCCCTGGATGATGAGCGCCGTGTTCCGCGCGGCCCGGATGATCCGGTCCTGCTCCGCCTGGATCGTCGACACGATGTCCCGCAGGCGGTTGTCCTTGTTCTCGCCCAGCCGGTAAACGAGAAACTCGTCGGATACGGCGGGCTGGTCGCTCTCGCTGTTGTATGTATCGGCCACCCTCTCCAAAATCTGCTTGCGGATCACTACGTTCCGCTTCAAATACACCAGCCCTTCGATGATACCCTCAGGCGCTTCGTACGAAGCCGTTTCTTCCCCGCCCGTAAACGAATAGAACAGGCTGGCCACCGGCGCCCGCCAGTCAATGACCATCGGCTGGTCGCCGACCTCCGCTTGGTCCACGCCGATTTTTCCGATGTAGAGCGGCTTGCGCTCCCCGCTTCCTTCCTGGAAGTCCAGTCTGCCGAAATAAGGCTCCTGCAGGCTTTTGGCCAGGGCCTGGCGCTTCTCTTCCCGGCCCGCTTCCAGCACCTGTTCCGTAAAATCATGCCCGGTGTATACCGGAATGCCGCGCAGCCTCTCTAGCTGGCGGTCGATCTCGGCGATCGTCGCATTCAGCCTACTCTCTTCCTCTTGATAGGCACTTTGAAAATCGGTCTCCAATTTCAGTTACCTCCTAAAAGTATTAAGGAGCGGGTTAACCGCTCCTGCTCTTGTAAGCCAATGCTTAAGGTTTATCCATAAGCCGCGCTTAAAAAGGATATTCAGTATATCATAACCCGGACGCATTTTACCATAGGGATTTCAGATTCCCGGGGACCGGGGAAAGGAATAAAGACGGACTATGTTCCCCGTGCTGCGACTTTTGCGGCGTTACTGCAGCTTATGCTCGTACCTGACCTTTCCCTCCCGGTCCAGTCCTTTGATGGATTGCCATGAGAAATCCCGTCCCTCCGTTTTCCACACAAACAGGAACATGCGGTCATCCGATATGCGCTGCCGCTCCGATCCGTACGTCGCTGTATTGCTGCCGCGGTCCTCCATCACCACACCCAGTTCCACGGTAACGATGTCGGGATCGTTGACATAACCGTAAAATTTGGCCATCCCGCCATCCGACCCGGTGCTCTTAACATCCCAGCTGTAGGCCAGCGGTTTTTCCGAGTTTTTGGGCACACCGGCAACACCTCCGCTGGGGTGCCATTTAAAATGGCTCCAGGTGACCGTATCGGCAGAAAACCACTGCTTGTAGGTGCCCAGGAACACCACCGTATTCTGATCCACCTGAACCTTCCTCACGACCTTGGACGGCCCGTAATGATAGCTTCGCTCGGAAAGCTCATGGGCGCCCTGCGCCGTAAAGCTACCACGATCCAGTCCGGATACCCACAGCAGGATGATGAACAAAATCAGGACCGCACACCACTCCAGCACTCCGCACAGCCTGCTGATCTTCATTTGGTGCTCTCCTCCTTCTCCAGGAGAATCGGCAGCTCACTCTGCCGGTCATACCAATCATAGCGGAGGGTCAGCTTCTTCGTCCCCGCAGGCAGCGGGTCAAAATAGATCCATCCGTTCTCTCCCCATGGCACTCCGGTGCTGCTCGCCCCATGCTGGATCAGTTCGTTTCCTGACGCGTCCATCAGCTTCACGGAAGCCGTCGGGAAGGACCACCCGTCCCTCACCTTTTTGCGGAAGGCGTAGTGGATCGCGGTTCGCTTGGAGGTGATGTACAGTTCCTTTAATGTAAATGTATCGTCATCCATGTTCAGTTTCCGGTTCACCGGATACGCCGTAACCCGGCCGTCGTTTTTCAAGCCCGCGATCAAAAACCGGTTGCCGTCTCTCCATGGGAGCCAGTCAACCAGCTGGAACAGCAGCAGCGCGGCAAAAGCAAAAATTAGCAGCCTTCGTATAATCATTCCCACCGTTACATTTCGCAAGGGCATGCTCCTTTATTTCATCATGGATCTCAATAGCCATTTGTATTGGTGAAGATTTTACCATAAACCGGAAAAATCGCAATCTGATTCCTGCAAGCAATCGCCCTCCGCTCAGCCGCTTCTCACGCGATGTAAGATCCGGCTGCCCAATGCGTTATTTGCCGTTAAAGATCAAAAAACAGCCAGGGCGGGTCAACGCACACTGACTGTTTTAACATTCCCCATTATTGATGAATTCAGAATCGTATATCGTATAAAGTCCGGAAATCAGACGAAAATGCTCACAACATTAAGCCTTGCCGTATTTCGAACGGTAGAACGCCTTGTTCTCCAGCGCCCGTACCGGCGTGGTCCATTCATCCGTCATGGACATCGTATCGATGGCGTCCTCGGCGGCTTGCAGCTTGGCATCCATCTGGTCGATGAGATGCAGGGCAAGCGCCTCCGGTATTTGCGGCTGCACCGGACTGCCCCACTCGGCTAAGTTGTGATGGGCCAGAATAACGTGCTGCAGCAGCACGATTTTCTCCGCGTTCAGGTCCATGCCGTGAAGCACCGCCGCCTCCGTGATCCAGCTGACCGCAAGCGGAATGTGGCCGATCAGCTTACCGGTGAAGCTGTACTCGCTGACGATGCCCAGCTCCGCCGTCAGTTCTTCCGTCTTGGCAATATCGTGCAAAATAATGCCCGCCACGAGCAGATCCCGATTCAAAAACGGCCGCTGCATGCACACGAACTCGGCCAGCTCCAGCATCCGCACGACATGGTAGGCCAGGCCGGCGTAAAAAGCATGGTGCATGCCTTTGGCAGCCGGATAATGCATGAGCTTATCCCCAACCTTGCCGTAGCAGTGCTCGATAATTTTGCGGAGCTCCGGATCCTGGACGCTTGCCGCCGCCGCCTTGATCGTATAGACCAAGTCCGCCGGCTGAACGGGAGCCGACCGTACGAAATCAGTAATGCTGTACCCGTCCTCATCCTTGGCCGGCCGAATCTGCGTTACTTTAAATTGCAGCCGCTCCCGGTACAGCTGGACGATGCCGCGCACTTTAACGAGCATAGGTGCAAAGAACGTCTCCTTGTCCGTCGAGGAGGTGTCCCACAGTTTCGCCGGGATTTCCCCGCTCGTATCCGATAAGATCATATCCAAATAATCCTTGGGCGGCGTGGCGTTCGTCTGTTTGACCTGCAGCGATTTCAGCAGATAGAAGCCCGTAATTTCCTGCCCTTCGGTAAACGATTGAATAAGTGTCATCTCTTGAAATCCTCCTAAATAATTCACTGAAAAAACGGTTCAGGACAGCTGCTAACTGTCCTTATCCATTACCCCAAACCGGAAAGATCCACCCGCCCTTAAACGGGTCCCCTTTCACGCGCCTCCACTTCCGCGATTTACGCCTTAGAGGAATGCATGCAGCACGAAGTTCGCCACAAACAGCGCGGCAATGCCGTACAGCACAGGCGAAACCTCCCGGCCTCTGCCCTGGGCCAGCTTTACCACCGGGTAAGCGATAAAGCCGAAAGCCATGCCGTCCACAATGCTGTACGTAAAAGGGATCATGACCATAATGAGAAACGCTGGAAACGCTTCGGTCAAATCCGTAAACTCCATCTCTTTGACGTTCTGGACCATCAGCCCGCCGATCACGATCAGTACGGGCGCGATAGCACTGTCCGGTATGTAGCTCAGAAGCGGGATGAAGAAAAAGGTCGCTCCGAACAGCAGGCCGGATACGAGCGCCGACAGCCCGGTTCTCCCCCCGGCGGCAATCCCGGCTGAGGTTTCCGCAGCCGCCACCACGGGACTGCTCCCGAATATTCCGGCGAAGATGTTCGATATCGACAGCGCTCGGAGGCTGCCTTTAAAATGTTCCGGCCGGCCGATCATCTGGGTTTGCGCCGCGATGAGGCCGATATTTTCAAAGACGACGATCAGAAGCAGCAGAAAGACGGCGATCCAGAACACCAGGCTGCCGATCCCTGCCGCTGACAGATGGCCGAACAGCTCCCCGTACTGGCGGAAGGTATGTCCGGATTCGAGCTGTACCGGCTTGACGGCACCGAGCAAATAAGCCAGTCCCGTTCCCAGCAGAATGCTGATGAGAAGCCCTCCCTGCACGCCACGGATAAACAAAATCAGGGCAAGCAGCAGCGTAAAGCAGGACACGATGACGGCCGGGTCGCTGAAATGTCCGATGGTGACAAAAGTCGTCTGGTGGGCGATCACGATTTGGCTTTTCTGCAGCCCGATAAACGTCAGAAACAGCCCGATCCCTACCGTGATGCCGTGCTTCAGGTTGTGCGGGATGGCCTCGCTCACGATCCGGTACAAGGACGTAAAGGAAACGATCGAAAATAATACGCCCGTGACCGCGACGACCATCAGCGCTTCCTGCCAGGACAGCTTCATGGAATGCACCAGGGTGTACGTGAAGAAGGCGTTGATGCCCATGCCCGGTACGACCACAATCGGCGACTTGCCGCCAAAGGCCATCAGGAGGCAGCCCACAACCGACGTCAGCAGCGTTCCCACCATGGCGGCCTTCAGCGGCATCCCCGCGTCGTGCAAAATATTCGCATTAACCATCACAATATATACGACGGAAAAATACGAAACAGCACCCGCAATCCATTCTTTCTTCCAGCTGTCTCCCGGCAGCAGCCCCAGGCTGCGGTGCCAAAAACTAGATTTCAACAATAGTCCTCCTGTTCGACAAACGGTGTCCAACCTATTTTATTTATACCATATTTGTAAAATAAAAGGCGCGAGCGCCGTTATACGGCCTCGCGCGCCATCACTTGCTTCAGTTATGCCCGTTATTTCGCGAGCGTCTGCCCGGTCGGCTCCGGGATTTCGTTATACCTGAATTTCTGCTTTGGCCAGCAGGTCCTTCACGGCAACGCTCACCATGATGAGGCCGACGACAGGAGGTACGTAGGCGTTGCTGGCCGGCGGCTGCTTTGCCTTACGGATCTCCGGTGCGTTCTCCGGAACGATTTTTTCCGTCACGTCTACGCGCGGCTTGATCGGCTCTTCGGTCGAGAACACGACCTTGACGCCTTTTTTGATGCCGTCTTTGCGCAGTTTTGTCCGGATGACCCGGGCGATCGGATCCATCGTCGTCTTGGAAATATCCGCAACCTGGAATTTGGTCGGGTCCATTTTATTGGCCGCGCCCATGCTGGAAATGATCGGGATTTTGCGGTTCAGGCACTCTTTGATGAGATGGATTTTGTAGGATACGGTATCCGATGCGTCCAGCACGTAATCCAGCTCATACTTAAACAGCTCCTGATAGGTTTCTTCGGTATAAAACATGTTCAATGCGATCGCATCGATGTCCGGATTGATTAATTTGACTCGTTCTACCATCAGATCTGCCTTCTTCTGGCCGATGGTCGTCGTCAATGCATGGATCTGGCGGTTGATATTGGTAATGTCAACCACGTCTTTATCGATCAAAATAATGCGGCCGACCCCGGTGCGGGCCAGGGCTTCCACCGCAATGGACCCCACCCCGCCGATGCCGAGGACCGCCACCGTGCTATTTTTCATGACTTCCAGGCCTTCCGGCCCGATGGCCAGCTCCGTACGTGAAAATTGATTAAGCATATCGTCAGGTGGCCTCCCTTAACTTAAGAATGAACTTTCTTTTCTTCTCCCGGCTTTTTCACGAGCTTGATGTGAAGCTGTTCAAGCTGCCCTTGGTCGACCGGCGACGGTGCATCCATGAGCAGATCGGTCGCACTGGCCGTTTTCGGGAAGGCGATCGTTTCGCGCAGGTTGCTGCGTCCGGAGAGCAGCATCACAAGCCGGTCCAGGCCAAATGCGATGCCGCCGTGAGGTGGCGTGCCGTATTCAAAGGCATCCAGCAGGTGGCCGAATTTGTCTTTGGCATCCTCAGGCGACAAGCCGAGGGCCGCGAACATTTTCTCCTGCATGTCGCGCTTGTAGATCCGCATGGAACCGCCGCCGACTTCGTAACCGTTCAGCACGATGTCGTAAGCTTGGGCCAGAATGCTGCCCGGATCGGTTTCAAACAGATGCTGGTCTTCGTCGCGCGGACGGGTGAACGGATGGTGCAGAGCAACGTAACGTTTCTCTTCCTCATCCCACTCGAGCAGCGGGAAGTCAACCACCCAGGCAAATTTGAACTCATTTTCGTTGATCAGGCCGAGCTGTTTGCCGATTTTCAGGCGAAGCGCGCCAAGCACGTCAGCTACGACTTTTTTATTGTCAGCGGAGAAGAGCAGCAGGTCGCCTTCTTCGGCTCCGGTGCGCTCTCTCAGCGCTTCGATCTCTTCAGGTGTAAAGAACTTCACGATCGGCCCTTTGAACTCGCCTTCCTTGACTTGAATCCAGGCCAAGCCTTTGGCGCCGTAACGGGCCGCGAACGGACCCAGATCGTCGATTTCTTTACGGCTCCACGTGCCGCAGCCTTTGGCATTCAGCACTTTGACTTCTCCGCCTTTTTCGACGACGGAAGCAAACACCTTGACGCCGCTGGAAGCTACCAGGTCGCTGACTTGGATCAATTCCAGCCCAAACCGGAGATCCGGTTTGTCAGAGCCGTATTTATCCATCGCTTCGGCATAAGTCAGGCGCTGGAAAGGCAAAGGAATGTCTACGTTAACCGTTTCTTTGAACAGGCGGGCCATCAGCTGCTCCATCATGCCCAGAAGCTCGTCCTGGTTCATAAAGGACGTTTCGATGTCCACCTGCGTGAACTCCGGCTGCCGGTCGGCGCGCAGGTCTTCGTCCCGGAAGCAGCGGGCGATTTGGAAATAACGCTCGATGCCGCCTACCATCAGAAGCTGCTTATACTGCTGAGGGGACTGCGGCAAAGCGAAGAACTCGCCTTCATGCACCCGGCTCGGTACGAGATAGTCGCGTGCGCCTTCCGGAGAGCTTTTTGTCAAGATCGGCGTTTCGACTTCAATGAAGCCTTCTCCGTCCAGGAAGTCACGGAAGATCTTCGATGCTTTGGAGCGGAGCAGCAGCGTTTTTTGCATTTCCGGACGGCGAAGGTCCAGGTAACGGTATTTGAGGCGAAGCGACTCATCAACTTCCACACCGTCTTCGATGAAGAACGGAGGCGTTTTGGCGCCGTTCAGCACTTCGATCTCGGTAATCTGCACTTCAATTTGACCGGTCGGCAGGTTCGGGTTGACCGTTTCTGCGTCGCGCTGCACAACTTTACCTGTGACGGACAGCACGTATTCGCTGCGCACTCGGTCGGCGATGGCCAGGGCCTCGCCGGAGTATGCCGGATTGAATACGATCTGCACGATGCCGCTGCGGTCGCGCAGGTCGATAAACAAGACGCCCCCGAGGTCACGGCGGGTTTGCACCCAGCCGTTTAATGTTACCGTTTCTCCAATGTTCGCGGTGGTCAGGCTACCGCATTGATGGGTCCTATGCATGTTTTGTCATTCCCCTTTTAATTGGTATATTTATTCAGCCTTATCGGCGGATTTACGTAATGCCAAATGCAGTTCGCTGAGCTTCACCGTCTGCTGCTCGCCGGTTTCCATCGACTTCAGGGCGATTTCCCCGCGCGAGAGCTCGTCGTCCCCGAGAATCGCGGTATAACGCGCCTTCAGGCGGTCAGCGGACTTCATCTGTGCTTTCATTTTGCGGCCCAGGTAGTCACGCTCTGCGGCAAAGCCTTCCTTGCGCAGCAGGTACAGCTGCTTGGTGATTTCGCGGTCGGCCGCTTCGCCGAGCGCCACCAGGTAGACGTCCAGCGGCTTCACCGCTTGAAGGTCGATCTCCTGCTTGTCGAGGATCAGCAGGATCCGCTCCAGGCCGATGCCGAAGCCGATGCCCGGCTGGTCCGGACCGCCGATTTCGCCGACGAGGCCGTTATAGCGCCCGCCGCCGCCGATCGTATCGATCGCGCCGATACCCTGCGCCTTGTATTCGAAAGCGGTGTGGGTGTAATAGTCAAGGCCGCGCACCAGCCGGTGGTTGACCTTGAAGTCGACCTCCATCGCGGTGAGGTATGCCTTCACCTGCTCGAAGTGCGTGGTGCACTCCTCGTCCAGGCTGTCCAGAATCGATGGCGCATCGATGAATTTGTCCTGGTCGATCTTGCAGTCCAGCACCCGCATCGGGTTGCGCTCCATCCGCGACTGGCAGTCCTTGCACAGCGTGTCTTTCATCGGCGTCAGAAACGCGAGCAGCTTCTCGCGGTACGCCGCCCGGCTGGCGGGATTGCCCACGGAGTTGATCTCCACGGTCACGCCCTGCAGGCCGAGGTCTTTGCAGAACTGGTATCCGAGCGAGACGACTTCCGCATCGATAGCCGGATCCAATGCACCGAACGCCTCGATCCCAAACTGATGGAACTGGCGGTAACGTCCCGCCTGAGGACGCTCGTAGCGGAACATCGGGCCGATGTAGTAAAGCTTGGTGACATCGGGTTCACCGTACAGCTTGTTTTCGACGTAGGAGCGGACCACGCCGGCAGTGCCTTCCGGGCGCAGCGTCATGCTGCGGTCGCCCTTGTCCTTGAACGTGTACATCTCTTTTTCGACGATATCCGTCGTTTCGCCAACGCCGCGCTCAAACAGTTCGGTCTGCTCGAACATCGGCGTGCGGATTTCGCGGTAATTGAACCGCCGGCACAAATCTCTGGCTTTTTCTTCGACAAACTGCCATTTCTCCACCGTGCCCGGCAGCAAATCCTGCGTGCCCGTCGGTTTTTGGTAAGCCATAGCAACCCCTCTTTTCATAGATCATTTGTAGCTAACAAAAAAATCCCTCACCCCTGCGCTTGAACAAGCCAACAGGGACGAGAGATCGTTATTCATTGATTCCCGTGGTACCACCCACATTCCGGATACTTCTTATGTATCCGCTCCAAACGATTAACGCCCGTTCAGCGCAGCACGTCTACTCATGATCTGGAACAGCGCACATCCTGCGCCGCAAGCCACTTTCGCCGCCTGTTCTCGGGGAAGTCATTCATCCGGTCATCCATAGAATCCTCTCAGCCTAAGGGATTCCTCTCTGCATGGTGGGGCACGGACTACTTGGTCCCGTCATCAAATCGATTTTAGATTATTTTTAGATTGTAATGAACCGCTGCACTAAAGTCAAGAGCCTCTGTCACAAAATGGATGCAGCTGTCAATTTACATACATTTCTGCAAAGAAAAAACCTACAATCATATTGTAGGTTCAATAAGGTAATATATTAAAAAAGGGGGTCATGCTGTTATTATAGACAGCCAATATTAAGGAAATATGAATCTAATATTACAGTTATATTACATAAAAGAAAGCGCTTTACTAAGCGCTTTCTTTGCATCGACTTCTGAGGAAATCAGTCGAAAATTTCCACATAACCGCCGCTTGCCCGCAGTTTATTGACAACGTCCTGATAAGTATCGTCAGGCACTTTGGCAGCAAGGACGTACTCCAGGTCCCGGTAGTCCTCATCGTTCAGGGACACGTCCACCGCTCCCGAGAGCAGGTCGCCTCCCTCGTCCGCACGGCGTTCGCGGTCCTCCTCGGACAGCTCGTCCGGATCTCGGTCGTCCACCACGGGGATGCCTGCAGCCGGGTAAGCGGTAGGCACGCCTACCGCACCTGACGTTCCTGCAGCATTGGAGCTGCCGCTAAAATTGACGGGGGCGATTGGTAGCAGGATGCGGCGGTCACTGCCGATGCCCTCTCCAAGCCGGCTTACCTCAAGGTGCTCCGTTTGGAAGCCAATCAGCTTCGTTTTTGCGCTTTCCGCGTCATCCTCGGTTTTGAAGTACGCTTGAATTTGCTTCGTCATGATACATTACCTCCATCTCTATTTAAAATCATGAATCACAAAACGAAAGCTTCCAAGGCACTCCCGGAGCCTTACAGCACGTTCAGCAGTTCCCGGACAAAGGCCGGTTCGTCTTTGGGAGTCCGTGAAGTGATGAAGTTGCCGTCCAGAACGACCTCCTCATGCTTGAATTCCGCGCCGGCGTTCACCATGTCATCCTGCAGCGGCGGGTACGAGGTGATCGTTCTGCCTTTCAGCAGACCGGCACTGATTAAAATTTGCGGGCCGTGGCAAATCGCGGCGATCGGCTTGCCGGCGCTGTTGATCTCCTTCACGAAGTTCAGCACATCCTTGTTCAGCCGCAGGTTCTCCGGAGAAGAGCCTCCGGGAATAACGACGGCGTCGTAATCGGCCGCCTTCGCGTCCGCGATAGCTTTGTCCGCCGTATACGAGGCTTCGCCGTTTTTACCGGTCAGCTTCTCACCCTGCTGGAGGCCGATAATATCCGTGTCATGGCCCGCTTTGTTGACTTCATCATATGGGACTTTCATTTCCGAATCTTCAAATGCGTTCGCTAGCAAAAATGCAACCTTGCTCATGGAATATCGTTCTCCTTTCATGGATAAGTGGTCCACGCCTTGTTATTACCCGAAACGCGCACGTTTATAACATGCTCGCGGATCCATTCGCAAGGAAAGAAAGGAGAAGAGGCGGAATTTTCGGATTGCGAGCCAGGCAAGTCAAAATGGGGGGTGGATATTCGTAATAAACTTGGAGCGGATCACCTCAAATAACAGCAAAAGGGCTCTTTTCTATAGAAAAGAACCCTCTTTCGCAACAAAAGAGGGTTCTGCTCGGTTCTATTTACTTGAAACAATCATGGGCCGACTACCGGATGGTCTGCTGCCGGCCGATTCCCTTCGTGTACAAGGTCCATAAGGGAAAAGGGATTTCCCGTACGGCCTGCATCGTCTTGGCGGCCTCATGCAGCGAGGCGACCGGCGCAAGCGGCAGCGACTGCAGCGTTTGGGTCTGAACGGATTGGCGCATATTGGATGAACTCCTTATGTGTATATAAATGGCGGATGCTCATCCCTATTTTGCCCGATATTTACCGTTTCTATGCCCCTTTGCTGTCGATAATCAGCGTGACCGGCCCCCAGTTGGTAAAGGTGACGTCCATCATCGCCCCGAACCGGCCGGTGGCGACCTCAAGCCCTTTGTCTCTGAGCTCGCGGTTGAATTGTTCGTACAAACCTTCCGCGATATCCGGCTTGGCCGCGGCCATGAAGTTCGGGCGTTTGCCTTTGCGGCAGTCGCCGTACAGGGTGAACTGCGACACGGACAGTATGCCCCCGCCAACTTCCATGACGCTGTAGTTCATTTTCCCCTCATCATCTTCAAAAATGCGCAGTCCGGCAACCTTATCAGCCAAATATTTCGCGTCTTTGTCCGTGTCCTCATGGGTCACGCCGACGAGCACCATCAGCCCCTGGCCGATCGCCCCCGTGACCTCCCCATCTACCGTAACCTGCGCTTCCTTACAGCGCTGTACAACCACTTTCATGCTGTCTCTCTACGCTCCTTCGCTTGTTCCGCTCCCCCGGGCACCTTGAGCTATCAATGAATACTCAGGTGTGCGACGTGCATTCCCAGGCCCTTACTGAATAATCCTTACTGAATGATCCGGTGTACAGTGTACACATCCTTGACGCGCTTGATCCGTTCCACGACCGACTGCAAATGATCGGTGTTGCGGATCAGAATCGTCATGTGGATGAGGGCCATTTTGTTTTTGTCCGAGCGCCCGGTCACCGCGGAAATGTTCGTTTTGCTCTCCGATACCGCCTGAAGCACCTCGTTCAGGAGCCCATTCCGGTCATGTCCCGTAATTTCGATATCGACGCTGTAATTCGCCTCGATCTCGGTTTCCCACTCGACTTCGATCACGCGTGCGGCTTCTTCACCGTCGCCCGACGCCGGAATGTTCGGACAGTCCGCGCGATGCACCGATACGCCGCGGCCGCGGGTGACGTAACCGACGATATCGTCCCCGGGCACCGGATTACAGCAGCGGGCGAACCGCACGAGCAGGTTGTCGATTCCTTTGACCCGAACGCCGTTGGTCGGGCGCGATCTCTTCTCGGCCGGCTTGATTTCCTTCTTCTCGGTCGTGAGCTCCAGCAAGCTGGCTTCCTCCTGCTCCTTGCGGAGCCGCTCCGTCAGGCGGGTACAAATCTGCGCTGCGGTAATGCCGCCAAAGCCGACGCCCGACAGCATGTCTTCGATATCGTTGAACGAAAACTTCTTCGCCACTTCCAGCAGCTTCTCGTCCGTCATCCATTCAGAGATGTCCAGGCCGCGGCCCTTCAGCTCGCGCTCGACCATTTCGCGGCCCTTCTCCACGTTCTCTTCCCGTTTTTCCTTCTTGAACCACTGCTTGATCTTGCTCCGCGCATGCGAGGATTGGGCGATCTTCAGCCAGTCGCCGCTCGGTCCGTAAGAATGCTTGGACGTCAAAATCTCGACAATATCCCCGGTTTTGAGACGGTGATCCAGCGGTACGATCCGCCCGTTCACCTTGGCCCCGATGGTCCGGTTTCCGACCTCCGTATGAATCCGGTAAGCAAAATCCAGCGGCACCGAGCCGGAAGGCAGTTCAATGACCTCGCCTTTTGGCGTAAACACAAAAACAAGATCCGAGAAAAAGTCCATTTTGAGCGATTCCACAAATTCCGAAGCGTCCTTGGCTTCATGCTGCAGCTCCAGAATCTCGCGGAAAAAGGTCATTTTATTCTCAAAGTTGCCGCCGACGGCCGTTGTACCTTCTTTATATGCCCAGTGTGCCGCGATTCCGTACTCGGCGGTCCGGTGCATTTCCCAGGTCCGGATCTGAACCTCGGTCGGCTCGCCGTTAGGCCCGACTACAGTCGTATGCAGCGACTGGTACATGTTGGCCTTCGGCATGGCGATATAGTCCTTGAACCGGCCCGGCATCGGCTTCCACAGCGTATGGATAATTCCCAGGGTGGCATAACAGTCCTTAATGTTATCCACAATAATACGGATCGCGAGCAAATCGTAGATTTCGTTGAACTGCTTGTTTTTGGTCGTCATTTTATTAAAGACGCTGTAGATATGCTTCGGCCGTCCCGACAAATCGCCCTCAATGCCCATCTCCTCCAGCTTTTCGCGGATCCGGACGATGACGTTTTCGACGAACTGCTCACGCTCAGCCTTCTTCTTGTGGATCAGGTTGGCGATGCGGTAATACTGCTGCGGATTGAGGTAACGGAGCGACAAATCCTCCATTTCGCTCTTGATCGCTGAAATACCGAGACGGTCGGCAATCGGACAAAAGATTTCGAGCGTCTCATAAGCGATCCGCCGCTGACTATCCTCGGACTGGTATTTCAATGTACGCATGTTGTGCAGGCGGTCAGCCAGCTTAATGACGATGACACGAATATCCTGCGCCATCGCGATAAACATTTTACGGTAATTCTCGTTCTGCTGTTCTTCCTTGGAACGGAACTGGATTCGCTCCAGCTTGGTCAGTCCATCGACAAGCATGGCACAGGTAGCGCCAAATCGGGTACGGATATCCTCGAGCGATACGGTCGTGTCCTCGACCACGTCATGAAGAAGCGCGGCGACGATGGAGGTCGTATCCATCATCAAGTTCACGACAATATCTGCAACCGCAAGCGGATGCAGGATATAAGGCTCGCCTGATTTGCGCACCTGACCGTGATGGGCCTGTTCCGCAAATTCATAGGCTTCCCTGATGCGGTCCAAATCCGGCTCTTTTATATAGGCTCCAGCCTTTTCAAGTAATCGCTCTATGCCCATTCTAGTCGTTTCCGTTTCCCTTCTATATAAAATAGAACCCGCGTCATAATCCATCTTTGCAGGTTCTGTCATGTAATGATTTTATATAATTATGACGCTTGAACGGCGTTACGTCAACATTTCCTGCCAGGAACAGGAAGCCTGGGAACAACAAACAAGTTTTTTGGCCAAATTGCGCCCCGGGAGTGAAAAAAAAGATTGAAAAATGTCATAATTCCAGATAAATTAGATTGAATGAATTTATTGATATGGACGAAATCAAGTATGGGAGTGAACGAATTGCAACGCGAAATTCAAGTCAATGAAAGGCTTCCACTGGGACCGGGCTTTCTGCTCAGCCTGCAGCACCTCTTCGCCATGTTCGGAAGCACGGTGCTCGTGCCGAACCTGTTCGGCGTCGATCCGGGCATGATCCTGCTGATGAACGGGATCGGCACCCTGCTGTACATCCTGATCTGCCGGGCCAAGATTCCGGCGTATCTGGGCTCCAGCTTTGCTTTCATTTCTCCGGTGCTGATCGTGCTCGGCGACAATCCGAAGGAAAATTACCCGCTGGCCCTGGGCGCCTTCATCATAACGGGTATCATCTTCGTCATCGTGGGCCTGATCGTCCAGTTCGCGGGTACGAGCTGGATCGACGTCGTGTTCCCGCCGGCCGCCATGGGCGCAATCGTCGCCACGATCGGACTGGAGCTGGTGCCGACCGCAGCTGGCATGGCCGGACTGCTTCCGAAAGCAGACGCGGCTTCCGGCGCGATGACCTACGACATGAACAGCATTATTTTATCCATGACGACACTCGGCGTAACCGTCATCGGCGCGGTCCTGTTCCGCGGATTTCCGAAGATCATCCACATTCTGATCGGTATCGTCGTCGGATACGTCCTGTCCTTCTTTATGCCAGGCATGGTTAATAAGGACGCGATCGCCAGCGCCCACTTCCTTACGATGCCGACGGTCACCACGCCAAGCTGGGACTGGGCCGCCATCATGACCATCATCCCGGTATCCCTGGTCGTCATCGTCGAGCACATCGGCCACCTTCTAGTAACGAGCAACATCGTGGGCAAAGACTTGTCGAAGGATCCGGGACTGAACCGCTCGCTGCTGGGCAACGGCATTTCGACTATCCTTTCCGGCTTTGTCGGCTCTACGCCGAACACGACGTACGGGGAAAATATCGGCGTCATGGCGCTGACCAAAGTGTATTCGGTCTTCGTCATCGGCGGCGCGGCCGTCATCGCGATCCTGCTGTCCTTCTCGGGCACGGTCTCCTCGGTCATCGCGAACATTCCGACGCCGGTCATGGGCGGTGTATCCCTGCTGCTGTTCGGGGTCATCGCCGCTTCCGGTCTCCGGATCTTCGTCGAGCAGAAGGTTGACTTCTCCAAGCCGACCAACATGATCCTGGCGACGCTGGTTCTGGTCGTCGGCATCAGCGGCGTGCAGCTCAACCTTGGCCCCGTTCAATTTAAAGGCATGGCGCTCGCCACGGTCGTGGGCATCGTGCTCAGCCTGTTCTTCAAGCTGATTGAGGTCACCGGGCTGTCCAATGAACCGGGCGGCAAGGAGCAGGAACTGGTAGAGAAAATTCCGGATTGAGTGACAAGAGATCGGAAGACAGTAAATCGGATGGTGTCACATTGAATCGGCTGTCTCTCAGTGAATCAGAACAACAGTATAACCGCCAACTCTAATATGAAAAGTATACGCAAGAAAGCCGGACAAGCATCCGAAAGATGCCGTCCGGCTTTTTCGTATATTTATGGCGTAAAACAGGGCATCTACGTTTCCAATGTCCCTTCCGGCCAGTGAAGCTGAACCCCATATCGCTCCAGCATCGCCTGGTAATCGCATAAATGCACAGCCGAGGCCCTTACTTCACGCGGAGGAATGTCGTGCATCACCGAGTAAGCGGCCAACAGTCCCGCGGATTCGCCGATGTTCCATTCCGTCGGATGCAGCCGGTAGCAGCCATTGGCGATCTGCGTCATGCCGATATTTTTGCATGCCGGAAGCAGGTTGGTCATCCGCACCGGAATCAGCGATCCGAGCGGAATTTCATAAGGATAGTTCGGAATAAAGAAAGCCCGCTGGTTCACCGTCGTCGGATGCAGGTCCAAATAATAGCTTCCGACGCCGACGCTGTCCTCATACCGCTTGATTCCCTTCGCGCCGCGAAGCTCTTGGCTGACATCATGCTCGGTGATCGTGTATTGCGCGCGGATCCGCCGCGACTCCCGGATATAAGGGGACTTCGCCAAGCCGTCTTCCGTGCCGAGTACGTCGCCGCGCAGCCGGATGCCTGGATACCCGTATCCCCCGTCAAGCCGGGGAGCTTCGGTCTGCATCCAGTACACAAGCGACAGCGTAAGCCCGCGGGCCGCCTCCAGATGACGCTTGCGCTCCTGTTCCGATACGCCGATCACAGGCCCCAGATAATAATCATTCATAGGCCAGTTAAGCAGCGTCACCTCGCCGTCGCTCAACGGCACGCGCCACAGGGAGGGGTCCACGATCCGCCGGTAATCCCACAGCGACATAATCCCCTGGTCGTTCGGAAACATCGTAAACCGCCGCAATTTGGACGTATCCTCGGCTTCGTTCGCATACCAGCTTAAGATCGGATAAGTAGAAAATGAGGGCTTGTATTCATGCCAAAAGTCATAGCTGTCCGGCTTTGGGATCGTAAAGTTTCCGTCTGGGATGTATTCCACAGCAGCCACATGGGTGATGGACTGCATATCGAGCGGATCGGCTACCTCCAGCGCGTGCGGCTCGTTCGTTTCGCTTCGCGCCTCAGCTCCGCTCACATATTCCGCACCGGCCAGGGGAAGAAGCTCTCCGGTTTCAGTAGCGTCCAGAAAATACGCGCCTCTCAGCTTATACCTGGTTTGACAAGCTGTCTTCTCCACCGTTACCGACGCCACCTGATCGCCCGCCGTCTCGCAGTGAACAGGGCGCGAATTAAGCAGCACCTGGATCCGGCGGGTGTTCACGTATGGGGCCAGCATATCCTCCAGCACCTGCAGGGCAACCTTCGGCTCATGCGCCACCCTGCTGACCCAGGCGTTCCCCGGATTGAGCTCCGGATCATTTAACGCCTGCTCGTTGAGTGGGTAGTTGCGTTTGTAATAATCCCTGACCCGGTTTCTGAACTCCCGGTAGGATGCCGTGCAGCCGAAGCTTTCGATCCAGCGGTGCTCATCGGGAGGAACCGCCTGCGAGGTCAGCTGCCCTCCGAGCCAATCGGTCTCCTCGGTCACAACCACCTTCATCCCGGCTTTGGCCGCCGCCAGGGCGGCTGACGTTCCGCCGAGTCCTCCGCCGATGATAATGACATCAGCCACCAGCTCTTGAATCAACGTTATCCACGCTCCTTTCCTTATTAACCAGTCATATTCAGTGGACGCCCGTCCTTCTCATGCTCTCAGCGACTGGGCTGCCTTCCGGGCCGCGTTCGAGAAGCGCCGCGTGATCTGCTGCGGTCTGGAAATGGCCCCGCCCACCACGACGGCGTGCGCGCCGAGCTTGAGCGCCTCCTCGACCTGGTAAGGCTCGTGAATCCGGCCTTCGGCAATGAGCGGAATGCTCAGCCGGGCCGCCGCTTCTTCAACCAGCTCCAGGTCGGGACCTTCGAGCTGCGGCGAATAATCCGTATATCCCGACAGCGTCGTCGATACGCAGCTGACGCCGAGGGAAGCGGCATGAACGGCCTCATCCAGTGTCGAAACATCCGCCATGCTGGCTACTCCCGCCTGCTTCATCCGCCGGATCAGATCCTCCAGCCGGGCTCCGCCGGGCCGACTACGTCTCGTGGCGTCAAAAGCGATCATGTCCGCACCAGCCTCAAGCAGCTCCTCCACCTCCTTGAGCGTAGGCGTAATATAAACGTCCGATCCCGCATACTCCCGCTTGATGATCCCGATGACCGGGATCGAAACCGCGGCCTTGATCGCCCGGACGTCGTCCGCCCCGTTGGCCCGGATCGCCGACGCTCCGCCTTCTTCGGCGGCCTTGGCCATGCGGGCCATAATGTGCGCACCGTGCAGCGGCTCATCCGGCAGCGCCTGGCAGGATGCGATCAGGCAGTATCGCAGAGATTGCAGTATTGGCTCCAGTATGTCCACCCTCTCTCATCTTTTTATGTGACTTATCAAAGCCACTATTATCTATATATCGGCGGTTTCACATGAAAACGCGCTTGTAGTCCCACTTCGAAAGTACGGTTCCAGGGCATGAAGCAATCCGTGATCTCCACCACCCCTTGATCGCTGTTAATGCGCTGATCCAGCATTTCTCCAAGGCGTTCCTTGACCAGCCTGGACACTTCACCTCGCTGGCCGTCCAGTTCGAACACGCTAAGCCCCAGCTGCTCAACCAGACCGGCGTTCAGCTCCATCCGGACACCTGCGCAATAGCAGACATCCTCGGCATACCGCAGCGCCAGAAAGTCAAGATGCTCCTGCGTCCTGCCATAATGCAGGTACAGCATGGATTGTGAAATGACCGTTCCCAGCGAATTGGAGCTCGTATTCCATCCGGCATAACCCGCCAGATTAAACAGCATCCCTTTTTGCCGCAGCAGCTTCACCAGTTTCAAATCGCCGCCGTTCGCATAGCCGACGTCCGCGACAGCCGCCGGCTTGCCGTGAACCCGCATCACATAATCTCCGTACTCCACCAGCTCGATAATGTTCCGGTTGATGTCGTAACCGAAGAACGGGTGCTCCTGGGACACGGCTTCGACCATCGTTTCTCCTGGCGTATTCACGAGCAGCACCAAATCCGACTCATTGCAGCCGGAACCGATTAAGCCGCCCGCCGCCATAATTTGATACTTCAGCGTCTCATAGAAGTACCGGTCCTCGTACAGCGGTGTGACAAAGCTGCCCTGAACCGCCGCAAGGCGCGGATAAATGAGCGGCGTGCTTCCCTTGATTTCGTTGACCATGCGAGCCAGCAGGGTGCATCCGACCTCATCGGCGCCGGGATACATGTATGCCCGCAGCTCCACATCGAGCTCAGAGATTTGCGCTCTGACCTTCTGCTGATCCTTGGCCGTATAACCGTATGGCGCCGAATCGTCTTGAGGGAAAATCATAAAATCAATGCCGCCGTCTGCAATCACATCCAGCACGCGGCCGATCGCCTCGATGTTCACCGCCCTGCGGTCCAGGTAATCCTGCAGCACATCAGCGGGCAGCCGGGTATCGATCTCGGCCAGTTCCATGCTCTCTTCCGCCGTGGCCAGCCCCAGCTCCTGCCGGTGGCTGATAAAGCCTTTGCGGAAGATTTCCCGGCCCCAGTCGCCGTAGTAATCCGGCTCCTCATCGGCGATCGAATACTGCGGACAGCGCATGATCAGCTGAAAGGCAAAGAGCCGCAAGTTCGGATTCCGTGCCTTCAGCCGCCGCAGCCGGTCCACCCGGTTCGCAAGCTCCAACTGCTTCAGGTAATGCAGGCGGGACGGGATGATGCCGCCGTACAGCAGCGTGTCTATGGCGATAATGGCCCCGTCGGCGTCAGCGGCCTCCTTCTCCAGCCAGGCCCACAACCTTTCGGTATCGCCCGGGCGCTTTTTGAGACCCATCATGTCCATCGGCGGCCGGACCATCTCAAACTCGGTTCCCTGCGCCAGCATATACGGGAATTCATAGTTGCAGGGACGTTCGTCTAGAGGGACGAACACCAGTTTGTGACTCTTCTCCATGTCTGCAAGCTTCCTTTCCTAGCATAAATTAGCCTCCTCTTACCCTTTGATCGCGCCTGCCATGCCTTCCATGTAGTAACGCTGGGTAAACAGGAACACGATAATAATCGGCAGCACCGAGATCATCGTTCCCGCTGCGATCCATCCGAAATTGTAGGAAAACTGGCCGTTCAGGTAGGTCAGCGCCGCGGCGAGCGGATACTTCTGCGGATCGTCCAGCACGACGATCGGCCACAGGAAGTTGTTCCAGAACGCCATCATTTCCAGCAGTGAAATGACCGCAATCGCCGGCTTCACCAAGGGCAGAATCAGCTGCCACCAGATCCGGAACTCGGAGGCACCGTCCATTTTTCCCGAATCCCGCACGTCCGAAGGAATCCCGAGAAACGTCTGGCGCATCAAAAAGATGTTGAACACCGACACGGCCGAAGGCAGTACGACCCCCAGAAAGGACCCGGTTAAATGCAGAGACTGAATCGTCAGATAATGCACGATCATCGCTGTCGAAGACGGGATAATCATCGTGGCCACCAGTAAGGTAAACACAAGATCTCTTCCTTTGAAGCGAAAGGTCGCCAGCGGATACGCGGTCAGGCTGGAGAGAACGACGTTCGTCACAACCCCGAGCACCGTAATCACGACCGTATTATAGATATACTTAGGAAAGTTCATGAACTGCCAAACCTTCACGTAATTATCGAAGTCAATGAACGTCGGCAGGATGGCCGGCGGGTTGGCGAACACGTTTTTCCCCGGCATCAAAGACACGCTGAGCAGCCAGAGAAACGGTCCCATCATAAACAGAGCCAGCGCGACCAGCAAAATATAGACGATCGTCAGCCGAACCCCTGTCTTCACTTGCTTCATCCCACGATTCGCTATCATCAGTATGGATTGACACCGCCTTTCCGGTTAAATCGGAACACGAGCACGCTGAATATGGCGATAATGACGCTGACGATGAGCCCCAGCGCCGAGGCGTACCCGAAGTTGAACTGTTCCAGACCTTTTTGGAAAATATAGACGCTCGATGTCAGCGTTGATGTACCCGGTCCGCCTTTGGTCAAAATATAGACCTCGTCAAAGACGCGGATCGCCCCCATCAAAGAGATCAGGGTACAGAATAAAATGTGGGGTCTCAGCAGCGGAATCGTGATGTTCAGGATCAGGCGCAGCCTGCTCGCTCCATCCACCCTCGCCGCCTCGTACAGATCCGAAGGAATGCCCTGGAGTCCGGCCAGGTACAGCATCATGTAATAGCCCAGGCCCTTCCACATCGTAATGAACATAAGCACGAACAGTGCTGTATTGCTGGTGGCGAGCCAGGATACCTGGTCGCTGATGATTCCTACTTTAATCAAAAGAAAATTGACGACCCCGTTGTTGCTCAGAAGCCAGCTCCAGATCAGCGCCACGGCGACCATGGAGGTCACGACCGGAATATAATAAGCGGTTCGGAAGAACTTCACGCCTGGAATTTTCCCGTTAACCAGAATCGCCATCAGGATGGACAAAATCTGGATGATCGGAACGACGATCACGTACAGCAGCGAATTCCACAGCGAAATGATGAAATTGTGGTCTTTAAACGCGTTCACAAAGTTATCGACACCGACATAATGCGTTTCGGAAATAACCGAGTAGTCCGTGAAGGACAGCGGGATACCGTAAATAATAGGCCAAAATACGAATACAGCGACAACCAGAAGTCCCGGGGCCATAAAAGCCCATGCCGTGAATGACTCCGACCGCATCCATTTGTACACTCTGTGATCACCACCTAACTAGAATGTACGGGGGGAACCCAGTCCCCCCGCACGCCTTCCGTCAAAAGGTCCCTTACTTCTTAAGCACCCCGTTGACTTCCTGTTCCATTGCATCCACCGTCGCTTTGACATCAGCCCCGTTCAGGAAAATTTTCTGCAGACCGCGGGCGATGGCGGAGTTGATATCCCCTGCGTTCGGCACGCCGACCATGTAGTCGACCGCCTTATCCAAGCTGTTGGCCGAAGCGATCTTGGCTTCCGCCTCCAGCGACTTGTCGGTTTCCGTAAAGAACGGATCCTTGATCGATTCCTTGGTGGACGGCAGCGTGTTGGCCGCTTTGGAGAACGACGTCTGATTTTCGGCATTCGTTACGAAGACCGCAAACTCGACCGCTTCCTTCTGATGCTTCGACTTGGCCGGAACGACCAGGTTCATGGAGTTGGACAAGCGGACATCGGCTTTTCCGGTCGGCAGCGGTACGGCAATCGTGTTCTTATACACGTCCGGAGCCGAAGTCTTCAGGAAGTTGATAAAAGTCGGACCGGCCAGTTCGAAGGCCACCTGCTCCCCAGAGTAATACTGGATCTGCTTCGTGAACGGAACGTCTTCTTTCATGATGACGCCGTCGGCGATGTTTTTCTGAATCGTTTCGATCATGCTGGTCATCTCAGGGGTGTTAAAGGCTGCGGCCGTTTTGTCATCATTCAGAATCGGAATACCGTTGACCGGAAGCAGCTTCGAGGCGAACTGCTGCGAATATCCGAGCTTACCGGTTTTCGCCTTCACTTGGCGCGCCCAATCGGCCAGCTCCTCCATCGTTTTCGGCGGATTCGCCGGATCCAGGCCGGCTTCCTTCACGATTTTCGTGTTCATAAAGAGTACCTCGGTGCCTGTATACCAAGGTAGGGCATAAGCCTTGCCGTCGATAACGGTGGAGTTGAAGATGCCGTCGAAATAAGCTCCCTTCTCTTCATCCGTCAGGAATCCGTTCAAATCGAGCACGGCTCCTTTGGAGCCCATTTGGCTGGCAAATTCGGTGTTCAGGTTCACGACGTCCGGGCTGTTGCCGCTGGCGATGCTGGTCAGCAGCTTGTTAGTCACCGCGTCATAAGGATAGTCTTTCCAATCGATCGTGACGCCCGGATGACTGCTCTGGTAATCGGCAATGAGCTTATTGAAGTAGTCCGTGAATGTAGGCTGCAGCGCGATGGTCCAAAACTCCAGCTTGACCGGATCGCTGCTCTTCGTCTCGGTGGACGGCTGCGGTTCGGAGGATTGCGATGGCGGAGCATCCGCCTTATTCCCTCCTCCACAAGCGCTGAGTACGACCGACAACAGCATGACAGACAGCAAAGTCAGAACAAAACCTCTACTTCTACCTCTTCCCTGTTTCCTCATTAGCAATGGCCTCCCCTTTGATCATAAAAGATGATTCCAAGCATGTGTTTCCTGCTTTAGGCAGATTATAGCAAACCGCCTAAAAATAAAAAAGATATTTTTCATATTTATTAAAAAAAGTGGAGTTATTTTCCCTAATCAAGTTCCGTTCATAATGCAGCCACTTTTCAAAAAAAGCTCAATATTATTGCAGCGGCAAACTCTGCCGCTCCACTGCGAACCTGCGCCAAGCCTGATGAGACGAAATCAACGTTGCTACTTTATGTGCGCATACTGCCCCCGCTCCTATTGTAAGTAGACGCAACTATATACTGAGTGCACAAGGGCGCCGGCAATCCAATCACAACAGCAAAAAAAGAGCCGCCTGAAAGTCATATCGACTTCAGACAGCTCTTCGTTTATTTCCCGGGAAACGAACTCCCAGTTTTTAATCTTCGTAGGACATGAGGGAGAATACTTCCACGCCAGGCAGCTTGTCGCGTCCCTTCAAAGCTTCAAGCTCAATCATGAACGCCGCCCCAACCACGTTGCCGCCCAGTTGGTTAACCAGATTTACGGATGTGGAGATGGTTCCGCCCGTGGCAAGCAGATCGTCAGCGATCAGAACGTTTTGGCCTTTCTTGATCGCGTCGGTGTGCATGGCCAGCTTATCCTTGCCATATTCGAGATCATAACCGACTTCAATCGTTTCGTAAGGCAGCTTGCCGCTCTTGCGGATCGGCGCGAATCCGACGCCCAGCGCGTATGCAAGCGGCGCCCCGACGACGAAGCCCCGGGCTTCCGGACCGGCAATGACATCGATCTGCAGATGAGACACCATGGCCTTGATGTCATCGATGGCCTTTTTGTACATTTCCCCGTTTTGAAGCAGGGTCGTAATATCTTTAAAACTGATTCCAGCCACCGGGAAGTCCGGAATCACCCGGATATATTCTTTGTAATTCAACATAATCTCTCCTTCTAGAGTTTTACGAAGTAAAACTAACTTCGTAAGCGTTACTTGGTTTTACGAAGTAAAACGGACTCCGTAAGCGTTGCTTGAGGTCACGAAATGATACGGAACCTCGTAAGCATTCATTTCGACCGATCGTCCCCGGTCACGAAGCTCCCTGCATGCGGGAAATGAACCAGCTTGTGACCTGCGGCGTGCTGGCATACAGCAGATGCTGTTCCATTTCCGCCAAGTTCCCTAGCGCAAGGAAATGGCGGGATGAAGCCAAATCACGCTTGGGCGGTTTAGGAATAAAACGGATAAGGCCTTCCTGCCTGTCTATAAAAGAAAGCTCCTCGAACACATCCATCATCTTCGTCACCATGCGGATGCTGCACGATGCCTGCTGACTGAGCCTCGATAAGGCGGTCTCTTCTTGGACGGGCTCGGCTGCGATTCTTGACAACAATATATAGAGCTTCTTGAACTGATCCCTGTCCGGCACAGCGAGTCTCTCTCTCTTATGTACCTGATGAAGCAGAAATACGTTGGACAGTTTCGGAAATGAAAACAGAACCGCATCCAGCTGCTCCGGCGTCTCCGGCGCGTTCAGCATGAACAGCGTCGTCACATCGTCCTGGCCGGACCGCTCCTCGTTCGGATGATACGCCAAAATTCCAGCATTCTTATCATATACCCAAAGGGTGGATTCATTCAAACGGATTTTTGCCGGATCCAGAATCTCCCGTTCCAGCACCGCCGCCACCTGCGTCGGCCCCAGTCTGAAGTGCGATCCGATCAGCTGGCTGACCCGGTCGATCTCCTGCCAAGGATCCTTGGATCCGCGCAGGTCGAACACCTGCGGTTGCGTAAGCTTCAGATCCTGCAGCATCAGCTGCGGTCTGCGCGAACCGTTCCATTCATTGACGCTCATTTCGCCGAGCAGATCGAGCTCCGCGCCTTCCGTCAACACTTCGGCCAGCTCGCCTTTGCCGAACGCGACCACTTCCAGGCGGACGCCGTCCTGCTGAACGACCAGCTTGAGGTGCTTGCTGTCACGCCCCATCTTCCGGGTCTCGAGCAGCCTGCAGCCTCTAAAAATAAACTTGGGCACAGGATTGGCCATGCCGAAGGGCGACAGCATTTCCATCTCATCGATGACCGACAAGGGAACGTCCGACAGCCGCCATTCTCCGTCTGATGCCGCGACGGGAATAAAATCGGATTCGGTCAGAACCCCAGCGGCATACTCGTTCAGCGCCTGCTCGAAGGCGTCCAGCTGATCCCTGTGCAGGCTCATGCCCGCAGCGGACGGATGGCCGCCGTAATGGTCCATCAGCGATTTGCAGGAGGTCAGCGCCTCATAGATGTCGAGCCCCGGAATAGAGCGGGCTGACCCTTTGCACATGCCGGTATCCGGATCTATACCCAATATGATGACCGGGCGGTAATACCGTTCCAAAATTTTGGAAGCGACAATGCCAACGACGCCCACATTCCAGCCTTCTCCTGCCAGCACGATCACGTCGGGCACCCGACTTCCATCGGTCTTGGCCAGCAGCTGGCTGGTCGCCTCCTGGACGATATCGTCGACCACCTGCTGCCGCTCCTTATTGAGTTCATCCAGCCCATGGGACAATCTTAATGCTTCATCCTCGTCTTCCGTCGTCAGCAAGGCTACGGCCGATCCTGCATGATCCAGCCTGCCGCTGGCATTAATGCGCGGGGCCATGCCGAAGGCGACATTGATCGATGTAACATTCCGCATCGTAATGCCCCCAACTTCCATGAGGGCGCGGATCCCCGGAAACGCAGAGCTGCGCATCTGCTCTAAGCCGCGGCTGACCAGGATGCGGTTCTCGCCGCTCAGCGGCATTAAGTCCGCAATGGTACCGATGGCCACAATTTCCGTCCATTCCACCGGCGGCTGGCCGAGCATCGCCTGGGTCAGCTTGTAAGCCACCCCGACGCCGGCCAGGCCTTTAAACGGGTACGGGCAGTTCGGCTGCTTCGGATTGATCAGCGCATAGGCGTCGGGCAGCACTTCCGGAGGCTCGTGGTGGTCGGTGACGATCACATCCATCCCGAGCGAGTTGGCATACGCGATCTGCTCGACGGCGCTGATGCCGGTATCAACTGTGATGATCAGGCTGACCCCCTGCTGATGCGCCCAATCCAGCGCATGGTTGTGCAGTCCGTACCCCTCATTGGAGCGGTGCGGAATATAGATGTCGTAGGACGCTCCAAGATAGCGCATGAAATGAATCATGAGCGAAGTACTGGACACGCCGTCAGCGTCGTAGTCCCCGTAGATTAATATATGTTCACCGGTCTCGACCGCTTTTTGAATCCGTGGAATAGCCTCCTTCATGCCGAGCAGCAGGAACGGATCATGCAATGCGTCCAGGCTTCCGTTTAAAAACATGGCGGCTTCCTCTGCACTGTTAATTCCTCTGGCCGCCAGGAGCGAGCCTACAAGAGGAGAAACCGACAGCTCCTGTGCCAGCCGTCCCGCCTTCTCCGGATCCGTTTCGGAAGTCCGCCATTCATATTTTGAATCAAACAATCGTCTTCACCTTTCTTTCCCCGCCCCGTCTTCTGTTCGTATACGTCATGAGCAAGCTATTGGAGCAGTGTCGGCTGCTCATTATCCGTCAGATGATGGTTCGACTTGTACGGATAACCGGGATCATAAGGGACGACCTGGATATTTACGATGCTGACATGCAAAAAACGGTGCATCAGAAGCTTCTTGACCCGGTCGGCGATCTCGGCGCCTTCCTGGACGGTAATCCGCGGATTGACGCTGATCTTCAAATCGATCGTAATGTAATGTCCCTGCTCCGATGCTTTCAGGTCATCCACCGTAATGACGCCGTGAACCCGCTGCACCGTATCGATAAAATTAATCGCGTCCTCCTGCTCTGTCTCCTGCACCAGCTGTCCGTACACGGAGCTGACGATGAGCCGGTAGCCTCTGCGCAGCAGCAGCGCCGCGACGATCAGAGCCGAGATGGAATCCATATACTGCAGCATGGACCAATGAAAGGCGCTGCCGGTCATCGTCAGAATGACGCCGATCAATACCGTGATGGACGAATACAAGCTGAAGCGGTGGTTGTCGGCGTACATCGTATGCATGCCGTCACCCTGCTTCTTGGATTGGCGGTACTGGAACTGAAAGAGCGCTTCTTTGACCGCAAGCGAGACGAGTATCGCAATCAGCGTAAACTGCCCAGGTGTCTGCACACGGCCTGAAGCCAGGTCCCGGACCGCCGCTACGGCAATTTGCAATCCGCCCATCAGCACAAGAACCGAAAACAAAATCGCCAGAATCGGCTCTGTTCTTCCAGCCCGCAGATCAGCCTGCTGCGCACTCCGAAGCTTTGACGACGTCCGCCATGGAATGCGCCGGGCCAGTGCGCCGGCTGCGTCCGATGCGGAATACAGCGCATCTCCCAGCAGTGCCTTGCTCCCTGTAAAATATCCGACCACGCCTTTGAACAAGGCAAGTAACAGTTCACCGGCAATTCCCGTCCAGGCGACGGTACCCGATGGATTTGAACGCTCTATACTCATGAAAGCCTCCCCCCGGCAATCTGAATACCGATTCTGATCTTGTTTGAAAAAGATATGACATTCACGACAATAAGTTTAGATAAAGTCAGATAAGTTCCAGCGGAAAAGCCGCGCCCAATCAGACGCGGCTTTCCTTCATAACATTCGCTTCACAAGGTTACGCCTTGGAAGGTTTGGCTGGCTTGGCACTGGTCTTTTGTTTGCTTTTGAATACGAGCCACAGCGGACTGGCGATAAAGATCGAAGAATACGCCCCGAACAACAGCCCGATAACCATCGCCAACGAGAACATCTTGATCGATTCCCCGCCAAACAGGAACAGGAAGAAGGCCGCAATAAACACCGTCAGCGCCGTATACAAGGAGCGCATGAGCATCTGGCTCACGCTCTTGTTCATAATAGCTTTCAAATCGTCTTTGGTCTTCTGCTTGCCGAACCGCAGATTTTCGCGGATCCGGTCGAAAATAACGATCGTATCATTAATGGAGTAACCGATGATGGTCAATACCGCCACGATAAACGTCAGGCTGACTTCCAATCGGAAGATCGAGAAGACGGCCACGACCATGAAGGCGTCATGCAGCAGCGCCACGATGGCCGCCAGGGCGAACCGCCATTCAAACCGGATACTTACATAGATGATAATCCCGATACAGGAAATCAGAACCGAGTAAATGGCATTCCGCCCGAGCTCCTTGGCCATTTCCGTATCGACCGTGTTGATTTCGAACGATGCTGTTTTATCCAGCTCCTGGATCGCCGCCTTGAGCTGTTCACTCTGGTCTTCGTTAAGCTCTTTGGTAAAACGGATGTTGACCCGCTTGTCCCCAGGAGAAACCGTTGCACCGTCGCTGAGGTGGATCTTGTCCAGCAGCGGCTCAATTTCAGCCTTCGTCACGTTCTTCGACAGCTTGACGTCCACATTGGAGCCTGCTTGGAAATCAACGCCGTAGTTTAATCCAAAAGCGGAAAGGGTGATGATTCCCGCAATCGTCAGGACGATGGAGAAGATGAACGCGTACTTGCTCATCTTCATAAAATCGTAATCTTTTTTAAAGTGCACGAATATCACTCTCCTTTACCCCGAACTGCTTCGGCTTCTTCAGCACGCCGGCTTTAACCAAAAGGCTGAGCAGGTAATGGGTGAAGTACACATTCGTGAGAATACTGAGTACGATTTCCACGATCAGTACCAGCGCAAAGCCTTTGACGGCGCCTGTACCGAAGGCAAACATAACCGCTCCGACGATAATGGTCGTAATGTTGGAATCGAGAATCGTACGGAAGGACGACTTGTTCCCTGCTTTGACCGCAGACATGACGCTCTTGCCGTTCCGCATTTCTTCCCTGATCCGTTCATTCGTAATGATGTTGGCGTCAACCGCCATCCCGATACCGAGAATAAACGCCGCGATCCCCGGCAAGGTCAGCGTAAAGTCGGCCCAGACGAAGACGAGAATGAGCAGCCAGGTGTGGGCAATCAGTCCAAAGCTGGCGATGATACCCGGCAGGCGGTACATGCCGATCATGAAGATCAGAATCAGGACGGAAGCGATGATGCCCGCTTCGATCGTTTTATGCAAAGACTGCATGCCCAGCGTTGCGCCCACGCTCTGAGAATACTTCTCCGTCAGCTTCAAAGGCAGCGCCCCGAGGTTGATCGTATCGCGGATCTGGTTAGCTTCGTCAATCGTATAATTGCCTGAAATCGATGCTTTACCGTCCGTCAGCTCCTGTCGTACGGTTGGAGCGGATAAAAGGGTATCATCCAGGAAAATGGCAAGCTCTTTGCCAAGCAAACGCTTGGTCACATCGGCAAATTTCTTTTTATCCTTTACTTTGATATCGATTTGCGGCTCGTTCAGGTTGCTATAACCCACCTGTGCACCGTTTTCCACGAAATCGCTTCCGACGAGTTCAATTTTACAATAGAGATCCTTCGGATCTACCGTGCCGTCTTTCCCCGCTTCAGGAGTCTTACATCCATCCGCACTGCGGAAGGTCAGCGACGCCGGCTCCTTCATTTTCTTACGGACATCGGCTTCGTTCGTCACGCCTGCGATTTTCAGACGGATCCGGTTTGTGCCCTCGGTGGTCACTTCAGGCTCGCTCGTTCCGAGTGCGTTGGCGCGTTTCTCCAAGCTTTCCGCCGTCCGTATGAGGGACTCTCTCGTAATCTTCTGCCCCTGCTCCAGCGGCTGGGCCTCATACAGAATCTCAAAGCCCCCTTTAAGATCGAGACCGAGTCGTACGTTGTCGAGCAGCGCAGGGCTTGTCCCAGCCATGACCGCAATCGATACGAGCACGACGATGATGAAAGTGACAATTCTTTTCATGCCGTTCCTAGTTCCCCTTTCGTTCTCAATATTCCTATTATAGCCATGCGCCAAAAGGCAGTCAATTTATCAATATTTGTCGTTTTCCGATTTTACAGTATCCCTCATCCCATTTGACACAAGCAGAAAAAAAGATCCCTTTCAATCGAAAGTGGATCCTTTATATGCGGATATGGTCATAAAATTCATAAACGTCATCACTTTCAAAGAGAGTATATCGTTGACCAGCATGTAGAGCGGAGGAATCCCTTCCTTCTCGTATTTGACGCTGACGCAGTTCCAAATGTCCTTGCTGGTTACATGCTCGTAGCCGACGAGTCTGAATTCCTCCGCCTTGCTGCGGCAGAGCGATTCAATCGCTTCCTCCAGCTGCCTGTCGTTCATTTCCTCAGAGCTCACTCTACGGCCTCCTCTCGATTGCCTCTTTCCACGCACGATCTGTTCTGGATGTCCTACAGTCCATTGTAGCACTGATTTGTTCTGTATTCGACCCCATCGCCTTCGATTCCTTCTTTTGTCCAAATGTTACCGGAAAGGATGAATGAGTTGGGACAGGTTCAGCATATCCATTAAACAAGGTCTGACATTACCAAAAGTGGCAGCACAGCTTCGACACGGGAAGAGGGAGTGGACAATTGAACAAACATCCTAAAAATCCAGGCATCAAAAAGCAAACCTTTATCCAAGGCACGATGATTTTGCTTGCCGCCGGCATCGTGAACCGCATTCTCGGGTTTATACCGCGCATCGCCCTGCCCCGGATCATCGGCGCCGAAGGGGTGGGGATTTATCAGCTGGGTTATCCTTTTTTCCTGGTGATTATGACGCTGATCACAGGGGGTGTCCCGCTGGCGATCGCCAAGCTGGTGTCGGAAGCGGAAACCGAAGGCAAACCGCAAAATTCAAAGTATGTCCTGCGGGTCAGCCTTGGGTTGACGGTGGGTCTCAGCGTGCTGTTTATGGCTTTATGCCTGTGGCTGGCCCCTTGGATCACGACAACAATTATTACGGATTCCCGCGTGTACTACACCTTTGTCAGCATGACGCCCATGCTCGTTATCGTGGCCATCTCGTCCGTCTACCGCGGCTATTTCCAGGGAAGGCAGAACATGATTCCGTCCGCGACCTCTTCGATTATCGAGACTGTTTTTCGGATCGTGTGCACGCTGTGGTTCGCCTACCTGCTGTTGCCAAAAGGAATAGCTTATGCGGCTGCCGGAGCCATGCTTGGCGTGATGGCCGGGGAATTTTTCGGGCTGCTCGCCCTGCTGTGGCAGTACCACCGGGACGAGAACTGGCTGTCGTCCAGGCAAGCCCGGAGAGAGAAAGCAAAGCAGCACAAAAAAGCCGGCCTTGAAGACAGTTCCGGCAGCCAGGTCAGCCGCGGATTGTTTCCACGCCTGCTTGGCATCACCGTACCGGTCACCGCCGGGCGTTTAGTCGGCTCCTTTTCTTACCTGCTTGAATCGATTATTACAGCCCAGAGCCTAGCGCTCGCCGGTGTCGTCACTGCTGTAGCAACCGCCCAGTATGGCGCGCTGCAAGGCATGGTCATCCCGCTGCTGCTGCTTCCGGGCGTACTGACCTCGTCCCTCGCGGTCTCGCTCGTACCTTCGCTGTCCGAAGCCGCCGCCCGCAAAGACAAGCTTACGATCCACAAACGGTTAAACCAGACGATCCGGCTCGCGCTCGTCACCGGCGCCCCCTTTGCCGTCATTATGTATGTCCTTGCAGAGCCGCTGTGCCTGCTGCTGTACAACAATGTGGACATCTCCAACATGCTGCGCACGATGGCGCCATTTGCGCTGTTTCTGTACGTTCAGGCACCGCTTCAGGCCACCCTACAGGCGCTAGACCGGCCAAGCCGCGCCCTGTTCAACACCTTGATCGGAGCCGTCCTCAAGCTGTTCCTGATCTGGTACCTGTCCTCCCAGCCGGAGTACGGCATTTACGGGGCCGTTATCGCGATTATCATCAACAGCATCGTGGTCACGTTCCTGCACGGGTTCAGCGTCAGCCGGCTGCTCGCCTACCGTTTCCGGATGTTCGATCTGCTGAAGCTGGCGGGAGCCATGATCATCATGACGGGCATTACCCAATACGGCTATCTCCATCTGCCACTGGGAGGAATCGTTTGGATCCGCTTTTTGGCAGCCATGTCTATTGGCATGATCGCTTTTGTGGCCGCCGTGTTTGCTTTAAAGCTGGTGTCCCTGCGAGATCTGTCCCGCATGCCCTACCTTGAAAAATGGTTCAAACCTAGAAATCCAAGAAACCCCAAGACACCTGCCGCCTGATCCGCAGCACGGAAAGTTCCGTCTTATTTGCGGTCGATATAAAGCCGGCCTTTATGGTCGATGGAGCAGAGAAACACGTCTTTAAACTCTTTGATTCCCTGCTGTCGGATCTGATTTTTCAGCCAGAAGCGGTTTTTGTTCAGCCGCTCCAAATTGTCGTCCTGTACTTTTCCGTCCATGATGAGCGGGATCGGCAATATGCCATAGGTAAATTTTCCGCTGGGAACCAGAATTTTTTTGCTGCGGTTTCTCGCCGGGACCCGGGACGGATCGGCATATGGGGTTCTATAGATCTGTTTCGGCTTGCCGGCGGTCTCCTCTGAACGTGAAATAGCTAACGCATTGCCGGCATGGCCTTGTAGCTTGCCGTTTCGATTTGACTTCTCCTGGGGAACGGGCATGTCGTACTTTTCTTTTTTTTCATTCCGTTTGGATTTAGGAATAACCGTCAACTGCCCGGAGTTTTCCAGAATTGCAAATTCCACATCCGCCACGTTTTCGATACTTCGCCCGCGCAATTGAAGAAGCAAATCGTCCAGATTATACCGATGCTTCCTCATTTCTTCACGATTGAGCTTGCCTCCCGATACGAGGATGGCCGGTTTTCCTTCGAATAACAGGCGGATTTTCCGGCTCTTCAAGCTGATGAAAGCAATCGTGATCTGAATCAAGACAAGCGTAGCCATCGGAAAGAGTCCGTCCGTGATCGGACGCGCCGTATCCTCCAGCACAAAAACGCCGATTTCAGCGATCATGATCGAGATGACCAGGTCAAAAATGGACAGCTTCCCGATCTCCCGCTTGCCCATGATCCGGAGGGTCAGGTAGATGACAAAGTACATCAGGACGGTTCGGAAAATAGGAATCAGTATATCGGATATCACGGCCACCCGCTCCTTTCTGTGCCATTCATCATGCCAATTAAGGATATTTTGACCTTTCGGGAACACGGACATTCAGAAGCCGGTGCGATAAATTATTGGAAAATTACTTGTACTACTGGGGCAAGCCGTCACATAAATTTACATTAAATTGTGGAACTATGAAGGGGGTTCTCTTATGCATTTGATCCGTCGCCTGTTCTCTTTTCGGATCTCCAATCCCACTTTGTCGGGACTGTATTATTCCTTTTTCTGGATGATGGTCGGGGCGCTTATTCTTTCTTTCCTGTTGTGGTCAAGCGGCATGAAAGAACAAAGCCTGTCCCGCTACATTTACGTGGTTCATGCTGTCGCCGCAGCATTTGGAGGTCTTGTATCCGGGAAGCGTTCAGGCAGACGGGGTTGGTACCACGGCGGATTAACCGGCATTTTGTACGGTCTCATGATCATCATGATCGGATTTTTGGCCCTTGACAGCAGCCTTCGGCTTGGAGATTTGCTGTTGATCGCAGCCGTTATTGCTTCGGGAGCCATCGGGGGCATGTTCGGGGTGAATTTAAAAAACAAATCGTAACCATTAAACTCCTCGCATGTGCTACACTAAGTGCACTTAAAGCAAGAGGAGGACGTCCCCGACGTGTTGTATGACTCTATGAATTATATTTCGGCAGCAACGCTTGTTATGGCGATCGGGCTGATCTGGCTGGGCACCCTGCGCAACCCTCTGAGGGCCGGATGGCTGCTGATCCGGGAGTTTGGGATCAATCGCAAATTTTTGGGTCTATTCGCTTTGATGGCTGCAATCCTCCTGTTCAACAGGTACGAACTGCAAATCGAAGCAGCCATGCATATAAAGCAAGACTTCACCCCGTGGGTATTCGGGATCGAGGGGCATTTCGTACAGCATCTGCAGCAGTTTTTTCACAGCCCTTACATTACGCCCGTATCGGTATTTTTTTACGTAGTGGTGTTCCAATCCTTACTGATCGCTATGCTTGGAATCTTTGCGGCCGACGGGAACAAAGCCTTTCTCATGGCTGCCTGCATAGCTGTCTTCATCAATTATGCGGTGGCCATCCCGTTTTACCTCTTCTTTCCCGTGAACGAGGTTTGGTCCTTTCCGCCATCCGGCGCGTCGTTCTACATGCTGGAGGTTTTTCCGAAATTCGAGCAGGCGTACCGGCCGCTATCCGGTATTAACAACTGCTTTCCAAGCCTCCACACTTCGATTTCCATCACCATGCTGGTGCTCGGGATCCGTTCAGGGAATCGCCGACTGGCCCTCATGACGCTGGTCAGCGCCGTCATCATCATTTTCAGCATCTTCTACCTCGGCATCCATTGGCTGACGGATTCGGTCGCCGGTACCCTGCTCGGTCTGCTTGCCGCTTCCACTGGGATCTACTGGGGACGGAGGCTTGCGCACCCGAAGCAGCAAAAAGTAAAGCCTATCGTATCCGATCTCTAATACAAAAAGGCTGCACCCTTGTCCGTAGACAAGCTGTGCAGCCTTTTTGTCATCCGTAAGTATGAACATCGGCGACAGCAGCAGAGCTCCCTCTGCTGCCATCGTTATGTGATGTGCCTGGTCTTACTGGAAATGTGGCTTATGAACGCTCTCCCCGTATAGTACCCGGATCGTCTTAGGACGATTTCTCGGATTCGCCGGAGCTCGAGCTAATCGCGTGGCTGATGGAACCGCGATCGAAGGTCAGCTTCGTCACGTCGTTCACCCGCAGGACCACGATATCGTCCGTAATTTCCATAATCGTTCCGTGCAAGCCGCCGATCGTTACGACCTTATCCCCCTTCTTCAATGCGCTCAGCATGGAAGTACGGGTCTTCTGTTTCTTCTGCTGCGGACGGATCAACAGGAAGTAGAAAATCGCGAACATCAGGACGAGCGGCAAAATCAAGCCGACAAGGCCGCCTCCTCCGGAGCCGTTAGCACCAGCTGCTAATTCAATAGTTTGTGATTGGTTGAACATATGCTTTTCCCCCCTTTCAAATACAATACTGCTGTTGAAGCTTAAAACCCTTTATCATTGTCATAAAGCCCATATTGTTCAAAAAACTCATCGCGAAAATCAAGCAGCCTGTCCTCCATAATGGCCTGGCGCACCTGCTTCATCAGATTGATGAGGAAATGCAGGTTGTGGTAAGTGGTCAAACGGAGTCCGAAGGTTTCATCCGCTTTGATCAAATGCCGCAGATAGGCTCTTGAATAGTTCCGGCAAGTATAGCAGTCACATGCTGGGTCAAGCGGGCCAAAATCTCTGGCGTATTGCGCATTGCGAACGACTAGCCGTCCCTGGCTGGTCATGGTCGTTCCGTTCCGGGCGATCCGTGTCGGCAGGACGCAGTCAAACATGTCCACGCCCCGGATGGAGCCCTCGATCAGTGCATCCGGCGACCCTACGCCCATCAAATAGCGGGGCTTGTTGTCCGGAAGCAGCGGAACGGTGTAATCCAGCACTTCGTACATCAGCTGCTTGGACTCTCCTACGCTGAGTCCACCAATAGCATACCCCGGGAAATCCATGGAAGTCAAATCACGTGCGCTCTGTTTGCGCAAGTCTTCATACATGCCGCCTTGAACGATGGCAAAGAGCCCCTGATCATGAGGTCTGGCATGACTGTTCAGGCAGCGCTCGGCCCAGCGGGTCGTGCGTTCCAGGGATTTCTTAACGTAGTCGTACTCGGCCGGATACGGCGGACACTCGTCAAAAGCCATCATAATGTCCGAGCCAAGCGCGTTCTGGATTTCCATGGCCACTTCCGGCGACAGAAACAGCTTGTCTCCGTTCAAGTGGGACCGGAAATGCACGCCTTCTTCGGTAATTTTACGCATCTCGCTCAAGCTGAACACCTGAAATCCGCCGCTGTCCGTCAGAATCGGACGGTCCCAGTTCATGAAGCGGTGCAGTCCCCCGGCTTCGCGGATGATGTCATGGCCCGGGCGCAGGAACAGATGGTACGTATTGCTCAAAATGATCTGCGCATTCATTTCCTTCAGTTCTTCCGGGCTCATTGTCTTGACCGTGGCAAGCGTTCCAACCGGCATAAAGATCGGCGTCTCGATCACGCCGTGGGGTGTATGCACACGTCCCAGCCGGGCTCCCGATTGCTTGCACGTTTTAATATGTTCATAAGTAATTGCTGCTGCCATGATTAAATACCATCCTCTTATATGCCGATCAACCGGTCTTAATAGATAAACATCGCATCGCCGAAGCTGAAGAAGCGGTATCTTTCCTTCACAGCCTCCGCATATGCGTTCAAAATATGCTCGCGTCCCGCCAGCGCGCTGACCAGCATGACCAGCGTCGACTTCGGCAGGTGGAAATTAGTGATCAGGGCGTTTACGACTTTGAACGTATACCCCGGATAGATAAAAATATCGGTCCAGCCGCTGCAGGCTTCAAGCAGGCCGCCTTCAAAGCGCGTTCCGATCGTCTCGAGCGTCCGGCAGGAGGTGGTTCCTACGGCAACGATTCTTCCTCCACGGGCTCTGGCCTCGTTCAGGATATCCGCTGTCTCCTGGTTCACCGAGTAATACTCCGCATGCATGACATGATCCTCTACGCGTTCAACCGACATCGGCCGGAACGTGCCAAGACCGACATGAAGCGTAATGAAAGCGACCGTCACGCCTTTGGCACGGATTTGATCCAGCAGCTCTTCGGTAAAATGAAGGCCGGCCGTCGGAGCCGCAGCGGAACCCTCATGCTTGGAATAGACCGTCTGGTAACGCTCCTTGTCGTCCAGCTTCTCCTTGATATAAGGCGGGAGAGGCATTTGACCCAGCCGGTCGAGAATCTCCTGAAAAATCCCTTGATAGGTAAAGGTCAGCTTCCGCTCACCCATTTCCCCCTCATCCTCTATGACCGCCTGAAGCTCGTCGCCGAACCGGATCACGCTGCCCTTTTTCAGCTTTTTCCCAGGCTTTACGAGCGCTTCCCAGGTGTCCCCTTGCAAATTTTTCAAGAGAAGCACTTCGGCTTTGGCCCCCGTCCCTTCTTTCACGCCGAACAGTCTCGCCGGAATGACCCGGGTATCGTTGAGAACCAGCGTGTCGCCGGGCTGAAGCTCGTCTGCGATATCTTTGAAGGTGCGGTGGGCGATCGATCCGTCCTGCTTGTTCAATGTTAACAGGCGGGATGCCGTCCGCTCCGGCAAAGGAGTCTGTGCGATTAATTCTTCTGGCAACTCAAAATCGTATAAGTCTACATTCATCTGTTCGTCATTCCTTAACAATAGTTACATTCTGATAATAGTGTTTCAAAATGTCCTGGTACCCATACCCGGCGTCCGCCATTCCTTTGGCTCCCCACTGGGAGAGTCCGAGGCCATGGCCGTTGCCGCGGCCCACAAACAGAAACGCTTCACCTGCTTCGATCCGGCGCGCCTTCGAATCCCCGTTCATGACGATCGTGCCTTTTCCAGCGATGGAAGAAGTCCCTGAAGCGGAAATGACCGACGTGTCGGACGTGCCGGAAACCTTCGTCGTTGTCCCGTTTGCGCTTAATACAGTATAGCTTCCTGTAGGTACAATATCAAACAATGTGCTTGGCAGACCGTTCAAAGCTGAACGGAACATGTCCGGATATTTCACATCTAAAATCTGCCCGTTGGCCTTAATTTGGATCGCCCGTCCGGACGGTCCCCGCTTGGTGACCTCCAGCGTGCTGATCGTGGAAGGTGCAGCCGTTGAGGTCTTGCCCTTCAGCGTTGCGACCAGCTCGGCCGAAGTATAAGGTCCCCGAACCCAGTCGTAGGTTCCCGATTCCTTCACCTGCTCCAAAACGACGGCGGTATCGCCGGGGTTCATCTGCGCGGCAGGCTCGACGTTCGATTGAATGAGCGGAAGCGGACGCACGTTGGTGTTCTTGGCCGTCACCGTGACTTTTGCAAGTCCGGCAGCCGTCGCCGTGCCCAGTTCCTTGACATTGTCCTCTCTGACATAACCGGTAATCCCGTTGCTGAGAAGAACGTGGTACCAGGTTTTAGCCCCGTTTTGCGCGGCTACGTCTTCCTTGCTATCGACGGTACCGAACGCAGCTCCACCGCTGTTCCATACCTCGGTCGGGTCGGCCGATGCGCCCCCGGCATTGGAAGAGAATACGGCCTCGACAACATTGCCGTTTTGCAGCAGCAGTTCGCCCTGTGTGGCGTCTACGGCACCGATGACGCTTGGCGTTTCGGAGGCAACTCCGTTGTAAACTTGGCTGAGCGTCGTATCCACGACATCCGCCACCTTGAACTTATTATTGCTGCTGCTGATCTGGAAAGCAGCATAGCTGCGGGCAGCCACGGCTTGGGCTTTGAGCGACTCCTCCGGCCAGGACGACGGCACTTCGCCGCCGACGACCGCATAGAGGTATTGCTCAAAAGGCAGCTCGTTCACGAGCGCCAGCTGGCCGTTCACCATGCTGATCTCCATGCCGCCCCGGTATGTACGCCCCGATCTTTCCGCCACTTTAAGTTGGTCACCGCTGCTGGTAATCCAGCCTTTGGCATTGGTCCCGCTGACCACGATATGTTTCACCGCGGCGGTGCTTCCCGGGCTGCTCCCGGCATCACTGCGGATGATCAGCGCCGGCTGCGATGCATCCACCTCCGACAGCGTGGCCGCTGGAAGCTTTGCGCTTACCGCACTGCGTACCGCCGCCAGGCCGGATGCGTCTGCCGCTTCGCCGACCCATACCGCATAACGGCCACCGCCGTCTCCGCCCGGCTGAACCGCCACAAACGCATCGGCGCCGGCTGCCTGGATTTGCTGGGCCGCAGCTGCCGCTTCAGCCTCCGTTGCATAGGTCCCTGCCGACAAGTGATTGCCGCCGGTCACGACCGGAGTCTGTCCGTTCAGCTGTCCCGCTGCGGTTTTCGCTGTCCGCGCCGCGGCATCGTTAGCCGCCTGCAGGCTTGCATACATACCGGTATACACCTGATACACCGTTCCGGCACCCGTCGATGCGGTAAAGATGACCGGCTTGTCGGCCGACGCGTTCAATTTTTTATAGGCATCCGCCGCCGTTTTGGCATCGGAAGTAGCGAGTACTTTCACGCGGAATCCATCCACGCTGAATTTAGCCGTCTCGTTAGCCCCAAAGGACACAAGAGCCGGAGCCCCCGAAGCAGCCGATATTCCTGCAGACCATGACTGTCCCGATGACAGTGTGACGACAGGCGTCGTTGATTTATAGGTACTTCCCAAGTCGAGGAACAAGCCTACGCGGATTTGATCCATGCTCGTTCCCGCGGCTTCTGCAGTCACGGCCGGCAGCTGCAGGACTCCCGTTGCCAGCACGGCAGCTAAAATCCCCTTGCTTCCCCACTGGCCCGCTTTCGTTCTCCACCAATTTCCCACTCGTCATTCTCCTCCCGCTTCTGTCTGAAAATGTGTTCGAACCATTTCACGTCCGGCAGCCTCGTAACAATTACTTCCTTACTGGTCAGTCGGCATCGGCAAGCCTAAATGCTGATAGCCCGCAGCCGTTACCATTCTTCCCCGCGGCGTCCGCTGGAGAAATCCGATCTGCAGCAGGTAAGGCTCGTATACGTCTTCGATCGTCTGGCTCTCTTCGCCGATGGTGGCCGCGATCGTATCGAGGCCGACCGGACCGCCACGGAAGCTCGTGATCATGGCGTGAAGCATTTTATAATCGATCTGATCCAGTCCTTTCGGATCGACCTGCAGCATCTTCAGCGACTCCTCCGCGATGGCCGGCGTAATCATGCCGTCCCCCCGGACCTGGGCAAAATCCCGGACCCGGCGCAGCAGCCGGTTCGCGATCCGCGGCGTCCCCCTGGACCGCAGGGCGATCTCGTCGGCCGCATCCCCGATTATTTCGATGCCGAGAATGTCGGCACCTCTGGAGACGATGTAGCTGAGCTCGTCCACCGTATAAAACTCGAGGCGGCTGACGACGCCAAAGCGGTCCCGCAGCGGTGCGGACAGCAGCCCGGCCCGTGTCGTCGCTCCGATCAAGGTGAACGGGGGCAAGTCCAACCGCACAGACCGTGCACTGGGCCCTTTACCGATCATGATGTCCAGTGCAAAATCTTCCATCGCCGGGTAGAGCACTTCTTCAACCGTCCGGTGCAGCCGGTGGATTTCGTCAATGAACAGCACGTCCCCTTCCTGGAGATTCGTCAGCAGTGCCGCCAGGTCTCCCGGCCGCTCAATGGCCGGCCCCGACGTCGTCCGCAGGTTCACGCCCAGCTCGTTGGCAATGATATTGGCCAATGTCGTTTTTCCGAGGCCCGGAGGCCCGTACAGCAGCACGTGATCCAGCGCTTCATTGCGCATTTTGGCTGCCTCAATATAAATTTTCAGGTTTTCCTTCACCTGGTTCTGTCCGATATATTCCGCAAGATAACGAGGACGCAGGCTAAGCTCTACCGCCTGGTCCTCCATCATCAGGTTTGCCGATATGATACGGTCATCCATTGCTATCGCTCCTCTTGTAACGCCCGCTTACCATAACTATCCCGCATAGAGCTGCTTGAGCGCCCGTTTCATTAAAATGTCCACCGAATCCCCAAACGCCGTGTCATCCTTGATCTTGTGCCATACCCGGTCCAGCTCGACGTCGGTATAACCGAGCGCCTTAAGGCCTTCGCGCGCTTCGGACCAAGCCGATCCGTCGCCTTCCACCGGTTCAGGAACCGCAAACAGACCTGTCGCCATAGCCGCCGTGCCAAAACCGTCGAGCTTGTCCTTCAGGTCCAGAATCATGCGCTGTGCGGTCTTCTTGCCGATCCCCGGCAGCTTGGTCAGGAACGTAATGTTCTCCTGATAAATGGCCGTCACGACATGATCCGGCGTGCCCCCGCCGAGAATGCCCAAGGCTACCTTAGGGCCGATCCCCGACACATCGATCAGCTTGCGGAACAGCTGCTGCTCCTCGCGCGTTGGAAAGCCGAACAGCAGAATGGCGTCTTCCCTGACGTGGTGGTGGGTATATACGGTGACCGGACCATCCGTCTTGGCAAACACGAAAGGGTTCGGGCAAAATACCCGGTAGCCTACTCCCTGCACGTCAAGCACAATGTACTCATTCTCCAGATGGATCACGGGTCCTCTCAAAAAATCGATCATTTTCTCAATACCTCATTTATTCTGGAATTTAACGTGTACGAATGGGCGTGGCAAATCGCCACGGCCAGCGCGTCGGCCACATCATCCGGCTTGGGCACCGCCTGCAGCTTCAGGAACATGCGAACCATTTCCTGCACCTGCTTCTTCTCCGCTTTGCCGTATCCGACGATGGCCTGCTTCACCTGCATTGGGGTGTACTCGGCGATCGGCAGTCCGCGCTGCGTTGCCGCCAAAATCAGAACGCCGCGCGCCTGACTGACGGACATGGCCGTCGTGACGTTTCTATTAAAAAACAATTTCTCGAAAGCTACCGCTTCCGGCTGATATTTATCAATAAGCTGGAGCATCGCCTCATAGACGTGCAGCAGCCGTTCTTCATCAGGTGTATGGGCTTCCGTCTGAATGCATCCATACTGAACCGGAGTGACCTTACTTCCGTTTTTATCGATAAATCCGAATCCGACGATCGCAATCCCCGGGTCAATTCCTAAAATTCGCAAGTCATTTCTCTCCCTTGGTATAAAGCGAACATATGTATTCGTTCTCTTCATTATAATGTAAAACTTCATACCAAGTCTATGATTCTACTAAAAGAGGTATGCCTGCATCCGGGACAGGCCTACACAGACTCCGTCCCGGAAGGAGTGAACGTCCGGATGAGCTCGTTGATAAAAGCAAGCATCGCTGTGCTCAGAAACGTCTGCTTCCGGTAAACGATGCCGACCTTCTTCTGGGGGACGGGCTCAACGATCGGTACAGTGCGGATCGAAGGATCGGAGCCTTGTACAAGATAGGACCTGGGTAGTATGGTCGCGCCGACCCCGAGCCGGACCATCTGCAGCATGGAGTCCATCGTCGACAGCTCAAACGCCGGTTGAAGCTGCACCCCGGCTTGAGCGCTGTAGCTATCCACCATTTGACGTACCAGAAACTTTTCAGGAAAAAGGATTAGCGGCACCTCTGTCAGTTGGTCCAGTTTCACAACTTCTGTGGCTGCAAGGTGATGCTGCTTCGCGACAGCCAGGCACAGCTCTTCGGTATAGAGCTCTTTGCTGACCAGCTGCTCGTCCTCCAGCGGGAGAAAAACGACTCCAAGATCCAGCTTGTTAGCCAGCAGACCGGCCCTCGTTTCCTCCGTCGCCAGCTCCACGACCGAAATCGAAATGCCAGGCTGCTTCTGGTGAAAAGAAATCAGCGTCCTCGTCAGCAGATGGTTGCCTGAGCAGCCGATCGTCAGCCTCCCCCGCTGCATCCCTTTCAGTTCATTGATTTCGGACTGCGCCTGCTCCAGCTCATGAAAAATGTTCAGCGCATGCTCCTTCAGCGTTTGCCCCGCTTCCGTCAAATAGTTCCGTTTTCCGATCCTTTGAAAAAGGGGCATGCCCACCCTCTCCTCGAGCAGGCGGATTTGCTGGCTGAGCGTCGGTTGGCTGATGCCCAATTGAACGGCTGCTTTCGTAAAATGAAGCTCTTCGCATACGGCAAGAAAGTATTCCAGCAGGCGGAAATCCATAAGCCTCCCCCTTCACCCTAACCATAGTTAATAACTATTATTTTAATTGATAACATTGAATTGACCAATCATTTTTTATTCCCTATAGTGAGAATAATAAATTGTTATAGATGAGGTGAGCGTTGCAATGATACAAGAGATCAGCATTCAGTTAACCACCGAGCCGCGAACACGTCCGGACAGCGAGGAGCTTGGCTTCGGCAAGTATTTTACAGATCACATGTTTCTGATGGATTATACGCTGGAGAAGGGATGGCATGATCCGCGGATCGTTCCTTACGCCCCGCTGCAGACGGATCCGGCTTCGATGGTATTCCATTATGGGCAGGCTGTATTCGAAGGTCTGAAGGCATACCAAACTGCTTCCGGCGAGCTTCTTCTGTTCCGCCCTGACAAAAACATGACGCGGCTGAACCGCTCCAACGAACGCTTGGGCATTCCTGAAGTGTCGGGCGACTTTGTCATTGAAGCGATTCGCACCCTCATTAACATCGATCGTGCTTGGGTTCCGACGGCTCCAGGAACATCGCTGTACATCCGGCCTTTTATCATTGCTACGGAAGCTTGCCTCGGCGTGAGAGAATCCCACACCTACCAGCTGATCGTCATTCTGTCGCCTGTAGGCGCTTACTATTCTGGCGGGCTTGCCCCGGTAAAAATTAATGTGGAAAGCTCCTATACCCGTGCCGTGCAGGGCGGAATCGGGCATGCGAAGGCAGCCGGCAACTACGCGGCAAGCATCAAAGCCCAAAGCAATGCCAAGAAAGGCGGCTACTCCCAGGTGCTGTGGCTCGATGCACTGGAAAAGAAGTACATTGAAGAGGTTGGCAGCATGAACATCTTTTTCAAAATCGGCGGTAAAGTGATCACCCCGGCCATTAACGGCAGCATTCTGGAAGGTGTGACCCGGGCTTCGGTTCTGGAGCTGCTCGACAGCTGGAACATCCCGGTGGAAGAGCGGAAAATATCGATTGAGGAGATTTTTGAGGCCAATGCCAAGGGCGAATTGGAGGAAGTGTTCGGCACGGGGACTGCGGCTGTCATTTCCCCTGTCGGCGAATTATATTGGAATGACCGGCAAGTCCTTATTAACGATGGCCAAATCGGCCCATACTCGCAAAAGCTGTATGACACCCTAACGGGTATCCAGACCGGGCGGCTTCCAGATCCATTGAAATGGACGATGCCCGTTTAAGTCCCCATAGGATGAATGCAAAAAAAAGCTTTCCCGTTCGCCTCATCGCTGGCAGGAAAGCTTTTTTCATTTGCGTTCTATTCCTTTTATCGATATTACGTTTAAAGCAAAGGACATCGAACATCAGAACATCCTGGTCTTTATCCTTTTCGGGCATAATCGCTGAATGTGGACAGCACGCTGTTGTATTCGTCAATGTCCTGCACCCGGATGCCGTCATAAAGCTGTTGCACGGCTCCGTCTGGCAGGGAGGATTCCATCGAGTTGATATCCAGTTGGAAAAAGGTTTTAATGACCTTTTCGTGTGTCGGCGGTCCCTCGAACAAGGTCAGATTCCCATCTTTGTCGAGGCTGATGTAAGCCTGTTCCTTACAGGTCGGGGATAGATCCGAAATGGTTTCCTCAAACCGGATTTGTCCCTTCCCAGTAAACTCGCCTTTCCAGGTTGGATGCTCATTCATCAGGGAGTAGATGTCATCGCTGCTCAGTTGTCCGAGCACCTGTTCCTCCTCACCGCATATATAAACTTGGCGAACGGTTACTTCGTTTGTACCCTTCGTTTGATTCAACGTCTTCCAGAATTCCGAATTATCTACAGTGTCGTCGGAACCTTCCGTCTGCTCATAATGCTGAAGCGTTTCAATGGCAACCGGCGGTTTCGTACTGAGCAGGCTCTGTACCTGATCCGGAAGATACGATCCGAGCCAGACCAAAGCAAGCATTAACGAAGAGATCCCCAGCGTCAACGCTCTGCGTCTCCAACGTCTCCATTGCTTTTGTATTTTCTTTTTAATTCGCGCTGCATTCACGGTAATCCCCTTCTATTCTCTATCTTTTTCCTTTATTGTGACCGGGGAAATACCAAATTATACAGCAAAAAACCACCGAAATTCATTCGGTGGTTGATCTGATCGGGACGACACGATTTGAACATGCGACCCCCTGGTCCCAAACCAGGTGCTCTACCAAGCTGAGCTACGTCCCGTTATTCATCTGAAAATGTTAAAATGCCGGTGAAGGGACTCGAACCCCCACGGTTTCCCTCACGATTTTGAGTCGCGCGCGTCTGCCAATTCCGCCACACCGGCTCGGTAAAACATAAGTACGCGCCCTAAGAGATTCGAACTCCTGACCTTTTGATTCGTAGTCAAACGCTCTATCCAGCTGAGCTAAGGGCGCCGGTAAAGGCAAAAAAAATGGAGCGGACGACGGGAATCGAACCCGCGACCCTCGCCTTGGCAAGGCGATGCTCTACCGCTGAGCCACGTCCGCAAAACCAAAAATAAAACTGGTGAGCCATGAAGGACTCGAACCTTCGACACCCTGATTAAAAGTCAGGTGCTCTACCAACTGAGCTAATGGCTCTTAATTCAAGAGGATTCTCATCCCTGAAGTAAAGATCATGGCGATTCTAACGGGATACTCTCTCTTCGTTCGAGACTGCGATGCAGTGCTAACGAAGCGAATGCTTCGACGAACCCGTTAATTCGGATTCTGATCCCTTGAAGCAATTTAAAATGGCGGAACCGACGGGATACTCTCTCTTCGTTCGAGACTGCGATGCAGTGCTAATGAAGCGAATGCTTCGACGAACCCGTTAATTCGGATTCTGATCCCTTGAAGCAATTTAAAATGGCGGAACCGACGGGATTCGAACCCGCGATCTCCTGCGTGACAGGCAGGCATGTTAGGCCTCTACACCACGGTTCCACGGCCTTTGGAATCTCCATCTTAAGGAGATAATTGCGGGGGCAGGATTTGAACCTACGACCTTCGGGTTATGAGCCCGACGAGCTACCGGACTGCTCCACCCCGCGTCATTAAAAGTATTTATTTTCTTTAAAGCATACATGGTGGAGGCTGAGGGGATCGAACCCCCGACCCTCTGCTTGTAAGGCAGATGCTCTCCCAGCTGAGCTAAGCCTCCATAATATAAACGAAGTAATGCTCCGACGAACCCTTTTTTGGATTCACATCCCTGATGCTAATAAAGAAAGTGACCCGTATGGGATTCGAACCCATGTTACCTCCGTGAAAGGGAGGTGTCTTAACCCCTTGACCAACGGGCCGCGCTATAAAAATCCAAGCTGGCGGAGAGAGAGGGATTCGAACCCTCGAGACGCTTTTGGCGCCTACACGATTTCCAATCGTGCTCCTTCGGCCAACTCGGACACCTCTCCACAAGTGGCTCCCCGAACAGGACTCGAACCTGTGACAACTCGATTAACAGTCGAGTGCTCTACCAACTGAGCTATCAGGGAATATGTATCGCTTGGCAACGTCCTACTCTCCCAGGACCCTTCGGTCCAAGTACCATCGGCGCTGGAGGGCTTAACGGTCGTGTTCGGGATGGGTACGCGTGGAACCCCTCCGCTATCGCCACCAAACGTTCAAGTGTTTGATCACTTGAAAACTAGATACGAAACGAATCTGCATTTTATATTTATAGGATAAGCCCTCGACCGATTAGTATTGGTCAGCTCCATGCATTGCTGCACTTCCACCTCCAACCTATCTACCTCGTCGTCTACAAGGGGTCTTAC